>NZ_LQPC01000035.1 GCF_002101705.1 Mycolicibacterium iranicum | reverse complement strand
TCCAATTATTCCTTGCAGGACAGGCACTTTCGCTTATCTACACACCCCCACAGTCAACATTCCACGAAAAATCCGGGGTAGAGCCCGAGGTCCATTCTCGTTGCTCCTACTTCGATGCTCTGGGCGCTAGATGCACGATCTCTGTGATGACCGACGAGTTGGCGCGAGCCACGGCGATCAACGACAACATCGCGTTGGCCACGTCATCCAGCGCGGACATCTCGGCCGGGATCTGGCCTTGGCGTGCCCATGCGCGGTAGAGGTCGGCCAACAGGTCACGGTCGGCACCGCGCAGGATCTCGGTTCCCTCGGTCGGTCCGACACTGACGCGGATCAAGGCAAGACCGGGGTGTTCGGCGCGCCAGGACCTCAAGATTTCATCCAGCGCGGCCTTGCTCGCGTGATAGGCGGCCACGCCGACTCGCGGGCGGCCGACATCGTGGCTGGAAGCCACCACCGTGACCGAGTTGTCGGAGAGGTACGGCAGGGCCGTGCGCAGGACGTGCGATGCCCCGATGGCATTCACCGAGTAGGCGTGCAACCACGTCGTGTAGTCGGTCTCCTCGATCAGGGCGAAAGGCACTGCCGCGCTGGTGAACACAATGGCGTCCAGTTGCCCAAAGGTGGCCCCCACCTTGTCCACGACGTCCTCGATTGCGCGAGGATCAGATACGTCCAGCTCGTGGGCAGAGCCGTCCAGCTCGTCTGCGAGTCGGCTCAGGAGATCGATGCGTCGAGCGGCTAAAGCGACTTTCGCGCCTCGCGACTGTGCAGCCAGCGCCAAGGCGTGTCCAATACCCGACGACGCTCCCACGATCAGCATCCGAGTTCCGGCTATGTTGGAGTGGCGATCGCTCATACTCTGCTTCCTTTACCTGGTCGTCCTTCTGTGGGGATGTACGTGCCTGCCTCGATGATCAACCGAACTGTGCGGCGGCACCTGCCGCATTCAGAGCCCGCCCCGCAGGCTTGCGCAACCTGCTGTGTCGACGTCGCACCTGCAGCCACAGCTTCGGAGACAGTTTCATTCGTGACGCCGAGGCAGAGGCAGACGTACATCAGTACCGGCCCCGCCTGCTCGGCTCGACGAACCGGAGGGCGGTCACGAATCGCCCGATGAACACCGGAGGGTAGGCGCCGACTCCAGCTGACTCCAGCCATTTCGAGGCGGCATCGGAACGCTGGGCCCATAGCAGCGCCGACTCCTCGTCCTCGAGCTGTTGAAGGAACATCACCTCGCGCGGGTTCTCGAAGGCTCGATACACGAGTGTGCGCCGGATACCCGCTCGGCCGAAGTCATCGAGCGACTTGCGCACCCAGGCCATGAACTCCTCGACGTCCCCGACCGGCGTCACAGCGGCGACCACGAGGTCACTACCGGGGCGAGGCGGATCGCCGATGTCGAACCGCTCCACAGTCTCACCCGCGAAAACGGCGGGGAATTCGTCCACACCGACGGCGTCGAACCATTCGAAGAAGTACGGTGAGCGCAGCAGGTTCAGCAATGGTTGCTCGGTTCGGATTCCGATGACCACTAGTACCTTCCCTGGCTCCACGATCGAGTCGTAGACGAACGCGTAGCGCGCGCCCATGTCGATGAGGCTCTCCTGGTGGCGTTCCAGGACCGGGCCGATGCGGTTGGACTGTGGGATCCGGAATTCGACGGCAAAGACATACGTGCGCGACGTGGCGGCGCTGATCGGTCGGCCTCCTCCGTCTGATTTCCGTCCGAGACGTTGACTAGCTGGTCTATGCTACAGCGATTCTCGCATATGAGAATCAAAGTTCTCTAAATGGTCGAATGTAGCGTTGGGTGATCGAATCGCGAGCGGGCCGCAATGCCCCTAGGCGCGAATAGGTTCCAGGCACACTGGGCCGTGCGACCAGATGCAGGAACAAGACGTCTGATCGATGACGGGGGAGGGGTGGCGTGCGGCTTCAACGACGCAGCAGTGGAGAAGAGGTCGCCGCTTACCTGCGAAACGAGATCATCTCCGGCCGTCTGGCCGCCGGAGAGCGCATCAATCAGGAAGGGATGGCCCTGCGGTTGGGTGTCAGCCGCATACCTGTACGCGAAGCGATCGCGATTCTCGAGGGCGAAGGTCGCGTCGAGACCGAGCTACATCGCGGCGCACGGGTCCTTCCTGTCGATCCGGAATCGGTTACAGAGAACACGGAAGTCTTCGGCCTCATCTACGCCCATGTCGCGCGGCGCGCGGCAGAGCGCCTGACGAAGGAGCTCGACACCACGCTCCTCACGATAAGCGACCAATTGGAATCCGCGCAGTCGAGCGAAGACGCGTGGCGCGCAGTCGGACGTTATGTGGACGCCATCACCGAAGTCGCCGTGTCGGCGCGGATGAACAGAATCTTGCGTCGCGTGCGGGTGTTGGTCGAGGTCGAGGACATGAGCACCGTGTCTCCAGCTGCGGTAGAGGCAACGAGAGCCGGAGTTCTCGAGACGATTGCGTTCATACGTGCTCGTGACGGAGAACGAGCGGCGTTGCGGCAAGCGGAAACTCAGAAGGTGGCGGCAGAACACCTGGTAGCGGAATTGAAAGACCGCCCGCGACGGTGAGTGCTGCACTCCGTGCCCAGCCATTGGGTTGACAAATTGGATACATTTGACATTATGCATTGAGAATATGGATTCTCACTATGTCGAGTTAAGGCACAGGCCGGGCACCGAGAGAGCCGAATGCGAGGAGCATCAATGTGGAGTGAGCTCGTCCGATTGGCATTCGCATGGGGCGCAATGATCGGTATCGTCGGATTCTGGTACTGGCTCCTTGGCAATATCGGGACCTTCTGACCGTGCGAGACAACGCTTTTGGTCGCCCCATGGGCGAATGCGACCCGACATCGTCCTATGTGGGGAAGAGATGAACGAACAGGACAGGCGCCGACGCCGCGCGCTCATCGTCTTTCAGGTCGTCATCTACGCGGCGCTCATCGCGATGTTCCTCATCCAGGTGCAGATGTACATCGCGAAGGGTTGGTGAACGCTGTGGACACGCCGACGCCGCGTTCTCGGAATTCAACGGTCAGCCTCGACGAGCATCACGAGGAGAGTAAACGCGCTCAGCGCCAGGCCGATCGCTGGTTGATCGTGGGCACCGTACTGATGGGCACTCTCGTCTTGGGTCCCATCGGACTGCCGATCTTCTGCAGGGGCGTGATGCTGTTCCGGCGTGCCGCGCGTGCCGGCTTGTCGGTCCGGCCGCTGATGGTCACCCTCATCGGCTACGTCATCATTCTCGACGCTGCCATCAACAGCATCGGATGGGGGCTCGACGTCTTCGCCAACCATGCTCTTGTGACGCGGACGATATTCACCGCGTGGGGGAATCTCATGGATGGGGGGTACTTCTGGCACTACAACGAGCTGTGGATCGGCGGCGCCGGAGCACCTGGTGAGAAGGCGTGGATCATTGTGTGCATCGTCGTCGTCTTCCCGATGCGCATCGCTGCGGCGATCGGGTTCCTGCAGATGAAGCGCTGGGGACACCAGTGGATGGTGGTCACCTGCTGGTTCGGGGTCATCGCGTGGCTGGGATACATCCTCAACATGACGATGTACGCCGATGTCAGGTATGCGGGCACCGCATTCCCCGTATTCGGGTGGTGGCTGTACAACATCTTCTACATCACCCCATTCCTCGCCATCCCGTACCTGCACACAGTGAACCGTGAGATTTTCACCGACTGAGCCTGGCCGTCGTCGCCGATACGTGAGAAAGCAGATGCCGTGAGCGATCCGAACGCCCCTGTCGATGCGTCGCCGAAAGAGCTTCCCCTGGGGACGACTGCTCCGTTCTCGCGGATGCACACCTGGCTCAAGCGAGGTCTCTTCGTCTGCCTGTTCGGGCTGGTGATCGAAGGTGCATTGACGGTGCCCGCGCTGGCGCTGTGGTACGGATGGCCGACGTTGTCATTGACCGAAATCTGTAGTGAGCTGATGAAGGTCAGATACTCCGACGACTCTCTGGCATGCGAACAGCCATACCCGTTGAGCGGGCCGCCTTTCGGGGGCCGGCCCGAAGCGGCAGGGCAACAGACAGCCGAGGATGAGTGGGGGGTCCAACCGGTTCCGCTGTATCCACGTGTCGGCTTCCGTGAGTTGGTCCGTATCCACGAGGAACGGACGGCAGGGGAATCGACACAACCGTGATTCCGGGCTCTTGCTAGCCCTGAGTCGCGCCCACGTCCACGGAGATCGCCGCCGCGGTGACGTATCTGGATTCATCGGACGCCAGCCACGCGACTGCGCTGGCAACATCCTCGGGCATGGTGACAGCGTCCGGCATGAATCGCTTGCTGAAGCCATTGCGCAGCATTGAGTTCGAGGCTGCTGCCTCTGCCATCGCCTCAAGCATTCTCCCGGTTCCCATCGGCGTGGCGACGGATCCGGGGTGAAGGCTGTTCACCCTGATCCGGTGCCTTCCGAGCTCCGCGGCGAACGCGCGAGCAAGGCCAACGATGGCGTGCTTGCTGGCCGTATACGCGATCATGAACGGCTCCATCGTGATTCCGGCGGCCGATCCGATGATAATTATCGAACCGCCGCGGCCGCCGGCGATGATGTGCTTGGCCCCCGACATCACGGTGTTCCACGTGCCGACCAGATTGATGTCGACGACGTCCTGGAAATCGCTCGGGGTGACTTGGTCCCATGGTGCGGGGACACAGATGCCCGCATTGGCGACGATCACGTCCAGTCGACCGAGCTCGGTCACGGCGTCGTCGACTGCGGCGCACAGACTTGCGTGGTCACGGGTGTCGACGATGGCGCAGACGGCGTGTCGACCGTTGGCTCGCACCAGTTCAGCGGTCTCGTCCAGTTCCTCGGACGTCGCTGAATCGTAAGGGACGCAAAGGGGTAACGGCGTCGCGATATCGGCCAGGATCAGATCGTAGCCATCGGCACTCAGTCGGTCCGCGTGGGCGCGGCCTTGACCGCGTGCGGCACCGGTGATGAGCGCGACTCGGCCGGTCACGTCGGTCACACCGGTACGTTACCGCACTCGTTTTTGGTCGAGAGCAACTATTGCGCGAATAGAGAACGTCTATTTCCGGGCGCTGGTAGCGTCGGCCCGAGTTATACCGCGCTGCAGTGGAGAGACGAGGAATCATGGGCATATTGGACGGCAAAACCGCCTTCATCCTCGGAGCGTCGGCGGGAATCGCACAGGCGAGCGCACGCCTGCTCGCTGCCGACGGCGCCAGGCTGTTCTTGTTGGGTCGCTCGTCGAAAAGGCTCGACGCCACGCGGGACCGCATCCTGGAGTACGCGCCTTATGCCGAAATCCACTTGCACAAGGGGAATCCCGAAGATGAGCAGACAGTCAAGGACACCGCCCAGATGGCCTTCGACGTCGCCGGCAGGCTCGACATCGTCGTCGGCACGGTGGCCACCGGGGGAACCGGCCCGCTGGTCCAACAGGACCTGGTGACGTTCACAGACCACGTCATGGGCAATCTGCGGTCCAACTTCCTGGCCTTGCGTTACAGCGCCCCGTTGATGACGGACGGCGGCTCGATCGTGTTCGTCTCGTCGACATCTGCGAAAATCCCGATGGAGGGACTGGGCCATTACTCGGCGGGAAAGGCGGCACTGGAGATGCTGATCAAGGTGGCGGCCTCAGAGCTCGGCGGGAAGGGCATTCGCGTGAACGCCGTGCGGCCCGGTTTGACCGAGGCGGCCACAACCCAGGGCTACATCCACCTCGAGGAGCTCACGAGCAGCTTCCTTGAGCGAGTTCCTTTGGGACGACTCGGGGTCTCGGATGACATCGCCCCGGCCATCCGCTATCTGGCGGGTCCTGAATCGAGTTGGATGACCGGGCAGAGTTTCGCCGTCGACGGCGGCAACGAGGTTCGGGGCGCACCGCGGGGCCCGATGTTCACCGTCTAGCCGTGCGAACTGGGCGGCCCGGTCAGCTCAGTTCGAGCGCACCGCGAGGCGCGGTGATGGGTAGGTCCAAGGAGGTCGCGATCCCCGGAGCGGCGGCCACCACGTAGGGAATGGCGTTCACGACCCGCATTGCCGTCGCTTCCATCGCGTTGGCGTTGGCTGACTCCGCGGTGTCTTCGGTGCCCAACCTCAGATCGCACTGCATGTGAGGCTGGCCCTCGATGATCAGGCGGTAGGTGCCATTGGGTGCGGTCGCCCACTCGGGCGCCAGATCGGCAGCCATGCGGTTGATGTGCTCGACGGTGATGACCGGATGACCGTCGACCAGTCCGGTGGTTTCGGCGCGCACGGCGCCGACCGTCCCCTCCGGTATGAGGCCGCATGCCACATTCAGGTCACGGGGGGTAAGTACCCGCTCGTACTTCTCGCTGAATCCGTCAAGTTCGACACCAATGGCTTTGGCGACCAGCCCGATGGGCGGGCCCCAAGCGAACTGTTGGGCACCTTCGAGCTCGAGTAGCGGAGTGAAGTCGAGCGGTTGGCCGAAGCCCATCGCGGTGACCATGAGGTCACGGTTCGGATATGCCGAATAATCGAAGATCTCCTGCGCGCGGATGGTTCGGATCGTATTCGACAACGTTGTCAGCAGCACGGCGAACTGGTCGCCGGCGAAGCCGGGCTCGATACCGGAGGTGTAGATGGTGACGCCTCCCGCCTCGGCGGCAGCGCGTACCTGAGCGGCGAGATCGGGGATCCACCTGTCGGGAAACATCATTCCGGGAGTGTTCGTCGTCACGACATTGAGGCCACCATTGAGCAGCCGCACATAATCGCGTACCGCGGCAGAGTCCATCTCCGCACTGGCGGCGCCGTAAAGGACGCAGTCGGGCTTCAATGCAACGATGTCGTCGAGGTCGCCGGTCGTCGTGACACCGATCGGGCCTATGCCGACGATCTCACCCGCATCCCGCCCGACCTTCTCGGCGCTGTGCACCCACACGCCGACGAGTTCGAGATGCGGTCGGCGCACGATCGCGCGGATCGACACGCTGCTGATCCACCCAGTGGAAATGACAGCGATACGTAACGGTTTGTCGCTCATCGGCACGGCTCCATAGTCGGTCACAGGTCGGGGAGGGGAAGTTCGGAGTTCGGGCCTTGCAGACCACCATCCACCACGAAAACAGAGCTGGTCGCATAGCAGTCCGCCGTGGACAGATACAGGGCGAGGCGACCGAGGTCGGCGACATCGCCGATGCGGTGCAGCGGTGTGCGGGCTTTCAATTGATCCTCGGAGCCGGGCATCAAGTCGAAGCTGGATTGCAATCCCATGGTCATGAACGCACCGAGGGCGATTGCATTGACCCGAATCTTTGGGGCGAGCTCTTGCGCCATGGCGCGGGTGAGTGCTTCGAGGCCGCCTTTGGCCACGCAATAGGGCAGTAGTCCCCGAATGCCGAAGCGGCCCGCACCCGAGGAGATGTTCACGATGGAGCCGCGTCCCACGTCCAACATATGCGGCACCGCGAGTTGACTCATGGTGAAAGCCGACGTCACGCAGTAGTCGAACGTGCTGCGTAAATTGTCCTCGGAGAGGCTCAAAAACGCTCCATAGGTGGCGAATCCGACGTTGTTGATCAGTATGTCGATCCGGCCGAACTGGTCGACGGCGGTGCGGATCACGCGTTCGCTGTCTTCCCGCACGAGCGCATCCGCGGTGAGTGCTAGACCGCTACCACCGGCCGCCTTGATGTCAGCGATGGTCTGATCCACCTCGGATGTCGTACGCGCTGTTCCGATCACGGTCGCGCCTGCTTCGGCGAGGACCTTGGCGATCCCCTCACCGACGCCGCGGCCGGCGCCTGTCACGATGGCGACCTGATTTTCGAGACGGAACTGCTCCAGTGCCATGGCGTGCCTCTCCGCAGCGATGCCAAGCGATTTGCTTCGTCAATCTAACCCAATGAAAACAGCTGTTTCCGCAAAATGAGAATTACCGACATCGTGATCCGTAGCGTCATGGCAATGACCCATCCACTGCCGCTGCTGCATCACGTCGTCTTCGCTGTCGGCCTGCAACGTCTGGATTCCGCGACGGAATACCTGGCAGCGCTGGGCTTTGAGTTTCAGGCATTCGAACTCGAACATCTCGGGCTGCAGGTACGGCTCGACTGGGATCGCGGGTTCGAGCTCATAGCACCGACTCCCGCGGCGCCAACGGAGCCCGGGACCGCCGCCGACTTCCTGGCGCGTTGTGGAGACGGGTTGTTCTCCGTCATCGTGCGGTTCGCCGACTGCAACGCCGCCGAACACATCGCTGCGCGGTACGGTGCCAAGCCGGACTTCCGCCAGGACCATGAGGGGGATGGGTTCCAGCTGACCGAGATCAAGCTGGAACCAATGTTCGGCATCCCTCTGACCTTGATGACCACCAACCTGCCAGACGACCACTCAGCGCGGGGTTAGCGCCTCGCAAGCACCTCGCTCAGCTGAACCGCCAGGTCGGACATTTTGACTTTACCCGTCGCGGTGAAGGGGAGTTCGTGCTTTGGGGTGACCCAAATGAACTTGGGTACCTTGTATGCCGAGAGTTGGGATCGAACCCGCGCGCGCAATTCCTCGCCGTCGACAGCGGCGTCGCCGCGCGGGACCACCGCGGCCGCGACCACCGTGCCGTTGTCTCCGTCATCGACGCCGACGACGTAAGCCTCCAAGACGCCGTCGCAATTGGTCAGCGCGAGTTCGACTTCAGAGGGCGTGACGTTGGTGCCACCACTGGTCTTGATGAGATCGCCGAGCCGCCCCGTGAACGTGATCCAGCCGTCGTCGCTGCGCACGCCGCAGTCGCCGGTGCGGTAGTAGCCCTCGGAAGTGAAGACGTCCTCGCGCTCACGCTTGTACAGGCGTTGCATCAGCGAGTATCCGCGTGCCCAGATTTCGCCGGGGCTGCCATCAGGAACCTGCTTTCCGGTGTCTGGATCGACAAGCACGTGTTCGAGGCCCTCGATCGAGAAGCCGCCGGTCTGGGAACGCTCCGCAGGTTGCTCGGGGTAGGGATCGACTCCGATGTGATTACCGCAGAGTTCTGTCATGCCCAACGCGTTCGGGCCTCGGGGCCGACGGTCCTCGGCGACCATCGCGGGCATGCTGGTGCGCTGCACGGAGCTCAAGTCTCGTCGGCCGAAGTCGGGATGTTCAGCCAGAGTCTTGCCCTGCTGCGGCCAACCGAGCGTGATCGTGGCGCGATGCCTCTCGATGAGCTCGAGCGCTTCGGCAGCACCGAATGCAGGCTGGGTGATCAGTGTGGCGCCATGGTGGACGACCGCGAGCAGGCCGGTGATGAGACCACCGACCCAGAAGAACGGCATGGCCGTGAACATCACCGTGTCGCCCGTGACGCCGTAGTGCGTGGTGAGATTGTAGGTGTGCCGGATCACGGCACCCTGACTGTGCACCGGCGCCTTGGGATTGCCGGTGCTGCCCGAGGTGTAGATGATCAGCGCATCGTCGGCCGGGGTTACACAGGATTCGACACCCACGAGAAAGTCTGTGTCGATCGCCGTCGACCGCCCGTCGCTCATCGACGCGCACCACGGGCGATCGCAGTCTCCCCATATCGTGATGGTCCGCAGGTAAGGCGCCGACCTCAGAAAGATCTGCTCCGTGTTGTTCTGCTCGGCCAGACCGGGCAGCGCCTCCTCGAGGAGGCCGACGAAATCCTGATTGCGGAACTTCGACCAAGCGAGGATCACACGAAGGTCGGCATGCCGAGTCGTCCACGCCAACTCCGAAGCCTTGTAGAAGGTGTTCAGCGGCACCGCGACCGCTCCGATGCGCGTCACCGCGAACCAGGCCACCGCCCACTCGATGCTGTTCGGCATCAGAATCCCGACGTGGTCACCCTTACCCACGCCCGCCGACAGCAGAGTCACCGCCAAATCGGTGGAGCGCCGGTCCAGGTCGGCGTAGGTCAGTTCATCGCCGCAGGCGACCAGGAATGGCTTATCGCCGAACCGGGCGGCGCACGACCTCACCAGCGCAGGGACGGTGGGTGTGATTGTGGGAAACGGCATGGGTACCGACTCTACCGAATGCGAGAACCATGGTTCTCGAATCGTGCCAGTGCCGTTTACACTGTTCGCGTGGACGCTGCCGCAAGTCGGGCTCTGACCGATCGGATGGGCCGCGTGGAAGCAGCGCTGGAGCTGAGTCAGTTGCCCAGCCGGTATGCGATGGCGCTGGACGCCAGAGACGTCGACGGGCTGGTTGGTCTCTTCGTCGACGATGTCGAGGCGGGGTCGGAAGGCCGCGGTAGGGACGCACTCAGGCGCTGGTACGACAAGGTGCTCAGGCGGTTCTATCGAAGCATTCACCTCATCGGCGGACACCAATTCGATGTGATCGACGCCGGCCATGCCACCGGTTCCGTGTACTGTCGCGCCGAACACGAGGACGGCACGGGTTGGTTTGTCATCACCATGAGATACGACGATGTCTATGAGCGCCGCAACGGCAGATGGTATTTCGTGCGACGCCGTGAGTATCCGTGGTACTCGGTCGACGTGACCGAACGACCAGGTCCCGATTTCATCCGCTGGCCCGCGGATGTGGAATTGCGCGCGGCCATGCCGCAGCGCATGGAGTCATGGCGTCGCTTCTGGGAGGAAGGGGATCCGGCGCTGCCTGGCCGGCTGTCGACGAGACCGTAAGTGGCGTGCTCTCGAAGAGCACGCACGATCATCATCGATCTATTGGAGGACCTCATTTCCACAGATAACGTGCTTAGCGGAGTGCGCGTGCTTGAAGTCGCCGCCTGGACATTCGTGCCCTCGGCCGGGGCTGTGCTCGCGGAATGGGGAGCAGAAGTCATCAAGGTCGAACCACGCGACGGCGGCGATCCGCAGCGTGGGCTGGTCACCATGGGCATCGTGGATGCCGGCGGCGATTCGGTCAACTACATGATCGAAATCCCCAATCGCGGCAAGAAATCGATCGGCGTCGACCTGAGCACACCGGGCGGTCAGGAGGTGGTTCGAGAGCTCGCGAAAAGCTGCGACGTGTTTCTCACGAGTTATCTGCCGCATCGGCGAAAGAAGATGGGCATCGATGTCGACGACATCCGGGCCGTGAACCCAAGTGTCGTCTACGTCCGCGGATCGGGTCACGGCCCGAAAGGGCCTGACGCGGACAAGGCTGGCTACGACGGTGTCTCCTACTGGGCGCGGGGGGGAATTGCGACGGTTCTCACCGAGGAGCGCGATGAGCTGGTCCGATCACGCCCGGCTTTCGGCGACCTTCTCGGCGGCATGACGATCGCCGGTGGCATCGCCGCGGCGTTGTACAAGAAAGCCACAACCGGCCAAGGGTCGGTGGTCGACGTGTCGTTGCTCGGCCTAGCCGCATGGAATCTCAGCCCCGATGTTGCTGTCAGCCAAATTCACGGCGGAAGCGCAATTCCGAAATACGGACACGCCGATGCGCCGAATCCGCTGGTCGGTACGTACCGCACGAAAGACGGCCGCTACGTGCAGCTGATGATGCTCCAGTTGGACCGCTTCTATCCGGAAGCGATGCGCGCTTTGGATATTCCGGAACTGATCGATGATCCGCGGTTCGCGGACCCGGTCTCGCGCTACGAGAACCGTGTTGAACTGATCGCCATTCTCGACGACGTGTTCGCGCAGCGGACGCTCTCCGAGTGGCGACAGGCCTTGGCCGACCTGACCGGGGCGTGGTCGGCAGTCCAGACGCCCGGTGAGCTCTGCGAGGATCCGGCAGTTGCCGCGAACGGTTATGTGGCACAGACGGCGACGATGAACGGTACGCCGTACGCGTTGCCCACCAACCCCGTCCAGTTCGACGAACGACAGGTGGTAGCGCCCGGTGCGCCGGAGCACGGCCAGCACACAGAGGAGGTGCTGATGGATGCCGGACTCAGCTGGGAGGCGATCGAGAAGTACAAGGAAGCGGGAGCGATTCTGTGAGTACCGAGCAGGAGATCGCGCAGGCGCCGGTTGAGTTCGACCCCTTCTCGGAGGAATTCTTCACCGGCGCCTATGCCGCCTTCCGACGGCTGCGGGACGAAAAGCCGGTCTACTACAACGCCAAATGGGATTTCTGGGCACTGTCCCGGTACGACGATGTCGCGCCCGCCACCAAGGACCACGACACATACTCCTCGGCAAAGGGTGCCACCCTGGACGTGGTGAAGGCGCACGACGACGCCATTCCTCCTCCCAAGGTGATCATCTCAATGGATCCGCCCGAGCATCAGAAGATGCGCAAACTGGTCAGCAGCGTCTTCACGCCCCGCGCGATCGCGTCGCTCGAAGACATGGTGCGCGAGAAGATCTACGAGCGCATTGAGGCGATCAACCCGACGTCGTTCGATGTCGTAGCGGACTTTTCTGCGCTCTTCCCGAACGAGGTGATCACCACGATGTTGGGGGTCCCTAAAGAGGACCGCCATCAGATCCGTCTCTGGCTGGATCTGCTGCTCGAACGCCGTCCCGGTGAAATCGCCGTTCCCCGTGAGGGGTTCGAGGCTTCGATGAATACGGGTGTCTACTACTACAAGCTCATTCAGCAGCGTCGCGAGAAGCCGGCCGACGACATGATCAGCAGACTGATCGAGACGGAGATCGAGCGTGACGGGCAGGTCGACAAACTGACCGACGTCGACATCGCTGGGTTTGCGACGCTGCTCGGCGGGGCCGGTGCCGAGACGGTCACGAAGTTGATCGGGAACGCGATCGTGGCCTTCGCAGACTTTCCCGACCAGTGGCAGAAGTTGCGTGAAGATCGCAGCAAGATCCCCGCCGCCATCGAGGAACTCCTGCGCTACGAGGCCCCGTCGCAGTACCAGGTCCGCACCACCACTCGTGATGTGACGTTGCACGGCATCACGATTCCCGCGGACAGTGCCGTTCTACTGCTGACAGCGTCGGCGACACGTGACGAGCGCATGTTTCCGGATCCGGACCGGCTGGATATCGACCGCGAACGCAAGATGGGTTTCAACCTGGCGTTCGGATACGGTGTGCACAGTTGTCTGGGCGCCGCACTAGCGCGAATGGAGAGTCGCATCGCGCTGGATGCCCTACTGGACCTCCTGCCCGACTATGACGTCGACCGTGCCGGATTGAAGCGGGTGGCGATGTCGAATGTCGCCGGCTGGTCCAATGTCCCCGTCCGCAAGCGTGTCTGATGTACACGCTTTCAAGCCGGTGCGAGGAGCGGCGCAGCGATATCGACTCGGTAGCTGCCGCTGAAAAAAGCCTCAGCTCGTGCGCACCGTGAGCCTAGGCCGACCGCCTTCATGGCCTCTGCTTTGAAGGCCAGCGCAGCAATGCTCAGGCGGTGTTCGACGATGCCGATGCCCGGCGCCAGTTCGCGCGGCCAACCGCCGCCCCACAGAGAAACCTCGGTGCGGTCCGTCCTGGCTGCCCGTTGAAAGAGTCGGCGAACGGACCGATCCTGCTCGTACAGCGAGCCCGCGATCAGGATGCAGTCGGGCTGACTCGTCACGTCGAAGCCATGCCCGAGTTTGGAGGGCTTGACACCAAGAATGCGGAACGCGCGGTCGTAAGCGTCGTCCGGTACGTGGACGTCGACGTCCCATCCCGCGGCTGCGCGGTCGAAGATGAGTCCCCCGGCCGAGGCTATTGCGTCTGATGTGTCACCCGCGAGCACCATGAGCCGGTGCTTGGTTCCGCGACCGCGAACCATACGTCCGGACGCGGCTTGGTCGTCCTGGGGGATGAACGGTGAGGAACTTGCAGGCATTTGCTGTCCGTCGCTTGTCTGTCGGGGATTAGCCAATGGGTGAGAACATCGGAATTCACTATCGAGAATAGTCATATCCGCACACCAGCGCCAGACCGATCAGTCTGCGCGCAGGGTTCAGCCAGCGTCGCGAGCGATCAACGGCGCTTTGGACTGCGGTCGCCGAAACCCGCGACTACGTACTGCTTCACGAACTCTGCGACCGCGTCATCGTCCTGGGAATCGAAGTAGGGTGACGGTGTGGTGAAGAGGGAGAACAACATTCGGGCGAACCACTCCGTCGCGGTGGGGACGTGGAGGTCCCTACGCACCTCGCCAGTGATTCGCGCGGCCGCCACGTAAGGCGCAAGAAACTCGGCGCATTCCTGTAGCAGTGTGGCCGCATTCTTGGTGAGCATGAGGTTCACTTCTACGGGATCGAAGTACACCTCGGGCTCGACCACTCGACGAGCCTGCGCGACGAATACCGCGGCCCGGACCAGCCTGTCCTCCAGCGTGCTGCCGCCGTATCGATCGATGGCGGTCGCCATGTTGCGATAGAAGCGCTGTGAGGCAGCCTCGGCGCATGCTTTGACGACCGTCTCCTTGTCCCGGAAGTACTCGTAGAACGTACTGCGAGAGACATCAGCAGTCCGTGCAATGTCGACGATGGTGGTCTTGGCCAGCCCACGTGTGCGCATGCAGGCGAACGCCGCCGAGATGATGGCCTCTCGGGTGTCGGCGGCGGTCGCTTGTGTCATGCGGGAGAGGTTAGCCGAGAGGGGCCAGGATGAGCCCACTGGTAGGTACGCCGGTACCGGACGTGACCAGCACATGCTCGACGTTGTCCACCTGGTTGTAGGACGTACCGCGCACTTGTCGTACGCCTTCGGTGATGCCATTCATGCCGTGGATGTATGCCTCGCCGAGAAGCCCGCCGTTGGTGTTGATCGGCATCCGCCCGCCAAGGGACAGGTCGTCGATGGACACAAAGTCCTTGGCTTCGCCACGACCGCAAAAACCCAACTCTTCGAGTTGCGTGAACACAAAAGGGGTGAAGTGGTCGTAGAGGAATGCGGTGGAGATGTCATCGGGTGTGAGCCCTGAATCACGCCAGAGCTTGTTGCCCACTACACCCATCTCCGGCAATCCGGTGATGTCGTCACGGTAATAACTCGTCATCACCTCGCCGTCGTAGGCCGCCCCCTGGGCTGCCGCTGTGATGACTGCCGGCGGATTGGGCAGGTCGCGAGCCCTTTCGACACTGGTGATCACCATTGCGACCCCGCCGTCGCTTTCCTGGCAACAATCGAGGAGCCGTACTACCGGCTCGACGATCCAGCGCGACTGCTGATGGTCCTCGATCGTGATCGGCTTCCCGTAGAACCACGCATCAGGGTTATTGGCGGCATGCTTGCGGTCGATCACCGAGATCTTGCCGAAATCGGCGTTGGTCACACCGTAGGTGGACATGTAGCGCTGCGCGTGCAGGGACACCCAGGCGGCCGGCGTCATGAACCCGAATGGTGCGTAGGGCGCCATCCACAGGGGCGTGACGCCTGGCTGACGACCAGCTCCACCGAACCGGAACCCGGACCGTTCGTTGAAAGCCCGGTAGCAGACCACCGCTTCGGCCGCCCCGGTGGCAATGGCCATCGCCGCCTGCATGACTGTTCCCGCAGCGGCGCCACCACCGTGCGGGACGCGCGTGAAGAACGAGAGGTTCTGTATGCCGACGTTGCGGGCGACTTCGATCTCTTCGTTCTCATCGACGGTGAAGGTCACCATGCCGTCGATGTCACTGGGACGGAGGCCTGCGTCATCGATGGCTGCCTTCACGGCTTCGCACGCCAACTGCATCTCGGTTCGGCCGGATTCCTTGGAGAACTCGGTCTGACCGATGCCGACCAGCGCTGCCCGACCGCCGATCCCGTCCCTCATGCCTGAACTCCGTCTAGCAGACTGAGGACCGCGGTACCGCTGACATGGTCGCCGAGCTTGTTGGTGCCCTTGAGAGTGACCTCGACGAGGCCCTCATCACCCGACACCGACTTGCCGGTGACGCTACCGGTGAAGTGCAGCGGGTCATTGGGAAACGCCGGTACCCCCAGACGGATCGACAGCTTCTTCACCATCGCTTCAGGACCGGCCCAGTCGTGAAGGAACTTTACGCAAAGACCATTTGTGGTGAGGATGTTGAGGAAGATATCCGGGGAACCCTGTCCGGTCGCGAAATCGCGATCGTGGTGCACAGGCATGTAATCCCGCGAGGCGATGGCACCGGCGACGATCAACGTGGTGGTGACGGGAACGTCCATCGGCGTGATCTCGTCACCTACGTTGACGGCGTCGAACGCCAAGGTCGTCGTGCGCGTGGCGGTGGAGGTCATTTCGGTCCTTCCGAGTATGCGGCGCCGAGGCGGGCGAGTTGCTGCGAGGCAGATCCGAGCGCGAGCTCGATGTCTTTGGCCCACAGGTAGTAGCGGGACACCGGATAGGTGATGTCGATTCCCATACCGCCGTGCACCTGCTGGGCAGTGGCGACGACACGGGCGCCGGCCTCAGCTGCCCAGAACTTCGCAATCGAGGCTTCCCGATCAGCCAGTCTGGCCTCGGCGATCAGCCATGCGGCGTGCCATGTCGTCCACCGAATTGCCTCAGTGTCGATAAAGGCGTCGGCCATACGTTGCTGCACCGCCTGAAAAGACCCGATCGGCCGACCGAATTGTTCACGCTCGGCTGTGTAGGACGCGGCGATCCGCAACGCCCGCTCGGTGACGCCGACTTGAATTGCACACAGGCCCACCAGAGCTCGTGTGTACAACGCC
The DNA here is from genome assembly GCF_002101705.1 of Mycolicibacterium iranicum. GTDB lineage: Bacteria > Actinomycetota > Actinomycetes > Mycobacteriales > Mycobacteriaceae > Mycobacterium > Mycobacterium iranicum. Next base: position 45,363 of record NZ_LQPC01000035.1, on the reverse strand, counting down.
CCCACAATGTCACCCTCGCCCTCGAGACGACGGGCGGAAGCGTTGGCGAAGCTCACCTGGGCGTACGGTTCGCCATTGGTGGTTTCCACCTGTGTGACGTCGACCCCCGCTGCGTCCGTGTCGACGACGAAAAGGCCCGGCTCACCGTCGGCGAGGGCGGACACGACGATCGCGTGTGCCAGTTGAGCCGCAGGCACCAACTCTTTGGCGCCATCGACTAGCCAGGCATCGCCGTCCTTGCGTGCGGTGGTGCTCCGCGGTAGTGCTGGGTTGGAGTTGCCGGGTTCAGCTAGCGCAGCTGTGAGGATGACGCTGCCGTCGACGACCCCGGACAGATAGCGTTGCTGCAGCTCCGAATCACCGTGTCGTGCAATGGTATCGGCTCCAAGTGCAAGTGTCGCGTACACCGGTACCGGTGCCACGCTCCAGCCGACCTCTGCAAGCAGGACTCCCAGATCGAGGAAGCTGCCCCCGCTGCCGCCCACGGACTCTGGCAGCGCGATACCCAGCAGGTCAGATGCTGCGAGCTCGCGCCACAATGCGTCGTCGAAGCGCACCTCGCCGGCTTCGAGCTCGGTGAGACGCTCGGGAGTGGCACGCGCTTCGAAGAGCTGGCGGGCAACTTTGCCAATGGTTTCTTGTTCTTCGGAAAAGGTGAAGTCCATGTTCTGTTCCGCCTCGGTTCAGCTGGCGGGGCGGAACTGGTGCAATACCAGCTCGTTTCCGCTGGGGAGTGCTTCGAAGGTCTCGTAGAACACCTCGACGGGCATCCCGGTTTCAATGTCATCGGGGTTGATGTCGCACAGGTTTGAGACGATGCGAACACCTTCGTCGAGGTCGATCAGTGCCACGACATAGGGGTACTGCAGGAACGGCAGCGGCGGGTACTGCGGCATGACGAAGCTGTACACGGTCCCGCGACCAGTCGAGACGACATAATCCCATTCCAGAGACTGGCAGTTGCCGCACATCGGCCGCGGCGGTACGCGCAAGGTCTTGCAGCTGACACAACGCTGGATGCGCAACTCGCCCTCTTTGAGCCCCGACCAGAAGAATTCGGTGTCCGGGCTGATCGACGGCGCGAGTCGTTGCGCCATGTCAGCCCCCCTTCTTGAATCGCAGTGTGCGGAAGCGCTGTCGACCGACGACCTCGCCATCTTGGTTGCGGTATGTCGTGACCCAGGTGACGAAGAAGCCGGTGCCCATCGCGGTCTTCTTCTCATCCGAAATTGTCTCGAACACTGTCTCGGCCGTGAGATCGTCACCCACTCGGGGGTATCGCTCGATCTCGAACTCGGAGTTGGTCGCGACGATTCCCGTGTATCCGGCGTCGGCGAGAAACTGCAAAGGATTCTCTCCGAGTTCAACGGGGACACCGCCGCGGTCGTGAATGCCCTCGATCTTGGGGGGAGCCATCGTCCAGGACTGAAGCATGACAGGCGGTGAGACGATGCCGCCATAACGGGAGTTCTTCGCGAAATCCTCGTCGAGGTATGCGGGGTTGAAGTCGCATAGCGCGTATGCCCAGTGCCGAATCATGGCTGCGTTCACGGGGTCCGGTGATTTCACCGGTTGCCCCGAGCTGATCGGCTGACCGATCAGCGCATCGAGACGCTTGCGCAGTTCGTCCTTGTCGAACTCAGACACGTATCTGTCCTTCCATCGGGTGAGCCGTCCCTTCTCTCACGAGGCCCGCATATCGCGGGGCGCCCGAGGCATCCCGAGACCGGCCATCGCGATGATGTCGCGTTGAAGTTCGTTGGCGCCTCCGCCGAAGGTGTTGATGACGGCGAGGCGGTAGGCGCTCTCCAGTTCGCCTTTCAACGGGGCGGCGTCGTCTTTACGCACTGCGGCGTGGCCGACGACGTCGAGCAGTTCGCGTGCCACCTGTTGGGTGAGCTCTGTACCGAAGACTTTTGCGGCTGAGGCTTCGGCCATACCCAGCGCACTCGAGCCCATGTTTGCGTTCACGCGCAGGTTGAGCAGGCGGTACGCCGCGACCTGTGCTTCGGCGCGGGCCAGGGCCTGCTGAACCCAGGGTTGGTCGATCACCGCGCCATCGTCCAGCGGGGTTTCACGCGCCCACTTCAGTGTCTTCTGGAGAAGCGGTTCGAGAGCTCCGAGGTTGCCGAGCGCTGCGCGTTCGAGGTTGAGCTGATTGGTGACCAGCTTCCAGCCCTGGTTCTCGCCGAGCACGATCGCGCTGGCGGGAACGCGGACGTCGTCGTAGAAGGTGTAATACGTCGACACCCCGGGCATGGTGCGGAGGGGCTTCCACGAGAACCCCGGTGAACTAGTCGGCACGATGAAAACCGTAATGCCCTTGTGCTTCTTGGCCTCCGGGTCGGTGCGCGCTGCCAGCCAGATGTAGTCGGCGAATTCGGCCCCACTTGTCCACATCTTTGCGCCGTTGATCACGAACTCGTCTCCTTGACGTACCGCGGTGGTCCGCAGAGACGCGAGATCACTGCCTGCGCCGGGCTCGGAGTACCCGATCGCGAATTCCACGGTTCCCTTCAGAATGGCCGGCAGGAACGTGGATTTCTGTTCTTCGGTACCGAACTGGATCAGCGTGGGACCCACGGTGTTGAGCGTGATCATCGGCAACGGTGCATTGACCCGGCGCGCCTCTTCGCCAAAGATGTACTGCTCCAGCGCGCTTAGGCCGTGGCCGCCGTATTCGGTGGGCCACGCGACACCGAGCAGCCCCGCCGCGCCGAGTGCTCGGCGAACTTCGGCGATGGCAGCGCCGCCTTCCATCAGTCCGGCCACGGCTGCCCGCCGCTCGGGCGTCATCACCGCCTCGAGGCGTTCGCGGTAGTCCTTGCGAAGCTGGATCTGTTCCGGCGTGTAGTCGAAGTCCATCAGACGCTCGCTTCCAGTCGTACCGGCATGCTCTTGACGCCCGGCACCATGGTGGCGCGCAGGCGGGTGACGTCTCCGGTGAGTTCGATGGTCGGATAGGTGCCGAGCAGAACCTCGAACATGATTCGTGCTTCCATCCGCGCCAACTGGGCTCCTAGACATGCGTGCTCGCCGGCTCCGAAGGCGATGTGCGGATTGGGGTTTCGGGTTATGTCGAACACTTCACTGCTCGGCCCGAAGATCTCTTCGTCGCGATTGGCTGAGCCGTAGAGCATCACCACGGTGTCGCCGGCCGAGATTCGCTGACCTCGGATCTCCACGTCTTCTGTGGCGCGGCGGGCCATGTGGGTCACCGGACTGGTGTACCGGAGCATCTCCTCGACGGCGCTCGGCATCAGATCGGGGTTGGCACGCAACAAGGCGAACTGGTCCGGGTTTTCAATCAGTGCCAATGTCCCGAGAGCGATGAGGTTGCGCGTGGTCTCGTTTCCGGCGACGAGTAGCAGAAAGGAGAAATTGAGCAGATCTTCGTCCGACAGGCGTTCGCCATCGACCTCGGCTGCGGCCAGGATCGACAGGAGATCCTCGCTGTCGGTGAGGGTCCCGGAGCGTCGGATGGCGATCAATTTCAGGAAGTACTCGTACAACTCGGCCATCGCGACGAGCGGGTCCATCTCGATATCGGGGTCGTCGCCGCCCACGGCAGCGTCGGACCAGGTGCGGAACTGTTCCCAATCCTCGGGCGGGGCGCCCAGCATTTCGGCAATCATCCGAGTGGGCAGCGGTGCGGCGATCTCCTCGGCGAACTCGTACGGACGGGACGGGTCGACGTCATCGAGGATGCCCTTGACGATCTCGCGCACCTTGGGCTCCAGCAATGTCACCTGACGACGGGTGAACCCGGAGTTGATCAATTTGCGGAGCTGCCGGTGCCGGGGCGGGTCTGTGAAGATCAAGTTGCCCTCCTGAACAGGTTCAGGCAGCGTCGGATCGGGGATGGTGATCCCCTGCGTCGACGAGAACAGCAGCGGATGTCCGGAAACGTAGCGGACGTCTTCGTACTTGAGCAGCGCCCAGAAATTGGTGACGTCGTTCCATACCACCGGCGTCGAGCCGCGCAACTCCTTGTACGCCGGGTACGGGTCGCCGGCGTAGAAGTCCGGTGAATGCAGCGGGACTGTGGATGTCGGCACGGTGCGCCTTCCGGTCGGCCTGAGTTCGTCGTACATAGAAGATTGATATGTCCGACGGATACAGTGTCTACCTCAAGCGGTGACGGCATGTCAATCGGCGTTATTGCTGTTCAAATGGCAATTCATTGACTCGTCACCGTCGTGAGGTGTACACACGGAGTCGATATGTAGGGCAATGTGGTCGCCGGTTGCTCGGTGGCACGCATTCGCAGGCCGGAAAGGCACGACACCGCTGATGGCAGACTCGCGTCCCCTCGTCGACACGTATGGACACTTCATCGACGGCCGGTGGGTCGACCCCGATGCCGGCCGCTACAACGTCCTCAATCCCGCGACCGAGGAGCCGATAGCGACCGCGCCCGATGCCAGCGTTGGGCAGGTTGAAGACGCGATCGTCGCGGCTCGATCGGCATTCGACTCCGGTCGCTGGAGTGCGCTCGACCCTGCGGAACGCTCACGCTGCATTCAGCAGCTCAGCGACGCGATGTTGTCCCGCGCCGAAGAGATCAACTCTTTGGCACAAGCCGAGTGGGGCTGTTCGGCAAACGAGCGCATCATCCACGTCGAGGGCCCCGCCTTCATGGTCGGCCACGCCGCAGAGCTTGCGATGGAGCCGGCTGAGGCTCCGATGGATGCCTGGGGTGCCGCCGGAAACACCCTGCTTCGGTATGAGCCGCTGGGTGTGGTCAGCATCCTGACCCCGTGGAACTTCCCGCACACCCTGAATGCGATGAAGGTAGGGGCGGCGCTGGCCGCCGGAAACACTGTGGTGCTCAAGCCGTCTCCGCTGACTCCGCTTGCGGGCCTGGCGCTCGCACGGATCATCGACGAAGAGACCGACATTCCTGCCGGCGTGGTCAATGTGGTCACTCCCACCGGCGTCGAGGCAAGTCGAGTCCTCACGGTCGACCCGCGAGTGAATCTCGTCAGCTTCACCGGAAGCTCCGCGGTGGGCCGCAGCGTGATGGCGGGGGCCGCCGAGACGATGAAGCGAATTCTATTGGAGTGTGGCGGGAAATCCGCGTCCATTGTGACCGAAGACGCCGATATCGACGATGAACTTCTGCAGCGTCTGCTGTTCGAGGGGTGCACGCTTCATGCCGGGCAGGCCTGCATCCTCAACAGCCGTCTGCTCGTCCCGGACGCACTCCACGACGAGATCGTCGGAGGGCTGGTGGACGCCGCCAGCAGGACCGTCACCGGCGATCCCAGCGACCCCGACGTGACGATGGGCCCCTTGATCAGCCGTGAGCACCTGGACCGGGTCGAGGAGTTCGTCGCACAGGCGGAACGTGATGGCGCCACCGTGGTGACCGGCGGCGCCCGGCCCAAACATTTGGACAAGGGCTTCTACTTCGAGCCGACCATTATCACCGGTGCTACCGCCGATTCATACATCGCCCAGGAGGAGGTATTCGGCCCGGTGCTGACTGTGCTGCGCTATCGCGATGACGACGAAGCGGTTGCGATAGCTAATAATTCGCAGTACGGGTTGGGTGGGGCGGTCTGGGGGAGCGACGTCGAGCGTGCATTGGCCATCGCCCGGCGAATTCGGACCGGGCAGGTCTCGATCAATGGAACGATTCCCGGTGACGCCCCCTTTGGTGGGTTCAAACAGAGCGGCATCGGGCGCGAGGGCGGCGTGATGGGGTTGCGTTCCTACATGGAGCCCAAGGCGATCGGGGTGCCGGCGTGAACGGAGCGAATCCTCAAGCACAGACAGGGCCATTACAGGGGCTGCGAGTCGTCGAAGTCGGTGAACACATCGCAGGACCGTACTGCACCAAGTTGCTCGCAGATTTGGGCGCACATGTCCACAAGGTCGAACCGTCGTCCGGCGATCCCTTACGCTTCTGGGGCCCTTTCGCCCGAGGTGAGGTGGGACCCGACCAGGGCGGCCTCTTCGAGTACCTCAACTCCGGAAAGACCGGCGGCACAGTCGATCCGAGTAACGACCAGGACATCGCAGTGCTGCACGAACTGCTCGCCGATGCCGATATGTTGGTCGAAAACTTGGCCCCGGGTGCACTGTCACGGTGGAATGCCGTGTTCGACATCGATGAGCTGCAGTCGGCGAATCCCGGTCTGATCGTGGTGCGCATCTCTGACTTCGGCCAGCACGGTCCGCTGCGCGACCGCCAGACGACCGCCCTAACGCTGCAGGCGGCTTCGGGATGGGTAAATGACAGGGAGTTTGGGCGGCCGCCAGTGCAGGCGGGTGGGCGAATTCCGGAGTACATTCCAGGCGCCTATGCGGCGCTGGGTGCGTTGACTGCGTGGCGAATTGCGCGTAACGCGAGTAAGCGCCCAGTCGAGGTGGATGTCTCGATGTTCGAATCACTGCTGTCGACATTGCCTTATCCGATGTTGCTCGCCGAGCGACTGCGCAGCATGGGCCTTCCGACCAATGCCAAAGCGGCGCCGATGTTGGGCATCGTTCGCGCATCCGACGGATGGGTCGGCGTCAATTGCCTCACCGGGCAGCACTGGCTGGACGTCTGCGCGATGGTGGGCCTGCCGGAGTTCGAGGAACATCAGCTCGCGATCATGCTCGGTGGGCCGGAACGTGACGAGTTCTTTGCCAAGGCTCAGCCGTGGTTCGACTCGATGACGGTGGCCGAGATCGTCGATATCAGTCAAGCGATGCGTATCCCCGCCGCACCTGTTACCGACGGTGCCTCCATCGTGGAGTGTCCCCAATACGCGGAGCGGGGGTTCTTCATCGAATCTGCCGCGAATGGAGCTGAGTCACAGCGATTCCGGCGGCCGGGACCCCCTTTCCGACTGTCCCGCGCATCCGGCGCGGTATCGTCACCGCCAGCCCCACGTCTTGGACCCGCTCCGAAGGACACGTGGCCGGCACACCCGTTGCCGGTTGTGCCCAACGCCGGTTTGGATTCGGCCCTGCCCTTAGCCGGTCTGAGGGTCTTCGATCTCAGCACGTTCTGGGCCGGCGCATATCTGACGTGCTACCTCGGTGCGTTCGGTGCGGATGTGATCAAGGTCGAGTCGATCCAACGACCTGACAGCCATCGGTATTCCGGTGCATTGCTGCGCGAGGGCGACGACTGGTACGAGCGCGGACCGCTGTGGCAGGGCACAAATTTGAACAAGCGTGACGTCACACTGGATTTGTCGTCACGCGAAGGTCTGGACATCGCAAAGAAATTGGCGTCCGAGGCTGATGTCGTGGTGGAGAACTTCTCACCCCGGGTTGTTGAGAACTTCGGGCTGGATTACGACTCGTTGGTCAAGATCAACCCAGGTCTCATCATGGTGCGGATGCCCGGGTTCGGCCTTGTTGGCCCGTGGCGCGACTACGTCGGATGGGCACTCAACATCGAGCAGTTGTCCGGTATGTCTTCGGTCACCGGTTACAACGATGGGCCTCCGTGCAATCTGCAGGGTCCCGCCGACCCAATCGCCGGAGTGCACGCCGGGGTCGCCCTCTTGGCGGCCCTTGAACACCGGGATCGGACGGGCGAGGGGCAGCTGATCGAGGTCGCCCAGATAGAAGTGGGTGCCGCCGTCACCGCTGAACCGGTCATCGAGTTTTCGCTCACAGGTACGGTGCAGGCTCGCGAGGGTAATCGGCACCGGGTATTCACCCAAGGGGTATACGCCACTGCCGTGGAGGGTGAATGGATCGCAGTCAGCGTGCGCGATGACGCCGATTGGAAAGCGACAGTCGAGGTTCTCGGACGTCCCGAGCTGGCCGAGGATCCCCGATTCTTCTGTGCGAGCGCCAGACTCGCACATCACGAGGACTTCGACACGATCTTGGGAGGCTGGAGTGCCCGCCTCAATCCCGACGACGCGGTAGAGCAGCTCGGGGCCCGCGGCGTACCCGCCGAACGCGTACTCACCTCTGATCGCATGTATCAAATCGATCAACTCGAGGCGCGGAGCTACTACGAGGACCTGGAGCACCCCGTCACCGGTCGCCACCGATACCCAGGTTGGCCGTTCCGGATCAGCCCTGGGCCCACACACCAGCACAGGACTGCACCGCCAACCCTGGGTCAGCACAACAACGAGGTATTGCGCGCTCAAGGACTTTCCGACAGCGACATCGCCGCGCTACGAGCCCGCAATGTCATCGGCGAACGCATCCTCAACATCTGAGATTTCCTAGTAACCGCATCGAAGCTCCTATACGATCTGCTTACCTGACGGAAATACGTATTTACGTTTCTGAAAGGCGTAATTTTCGGTCCGCGTCGGGGACCACCAGACCACGCAGAAGGCGGAGGGACGTGCTGTTGCCGACAAGCGCACAATCGACGGACTATCGCGTCGATAGCAGGTGGCGGCTCCCCGCCAGCGGACGGGGAGCCCGTCATCGGTAGGTTCACTCGCCCGGTGCTGGGATTCTGTTCCGTCCTGACGGCGGCAGCAGTGATCACGCTCTCCATCGGTCTCTTCCGGGGCAGCTTCACGGAATCGGTGGATGTCGTCGTCCTTTCGGAGCGTGCGGGTTTGGTCATGAACCCGGACGCGAAGGTGAAGATGCGAGACATTCAGGTCGGCACCGTGAGCGCGATTCGGGACGGCGCCGATGGATACGCCGTCCTCCAGCTCTCGCTCGACCCGGCTGCGGTACCCATGATCCCGGCCAATGTGCGGGTCGACATCGCATCGACCACAGTGTTCGGCGCGAAGTTCGTTCAACTGATCCCACCTGCGACACCCGCCTCGGAATCCGTACGGCAGGGGCAGGTTCTTGACGCCGAACACGTCACCGTCGAGATCAACACCGTGTTCGAACGCCTCACACAGCTGCTGGACGCCATCGAGCCAGAGAAGCTGAACGGAATCCTGACAGCGATCGATCAGGGAATCGGCGGCCGCGGAGGTGTCATCGGTTCCACCATCGACGAACTGAACTCGCTGCTCGGGTCAGTAGAACCACATCTGCCTGCGCTCTCTCATGATCTCGCTCTGGCACCGGCAGTGATCGGCACATATGCCGACGCCATGCCCGATCTACTTTCACTCGCGGACAACACGAGTGAGCTCAGTCGAACCCTTGTTGACCAACAGCAAGAACTCGACAAGTTCCTGCTCAGCGCCATCGGCCTGACCGGGACCGGTAGTGAGGTCGTCGCGACCAACAGTCGGCCACTGACCGAGGTACTTCGGCTGCTTCTCCCCACGACCACGCTGCTCGATGAGTATCGCGACGCGGTGTATTGCTCCCTGGCGACGATGCTCGATCTCCAGAAAGAAAATGCTCCGTTGGAAAAGCCCGGGGCCATCGTGCTGACCGGGTTCAATCTCGCCGCCGAACGATACCGTTACCCGACCGAATTGCCGAAGGTGGCGGCCACCGGCGGCCCCCAGTGCGTCGGGCTTCCGAAACTTCCCTTCGAGACGCGTGTTCCGTTCGTCGTCGCCGACACCGGCGCTAACCCCTTCAAGTACAACAACCCTGGAATCCTTCTGAATGCCGATGGCCTGAAACAGTTCCTGTTCGGTCCCATCGCAGGGCCGCCCAGAAATACCGCGCAGATCGGCCAGCCGGGATGAACAGTTTCGCAGCAATGTCCAAATTCGCGATCTTCGCGACGGTGATGACAATTCTCACCGCACTTTTGATCATGACCTTCAGCGGCTACCGGTCGGGCTCGGCCGTCCCATATTCTGCGTCGTTCGTCGACGCGTCCGGGCTCAAAGAAGGAGACACAGTTCGGGTCGCCGGGATCCGGATCGGGACCGTGGAGTCAGTGAAACTGCGTCCGGACAAGTCGGTAAGTGTGGAGTTCAACGCCGACCGCAGTCTTGTGCTGACGAAAGGAACTCGGGCCGCGGTCCGCTACCTGAACCTGGTCGGGGATCGATATCTGGAACTCGTCAACGACCCAGGGTCGACCGAGTTCCTGTCCGAAGGGGCTCGCATCCCCGAGGACCGTACGATGCCGGCATTAGACCTCGATCAGCTTCTGGGGGGACTCAAGCCCGTCATCCGCGGTCTCAATCCTCAGGACGTGAACGCGTTGACCACATCACTCATCGACATCTTCCAGGGGCAGGGCGGCACCCTGGAATCGTTGATGTCTCGTACATCTTCTTTCACGAACACGCTGGCCGACAACAGCGAGGTCTTGGAGCAACTCATCGACAATCTGGCGACTGCCACGGCGACGATCTCCGACGACGGTCAACGCTTTTCGGCGACGCTGGAGCGTTTGCACCGACTGGTCTCGGAATTGGCCACCGATCGTGATCGCATCGGGGCTTCCATCGAGTCGCTCAGTAAGGGAACGGCGGCGGTGTCGGAGCTGCTGGGTCAAGCACGCCCGCCTCTGGCAGCCACAGTGTCCGAACTCGGTCGCCTGGCCTCCAACGTCGATGCCCAGAAGGATCGCTTGGGCACCGCGATTCAGAAAGCGCCTGAAAACTACCGCAAGATGATGCGCCTGGGTGCGTACGGCAACTTCTTCAACTACTACCTGTGCGGGATCACGGTACGTGTATCAGATCTGCAGGGCCGCACCGCGCAGTTCCCGTGGATCGAACAAGACGGCGGGAGGTGCACTGAACCCGAATGATCAAGTATCGCAGCGCAGGTCTGATCCGCGCAGGCTTCATCGGCGGTGTTCTCGTTCTACTGGTGATCGTCGTCGGCCTCAATCCGGAACAACTGGTAGGCCAAGCGACAAAAATCCGATACCAGGCAGTGTTCGCCGATGCGGGTGGGCTCGGAGTGGGCAACGACGTCAAAGTCTCCGGCGTCGAGGTCGGTACGGTCTCAGGGATCGTTCTCGAACGCGGCGCCGCCCGGGTCACATTTACCGTGGACAGCGGTGTGTCACTCGGCGCGCAAACCACCGCGCATATCCGCACGGGCACGCTGCTGGGGGAGCGAATGCTGACGCTGGAATCACACGGCGCCGAGTCCCTGCGTCCGATGGACATCATCCCTGCGTCTCGGACCTCATCACCCTATGCGCTCAACGAAGCGATTGGTGATCTCACGACGAATACGAAGGGAACCGATACTCAGGCGCTCAACCAGTCCCTGGATACGCTTTCGTCGACCCTCGATCAGATTGCGCCACAACTTGGACCGACCTTCGACGGACTCTCCCGACTGTCGAAATCGCTCAACAGTCGCGACGAGGCCATTACCGAATTGCTCGACCAAGCCGGCAACATCACCAGCGTGCTTGCGCAGCGCAGTCAGGAAGTCAACTCCCTCATCCTCAACGGCAACGATTTACTGGGCGTGCTGGTTGATCGGCGACGGGCAATCGCAGCCCTGCTGGCCGATACATCGGCTCTGGCGAACAACCTGTCCGGCCTTGTCGCGGAGAATGAACAGCAGCTGGCTCCGGCCCTCGAGAAGCTCAATGGCGTCCTCGCGGTGCTGGAGGACAATCGCGACAAGCTGAGCCAGGCACTTCCCAGCCTTGCGAAGTTTCAGAGCGCGTTCAGCGAAATCGTCGCCAGCGGACCGTTCTACAACGCGTACGTGCCGAACCTCATTCCAGGCCAGTTCCTTCAGCCGTTCCTCGACTACGCCTTCGGATTCAGACGCGGTGTCAATGCCGGTCAACCGCCCGACGACGCCGGACCGCGGGCGGAACTTCCGTTCCCCTACAACGGAATACCTGAGCGGCCGCGATGATGACACATCGAAGAGCCGTGTGGGTCATAGCCATGATGCTGGCGGTATCACTGACCGGGGGCATCGCAACTATGGTCTACCAGCGTGCTCTTGGACCACGAACAGTGACTGCCCACTTCCCCAACGTCACCGGACTCTATCCCGGCGACGAGGTGCGCGTCGCCGGTGTCAAGATCGGGTCCGTAGAGGCCGTGACTCCCAATGGCGACCAGGTCGACATCGAGCTCGCGGTGGGGCACAACATACCGATCCCTGCGGATGTCAACGCGGTGATCGTCGCGCCGAACCTCGTCTCGGCCCGCTTCGTGCAACTCACGCCGGCCTACGTCGACGAGGGTCCATTGCTGCCCGATCACGGCGTCATTCCACTGGAGCGGACAGCTGTCCCAGTCGAATGGGACGAAGTCAAGCGCCAATTAACCCGCCTGGCAACGGAGTTGGGTCCAGCGACACCAGAAGGCGACACCTCGATCTCGCGGTTCATCGACGGCACTGCGAACGCTATGGGCGGCAACGGTGCCAAACTCAGAGAGGCGCTGACCCAACTGGCCGGCGCCGGCCGACTTCTGTCCGACAACAGTTCCGACATCGTTGCGGTGATCAAAGGGCTGCAGACCTTCATCACGGCGCTACGAGACAGCAATGAACAAATCGTGCAGTTCCAGGGGAGGCTCGCGACGTTGTCCAGCGTCCTTGATGGCAGCAGGTCTGACCTCGACGCCGCGTTACGCGACGTCGCTGAGGTGGTCGTCGAGGTACAGCGGTTTATCGCTGGAACGCGGGATCAGACAGTTGAGCAAGTTCAGCGCCTTACCAACGTCACGCAGAACCTTGTCGACCACAAGAAGGACCTGGAGCAGATCCTTCACGTAGCGCCGACTGCGCTGGCCAACACCGTCAACTTCTTTGATCCGCGTGATGGAGGCATCAACGGTGTGTTCGGTTTGAACAACTTCTCCAACCCCGTCTCCTTCATCTGTTCGGCCATCGGTGCCGTCGAGAATGTCACGGCTCCCGAGACATCGAAGCTGTGTGCCCAGTATCTGGGACCTGCGCTGAACACCATCAACTTCAATTACCTTCCATTCCCGGTCAATCCCTATCTGGCCGGCGTCCCATCACCATCCCAAATGATCTACACGGAACCAGGCCTGGCCCCTGGCGGCAGCGGCGGCAAGCCCGGGCCTCCCGAAACGCCGCCGGCTGTCTCGGCATACACAGGGGCGGGTGATGTCGCACCACCACCGGGGTACGGTCCGCCGCCCGCTCCGCCGAGTTCGCTGCCCGAACTGTTGTTGCCTGCCACGACCCTTCCGCCGCCACCCGTTCCTGGGCCTCTGTTACCTGCAGAAGCCACACCGGCGCCGCCCCCCGCGCCCGTCGATGGGACGCCGCCATGATGACCCTCATCAGGCAGGTGCGCTGTGTCGGGGCGCTGATCCTGACGGTGGTCGCGGCCGCGGGGTGCGCCTACGACGGGCTGAACTCCTTGCCGCTGCCGGGCACTGTGGGACGCGACGGTAACCCCTACCACGTTCAAATCGCGAATATCGGTTCACTCGAACCGAACTCACCCGTGATGATCAACGACGTCGTGGTCGGAAGTGTCGGTCGCACAGAGGTCGTCAATTGGATCGCCGATGTCGAGATCTTCGTCCGGGGTGATGTTGTCGTTCCAGCGAATGCGGTTGCCGCCGTGGGACAAACCAGCCTGCTTGGCTCGATGCACCTTGCCTTGGACCCGCCGCTGGGAAAGCCCCCGCGGGGGCGGCTGAGTCCTGGAAGCACCATCCCGCTCAACCGCTCATCGACGTACCCCTCAACCGAGCGCACCCTGTCATCGCTCTCGGCAGTCGTGAATGCGGGTGGACTGGGCCAGATCGGCGATATCATCCACACGATGAATACGGCCCTGGGTGGTCGCGAGCAACAAGTCCGCGAAGTTCTCAGGCGCCTCGACTCATTTGTGTCGACGTTCGATCGCCAGCGAACGGATGTCATCGCGGTTATAGAGTCGATGAACCGACTAAGCGCGCAGCTTGCCGAGCAGCGAGACATCATCAGCCGAACGTTGCGGGAACTACCGCCTGCGTTGGACGTTCTCCTCGATGACCGTCCGCAGTTGATGACTGCACTGGACAAAGCGCGCGAATTTTCCGATCTCACAACACAACTAGTCCAGCAGACAAGTGTGGATCTGGTGGAAAATCTTACGCATCTGGCGCCTGCGCTGAAGGCCTTCGCGGATGTGGGACCAGAGATTTCCACGGCGTTGGCCTACGTCACCACCATTCCCTATGGCCAGAATGTTGTGGACCGCGGTGTTAAGGGCGACTACATGAACCTCTACATCGTCCTTGATCTGACCGTCAACAGACTAAAGCGAACACTGTTGTCGGGAACGAGGTTCGGTGACGGCCGCGTTCCCCTGGTGCCGGTACCGGGTGATCCGGGGTATGACGAATTTTACGCGCCGGCGACACCTGACCCCCTGACTGCGCCGTTGCAGCCGCCACCCGCGCCCGCCGGCCCCAGCGCGCCACCCGCAGCAGTCACGCCGTCCGACCCGACAACTCCGGGGGGTTGAGTGCTCACCCGTTTCGTGAAAGCGCAGCTGATTATCTTTACCATCGCATCACTCGTCGGCATGAGCGTGATGGCTTTACGCTATCTCAACGTGCCGGTGTTCGTCGGGATCGGCCGTATCACCGTGGTGCTCGAACTACCGGCAGGCGGGGGTCTATATCAGTTCTCGAATGTCACCTACCGGGGTGTGAAGGTCGGCGAAGTCACCGACATCGGCCTCACTCCGATCGGTGCCAGGGCGACGCTGTCTCTGACTTCATCGCCCGCGATCCCGGCCGATCTGCACGCCGAGGTCCGAAGCATGTCCGCAGTCGGCGAGCAATACGTCGACCTGCTTCCACGGCATCCTTCGCCCCCGTACCTTCAAGACGGTTCGATCATTCCCCAATCCAGCGTCACCATCCCGCAACCGGTGGGCCCGATGCTCGACCGGACCGCTGAACTCCTGGAGTCGGTACCCAAGGACACGCTCGCCGCCCTACTGGATGAGTCCGCCGCGGCATTCGCCGGCGCAGGGTACGACCTCGGGTCGCTGGTGGATTCATCGGCGCGCCTATCCGCGGAGGCGAATGCCACGCGGGAGCCGATCGGGCAGCTCATCGACGACAGCGAACCGCTCCTCGACAGCTTGTCGGCTTCCGCACAGGACACCCGTGACTGGGCACGGGACCTGGCGTCGGTCACGCAGCAATTGCGCGACAACGATTCTGACATCCGGACGATACTGGAAAGGGGACCCGCTGCCCTTGATGAAGTCACGGCGCTGCTCGATGCCGTCAAGCCGACGCTTCCCATCCTGCTCGCCAACATGACAAGCCTCGGCCAGGTCGCGGTTACGTACAACCCGAGCCTGGAACAAGTTCTGGTTCTCTTGCCGTCCTTTCTGGGTGGATTCGATCAGATTTCACCCTCCAAGAACGCCACGGGTCTGCCGCTGGGTAATTTCCGGCTTCAGGCAAGCGATCCTCCCGCGTGCACGGTCGGGTTCCTACCGCCGTCCCAATGGAGGTCGCCCGCCGACACCACCACTCTCGATACTCCAGATGGCCTCTACTGCAAGCTTCCTCAGGACTCTCCGATCGCTGTGCGTGGCGCGCGAAACCTGCCATGTATGGGCCACCCCGGGAAACGCGCACCGACTGTAGAGATTTGCGACAGTCCGAACGAATACCAGCCCTTGGCGATGCGCCAGCATGCTCTGGGGCCCAACCCCATCGATCCCAATCTGGTCGCTCAGGGCATTCCGCCGGACGACCGCATCATGGGTGGCGAGCAGATCACCGCCCCGGTTGAGGGAACGCTTGTGACGCCTCCGGCGCCCGCGGTTGGTAATCCGCCCGTACCGCCCAGCCCGCTAGACCCAGGCACGGTACCCGGCGCTGCGCCGTCGGCATTCGACGGGAGCGCCGCGCGGCCGCCCGTCACGCTGGTTCCGTACGACCCCCGGACCGGGCGGTATATCGGTGCCGACGGACTTGCCCGGACTCAGACCGATCTCGTGACACCCGGTTCTTCTCGGACCTGGAGAGATGTAGTGCTTCCGATGGGTACCGCTGGATGACCGAGCCGACGAGCCGATCGGCTTGGAGAGCCATTGCTGTCACGTCACTGTCACTGGTGTTGATGGCGTCTGTTGGAACGCTTCACGCCGAGGCTGACCCCGGCGAGGGAGTCGCCCTCAACGGTTCGTTCGACGTGGTCTCCGATGGGGAGTGGGCCAAGACCAACGAGCGACTCGACCCGCGGCCGACAGTCTCAGCGAGGTGGGTCTTCGAATCGACCTGTAGTGACTATCAGTCCTGCACTGGAACGGTGATCAGCAATCAAGGCTGGACTTCGGACACAAAGTATGTGAGCAACGTGTGGTACGTCCGCAGAACGCTAGAAGGTTGGCAGCAGTGTCCCGACGGTTCTTCGTGGCCGGGCCACCAGACCTACACCTTTTGGCGGGACCCCGAAAATCCTGCCACTTTGATCGGCTGGGACAAAACGGTTGGCGTTAGTGGGGCATGCGGAATCAACCGCTGGCTTTCGATAAAGTTGCCACTCCTGTTGACCCCGGGCTGATTTCGGCGACAGCTGGCATCGGGCCTCGGTGGCGTTGAGTCACCTGATCACCGACACACACTGATCAGGCGTCCACCATGGCGGCGATTGTGTCGACCACGCACGCTGGACGGTCGGAACCCTCTACCTCCACCGTGACCCGAACCGTGGCACGACCGCCTTTGTCATTGCGGTCGACCTTGATGAGCTCGGCACCCGCACGGATCCGAGAGCCGACCGGCACGGGCGCGGGAAACCTCAACTTGTCCACGCCGTAGTTCACTTGCATCGATAGGCCGTCGACCTTATAGATCTGTTGCACCAGGATCGGCACCAACGACAAGGTGAGGTAGCCGTGGGCAATGGTCGTGCCGTAGGGTCCGTTGGCTGCTCGCTCCGGATCGACATGGATCCACTGGTGATCCCCGGTCGCCTCGGCGAAAAGGTCAACCTCCTTCTGCGTGACCTGTCGCCACCCGCTGTAGCCGAGGTGTTCGCCGACGCGGGACTCGAAGCCGGCGATACCGTCGTAATGAGTCGGTGCCGCAGCTGTCTGCGTCATACCTTGACCTTCAGCCTCAATTGTTCGATCGCGTTGCCGCCCATAATTTTCGCCTTACCCTCCTCAGAGATGCCGTCGAGACGGTCGACGAAACTCAAAGGGTCTCCGATGCCCTCGGGGTGGGGGAAGTCCGACCCGAACATGACGTGGTCCTCGCCCATGATGTCGACGATGGATTTCACATCGTCTTCCAGGAACGGGTGGATGTAGACGTTGCGCTTGAAGACCTCTACGGGATGCTCGTCGAATTCCTTGGGCATCACGCGGTAGGCCTTCTCGAGCTGGCGAAGCAGGTTCTTGACCCATCCGCTGCCATTTTCCACCACGAGAACCCGTAATTCGGGGAAGCGCGACAGCGCACCATGGCAGATCAGCGCAGCCAGCGTGTCCTCCATGGCCCGGAAGCCCATGACGACTTCACGCAGCGCGCTCGGTTTGAAGGACAGGTACTCGTCGCCGCCCTCCCACTCCATCAGGTGCTTCTGATAACCGCTGTCGGAGGCGTGGAACGTGACCGGGATGTCTGCCTTGACCACTTCGGCCCAAAACGGGTCGAACTCGGGGAGTCCCATGGACCTGGAGCCACCGAACCGACTCGGTACCGGCGCCGGCCGAACGAGGAACGTCTTCATCCCCCGCTCCAGGGCCCAATGGAACTCCTTGATTGCCTCGTCAACTAGGGGAAGGCAGATGACGGGCGTTGCGAAGATGCGGTCCTCGTAGTTGAACGTCCAGTGTTCGTGCATCCATTCGTTGAGGGCGTGGATGATGGCGTGTGTCAGCACGACATCGTCGGTGGTGCGCTCCTCGATGAGGCTTGCCAGGGTCGGATACATGACGCACTGGTCGATGCCCAATTCGTCCATGAGCTCAAGCCGGGGAGCCGGCGCTTGGTAGGCCGGGATGATGTCCATTGCGTCGCCGATAAACTCACGAAAGTTCAGTCCTTCCGGGTTGTTACCCAGAAAGTAGTCTTCCGCGCTGCCTGGCCGTGCCACCCGTTCGAAGGTGGGATTCGGAATCATGTGGCTGATGTGGTCTTTGACGACCAGTTTGGGCCGGCCGTTCACCTCGACGTAGCCGACCTTGCCCTTGTGCTGCTTCGGCAGGTACTTCAGCAGGGCGTCTTTCGTTTCGTACATGTGGTTGTCGATGTCGAACACCGGGTACGGAAGACGGCGAGTCATGGGGCTGATTCCTCCTCGGAGCAGCGAATATCAGCATTTACGTTTTGTGGAAACGACGTTATCACTTGGCGGGTGCAAGCTCCATATCGGGGTTACGGTGACGTTGATCGGGTCCACGCGTCGGCGACTGCGCTGGTGGTGGTCACGGTGGCCAGCAGCGACAGGGTGTTGTCGATGACCGCGTCGGCGTACTCGCGGGGGACTCCGGCGACGGCATCGCGGGGTAGGACGAACTGGTACCCGCGGTTCACTGCGTCCATGACGAAGTTCGTGATGGCGACATTCACCGAAACACCGACACCAACAATGGTTTTGATATTCAGATTGCGCAGAATGAAATCAAGATCTGTTCCGGTCATTGGTCCCAGGCCGTGCGTGCGGGTCGACACCAGATCGCCTGCTTGTTGTGTGAATTCGGGTAGGAGAGTGGCGCCGGGACCACCGGGGGTCAGATCCGCGGTGAACGACGTCCCGGCCGCGAACAGCCTCGCGTTCGTGTTGGAGCCGCGTCCGTCCGGACGACGCTGAATCAAGCAGTGCACCACGGTTACTCCTGCCGCCCGGGCCGCTGTGAGCAATGTGGCGATGTTGGGAACTGCTTCGCGGCGTGCCTCGTCCGCAAGCATCGGCAGGCCGGCCTGCGACCCGATCACGCCACCCTGGCACTCCTGCGTCACCAGCGCGGTGGTGGCAGGGACAAGAAGGTCGGTGAGGCGCGGTGCTGGCATGAGAATAGACGTTATCGTGTGCTCAAGCAGGATTTCCAGAGGAGTGCAGATGCAGATGTGGGAGCTGGAGGTGCGCGAGTCGGTGCGCCAGACGCTGGCCGATTACACCGCCGCCACAGATGGGTTTGATCTCAAGGCGCTGGCAGCGTGCTTCGGCGCAGAGGGCATCCTGCAGTTCACCGGTGGGCAGCAACCGCTTGCCGGTCCAGAAGCGATCGCGGACGGCCTCGCGGCGGCGATGAGCGGACCGCGAGAATCCATGCGGTTGGCGCCCACCTTTGTTCGGCACCATGTCTCGAGCGTCCGGTTCATCTCTGTGGCCGCCGATCGGGTCGAGGCGAGCAGCTACTTCGCGGTGTATACCGACATCGGGCTGGATCATTGGGGCCGCTACCGAGACGTGTTGACGCCGATAGGGGACCGGTGGCTGTTCGCATCCCGCCGGATTAGCGTCGACGCCTTCTCCAAGGCCAGTCTCATGGCGCAGTGAGAGCGGGCTAGGGGGAGGCGATGAATTCCTTGGCGAAGGCCTGGGCGCGCTCAATCACCTCGCTGCGATCGCGGCCCTCCGGCGCGATGGGCAACCAGGTCACCCCGGCGGAGATCAGGCGCTCGATAACGGCATGCCGTTCGTCTGTGGATTTGCTGTCGTGCAACATGTTTCCGGCCGAGAAGCAGATGTCGAGCGGTTCGATGCGGCCGATCTCGGAGGCGTACGACCGGGCCCACGCTATCGCCGCTTCCAATTCGTCGAGCGTGGAGATCTCGGCGGTTCGCGACGCTGTCGCGTAGCCGAAGGTGTTGAAAGGGGCCCAACCCTGGCCACGTGACACCGCACGCCGCACAGCGCGCTTACTGTTGCCACCGATCCAGATCGGTGGAAGCACCTCCGGGATCGGTCGAAGACGTACCCCACGGGCCTGGAAGGTGGAACCTGTGTAGGCGACATCCTCGCCGGAGAGAGCCTGGGCCAGTACGTCGAGCGCCTCGTCCAGCAGTGCCCCTCGGTTGTCGAAATCGACACCCAGCGAGCGGAACTCGGGTTTCAAATAGCCCGCGGCTGTGCCGATGATCAATCGACCGTCCGAAAGCACCTGCAGACTTTGGATCGACTTCGCACCTAGTAAGGGGTTGCGGTAGGCCGCGATGTAGACATTGGTGAGCAGTTTGACCGTCGTGGTCGCCGCGGCTGCAAACGACAGTGCCACGAACGGGTCCAGGGCGTGGTGCCCACCGTGGTCCAGCCACTTGGTGTCCGGAGCCGGGTGATCGGTGACGTGCACCGCGGCGTAACCCGCGGATTCCGCGGCTTGCGCGATGTCCGCAATAGCACCTGCGGTCACGAACTCCGCGGGGTCCTCCACTCGGTGAGTGGGGAGTTCGAGGGAAAATGACAGGGTCACGAGGATCCTTCCGGCTGATGACGTGAAGATGGGACAAGCTCGGCCAAGCGCTCGAGGTGAAAGTTGGGATCTCCGAACATCAGCTCCGCGGACTTGGCGCGCCGCACGTAGAGGTGCGCGTCGTGTTCCCAGGTGAAGCCGATACCCCCGTGGATCCGCATGCTGTCGAGGGCAACGTGGAGCAGTGCTTCCGAGCACGCCACCTTGGCCACCGACGCGGCGAGCGCACGGTCACGATCGTCAGCTGCGTTGGACGCGTGGAATACCGCTGATCGCGCGCCTTCCACCAGCAGCAGCATGTCTGCGCACCGGTGCTTGATTGCCTGAAAGCTGCCGATGGCACGGCCGAACTGAATGCGCTCCTTGGCGTAGGCCACGGCTGTGTCGAGGCAGCGTTGGGCCGCGCCGAGCTGTTCGGCGGCAAGCGCTACCAGCGCGAGATCAGCGGTGCGAGCAAGTCCCGCGGCAGCTTCGCCGTCGGCACCTATCAGCCGGGCTGAGACGTTGTCGAAGCGCAGCCGCGCGACCTTTCGTGTTCGGTCCAGTGTGCGAAGGGGCTCGCGCTCGAGCCCGGGGGCCATCGCATCGACGGCGAACAGCGAGGTGCCCTTGACCGTGTTGGCGGCGACAAGAATGAGGTCGGCGGTGTAACCGTCAAGCACGAGAGGAGCGCTGCCGGACAGCCGGTAGCCAGTGTCGCTCTGAGACCCAGCGATCGTTACGGCGCCCGGATCCCACGCGTCGAGGGTACCGTTCAGCACGAGAGTTGCGACGCGGCTGCCGTCGAGCAGCGCAGGTGCGAACTCTTCGACGGCGGACTCGTCATTGCTACTGAGTAGGGCCTGAAGTGCCAGTGCCACGGTGGCGAAGAACGGTGAGCACAACAGCGCCGCGCCCATCTCCTCGAAGACGACCGCCAATTCGGGCATTCCTGCGCCGGCGCCGCCCCACCGCTCAGGGACGGCGATTCCGTGCAGCCCGAGTTCATTGGCCATCTGCCGCCACACCGTATCGTCGTATCCGCGCTCGGTGTCCATCAGGGCGCGCACTGTTGAGCTGGGGGACGCCCGGGCAAGGAACTCACGCACAGCCGTCCTGACCGAGTCCAGTTCACTTGCCGCCTGTGCCGTTGCTGGCGTCATATCTCCCTCGAATGCGGGTGCATCAGCGCGTTGCGCGCCGCTCAAAGCGAATGCCGGCCCGACCCGGGATAGGCATTTGCGAAACACGATAGTATGTTTTCTGAAATCAGAGAATAATCATTCTCACCGGAAGGATCAGCGCGGTGACGACCAAACTCGACTACGGGATCTTTGACTGCGACACCCACTGCTACGAAACTCGGGACGCGTTCACCCGTAACCTGCCCAAAGCTTTCCACGACAGGGCGATCGCGCCGGTGCGGGCGGCCGACGGCAAAGAGGTGATCCTCGCCGGACATCGAGTCGCCACATTCAACAGTGAGGCCGGCCTCGGCTTCGACCTTGCCTACCGCCCAGGTTCGCTCAAAGAGATGCTCAAGCAAATGGGCTCGGGGAACCCGGACGAGACCTATGAGCCACAGCCCATGCAACCGGAGTGGTTGGAGCGCGAGCCTCGGTTGAAGGTCATGGCCGAACAGAACGTCGAGCGGGCGATCATCTTCCCGGCGGGTATGGCGCTGGCCGCAGAGCACTATGTGGATGACACCGAGGCCCTGTATGCGAATTTGCGCTCGTTCAATCGCTGGTTCGACGAAACCTGGGGCTTCAACTACCAGGACAAACTGTACGCGACAGCCCTTCTGTCGCTGCGCGACCTGCCGTCCTCGATCGCCGAGACCGAAGCCATCATCGAGCAGGGAGCGAAGATGGTGCTGTTGCCCACCGGACCGGCCCACGGCCGCTCTCCCGGTGACCCATACTTCGATCCGATCTACGCCCGGTTGCAAGAAGCAGGCTGCACCTTGGTCTTCCACATCCAGCCGTTCTGGTATTTCAATGCCATTTCTCCTGCGTGGGGCCACAACCCCGACCCCGCTGCCTGGCACATGTCGGCGTGGCAGTGGATGAACATCTATGGGCAACGTCCAATCGAGGACACCTTGTCGGCGCTCATCTTCGACAACCTCTTCGGTCGGTTCCCCGATCTCAAAGTGCTGGTGGCCGAGCACGGTGCAGAGTGGGTGCCCCAGTTCGTCATTCACATGGACAAGAGCCGCGGGATGGGACGCAACGGCCCGTGGATCGGCGGCAAACTCACCGAGAAGCCGTCCCAGATTTTCCGTAGGCATGTCGGCGTCGTGCCCTATCCGGAGGACGACATCCCCGAGATCGTGGGTCGACTCGGTTACGACGAATGTCTGCTGATGGGATCCGACTACCCCCACGCCGAGGGCCTGGCTGAACCGGCTGATTTTGTCAAGCTGCTCGACCCGCTCGACGATGCGGCGAAAAAGCGCATCATGGTTGACAACGCCGATCAGCTGCTGCGCCGAGGCTAGTGCTCAGTGGCACCTGACAGTGCGGTCGATGAGGCGATCGACCTTGACCTGTTGAGGTCTTCGGCACGCGAATTCCTCTCCGAACGTGGTGAGAAAGATTCTGTCGAGGGTCTTGCGCGGATGGACTGGACAGGCTTGCTGGTGGAGGAGTGTCTCGGCGGCGCCGGTTGGTTGCCCGTGGAAACCGCGGTGATCGCCGAGGAGATCGGGCGCGCCGGTGACCGGTCGGGTTGGTTCGGCACGACACTGGCCGCCGCGGCTCTATCGTCGGCACCCGCCGATGTGCGCGATCGATGGCTGCCCTCGGTGCTCGACGGGAGTATCCCCGCCGGATTGGCACTGTCGGGGGGCACCGTGCGGGTGACGAACGCTGATGCACTCCGCCTTCTGGTTACGTTGGGCAGCAGCGGGATTCACCTGTTCGAGTTGTCCGATGCCACACCCAGGACTCGTGACGAAGAGCTGCTCGACGTGAGCAGGCCGGCGTGGCGAGTCGAGCTGACGGACGTGGACGGTCTACTCATCGGTGACTCCCCGCGCTCGGATCAGCTGGTGGCCGTCGCACGGGTACTTCTCAGTGCCGATTCACTCGGCGCCCTGTCGGCGACCTTCGAGCGGTTGGTCGCCTATTTGAAGGACCGAATCGCGTTTGGTGCGCCGATCGCCAGCTTTCAGGCTGTTCAGCACCGCCTGGTCGAGCTGCTGGTCTTTGAGGCGAAGGCGCGGGCAGTCATCATGAAGGCAGCCCGTGCGTTGGCCACGACGGAGGATTCGAGCTCGGCTATCCAATTATCAGCCGCGGCGCACGCTTTCGTGACGGCCAAAGCGACGTCCGCCATTGACGAGTGCATGCAATTGTCCGGCGGGATTGGTTTCACCTGGGAATACCCCCTGCATCACGAGTTGCGGCGCGCCTTCACGAACAGCCATCTGCTCGGCAGCGCGCGCACGAGCCGGACTGCGTACGCGAGGCAGGTCGGCTGGTGAGCGATTCTGTTCCGCGCCCCACCGATGCGCAGCTGCACGAATTCAGGCAACGAGTGCGCGCGCACATCGTCACTCATGCGCCACCCTTCGCCGCGCGTGAAGGGCGACGGGCGCCTGAGAACGCTGATCAGGAAGCGGCCCTGCGAACCTGGTTCGCCGGATTGTTCGACGCGGGTTTTGTCGGTGGGGACTGGCCCGTCGAGTACGGCGGCAGGGCCGACCATCATCCACTGCACGATCGCATCGTCAGTGAAGAACTGCTCCGGGCTCGGGCTCCGCGTCCGGTCGACCAAGTCAACCTGGCTGCACATGTGTTGCTGCATTTCGGTTCGGAGGAACAAAAGGCCGCCCTGCTTCCGCCGATCCGGCGCAGTGAGCATGTGTGGTGCCAGTTGCTCAGCGAACCGAACGCCGGAAGCGACATCGCGGGGGTGCGGTGCCGGGGTGTACGGAACAACGACGGCAGCTGGGTGCTCGACGGGCAGAAAACATGGATCACCGACGGCCACTGGGCAGATATGGGGCTTGCTCTGGTGCGCACCGACCCGGCATCGACGCGGCACCATGGCTTGTCGGCGTTCGTCGTGCCCTTATCGGCTGATGGCGTTGAGGTGCGTCCGATCCGCACGATCAACGAGGCGATCGAGGTCAACGAAGTCTTCCTCGACTCCGTGCCGATCTCGGCGGACGGCTTGATCGGCGAAGAGGGACAGGGCTGGTCGATCATCATGGCGGGTCTGGACTTCGAACGTTTCGGCATCGGTGGCAACGTCATCCTGCTGGAGTTGTTGATCGACGACCTCGTCACCGTGGCCCGTCACGCGACACTCGGGGGAAAGCCGGTCCTCGAGCACGAGGACATTCGTCAGACAGTCAGCGAGCTGGCTGTTGAAGTTGAAGTGGCGAAGGCGTTCATCGACGACCATGTCGAGCGGATGACCGTCGGAGCCGACGAAGTGGGCGACGGGTCAATCGCGAAGCTGAGTTTCGCCGAGACTTACCACCGGGTTTCGGCCTACGGAACCGAGCTCAGTGCAACGGTGTGTACTGAGGCTGCCGACCCGAGCATCGCCGAGGCGAAGCAACGTCTCCGCGAGTGTTGGCTTTGGTCGCGGGCCTACACGGTATCCGGCGGCAGTTCGGAGATGATGCGCAACATCCTTGCCAAGCGCCGACTGATGCTCCCGAGCCGGTGAAGACCGAAACCTATTGGGAACTCGTTGAGTCCGCTGCCGACAAGCATCGGGACCGAGTCGTGCTGGTCGATGACTTCGGGCGGAGTATGACCATCGGTGAGCTCTACGAAGCTGCGCTCTCTGCTGCGGCCGCGTTCGCCGAGCGCGGGGTCGAAGCCGGCACGGTCGTGTCGTGGCAGTTGCCGACGACTCTCGAGACGATGGTGGTGATGGTGGCACTGACGCGACTCGGTGCCGTGCAGAACCCCATCCTGCCGATCTGGCGGGAGCGCGAAGTGCGTTTCGCGACCGCTCAGCTCGGTACCGAGGTGTTGATCGTTCCGGGAATCTGGCGAGGGTACGACCATGTCGCACTCGGCGACAATCTGGCCAGGGAACGCGAGATGACGATCTTGGTCGTCGACCACGCCGTCGAGGTCAGCGACGGCTTACGTCTGCCGTCCGGCGACCCGGCGAGCCTTCTGCCCCCACCGACATCGGGCATCGAACCACGGTGGATCTACTACTCTTCGGGAACCACGGCGGCGCCCAAAGGTGTTCGGCACTGCGATCTCTCGGTCATCGCCGGCTCGGCGGGCGTCGTGGAGATGGTCGGAGCGTCCAGCGCCGATGTCAACCCGATCGCGTTTCCCGTATCGCACATCGGCGGGGCCGCGATGCTGGCTGCGAGCCTGCTCACCGGTATGCGGCTGGTCTTGTTCGACACATTCGACCCGGAGCGCACCCCGTTCGCGATCGCCGAGCACGGCGCCACCCTTCTCGGATCGGCAACCCCATTCTTCGTGGCCTTCATGGCAGCGCAACGCAAGTACGGTGACCAGCCTCTGTTCCGAGACCTCCGTGGTTGTGTCGGAGGTGGTGCTCCCATCACTGCCGAATTGGGGCGGCAGGTGCGCGAGGTGCTCTCGGTACCCGGTATCGCGAACGCGTGGGGACTCACCGAATTTCCGGTTGCGACGTCGGCCGCGCCGGACGCCGATCCCGACGTGTTGGATCACACCGTGGGCCAACCCGTGGCCGGTGTCCGCGTGCGGGTTGTCGACGAAATGGAGCGCGAGCTCCAGCCTGGTGAGGATGGAGAGCTGCGGCTCAAGGGGCCGCAGTGCTTTCTCGGCTACGTGGACGCCTCGCTCGACGAGGCGGCGTTCGACGCCGACGGCTGGTTCCGCACCGGCGACCGAGGCCGGCTCGACGCGAACGGCAACGTCGTCGTCACGGGACGTCTGAAGGACTCGATCATCCGTAACGCCGAGAACATCTCGGCTTTGGAGATCGAGCAGATTCTCGCGACCCACCCAGCGGTCGCCGACGTGGCCGTAATTGGAGTGCCTGATTCTCGGACGGGCGAACGGGTATGCGCCGTCGTAGTCGCCGATCCGGGCGCCGACATCACCCTAGAGTCGTTGTACAGGCATTGTCAGAGTCTCGGCTTGAGCAAACACAAGGCGCCCGAGCGCCTCGAACTGGTGGAAGCTCTGCCGCGAAACCTCACGGGCAAGGTCCTCAAAAATCAACTTCGCATGCACTTCGCAACTAGCGAGACGGAGAACAGATGACCGGACGGCTCGACGGCAAGGTCGCATTCATCACCGGCGCGGCACGCGGGCAGGGGAGAGCACATGCGCTCGCCATGGCGCGCGAGGGTGCCGACATCGTCGCGATCGACATCTGTGCCGACATCGCATCGAACCCGTACCCACTGGCAACGCCGGACGATCTGGGTGAGACAGAACGAGCGGTCAAGGAACTCGGTCGACGCGTGTACGCACGTGTGGCCGACGTTCGGGAACGGTTCGCGCTGCGGGAGGTACTTGATTCGGCGCTCGCGGATTTCGGCAGGCTCGACATCGTGGTCGCCAACGCCGGTATCCTTCCGATGGCGATGGGCTCGCCCGACCCGCTGCACTTCGTCGACGCGACCGATGTGGATCTGGTCGGTGTCTTGAACACGGTAGCGGTGTCGCTGCCGCACCTGTCAGACGGATCTTCGATCGTTATCACGGGATCGACGGCCGGGATGATGCCGGGAAACGCCGACAGCCCGGAAATGGGGCCAGGTGGCGCTGGTTACGCGTGGAGTAAGCGGACGCTCATGGAGTATGCCGAGCAGATGGCAATTCATCTGGCTCCCAGATTCATTCGCGTCAACGTGATACATCCGACCAACGTAAACACCCGCCTGCTGCACAACGAAGGGATCTACGGCGTGTTCCGTCCGGACCTGGTGGAGGAGGGCAAGAAGCCCACCCGCGAGGATGCCGATCTAGCGTTCACCTACTTCCAGGCCATGCCGATTCCCTATGTCGAGCCCGAGGACATCGCGAACCTGGGGGTGTTCCTGGCCAGCGATGACAGCCGGTACATCACCGGCCAGCAGATCCGGGTCGATGCCGGCTCCTACCTCAAGTTCCCGAACGGCCCGGGAAAGTAATGGTTCGCGACATCAGAGATCTGGCCTCGGATCCTGTTGCCTACGCCGCCGAGCTGCAACGTCGGTGGGGCGGGTTGTTGAGCTACCGCTACATTGGGCGCCACCACGCCTCCATGACTGTCGGGCCCGTGGATGACACGGTAACCGTCCGCTACGACATGCGCGATGTCACCGGGGGAATCGTGCTGAGCGTCTTCGGTATTGCGGCCCCCGAGGGTGGTTTGGTGTCGGATTTGGAGGCCGTTCCGAACCCTGTGGTCCACTCGTGCCAGGTTCTGGATGCGGGCATCGGCGTGAAACGGTTCGAGGTACGCAGTGAGGATCTCAAACGCGGACAGCGGATGTCGTACAGCAGATCGATGATCGTCGATGCCGACCAGCCCGATCGCGTGTTGGCCCTCACCGAAGGGCAGGGCGTCACGATCGGTGTGCCCCCCGACGGTCTGCAGAAGATGTACGTCGAGCCGTTGGAGGTCGTTGATTCTCCTGACCTACCGCCCCTGTGGCAGGTCTTCGGTGGGCGCCAGGTGGGCACGAGGACGTGGACCCTGCCGGAGTTGACGGCAGAGGTGGCTTCTCCGGATGCGGCTCTACACGTCGGTCCGCAATTTGTGATGACCGAGACGGCAGCGCGCAGCGCCGCCGTCGAGTTCTTTGGGACGACGGCCGTTGTCGGCGTGTCGTCGCACACCATGTTCCTGTCCAGAGCGAAGTCTGGTCCGTTCAGATTTGTGGCAGAAGCGGTTCCAGGAGCTGGTGAGCTCACCGCGGCCCGAACACACGTGTATGACGACGGTGCCGACGGAAGGTTGGTTACGGTTGCCACGCACGTGTTTCGATCCGTCTAAGCGGATCGGGCCCGACCTCTTTCGATCGTGTGAAAGCAAGCAGCGACGTCATGGGTATCGACGCACGGGAGGGTGATTAGCGTCCGATGTTCACTCTCCGATTCGACATGCGGGCACCTTCGATCGGTGCGCCGCCCACAGAGCTGTACGCCGCGGCAACGGATATGTCCGCGTGGGCTGAGACCCGTGGATGCCTCGCCGTAGTTCTGTGTGAACACCATTGCGCAGACGACGGCTATCTGCCATCGCCGTTGCTGCTCGGTGCTGCGATTGCAGCCTGCACCGAACGGTTGATGTTGAATCTGACGATTCTGCTGCCGTTCTACGACGTGGCCCGACTGGCAGAAGACATCTGCGTGCTCGACCACATCAGCGCGGGCCGCGCCAGCTACGTCTTCGGGATCGGCTACCGGCCAGAGGAGTTCGACCACTTCGGGATGGCTCTGCGCGATCGTGGTCGTGTCGCCGACGAGAAGCTCCCGCTGCTTCGTCGCCTGTTGGCAGGAGAAGAAGTCGAACACGGTGGCAGACGGATGAAGGTCACACCCCGACCACGTCAAGCCAATGGTCCGATGCTGAACTGGGGAGGAGCCAGCCTTGCAGCGGCGCGGCGTGCCGGACGCAACGGCCTGGGCTTGCTGGCGAACGGCGGGGTCCCCGGAATGCAGGCGGTCTACGAAGAAGCCTGCCGCGAGAACGGCTTCGAGCCCGGCTTCGTTCTCATCCCTGAACGCAACGCCGTGGCGAACCTCTTCGTCGCCGAAGACGTCGACGCCGCGTGGGACGAGATCGGCGACTATCTGCTGCACGACGCCATGGCATATTCGGCGTGGAACCCGGACAACGAGGTTTCGGCCAACTTGAGCACCGCGACCACCGTCGACGAACTACGGCGCACGTCGTCGTCGCACGTGATCCTGTCGGTTGACGAAGCGAGGCAGCGCATTGCGGGCGGCGAGATGTTCAACCTCTCGCCGTTGTGCGGTGGCATTCCACCGGATATCGCGTGGCCCTACCTCGAGAGATTCGTCGAGCTGACCTAGCGGAAAGGTACCCACATGCGCCTTGACCGGCTCGTCAGCCAGTTCGCGTGTGCTGCCGGCGAGTGGGATTACATGTGGACCAACCAGGACGGGCAGATCGTCGAGCGCCGTACATGGGAAACAGGCGATGAGATTCGAGTTGCGGCACTGCACAGGGGAAGGCGATGAGACGATGCCCGAGAAACCCGAGAGTTCAGCGGAGATCGTTCAGTTCGACCCGTTCTCCGACGAGTTCTTCAACGACCCGTTCGAGACGTACCGGCGGCTCCGTGATCATGCGCCGGTCTACCACAGCGCGCAGTATGACTTTTGGGCGCTTTCACGGTACGAAGACGTCGCACCCGCAATGCGTGACCACGAGACGTACTCGTCGGCGAAGGGTGTCACCCTCGATCACTTCGTCGATCCGAATGCGATGCTCCCCGAGGGAGTGATCATCATGATGGATCCCCCCCAGCACACCCGCATGCGGGCGCTGGTGAACAAGGTTTTCACCCCCCGTGCCATCGCGAAGCTCGAACCCATGATTCGGAACGTGGTCGAAACGACGGCACAACGGATCGACACCACTTCGTTCGATCTGGTCGAAGAGTTCTCCGCGGTGTTCCCGGTTGAGATCATCACAACGATGCTCGGTGTTCCCGCGGACGGACGCCAGCAGATCCGCCATTGGCTCGACACGATGTTGGAGCGCGAACCGGGCAACGTGAGCGTCACCGCGGCCGGACGGGAAGCAGCCGTGACCATGTGGAGGTACTACTACGACCTCGTCGTCGACAAGCGAGCCAACCCGCGCGACGACATGATCACACGGTTGACCGAGGTCGAGGTGGAACGCGACGACGGCACGGTCACCCAGCTCGATGACTTCGAGATAGCCGCCTTCGCCTCGCTGCTCGGCGGGGCCGGCGCGGAAACGGTGACCAAGCTGATCGCCAGTGCAGGAGTCTTGTTCGCGCGTCACCAGGACCAGTGGCAGCTGCTCCGTGAGGACAGGAGCCGCATCTCGGCCGCGTTCGAGGAGCTTCTGCGTTACGAAGGGCCGTCTCAATACGACATCCGTTGGAGCAAAGTAGAAGTCGAGCTTCACGGCCAAGTCATTCCCCGACACAAGCCGGTCATGCTCATCAACGGGTCGGCGACCAGGGATGAGCGGGTCTTCGCCGATCCGGATCGTTTCGACATCACCCGGGCGCATTCCGGCCACAATCTCGGATTCGGATACGGGATACACAGCTGCCTGGGGGCGGCGTTGGCTCGGATGGAAGGTCGGGTTGCCCTCGACGTCCTCCTGGATCTGATCCCGGAGTTCGAGGTCGACGTCACGGGGCTGCGAAGGGTCAAGATGCCCAACGTCTTCGGGTGGGCCAGCGTGCCGGTCCGGACCGGGGCGCGGTGACCTGCAGTGTTCACTCGATACAGAAGCACGTCTGAGCACCTGCGTCCTTCATAGACGCGAACAAAGCGAAAGGAATAGAACCGTGGTCGACACCTCAGCTGGCCGAGTACACCGTGTGGCGCATGTGGGCACCGGCTTGACGGGCACGCAGGCCCTGCGAGCTGTCATCGACGACCCTGCCCTTGAACTGGTGGGACTGAAGGTATCGACGGCTGAAAAGGCCGGCGTGGACGCGGGCCGGCTGGCCGGCGGACCTGATGTCGGGGTGTTGGCCACCGACGACGCGCAGGCGATAAGGGCACTCGCACCCGACTGCGTTCTTTACTGCGCCACCGCGGTTCGTCGCGAGCCAGAGGCTATCGCCGATATCGTCGGGTACTTAGAGGCAGGAATCAATGTCGTCACGATCTCGACGATCCCGATGGTGTATCCGGCGGCCGCACCATCTGAGTGGCGCGAGGCCATCGACGCTGCGTCAGCGAGGGGAAACTCGACGTTCTACGCCACGGGTGCCGAACCGGGGTTCGTCAGTC
This sequence comes from Mycolicibacterium iranicum, assembly GCF_002101705.1. GTDB lineage: Bacteria > Actinomycetota > Actinomycetes > Mycobacteriales > Mycobacteriaceae > Mycobacterium > Mycobacterium iranicum. The sequence continues at coordinate 14,244 of NZ_LQPC01000035.1, read as the reverse complement.
TCAACATCCCGACTGCGGTGCTGGCCGGGGCGGGCGCTGTCGACTCCTACCGAATGGACGAGTACGCCATCGACTTGGACAAGTCCTATCCGATCTGGGACGTCCTGCATGAATCGATGGGGTTCGGCAAGCCCGACGGGCATGTGCCCGCACGCATCGCCTCGGGAAAGGTCAACAACGACTGGGAAACTGTCGTCCGCTACATCGCCGACATATTGGGTATCGAACTCGACAGCGTCGAACTTGATTGGGAAACCCTTCTCGCGCCAGATGATCTGGCGACCGCAATCGGGGTGATCCCGCACGGAACGATCTGCGGGCACCGGTGGCAACTTGCCGGGATGGTGGAGGGGAGGCCCGCCGTTGGGGTGCAGTACTTCGCGACGGTCAGTTCGACACCATGGCCGCAGCGTTGGCCGCGGCCGTCGCGGCAAGATCAGGGAGGGATGGTGATCCGGGTCGAGGGCCGGCCCAGCATGTGCGTGGAACTGTATTTCGAGCAGTCGCCAGATGATCGCGTCAACCCCGGGGTCGCTGTGACGGCGATGGCTGCGGTCAATGCGATACCCGCAGTCGTCGACGCACCAGTCGGTGTGCTCGAAAATCCTTTGTCCGGAGCGTCGATCGTGAGCCGGCAGTCGCGAACGATCCGCACCTGAAGCTCTAGCTCACCCCACGCCGAGCAGCTCCTTGAGGTTGCGGCCCATCACCCGCTCGGTGGTGTCCCGTGGAAGGTCCGTCAGTTCGGAGAGGAATTCCCTGGGCTCGGCGAGCCCCTCCGGATGCGGATAGTCCGAGCCGAACATCACGCGATCGGCGCCCAGGATTTCGACGAGTTTTGACATGTCCTCTTCGTGAAAAGGGTTGATCCACACGTGCCGACGGAACACATCGACCGGATGCTCCTCGAAGTCATACGGCCTCTTGCGGTACACGCGATCGAACACGTCGATCAGACGGTGGGCCCACGATCCGCCGTTCTCGACCACACCGATTCGTACGCCGGGGAATCGCTCGAAGACACCGTGTGCGATGAACGCGGCGAGGGTGTCGAAGATGTTGCGGCTCTCCTCGTAGATGAATCCTCTCAGCTTGCTCAAGGCGAATCCGTTGAACTCGGCCGCGCTCTCCCAGTCGTCGACGTAGCGCTCGTAACCCGAATCCGAATTGTGCATCTGAACGGAGATGCCGGCGGATTCCACCAGACGCCAGAAGTCATCGAACTCGGGCAGCGCCGCAGACCGGGACGTGCCGTCCTCACGCGGCACCGGGGCCGGCCGGATCAGAACCGTCTGGGCGCCATTGTCGAGGCACCACTCCAACTCCTTGACGCCCTGTGCCGGGTCGTTCAGCGATATGGCAGGTACAGCGAAGATGCGGTTCTGGTAGTTGAACGTCCAGTCCTCGAGCAGCCACCGGTTGAAAGCGTGTGTGACGGCGTGCGTGAGTTCGGTGTCTGACTTCGTCCTCTCCTCGAGCATGCCGGCGGTGGTGGGGAACATGACGGTTCCGTCGACACCCTGCCGATCCATCAGCGCCAGACGCAGATCCGGGCGCCGGAACTCGTCCGGGCAGCGAATCGGTTCCGCCAGTTCGCGCAGCGTCTTGCCGTCGGGGTTGATGCCACGGAAGTAGTCTGCCCACGCACCAGGGGTGGGGATGACTTCATAGGTGGGGTTGGGGATTGTCTCGGTGATGGCACCGAGGATCTGAAGCTTCTTACGTCCGTTGACATCGACGAACTTGAGTGCTTCGGAGTACTTCTCGGGCAGGTACCTCGTGTACGCGTCGATCGTCTCATACATGTGGTTGTCGGCGTCCCATACCTCGAACTGTCCGTTTTCCACGAGACGTCTCCTTCCAAGCCTGACGCAATGATCGATAGCAACATTATCGTATTTGGAGAAGCTAAATTCTCAGATCGAGTCCCGACGTCACGATCCCCCGACTTGCGCGATCTCGGGAATCAGTTCGAGCGTCGCGCGAGGGTCGGCAGTGGGCAGCAGCACTTGAAGGTGGTCGACGGCGAGCTCCCGGTACGTCGCAATCGAGCGGCCGAAGGTATCGAAGTCGGTGAAGTTTGTCGCCGCGACGACGCGGAAGTCGGTGGCGGGCGTGCCTTCACATTCCCGGTGGACGCGCAATCTCGACAGCAGTTCAGAGAGGCGCTGCGGCGGCATCGGCGCGGCGATCCATCCGTCGCCGAGCCGGGCCGCCCGGTTCAGGGCAGCCTCGGAGTGACCGCCGATCAGGATCGGGATGGTGCCCCCAACGGGTTGCGGACATCGGTCCACCTGGTCGAAATCGTAGAAAGAGCCATGGAACTCGACGTAGCGATCGTCCCCGCTCCACAAGGCACGCAACACCGCGATGTGTTCGTCGCTGCGTGCGCCCCGCCGGTCCCACGGGAGGCCCATGACATCGGCTTCCTCACGCATCCAACCCACCCCGGCGCCGTACCACAACCGTCCTCCGGACAGCGCGTCGAGGCTGGCCAGCTGACGGGCGTTGGCCACCGGGTTGCGGATCGGCAAGACCGACACCGAGGTACCCAGCGAGATGGTCCTGGTCATTCCCGCAACCCAGGAAAGGGTGGTCATCAACTCGTAGTTCGGCGACAGGTGCTCGGCGAGCCAACCGGCGGCCACCGGGACCGGTCTGCGACCGAGCACGTAGGGCGATGCGACGTGCCGTGGTAGGACGAGGTGGTCGACGGCCCAGAGTCCGTGGATGCCGGCCTCTTCGGCGGTGAGGGCGAAATCCCGGATGAACTCTGGTGCCGCTGTGGGACCGGAGTGGGGGAGGACGAGCCCGAGTTCCATGGTGTTTACAGGCTCGTGAAGTGGCCGCCGTCGACGCCGAGTGTCTGGCCGGTGATGTAGCGCGCGCGGGGACCGACGAGAAAGCTGATGGCCGAACCTATGTCAGCTTCGGGATCGCCGATGCGACCGAGCGGGATACGACGTGCCAGACGTGCTTCCATCGCGGGTTCGGCCGCAATGGCCGCGGTCATCGCGGGTGAGTAGGCAAGCGGTGAAACGATGTTCACCGTGATTCCGTGTCCTGCCCACTCGCGTGCCAGGCTTTTCGCAAATCCGCGCAGCGCACCTTTCATCGTCGCGTAGAGCGGCAGGGTCGCACTGCCTTCGATGCCAGCGGGTGACGTCATCACGACGAGGGTTCCGCCGCGTGTGCGCAACGCGTCGAAGGCTGCAGTGGCACAATGATAGGCGCCGAGCAGCGACACCGAAAAGTGCTGTTCGAACAAGGCTTCGTCGACATCGGCGAGCCGGTGTGGCTGACTGGAAACATTGCTCGTCGCGTTGTGCACGACGGCGTCGAGCCTTCCAGTCGTGTCGACGGTCGCGGCCACTGCGGCCCGGACCGATGCCTCGTCGGTGACATCGCAGCGCACCCAGGTCGCTGCGTGGCCCAAAGCGCGGATCGCCTCGGCCGCCCTGGCGCCGTTCTCGTTCCGCGTCGCCAGCACGACGTGCGCCCCGTCGGCGGCGAGTTCGCGCGCGACGCCGAGACCCACGCCCCCTCCCGCGCCGGTGACCAGAACTGTGTGGTCATCGAGCATCACGGCACCATCACCGATCCTCCGTCGACGACAATCGTCTGGCCGATCAGGTGTCCGATGTCGCGGCGCAGAAGGTGTGCGATGGTCGTGGCGATGTCATCGAGGAGCGTCGAGTGGTCGGCGATTGCGGGCGCGGTGAGGTGTTGGGCTTTGTCTGCCAGCTGTGGGGCCAGCAACGTGAGGGGCACGCCCACGATGTTCACGATGACGCCGCTGCCAGCCCATTGGCGCGCAGCGGATTTCGCCAGCGCACGCGCACCTTCAACCATTGTGGTGAGCGGCACGAGTTGGGGTGAACCGGCCATGCCGATGGTCGGGACCACAAGCACGATGCGGCCGCCGTGGTTCTGCATCGACATCCATGCGTGTTGAAAGATGCAGATGGTTTGCCACAACGGCTCCCGTGCGAGCCGCTGCCACTCGCCGGAACCGCTGGATTGAAGGGATGTCGGAGCTGCGTCGGCACCCGTGACGACAACAATCCCGTCAAGGACCGCCGGGAGGGTCGCTGCGGCATCCAGCACCGAGGTGTCGAGGCGACGGGCGAGGGTGGACGAGACGACGTCGCCGGCGCCGACGACTGCGACGTTTCCGAGCGACGCGGAGGTCACGCGCGCGCCATCGCCGCCAGGTCGCGCTTGACGACCTTGCCGACATCGTTGCGCGGCAGCCGATCCACGAACACGATGCGGGCCGGAACTCGGTATGGGGTCAGCCTTTCCCGGCACCATGCCACCAATGCCTCTTCGGACACCGAATGGTCGGCGCGGACCACGAAGGCCCACGGCACTTCGCCGACGCGCTCATCAGGAACGCCCACCACAGCGGCTTCGCGAACGCCGTCGGCGGACATCAGAACGTCTTCCACTGCTCCTGGGAAGACCTTCAGCCCGCCGCGGTTGATCATGTCCGACACCCGGCCGTCGAGCCACAGGAAGCCGTCGTCGTCGAACCAGCCGAGGTCACCGGTGTGGAACCAACCGTCGTCGGTCAGGCGGTTCAAAAAAGCCGGATCGATCTTGCGTGCCGCGGTGGTGGGCGTGCGCACCATCACTTCGTCGTCAGCGATGGTGACGTCGATACCGGGCAACGGCCGCCCCACGGATCCGAGCTTGGTTTCACCCCACTCGCGGGCATCGGCGGCCGACCACCCGACGACTTCACCGCCCAATTCTGTCTGACCGTACGAGTTGAGTACCAGCACACCGAACTTGTCCCGGAAGCGGGCCGCCTGCACCGGCGACAGTGGCGCGGTGATGGAGCGGACGATCTTCAGCGGCAAGAGGTCGGTGACCTCTTCGTCGTGCAGGACCATCGTCAGTGCCGCCGGTGGCAGCACCGTCGAGCGCAACTGGTGTCGTTTGACCAGAATGGCGAAATCAGTGGGGGAGAACCGCTCCATCAGGACCACACCGGAACCGGCGCGGAAGGCGAAGAGCACCTGATAGATCCCGGCCCACAGCGACAGCGACAGCGGCACCAGGTTCGGCATGGGTGCGCGCGCGGGCGCGCCCTTGTCGCGCTTGGCGCCACGCAGTTTGAGGAGAAGGCGGTCGATCAGGTCGAGCACTGTAACGTGGCGCAGCGGAACGGGTTTGGGAGCGCCGGTGGTGCCCGAGGTGAATTGCAACAGCGCCACGTCTTCGTCGTACGGAAGGGCATCGACCGGTGCGCAGCCCGTCGCTGCGAGCTCCCACAGTCCGCCCGTGCCGGTGATGACGGACAGGTCGTACTCCGAAAACCGATGTGCGAGTTCGGGTGTCGTGATCACCGCGACCGGACGCAGCGTTGCGAGCTGACTGGCCACCTCGGCATCGGCAGCGCGGGGGTTCAGTGGCGTGTAGACACCGCCAGCACGCCACGTGCCGAACAGCGCCGCGAGCGTGATCGAGTCGTTCGGCAACATCGCGGCCACCACCTGGCCCGTCTGCAGGCCGGTCCGCGCGAGAAATTCGCTGACGCGGTCGGCATCGGCCACCAGCTGTTCGGTGGAGACGTCGGTGTCCAGGGTGTGCACGGCGACGGCGGGAAGACCGTCGAGGAGTTGGGCCAGGCTCACCGGTCACCATCCAGGGGAAGCCAATTGGGGGCTCGTTTGTCGGCGAAGGCTCGCGGTCCCTCATCCTGGTCAGGGTGACCCCACACCGACGTCAGGTGTCGTGCCCCTTCTCGGCAGGCGTCGCTGAGCCCGTGCTCTAAGGCCGCCCACAGAGCGCGCTTGGTGGCGCGCATCGCCACGGGGGAGTTCTTCGCGATCTTCTCTCCGAGCTCCTGAGTGACCTCTCGCAGCGATTCCGGCGGATCGACAATCTGGCTGATCATCCCGAGTTCATACGCCCTTTGGGCGGTTAGCCTTTCGTGGCTGCCCACAAGTGCCATTCGCAGTACCGCCTCGGCGGGCATCTTTCTCATCAGCGCAATGGTTTCGAGTGCGCTGACCTGACCGATAGAGACGTGCGGGTCGACGAACGTCGCATCGGAGGCGGCGATCACGATGTCCGCATCGGCCACCCAGTGCAGGCCCCCGCCCGCGCAGACCCCGTTGACCGCGGTGATGACGGGCTTGCTGACGTTGCAGTGCCACCCGGTCAGCTTCAGGTCCAGGGTGCGCATGGTCTCCTGAAACTGCTGTACCGCATCGCCATCGAGCTCTTCCACATCGGCACCGACCTGGAAGGCACGCCCGTTGCCGGTATGAGCGATGACGCGGACCTCGGGGTCACTGTCGAGTTCGGCCCACGCCCTGGGGAACTCCTCGCGCATCACGGCGTCGTAGGCGTTGAGACGTTCGGGGCGGTTGTTGATGATCCAGCCCACGGGGCCGCGCCGCTCGACGATCAGCCGTCGGTAGGTCGTCTGTTGTTCGGATGTCACCGTGCCTCCGCTGTTGCGATCGGTTGCCAGTTGGGCTGCCGCTTCTCCAGCCACGCCCGTGCACCCTCGTACTGATCGGGGTGGCCGGCGAGGCGGTCGATCTCTGCAGCGGCCTCCTCGCGGGCGATGCTCAGTCCCACCTCCAGAGACCGCCACAACGCCTTCTTACTGGCGCGCAGCGCGGTCGGGGAGTTCGCGGCAATCGCGGTTGCGAGTTCGGTAGCAGCGGTGCGCAAGGTGTCGCCGGGAACGACCTGCGACACGATGCCGAGTTCGTAGGCCCGTCGCGCTGAGATACGTTCACTTCTGCCGCTCAACGCCATACGGGTGATGGCTTCCATCGGCGACTTGCGAATCAGGGTGATGGCCTCGTAGGCCACGGCCTGGCCGACTGAGACGTGCGGGTCGACGAAGGACGCCGTGTCGGCGGCGATGACGATGTCGGCGTCGGCGACCAGGTGCAATCCGCCCCCGGCGCACACCCCGTTGACGGCAGCGATGACGGGCTTCCAGACATCGCAGTGCCACGACGAGATCTTCAGCGCCGCATCGCGGGTCCGTCGGGAGTGCTTACGCATGGCGTCTTTATCGCGGGCCACCTGAACGACATCCATACCGGTGCAGAAGGACTTGCCAACGGCGGTGTTGACGATGACGCGGACCTGCGGATCAGCGTCCAGATCGGTCCAAGCTGTCTCGAGTTCGTCGAGCATCACGGAGTCGAACGCGTTCCCGGCGTCGGGCCGATTCAGAATCAGCCAACCGATACCGTCGGACTTCGCGACGTTGAGCCGCGCGTAGGCACTCACGAGCGGGGAATATCCCTCCAGGGCTTGCCTTTCCACGGATCAGGTTCCCGAGGAAGGCCGAGAACCCGTTCGCCCAGAATGTTCTTGTTGATATCAGTGGTACCGCCCTCGGTGCTGTTGGCGAGGCTGCGCATCCAACCCTGAACCTCCCGCGGCAACGCGTCCTGGTCGTCGCCGGTGGGCCAGGCGAGGGCCTCGGTGCCGAGCAGATCGACCATCAGGTCCTGGATCTGCTGGTTGAGGGTGGCTTGGTGCACTTTGCCGATCGAGGAGGCCGCACCGGGTGACTGGCCGGCGGAGAGCGCCGCGCGCACACGGGCATTGGTCCATCCACGAATCTGTTCCTGAGCCCACAACCGCATCACCTTTCCGCGGACGACTGGATCGGACCACTTTCCGGTCTCTTGAGCCACTGTGATGAGGCGCTGCGCGCTTGAGCCGCCGAGCCGACCCATTCCCCCCGATCCCGATCCCGAGACCATCTGGCGCTCGCTGGACAGGGTCGACGCGCTCACCCGCCACCCGTCATTGAGCTCGCCGACTCGATGTGCATCTGGCACGCGGGCACCGTCGAGGAACACCTCGTTGAATTCCCGTTCGCCGGTGATCTGCCGCAGCGGACGGACCTCGACGCCAGGCTGGTGCATGTTCAGCAGGAAGTAGGTGATGCCTTTGTGTTTTGGCTGATCGGGATCGGTTCGTGCCAGCAGGATTCCGAAGTCCGCCTCGTCCGCCCAGGTCGTCCAGACCTTCTGGCCGGATACCACCCACTCGTCGCCGTCTCGCACAGCCTTGGTGGCCAGCGAGGCCAGGTCGGATCCCGCCCCGGGCTCACTGAACAGCTGGCACCATTTCTCTTCGTTGCGAACGATCGGCGGCAGGAAGCGCAGCTGCTGCTCGTCTGTCCCGTGACTGAACAGCGCAGCCGCCGCATTGTTGAGTCCGAGAGGGTTCAGCCGATTCAGCCGCAGCGGAGCCAGCACCCCCTCGATGGCGCGAGCGATGTCGTTGCCGACACCAAGCCCGCCGTGCTCTGGACGCCACGTCGGCACGACCAGGCCCGATTCGGCGAACACCGGGTACCACTGGCTGTACTCGTCTCGGCTGCGTACAGCACGTAGCGCCTTGGGTCCCTGCACCGCAGCCCCGCACCATGCGGCAGGTACGTTGTCAGCGACCCATTGTTCGACAATGGTGACGGCGTCAGCTGCGGTGGTGGTGTCGGTGATCGGCAGTCGTTTCATGGTCCCCACTAACGCCCGGTGAACTCTGCGTCGCGCTTATCGCGAAAGGCGCGTAAACCTTCCTTGAAATCCTCGCTGCGGCTGGATAGTTCGAGCGCGAGTGCTTCGTTGTGCAGGTGCCGGTCCAGATCGAGACCGTTTCCAGACTGCAGTAGCCATTTGGTCAGACCGAGCGCCACAGTGGGCGCGGCCGCCAGCCGTGCGACGAGTGCGTCGGCTGCCGACTCCAGTGCGGCGCCTGGATGGGCGCCGTGGATGACGCCCCACTCGGCGGCCATGGTGCCGGAGAGTTCTTCTCCGAGCATCAAGAGCTGGCGGGTGCGGACCATCCCGATGAGGCGGGGGAGTAGCCATGCCGCGCCGCTGTCCGGACTGAAGCCGCGGGCCATGAACGGCTCCCAGAATCGGGCGTCGTCAGCGGCAACACAGAAGTCGGAAGCCATCGCGATATGAAAACCAAGTCCTGCGGCCCAGCCGCGAACCACCGCGACGATCGGAACCTGTGTTTCGAGTAGCAGCGGTATCAGTCGGTTGGCCTTGTTGGGCAGCCGGCGCTGTGTACTGCCGACGCGAGGCTTGCGCTCCGAGTGGGCATTGTTGGCGACCAAGTCGGATCCTGCGCAGAAATCCGGCCCTTCGGCGTCGAGGCGGATCACCCGGACGGACTCGTCGATACCGGCCGCGGCAATGTGGTCGATCATCGCGTCGAGCATCTCGTCGTTGACGGCATTGCGTCGATCCGCGCGATCGAATGTCAGGGTCAACACAGGGCCTTCGTGCTGTGCGCGAAGTCCTGGAACACTCGGGTAAGCCATCGGCGTCAGCGCTCGGCGAACTGTTCGGACACCGCGGTCAGCAGCTCCGCCAGGTCGGTGGCCCCGCCCGGCGGGTCGGGGAGCCGTACCGGGCCATGCTTGCGACTGGGAAGCAGGATCGTCGCGCGTCCCGGGGCGGTCACCTGGTCCCGGTGGTTGGTTGCGGCCAGTTCGATGTCGACCGCTGGACGGTCACCGTCGGCCAGGTACTTGCGCTCCACCGTTCCGGTGATGGTGTGTAGGTCGCCGACGTAGTTGAAGAGGCGGAACTCGCAGTCGAGCTTCCACAGCCAGGCGTCATCGCCCATCCAGTCCGTGCAGAGGTGTATCAACCATGTTTCGCGCATACGGCCGTAGTCGAATGTCGTGGGGTTGCCCGCATTGCGTGCGGCGTCGGGCTCCCAGTGCACCCGCTGTTGCACGTCGGGCACACCCTGTTCGTTCGGTGTATAGAAGCGCGGGATTCGCTGGCGATTACGCCAGGCGAGACCCAGCGGACGCACGCCATACATTCCGGTGCCCATGCCGACGTGCCAGCACACCATGTCGGTAACCGTGAGCGGACCTTTGGTCAGCGGACCGAGCGCGTCGCCCTCGTTGACGTCCTCCCACCACCGGGGCTCCGCACCGCGCGGGACCTCGCTCGCATACCGCGCGTCGATGTCGGCAATTTCATCCTCGGTCCAGGTCTTCAGTTCGACGGCCTGGTATTTCTTCTGACCTCGTGCCTTGCCCCGTTCGGTACGGATCATGTTGCGGTACTGGCCGCCCAGGATCAGGCCCTCGTCGTCCCGAAAGACCTGCGCCGACCACTCGTGGATGGCGCGGCCGGCGAACTCGCTGCTCTTGTCGAGCGCTGCCACCAGCGCGTTGCGGCGAAAGACGCGGTGGTTGGCGCGCAACGGTGCCCACCACTCGCGTGACGACGATGCGTAGAACGCGTGGACCCCGCGCAGGGGGTCCCCTTTGGTGAGAGCGCGATCCTCGTCGGACAGCACGGTGACTTCGTCTTCGCCGATGAGGGTGTCGCCACCGACGAGGGCGGGCGGCGCCACCGGCTCGCCCCAAACGGTCTTCGCCGCGTACTCGGGATCCGACCACAGAGGGTTGGCGTCTCCGTAGCTTTCGGCGACGTGGCGGAAGCTGTCCTCGTTGGGACGGAAGTAGTGCGGTGGCTGAGTATGGGGTACTGCGATGCCGATCGTGGCACGCAGCCGAGCCAGTCCTTCGTCAGTGATCTGTCCGGCCTGAGGAGAGTCGGCGCGAGAGGAGGTTTGAGTCATCTAGCGCCTCCTCGTCATGGCCCGCACTATCGCCGGCACCGTTGCGGAAATTAAGATACCCGAAAAACGGAAACGCCGTTAACGGAGGGTGGAGCAGAAGATGAGCGAGCCGACCGGTATTGACGTAGAACAGGGTGACAACGGCGTCCTGCACATCACCATCAATCGCGCAGATGTTGGAAACTCGTTGTCGCCCAATGCTCGTGATGCTCTCAGCGTGGCACTGGAGGATGCTCATTCCAACCCGTCGGTGCGGGCGGTGCTGCTGGGTGCGGCGGGGTCGCGTCACTTCTGCGCCGGGGCTGGGCTGCCGTCCAAGACCGACGACTCGGTGACGCAGGCGATTGCAGAGAAACGCCCCGGTGACATCGCCCGGATGCTGGCACACGGCTGGCAACGGTTGGTGGCGGCAGTGCTGGATTGCGGCAAGCCCGTCGTTGCAGCGGTCAACGGTGTCGCCGTGGGTGCGGGCGCGAGTCTGGTATTGGCTTGCGATCTGGTGGTGATGTCATCGGAGGCCAAGCTGATCGAGGCCTTTGTCCACCGCGGGATCCTTCCGGATTCCGGCGCGATCTTTCTGCTCACCCGAATTGTCGGTCTACGCAAGGCCGCCGAGTTGCTGATGCTCGGTGAGGCGGTGGATGCCTCGACGTGCGAGCGCCTCGGGCTCGTCAACAGGGTGGCGGCGCCAGAGGCGGTGATGGCGACCGCGGAGGAGCTGGCAGGCCGACTGGCCGCGGGGCCGACAGTGATGCTTTCCCACACCAAGCGGCTCCTGGCGGTGTCCTCGGAATCCAGCCGGGCGCGGGCGTTCGAACAGGAAGCGTGGGCCGCCGAGCTGATCTCGCACACCTCCGACCTGAGGGAAGGATTGCGTGCCTTCACAGAACGGCGTACACCTGATTTCCAGGGGCGCTGACGTCAGCCGGCCACGGGTCCGCCGCGGATGGTGAACGTGCGGGGATCGTCGATCTCGTCGATCGCCGCGGCAACGGCCTCCGCCGTCAGCTCGGTGTTCTCCACGCCCTTGGTGACGCCGATGAATACCCGGGACACCTTGCCCGCGCCAACGGAGTAGATGTGTGCGGTGCGGTCGCAGTCGCGGTGGGCGAGGTAGACCACCACGGGGGTGACGAGTTCGGGATCCATAGCCTTGCCGGCCTCGCCCATGATGTCTTCGGTCATCCGGGTTCGGGCGATGGGTGCGATCGCATTGATGGTGATGCCGTTGCGGGCGCCCTCGATCGCGAGTACATGCATCATGCCGACGAGACCCATCTTGGCGGCGCCGTAGTTGGCCTGCCCGAAGTTCCCGAAAAGACCTGTACCGGAGGTAGTTTGAATGATGCGTCCGTAATTTTGCTCGCGCATGGTCGGCCAAACGGCCCTGGTCACATTGAACGCTCCAGTCAGGTGGACAGCGACCACGGCGTCGACCTGGTCGGCGGTCATGTTCTTGAAGGCAGCGTCACGCAGGATTCCCGCATTGTTGACGAGGATGTCCACCCGGCCGAAGGCGTCTTTGGCCGCTTCCACGATCGCAGCCCCGCCCGCCTCGGTGGCTACGGAGTCACCGTTTGCGATCGCCGACCCGCCCGCGGCGGTGATCTCGTCGACAACTGCCTGTGCTGCCGATGTCGAGGCACCGCTGCCGTCAACTGCGCTGCCGAGATCGTTGACGACGACCCGCGCGCCTCGTCGAGCCAGCTCGAGCGCATGACAGCGCCCGAGTCCGCCCCCCGCGCCGGTGACGATGGCCACCTGGCCGTCAAAGGTCATCGACGGTTGATGGAATGAAGTGCTGTGCGAAGAAGACATGGGTGAGAGGTTACATTTACTGCAAACGAGAACAACCATTTGCATCGGAGGACGATCATGACCAGCTCGTCGGAGCTGCTGGGGCAGGCGAGCCTTCGGGCCGAAGCCCTGCGAGGTCGCTATCGAGCCGCGGGATTCTGGTCGTCGGAGCCGGTAGATGTGGTTCGGTCAGCTGCCGCACGAAGTCCCGCTCGGCGGGCGGTGAGCGATCGCCAAGGCGATCTGACCTTCGTCGAGCTCGACCGAAGGATCGACGCGGCGGCCGAGGCGATGAGCGACGCAGGCGTCGGCCCGTCCGCTCGGGTCGTGATAGTGGTCGGCAACGATGTGGATTCACTCGTCGCGATCCACGCCGCACTGCGAGTCGATGCCCTCGCCCTCGTAGTGCCCCGAAGCAGCGGTGCTCGACAAGTTGCCGACATCGTCCACCGTACGGGTGCCGAGTTCGCAGTGGCGCCGAATTGGCCGGAGGCAGGAGGATCCGAGCTGTCCGGATCATTGCAGTGGGTCAAGATCGGGGCGCCGAGTCGGGGCGGCTCGCCCGGCCGCCATCGGCCGGCACGCGCCGCCGACGAGCCTGCATTGGTCCTCTTCACCTCCGGTACGACGTCGGCGCCCAAAGGGGTCGTGCATTCACTGAGTACATTGCTCAAGGCCTCGTCGAACTATGTGGCGGCGGCCGGCCTCACCGAAGACGACGGTATCTTTCTGATCAGCCCGCTCGCTTCGGTGACCGGAGTGCTGCAGGCGGCGTTCATCAGTCCGATGCTTGCGGTACCTGTGACGCTGGAGGACCGGTGGGATCCGGCGGCCACCTGCGACTTGCTCGTCGCCTCTGGTGCGACGTGGTACGGCGGCCCAGATCGGTTGTTGGACAGACTTCTCGACGAATCAACCCAGCGGGATGTTGCGCTTCCTTTGCGAGCGGTGTATCTGGGCGGCACCATGCTGGATCGACGCATTGTCGAACGCATCGAGAACGATTTCGGGATCATCGTGATGCGGGCCTATGGGTCGTCCGAAGTTCCCGTCAGCACGTCCGGACTACGATTCGAGCCTAAGGAACTCCGTCACGCCGATGACGGAGTTCCGTTGCAGGACGTGGAGATCAAGGTGGGTTCGGCCCAGGAGCCCGCGGAGTGCTGCATCAGAGGACCGCACACCTATCTGGGCTACACCGGCGGCGAAGGTGACAGTGCAGCGTTCGACGGTGACTGGTTTCGCACCGGCGACGTAGCTGAACTGGCCGGCGGTCGGGTACGAATCGTGGGTCGTATCAAGGACATTGTGATCCGTAATGGGCTCAAGATCGCTACGGCGGAAGTCGATGAGGCCATCGCCCGAATAAGCGGTGTGAAAGAGTGCGCTGCCTATTCGGTCGCCGACGCGGTGACGGGAGAGAGGCTGGCCGTAGCGATGGTTCTCGAGCCAGAGGTGACGTTGTCGCTTGAGGATGTTACCGAGGCCCTGTCGAACGCAGGTCTGCCAAAATACAAGCTGCCCGAGGAATTGGTGCTGTGGGATCAGCCGCTACCGCTCAACGCGAACGGCAAGGTGGAACGCAACACCCTGGACGCCCGCTCGCACGGACGACCCAGGATGTTGGCGAACCGCTTGGTCAACGCGGGTTGAGCCGACCTCCGGCCGAAGTTACTTTCCTCCGCTGACATTGATCGTGGCTTTGCTCATCTGAGCCTGCCAATCCGAAGCACCGGCGTTGTGCTCTCGTTTCGACAGCGCGTGGATGGAGACGTCGTGTCCTTGGGCGGCTTGGCGTAGGGCGCCGACGGTGGCTTGGTCTTTGGGGATGTGGGTGAA
>NZ_LQPC01000034.1 GCF_002101705.1 Mycolicibacterium iranicum | reverse complement strand
GACCGACCACCTGCAGCGGCTCGACCGCTGACCCAAATCGGCAATCAGGGGTTGATCCGACCCTGAGGGCCGGATAATCGAACGGTTGAACAAGGAGATCAAGCGCCGCGCTGATGTCGTGGAGATCTTCCCCAACCCGGCAGCGTTCCTGCGGCTGGCCACCGCGGTGGTCATCGAATCCCACGACGAGTGGCAGGTCACCCGCCGCTATCTCTCCGATGTCTCCATGGACGAACTGCGGGCCGTGATCGCCGCGAAACAGGTCGCGGCAGCGGTTGCCAAACAACACCAAATCGCCTAGCGTTCAGCATGACTCGTTGATCGCAACGCGTGACCACGCTGAGATCCGAAGTCCACCACTCCCCGGGGCGCTATCTGAACGCCTTGGCGACTCGACATTCGGCCAGCACGGTAAGACGGTGTAGGGGTCAGCGAATCTGATTGCAAGGGAAAGGGGGTGTGGCACTCGCGGGTACGGTACGGTCACCACTGATGGAGCTTGCCTATAGCGATCGCGGACGCGGTCAACCAGTGTTGTTCATAGCTGGGCGCGGGGCCGTTGGGCGGACGTGGCAACTCCACCAAGTGCCAGCCTTTCTCGGTGCCGGGTACCGAGTCATCACCTTCGATAACCGAGGCGTGGGTGCCACCGGCGACCTCGACGGCTTCTCCCTGGCGACAATGGTCGACGACACGATTGTAGTCATCGAAGCTCTGGGTGCGGCGCCGGTCAATATCGTCTCAACGTCATTGGGCTCGTTGATCGCTCAGGAGCTGATGTTGGTGCGACCGGACCTGGTCAATCGTTCAGCGCTGATGGCGACCCGCGGACGTCACGACCGCGCACGTCGCTTCCTTCGAGACACGGATGAAGAGCTGGCTGACCTTTCGTTGCCGCCCAAGTTGGACGCGAAGATCCGTCTTCTCGAGGGGCTGTCCCCCAAGACACTCAACGATGATGAGGCGGTGCAAGAGTGGATTCATCTCTTCACTATGTGGCCGACGAAGTCAACACCCGGGCTTCGTGCGCAATACAAGGTAACCGCTGACGAGGGACGCCTTGCGGCCTATCGAAACATCACCAAACCCGTACTTGTCGTGGGGTTCGCCGACGATTTGGTTTCCCCACCGCACCTGGGTGCCGAGGTCGCCGCAGCACTGCCCAACGGTACCTACCTGGAGATCGCTGACGCGGGCCACCTCGGCTTCCTCGAGAGACCGCAAGAGGTGAACTCCGCGATCCTGCAATTCTTTGCCGAGACCGGGTAAGCGACTTACCGAGCCAGATCCACACTGATCCAGCGCACCTCAGGCGGTCCTATCAGATCACCCGGCACTCGCTGACCTCGGCAGCCTGTCGGCCGAGAGTCGGCTGTACCGGTCATCCGCTGTTCGGGCGGAACTCTCTACGATTTTGGGGTGACGTGAGAGCTCGCTTGAACCTCTCACTTATTGCAGTTGCAAGCCGCATGCGCGCAGCGAGCCGACGCTACCCAATGGCCGCACACGCTGAGGCCGATCAACAATCGAGGTGTACCACTGCGGCCGCCACGATCGCGGAGGCTGCCGGCGCAGTGATGCCCCCAAGGTTCGCCTGAACAATGGGAACCACATTGGAACTGCTGGTGCTTTTCGTCAGCATGCAGACCCGGTATCCCTCGGTCAGCAACTGTTGATCGCTTAAGGATGCCCACCGACCACTCAGCGGTTGCAGATAACTCTGCTCGTCCGCCTTCGCCGGCGTTGCCACCACAAAACTCGTTGTGAGCAGACTGAGTGAAACAACCATCCACATCCTGCGTCGGAATCCGGTGGCTGCGCGAGCCACATCGCGGAGGCATTCTGTCAAGTGTCCACTCCACCATCCGATCTGCTCTACCTCAGCAGAAATTGGCGACATTGCCCATGCGCCGTACGTTGGCTAACGGGCGACGTAGATGGACTCTAATGGTCGTGCGACCACTGAAGTCCGTTGGCCGGCGGGCCACGCGCACTACCGACTGCGGGTGAACATAACGCGATCGAAATCAACCGTCAAGTGGCACTTGAGATTAGCCTTACGCGTAAATAACCATCCTACAGTCGCGGGTGCCAGCTTCTATGGGCCAATGGCCAGGCGTGCACAGAGTCGCCGTGTGGTAGGCGGTTGCGGCGGGTCTCGTGTCCCGAGACCTGTCCGACGCGCGTCGGGCGACCTGTCGGGCGATTGCTGCACGGCATCGCGCAATCCGCGGGGATGGCGACTCTCACCCTCAGGAAGGGTGGACAGCGAGGCTCGGTACTGCGGGTGGCGCCAACCTGGGTGACGCGTCGATAGCGACCAGAATTCTGGTTTCCCGGGTAGGACGTGCGACCGGTCGCGCAGCCGCTACTTGCAGGAGTCGCACCGCGGTTCACGGCTGCGACGGTTGGCCAGCCACGAGTGCCCGCAGCTGACGCACACAAGCGCGACGCCGGTGTGCTCGAGTCGGATAACGGGAAGCGGCTGCGCGGTATTGACTGCCTGCACGAAGTCGCTGACCGAGGCAATCGGGACTCCGAACCGTCTGGCCTGGGCGGCCTTGCCGGAACGTGTCGACGCATCAGCCGCCACTAGCAGACCACACCCTTTGGCAGTCACCGAGTCTTTGGTCACCAATCCGTTCTGCTGAGCAAGCGCCTCCAAAGCAGCTCGGTCAATCTCGTTGCCAGTGGCATCCATGGCCGAACCGGTGAAGCACACGGACAGCCCCGGCGCGAGGGAGAGGGTGTCCTTGATCGTTCGGTAGGCGTCGGTGCGCTGGGTCACGATGTCGAGGTCAAGGTCGAGGAGGCCAGCAGCGCGGCACAGTTGTTCGATCTCCTCATCGGTGACCTCTCCGTCGGCTAGGGCGGCCTCAACGAGCCCGTCGAGGAACGCCCGATGTGCGCGCTGAATATGTACGGCGGTCATACCAAGTTCGCTCGCCAATGCGGCGAGTTCGGCGCGTTCCTCAGCGGTGAGCCGGAGGTCGGCGAGCGCCGAATCCAGCAGGGCGACGTAGGGCGCGATGTCCGGGGCCACGTGCAGGCCCGCGGCCAACTGTGCGAGATACGGAGCCGGTACCTCGGCATTGGCGCGGCCATCGCGTGTACATACCCGAACCGGACATGCCTCGATCGGATGTGCCCTTGCCGCCGCTCCGGACCGACCGAAGTGACCGGCGACTCTGACAAGGAGATGCGCTGTCGCGCGCGCGTCGGCCAGCGCCCGGTGCGCCTCGTCGAGGGCGACCCCGTGGTCAGCGCAGGCCTGGCCGAGCTTGCACCCTGTTACCGACAACGTGTCCAAGCCGGAACCCCAGTCCACGGTGATACCCGCACGCTGCAGCTCCGCCCCGATCATGCGTGAGTCGAATCGCAAATTGTGAGCCACACAGACAGCTCCGTGGAGACGGGCAGCGACCTGCCCGGCAACGTCGGCGAAGAACGGTGCGCCATGCACCATCGATGGAGTGATGCGGTGAATCCACGTCGGGCCCACGTCACGTGTCGGATTGATCAACGTGTCGAACTCGTCGGTGATGACGCCGTCCCCGTCGAGCGTGACGATCGCGATCTCCACGACGCGATCCTTGCTATACAGGCCGGTAGTCTCCACGTCGATGACCGCGATCCGGTTGGCGTCTCCAAACAGCGTTGCAAGCCCGCGATCCGCAGGTGCGGGTGCGACGGAGGGCGTAGCCGGCGGGCCATGGACCGCCCCTGTCCACTGACGTCCGTCCCACCACCGCAGCGCCGCCTGCTGCCACGGATCTGCATACCAACCAGCCACAGGCATTCGACCGACCCCCGCTCCCCGCTGCCGACCCCCACAATCGACAGGCAAATCCTCGCGACACTATCGCGCGGCGCAGATGTGCAACGCAGGATCAAGGAACTCGACCGGCGGCACGCTGAGGTGTAGAGAACATCACTGAGGCGGTGCGCTCAGCCACCTTTGTTGTACCCGGTGGAGGGCCGATTCCCTAGTGAGGGTCGATCAAGGGCCCGGAGATGGTGCCGTCGAAATCCATCTTTCCCATCGTCCTGTTGGAGAGCTGAAAAGTAACCCACGGGGTTAGCACGCGCCTCTTCGGATGGTTGCGACCTGACGTTTGTGCCAGCTACGAGGGCATGGTGCTGCTTAGATGTCCCCGAACAAGACAAGGGCATGGTGCTGCAGCGCCTGGTCAATATCGCCGCTCCATCCGCGCCCGTCGGGGTCGCAGACTAGTTCGACCATCTTTCTGGCAGAGGCCAGGACGTGCCGCACCCGACACTGAGCTACACCCCACTCCTAAGAGAGGTCTTCGAGAAGTTCGGCGACGGACACTTCCAAGGCAGCTGCGATATCGAAGAGTCGTTCATACAAGATGCCGCGGGTGCCGTGCTCGACGTTGACGAGCACATTTCGTGACACGCCGGACAGCAGCGCGAGCCGTTCTTGAGTCAGCCCACGCTGGATCCGCAGGAGCACAATCCGCCTCCCGACTTGCTGGCGCAGCCGTTCCCATTCGGCAACCCGGTCCGGGTCGTTCTGACTGGGACGCGTCGGCACCCCTACACGTAGCCATGCCGAAAACCCCGAGTCTGCCCTACTAGTAGGGCAGACTTGTGCGACTGGGAGGCGTACTGCAATCCGACTACTACCGCGGCGCGGGCAACAGCTCCGCCGACAGGCCTGCGGCGGCGCGCACGTCGCCGATCCGGCTGGCGCCGTCGCCCGGTGAGGGACTGGATTCCTGGCTAGAGGCGGTGCGGACACTCCAAGGCCATGCGGCGAGCCGCAGCCAACGGCCAGGTGGTCCGCCACCAGGAGGGCAACAGCAGCGATGTGGTCGGTGAGCCTCGCCTGCTAAGCAGCAGCGTCGCAGGTTAAGTCACTGGTAGCAGACAGGGTGGGACCCGGTAGCGGCAAAAGGGGGCGCTTATTCGGCGGCGTGCCGCCTCGTGCGCGGCCGGTTAGATACCCCTTGCCCGACTCTTCCGACTAGCCAGCCACCGGGCCACACCCAACTAATGTACTACTAGTAGTGCACCGTCGTCGACGTCGCACGAATCTAAAGAGCAGCCATCTGCGGGCTCATCGATGCCGGCCGTGGTTGTTGAGCTGCCGACCCTTTCCCTGCGCGCGCCAGGTGCCGAATCTGGGAAGCGCTGAGCCTCAGCCTGCCGCAGATACGCGTTGGGGGAACTATGCTTGGGAAGTGGTATTCGCTCGTCGTGAGGAAGGGAATACCCACGCCGAAGGCCCGACTAGCACCGCCGCAGAATCACTACAAACCGCCCACTCCGTCGCTGCCCCGTCCTCTGCTGACCCGGGTTTATCCGGCTTGGCAGTCGCCACGGCCCTGCGCGCGGGACATCGCGAGTACGCCGTGATCGCCCTTTTCATCTGCGACAAATCCGCAACGGCGGAATCTTCACGAACGCTCGGTACTGGGCTAAGGCCGCCATCGAACCTGAACCGACGGGAGGATGACCATTGGTGACCCGTGGCGATCGCGGCGCTGCCCGACTCACGAAACTCCTCGCTGACCGCGAACGCGCCGAACGCGTCGGCCGGATCCGCCGTCAGATGCGCGAGGACGACCGCGCATACGCGATGGGCCTGGCCGTCATCAGGCATGCCGCGGGCCTCACCCAAGGAGAACTCGCCCGGCGCCTGGGTGTCGGACAAGCCGCCGTCTCGACGATGGAGCGTCAACACGACCTGCTCCTGTCCACGTTGGCTAGCTACGTCGCCGCTGCCGGCGCCAACGCACGCATCGTGGTCGCTTTTGGAAACCGCGACCTGGAATTCGACCTCACCGCTCTAACCGGGCCCCCTCCCGACGCCCCACAACCAGACCCCAAATATGTCTGGGACGGACTTGAGCGCCACAACGACTAAGCGCACCTCCTCGACTGTCTGGCACCTTTCGAGCAGCACAGTTGTTAACGCCGACGCCCCCTCTGCCCGCCTCCGGTTGCCTCGCTCGGTCGGGGCCGCGGCCTCCTGCCCGGTTTCCGGTTCTGGAGTGTTCTGAAGTGTTTGGGTGGCCGGACTGAAGTCGGTACCCCGTTTGGTCGACTACGCATGCCCGGCCGGACGCTGCTCTTTGCGAAGCTGTCTGTTGTGTTTGGCGCGAATCGGCCGCGTCCTCGATTTCCTCCTGACATAGTTCGTCTTGTTGGCGAGGAACCAGGATGAAGGTCTGGCTGTTGTTTGAAGAGGTCGATGGCGTCTTAGTGCACGGGGTAACGGATACCGTCTACCAACGCGGGGACAGCGGTTCTGCAGACCTTGAGCAGGTGTTGAATGGCTATCGGCGCGAAGGCCGCGTGGTGCACGTCCTGGAGCTGGACGTTTGGTTGAATCACCGCCTCGCCGCCGCCGATGGCCCGAGTTTCACGGCAGGATGGATCCGACGGAACTAGCTACCCGTTACCGATAACAAGCCCGGGTGAACGCACCCACGTAACGGCCCTTTCGGCGCCGACGACACCGGGCGGTCGAACAAGCGGGGACCGATGCATACGCAGGCGTACGTCCGGTCATACGGAAGGCCGGTGCGGCGGAATTTGGCGCACTCAGTCACCGGAAGCTCCGGCGCCGCCAGCAAGTAGTCAAGATCGAGAGGACCCAGTACGCGCACTAGGTCAACAGTCCCGAACGCTTGACCCGTTCCTTGCTTGACGATGAACACCGGACCTCGAATCCGAGTGGGTCGCCCGCGAATCTCCCAAGCCTTCTCCCCCCCACTGAGCAGTGGCGAGGCGTACAAGTCGCGCACGATAAGACCGCGCGGCTCGCGCGCTCAGCTTCCCAAGCGGCTGTGACCACGGGACTGTCAGCTTGTGTCGCCGCTGGGAATGACCGAAGTCGGCGGTGGTCGTAAGCGGCCCCTGCGAGCGTCATAGGCATCGACGTCCGAGGGTGTTCGCTTTGTTCAGCGACAGCTGTGACCTGGGTGCCCGCCGCGGAGTGCGCCCCGACGTGTTCGACGTCCATGAGTACGTTGCGTTCTATTATTTGCACTACTAGTAGGACATTATTGATATGTGAACGCGCCGGGCCGGTCGCCCGATGTGCCGGGGATTCGCTCGTTGCCCATGCGCGTGGCGCCCGCGGAAGACGAGAGCCTGGATTCGTGGCTGGAGGTGCTGGCCGCCCGCCTGGACGCTCGGTGGGGTGAGCTAGTGGCCGGGGTGGGGGTGTTGAGTCGGCCTGGCGAGGGCGCGGCGCAACAGTTGGCGCGCGCCGCCGTCGCGCCGACGGAGTTGCAGATCGCGTTGATCAGCCGCGCCACCGGTGTCGACCCCGTCCGCGTGGAGGCGACGACTTTGGCGCCGTGGATTGCTGCGCATGTGTCTCGGCAGCGGTCGGCGACGATGCGGGTGCCCGGTTCCCGCTTCTGTCCGCTCTGCCTAGATGAGCGTGGGGGTCGCTGGCGGGTGTGGTGGCGTCTGCGGTGGGCGTTCGCGTGCCTGACGCACTGCTGCCTACTGGAAGATCGATGCGCCGACTGCGGGGGCCTGCAACGTCTGGGACCGAGACCGCCTGGCGACAAACCCGTGGTCGGGCGATGCACCAGCTATCTGAGTAGCAACCGGGCAGGGCGCTGTAGCGCACCACTGGCACGAAATAGTGTGAGGTTGATGGGCCACGATGATCCGCTGTTCGCCGCACAGCGTGCCATTCTGTCCGTGATGCGCGAGCGGCGGGCGTGCGGCGGCATCTACACGGACCAACCGGTCAGGTCCGAAGTCTTCAGTCAGGATCTGAGGTTGCTGGGAACGTGGATTCTGCGTGTCGCCCACCGACACGAGCTCGGTAGCAGGATCTCCGATGCCCTCGCCCGCACGTACACATCGGGGGCCGGAACCCACCCGCTGGTGACCTCGCCGACGGCCGGCCGGCGGGGGTCGTCCTCGAGGGTGTCCAGTGACGCCGTCGCCGCGTGCGTCGCAGTACCCGTCCTGAGTGCCGCGGACCCGGCAGCCGCGGCCGAGCAGCTGCGCTGGCTGACGACCTCGATGCGCCGACGCGGATTGTCGCCGCACACGCCCGCACACCGGTGGCGGCCCGGCGTAAGTACCGCGCTGACCGCCGTCGCACAACACTTGGCCTCGGCGAAGTGATCACGCCGAGATGTCGGCTCATCTGCGGCACGACGCCCTAGATCTGTTGTGCGGCAGCAAGCTAGAGCCCGCCTCGGTGCGCGAGCTCAGTCACCGCCGCAACCACCCTCTCACCGAAACGTGTCACCCGTACCGGCGACCGCAACACGAGAGCATGCCCGAAATCGCGTTCGAGTCGCTGGACGGTGGCGGCCACCGCGGGAACGCCTGTGCCCAGGACGTGGCCTGCGTCGAGGAAACGGTCGTGCTGTGCGATCACCACGAAGCGCTGCAATCGCTCCCAGCCGCCGTGTCCGATGAGAGCGGGCACCAGAATGCCGGGGACGGCGGGGTCGGCGGTGAGGTCGGTTCGCGTGCGGCGGGTGACGGTGCGTACTGGGATGCCGTGGTGGCGGGCGGCGGCGGCGAGCGCTTCGGATTTCATGCCGAGTTGCCGGCTAATGTCGGCCATGGACCGCTGTTTGGTGACGTATTCGGTGTGGAGCCAGTCGGGATCTACGACGGGGCGAGCTCGTCCGCCCGGCGTGCGCACCGGTATGCCGTAGTCACGCATGAGTCGGCGCACCGTCTGGGGGCCGACACCGGCGATGACGCCGATGCTGCGCAGGCTCTTTCGATCACCGAGATAGAGTTCCCGCAGGCGGTCTGCCGGCAGCGCATCGACGGCACGCTGATAGGCGCGGCCCGGTCGTGGGGCTCCGACTCGCGGTGTTCGGGGCCGCGGTAGTCGTGGCGGGGCCGGATGCCGCTCGAGTGCGTAGCGGACGAGACCAGCGCTGAGGTCGAGGCGCCGCGCAGCCGCACGCGTACTGAGCCGGTCGCGGCGGAGCAATCGGTGCAGTCGCGTGATATCGACATCGTCGATGCCGCATCCGGGCAGCGTCAGCGTGCCCAGCACGTCGATCGCGGGCTCCCACGCTACGGGTTCGTCGGTGATGCCCTGCGCGGCGAGGAAGTCCACTGCGCAGGTGTGCAGGGCCTCGGCCAGTTCGGGAGTGAGTCGCCGGGGAAACTCGGCCAAACTCCCGGTGATGTGTCGGGCTCGGTGATCATCGGCGGCGGCCACGGGTACCCCGCTGAGGTGCTCCCGCAAATAGCGGCGCGCAGTGCAGTGCCCTCGCGGTGAGATCCGGATGCTGCGGCACAACGTCTTCCACTGCGCCTCAGGCAGCAGGCCGGTGTAGTCGAGCCGGCGTCGCCGGTCGTAGTCGATGGGTGCGCCGTCGCGATCCAGGTGGTCGGACAGCCGAATGAACGCCGACCGGATGTCCTCCCAGAACGGTGACGCCTTGAGACGCCACAGCAGGAAGGCCACATTCGATGGCGTCACCGCATTACCCAACCGTGCCGCGGCATCGTCGACGTCGAGGGTGGTGGACACCAGCAGAACGGCGACCGCCAGCGCCGTGCGCGCCGACGGTTGGTAGAACGACGGCGGGCACAGTGTCAACGCCCAGGTGGGCCACAACAGCGTCGGGATGCACCTTGGCAGCCGGCGCCGGCGGTCACGGTCGTTCACCGGTCGTTGAGGAAACGGTGTGCCGAGCCGGTAGTGCAATTGCTCGACCGGACTGAGGTGAGGTTCGGCGGCAATCAGCTGAACGGCTTGTAGGACGGGGCTCGCCGTCAGGGCGCCGTGGTGAACCGACAGGGACGTCCTGTGCAGGTCGTAGCGGGAGACCTCGCGGGGTAGAGCGGCCAAGGGCGCAGCGGCGGCACGGAGATCGGGTGCCTGCAGGATTTGCAGCGCCGCGGAGATGGCCACCGCTCTGATCACCGGCGGCCCAGTGGACCACCGGGGCGAGGCGTGTGTCGTCTCCGGCTCGTTCACCCCGCTGCGGCGCAGGCTCTTGCGGTATTCGGCGAAGAGATCGGCCGGTACGAAATGATCCAGGTGCCGGGTTCCCGCGGCGGAAAGAATGTTTCGGCCCAGGAGCCGAATGTCGCACAGGACATCTGCAGTCGGCCTCGGGTGCCGGCGATAGACACCCCATGCCGCGACTCCACTGTCCAGAAGGGCCGACACGGCCGACTGCGCGGCCAGTGCGGGATGATCAGCATCCAGCTCGATGACGGGAGCCCGGCCTAAGTCGGCGTCACATCGGACCCGCGATTGGATAGCACCGGGGGCGGGGCGGTCGCATTGACCGGGGTGCGGCGGCCCCGGTCCGGTCACGAGCCGCTGCCCTTGTCGGCCACCGCACGTCGGGCAGCGATCGGCCAACAGGCATCGGTGTTGGATGCACGCGAACGTCCAGATCAGGAGCCACTCCAACTTCCACGCGCCGCCGGTGGCGGCCAGGCAATGCGGGCAAAACTGGGATCCGGCGACGCGATGCCAGTCGGCGAGGGTGGTCAACCGAGCCGCCGGTCCGAAGATCGCGGCGGTGGTGGCCGCGTAGCGCGCGAGTGTCAACGCCGCGACGTCGGCGGCCGGGTAGCCGGTGACGGCACCGATCGCCGCGGCGTCTTCGGTGCTGACCTGCGCAACGTTCAGGCGACCGCGGATGTTGCGGCTGACGTGCGGGCAAATCTGCGGATACAACTCGCTCACCGACACGTCCAGCCGCACAGCGCAGGCTTGCAGCCACGAGTACAGCGACTCACCGGGCAGCGGATCAGTCC
This sequence comes from Mycolicibacterium iranicum, assembly GCF_002101705.1. GTDB lineage: Bacteria > Actinomycetota > Actinomycetes > Mycobacteriales > Mycobacteriaceae > Mycobacterium > Mycobacterium iranicum. Next base: position 14,353 of record NZ_LQPC01000034.1, on the reverse strand, counting down.
GTAGCGGAAACGCACGAACGCCCTGCTCGCTGGTGGCGACCCGGCTCTGTGACAGGACGTCGAGATCGGGTAGTGGCAAGCGGTCCTTCGGACGTCGGGTCCGGGCCATCGGGTGCGCCTAGGACACGGTGGCGCGGGTCGTCTTGGTGTGCGCGCTGAGGCGGCGGGTGCGGAACGCGACCTCGAGCTCGGCGCGGGCACGTTCGGCGGCGCTGTCGATGCGGATCGCATCCAACACGGTGTGGGTTAACGCCTCGGCCCCCGTGCGCACCGCCCGCGCGCAGCCACGCCGGATGAGCTCCATCAGGGAACCGATGTGCCCCGTGCTGCGGATGAACAGGTAGTCGAGCATCTCGCCGTCGGTCAACATCCCGGGCCGCTTATGAGCCAGGACCAGGCGTTCCTCCACGGTGCTCAACAACGTCCGCCACTGACGCCGCGCCCGCTCGCTGTTCACGGCGTACGGCCGCATCTCCAGCGTCGTGGTGCGACGCAGCGTCTGAGCGAGCACTGCGTCTTCGTAAACCGGGCCGTCCATCAGAATTCCGCGCTCCCCCAGACCCACTCCGATGAGAAGCAGGGTCACCGGGAAGTCGTTGGCGATGTACTTGAAGTGATTGCTGATTTCGATTCCCCCGTGCTGCTGCCAGTGCAGGAAATGCACATCGTCGACGATCAACAGCCGGGTCTCACAACTCAGCACGCAGTCCAGCGCCCACTTCCCCAGTTGCGTCGTCGTCACGCGGCGCCGACCGGGGTGGGCGTAGAAGTCGCAGATGGCGGTGTTGAAGTCCTTCATGCTGGTGTTGCCGCGCAAACCGACCCGGCAGACCGGCCACCGTTCGTCGCCGGCACGGGTGAAGTCCCCGTAGCGAGCGATCTCGCGTTGATGGTACTTCTTGGCGAATTCCTCTATAGCGCAGCTCTTTCCGAGGCCGGGGTATCCGTCGATGGCGACCGCACCCTTGGCGCGCTGTCCGTCTTGCTCGTTGCAGTCCAGGATGTCCCACAGTGCTTCGTGTACCGAGGTGAGCATTGGGGTCTTAAAGGGGCCGAGGTTGTTGTGCCAGTCCGCGCGGCGCCGGTTGTACTCCTGTTCGCCGCCCTCTCCTAGTCCACGGATTTGACGCTTGGACAGGGATTCCGGACGCGTCCGTGGCGGTGCTTGTACGAAATCCCGCCAGCCCTCTTTGCGCGCCAGGGTGAGGTTGTCCAGATGAGGCGCCGGTCGCGGCCTCGCAGTCGTGGTCGTCACAGGTCCTCCAGGGTGTCGTCGTACACGCCGGCGTCGATGGCCAACGGGACCTCGTCGAGATCGTCGTCGATTGATGCGGCCTCGTCAGCGGCGGCCTGGGCAGGGTCGACACCGGCCAGGATCCGCTGGGCCGTGGGAAGTGCGCTGACATTGACCGCGGCGGCCAAATCGATTTCCAAAGAGGACTGTTCGCGGCACACTCGCAGCGCCGCGCGGCGTTCCGCCGGGGACCGGCCCTGTGTGAGGTTACGTCGCTCCAACAGCTCCGCCAACGCCAACTGATCATCGAAGGCGGGATGTCTGGCTTTGGCCAGCCGGCGGGCGAACTGCAAACCGTCCTCGTTCATGGGCGCGGTCAACAGCGTGGCGTGCGTCCACACCAGCGGATGCCACGTGCGGGTGTGTTGAAGATCGAAGAAGAAGATCCGCCGGATGTCGTCGGGGTTGACCTGAAACGGCCATTTGCCGCCCTGCTCGGTGTAGGGGCTTTTCTCGCCGACGTAGCCGACGAGCACCCCGCCCCGATAGATCCGGCCATTGATTTCTACGCCGTAGTGCTGGACGGTGCGCCACACCACCGGCAGGAAGCGATAAGCGAGATCCGGGTCGCGGGGCACCTGCAGGTAGCCGGCCCGCGCGATACCGTGCTCGAACATCTGCGCCGGAGACATCCCCAACGACCACAGCCCAGGCTCTCCGACCCCGTCGTGGGGCCGCCGATGGTAAACGCAGGCCACCCACTCGCGCAGCAGCGCCTCCAGCTCGTCGAGGAAGAAGTAGGCCTCCGATTCCGGGGCAAGCCCACGGGAATACACATCTGGGCCCTTGTAGCCGGGCAGCTCCTGCAAGAACCCCTCCCGGACGGTGCGGAAGAACCGCTCCACAGGCCCTTTGTCCCGCCCGGTGCGAATCCGGGCCGGCTGGATCGATATCCCCGCTTGCCGACACGCGCTGGTCAGCGCCTCCCCCACGTAGATCTTGCCGTGATCGACCACAACAGTCTCGGGCACGATCGCCGGTGACGCGGCGAAGACGCTGTCCGCGTCCAGCGCGTCGGCGTCGATCAGCACCGACTTCGGGATCCCGTGCGGCGGCCAGACCGCATCAGCCGGCCAGTCGCGCCCCGCCGGGGCGGGCCGCAGACACTGATAGAGCACAGTGGCGGCATCGAAGGCCTTCGCCGATCCCGGAGTCAATCGTAGACCGATAATGCATCGCGAATACCAGTCCATCGCGACCGTCAGCTCCACACTCGTCCACCGCAGTGTCTGCGGATCCATCGCGAACACATCCAGGCGCGTGGTGTCCATCAGGACGTACTCCCCCGGCCGCTGCGGGTGCAGCCCGCCGTACGCCAGCGCCGGGCGAGAGGCGATGTCCCGGTTCCGTTTCGACGAATGATGGAAGATGGGATGGCGACGCTCGAGATTATCCAGAATCATGTAGGCCGTGGACTTTCCGGGCAGCCGAACGACACCCGGACCGTAGGTCGCGCTGATCCGCGCACGCGCCTGAGCAATGATGTGCTGCTTACTGGGACGAGACGAGTCCGTGTGTTCGATCATGATGTCCAACGCGATGCGCTCGAAGACCGCGAAGCGGGCCCGGTGCGAGGCGATCCGGGCGGCCCGACCGTTGAGTAGCCCGGCTTCACCGCTTCGAAGGTAATCGGCGACCCACCGCTCCACCGTTCGCTTCCCGCACCGAAGTTCACCGGCCTTGGCGGCAACACGGTCGCTGCGTGGGGTATTCGACCGATACGGTGCGCGCGGCTCGAACGCCGAGGCTGTCCGCGCATTGCCCGAGCGATAGCCGGTCAGCACTTCTCTCACGTGCGACGCGCGATTGCGTGCAAGTTGGCGTTCGGTGTCTGATGCCGCCTGCCAGATCACGGAGGCGGGCACGGTGTCGTCGACGAGCTCGGTGTTTAAGTCGTCGTCGAGCAGACGAACGTGATCTGACAACAGCTCACTGAGCGCGATCCGCCGCAGAGTCCCGCTGCGGAGATCCTTGGTTGCCAGCACTACATCACCTCGGGCACAGTGCACCTCGACGACTTCGACGATCTCGCCGTCGTAAAGGAAACGGGTGCCGATACGCACATCCGTCGCTGCAGACTTCACGGCTTCTCCAATACCGTCGACGGGCTCAGGGGTGCGCGGAGGTCAGCGCCCAGCTCGTGGCGCCACAATGAGGTGAAGAGCGCAGCGCGAAGAAGCGGACCCGAGAGGCTCTGGAATCGCTTCTCCGCTTGAGTAATCGAGTCGCCGACCAACGTGGGTATCGCCACCCGGACCGCATCCCGCAGTCCTACGGGCACCAACCAGTCGCGCCGATAGCCGGCCAGGAAGCGGATGTTCGTGAATTCCACCGGCTCCGGATCCGATACCACCCGGTAGCCCCAGCCGAGCGAGCAGACCACTTCATTCGTCCACGCACACATCGTTTCGATCTTCGGATGGTCAAGGCGCTCGGCGCGCACGACATCGACGACCACGGGTCCGTCCGTGGTGTCCCATAGATAGTCCGGGATATGCCGACGCAGACGTCCATCGACGTCCGCAGTTAACAAGAACGGCTGCGCGACCATCGCGCGCACACGAGGATCGAAGTCTGCGCGGATCAGGCACGACAACTCCAGCCGCGACTCGTAGATGACGTGCTCAGCGACCGTCGACGACCAGTACGTCCCCGAATAATGTCGCTGACCGAGATACCACCGGAACGTCCGCCACGGGTTCGCCGCCATCAACACCGATGTAGCTACTCGATCGGCCGGCAGGCACCGCTCTTCACCCACCGCGGGCCGGAAGGCGATCACCGCGGACGAGACATCGACATCCACAAGAACCGACACAACTCGCTCCACGAGCTTGCTGTTACCTACCGAGCGTGCCACGGCGCCCGAGGCTACGTCGCCGAATCGCCGAACTGACCGTCGCCCACACACACGAGTTCGGCAAATTGACGGAGTTGTTGCTGCGATGTCGGACCCTGGATGTACTCTCCGCCGCGAGGGAACACAGCCGAGGTCCTGCCTACCGCGCTGACGTTGCGGCGAAAACGAGTGCTTGTGGTCGACGGTGGACACAACCTTCAGTCGTTTTTGGCGGGGGTGGGCAGTGCTGCGCCCAAGCAGGCACCGTCGTGGTTGGCGCGTCGCAGGAGGAATACGAGGCGTTTCAGAAGCTCGTCGCTATGGACGTCGGGGCGCAGTGCATCACGGCGACGGGCATTGGCGTCGCGCATCTCGATGAGGACAGCCGAAAGCAGATTTGAGCAAGTGCTCGCTGCGGCCGACACTGCAGTTTGTCTGCTCGGCGTACGCCCGCTTTGATGCGGCAGCGCTGCGGGGCGGGAGCCAGCGCTTAGGTCATGGCGAGGATGGCCTGCGGGGACCGGGGTCGCATTGGTCTGCGCGCGGGCGAACTCCATGAGCATGTGCCGTCGCACCTGCGTCAAGAGGAGGTGGTCGTCGTGCGCCATCGCCTCGTTGAAGGCTGCCAGCTCGTCCTCAGTTGGTGGCCATGTAGTGAAGAAGTCGGTGCGATCTTGCGCCTCTTGATCACCGTTGACCGAGGGAACCACGTGAACGAAGTCAGCAGAGCTGATGGCGCCGACGCTATCCGGGGCGTCGACGTCGGCGCACCATTCGATGGCTTCACGGATCATCTGGTTGAGCGCGGAGGGCGGAATGAGCCGGCTACCCCGTGCCAGAGCCCCTTTGACTTCATCGGCGAGGTCTCCCTGTAGAGGTGACAGGAACTTCTTCTCAAACACGATCTGAACCGACTCGATCGAACAGCACTCATCGCCGAATCGGCACTTTCGTCGGTTCACTCGGTGCTGGCGTATCCGTGTCGCGTCGCGGCTCTTACAACGGAGCTCTGCAGCAGTTCGTCGACGAATTGCGTGCCCAGGGGCTGTCTCTCTATTTTCCCGACACCGGCACGTTGCCGTCCATCCCGCGCAAGTCACCGCCGATCGCGCTAGGCAACGATCCACGCCGGATTTTGCGCCCTGACGAATTGCCTTCGAGTGGAGCCTTACTCAGTCACCGAGGCGAGCTGTCGGCCGAATCGTCGGTCTCGATGACTTGATGTGGTCGCGTCGACTTCCGATGCATTGGTAATCGGGCATATTACGACGAGCAGACCAGCACCGAGTCGGCCAGCCCCCCAAGGGAATCGTCGAACACGGCGAGTAGATCGCGGATCTGGACAGCGCTGAGTAGATCTTGTTCAACCCCGGATTCCAACTGGTTCCAAGATAAGCCGGGTTGAGCGATTACGACGGTGCCGCGAAGGCGGAAAGGGCGGTTGCTGAGCGACCAGTTTGGGTGACCTGGAATCAGTCCCAGCAGCGCCCGCAGCAGTGGTTCACTGCCGTCAATCAGTGTCAATGCTGGCGAACTGACACCGGAGTAGCGATCAGCCATTTCCCTCCAGAGTTCCCGATCCGTGAGCCACCTGCGGCTCTTGATGGCCTGAGCGACAACGACCTCCATATCGGTGACTCGGACCGACTTGAACGCTGCACCCGCGGGCTTGGCGTGCCACAGCTCGATCGAGAGTTCGTAAGCTCCGTGCATCTCGAGGACAATGAGATCGGCGATCTCCCCTGATCCGTCGTTTTCGATGACCCAGCGCCGTCGCGCGGACGTCGGTCGAGTGGTGAGGAGGGTTTTCAACGTCTTGTGGATTGAATCACCGTCTTTGGCACTCCGGTCGACCTCCTTCTCGATGTTGGTGGTGCTCCAATCCGGAAATATCGGCATCCAGCGCTTCAAGTCCCGCTGCACAGTCGGCGGTTGATAAAGCGTAGCGCCGCTGGCTATTTGGCCGTTGAGGAAGTACACCGTTGGCGGCATCGATGACAATAGGTCATCTAGTGGCCGAGGCGTCTGATGGCCTCGCCTCACAAGGAGCGGTGAATCGGAATTCATCACGTCGCCCTGGGTATCGAGACGCCCGGACCAAACAGTCGTCCCGCTGTCGGGCCTAATCGCCACGAATGTCAGTTGTTCGCCCGATGGGTGCGTCGATACATGTTGGAGATCCAACCGGCCGATCGAAAAGCCGTCCAAGGTGGTCCATTCGCTTGCGAGCAAGAGGTGATGCATCTCCATAGCCGCGACAGGCGCCTGGGGGAAGTTGTCGAATCGAACTCCTCGCGCAACGGCGGGCAGCAGTGGCGCGACGATCTGCGCCGAGGACCAGTACCGGTCGGCGAAATCCATCAAAGCGCCGTCATACTCGCGCAGAGGGACGTACCGCGACTCCCACATTTTCGCTTTCTCGACGGCGATCCCGGTGTTGTATGCCGCGTTTCCTGGGCCCTGGCCGACTTGTGCCATTGCATGCCCGATTGCCGCCTGCGCAGTATCGGCTTCACGCATTCCGCGATCGACACCACTTCCTGCAAATGTCTTGTAGCTCGCACTCCCCCGGCCGCCGCCGTACGTGTTGCGCACTCCGACGTTCGACACGCTGAGCCGAGGAAGGGTGTCGAAAGCTCGCTGCAGGCGCCCCGGATCCGCGGCCCGAAGATGCTCGCTGGTTGCGTCGAGCAGTTCGGTGACCGCAGGCATGACCATGCCGTCGGTGGAGTTCACCAACAGCAGCGCGCGACGAGATGCACCTTTAGCTGGGAGATACGTGATGAGATGCAAAGCATACTCGGGCGCATCCAAACCCGAGTCGAAGTTCCAGCGCGGAGACCGGGTGCCTTGAGTAACCAGCAATAGGGTTCGGTTCTCGGGGGTGACGGTTGAGTAGAGGACGCGCCCACCACGGATTGGATCACCACTCACAAGGCCCGCGGGCAAGCTTCCGTCGATAAACGGCGGCAGCCAACCATCGTGAACCTCGTATACCGTGGCCCGGACTAACGGACGCAGACTCTCGAGCGAGAGTTCAGCAGGAGCAACTGCTAGCTGCTTGGCGAATGCCTTGTCTGCCGCTTCGGCCGCCACTGCATCGTCAATGATCCCCGGTAGAAGCGAAGGCCAGTCGGCGTCTTCCTGGTATAGCTCCCACAACGCACCTCTCAGTCCCGGATAAACGTCGGCATCCTGCACTGTCACCAACACAGACGGCTGGGGAAAGTCGGAATGGCTGCGGACGAGCCTGCCGATGAGTTGAATAGTCGACGCCACTGACTTGTGCTTGTCGTGGTACGCGGCGAGCCGAAGGCGCGGCAAGTCGAAGCCTTCCCCCAACATGCCGACGACGGCGACCGCGCGAATGGTGCCCTCCTTCAGCCCGTCGAGGATCTCCGTCCGTCGAGCTTCGGCGAGACCAGACGTCAATGCGACTACGTCGACGCCAGCCTCGCCGTACAACCTCACTAGTTCGGCCGCTCTCGATCTGGTCCCTGCGCGAACGAGCAAGGTGCTCGACGCATGCTCCGGTCGGTTGAACTGGTTCAATACCTCGTCTCGAATCAGTTCGTCGCAATGGCGGCGCTGGGCAGAGGTAGTGACCTTGAGCAACCTCGCTTCGACCGTCTTGTAATAGCCGTCAGAGATGGCCGCTCGTAGCGGATAGTGAAAGATAATCTCGCCGGGGACGCGCTTGCCGTCACGTCGCCGTGGGGTTGCGGTAAGCAGTACCTTCCTTGCGCCATCGAAGTGGTCCAATATTGCTCTCCACGTCGGAGCCGGTGCATGGTGAGCCTCATCGACGATCACCAAATCGAAGAGGTCAACGGGCGGCTTGGAATCTTCGTCATAGTGGTCGGGACTTATCGACTGCGGCAGCGCCACCACCACGTCTGCGCCCTCGCACTCGCGCCAAGACGTCAACCGCCCTTTGACCTCAAGGACATTCGGATTCCCTTCACCGCCCAGAGCGCCGATCTGGCGAAGCACATCTTGACGCTCGAACGCGCTTACAGTCTGATCGCGCAACTGAGTACTAGGTACCACCACCAGCGTCCGGTTTGCCCCAACAATGTAGGGCGCCGCGAGCGCAATAGCCGTTTTTCCTGAACCCGTCGGCACCGCGACGAGTGCTGGCTCGCCGCGATGAACAGCCCAATGCCCAAGCAACGAGCCCAGCGCGCCGCGCTGGGGCGGCCGCCACTCCGGAGTTGCGGCATCTCGAAAGAGCACGAAACTCCGGGCAGGTTCCCGATAAAACGGCGGCACATCTCATCATGGCGACCGAATTCACGCACCAGCCCCCCGACACGCCAGATAACGGGGCTGTTGGCCGTCGCAAAGGCAGCCCGGGGCCAGGCAACATCGCCCCATCAATGAATCGCCATTTGGCTAGGTGAACTAGGCAATTTCCGATATCGGTGGCGGATCCGCCAGAATCCGCCATCTTGTTCTGGAATCCGCCATGGAAAATTGGAACCTACAAGCCAATCTTGACATCTGCAAGCTATTGTTTTACGAATAAGACATGACGGCAACTTTGTCTCACAGCTCATCCGCGAGGTTTGAGCTGGCCAACGCCGAGACCTGGCGCGAACCGTGGCCGATGTACCGGGCGCTGCGCGACCACGACCCCGTCCACCACGTCGTGCCGGCCGACCGGCCCGACCACGACTACTACGTGCTCTCCCGGCACGCCGACATCTGGGCGAGCGCACGCGACCACGAGACGTTCTCCTCGGCGCAGGGGCTGACCGTCAACTACGGCGAATTGGATCTGATCGGGCTCGCCGACAATCCGCCCATGGTCATGCAGGACCCGCCGGTGCACACCGAATTTCGCAAGCTGGTCGCCCGCGGCTTCACGCCGCGCCAGGTCGAGGCCGTGGAACCGAAGGTCCGCGAGTTCGTGAGCGAACGCATCGAGCGCATCCGCCGCAACGGCGGCGGAGACATCGTGGCCGAGCTATTCAAGCCACTGCCGTCCATGGTGGTCGCACACTACCTCGGTGTGCCCGAGGAGGATCGGGGCAAGTTCGACGGCTGGACCGACGCGATCGTCGCGGCCAACACCAGCGAAGGCGGACTCGGTGGCGCGCTGGGCACTCTCGGCGATGCCCTCGGCGAGATGATGGGCTACTTCACCTCACTGATCGAGCGGCGGCGTGTTGAACCCGCGGATGACACGGTGTCGCATCTGGTCGCGGCGGGTGTCGGTGCGGACGGCGACATCTCCGGCGTCCTGTCGATCCTGGCGTTCACCTTCACGATGGTCACCGGCGGCAACGACACGACGACCGGAATGCTCGGCGGCTCGGTGCAATTGCTGCATCAGCGGCCCGATCAGCGGCGGCTGCTGGCCGGCGATCCGAGCCTGATACCCGACGCCGTGGACGAGTTCCTGCGGCTCACCTCACCGGTACAGATGCTGGGCCGAACCGTGACGCGCGACGTGACAATCGGTGACGTAACGATCCCCGAAGGTCGCCGGGCGATGTTCCTCTACGGATCCGGCAACCGCGACGAACGCCAATTCGGCCCTGACGCCGGCGAACTGGATGTAACCCGTAAGCCCCGCAACATCCTGACCTTCAGCCACGGCGCCCACCACTGCCTGGGTGCGGCCGCGGCGCGGATGCAGTCGCGGGTCGCCCTCACCGAACTCTTGACCCGAATTCCCGATTTCGAGGTCGACGAGTCGGGAATCGTCTGGGCTGGCGGCAGTTACGTCCGCAGGCCGGTGTCCGTGCCGTTCTCGGTGGCGCGCTGATGGCGGGCGACTGGCTGGCCGAACGGCGCACCGAGGTGGCCGCCGACCGCATTCTCGACGCGGCCGGTGAACTCTTCGCCTCCCAGGCCGCGGCCAGCGTCGGGATGCATGAAATCGCCTCGGCAGCAGGCTGTTCCCGCGCCACGCTGTACCGGTACTTCGAGAATCGGGAGGCGCTGTACACCGCCTACGTGCACCGCGAGAGCTACCGGCTCTACCGGGAGATGACCGAGCACACGATGTCGATCGACGATCCACGCGAACGGCTGATCGAGGGCATGCTCGCCTCATTACGCAATGTGCGCGAAAGCCCGGCCCTGTCATCATGGTTCGCCACCACACAACGCCCCATCGGCGCCGAGATGGCCGAGCAATCGGAGGTCATCAAGGCACTGACGGAGGCGTTCGTCATCTCCCTGGGCCCCGACGACGCAGACGCAAGGGCGAGCGGAGCGACGGGAAATGGATCTGTCGCCCACCGAGCCCGCTGGCTGGTTCGGGTGATGACGTCGCTAATGCTGTTTCCCGGGCACGACGAGGACGACGAGCGCACGATGCTCGAAGAGTTCGTCGTTCCGATCGTGCTACCCAAGCGGCGGGCGGATCAGGCCACCCAATAAGCCTGTGCCTTCATCGATTTGCGCGGGATCTTGAAGTCCTCGCGCAGCAACTTCGCGACGGCCCGCGTGGTGCGGTTGTCGCACGCGACCCACCCGAAGTGGTCGGAGGCGTCGAACGCAGCAGAGCTCACGGTGGCAACGAGGCCTTCGCCGGCATGCTGCCGGTCCACCCACGTCACGTCCGCGGCGCGGCGTACCGGCAGCTGCTTGTCGTCGTCGTGGGCGGCTTCCAGGAAGACCTGCGCCGGGGCGTCGCCGATGGCGTCCAGAAGCGAGTTGATCGCGGGCAGCGACGCCGTGTCGCCGACGATCACGTACCCGGCCGGCCGGGGCTCGGGCAGCGCGAAATTGCTGCCCAGGACGGTCGCCTCGATCGTGTCGCCGGGCTGCGCCTGCTCGGCCCACCGCGACGCCACGCCGTCGTGCAGTGCGAACTCCACGTCCACGGTGTCGTTGGCCGGATCGGGGTTGACCAGCGTGTAGCCGCGCTGGTGCAGTTTCTCGCCGTCGGTGAACCACATTCGGATCCACTGCGTCGGATGCAGGGACCGGTTGGCGAGCAGGCCACCGGCCTGGAAGCTCAACCTCAGGTAGTGCGGGGTGACCTCGGTGCGTCCGGTGACCGTGAGTTCGTAGTCGCCCGCACGCAGCAGCTTGAGCACCGCACCGGCGAACCCGCGCGACAACTTGGTGTCCGACATGGACTCATCACTCCTCGTTGCGTTAGTTAGGCCAGCTTAACCTAACTAATGGCGACCGGAGTGGCCCCCGTCAGCTGCGAACCCGGGTGAACCGGTGCAGCACCCAGGCCAGCGGAATGGTCACGACCAGCGTCCCGAAGAACAGCATCCATACCGACCCGGTGTAGATCGGATAGCGCACCACCTCGACCATGACCAATTCCATCGTGATCAGGTGAATCAGGAAGATCTCATAGGAGATCTCCCCCAGGAACACCATCGGCCGGCTCGCCAACAGCCGCGAGTAGAGACCCGTGTCTCCCAGCGCCAGCGGTGCCACGACCAGCGTCGCGATCGCGGCATAGAACGCGGTCTTGAACAGCGCCTCGTGCAATCCGGCGGGGGAAGTTGTCGGCTCCCCGGCGATGGGCGTCGACACGATGAAATAGCTGACCACCGCCAGCGGCACGCAGACCAAGGCATACGCGCGGACACCCATCGGCTGCAGCGCCGCGAGCAGCATCCCTCCGACGAACCATGCGAGATAGCCAGGCAACCAGAGCTTTCCGCCGTCGGGCAGGAAATCGGTGGTGTGCACCAGCCACATCCACGCCGGCGACACCAGGGCCAGCGCACCCAGACCCGTCAGCAGAAGCCAGGGGCGCCAGCGCCTCCGGCACAGCACGACGAGGAGCAGGTAGGCCAGCACGGGCAAGACGACATAGAAGGCCACCTCGACCGCGAGGCTCCACATCTGCGTAAGCCCCTGGTGGAGAAACGAATACAGATAGTTGTCGGTGTAGATCTGGGTCAGCGTGAGGTTGCGGAACAAGCCTTCCCACGTATGCCCGGGGTTGGGGCCCGCCGTACGGAAGTGGTAGACGAGATAGGCGGCGACGACCGTGACCACATATGCGGGCATGATGCGACGCACCCGATGCCAGGCATAGCGGCGTACCGACGGATGCGGCTCCGCTGCGAAGGCGGCCTTCACCCAAGGCAGGAACAGCAGGAATCCCGACAGCACGAAGAAGATCGGCACGCCGATCTCCATCCGCGAATACACAAGGCCCACATAGCCTTGCGGATACTTGCCCGTCGTGTAGGCGGCGTGGGTCAGCACCACGAGAAGCGCGGCGACGGCGCGGATCCCGGTCAGTGAGGCGACCCGCTCGGTGGTGACGGACTCCAGTCCCCCGGCAGCCTCGACGCCGGATGCGCCCTGGCCGGCGGGCAGGGTCACTTCGTCTTGGGCTTCCCCCGATGCGGTTTCGGCCCGCGATCGGGTTGGAGCTGGATCAATTGACCCTGAATCCTGGTGTTCTCCAACGCTTTCAGCGTCTTGCCAGGCAGTTTCGCCGGCAGTTCCACCAGGGAGTGATCGACCTTGATGGTGATGTGGCCGAAGTCGCTGCGGTGCAGTCCGCCTTCGTTGGCGATGGCGCCCACGATGGCGCCGGGGGCAACCTTGTGACGCTTGCCCACCGATATGCGATAGGTGGCGAGATCGCTGCGCCGCTCACGAGGCTTGCGCGGAGGGCCGTCACTCCGATCGCCACGATCCGGACGCTCGCGGCGCTTCTCCGGCGGCGGCTCCGTCATCAAGAATTCCTCGCCGTCGCGGCTCTGCAACGCCAGCGCCGCCGCGATGTCGGCCATCGGCACGTCGTGGTCGCGCTCGTAGCCCTCGATCAGCTTGCGGAACAACTCGATGCCCGGCTTGTCGAGCGCATCGGTGATCGAGTCGCGGAACTTCGCAACCCGCTTCTCGTTGACATCCTCGACGGACGGCAACTCCGACTCGACCAGCTTCTGCCTCGTCACCCGTTCGATCGCATTGAGCAGATGCCGTTCGCGCGGCGTCACGAACAGCAGCGCCGTCCCCGACCGGCCAGCACGCCCGGTGCGCCCGATCCGGTGGACGTAGGACTCTGGATCGTGGGGAATGTCGAAGTTCACCACGTGGGAGATGCGCTCGACGTCGAGGCCGCGCGCTGCGACGTCGGTGGCGACCAGGATGTCGATCGAGCCGTCCTTGAGCGCGTTGATCGTGCGCTCACGGACCGCCTGCGCAATGTCACCGTTGATCGCGGCCGCTGCGAACCCGCGGGCTTTCAGCTTCTCGGCCACCTCCTCGGTGGCCTGCTTGGTGCGGACGAACACGATCATCGCGTCGCCCTGCTCCACCTCGAGCAGGCGCGTCAGCGCGTCCATCTTCCGCGGATACGACACCAGGAAGTAACGCTGCGTGATGTTCTCGGCGGTCTGCGTCTTCGCCTTGACCGTCACCTCGACCGGATCGTGGAGGTACTTGGCGGTGATCTTCTTGATAGCAGGCGGCATCGTCGCCGAGAACAGGGCGACCTGCTTGTACTCGGGGGTGTCGGCCAGGATGCGTTCGACATCCTCGGCGAAACCCATCTGAAGCATCTCGTCGGCCTCGTCGAGCACCAGATAGTCCAGATGCGAGAGGTCGAGGCTGCCCTTCTCCAGGTGGTCGATCACGCGGCCCGGAGTGCCGACCACGACCTGCGCGCCGCGCTTGAGCCCGGACAACTGCGGCACGTACGACGCCCCGCCGTAGATCGGCAGCACGTTGACCCGAAGGTGCGCGCCGTAGCGGCCGAAAGCCTCTGCGACCTGCAGCGCGAGCTCGCGGGTCGGCGCCAGGACGAGGGCTTGGGTGTTGCGGCTGTCGGTGTCGATCTTCGACAGGATCGGGATCGCGAAGGCCGCAGTCTTGCCGGTTCCGGTCTGCGCCAGCCCGACGACGTCGGAGCCCGCCAGCATGGCCGGGATCGTTTCCGCCTGGATGGGCGAGGGCGATTCGTATCCGACGTCGGCGACGGCCTGCAGCACCGAAGGGTGTATCTGCAGGTCAGCAAAGGTCAGGTCTGCGGGCTCTTGCTCCGCATTCGAGGACGTCATCGTCGTTGGAGTCTAGTGCCAACCGCGGTGTGTTCCTGCCGCTGCCGGATACGCGGTGCGCCTCGCCGCGCCCCGCCCACGCTCCCGGTACGGTGCCCAACGTGAAATGGGCGTCGATCGTCGGCTCCGTGGTGGCCGCAGCAGCGCTCACCACCGCATGCAGCTCCGGTGACTCGACGGTGTCGAAGACGCCCGATCAGACCACCCCCGCGGCGGCGG
>NZ_LQPC01000033.1 GCF_002101705.1 Mycolicibacterium iranicum | reverse complement strand
GTGGTGGTGGTTGCCAGCCGGGTTCGAGGGGTTCGGGTTCGATGGGGTCGGCGATGAAGCGTGCGAAGGGGCTTCGGTTGTCGGGTTTGTGGTGGAACCAGTAGCCCTTGAACAGCACGTGGCGGCGGCGGAAGTCGTTGCGCCAACAGCGCTGCCGGATCTCCTCTGTGGCCGCACGATTGCGATACCGGTTGTGGCTGCTGGCTTGGCGGTGGCGGTGCAGACGCTCGCGGGCCGCGGCGACGCGCTTGCGCTCCTCAGCGCTGCGCGGCTTGGCCAGCCCGGGGAACATCGCGACCCCACCCGGTTTGGTGGGCAGCGTCTTACCCGACGGTGAGGTCCAGATGATGGTGCCGTCGGCGATCTGTTGGTCGCCCCAACCCTCGTCGAAGGTTTTGTGGCGGTGATGCTCTCGGCAGTAACAGGCGAGATTCCACGGCACCGTCCAGCCCCCGGCGGCCGCGTCGTCGTGGTTGAACGGTTCGGTGTGGTCGATGTCGCAGCGCTCGGCGGGCACCGCGCAGCCCGGGAAGCGACACGTCAGGTCGCGGGCGCGGATGAAGCGGGCCAGCGCCGCCGAGGGACGGTAGGTCAGGGCTTGGCGCTCGTCGAACACCGGCGCCTCGACCAGCCGGCGGGTGGCCTCGGCGGCCAGCTCCCGAACCAGGGCAGCGTCGATGACACCGTAACCGGCCACATATCCCGGGGCCTGGCTGTGCCCGGCGACCGTTTCCGCGGAGGCGATCACGGTGAGCACCACCCGCGGCTCAGGGACTGGTGGCGCGACCGGCTCAGGGACCGCGTCGGTGGCGGCGCGGCTGGGGCAGTCCTGGCGCTCGCAGGCACAGGTGAACACCTGCCCCTTCTGTATCGCGGTGAACGCATCAGCGCGCCGGGCCCGCAGGCTGCGCGGATCGGCGCCGCACACCGTCTTGGCCAACGCCGAGAGCCGGGTGTCCAACGCGGCGCCCTCGGCGGCGGTCATGGTCGCCCGCACCACCGCGATCCCATCCAGGCCCACCTCGACACTGACCGCGCGCTCGTCGAAGGCACGCTCCCGACGCTTCTTGACCGCCTCCGGATCCAAGGCGTTGACCGCGACATCGATGGCGTTGAGGACGCTTCTGCGCGACCAACAGGCCCAGCCCCTGATCTCCTCGGCGAGCTTGGCGTCGAGCTGGGCCATCCACTCTTCCTCGACCAGATCGGTGCGGCCCAACACCAACTCGGTGGTGTGCCAATCGACTTCCCCGGCGGCCAACAGCGCCCCTACGGCGGGCAGCCGGGTGTGCAGGGCATCAGCGTGGCGGACCAGCACCCGCGCCTTGGCCGAGGTCATGTTCAACACCGCGCCCACCTCCACGACCGTGCGCGCGAACCCGGTGATCATCGAGCTCACATCCAGGTCGATCTCCAACTCTTCCGCGGTGCGCCGCTGCAGCAATTCGAAGATCCCGGCCAGACTGCGCGCCATCGCCACCGCCACCTGACGATGCGCA
>NZ_LQPC01000032.1 GCF_002101705.1 Mycolicibacterium iranicum | reverse complement strand
TATCCTCGCCACAGCAGGGCCCGAACATGAGGAATTACGTGACGGCAGCCCCTGGGGAATTACGTGACCGTCGGCACCCGACGTCCTCGCTGATCCGCAGACCTTCCACGACAAGATGCTCCTGACTCTGACGCAACGCTCAGAGTCGGCAACTGGTGTCAGCGCGGACGAATTCCACATCTCGTTGCGCATGTATGGCTGGAACGGCGTCAGCGGTATGCCACCTCCAGACGGCGCGGTGCCGTTGGAGATCGGCATGCTCGGCGTCTTCACCGCGAGAACGCAGGAGATCGCCAGCGAGATCGCAAAGGCATGCAATCCGTACTTCTTCCACATGCCGGTCCGCATGGGAATGGAGTTGCCAAGTTATGGCTGGGCTTTCACGCCGGGCCACATTGACCGCGGCGCCGTGTATCAGTTCGTGCTGAATCATGCGGTCAGCGTCGATGATCCGCTTGAGCTGGTCCGGATCAAGACGATCGAGACCGGATCAGCCAGATCAGAAAGTGGCCGGTGATGCCTACAGTCCGCGAAGTCTGCCGCCACGTCAGGTCCAAGGTTGCGGGGCCGTTCTGGGTCACGATTGACTTGATGTTCGATGGCCAAGACCATTACGACCGGTACGTAGAGAGTCCGCAGCTCGGTGCCGAAGCGATCGGCGCTGTCTACGGAGTGAACCCAGAGACCGTTCATCTATATCCGATTCCGGCTCTGCGGGTGTTGAAAATTTCCTATCCTCGGCCGGTTCCGCAGGGCGGTGTCGTCGAACGTGACCTCCATTCCGGGCAGCAGTATGCCCGCCTGCTCGATATCGAGCTCACCACCTAGCAGGGGCGCGGTTGCTGGCCAGTTCCGAAATTCAGCGACCAGGACCTGAGTTCGCCGCACAGAGCGCGCGCACTCGAGCGCCGCGACCGTGCGCGATATGCCACCGGCAGCGGCGCGTCGGCGTGCAGACACGCGCGCTCGCGGTGCAAAGCGGCGCTCGCGGTGCAAGAGCTGTGCAACGAAACCTAGGCCGCCAGCGGGCTGTAGTCCGTCGTGCGTTGGCGTGCCGGGCGGCCGATCCCCTCGGCGATGGCCACCAGCTCCGCGACGGTCTTTGCGGAGCCGTTCTCGGAGCCGGCCATGCGGGAGATGGTTTCTTCCATCAGCGTGCCACCGAGATCGTTGGCGCCGCCGTTGAGCATGACCTGGGTGCGTTCGACGCCGAGTTTGACCCAGCTGGTCTGAATCGACGGGATGCGGCCGTGCAGCATGATTCGCGCCAGCGCGTGCACGGCGCGGTTGTCGCGGTGGGTGGGGCCGGGCCGTGCCCCGCCAGCCAGGTAGAGCGGGCTGGACTGGTGCACGAACGGCAGCGGCACGAACTCGGTGAAGCCACCGGTCTGGTCCTGAATTCCCTTGAGCACGTTGAGATGTCCGACCCAGTGCTTCGGGGTGTCGACGTGACCGTACATCATCGTCGACGACGAGCGCAGCCCGACCTCATGGGCCGTGGTGACGACCTCGATCCACATCGAGGTCGGCAACTTGCCCTTGGTCAGCACCCACCGCACTTCGTCATCCAAGATCTCTGCGGCCGTGCCCGGAATCGACCCGAGCCCGGCTTCACGGAGCGCGGTCAGCCATTCCCGGATGCTGGTGCCGGAACGGGTGACACCGTTGGCGATCTCCATCGGGCTGAACGCGTGCACGTGCATCGACGGCACCCGCGCCTTGACCGCGCGCACGAGGTCGGCGTAGCCGGTGACGGGCAGTTCGGGGTCGATACCGCCCTGCATGCACACTTCGGTGGCGCCGGCGACGTGGGCCTCCCAGGCACGGTCGGCGACCTCGGATGTCGAGAGCGAGTACGCGTCGGCGTCGCCTTTGCGTTGCGCGAACGCACAGAACCGGCACCCGGTGTAGCAGATGTTGGTGAAGTTGATGTTGCGGTTCACCACGAACGTGACGTCGTCGCCCACCACCTCGCGGCGCAGCGAATCAGCCAGCGCCGCCACCGCATCCAGCGCAGGACCGTCCGCGGTGGCCAACGCCAGATACTCCGCATCCGAGCATCCGGCAGGATCCTTCTCCGCTGAGCGCAGCGCGGCGAGCACATCGGTGTCGAGACGTTCGGGTGCGCGCGCCGCGAGTTCTTCGACCTTGGCTCGGATCGACTCCCAGTCCCCGAAGGCACTGCCCAGATCGCTGCGGGTTTCGGTCAGCCGGCCTTCGGAGTCGATCGCGCTGTGCAGATCGACCCGGCCCAGCGATTCGGTGGCCTCGTCGGGCTCCTGCCACGGCCGCCCGACCGGGTTGACGTCCAGCGCGTAGCCGGTGTCGGGGTCGGCGAGTGCGCTGACTTGCCCCATCACGCGAGGGTCGATCCACGCCGCCCCGGCCTGCACGTACTGGGGCTGGGCGGTCAACCGCTGCACCAGCTCGTAGCCAGCCTCTGCGGTCACGGCGGCGAGTTCGTCGAGGGCCGGCCAGGGCCGCTCCGGGTTCACGTGATCCGGCGTCAGCGGCGACACCCCACCCCAGTCGTCGACGCCGGCGCCGATCAACGCCAGACATTCCTCACGCGAGACGAGGTTCGGAGGGGCCTGGATCCGCATCTTGGGGCCCAGGACCAGCCGCGCCACCGCGATGGTCGCCAGAAAGTCGTCCATACCCGCGTCGGGGGCACCGGCCATGGCGGTGTGGGTCTTGGCGCGGAAGTTCTGCACGATGACTTCCTGCACGTGCCCGAACTCCTTGTGCGAGCGGCGGATTGCGTGCACCGTCTCCGCGCGCTCGGTCAGGTTTTCGCCGATGCCGACCAGCAGACCGGTGGTGAAGGGGATCGAGAGCCGGCCCGCGTCGTCGAGCGTGCGCAGACGCACCTCCGGATCCTTGTCCGGTGATCCGTAGTGGGCTTCACCCTTGGTCTCGAACAGCCGGCGCGACGTGGTCTCGAGCATCATGCCCATCGATGGGGCCACCGGCTTGAGCCGGGACAGCTCCGCCCACGACATGACGCCCGGGTTCAGGTGCGGCAGCAGCCCCGTTTCTTCCAGCACCCGGATCGCCATCGCACGCACGTAGTCGAGTGTCGAATCGTAGCCGCGCTCGTCGAGCCATTGGCGCGCCTCGTCCCAGCGCGCCTCCGGCCGGTCCCCCAAGGTGAACAACGCTTCCTTGCAACCCAATTGGGCTCCGCGCCGCGCGACGTCGAGGATCTCGTCGGGTTCCATGAACATGCCGCGGCCCTCGGCGCGAAGCCGGCCGGGCACCGTGACGAATGTGCAGTAGTGACACTTGTCGCGACACAGGTGGGTCACCGGGATGAACACCTTGCGCGAATATGACACCGGCAACCCGCCGCCCGGGCCGCGGCGCCCCGCAGCCTCCAGGCCCGCATCACGTACTCGCGACGCCGACGCACACAGATCGACAAGATCGTCGCCGCGGGCGGTCATCGCCACCGCGGCCTCGTCCACATTGAGGGCCACCCCGTCACGGGCCCGCCGCAGCACGCGCCGCAGGGCGGCGGGACTGGGCGCGTCGGACTTCGGTGGGACTACCGGGCTGGGAAGATCGGCGCCGCGCTGGGTGTTCAGAGCCACTTCCCTTTAACCCCGGCGTCGTGTCGGATCATCCAGCCGTCTCACTATCTGAAACAGCGCGGGCGTGCCTTAGGCAAGACATAGGGCCACAGTAGTCACCGGACGCGCCCATCGGCGTCCGCCCCACCTGCTCGATGCTCTTCGCGCAAGCGCTCATCGGCCGTCGTAACTCTTCGCGCAAGCGCTCATCGGCCGTCGTAACTCTTCGCGCAAGCGCTCATCGGCTGGGCGGGTGCACCACGATCCACGCTGCAGGCAGCGCCCCGACCGCGACGAGCAGCACCGAGCCGAACTCCATGACACCGCTGCCTCCGAAGACGATGTCGTCGCCCGGGGTGACGACCGTGAACATCACGACCGTCGCGAGCCACGTCCACAGCGGCAGTGCGGCAAGGCGGGGCACCGAGGTCCACTGGAACGCCGCCCACACCAGAGCCGCGTTCAGGATGCCGCTGAGTAGCGCGCTGATCGGGAACGGGACCGAGCCGATCCGCAGCGGAAGAAAGAAGACGGCCATCAGAGCCGAGAGGACGCCGTCGACGGCGAGAAGTGCGAGAAGAACCAGACGTAGCCGGCTGGGGGCCGGCGAGGCCAACGCCGTCAGGTCGGGATGCTGTCGAGCAGCGAGACGAGCGAGCCGACCACCCACTGATAGTTGTCCAGACGGTCCTGCCAGTGCTGCAGGTTGGGATCGAGATCCTGGTCCATGTCGTGCCCTTCCGTGCGCGGTCGGTTGCCGGGAGCTTACCCGGTGAGGGTGCGGTCAACCGAGGGTCAATCCCGAAAGCAGGTCGGTTTCCCAGCCACGGTCGTCGCGCTCCCCCGGGGTGACCCCGTCCGCAAGGCCGGCCAGGACGTAATACTCGGTCGAGTCGATCGGCAGCGCAAGGTTGTTCGACAGCGCGAAGCTACGCCCGTCGGGGGCGACCGTCACCTGGGTGGCGTGGGCTCGCAGCGCCTCCACCCGGGCGGGCGAATGCGGTGCCAGATCAAGCGCCGCGTCGATGGCGTCGTCGGCGAAACCGAACTGGGGCAGGTCGTCGGCGGAGACCCTGATCCACCCGTCGGGCACGTCGCCCATATCGCCGAGACCGGCAGCCAGCGCCGTGGCCGACGTCACCGTCCAGTACAGCTTGGGCACCTGCCAGGCCGACTGGCCGACCGCGGCCGTCGTTACCCGATGGGTGTGGATGTGGTCGGGGTGGCCGTATCCGCCGTTCGGGTCGTAGGTGACGACGACGTGCGGGCGCAGCTCGTCGATCACCGCCGCCAATGTCGCCGTCTGCTCGGCGAAGTCGCCGTCGACGAACCGTTCCTGCGCCCGGGCGGGGGTGCCCTCCATGCCCGAATCGCGCCACCGGCCCGCACCGCCGAGGTACCGGGGACCGTCGACACCCAGCGCGGCCAGCGCGGCCGTCAGCTCCGCTACGCGGTAGCCGCCGAGCTGATCGGCGTGGTCGACCGCGAGTTTCGCCCACTGGTCGCCGATGACCTCGCCCTCCTCGCCGAGTGTGCACGTGATCACCTGCACCTGCGCCCCGCGCGCGACGTAATGCGCGATGGTGGCCCCCGTCATGATCGTCTCGTCGTCGGGGTGAGCGTGGACGAAAAGCAGCCGCGGCGTCTCCATCCGATCAGCTTGCCCGCTCGTTGCCCGTCGCGGACGCCCGCCCTGGCATAGATTCCCCTCGTGCACCGCCGCGCCGTCCACTTCGGGTGTGCGGTCGTCGTCATCGGTCTGCTCGCGGGGATCGCCGGCGCCGCCACCACGCTGCTGCTGCACGGCATCGAACACCTCACCTACCACTACTCGTTCGGTTCGCTGCTCGACGGTGTCGAAGGCAGCAACCACGTTCGCCGCGCGGTCGGTCCGATGCTCGGCGGCGCGCTCGCCGGTGTCGGCTGGTGGGCGATGCGCAGGCGCTACAAGCAGCCGTCGCTGTCGGCGACGCTCGCCGGGGAACAGCCCGTGCCGCGGCTGCTGATGTCCGCCGACGCGGGCCTTCAGGTGCTTCTGGTCGGATCGGGGGCCTCGCTGGGCCGCGAGGGCGCGCCGCGCCAACTCGCCGCGGCGTGGGGCGATTTCGGCGTGTCCCGGCTCGCCCTGACCGACGCCGACCGCACAATCCTGCTCGCGTGCGCCGCGGGCGCCGGTCTCGGCGCGGTCTACAGCGTCCCTCTCGGAGGCGCGGTATTCGCCGCGCGCATCCTGCTCGGCACGTGGCATCCGCGGGCGCTCGGTACGGCGCTGATCACGTCCAGCATCGCGGTCGCGGTCGCGGCGCCCGTCACCCATCTCGAGCACCCACTGTCGTGGCCGGAGGCCGACCTGTCGTATCTGCTGGCGTTTCTGGCGCTGGCTCTCGCGCCACTCGCGGTGGCAGTCGGGCTGGCGTTCGACCGGGTGATGAATGCGGCGCCAACGCTGAAAGTCGACTCCTGGCTGGTGATTCCAGGGATCGCGGCAGCGGGCCTGCTGACCGGGATCTGCTCGATCTGGCTGCCCGAACTACCGGGCAACGGCCGCAGCATCCTCGACGTCAGCATGAACAGCGAGCTCACGCTGACCTCGGCTGCACTGATCCTGATTCTCAAGCCGCTGCTCACCACGCTGTTCCTGCGAGCGGGCGCCGTGGGTGGCCTGCTGACCCCCGCGCTGGCCACGGGCGCAGCTGCGGGGGCCCTGGTGACGCTGGCGCTGAACCAGTGGGCCGGAACGCAATTGCACGTGGCCGCGGTGTCGTTGAGTTGCGCGGCGGGCGTGCTGGCGATCACGCAACGTTCGCCGTTGTTCGCGGCGCTGTTCGTGTGGGAGCTGGCCCGCCCTCCGATCTGGCTTTTGGTCGTGTTCGCGATCGGCGCGTATGCGTCGTACGGGATCGCCGTCCTCCGGCGCAGACGGGTGGCGAACCGCCCGGGCACTACTGCGGAAGCTTGACCCAGGCGCCGGCGTCTCCGACGATCCCGACCGGCACCGCGCCGGTCAGGCTGACGTTCTGGACGCTGGGACCTGCCGCGACGATCGTGGTGTCCTGCAGGATCGGCAATACGGTCGACATCTCCCACAGCCGCGGCTCGACGTCGTCGATCACCTCGGCGATGTCGGCGGTCCCGTGCAGCGCCGCGTCGATTCTGGGCTGGATGCTGCGGTCGCAGATTCCGGTGATGTTGCTCGGCGCCTGGACGAGCTGGCCTGATTCCGGCGCCGGCGCGGGCGGCGACTGAGTAGCGGTGGTGCGCGCAGGCTGCGTGGTTCGGGGCGGTGCCGGCGCATCCGGAGTGGGCGACGGCGCCCCCGCCGTGGTCGGGACGGCGGTGGCCTGCAGGGCCGGGCAGCCGTACCGGGATGCCAGCGCCGTTGCAAGGTCGCCGCCGGCGGGGTGCCAGCCGATCACCGCGTCGACGAAGTTGTTGACGAGCGCTTCGCCGTACAGCGTCACCGGATCCAGCGCCGACACCGACGCCGCGATGCCGACGCTGCGCAACTGGTCGGCGGCCGTATTGGCGACGGCCACCGATGTGGGGTCGTTGGCGGCGACACCGAGCACCAGGGTCAGCGGCTCACCATCCTTGACGAGCCTGCCGCGATTGTTGTCGGGCGGTGCGGGTGCGGGTGGGTCCGGCGTCTCGACCGGTTCGATCTGGTAGCCGGCCTCCCCGAGCAGGGCCATGGCCTCCTCGCGCGCCATCGCGGGCGGGGCGGTAGGCACGTAGCCGGGGTCCGAGGGCGACCGCACCTGCGCCTGGGCCAGTGTGACGGTGTTGTCGTCTCCGGCCCCGACCGCGGCGAGCAAGTCGACGTCGAGCAGACCGAGCACAGCCTTGCGGACCGGGGTTTCGGCCAGCGCGGGCTGCTGGGCGCGCAGCGTGAGCTGCATGACGCGCGGGGTCACGATGCGGGCGGTACGCACGTCGGGAATTGCCGAGAGCTGAGCGAAGACCGCCGAGCCGCCGTGCACCTGAGCCACCTGGGTGTCGCCGTTACGGATCGAGTCGGCCAGTGCGGCGGGGGTGCCTGCGCGGCGGAACAGGATCAGGTCGGGGGTGGCAGGCTCACCCCAGTAGCGGTCGTTGCGCGCCAACAGGATCTCGTCGCGCTGCGGGTCGATGGTGTCGACCCGGAACTGCCCGCCGGTCACCGGCAGCGCCTGCGCGAGTCCGGCGGCGAAACCACCGGGAACGTCTTTGACGATGTGCGCAGGCAGGATGTCGTTGAACAGCTCCCGCCACGCCGGGTAGGGCTGGGAGAACGTGACGACCGCCGTCTTGCCGCCCTCGACGGACTGCACCCCGGTGATCAGGTCGTAGCCGGCCGGGTCCACGGCGCCGGGCTGGCTGACCATCTGCCGCCACAGGTACCAGAAGTCGTCCGCGGCGATCGGCGCGTTGTCCGTCCACTGGGCTTCCGGTCGGATCTTGTAGGTGACGGTGAACGGGTCCTGGCTGGTGACCTCGGCCGACTCCAGCAGCGAGGTGTCCATCACCCACGACGAGCCTGTCGGCGTGCGGGAATCCGGGACGGGCCGGAACGAACTCGGCAGCACCAGTGAGCTGATCGCCGCGTTGACCGGCGACTGGTCGGACAGCAGATGCGAGTTGAAGCCGGGCCCGATCGAATCGATCGCCACGATGATCTGCGTCGCCTTCATCGGCGGCGGCGGAGTCGATTCGGTGGTGTCGGTGCTCTGCGGCGCGGGCGGCGGGCTGACCGTGCAGCCGGTGATCATCGCCAGCGTCATCACCACTGCTCCGACACTGGCGCTGACGCGTCGCAGAGTCGTCGGCACGGTGCCAGGGTATCGAGCGCCCGGGAGCGGCGGCGCTACGACTGCGCCTGCTGCTTCGCGCGCGCCTTCGCCCGCAGCCGCAGCGAGGCCGTCAGCTCCACTTTGCGGACCCGCACGATCTCAGGCGTCACCTCAACACACTCGTCCTCGGCGCAGAACTCCATCGCCTTCTCCAGATCGAGTTCCAGCGGACGGGCCAGCGTCTCGATGACGTCGGCGGTCGAGCTGCGCATGTTGGTCAGCTTCTTCTCGCGGGTGATGTTGATGTCGAGGTCTTCGGCGCGCGGGTTGATCCCGACGACCTGACCCTCGTAGGTCTCCTGGCCGGGCTCGACGAAGAACTGGCCACGGTCGGCGAGCTGAATCATCGCGAACGGCGTGATCTGGCCACTGCGGTCGGACACCAGCGACCCGGTGTGGCGGGCCCGGATCTCGCCCGCCCACGGCCGGTAGCCGTCGAACACGGCGTTGGCGATGCCGGTGCCGCGGGTCAGGGTCAGGAAGTCGGTGCGGAAACCGATCAGGCCACGGCTGGGCACGATGAAATCCATCCGCACCCATCCGGCGGCGTGGTTGGTCATCTGCTCCATGCGACCCTTGCGGGCAGCCATCAGCTGGGTGATGGCGCCGAGGTGCTCCTCGGGAGCATCGATGGTCAGGGCTTCGAACGGCTCGTGCAGCTTGCCGTCGATGGTCTGGGTGACGACCTGAGGCTTGCCGACGGTCAGCTCGAAGCCTTCACGCCGCATCTGCTCGACCAGGATGGCCAGGGCGAGCTCGCCGCGGCCCTGCACCTCCCACGCGTCCGGACGGCCGATGTCGACGACCCGGATTGACACGTTGCCGACGAGCTCGGAATCCAAGCGGTTCTTCACCATTCGCGCGGTCAGCTTGTGGCCGGGCACCTTGCCCGCCAGCGGCGAGGTGTTGGTGCCGATCGTCACCGAGATCGCCGGCTCGTCGACGGTGATGCGCGGCAGTGCGTGCGCGTGATCGGGGTCGGCCAGCGTGTCGCCGATCATGATCTCGGGAATACCGGCGATTGCGACGATGTCGCCGGCCTCGGCGATGTCGGTGGGGGTGCGTTCGACGCCCACCGTGCGCAACAGTTCGGTCACCTTGGCGCTGGTGATGACGGGGTGGCCGTCGACGTCACGCATCCACGCGACCTGCTGGCCCTTCTTGATGCGGCCCTTGTAGATGCGGATCAGCGCCAGCCGGCCGAGGAAGGCCGACGCGTCGAGGTTGGTGACCAGCGCCTGCAGCGGCGCCTCGGGATCGCCCTGCGGTGGCGAGATGTGCTCGAGCAGGACGTCGAACAGCGGGTCGAGGTTCTCCCCGTCGGGGTTCTCGCCATTGGGCGGCGCAGTGGTGCTGGCGATGCCCGCACGCCCCGACGCGTAGAGCGTGGGCAGATCGAGAGCTTTCTCGGCCGCGGCCTGGGCCTCTTCGTCGAGGTCGGACGCGACGTCGAGAAGCAGATCGTGACTTTCCTCGACGACCTCGGCGATGCGGGCGTCGGGCCGGTCGGTCTTGTTGACGACCAGGATGACGGGCAGGTGCGCTGCCAGCGCCTTGCGCAGTACGAAGCGGGTCTGTGGCAGCGGCCCCTCGGAGGCGTCGACGAGCAGCACGACACCGTCGACCATTGACAGGCCGCGCTCGACCTCACCGCCGAAATCGGCGTGACCTGGGGTGTCGATGACGTTGATGACGGTCATGGTCCCGTCGGGATGGTGCCGGTGGACGGCCGTGTTCTTCGCCAGGATGGTGATTCCCTTTTCCTTTTCCAGGTCGCCGGAATCCATCAGGCGTTCGACCGCGTCGTCCCCTCGGTGGGTCAACGCGCCCGACTGGCGCAGCATCGCGTCGACCAGGGTCGTCTTGCCGTGGTCGACGTGGGCCACAATGGCGACGTTGCGAAAGTCCTGGCGCGAATTCACGCCGGTGATTGTCGCAGTGCAGGACACCGATCGCGAAAACGAGAGATTCCCGTCACTTGAAAATCGAGAAGCTTGCCGGCGCCAAACCGAAGAAGAAGTGTTGCCGCAGCAAGCCCCGCTGCAAGCGCTGCCCGCTCGTCCTCCACAAGGTCCACAAGGCCGAACTGCTGGGCATCCGGGGCAAGGAGCTCGAAAAGGTCTACAAGCGGGCCAGGAAAGCCTGAAGCGCGGCGGCCTCCGGGCGTAGTGTCGTAACCATCCGTGTGGCATTTCTGGAGGTGCCTTCATGACGGTTTACGCGGTTCTCACCATCGTTCTGATCACCGTGCTCGCCACGCTCACAACGTTGGCGATTTTCCTGGGTCTGGCCAATTGGATCGGCGCGTTCTACGTGGTGCGGTGCAGCGAGTGTCGTCATCTGACGTTCAGCTCGGCCAATCGCAACCAGGCGTCGTGCCCGCAGTGCCGGCATCCGGTGCTCACACATCCGATCCACGCGATGTCCCACCCGGGTGCGCGCCGGGATGTGCGGGTCGTCGGCGACCGCCTGCGCTTCTAGTGCGCCCCGGTCGACGAAGGCCCTCGCACGTCGGGATCCTCAGGGGTAGGACAGCAGCACCATCACCCGGCCGTCGGCCGACGGTGCGGGAAAGTCGCCGAGATCGAAGCCGTAGTACTCGATCTGATCGTCGGTGACGTCGTCGATGACCTTGCCCTGGGTGTGCACTGTGTCGTCGCGGACGTCCTTCATGACGCCGACGAAGTCCGGCACCGAGAGCGATTCGGCAAGCAGCAGCGCTTCGCCGCCGGCCGGAAGGTCCACCAGCACACCGGCTCCCGCGTAATTGTTGCCACCGCGCCCGGTGCCGTTGGGAGCCCAGTAGACGGGCTCACCGGCCAATCGTCCTTCCACCCGGCGGTAGTGGCCGGCCTGCGAGTCGTCTCCCACGGCGACCACCGGCAGCGCGTCGATGGTCCGCTGCTGCTGCCAGAACATCCAGCCCAGCGGAATGGCGACGATTGCATAGATCACCACCATCAGCATCAGGACCGGCTTCCACGCGATCTCCCAACCGAGCCTGCGCTGCGACAGACCCACCTCGGCCGTCTGCTTATCCAGCGCGCTGCGCCCGAATCGGAAGACGTACCAAGCCAATAGGCGGGCGACCGCCATGAGTGCCAGCACGATGAGCCCGACAAAGCCGGCCACCCGGAAGTAGAAGGTGCTGTCGCCGTTGTTCTCGGTCGCCAGCACCATGGTCGCGGGGATCGGCGCGGTCAGCAGCAGAAGCAATGCGTACGACGGATGGCTCGTCAGGTAGATGTAGTGCGCGGTCCACGAGCGGTTGCCCGCCAAGACGGTGAAGTCGCCGACGTCGGCCTTGACCATCGGGGTCCACGACCCCTGCACCACCCGCGGACGAACCAGACCGCGGACGTAGAAGAAGCCCGCCACGAGCGCGACAGCGAGAGCCCCCCAGAAGATCCCGGGCATCGACTCGCCGGTGCCGGGAACCCCGAACGCCCCGCGGATGTCGATGACCTTGGCGATGAAAAAGCTCAGCGGCAGTGCAAAGAACAATTCGACCAGCCACATCTGGATCAGTTGCGGTATGCGCGATCCGATCCGGTCGAAGGCGAGAACCCCTCGCCAGATGAACTGCAGTACCCGCATAAGCCGGGACAATAGTGCGCGCACACGGCCTGACCGGCCGAGTTACGTAACGCAGTGGCGGAAAGCGGCCTCGAAAACCGCCACAGCGTTACGCAAGTTCGTCCGCCAGCCCGAGCCAGCGGGACGCTAAGAAAAGTTTCACAGAACGACGACGTTTGCCCAATTGTTCCACGCCGCAACGGCACCCCGTTGCAGCAGTTGGACTGCGGCCTCAGGCAAGTTCGTCCGCCATCGCCCGGGCCAGATCCGGCAGCCATGCCCTGTCGGCGGGTACCCACCGGAGTCCGTCGAGGTCGCCGGCCCGGACCCAGCGCAGCGCCCGGTGGTCGTGCGGCGTCAACTCGCCGCCGGCGCGGACGACGACATAGGCCCGCAGGCTCGTCGTCGCGCTCAGCGCGACGTCCCCGCCGATGCGATTACCCACCGTCACGTGCACTCCGAGTTCCTCGTGCAGCTCACGCGCCAATGCCGATTCGTCGCTCTCGCCCGGCGCGACCTTGCCGCCGGGCAGTTCCCACAGCCCAGCCAGCTCCGGCGGGCGGTTGCGCTGAGCCACGAGCAGCGCCCCGTCCTCGATCAAGGCACCCGCGACCACGATCAGGTTTGGCATCGGCGCAGACGGTATACCTTCGAGGGCATGGCTGTGTTAACGGATGAACAAGTGGACGCCGCACTGCCCGAACTGAACGGCTGGGAGCGCGCCGACGGCGCACTGCGGCGATCGGTCAAATTCCCCGCGTTCCTCGACGGTATCGACGCCGTCCGGCGGGTAGCTGAGCACGCCGAAAGTAAGGACCATCATCCCGACATCGATATCCGTTGGCGGACAGTAACTTTCGCTTTGGTCACGCACTCCGAGGGCGGAATTACCGACAAGGACCTGGAGATGGCGCGGGAGATCGACGGGATCCTCGGATAGCGATCCAGGCCAGCGTCGCCAACGTCGCGACGATGTAGATCAGACCGGCCCAGGCGAGATACCACGGCCGCGGGATCACCCAGATCGTCGGCTGGGCGAAGCTGAGTAGCCACGGCACGCCGATCAGGGTGAGAACGAGCCATCCCCAACCCAGTACCCGCGCCCCCAGCTGCGCCCGCAGTGGTCCGTGCAACAGCCAGATCATCAGCGGGATGAGCCAGACCCAGTGGTGCGTCCACGAAATCGGCGACAGCAGCAATCCGAACAGCGAAACGATGACGATCCCGCCCAGCCTGTCGGTCGCGCCGTCGACCGCTCGCCATGCCAGCAGCGCCAGCGCGGCCGTGACCACCACTCCGATCAGCACGACGGGTCCGTAGCCGGCGTCGTGACCCAGGATGCGCGAGATGCCGCCCCGCCACGACTGGTTGAACGACGTGCCGACGGGGCCGACGCGGTCGGCGTCGCCGAGCAGTTCGGTGAAGTAGTAACGAGTCTGGTCACCGACGAGCAGCGCCGACACGCCGATGGTGAGAAAGAAGACGACGGCAGAGAACATCACCGCGGCCCACCGCCGGGCGCCGACGAAATACAGACCGGCCACCGCGGGGGTGAGCTTCACGCCGGCGGCGAGCCCGACGAGCAGACCTGACAACCACCACTTCGACGTGTGGACCGCGCACAGGATCGCGAGCACCAGCGCAACATTGACCTGCCCGTAGTCGAAGGTACTGCGCAGCGGCTCGGTCCAGATGCCGACCGCGGTCCAGAGCATCGCGACACGCCGGTCACCGCCGCCGAGCAGGCGCTGGCTCATCCGCACCACGCCGTAGAGCGCTGCGATGATGCCGATCTGCCAAGCGAAGGCGACCAGCCCGAACGGCAGCAGGTGCAGCGGATAGAACACCACCGCCGCGAACGGCGGATAGGTGAACGGGAGCGGGAAGTCCGGAGTCTGGTCGCCGTAGACATAGTCGTAGAGGGTGCCGGGGCCGTCGAGTTCAGCAGCTCCGCCGACGTAGACGTGCAGGTCGACGAAGTTCGCGCCGTTGGGCACCAGATACGTCCACGCGAGCCGGGCGGCGATGCTGAGGATCAGCAGTGCGGGCGCAAGCCGTGCCAGACGGGCCGCGAGCGTCGGCGCCTCAGATTCGGTGGTGTCTATCCGACTGACTCTAGCGAGCGATCACCATCCGCCTTCAACGCCGTAACGGTTGCATAAATGCCACATGTGTCACTTGAGTAACTCCAGTAACAAGCTAGCTTCGGGTGCAGGCATGACATCGATGTCATTCACTGCCGACCAAGGATTGGGAGATCTGATGCACCGCACCCGGAAACTGTTCGCAACAACGATCATCGCCGCAGCTGGGGCGGTTTCGGCGGCGGTGGCGTTCAGCGCCTCGGCCACCGCGCAGCCCGCACCGGCCCCCGCGCCCGCACCCGAAATCCCGGGCCTGCCGTTCCTGCAGCAGCTGGCCGCCAACCCGGCTGCCGCCACGCAGCTCATGCAGGGCTTCACCAATCTGCTGGGCAATGCCGGCGCGACCCCTGCGGCCACGGCGACCACCACGCCGGCGACCCCGGTCACGGGCCCTGGCGCGACGGCGTCGATCAACCTGCCGCAGCCCGCGGCGGTTCTGCCCGCGAGCATCGCGCCCGGGTCGAGCCTGCCCGGGGCGACCCCGATCGGCGGCGGCAACGTCACCACGGTGCCCGTTGCCAACACCACGACGACGGCGCCCGCTGCCGCACCCGTGTCGCCGCTGGCAGGGCTGACCGACTCGCTCGGACTCGCAGGGCTCATGCCCGCGGGCAACCCGTTGGCGGGCCTGCTGCCCACCGGTGCGACGGCACCGGTCGCCGCCGCACCGGCTCCCGCCGCACCGTTGACGGTCGCACCTGTGTTGACCCCGCTGTCGGCCCTGCCGTGACGCGCTGATCAAACCCAGGCCAACTGAAACCCGTTGAACTACCTACACATTGGGGGATCATGACCACGAACCGGCTCATCACCGCGATGGCAGTGTGCACGTCCGCTGCGCTGCTGACCGTCGGCGTGACCGGGGTGGCTCACGCCGAACCGGCAGCGCCGCTACCTGCTCCGCTGCCGATCGATGGGAGCTTGGCCCCAGGCTTGCCGGCGATGCAGAGCCTGGGCCCGGTGATCCAGCAGGCCGCGTCTGATCCCACCAATGCAGCATCGATGTTGATGGCCGCCGCCGCGGTGTTCGCGGGAGACATGGCTGCGCCACAGCCCTCTCGCGACGTCGCGTCGGCGGTCAACACATTCGTCGCTCAACCCGCCGCCCACGTTCCCGCCGCCGGTGCGGTACCGGGAGTCGAGGCGCATCTCCCGGCGGGCATCAACCCCGCCAATGCCGTCGGACCCGTTCAGGAAGCGCTGCCGTTGGAGCACGCCCCAGCGGCCGTCGTCCCGACGCCGGGGACGGGCCCGGCACCCGGCCCGGCGCCCGAGGTTGCAGCCCCGGCGACTCCCGTGGCGGCACCTGCCCCGGCGGCCGCGCCCGCTCCTGCCCCCGGGGCTGCTGCCCCGGGGTTGACCGGACCGAATGCGCCGGTCACCCAGGACTTCCTGTATCCGTCGATCAGCAACGGCTGCCTCGCCGATGGCGGCAACGTGCTCGCGGCCGCGATCTCGGTGGCGGGCCCCGCGTCCATTCCGCTGCCCGGCCCCGGCCCTGGCCAGACGGCATACGTGTTCACCGCGATCGGAACCCCCGGCCCCGCCGCCGAGCAGAAGCTGCCGCTGAACGCCACCTGGGTGAACCTGACGACCGGCAAGTCGGGCAGCGTCACCCTCAAGCCCCGCCCCGACCTGAACCCGCAGGGCCCGACGACGCTCACCGCGATCGCAGACACCGGTTCGGGCAGCATCATGTCGACGATCTTCGGTCAAGTCACCACGACCGAGAAGCAGTGCCAGTTCATGCCGACGATCGGTTCGACCGTCGTCCCCTGACCCCGCTTCACGCCTTCCGCGAAATATCATTCCGGGTCGTCGTGGGTGCTCAGATCGCAGCCCGGAATGATATTTCGCGGTAGGTCAGTAGGCCATGAACAGGATGGCGTCGCGGTCGTAGTCGCGACCCGGGTGCACCTCTGACAGGTGCGCCTGAGCCTTCTCGACGAGGTCGTCCTCGTCCTTGCCGGTGATGGCTTCGCCGCAGGGGCAGTTGAGGTGAGTCTTCATAGGTTCACAATGGCACAGCGTTCGCCGT
This sequence comes from Mycolicibacterium iranicum, assembly GCF_002101705.1. Lineage (GTDB taxonomy): Bacteria > Actinomycetota > Actinomycetes > Mycobacteriales > Mycobacteriaceae > Mycobacterium > Mycobacterium iranicum. The sequence continues at coordinate 135,723 of NZ_LQPC01000032.1, read as the reverse complement.
GCCATGAGACAAGATCGTCAACATGGACCTCTATGACGTGATGCGGACGACCGGCGCGGTTCGGCGATTCACCGACGATCCACTTCCCGACGACGTGCTGAGGCGGATCCTCGACAACGCCCGCTTCGCGCCGAGCGGCGGCAACCGCCAGGGCGTGCGGGTGATCGCACTGCGTGACCTCGGCACACGGGAGGCACTCAGCAAACTGTGCGTCACGGGTGCGCGCCGCTACGTCGCGCAGAAGCGCAACGGCGAGAACCCCTGGAACCCGTTGCAGCCCATGGGCGTGACGCCGGAGCAGCTCGCCGCCACCGAGGTGCCCGCCGAACTGTCGACGCCGCTGCTGACCTCGGCTGTGGTCCTCGTGGTGTGTGTGGACCTCGGCGTCGTGGCCGCGTTCGACCAAGATCTCGACCGCATCGGCGTGATCGCGGGTGCGTCGGTCTACCCGTTCGTCTGGAACGTGCTGCTCGCCGCACGCAACGAAGGCTTCGGCGGCGTCCTGACCACGATGGCCGTCGCCGAGGAGCCCCGGGTGAAGGAACTGGTCGGCATCCCCGACGGATTCGCCGTCGCCGCCGTGCTGCCGCTGGGCAAGCCGCAGCATCAGGTCAGCAAGCTCACTCGCCGGCCGGTGTCGGAGTTCGCTACCCGCGAGAGATTCGACGGCGAGTCTCTATGACGGCACGCCCGTCGCGTGAGACCTTGGACATGTGACGGTCACGTTGGGTTATGCCACGGCCGTACCCGGCTGCGGGGATTTGGACGAACAGCTCACCCAGCTCGCCGAAGCGGGGGTCGATCCGCGGCGGATCTTCACCGACAAGACCGCCGGCTCGGCCGACAAGATGCGCGCAGGGTTGCTGGCTTTGCTCAGCTACGCGCGACCGGGCGATGTCGTCGTCGTGGCCGCGCTGGAACGACTGGGGCGCTCGGTGACCGAGGTGACGCAGACCGTCGCCGACCTCACCACGCGCGGAATCACGTTGCGCTGCCTGCAGAACGGTCTCGACACCGCGACGTCGACCGGCCGCGTCGTCGCGAAGGTGCTCACCGATCTGGCCGCGCTCGACGCCAGCCACACCGAGGGCGCGCACAGACCGTAAGTCAGGCCTTGGCGGCCTTCGCTGCGCCTATGGCTCAGGCCTTGGCGGCCTTCGCTGCGCCTATGGCTCAGGCCTTGGCGGCCTTCGCTGCCGCCTTGGCTTCCTTCTTGTACGACCGCACCTTCTGCAGCGACCCCGCATCTTTCACGTCGGCCACCGACATGTGCGTGCCCGCCTTACCGTAATCACCGGCCGCCGCGCGCCAGCCCTTGGCGTTGACGCCGTACTGCTTGCCCAGCAGAGCGAGGAAGATCTTGGCCTTCTGCTCACCGAAGCCCGGCAGCGCCTTGAGACGACGCAGCACCTCGGCGCCGTCGGCACCGTCGGACCACAGCGCCGCCGCGTCGCCGCCGTACTCGTCGACGATCACCTGCGCCAACGCCTGGACGCGCTTGGCCATCGACCCCGGAAAGCGATGCACCGCAGGCGTTTGCGCGCACAGCTCCGCGAATCCTTCCGGGTCGTAGTCGGCGATCACGCGGGCATCGAAGCTACCGATGCGGTCCTCGATCTTCTTCGGACCGCCGAACGCCACCTCCATCGGGATCTGCTGATCGAGCAGCATGCCGACGAGCAGTGCGAACGGGTTGGCCTCCAGAAGCGCGTCGGCAGCGGGTTCCTGAACTAACTGCAGTTTCGCCACTCGACCAGTTTAAGGTGGGGCCACCCGCACGCGAGGAGCAGAACTGATGCCCGGCGAGCTCGCGATCGTTCTCACTGCCGCACTGATTCTCCTTGCCGTCGCCGCCGTCGTCCTCGCCGTGCGCACCCGACGCGTCGTCGCGACCCCCACCGAACGGGCCGTGCACGCAGCCCTGCACACTGCGTCGTTGGCCGCCCATGCGCTGCGCCGGGGCCTTGACACCGACTCCGCCCACACCGCCGCGCCGTTCCTGCGCGGGCTCACCGGCAGCGACGCCCTGGCCGTGTACGACGGCGACGGACAACTGCTCGCCCGAGACCCCGACGACAATTGGGACGACGACCTCGTCGAGGCCTGTGAGCGCGCGGCACGACAATCGATCTCCGGTGGACGCCGGGTGATGACGCACGCCAGGACCTCGGTGGTGGTCGGCCAGCCGATGGTCAACGAGGTCGACGACATGCTGGGAGTGCTGGTCATCGTCACGACCCGCTCCCCCGGGCCGGGAACGCTCGGCGCCGTCGGCGAAGTCGCGCGGTACGCCGCCAGCCAGATCGAGCTCGCCGAGCTCGACGCGTCACGCGCCCGCCTCGATCGCGCCGAGGTGCTGGCGCTGCGGGCTCAGATCAGCCCCCACTTCATCTACAACGCGCTCAACACGATCGCGTCGTTCGTACGCACCGATCCCGACCGGGCCCGCGAGCTCATCCTCGAGTTCGCCGATTTCACCCGCTACTCGTTCCGCGCCGCAGGCCAATTCACCACGCTGGCTGACGAACTGCGCAATATCGACCGCTACCTCACCCTCGAGCGGGCCCGGTTCGGGACGGCGTTGAAGGTGACGCTGCGCGTCGCCCCCGAGGTGCTCAACGTCGTCGTCCCGTTCCTTGCGTTGCAGCCCCTGGTGGAGAACGCGGTGCGGCACGGCTTCGCCGGACGGGGCAGCGGGTCGATCGAGTTGATCGCGCGCGACGAAGGGTCCGACTGCGTCATCACCGTCGAAGACGACGGCGTCGGCATGGATCCCGACGCCCTGCGCGCTGGACCCGGTGACGCGCTCTCCGAGGGTGCCGAGGAGAACGAGGGCGCCGGTGCGCATGTGGGGCTGACCAATGTCGACCATCGCCTGCGCGCGGCGTTCGGCAACGACTACGGTCTGGTGGTCGAAACCGCGATCGGCGCGGGCACCAAGGTCATCATGAGGGTGCCCAAGTTCCGGTCCGGGGTTCGGGCCAGCGGAGGTGGATTCGGGGTGGGCACGTGACGAAGCCGCTCACGGTGCTCGCCGTCGACGACGAGGCCCCCGCCCTCGACGAGCTCGCCTACCTGCTGGACAGGCATCCGTGCATCGCCGAGGTCTTCCGGGCCGGCGACGCGACGTCGGCACTGCGAGAACTCAATCTGCATGCCATCGATGCCGTGTTCCTTGACATCAACATGCCCGGACTCTCCGGGATCGAGCTCGCCGGCGTCCTGGCCAACTATGCGCAGCGGCCCGCGATCGTGTTCGTCACCGCCCACGACGACAAGGCCGTCGCGGCTTTCGACGTCGGCGCTGTCGACTATCTGCTCAAGCCGATCCGCGAAGACCGTCTCGACGAGGCCGTGCGCCGAGCCGCTGCCGCGCACACCGCTGCGCCCGCCCTCCCCGAGGAGGAGGAACCGGAGTCCGACGTCATTCCCGCCGAGCTCGGCGGCGTCACCCACCTCGTCCCGCGCGACAGCATCGGCTGGGTCGAAGCCGAAGGCGACTACGCGCGGCTGCATTCCGCGTCAGGGTCTCACCTGGTGCGCATTCCCCTCAGCACGCTCGAAACGCGTTGGCGCGAGCACGGTTTCCAGCGTGTGCACCGGTCCTATCTGGTCGCACTGCGGCTGGTGACCGGCCTGCGTAATGCCGACGGCGCAGTTCTGGTGCGGCTACGGGCCAACGGTGCGTCGCCAGCCGTCGAGCTTCCCGTGAGCAGGCGGCAGGCTCGGGAATTGCGAGACCGGCTGGTGCGCAACCCGATGCGGAGCCTGCGGCCCGCCGGGAGTTCGGATGACCAGTAACGAACCGCCGCAACGCCAACGGGTCGTCCTGGCCCACCGCCGCGGAGCCCGCATGGTGCGCACCCGCGTCGAGGTGCAGGAACAGACCCAGGTCGGCGATGCGCTGGTCCGCGGGCTAGTGCGCGCGCAGCTCGGACTGGCCCTGCGGCTGGCCGCCGTGGTGGTCGGGCTGATAGGTGCCATCCCACTGCTCAACGCGGTCTTTCCCGGCCTCGGCGCCGTCACCGTGTTCGGACTTCGGCTGAACTGGCTGGTGCTGGCCGGACTGGTGTATCCGCTGCTGTACGGCATCGGCTGGTTCTATGTGCGGCTCGCCGAGCAGGGCGAGCGTGACTTCGTCGGCGTCGTCGACGCCGAGCCATGACCGGCTCACCGTTGACGGCCGCCGCACTGCTCGCCGCGGCCGTCGCCACCGTCGCGATCGGCGCCTACGGGGTTCGGTTCTCCCGCACCACATCCGACTTCCTCGTGGCGTCGCGCACCGTCGGCCCGCAGTGGAACGCCGCTGCCATCTCCGGTGAATACCTCTCAGCCGCATCGTTTCTCGGCGTCGCAGGACTGATCGCAAAGTACGGCGCCGATGCGCTGTGGTATCCGGTCGGCTTCACCGCCGGCTATCTGGGGCTGCTGCTGTTCGTCGCGGCCCCGCTGCGGCGCTCGGGCGCCTACACCGTCCCCGACTTCGCCGAGTTCCGGCTCGGCTCGGCACGGCTGCGCAAGATCGCGATGCTCGTCGTCGTCGTGATCTGCATCTTCTACCTGGTCCCCCAGTACCAGGGAGCGGGCCTGGCATTGAAAATCCTTCTCGGCACGCCCGTCTGGCTCGGCCCGGTCGCCGTCGGCGCGATCGTGATCACCAATGTCGTGGCCGGCGGCATGCGTTCGATCACGTTCGTGCAGGCATTCCAGTACTGGCTCAAACTGACCGCCGTCGCGATTCCGGCGCTGGCGTTGACCGGGTTGTTCGTCAGTGACCCGGGCGGAGAACTCGGCGCACCAATGCCCCCCACCGTTCAGCAGGACACCGTCGTCGCGATCGAGACCGACGTCGTCGTCCAGGTCGACGATCCCCGCGGGCTGACGGTGACGGGCACCCTGGACGGGAAGCCGGTGGACGGGGCGACGATCGCCGGCGCCGGCGAGCACGTCCTCAGTGCGGGCAGCACCCTGAACCTGGCCCAGGGTGCGGCCGCCCCCGTCGTGGCGGGCACCCCGAGCACCGGATCGGACTGGATTGCATCCGGCGGTGGACTGGGCGGCCAGCACCCGCTCTACCAGGTGCTGTCGATCATGGTGGCGACGTTCCTCGGGACGATGGGACTGCCACACGTACTGGTGCGCTTCTACACCAACCCCGACGGCCGTGTGGCGCGCCGCACGGCGTTGGCAGTGATCGCGCTGCTGTCGCTGTTCTATATTTTCCCGACGCTGCTCGGAGTGTTCTCCCGACTCTATGTGCCCCGGTTGCTCATCACCGGAAATGCCGATGCGGCAGTGCTTCTCGCGCCCAGCTCGGCGATCGACGGGGTGGCCGGACAACTGCTGGCCGCGCTGGTGGCCGCAGGTGCGATCGCGGCCTTCCTGGCCACCTCCTCGGGGTTCTGGTGAGCTTCGCCGGGGCGCTGGCCACCGATGTACTGCCGGGCCGGGTTCGGGACTTCCGCCTGGCGGCCGTCCTCGGCGGGTTGATCCCGATTCCGTTGGCGCTGGCGGCTTCTGGCGGGCTGGAACTGTCGCGCAGCGTCGGACTTGCGTTCGCGGTCGCCGCCTCGACACTGTGCCCGCTGCTGGTCCTGGGCATCTGGTGGCGCGGCTTGACGGCCAGAGGTGCGGCGTGGGGTCTCGCGGTGGGTGGGCTACTTTCCGGCGTGGCGGTGACGGTCGCGGTGGCGGGCGGCGTCGCCGAGGACGTCCTCGCAGGCTGGCCTGCCGTGATGATCGGCTACCCCGCGGCAGTCAGCGTGCCGCTGGCGTTCGCGACGATGATCATCGTCAGCAGGCTGACTCGTGCCGACGTGCCGAGCGATGTGGCGCAGACGTTCGCACGGATGCATGTGCCGGAGAACCTCGGCATGGGCATCGAGCGCATGCCGCGCGGCCAGAGTTGACGACCGGCGCCGTTCGTCGCCGCTCATCGACCGCTCAGCGCACACACCACCGAGCTCACCGTGTGACCTGCGTTGACGCTGGGTATGTGACCTGCATCTCAACTACGTTCACCCAAGAGCCGGTTCACAAGTCGTAGGAGTGTGAGATCAAGGTGTCCGAAACAGACCTTCCGATTCGCCCGGAAGCCATCAGCGGTGATCGCTATCTAGAAGTACAGGCCAGCCCCGAGTTTCAGGAACTGCGAAGTCGGCTGCGCCGCTTCGTCTTTCCGATGACCGCGGTGTTCCTCGTCTGGTACGGCATCTACGTCATGCTCGGTGCCTTCGCCGACGAATTCATGGCCACCAAGGTGTGGGGCGACATCAACGTCGGCTTGATCATCGGCCTCGGCCAGTTCCTGTCCACATTCATCATCACCGCGCTCTATGTCCGGTTCGCCAACCGCGAGCTGGATCCGCGCGCCGGAGCGCTGCGCGAGCAATTGGAGAGTGAGATCAAATGACCAGCACCCTCGTGGCTGCCGAGGCCGTCGGCAATCCCGCTGCCAACATCGGCATCTTCAGCCTTTTCGTCGTCGTCACGATGATCGTCGTGATCCGGGCGAGCAAGAAGAACGCCACCGCCGACGAGTTCTTCACCGGCGGCCGAGGCTTCTCCGGCCCGCAGAACGGGATCGCGATCGCCGGTGACTACCTGTCTGCCGCCAGCTTCCTCGGCATCGCCGGGGCCATCGCCGTCTACGGTTACGACGGCTTCCTCTATTCGATCGGCTTCCTCGTCGCCTGGCTGGTCGCCCTGCTGCTGGTCGCTGAATTGCTGCGTAACACAGGCAAATTCACGATGGCCGACGTGCTGAGCTTCCGGCTCAAGCAGCGGCCGGTGCGGCTGGCGGCGGCGACGAGCACGCTGACGGTCTCACTGTTCTACCTGCTCGCGCAGATGGCGGGCGCGGGCGGTCTGGTGGCCTTGCTGCTCGACATCAACAGCCGGACCGGGCAGTCGGTCGTCATCGCGGTCGTCGGCATCTTGATGATCGTCTACGTCCTCGTCGGCGGTATGAAGGGCACCACCTGGGTGCAGATCATCAAGGCCGTCCTGCTCATCGCCGGCGCCGGGCTCATGACGGTGATGGTGCTGGTGAAGTTCGGCGTGAACTTCTCGGAGATCCTCGGCTCGGCGCAGGCCGCGATCACCGGATCCGCCTCCGAGGCGGTGGCGTCCCGGGACGTGCTGGCGCCCGGCGCCCAATACGGCGGCTCGCTGACCTCACAGATCAACTTCATCTCCCTGGCGCTGGCCCTGGTGCTCGGCACCGCGGGCCTGCCGCACGTGCTGATGCGCTTCTACACGGTGCCGACGGCCAAAGAAGCTCGGCGGTCCGTCGTCTGGGCGATCGCGTTGATCGGCGCGTTCTACCTGTTCACCCTGGTGCTGGGCTACGGCGCGGCGGCGCTGGTCGGTCCCGACCGGATTCTGGGCGCGGCCGGCGGCGTGAACTCCGCGGCTCCACTGCTGGCGTTCGAGCTCGGCGGCGTCATCCTGCTCGGCATCATCTCGGCGGTCGCATTCGCGACGATTCTCGCCGTGGTCGCCGGCCTCACCATCACCGCGTCGGCATCGTTCGCGCACGACATCTACGCGTCGGTGTTGAAGTCTCACAAGGTGACCGAGGCCGAGCAGGTGAAGGTCTCGCGCATCACCGCTGTGGTGCTCGGTGTGTTCGCGATCGGCCTTGGCATCCTCGCCAACGGCCAGAACGTCGCGTTCCTGGTGGCACTGGCCTTCGCGGTCGCCGCGTCGGCGAACCTGCCGACCATCGTGTACTCGCTGTACTGGAAGCGGTTCAACACCCGCGGCGCGCTGTGGAGCATGTACGGCGGCCTGATCTCGTGCATCGTGCTGATCGTCTTCTCCCCCGCGGTGTCGGGCAGCAAGACGGCGATGATCCCGGGCGCAGACTTCTCGTGGTTCCCGCTGGCCAACCCGGGCATCGTCTCCATTCCGCTGGCGTTCCTGCTCGGTATCGTCGGCACGCTGACCTCGCCGGACCGTGGCGATCCGAAGATCAACGCCGAGATGGAGGTCCGTTCGCTGACCGGCATCGGCGCAGAGAAGGCGATCGCCCACTAGCCAGGTCCGCCGAAACTGCATTCCGTGCGCGAAAAATCGCGGCAAGACCGCACGGAATGCAGTTTCGGCGTCTAGGTGGTTTTACTCAGATGCCGGGGGCCCGGGCGGGTCGAGAATTGGTGCATGAGCGCAGCCACGCTGTTTCCTCGCCCCGCGGATGTGGAGGCGAGCACCCCGCCCGGCCGTGACCGGGCCATCGACGTCATCCGGATCACCGCCCTGCTGGCCGTCGTCATCGGCCACACGGTCATGGCGACGAGCATCATTCGTGACGACGTCTTCATCTGGAGCAACCTGCTCACCGGGTCGCCGGTGTTTCAGGCCCTGACGTGGGTGTTCCAGATAATGCCGTTGTTCTTCTTCGCCGGCGTCGCCGCATCGGTGCAGTCGTGGGCACCCGGCAGCAGCTGGGGTAACTGGCTGATGCGGCGCTGCACGAGGCTGTACCGGCCGGTGTTCTACTACCTGGCGTTCTGGGTGGCGACGCTGGTGGTGCTCAAGTTTTTGTTGCCGATTCACGTCTATGAGCCCGTAGCCGGGATCTCGACACAGCTTCTCTGGTTTCTCGGCGCCTACGTGTTGGTACTCGCCGCTGTCCCGGCGCTTGCCGGCATCACCACCACAGGCCGGTTCGTCGCGGCGGCGGTGACCGCGTACGCGGTGGTTGCCGCCGTCGACGCTATTCGGATCAATGTCGACGTGTGGCCGCTGTTCGGCTATCTCAACCTGTCGATGTGGCTGATCCCCGGCATGTTCGGAGTCGCGTACCGGCGACGACTCCTGTCCGCGCGCGCGGCGTTGATCACCGGTGCGGCGATGTTCGCCGTCAACGCCGCGCTCGTCGCGTTCGGACCGTACGAGCTGAGCCTGGTCGGCATCGAGACCCAGCACCTCAAGAACATGTCACCGCCGTCGCTACTGCTTGCAGGACACGCAATCATGATGTGCGCGTTGGCGATTGCTGCCGCACCTGCTCTGACGCGGTGGGCGCGTAGGCCACGGGTCTGGTGGCTGACGGTGATCGGCAACTCCGGCGCGATGACGCTCTACCTGTGGCACATCCCGCTGCTGCTGGGCATGCACCTGGTTTTCGACTACCTCGGCTACCCGCGGTTCCCCGACGCGCCGCACTTCGTCACGCTGTCGGTACTGCAGATGGCGATCATGGTGCTCGCCGTCGGCGCGGCGTTCGTGGTGCTGCGACCACTGGAGAACGATCCGCTTCCGTTCTGGGACGGCGGTGTCGTCGCCCGCCCCGGTCTGCGCAGCGCAGCCGTGGGTTCACTGCTGTGCGTGGCGGGAGCGGCCACGCTGGGATCCGTCGGATGGGGCCTCAAGGACCTCGGCCTGTACTTCACTGTGACGACAGTGACAACACTCGTCGCCGCGCGACGCTTAGCAGTTCAAGACGCCGTCGCTGAAACCGACTGCCTTGCTTAGCCTCTCGAAGGCGTGCGAGTGCGGTCCGCAGCCCGTGCCCATCGACGTCGGGGGTTACTTCGAAGCGTCGATCGGACGCTGTTTCCGGCGCATCGTCGGACGTCGCAATCAGGAAGCGGTCGGGCAGAGACAGTTTCAGGATCGTCCTTTGGGCAAGCCACAGCTGCCGGAGGAACGGGCGGGAGTTGTACGGAAGGTCGTATTTGTCACACAGCGCCCGGACTCGAAGTGCTATCTCGGGGTATCGACTGCTGGGTAAGTCTGGAAAGAGGTGGTGTTCGATTTGATAACAGAGGTGGCCGCTAGCAAATGCCAACAATCGCCCTGCGTCGAAGTTGGCCGTACCCAGCATCTGCCGCAGATACCACTGTGGGCGGCGCTCGTCGCCGATGCTTTCGGGTGTGAACTTCTCTGCGCCGTCAGGGAAATGACCGCACACGATTACCGCATGCGTCCAGAGGTTGCGTAGGACGTTTGCCGTCAACGTCGCCCGAAGCACCTGTGCCCGTCGCCCGCCCGCCAGGAGCGGGAACACAAGGAAGTCCTTCACGATCTGGCGCTGAATCTTGATAGCGACACGGGACACCACCGCCTTGCGCTGCGCAGCACTGTCGAAGCGACGGCAGTCCGAGGCCAGGCCGTAGAGGGCGATTGCCCATTCGAATGTCGCGGCGAGCAGCAGGCTCTGCAGCGGCTGGAATGCGTGACGCCATTCCCAGGGCTGATCGCGCGTGACACGCAGGACATCCCAACCGATGTCGTAGTCCTTGCCGAGGACGTTCGTGAACTGGTGATGCTCGTAGTTGTGGGCGTAACGCCACTGAGCTGACACCCCGACCATGTCCCATTCCCAAGTTGCCGAATGGATTTCGGGATCGTTCATCCAGTCCCATTGCCCGTGGCCGATGTTGTGCCCGAGTTCCATATTCTCGACCGATTTGGCGACCGCCAGGCCGATGACTCCCAGCCACCGAACGCCGCGCCACGGGCACAGTATCGACAGCCTCGAGGTCAGTTCAAGCAGGCGCTGAAAGCGAATGACACGGTGGATGTATGCGGCGTCGGAAGTTCCGAGTGTGTCCTGGACATCTCGCCGAATCGCATCGAGTTCGTCGGTCAGCGTGTCCAGGTCCCCTGGCGTGAGGTGGGAGTAGCCGACGATGTCCGTAATCGCCACGATCAAGTCCTCCACTGAAACGGCTGGGCGATGCCCACGGCGGCGCCGGCCCCCTGTCAGTGAGCCCAAGTCGGGTTACGCAGCTATTTAGCAGTCTGCCATCGCCGACTCGCGCCCGCCGCCCCACAGTCCCAAATGTAAGAATTTGGCAATTGTTGCTGATCATCACACAAAGGCATCTTAGTGGAATTAACGCGCTGGAATGAGCAAATAGCAAACCATTGGGCGGCTGGCTACGTGCATAAAGTTGGCACACGGGTAACAGTGAACCAACGAAACAGGCAAATTACTAGGACGCAGCAGAAGCATGGAGAGACGCCGGCCACCGTGGGTTGCACGTCAGAGTGGGCGGATTACCGCGAAGACATGCCCACTAACCGCTCTTGCGACGGAACTCTCGGCGGTTCTCGACGGGCCCGTGCGCACCCTTGGACGACCTTGCACCGCCGTCCTTGTGGGCGGACCCTTTCGCCGCGTTGGCATTCTTGCGCTCCAGCGCTTCGCGAAACTTGCGCTTGTTGTCGTCCTCGGCAGGCTGGTCGGACTCTTTCGATGCCATACCGGCAGCGTAGTCCCGACGGGACCGAATTCGAGCGCTCAGCGCTTTCCCGGGGGCATGCCGTACACATGCGAGATCGGCAGTGTCATCAGCACCCGCCGGTCGTCGACCATCGCTCTGCGGTAGTCGTCCCAGTCCGGATGCTCCCCGGCAAGCTTGCGGTAGAGGTCCACGAGGCCCTCGACGGTGTCGTCGTGGGGGTTGGCGGCGGGCGGGGTCAGGACGGCGTCGCCTTCTGCGACGGCGTAGGCCCATCCGTCATCCGAGCTGACATGGATCGCGGCGCGGGGGTCGCGGCGTAGATTGCGTGTCTTGGCGCGCGGTTCGGTGATGGAGACCGCGATCGTCAGGTTGCGCGCGTCGAAGTGGTAAGAGACGTTCGACAGCTGAGCTCGGCCATCGCGCTTGATCGTGGCCAGAACCCCCAGCGAGTTTCCTGCGAGCAGCGCCAACAGCTTGTCGTCGAAGACGTCGCGGGTCATGGCACGAGCCTACGGCGTTTGCGCGTCTGGAAGCATGGACCGCGTGGGCCGATTCACCGCAATCGACGGCAGTGTGCTCGATGGCGTCTCCGCGACCACGCTGTGGACCCTGCGTAACCGCGCCGCGGAGGCCAAACGTTCCGACGGGGTGATCCGTGATCCCTGGGCGATCACCGTCTATGACGCCATCGACTACGACTACGCCAAGTTCGGCCGCCCCAATCAGTCGCACGCACTGCGCGCGCGGGCTTTCGACACGGCCGTGCGCGCCTATGTGACCGACCACCCGAAGGCGTCCGTCGTCGCTCTCGCAGAGGGACTGCAGACGAGTTTCTGGCGCCTCGACCGCGACGGAATCCTCGACCGCTGCCGCTGGTACTCGGTCGACCTGCCCCCGGTCATGAAGCTGCGCGCAGAACTGCTCCCCTCCGACGATCGCATCGTCGGACTGTCGCAGTCGGCTCTGGACCCGAGCTGGATGGACCGGGTGCACGCCGATGCCGGCGGCGTCGATCAGACCAGAGCGGACGGTGTGTTCATCACCGCCGAGGGTCTTTTGATGTATTTGGCGCCCGACGACGCTCTCGGTCTGATCCGCGACTGCGCACAACGGTTTCCTGGCGGCGCGCTGATGTTCGACTCGATCCCACCGTGGTTGAGCCGTCGCACGCTCGGCGGCATGAAGCTGTCCAACCGCTATGTCACGCCGCCGATGCCGTTTGCGCTGACCGCCGACGAGGCACTCGCGCTCGCCGGACGTATCCCCGGCGTCGCCGCCGCACGCGACGTTGCGCTGCCGCCGGGCCGCGGCGTATTCACGCTGACGACCTCACCGCGACTGGACCGCGGATTCATGCGCAGAAACCGCCCGAGCATCACCGTGCTGCATTTCGATACATGACCAGCGTCAGATTGGGACACCGATGACACACACCGAAAAGCACCCCGTGGACCTGACCGGGGTTCCCGAGACCGCACTGATGACGCTGCAGGTACGGGCGACCGAGGCGAGGCGACCCGACTCCCTCATCGACGACCCCATGGCAATCCACCTGGTGGACTCCCTCGATTTCGACTTCGCGAAGTTCGGCTTCACCCGTCGTCAAGATATGGCGTTGCGCGCGTTGGCTTTCGACAAGCAGACGCGGCGATATCTTCGCGACAATCCCAGGGCGACGGTCGTGGCGCTCGCCGAGGGTATGCAGACGTCGTTCTTCCGTCTCGACGCCGACACCCCGCAGAACGCCGACATCGGCCACGACTTCCGTTGGGTGAGCATCGACTTCCCTCCGACCATCGAGCTGCGCCGCGCGCTACTGCCTGCCTCCGATCGCGTGCAGTTGATCGCCCAGTCCGCGCTGGACTTCAGCTGGATGGACCGGGTGGACGCCGGCGACGGGGTGTTCATCACCGCCGAAGGGCTGCTGATGTATCTGCAGCCCGAGGAGGCGATGGCCCTGATCACCGAGTGCGCAGCCCGTTTCCCCGGCGGCAGGATGATGTTCGATCTGCCGCCGTCGGCGTTTGCGCCGCTGGCACGCCGCGGCATGCGCACCTCCCGGCGGTACCGGGTGCCGCCGATGCCGTTCACGCTGACCGTCGCCGAGGCCGCCGACCTCGTCAACACTGTGCCGGGGGTGCGAGCCGTGCACGACATCCCCGCCGAACGCGCACGCGGCCGGGTGATCAACGCGCTGCTGTGGACGCTGCAGCGGGTGCCGCTGCTCGACCCGCTGCGGCCGACGACGACGCTCCTCGAATTCGGCTGAACAGCGCAGGCGCCATCTCGGCTCAGCCGAAGGCCATCTCCACATAACGCAGCGCGTCGCCTTTGTCGACGCCGAGGGCCCGCGCCGCGGACACGTAGGTGTTCGCCGCGGTCGCCATCGCGGCGTCGGCCGGATCGGCCCGCGCCACGAAGGTACCGAAGCGCCCCCTGGTCTCCAGAATCCCTGCGGCTTCCAACTCTCGATACGCACGCGCCACGGTGTTCACCGCCAGATTGACCTGCCCCGCCAGCTCGCGAACCGTCGGGAGCCGGGTGCCAGGAGTCAGCTCCCCGTCCCGGATCCCCCCGATGATCTGCATTCTGAGCTGGTCGAAGAGCGGTCTGGCGGCATACGGATCCACGCGTACCCAATCCCCCAACTCGGCCACGTGCCCAGTATTACCCAAAGCAGCTAATTTGGTGGAGTGCAAGTGACGGTATTCAGTGGCGCCGGTATCTCCGCCGAAAGCGGCGTGCCGACGTTTCGCGACGTGGAGACCGGTCTGTGGGCCAACGTCGATCCCTACGAGATCTCGAGTAGCCAGGGCTGGCGCGCACATCCGGATCGGGTGTGGGCCTGGTATCTGTGGCGCCACCACATGATGAGCGCAGTCGCGCCCAACAACGCGCACCGGGCCGTGGCCGCCTGGGAGGACTACGCCGACGTGCACGTCGTGACGCAGAATGTGGACAACCTGCACGAACGCGCCGGCAGCAACCAGGTGTACCACGTGCACGGCAGCCTCTTCGAATTCCATTGCGACCAGTGCCGATCCGCATTTCTCGGACAGGTACCCGACATGGCCGAGCCGGTCGAATCGATCGAACCGCCCAGCTGCGATCTGTGCGGAGGCTTGATCCGGCCCAACGTGGTGTGGTTCGGCGAGCCGTTGCCCGATGGCGCCTGGCAGCAGTCTGTTGACGCGGTCGTCAGCGCCGATCTTGTTGTCGTGGTGGGGACGTCGTCGGTGGTCTATCCCGCCGCGGGGCTACCCGAACTGGCCGTGGCCAATGGCACGCCCGTCATCGAGGTCAATCCCGAGCCCACGCCGCTGTCGGCGAGCGCGACGGTGAGTCTGCGCGAGAAGGCCGCCACGGCGCTGCCCGGTCTGCTGCAGCGCCTGCCCGCCTTGCTCAACTAGCGCTTCGACTCGCGTTGCGCGGCAGCACATTTCGCGCGGCACCGATCGACCGCCGACGGACCTGACCACACTGCGATCCTCCTAGGGCCGGACGGCGACACCGATCGCGAACTCGGCCACCGGAACAGGGGCCCATCGCGGGAATGTCCACTCACGCCGTGCGCCGGTGATGCGGAATCCCGCCCCGGCGATCGTCTCCTCGGTGTGACGGTGGGTGTGGCAGTTGCCGAGCAGGCGCGGCCAGAAGGTGGCGTCGGCGAACCGCTGCAGGCGGCCGCGCGCCCCCGGCCCGGCGACGTGTTCGAGGTAGCGCAGCTCCCCTCCCGGCTTCAGTCGCGACAGCAGTTGTTCGACAACACTTTTCGGGTCTTCCACCGAGCACAGCACCAACGAGCACACCACGGCATCGAAAGGCTGCGTGTCGGCGAAATGTTCGACGGTGTCGGAGGTGACGGTGACCGGAATCGCGGCACGATCGGCCGCCTGCTGGGCCAGCGCCGCGAGCCGGCGTTCGGGTTCGACGGCCACGACCTCCGTCACCGTATCGGGGTAGAACTCGAAATTGGTCCCGGTTCCCGCACCGACCTCGAGAACACGCCCGCTCAGCCCGGCGAGGTTCTCCCGCCGCAGCCGCCTCAGCGACTCCGGCTCTCGGGACGACATCGCCGTCCACAGCCGCGCAAAGAACGGGTTATCGACGTGCTCGCTCATCAATGGTCTCCTTCAACCAGCGGACAGTCTCCATCGGAGCTTCCTCGGGTCCGATGCCGGCGGAAGCGATGTGCCCGAGGCACACCGCGCGCAGGACTCGGCCTGCGAACTCCTCGACGTCACCCCAGGGCAGGTAGGGACGTGAGATCAGCTGTGCGGCAACGCCATGGGCTGATGTCCACAGTTCGAGCGCCAGCGTGGTGGGGTCTTCCTGCGGATAGACACCTTCGGCGATCAACGCCTCCACCGTCGCCCGCATATGGACGAATGCGGAACTGTTCAGTGTCAGATCGACCCCGCTGCCGGGTTCGCCGTGGCCCATCGTCGCAATGCGGTACATCTCGGGGGTCTGCAGCGCGAAGCGGACGTAGGCGAGTCCCTGCGCCCGCAGCACCTCGATCGTCGACGTACATGCGGCCGCAACCGCCTGCATCTCCTCGTCGAGCTTCTCGAAGTATTGGCAGCAGACGGCGTCCAGAAGCGCGGTCTTGTCGGCGAAGTGTAGATAGATCGACGGCGGTGTCACCCCGACGCGCTGTGCGACCGACCGGATGGAGACGGCCTTCTCGTCTCCGGTCTCGATCAGCAAATCGGTTGCCGCGGTCAATATCTCGTCGCGAAGCTGCTCACCGGAGCCCCTGGGCGCACGACGGCGACGGGTACTCACATCAGTCAACGGCCCTCCCCGAGGCGAGGCGTTCCGGCGCGGGCGCGAGCCGATCCTTGTCGCCGACGGACTCACTGATGCCGATGCGCGCATGCAGTCGCGCCAGCGGCTTGGGCGCCCACCAGTTCCACCGGCCGAGCACGTGCATGAACGCGGGCACCAACAGCATCCGGACCAGCGTAGCGTCGGCGAGGATGGCCAAGGTCAACCCGACACCGAACATGCGCATGAACGCGACCTTCGCCGCGATCAGCGCCGCGAACGAGATGGACATCAACAGTGCCGCCGCCGTGACCACCCGCCCGGTCCGCGCCAGGCCGAGCGCGACGCTCTCGTCGCTGCGCACGTGAGGAGCGAGACTGCCGGAGGCGCGGGTGCTCTGATCCGAGGCCAGCCAGTATTCCCGGATGCGGCTGATCAGGAACACCTCGTAGTCCATCGAAAGGCCGAACGCGATGCAGAACAGCAGCACCGGCATGTTGGCCACCAGCGTTCCCGTCGGCGTGGTACCCAATGCCCCGAGATGGCCGTCCTGAAAGATCCACACCAGCGCACCGAACGCCGCGGTGAGCGATAAGACGTTGAGCACCAATGCCTTCAGCGGCAACACCACGCTACCGGTCAACAGGAACAGCAGCACGAACGTGATCGCTGCTATCACCGCGAGCACCGTCGGCAACCGATCCGTGATCGCATCGGCACTGTCGCGGTTGACCTGGGCCAGCCCCGTCAGCAACACATCGCGGCCTCCCGGTGGCGCGACGGCGTGCAGACGATCGAGCTGCGCCTCCGACGCGTCGGTGAACAACGCGGCCGTGCTCGCGATGGTGAGAAAGGCGCTGCCGCCGGCCGATCCCGTTGCCGCAGAGGGTTCCCCGACTCTCTTCCCGTCTGCGAACGTTCCGCCGGGCGCGGACACCGAGGAGACGTCGTCGACGCGGGAGAGTTCTGCGGCGTAGCGGTCGAGATCGCCGGGGGCAATGCCGTCGACATCGGGGAGTACGACGACGACATTCGTCGACGAATCGACGGCGAAGTCCTCGCGCAGTTCGTCGCCGATCTGCCGGGCCGAGGCGGACTCCGGGAGGACCCGGTCGTCAGGGAATCCCCATTTGGCGCCGAGGAACGGCGCTCCGAGCAGCAGGAGCAGCGCGACGACGGACACACCGATCGGAATCGACCGTCGCATCACGAATTTCGTCGACCGGTACCAGAACATCTGCTCGACGGGCTTGATCTGCGGTTCCGGCCTGCCCAGGATTCGCCGGACCAGCCTGCGCACGTCCAGCGAGTCGAGCCTGTCCCCGGCGAGCATGATCGCGGCGGGCGCCACGACGATCGCCGCCAGCGCCGCGAATCCGACGACCGCGATGCCCGCGTAGGCGAACGATTTCAGGAAGTACATCGGGAACAGCACCATCGCGACCATCGACAGTGCCACGGTCAACGCCGAGAACAGCACCGTCCGACCGGCCGTCACCATCGTGCGGATCAGTGCCGCCTCGCGGCCGGCGGGCCCTGCGTCACCGATGTCGGTCAGTTCGTCGCGATAGCGGCTGATGATCAGCAGGGTGTAGTCGATCGCCAGTGCCAGGCCCATCGCGATGGAGAGGTTCAGCGCGAAGATCGAAACGTCGGTGACGAGGGTGACTGCGCGCAGCACCGCCATCGATCCGAGAATCGCGAACGCACCCACCGCCAACGGCAGCGCGGCCGCGAGGAGGCCTCCGAAGACCCACACCAGGACCGCGAAACTCAGTGGAATCGCAATGGATTCCATCATCAGCAGGTCTTTCTCGGTCTGCGAGTTGATCTGCACATAGGTCATCGCCACGCCGCCGGCGCGCACGGTGACACCGTCTCGATCGTGCACGAGCTCGTCGGCCAGCGCCTTGGCATGCTTCTGCGCGCCACTCTCTCCGCCGGTGATCCCGGCGACGATGAGCCCCGTCTTTCCGTTCTCGCTGACGAGTGCGGGCGCGGCAGTCGGCGGTGCCGTCCACGCCGACGTCACGGTGCCGACGTGAGGCGATTCGGACAGCCGGGCGGCCAGGTCGGTTCCGACCTGACGTGCTGCCGGGCTGTCGACGCCGTCGGCCGAGGTGACGCTGATGACGAGGTCCATGTCACCCTGGTCGAATTTGTCGACGAGCAGTTGTGTGGCGCGGGCCGATTCGGAGGTCGGATCACCGAAGCCGCCCGCCGAGAGGTGCGTGACGACGGGGACGCCGAAGATGCCGCAGCCGGCCATGACCAGCAGCGCGATCACCAGAACGCGACGCGGTGCCGCGATGGCGAGCAGGGCGATGCGGTGCAACATCCCGAACGGACCTCCTGAGATATCGCCGCTAAGTTATCAACGATAACTTGATGGCGCCAGACCCGGCGATGAGTTTCGCGACGTCGTAAGGTCGACCTGACATGACCGACACCACCACCCGGGTCTCCCCCGACACGGCCGTGAACACTGGCCTGCTGATCCTGCGCCTCGGGATCGGCGCGGCCATCCTGCAAGCAGGACTGATCAAAGCCGCCGACTTCGGGATGACGGTGCAGTTCCTGACCGACGCCGGATGGCGCCTTCCCGGGTTCGCGGCGTTCATGGTCACCGCGACCGAGACCCTGGCGGGCATCGGTCTGCTGCTCGGAGTTCTGACACCCCTGGCAGGCAGCGCCACGCTCGGCGCAATGCTGTGCGCATGGGCGGTCAACGTGTCTGGGTCCGCCTTCTGGTCGGAGCCGTTCAATGTGCCGTTCCTGATCGGGCTGGGCGGTGCGGCCCTGCTGTTCACCGGGGCGGGCGCGTACTCCGTCGATGCCCGCGTCCTCGGGCGACTCACCTGGTCACCGCGGGTGAAGCTAGCGCTGTTGGCGCTCGCGTTCGTCGCGGCGGTGGTGACCTGGCTAGCGCTCTACGGCAGCAATCCGATTCACTTCACCGCGCCGCCGGCCCCGCCTGGCCAGTGATTGCTACCGGCCGGTAGAACGGCGACCCTACCCAGCGGTAAGAATTGCCACAGTTTTCCGACAACAGGCTCAAAGAACTCTTAGAGCCCGTGGTTACTGTTCAGTACATGTGGATCGACGACACCAACGCTGATGTCATCAAGGTTGATTTCGAGGCGCTCTACCACGGCGATTTCCTCGTCGAGGGCCTGACCTCGGAGCAACTCGACGACGACCAGGCTCTCCCTACCGCGGTATGAGAGAACGCGCGCCCCGCGGGGCGCGCGTTCTGACTTTCTTCGGTTTGCCTGACGCTCCGAGCGTCCTTGTCAGACCCTTTGCGGCACCGGCGTGACCATGCCCGCCAAGCGGCCGCTGATGATTTCCTCCGCTTCGCCCACGATCCGTGACACGAGTTCGCCGACGGTCGGGATGTCGTTGATCAGGCCCATCGCCGTTCCGACAGTCCAAATCCCGGCGTCGATGTCGCCGTCGTCGAACACCTTGCGACCGCGGACTCCAGCCACCAGATCCTTGACGTCCTCGAACTGACCGCCGCCTTTGAGGATCTCGACCACCTCACGGGAGACGACGTTCGACGCGACCCGCGCGGTGTTGTGCAGGCTACGGAAGATCAATTCCGTACCCCGCTCGTCGCCCGCCACGATCGCTTCCTTGACGTTCTGGTGAATACACGATTCGACGGTGCACATGAACCGTGAGCCCATGTTGATGCCGTCGGCACCCAGCGCCAGCGCCGCGACGAGGCCGCGGCTGTCGGCGAACCCGCCCGAGGCGATCATCGGGATCTCGATCTTGTCAGCCGCCGCCGGAATCAGCACCAGGCCGGGAACGTCGTCCTCACCGGGGTGACCGGCACACTCGAACCCGTCGATGCTGATGCCGTCCACACCCAGCGACTGAGCCTTGACCGCATGGCGCACCGACGTGCACTTGTGCAGCACCTTGATTCCGTTGTCGTGGAACATCGGCAGGTGCGGTGCCGGGTTGGAACCCGCCGTCTCGACGATCTTGATACCGGCGTCGACGATCACCTGGCGATACTCGTCGTACGGCGGCGGATTGATCGCCGGCAGGATCGTCAGGTTCACCCCGAACGGCTTGTCCGTCAGATCCCGCGTCTTGGCGATCTCGTTCGCCAGATCGGCAGGCGTCGGCTGCGTCAACGCGGTGATAAAACCCAGCGCACCTGCATTCGCCACGGCCGCAACAAGTTCCGCGCGGCCCACCCACTGCATGCCACCCTGGGCGATCGGATGCTCGACCCCGAACGCCTCGGTGAACTTCGTCCTGATGCTCACCTCGGCGCCATCCGGATCGCGCCGTCGAGGCGGATCGTCTCGCCGTTGAGCATCGGGTTCTCGACGATGTGCACGGCCAACGCACCGTACTCGTCGGGATCACCGAGGCGGGCCGGGTGGGGCACCTGCTTGCCGAGGGAGGCCTGCGCCTCCTCCGGCAGAGAGCCCAGAAGCGGCGTCTTGAACAGGCCCGGCGCGATCGTGCACACGCGGATGAACTCGCGCGACAGATCGCGGGCGATCGGCAGGGTCATGCCCACGACGCCACCTTTGGAGGCGGAGTAGGCGGCCTGGCCGATCTGGCCTTCGAACGCGGCAACCGACGCGGTGTTGACGATGACGCCGCGCTCCCCGTTGATCGGTTCGGTTTTTGCGATCCGCTCCGCGCTCAGCCGCAGCACGTTGAAGGTGCCGATCAGGTTGACCTCGACCACCTTCTTGAAGGCGTCGAGCGGAAACGGGCCGTCCTTGCCGAGCGTCTTGATCGCGTTGCCGATGCCGGCGCAGTTGACGTTGATGCGCAGCGGGCCGAACTCCTCGGCAGCGTCCAGCGCAGCGGTCACCTGCTCCGGGTCGACGACGTTGGCCTCGACGAACTTGGCCCGCGGGCCCAGCTCGGCGACGACGTCCTCGCCCTTCAGGTCGATCACGACGACCGAAGCGCCTCGGTCGAGCAGTCGCTTGGTTGTTGCGAGCCCGAGACCGGAAGCACCTCCGGTGACGACGGCAGCCGCGTCTTTGATCTCCACAGATCGTTTCCCTTCTCTCGTGGTTAAGAGGTCAAACCCATTCCTGCAGAACAGCTTCGGTGTCGGCGCCGGGCACACCCGGCGCTTTCGGAGCCGAGGGCACGCTGCGCGAGAAGCGCGGCGCGGGTGCGGGGTACAGCGACCCGTTCTCGCTGTAAAAGGTGCCGCGCTCGGTGTTGTGGGGCTCGGACTCCACCTCGGCGAACGACAGCACCGGCGTCACGCACGCGTCGGTGCCGGCGAACACCTTCGCCCAGTGGTCGCGGTCGTGGGCGGCGAAGGCCTTGGTGAACGCCGCACGCAGCTCGGGCCAGCGGCTCATGTCGTTCTGGTCGGGTAGATCGGAGGCTTCCAACCCGAGGCCGGTGAGCACCTGCGCGTAGAACTGCGGCTCGATGGCCCCGACGGCGACGTACTTTCCGTCGGCGGTCTCGTAGGTGTCGTAGTAGGGCGCGCCGGTGTCGAGCATGTTCACACCGCGTTCGTCACTCCACATGCCCATGCCGCGGAAGGCCCACATCATCGCCGAGAGCACGCTCGATCCGTCGACCATCGCGGCGTCGACAACCTGCCCCTTGCCGGAGCTCTGGCGTTCCCACAGTGCGGACAGCACGCCCACCAGCAGGAACATCGAGCCGCCACCGAAGTCGCCGACCAGGTTCAGCGGGGGCACCGGCCGCTCGCCGGCACGGCCGATCGCGTGCAGCGTGCCGTTGAGCGAGATGTAGTTGATGTCGTGACCGGCCTGCTGCGCGCGCGGGCCGTCCTGACCCCATCCGGTCATCCGCGCGTAGATCAGCCCCTCGTTCACCTTGGCGCAGTCCTCGGGCCCGAGGCCGAGGCGCTCGGTCACCCCCGGTCGGAATCCCTCGATGAGCACGTCGGCCTTCGCGATGAGCCGCAGCACCATGTCGCGGTCCTCCTCGCTCTTGAGGTTCGCCGCGACCGACCGGCGGTTGCGCAGCAGATAGTCCCCGCCGGGCTTGGTGGCCGGTCCCGGGCCCTTGCCGGGCCGCTCGATGCGCACGACGTCTGCTCCGAGATCGCCGAGAATCATGGCCGCATGGGGCCCTGGGCCGATACCCGCCAGCTCCACAACTCGTAGTCCCTGCAGTGGTCCAGCCATGACTGACCGCCCTTCATCGGAATCGCTCGGTTGACCGCGACATAGCTTACTTGTATAACCAAGTCGTACCGGCCACGGGGCTTCGGCAGCGAAGACCACCAGACACCAGGGGACGACTTTGACCTCCAACGACGGGTACGACGCCGCGTACCAGGGCATTGCCGACCTGGGCGTGAGCCTCGCCGACGGCGTCCTCTCGGTGACCCTGAACCGGCCCGACAGCCTCAATTCGCTGACCGCCCCGATGCTTCAGACCTTCGCAGCCACCCTCGAGCGTGCGGCGACCGATTCCCGTGTGCGGGTGGTCCGCATCGGCGGCGCGGGGCGCGGCTTCTCCTCCGGCGCAGGCATCAGCGAGGAAGACCACGCCAACCCGGGTGCGGCAGGCACCCCGGCCGATGTCCTCGACGCAGCGAACCGCTGCATCCGCGCGATCGTCGCGCTTCCGCAGCCCGCCGTCGCGGTCGTGCACGGCGCAGCCGCCGGTGTGGGGGCGTCGCTGGCGTTGGCCTGCGATGTCGTACTCGCCTCGGAGAAGGCATTTTTCATGCTGGCATTCACCAAGATCGGGTTGATGCCCGACGGCGGCGCCTCGGCCCTGATCGCCGCGGCCGTCGGCCGGATCCGGGCGATGCGGATGGCGCTGCTGGCCGAGCGCATCCCGGCATCCGAAGCCTACGGCTGGGGACTGGTAAGCGCCGTCTACCCCGTCGACGAGTTCGACGCCGAGGTCGACAAGGTGATCGGCGCGTTGGTGTCGGGCCCGGCGGTCGCGCTGCGCAAAACCAAGGACGCGATCAACGCCGCGACGCTCACCGAACTGGAGGGTGCGCTCGAACGCGAGAAGAAGGGCCAGCTCGCGCTGCTGGACTCGCACGATTTCCGCGAGGGCACGAAGGCATTCCAGCAGCGGCGGCCCGCGACCTTCACCGACTCCTAGTCCAGCCGAGCGTGGGCCCTATGCCCGCGAAATCGCCGATTCGCGTACATACCCCCCCACGCTCGACCGATCGGGCCAGCCCGAAAATCGTTCGACGACAGCCTCACCCGTGCGTCACCATCGGACGGTGAGCACTCAATTCGACATTCAACCGGTGGCGCCCGGTCGCTGGCGCGTGCTCGCACCGTTCCGGTTCCGCGAGTATCGCCTTCTGATCGCGGCGGTGTCAGTGTCGATCTTCGCCGAGGGCATGTGGGCCGTCGTGATGGCGCTGCAGGTCATCGAGCTGTCCAACGACCCCGCGGCACTGTCCCTTGTCGCGACGTGCCTCGGGGTGGGCCTCGTCGCATTCGTGCTCGTGGGCGGGCTGGCCGCTGACCGGCTCAACCAGCGCGCGATCATCATTGCCGTCGAGGCCGTCAACACCGCGGTCGTCGCCGGCATCGCAGTCCTGGGAATGGTTGGCGCCCTGCAGATCTGGCATATGGCGGTCGCGGCAGCGGCTCTGGGGATCGCGGCGGCGTTCTTCTTTCCCGCCTACAGCGCGATCCTGCCCAGAATCCTGCCTGCCGAACAACTGCTGGCAGCCAACGGCGTCGAGGGCATGGTGCGGCCGGTGTTCCAGCGCGCCGTCGGCCCGGCGGTCGCGGGACTGCTGATCGGTGCGACATTCCCGTCGCTCGGCGCCGTCGCGGTGGCGGCGCTGTTCGGCGTCGGCCTGATACTCCTGGTGGCCACCCGCTCATCGATCGTCAAAAACGTTGACCCACAGGCAGACCAGGAGAATCCTCACCTCCTTCGGGACCTGCGCGACGGTGTCAGCTTCGTGCGCAGGACGCCCTGGCTGCTGTGGACGCTGCTGTTCGCCAGCATCTTCGTGCTGGTCGTCCTCGGCCCGATCGAGGTCCTGCTGCCGTTCATCGCCCAGGATCGATTCACCCACGGCGCGCAGTCGTACGGCTTCATCCTGGCGTTCTTCGGGGTGGGCAGCGCGTTGGGCGCATTGACGGTTTCCTCGCGCCGGATGCCGCGCCGCTATCTGACGACAATGATGGCGATGTGGGGCGTCGGATCGATCCCGCTCGTCATCGTCGGCATCACGTCGTCGTTTCCGCTGATGGCGTTGGCCACCTTCGTCATCGGGGTGACCGACGGCGCAGGCATGGTCATCTGGGGCACGCTGCTGCAGCGGCGGGTGCCACCGGAGATGCTGGGACGGGTGTCGAGTCTGGACTTCTTCGTGTCACTGGCTTTCATGCCGGTGTCGTTCGCAATCGTCGGCCCGCTGTCGAAAATCGTGCCGATGGAGACGATTTTCCTGGCCGCGGGCATCGTGCCGGTGCTGGTGGCGGTGGTGGCGATCCGGGCGGCGAAGATGCACCGCGACGAACTGACGCACCCGCTGAGCTAGACGCCGAACATCGGGGGCAGTGCGAGCACCAGGATCAGACCCCAGAAGAAGTGGGTCAGCATCGGTGCGAGCACTCCCCCGGTGGCGCGGCGCAGCTGAGCGCAGACGATGCCGAGGATGATCGCTGCGAATCCCAGCATTGGATTGCCGGTCGTGGCGGCGGTTGCGATGACATAGAGCACCGTCGACACGATCACCGGATGGAATTTCAGCAGTGCGGTGTAGACGGCACCGCGGAAGAACATCTCTTCGGCCAGACCGTTGATCACGGTGATGAACGCGATCAGATACAGCGGCCCCGCATTCGAGTACTGCAGTACCTCACGGATGTAGTCGTTTACTCCGGGGATCTCGCGCGCCACCAATCCGCCGATGACGAAGACCGCGCCCAACCCGATGCCGGCGGCAGTTCCGGTGATGACGGGGCGTTGGTTGCGTCCGCGAAAAGGGATGTGGCCCATGTGCAACGGACCTGACGCGAATGCTCCGACGGCCCAAACCCCGGCCAGGGCGAGGGTGAGCCAGATGAACGTCTCGTCCCCCGGCGGCCTGCTCAACGAGTATCCGAGCAGCGCGGCGCCGATGAGCAGCACGGCCGCGACGATGAACTTGCGCCGGGTTATCACCGACGGCGGCTCGTTATAGGGCGCTGCCTTGCCGCGAGCGATCCTGCGCAGCTGCCCACCCCAGTTCGTCGGCGCGCTCACGCCAGAATCCTCTTGGGCACCAATCCGATCACTCCCACGACATGGTCGAGTCCAGTACGTACTGCGGCGGCCACCGGTCTCGGGACGAATCCCAAAAGACCGAGAACCGGCCACGCGACCGGCGGCGTCACCACGCTCGCCAGTAGTTTCAGGCGCAGCGTATCGCCTCCAGCCCAGTCAGGGTCGGTGTCGGCGAGATGGTGAGGATCGCCGAGTTTGTCGACCGGCCGCCGGGGCGGGCTGGTCACGGCGCGACGGATGGCGTCCTCGATGCCGACCAGGCCATCGGGCGGGTCCGGCACGAGCGCCCGCAGGCCGTCTTGCAAGGCGATCATCGGAAAATCAAGCGACTCAACGAGATCGCCGGCCAAACCGGCGGGGACCGGCAGAATGAGGCCCGTCACCTTCGATACGAGGCCGGTGTCGACACCGTAGACCGGGACGGGCGTCCGCCAAATACCCGCGATCCGCGCGTACGTGCGCAACAGGTCGCCGTACGTCGTCGTCTCCGGTCCCCTGATGTCGTAGGCACCGGCCGGAACCTTCGGGTCTGCCGCCGCGACGAGGTAGTGCAACACGTCGGTGACCGCGATGGGATCGATGGGGTTGGCCGACCATTCCGGCATGGGCAGCAACAGGAATCGGTCGGCCACATAGCGCAGCATCTCGAACGACGTGGAGCCGGCGCCGATGACGATGGCCGCACCGAGCCACACCACGTCGGGTCCGCCTTCGACGGTCAGCGCCGCCGCGACCTCCGCCCGACTCGTCAGATGCTCAGACAACGAGTCGTCATTCGGCACGAACCCGCCGAGGTAGACGATGCGTCGGACGCCGGCGGCCTTGGCCGCGGTCGCGACGTTGGCCGCCGCCAGGTTGTCGGCTTCCCGGAAGCCGGGCTGTCCGATGCCGTGCACGAGGTAGTAAACGACGTCGATGGGACCCGCTTCGGTGAAGGCTTGCCGTGTCGAGATGTCGTCGTGGGCGTCGAGCGCCACCGTGGAGACGTCGTGATACCAGCCGAAGTCCGCGAGACGGGCGGGGTCGCGGCTGGCGGCCACCACTTGATGACCGTCGTTGAGCAACGCGGTCACGAGGCGAGAACCGATGTAGCCTGTCGCGCCGGTCACGAGGGTGCGCACTGGTTTCACGGTAGGGCTGTACCCCGACGCGCCGATTCAGAACCGACGATCAGGCGTTGCTTGCATCACGATGCACTTTGACCAGCTCTTGATAGAGAAGTGCGTTTGTGCGGATTCCGGCGATTTCGTCCTCACTGAGCTCGCGGCGCACTTTCCCCGGCACCCCGGCGACCATCGAGCCGGGCGGAATCACCGCGCCCTGTGGCACCACCGCGCCCGCGGCGATCAAGGATCCGGAGCCGATGACGGCTCCGTTGAGGACCACTGCGCCCATGCCGACGAGGGCGTCGTCCTCGACGGTGCAGCCGTGCAGCACCGCGTTGTGCCCGACGCTCACGCCGGCGCCGATGCGGGCCGGGAAGCCCGGGTCGACGTGGATCGTCACGCCGTCCTGGATGTTGGTGCCCGCGCCGATCTCGATCGGTTCGGCCTCGGCGCGGATGATCGTGCCGTACCACGCGCTCGCGCGTTCGGCGAGCACGACGTGGCCGATCACGGTGGCGTTGGGCGCCACCCAGCTGTCGGGATGCAGTTCGGGTGAGCGTCCGGCGATGGACAGGATGAGTGGCTCGGCCATGGGCGTCATCGTAGGAGCACACGAGCGGCGACGAGGCAGTCGGACCAGAGCAATTCGCGGCGGCGGGGTGCGGCGTGCAATCCTCACGACGTGACAACGACGTCAAACCCGACCGCGCTCGACATCGTCGACGGGATCGATCTCAGCGGCAAGACCTGTGTCATCACCGGGGCCTCTTCGGGGCTGGGGCGCGAGTCCGCCAAGGCCTTGGCCAGCACCGGCGCACACGTCATCCTCGCCGCGCGCAACGCCGAAGCGCTCTCCGAGACCGAGGCGTGGGTGCGCAGCGAGGTCCGCGACGCGCGGCTGTCACTGATCCACCTGGACCTGACGTCACTGGCCAGCGTCGCGGCCGCCGCAGCGGAGATCAGCGAGCTGACACCCGCCGTGCATGTGCTGATGAACAACGCGGGCGTGATGTTCACGCCGCTGAGCAGGACTTGCGAGGGTTTTGAAAATCATTTCGGCACAAACCATTTGGGCCACTTCGAGCTGACCCGGCTGCTGTTTCCCGCCTTGGTCGCCGCCGACGGGGCACGGATCGTCGTGCTGTCCTCTGAGGGACACCGGATGGCCGACGTCGATTTCGCAGACCCCAACTGGGAGCACCGCGAGTACGACAAGTTCGCTGCCTACGGAGCATCCAAGACCGCCAACGTGCTTCATGCGGTCGAACTCGACCGCCGGCTGCGCGACAGCAGTGTGCGTGCGTTCGCCGTGCATCCGGGAATCGTGGCCACCTCGCTGGCCCGGCACATGACGCGTGACGACTTCACCGCCTTGAACAACGCGGGGTCCCGCGGCTCGGGCGGGCCGAAGGTCGATGTGCGCAAGCAATTCACGATGCCCGAGCACGGGGCCGCCACCCAGGTGTGGGCAGCGGTCAGCGACGAACTCGACGGCTGTGGCGCGCTGTACCTCTCGGATTGCGGCGTCGCCGCAGCGGCACCGTATGCGATGGACGAGACACGGGCTCTGGCGCTCTGGGCGCTTTCGGAACACCTCTGCACGCCGAGCGCGCGCAGCCTAGGCTCGGGTGCGTGACGACGTCGGCGAAGGTCATCTATCTTCGCTCCTACGGTGACCGCGACCGCGACGACCATGACGTGGTGCGCACCGTGCTCGACGCGACCGTCGAGTTGTTGCGCGACGTCCCGTTCGACGACCTGACCACCCGGCTGATCGCCGAGAAGGCGGGCGTCGCGCACGGTGATCTGTGCGTCTACTTCCGCTCCAAGGACGCGATCGTCGCGGAGGTTTACCTGGGCCTGCTCCGGGATGCCCCGCTGTCGGTCGATGTCGAGAAGTCGGCGCAGGCGCGGGTCGCGGTGCTGTTCCGCCAGCTGGTGACCCTGCTCGCCGATCAACCCGGACTGGCCGCGGCGTGTGCGAGCGCGATGATTTCGCACGAGACGTCGGTGCAGGCGATCCGCAAACGCATACATGCCGAACTGCATCGCCGGGTGCGCACCATGCTGGGCTCGGCGGCGTGGCCCGAAGTCGCCGAGACGCTGGAATTCGGTCTGGTGGGTGCGATGGTCCAAGCCAGCTCGGGGTCGGCGACCTTCGAAGACGCCGCGGACGACCTCGCGCGGATGGTGGCCGCGTTGTTGCCGGAAAACACAGATCCAGACTTCTGACGGCCCGGCGAGGCGTGTGAATCCGCTCTCGCCACAGCCCGGCGAATCCGCAGCTCACAGCGTTGCGGCGGCCGCGGATCGGCCCGTCGATGCCCATCCTCGACTTGGCCGTTACCAATTCGTGCACATACCATCCTTGCGACTTGACATATGTGAGGAGCACACCGTGAAGACCCGCACCAGCAAGGCCCTCGGCGTCGCGTTCAGCGCAGCCGCGATTGCCCTGTCTGTTCCGCTGGCCGTCAACGCCTACGCCGAGCCGGCAGCTCCGGTCGCCGAGATCCCCGACCCCCAGGGCCCGGAATGTGGCGCCTTCAAGGAAGCGCTGCCCAACTGGAAGGGCCTGGCGGACCTGCCCGTCAGCACTGTGTTGTCGAGCATCCCCGACATCTCCACGTTCAACTCGGCGATCTCGGGGCAGCTCAACCCGGCCGTCAACATCACCAGTGTTCTCGACAACGGGCCCTACGTCGTCTTCGCACCCACCAACGAGGCGTTCGCGGCGCTGCCGCCCGAGCAGCTCGAGGTGCTGCGCACCGATCCTGCGGCGCTCACCAGCCTGGTCTACTACCACGCCTTCCTCGGCCTGCTGGGCCCCGACGACGTGAAGGGCCAGCGCCCCACCCAGGAGGGCACCGAGATCGAGGTGACCGGTTCGGGCGGCGACATCCAGGTCAACGAAACCGTCAAGGTCGTCTGCGGGGGCATCCAGGCCCAGAACGCGCGGATCTACATCGTCGATGCGGTGCTGAACCCGGCCGACGCCCCGGCGCCGATCACGCCGACCAGCACCAGTGGCACCAGCACGACAACGACGACCACCACGACGACGCCGTCCACGCCGTTGCCCGCCGAGGTGCCGGCGTCCACGCCGGCGCCGGCCGCCGAAGCACCGATCGGCTAGTCCTTCATGTGATTTCGGCGTGCTCCGTTGCGGCTACCGCAACGGAGCACGCCGAAATCGCTTTCTCTAGAGGCCACGTCGGCGAGCCGACCTAGAGGCCAAGGTCGCGACCGATGATCTCTTTCATGATCTCGGTCGTGCCGCCGAAGATCGTCATGATGCGCCCGTCGACGTAGTCGCGGCAGACGCGGTACTCCATCATCCAGCCGTAGCCACCGTGCAGCTGCACGCACTGGTCGACGACCTTCTTGGCGACCTCGGTGGCCCACCACTTCGCCTTGGCGGCTTCGACGGCGGTCAGTTCGCCGTCGACGATGGCCTGCAGGCACCGGTCCACGTACTGCTCGGTGACGTCGAGCTCGGTGTCCATCTCCGCGAGCAGGAACCGGTTGTGCTGAAAGCTGCCGATCGGCTGACCGAAGGCCTTGCGATCCTTGGCGTATTGCAGTGTCTGGCGCCAGGTTTCGCGCGCCCCGGCGATCGCGGAGATAGCGATCGACAGCCGCTCCGAGGGCAGGTTCTGCATCAGGTGGTAGAAGCCGCCACCCACCTTGCCCAGCACGTTGGCGTTCGGCACCCGCACGTTCTCGAAGTGCAGTTCGGCGGTGTCCTGGGCGTGCATGCCCATCTTGTCGAGCTTGCGGCCACGGGTGAACCCGGGCATGTCTCGCTCGACCACCAGCAGCGTGAAACCCTTGTGGCCCGCCTCGGGATCGGTGCGGGCGACGACGACGACGAGGTCGCTGTTGATGCCCGACGAGATGAAGGTCTTGGAGCCGTTGAGAATCCAGTCGTCCCCGTCGCGAACGGCCGAGGTGCGGATGCCCGCCAGGTCACTGCCCGCGCCCGGTTCGGTCATCGCGACCGCGATGATCGTCTCGCCGCTGGCGATCCCCGGCAACCACCGTTCCTTCTGCTCGTCGGTGGTCAGGTCCTTGAAGTAGGGCGCGACGACGTCGTTGTGCAGGCTGAGCCCGGGTCCGGGCACCCCGGCCTTGGCGATCTCCTCGTCGATGATCGCGTTGAAGCGGAAGTCGTCGGTGCCCCCGCCCCCGAACTCTTCGGGCATGTTGAACCCGATGAGGCCGTGCTTGCCCGCGGCCACATAGGCCGACCTGTCGACCAGACGTTCGGCTTCCCACTTCTCGGCGTTGGGAACAAGTTCGCTCTCGATGTATCCGCGAACGGTGTCGCGGAAGGCTTCGTGCTCTTCGTCGTAGATCGTGCGCTTCATATCTCTTTCCCTACTGTGCTTACTTGGCTTTCCAGACCGGTTCGCGCTTCTGGGCGAAGGCCAACGGTCCCTCTTTGGCGTCCTCGGACGCGAAGACGACAGCGACTTCGCGCCTGGTGCGTTTCCACCCTGGCTCGTCGTCGGCGACGACACCGTCGTCGGCGCCGACGGCGACGCGCTTGCTCGCCTGTACGGCCAGCGGTGCGTTCACCGTGATCCGCTCGGCGAGTTTGAGAGCGGCCTCGAGTTCGGTCCCGTCGGGGACCACGTCGTTGATCAGGCCCCACTTCAACGCCTCGGCCGACGTGATCGGCTCACCGGTGAACATCATCTCGAGTGCCACCTTGCGCGGGATCTGATCGACGAGCCGGAACACACCGCCCGCGGCGGCGATCAGTCCCCGCTTCACCTCGGGCAGGCCGAATTTCGCGCTCTCCCCGGCGACGACGAGGTCACTGGCGAGGGCGAGCTCTGTGCCACCGCCGAGCGCGGTGCCGTTCACCGCCGCGATGGTCGGCTTGTCGATGAAGTGGCGGACGTACCCGGCGAACCCCCACTTGGGGTGGTCGGGATGCCCGATGTCTTCACCGCGGGACAACGCCTTGAGGTCGGCTCCGGCGCAGAAGGATTTGTCGCCGGATCCGGTCACCACAACCACCCAGACATCGGGGTCCTGCTGCGCCTCTTCGAGCGCATCGCCCAATGCGATCGACACCGAGGAGTTGATCGCGTTGCGGGCCTCGGGTCGGTTGATCGTGATGACCATGACGTTGCCCCGGCGCTCGACGAGAGCGCCTGGCACAGTAGCGGTTTCGGTCACAGGAGCTCCAGGATGGTGGCGTTTGCCTGGCCGCCGCCTTCGCACATTGTCTGCAGTCCGTACTGAATGCCGTTGTCGCGCATGTGGTAGAGCAGCGTGGTCATGATGCGAGCACCGGAGCCGCCCAGCGGGTGGCCCAGCGCGATCGCCCCACCGTTGGGGTTGAGCTTCTTCTCGTCGGCGCCGATGTCCTTGAGCCACGCCATCGGCACCGGTGCGAACGCCTCGTTGACCTCGAACGCGCCGATCTGATCGATACTCAGGCCGGACCGCTTGAGCGCCTTCTGCGTCGCGGGGATCGGGGCGGTGAGCATGATGACCGGGTCGGCCCCGGCCAGCACCGCGGTGTGCACCTTGGCCAGCGGCTTGAGACCGAGTTCCTTGGCCTTCTCGGCGGACATGAACAGCAGCGCCGCCGAGCCGTCGGAGATCTGAGAGCTGTTGCCCGCGTGGATGACACCGTCCTCCTTGAAGGCGGGCTTGAGCTGGCCCATCTTCTCCAGGGTGGTGCCGCGGCGGATGCCCTCGTCCTTGAGCACGGGGTTTCCGTCCTGGTCTTTGATCGCGACGATCTGATCATCGAAGGCGCCGGAATCCTGTGCGGCGGCTGCCTTTTCGTGTGAATCGAGCGAGAACTGGTCGAGCTGCGTGCGGGTCAGGCCCCACTGCTCGGCGATCATCTCCGCGCCGATGCCCTGGTTCGGCGTCTGGCTGTAGCGGTCCTTGAAACCGCCCGGGTACGGATTGCCGCCACTGGCCAGCGAGGAGCCCATCGGGGTCCGCGACATCGACTCGACGCCGCCGGCGACGACGACGTCGTAGTGGCCGGCGACCACACCGGCGGCGGCGAAGTGCACCGACTGCTGGCTCGATCCGCACTGACGGTCGACGGTCACACCGGGCACCGATTCGGGCCAGCCGGCGGTGAGCAGCGCGGTGCGGCCGATGTCGAGCGCCTGCTCGCCGGCCTGCATCACGCAGCCCCAGATGACGTCGTCGACGAGAGCCGGGTCGACGCCTGCACGCTGGACGAGACCGTTGAGTACCTGGGCGGACAGTTCGGCGGGGTGCACACCGGACAGACCTCCGTTGCGCTTGCCGACAGGCGACCGGACAGCCTCGACGATGACGGCTTCAGCCATGGGGATACTCCTTCATTGAACGGGTCTTCCCCCGAACGTAAACGAACAAGGTTTACTAGGTCAACCTACTGGTTGGTAGGTGGGTAGCAGCAGCTCAGAGCACCGGCGATCGGCCGCCGGCCGCGCGGTCGGCGGCCGCCTGCAACTCATCCCGGAACTGCGGGTGCGCGATCGCGGCGAGCGCGCGGCCACGCTCCTGCACCGTCCGGCCCTCCAGTTCGGCCGCGCCGTACTCCGTCACGATGACGTCGACATGGTGGCGCGGTGTCGTGACGACCGCGCCGGGCCCGAACCATGGCACGATCCGCGACTGCAGCGCGCCGTCCTTTTCGTAGGTCGACGGCAGGCAGATCAGCGAGCGGTCCGAGAGTTCCAGCCCGGCGCCGGCCACGAAGTCCTCGGCGCCGCCGATGCCGCTGAACTGGGTGCCGTTGATGGTGTCGGCGACGACCTGACCCTGGATGTCCACCGCGAGCGCACCATTGATCGACACCATGTTCTGGTTGGCGGCGATGACCTCCGGG
This sequence comes from Mycolicibacterium iranicum, assembly GCF_002101705.1. Taxonomy (GTDB): domain Bacteria; phylum Actinomycetota; class Actinomycetes; order Mycobacteriales; family Mycobacteriaceae; genus Mycobacterium; species Mycobacterium iranicum. Next base: position 102,553 of record NZ_LQPC01000032.1, on the reverse strand, counting down.
GAGTTGACGATCTCGACCGGCAGGAATGCGACGTCGGTGTTTCCGTCGAGCCACTGGTAGAGATCCGCGGTGCCGAACGCAAAGGTCGTCACGCTGACACCGTCGTACAGTCCCTTGGCCGCGTTGCTGACCTTGCCCGCCCGGTGCAGTTGCATGCAGCCGTCGGTGAACATCTCGCTGTGCAGCCCGTAGTCACCGCCGTCCCCGTTGGCCAGCAGGGCCGCGATCTGACTCGGGATGGACCCGATGCCCGTCTGCAATGTCGCACCCGAACGAATGAACGACACGGCGTGCCTGGCGATCTCCTTGTCGGCATCGGTCGGCGGCGGCCCGGGCAGAACCAGTGGCGCATCCGCCGAACGGATCAGCACGTCGATCTCGTCCACGTGCAGCGCGTGCCGGTACTGATCGCCGAGGCCGAACGTGCGCGGGTAGGCGTCGGACACTTCGACCACCAATAACCGTTGCGGGTCGGCTCCGGCGCGCCGCAGTTCCTCGACCGTGCCGCCGGCATGCAGCGACAGCGAGCACCACCCGTCGCTGTCGGGGGGTGTCGCGACCGTGGTCATCACATGCGGCGACTGACGTTCCAGCAGCGGACCGAAGCGGCGGAAATCCGCCGGGGTGAACTCGATGTCGGCGCCCGCGTCGCTGAGCGCCCGCTCCAGCGGGCCGAAGAACCCGGAGAGGTAGTGCACCCCGGAACGCGAGAACAGTTCGGTGCCGACGGCGAGCAGGGCCCCGTAGACGCGCAGATCCGTCCAGTCCGTGCGCTCGCCGAGCGCACGCAGGAAAGCCGGGGGCTGGCCGGGGCCGAGCGGGATTCCGAGCGTGTCGGCGGGGTCTAGTCGCGCGGCGGCTTCATCTGCGGTGAGCTCGGTGGGCATGGCCGATACCCTGCCATGCCCACCTGGTTCGTCCCCTCGAATTCACCGAGCGGCCAACTCGCGATGTCAGGATGCCACGATGAGTTCAGGCGCCTTTGCGGTTCTCGAGGTGCCGCGGGAAACTCCGCCGGATCCGCAGGAGTACCTACAGGCGGTGATCGCCTGGCATTTCGGCGAGGACACCGGCTCGCCGTTCTGGCTGCGCGCGGTGTCGAGGCTCGACTTCGACCCGATACGCGATGTCCGCACCTACGACGACCTTCGGTTGTTCCCGAATCTGGTGGACCAGCTTCGCAATGTTGCTGTCGAAGACCTCATCCCTCGCGGCTACGGACACCCACTTCCGATCCCGCGGATCTTCGAATCAGGCGGCACCACAGGACCGCCCAAACGCACCGCGCAACTGCCCGACTGGATCGAACAGGTGACACGTTGGCAGGTCGAGGATTTCAGTGCCGGAGGCTTCGCGCCCGGCACAGGGCTACTGTGCATGATGCCCGGTGGGCCGCACGGGGTGAGCCATTTCGACCGCGTGGTCGCCGAACGGCTGGGCGCGGCGTTTCACGCGATCGATCTGGATCCGCGGTGGGTGAAAAAGGTGGCCTCCCGCGGCAATCGGGCCGCCGGGGACGAGATCGCGCGATACGTCCGGCACGTCCTCGAACAGACGCGCCACATCCTGGAAACGCAGATCGTGGCGAATCTGCATGCAACACCCCCGCTCCTGGAAGCCATCGCCAACGATGAGCGCCTCACCGAACTGGTCAATCGGCGAATCCGCTACATCCTGCTCAGCGGGGCGCACGTCGACATCGACACGATGGGGTTGTTCCGCGACATCTTCCCCGGTATATCGATCGCAATCGCGTTCGGCAGCACCATGATTCTGTCGCAGGCCGCGACGCGCATCGTTGGCGACGCGTCCGTCTTCGATCCCCGTTCGCCCTACGTCGTCTTCTGGGTGGTCGACCCCGACACCGGAGCTCAGGTGGCGTACGGGGAGCGCGGCCAGGTCGTCATGAATCATCTCAGCAAGGGGATGTTCATCCCGAACAACCTCGAGCGCGACACGGCGATCAGGTGGCCCGGACCCGAGGGCCAGCTCGGCGACTCCCTCAGCGACATCGCCCCCGTCGCCGTGTTCGACGGCGAACCGGTGATCGAGGGCGTGTACTGATCGTGGCAGGCGATCTTGTCGTGGTGGACGCGCTGGGACCCGGTGGCCGGTATCGCACCCACAGCCGTGCGATCATCGCCGACACGCGCGGCGAAGCGCTGCTCGACATGTCGGTGGTTCCGCGGCTCTATGCAACGAGAACGATTGCCGCACAACGCAAAGCTGCCCCCCTCCCCATCGCTGAACGGGCCACGACACTCGGTCGCGCCGCCGAAATCTTCGCCTCGGCGACGATCGCGGGCCTGAGCTTCGACGACTACGTCGAGCTGACCTGCCGAATCTCGGGGCTTCCGCTCACTGTTGCCAGAGCCGGAGCCGACGTGGTGGCGGAGTCACTATCGACGGCGCTCGCATCGGTGCGCGCCGCCCTCCCCGCCGGCGCCACCATGGATTGGCGAGACCAGGACGCCGGTGCAGTATGGGCGCGCCGCGGCGAGGTGCTCGCGGTGCACGCACCCGGCAATGCCCCTGGGGTACACGGCTTATGGCCGCAGGCGTTGGCGCTCGGCTTTCGCGTCGCCGTGCGACCGTCCCGGCGCGAGCCGCTCACCGCGCACCGGCTCGTCACCGCGCTGCGGCTTGCAGGTTTCGCCGACACCGACGCGTGCTATCTACCGACGGGGCACACGGGCGCCGACGCGATCGTGCGCACCGCCGACCTTGCTCTCGTCTACGGCGGCCGGGACGTCGCCGAGCGCTACGACACGGATCCAACCGTGTTCGTCAACGGGCCGGGCCGCAGCAAGATCCTCATCACCGCGGAGCAGGACTGGCGCGACCACCTCGACGTGGTGGTGGATTCAGTTGCCGCACTGGGCGGTATGGCGTGCGTCAACGCGACTGCCGTGCTCTACGAGGGTGACGCCGAGCCGCTGGCGCACGCCCTCGGCGAACGGCTGGCGCTTCTGCGGCCGCTGCCCAACGCCGACCCGCGCGCGGTGCTTCCCACGATGCCCACGGAGGGTGCCCGCGTGGTAGCCGCACATCTCGCTCGTCGAGCCGCGGCCGCGACGGCCATCCTCGGCGCCGAACAGGTGGTCGTCGATGTCGGTGACGGCTTTGCCGCCCTGCGGCCTGCGGTGCACCTGCTGTCCGCTCCGGACCCCCAGACCCTCGGTGTGGAGCTGCCTTTTCCGTGCGTCTGGGTGTCTCCGTGGTCGCGCGACGACGGGCTGACCCCACTGCGTGATTCGCTCGTGCTCACCGCGATCTCCTCCGACGACGAGCTGATCGACCGTCTCGTGCACGAACCCACGATCGGCAACGTGTACCGCGGTAGCGTCCCCACCCACCGCGCCGCCCCGGAGATCCCCCACGACGGGTTCCTCGCAGATTTCCTGATGCGCAACAAGGGATTCGCCGTCCGATAGCACCGCGCACCCACCGGTCCGTACGTTTCAAGATCTTTTTTGGCCGGCCTGCGACCGGGCGCCGAATCGCAAGTCCCGAGGCCCTGACCTGCCGTTTTTTACGACGGCGTCAGCCCGAGGCGGTCTGTTTCGCCGGAAATTCGGGTCTGGAGCGCAGGACGTAGGTCTTGACCGGCGCGAAGGCCAACCCCATTCTGACGCTGCATTTGCTCAGACGAAGCAAGCATCCACGCCTGCCATAGTGGCCAGGCCCTTCAACCATGGGGGTTGTATGTACGTTAAGTCCGCGCGCCACAACGCGATTCCGCGTTCCGTGCCCACGCACGTGGCGACCGGTGTCGCAGGCGCGGCGATGGTCGGTCTCGGCGCACTGGTTATCGCCGCGGTGGGCGCCACCGACGAACCGACGACGACCTCGGCGCACACGGCCGAGATCACGCTCGTCGCAAGCGAAGAATGCGTGCCGGGCGGGCTCATCGGGTGCGCTGGGGCCGGAAGCACCTCGACGGCAAGCCCGACGGCACTGCTCGCCGCAAGCGCCAATCCCGCCTTCCGTCCGATGATCGGCGACGGCGGCTGGCTGATCGGCAACGGCCTCGACGCCGCCGCCGACTGCGAAGGTGACGCCTGCAACGGCGGTGACGGCGGCCTCCTGTGGGGCAGCGGCGGCGCGGGCGCAGCGGGCAAGGCGGCGGTGTACGCCGAAGACGGCACCCTGATCTCGGCCGCCACCGCCGGTGGCAAGGGTGGCAACGCCGGCCTGTTCGGAGGCTCCGGTGGCGCAGGCGGCGCCGGAGGCGCCGACATCAACACCAGCGCTGCGGGCGCGAACGCCGACGCCCTCGGTGGTGCCGGCGGGGCGGGCGGCGAAGGCGCCAAGCTGTTCCCGAGCCGCGGCGGTGCCGGCGGTGCCGGCGGTGCAGCCTCGTCGCTGAACGGCAACGCGACCGGCGGTGCCGGCGGTGCGGGCGGCCGCGCCAACATCGGCCTTCCGCTGCCCGGCGAAACCCCTGAAGAGAATTACGGCCCCGGTGCGGGCGGCGCAGGTGGCTCGGCCACGGTCGGCGCTCCCGGCGCATCGGGCGGCACCGGGACCGGGGCGTCCACCCAGACCGCGACCGGCGGCAGCGGCGGCGACGGCGGCTACGGCCTGGTCTCCGGTGGCGCCACGCCGGACCTGGAAGGCAACGGCGGTAAGGGCGGGACCGGCACCGCGTACGGAGCCGGCAAGGCTGTCGGCGGCGAGGGCGGCGACGGCGGCGACCGACTGGCGTCCCGTGCGGCCAACGGCGGCAGCGGCGGCGCGGCCACCTCCGAAACGGGCACCGCCACCGGTGGTTCGGCCGGGTCCGGCGGCAGCGCCGAACTGACCGGGCTCGGCGGTCGCGGCGGCAACGGCGGCAGCGCGACCTCGACCGCGGGCGGCAACACCACCGGCGGCCGCGGCGGCAACGGCGGCGACGGCGGCAAGCTCGGCGGCAACGGCGGCGCCGGCCGCAACGGCGGCAACGCCACCGGCGGCACTGCCCGCGGCGGCAACGGCGGCACCGGCGGCGACGGTGGTTCGGCGACTGCCGAAGGCACCGGAATCGGCGGTAACGGCGGTAACGGCGGCAACGCCAGCCCGAGTGCCGGCAAGGCCGGAACGGGAGGAAACGGCGGCGCCGGTGGCCGCGGCGGAGCAGCCGACGGAAACCAGGGCAATGACGGCAACGACGGCGGTTCGAGCAGCACCTAGGTCGTAGCCGACGCTGTCAGGGCGGGTGCGGGAGTCGACAGGCTCCCGTACCCGCTTCTCATTTCCGTGACAGAATCACCGGCCGGTCACCTGCGCGTTCACCGGATGAACAAGCCACGGACACCTCACATGGTTTACTGAGTTGCACAGCTGAGTCGACCGTGGAGGAGGTGCAGTGGCTCGCAGTACCCCCCTGGCGCCGATGATCGGGCCGGACGCCGTCGCATCCCGCGCCGCCGTGCGCTCCCCCAAGACCGCTGAACTCGTCGCCGGAACGCTGCGCCGCATGGTCGTCGAGGGACAACTCAAAGACGGCGATTTTCTACCCAACGAGGCCGAACTGATGGCGCACTTCGGCGTCAGCAGGCCGACGTTGCGTGAAGCGGTCCGTGTCCTGGAGTCCGAGCGCCTCGTCGAGGTGCGACGAGGCTCCCGCACCGGGGCGCGCGTCCGGGTTCCCGGCCCCGAAGTGGTTGCCCGGCCCGCAGGTCTGCTGTTGGAACTGTCCGGGGCCACCATCGCCGACCTGCTGACCGCGAAATCGGGTATTGAGCCGATGGCGGCTCGTCTGCTTGCCGAATCAGGCTCTGCCGAAGCGTTCGACGAGCTCGAGCAGATGCTCGAAGAACTCATCACCGATGGTTACCAGTCCGCACGACTTGCCGAGGCGACCGGTGCGTTCCATCTGCGGGTGGTGCAATTGTCGGGCAACGCGACTCTGAGCATCGTCGCGGGCATGTTGCACGAGATCACGGTCAGGCACACGGCTTTCGTGTTCAACGAGCGCCGCCCCGTGTCGAAGGCCGACTACGACAAGCTGATGCGGTCCTACCGCAAGCTGATGCAGTTTCTGCGTGCCGGCGATGCCGCCGGCGCGGAGGCGCACTGGCGCAAGCATCTCGACACCTCGCGCGAGCTGTTGCTGACGGGCCTGGAGAGCGTGCCCGTGCGCGACGTGATGGGCTGACGACCCTCGCACACCGCGACGAGTTGCGGAGCGCTGTGGCGGCTTTCGCCATGATTTTCCGCCATGGCGTTACGCAAACCGGCCGTCAGGCGTCGGCGGCGTCTTTCTGCCATGTCACGTGGACCGGCACGGTGTCGTCCCACGGCTGGCGGGTGACCATGTCGGCGACCATCACGTAGCCACGCTCGAATTCTCCGGTCGCGGCGTCGACGAGGCGATATTCCTGGCGCTGCTTGTGAATCGGCTGCGCGTCGAGCAGCAGCACCCGCACTTCGCCCGGCTCGAAATGGCACCGCTTCTGCAGCGCGGCGATCAGCTGCTCGTTGTGCATGTGGCCGTCGCCGAAGTTCCATCCGATCGCGGTGCTGCAGATCCGCTCGCCGTCGGTGAGCACGTAGTCGGATTCGTCGACCTCGGCGGAGCCGGGATTTCGGCCGGGGCCGGCCATCGCCCGGTGCGCCAACGTGAACATCGCCCGGCCGTGGGTGTTGAACGAGCGGAACGCATACCCCATATAGAGATACATTTCGGCGGTTTCCTTGCTGCCGTAGAACTTCTCCATCTGGGCGGCAGGCATGCTCGCGATCGCGACGATGCCGTTGGTGATTTTTTCCGCCGCGGATGGTTTCACACACCAAAGTGAGGTGTCCCAGTTGCCGGCGTAGTAGCGCATGCCGGGCAGAAAGGAAACCTTGCGGGGGAAGAGGTTTCCGACGACGACGGTGCCTGCGACAGCGGCGAACAGCACGATGGGCCACGGGCTGTTCAGGTCCCCGAGGCCGACGCCGGCGTTGCCGACGAACAGTGCCAGCACGCTGAACTGCATGAAGACGTTCCATTCCAGCGGCACTCCCATCGGGATGGCCGACAGGATGCCGAGGTGGAACACCAACATGACGAATGCCGCGATGTAGGTCGGCCAGCCGCCGTGGCTGAAAAACAGCGCGAGCGGCACCAGCATCTCGATGGCTGTCGAGAAGTGGGCCAGCACCCGTGAGGCCCGGCCGGGGCGCAGGTCATCCGGGAAGTGCTCGAAGAACTTCCGTTTGATCCACCGCGGCCGCATCACCGGGTTGTTGCTCATCATCGTGGAGATGACGAACGGGAAATGCTTGTTGAGTTTCGATGTCGCGGCGCCCATCCAGATCACCAGGCACACCAGCTTGGCGGCGATGATGATGTCGGCGCCGCTGAACAGAAAGCACACGGCCAGCGAGCCGTACACCTCTCCGCGGGCGGCCAAAAAGATCACCTTGTCGCGCAGGCCGGCGACGATGAGCAGGCCGATGATCGTCGCGGTCTGCCATACGGGAAGGACGCCGACCTCCGAACCGATCTCAGGGATGGGGCCGGTACCGTTCGATGCGAGCGCAACCACCAGCATGACCAGAAGCGCGGCATAGAGTGCGACGTCCAGCGGTGTGCGGGTGTCGCCTGCTGTCAGGGGCACGCGGTTGGGCCACGGGGGCAGCCGAATGGTCTTCGGCCGCAGCCAGTACAGGATCGACCCCATCGGGGGGAAGAAGCGGTTGTTGAGCGGACCGAAGCCGCAGCCGAGACCGACGACCTCGAAGAGCATCGTGTAGAAGACGACCTTCTGGTACACGATCGGCTCGTGGTACCACGCCGTCACATTGGTGAAACCGTCTATACCGGTCGTGGTGGCAACGACGATCACCCACGCCATGAGGATGTAGAGAAGGATCTTCACGACATAGAACAGGTGCATAACGACCGGTGTGCCGAAGCCGACCTCGGCCCAGTGTCGGGCCATCGGGACGATCCGCTCGGCGCGGGTGCCCTTGCTCCATTCCGCATAGTCGACGACGGGCGCGTCCTGTTTGAGAAAACCCATGCCGGTTAGATTAGAACGTGTTCCAATTCGGCTGGCGCGAACGTCTGCAAAAGGCGACGAATTATGCGCTTTGCTTGGCTGGCGGCCGGTAGAAGATCACCAGCTGGCCGATGCCACCTGCTAGTCCGAGGACCGCGGCGATCGCCAGCCCCCACCAGCCGTGCAGGTAGTCGTAGACCGCAGAGTTGCGCAACAGCGCGTAGTCGAGGCTGAGCTTGCCCGCGCCGGTGGTGGCGATGCCGACAGCCGAGGCGGCCAGCACCAGGTTGTATTCCCAGCCCTCCTTGACGATGAAGAAGCCGTTCGCCTTGTGGACGGTCCAGGCGGCGACGAACATCAGCGCGACGAAACCGGCGGCGGGGATCGGGGTGAGCAGACCGACAGCCAGCCCGAGGCCCGCGGCCATCTCGGTGGTTGCAGCCACACGGGCGTGGAACATGCCCGGCTTCATCCCCATGCTGTCGAACCAGCCGGCGGTGCCCTTGAGCCCGCCCTTGCCGAAGAACTTGTTGTAGCCGTGGGCAGCCATGGTCAGGCCGAGGACGACGCGCAGGATCAGGAGTCCGACATCGTAGGCAGTCATGTAACAAAACTTAGAACATCTGTTACGTCGCCGCGCACCCCCCTCATGCCGCGGGTACCCAGTTGCCGTGGAATCCGGCAGGTACGCGGTGAGGTAGATGAATGCGTGCGACGTCCTCCAGAGTGCCCGCATCGAGAATGGCCAGCTCGCTGCGGTCGCTCGCGCGATCGTAGACGTAACCCATCACCACCCCGTCGTCCTCGGCGACGTCCGTCGTGGCCGGGTGGAAGACGAACTCCCCCACTGCTTTTCCGGTACCGAACGAGCGGCTGACGGACCCGTTCCCGATGAGGTCATGTTTGAGCAGCGTGCCGGTGGTGTCGGCGCCGGTGGTGACCTGCGGCGCGTAGCCGTAGCGGTGCCGTTTCCCGACCAACCGTTCGTCGACGCGGGGAAACTCCTGCCCTCGATCGTCGATCCGTGATTCACGCACCTTGCCGTCGGCCAGGTCGACCGTCCACCTGTCCAGGGTCGGCGGCCCCTCGTTGGGGCCAAGGTGGTCGGTCGCGAACATTTTCTGATGCCGTACGACGTCGAGGACGATGGTGTTGTCCCCGGGTGAGTCGTAGGCGTTCATCGGGTGAAAGACGTAACACGGCTCCACGTCGAACCATCGGACGTCGGCGTTCGTGCCCTCCCTGGGCATGACGCCGATGCGGGCCGGATACTTCGCATTCCAGGAGTACGGGAAGCTGTGGTCCGACGACGGGGTCCGCGGTTTGCGCGCCTTGATCGGGTCAGGCGTACGCACCGAGTCATCAACGCCGACAACATCAATCGGGCGGGCAGCCGCAGGCCGCGCGGGACCGTCAGTTCGACGGCCTGACGCACGTCGAAGGTGACCGGCAGGTCGTAGAGGATCACATGCTTTTCGGTCAGCGAGAAGTCGTGCATCATCGGGCAGCCCGTGACCTCGATGTCGACGGTTCGTCTGGCACGTCCGTCGGCGCCGATGACCGAGTACTGCACCGTGTTGCCGTGCAGGACGCGGTACGACACCGCATGCAGCTCGCCGGTGTCAGGGTCCCGTTTGGGGTGCGCGGTGTAGCCGCCGGTCAGGGTGCCGTCGAAATCGCAGACGCCCACGGTGTCCAGCTCGTCGGTCAGCTCATAGTTGGCGACGCCGGCTTCGATGAGCGCCAACGTCTTTCCCGCATGCCCGATCACATTGGTGTTCGCCCCGACCGAGGCGGTGCCGAAATGCCCCCCACGCCTGGGCTCACCCAGCAGCCGCGCCGCCTGCGGCCCCCGCACCCACCGATTGCGGTACCACTCGGCCTTGCCGTCGCGGATCCGGATGCCGTGGACCATGCCGTCGCCGACGAACCAGTGATAGAGCTCGGGATCGATCTCCTCGATCGGGTTCGGGCCGTTGCGTAGATACCGTCCGTCCAGATAGTCCGGGATCGCCCCCGTGACCGTCAGGTCGGTCAGCGTGTACTCCCGCGAAAGCGGGGCCATCGCCCCCTCGCGATATCGATTTCCCATCGCCACACTCCTATAACAGCGTTATAAGTTCATTGTGTATAACACCGTTATGGCAGCATGGCAACCATGGGTTCCGAGCGTGAGACCGTGCGTGACCGGCTTGTCGCAGCCGGGATCCGGCTGATGGAACGCGACGGGCTTGCCGCGCTGAGCGCGCGCAGCATCACCTCCGAAGCCGGCACGTCGACGATGGCGTTGTACACCCACCTCGGGGGCATGCCCGGGTTGGTCGACGCGATCGCGGTCGAGGTGTTCCTCGGATTCACCCAGGTGCTCACCGAAGTCCCCGAGACCGACGATCCGGTCGCCGACTTTCTGTCGATGGGGCTGGCGTATCACCAGTACGCACTCGCGAATCCGGCACGCTATCAACTGATCTTCGGCGCCACCTCCCCCGCGTCGGTGGCCAAGTTCCGCACCGACATCACCGTCTCCGGCAGCGCGACCAACCGCGCCGAATGGACCGCATCGTTCGGGGCGCTGCACAACGCGGTGCACCGGATGATGGATGCCGGACGAATCCGCGACGACGACGAACTCGCGGTCGCAGGCCGGCTGTGGAGCATCAACCACGGTGCCGTGATGTTGGAACTCGCGGGCTTCTTCGGCCACGAAGGTCACGGCCTCGCGCAGATCCTCGGGCCTCTCATCATCGACGCACTTGTCGGCATGGGTGATGAGCGGGACGCCGCGATGCGATCGATGGAGGCGGTGATCGCGTCGCTGAGCGAGCAGGACTAGTGAAGCTCGCCGGCCAGTCGTTCGACATAGGCATCGATGTCGCCGATGCACGATTCGGCCCCGTGCACGCTGACCGTGACCGTGTCAGCGATGCCGTGTACACCATGGGTCACGCCCATCATCGGAGACAGCGCCGGCAACGCGGCGGTGAGCACCACGGGAGCGCCCCCGAACGTCAAGTCCCCGGGACCGCGGTTCACACTCGAGACCACGGTGTTGCCGATGACCGTGTCCCACCGCGTCGCGGGATCGAATTTCCCTACGCCCCAACGCAACAACGGTGCGGGCAGAGCGTCAAACGCCGCAGCCTCGGCAAGCATCGCCGGATGCGCCGCGCGACGCCGGCGAGCAGCGAGTTCGGTGGCGATCAACTGAACGCGAAGACCGAATTCGGCGTCGGGATAGAGCCCCACCCCGACATTGCCGTAATGGTTGTTCGACCGTCGCGGGCCCCTTTTCGCCATGGGCACCTCGGCCCCGAGCTGCGACGGGTCGTCACCGAGTTCGCGAAGATGGGCGGCCAGGGCGGTGCCGATCGCGGCCAGCACGCCCACTGTGACCGTCGGGCCGCGGATCTCACGGCGCCCACATACCACCGTCCGTAGCTGCCGGTTCCCTTCGGGGCTTCGATTCGTGCGCAGCACCGGACGCGGAAATGCCTGCGAGGGAACCAAACCCGACTCGGTGTCGCGCATCAGCCTGCGGTGAGCGCGTGCCGCGCCGAACGCGAGTACAGGCATGGCCGCCGGTGAACTGCGTGTCGAGGCCACCGACGGTACGTCGCCGTCGCGGCCCAAGAGCCGAGCCGCCAGGGCAGACGACCGGATACCGTCACCGAGGGCGTGGCTGATCTGCAGCACGGCGACGGCGCCTGCGCCCGTCGCACCCGGAAGTCCTTCGACGTCCGGAAAGACATGCAGCCGCCACGTGCGCACCCGCGCATCGAGCTGGTCGTCGGCCAGTGCCGAGACAGCGATCAGGCAACCCGCCCATGTCGGGTCGTCGAGAGCGTGCACGACGAATTGGTCCTGATCGACCTCCCGAGACGCCCACGCCGGATAGGTCCAGAATCCCCCATCGTCGATACGCAACCGCAGGTCCTCGCACGCTCGCGCCCGGTCGCGGACGGCGCCGAGCGCGTCGTCGAGGCAGGTCGCTGCGCGCCCGAACGCGAACAGCAGAAACTGGTCGCTGGGGACCGCACCGGACATCCAGTAGGTCTGAGCGTCGACCGCCGTGAGCCGCCGCGCCGTCATGAGCCCCAGGGCAGGCCACGCGGCCCGCAGCCGCGCCGCCCGCTAGACAGGGTCGAACTGGGAGATCAGCCAGCGATGGTCGACCTTCTCCAGCGTGACCCGCACGCTGGAGGCGGTGTCGGTCGGCGGGTCCTGGCCCACCGTCACCGTCTGGTTCACGAACAGCAGAACCACTGCCTCGTCGCTCGACAGCGATACCGACGCCGCGGCGGGCACCGTCGCGATCGCCGAGATCTGCTTCTCCCTGGCGCCGGGGATCACCACGTCGTTGGTCAGTGACGTGTAGGACTCCCGGAACTCGCCGGTGAGCAGGTCGCGGGCGGCGCCCAGCTGCTCCTCGACTTTGTCGGGCGTGTAGGACAGCAGGGCGATCGTGCCCTCGCGGGCCGCCTGCACCGTGGTCTCGGCGAGCGAGGGGTGACTGGTGGGTTCGGCGGACATCGTGCCGGCACGGTTGGTGTCGTCGAGCCACTTCAGGTATCCGGCGCCCGCCGCAAGCACCAGAGCCAGGGCGGGTAGCACCACGAACGCGACGAGGCGTGACCACTGGATCCCGCGCTTCGCGGGTGACGTCAGGGCAGGCTCCTCGACGCCCTCTGACTCCTCGATCTCCTCCGCCTCGGTGTCCGCGGCTGCGGTCTCCTCGACGGTCTCCTCTGCGGTGTCGTCTGCCACGGTATCGGTCGCCTCGTCGCCTTTCACGTCTTCGGTCACGGTACGAACTCCACGTTCGACACCTTGGCGTCTCCGTCGATGTCCTGCACCGAAATTCGCATCCGCCACGCCCGCGGTTGTTGCTCAGGGGCACCGGCGTTCGTCGTCTGGACCGTCACCGCGACCAGAACCTGGGCCTCGTTCTCGCTTGCCGACTCGATACCGGCCTCGGCGATGGTGCCCACTGACTTCGACTGCGCCTGCTTCACGACCTCGACGAACGGCTCCGCCCGCTGCTGGAACTCGTCGTAGAAAGAACCCGTCGCCGAGTCCAGGATGCGCTGCACGTCGGCGTCGGCCGTCTCATAGCCGATCGTCGTCAGGTTCAGCGCACCCTGCCGGCCAACCTGCAGGAACACGTTGCGCTGCTCCTCGGCGCGGTGCGACTCGTAGGTGCGGTAGCCCAGCCACCCCACGAGGCCCGCGAGGGCCAATACGCCGACCAGTCCGGCGATGAGCGCCAACGAGACATGCGACCTCGGCGCCTTCGGGGGCGCACCGTCCTCGTCACCGGATTCATCGGCCTCCGCTTCGTCGTCAGCGCCGTCCTCGTCAGCCTCCGCTTCAGCCTCGGCGTCGTGGCCAGCGTCGCCCTCCGCGGTGTCGACCCGCTCCGCGGCGTCCTCGTCAGCCGGCTGGACTTCCTTCGCCGTCTCCGTCAGTTCCCCGTCGGGGGCAGCAGCATCGTCTGCCATGTTTGCTCCTCATTGGCACCCTGGCCCAGGTTGGACTGCGTATACACACGTCCGTCCGGTCCAACGTACGTGCCGTTCGCGGGATCATATTCGGCGGCCGCCATCGGCGGCGGCGCCGGACCCGCGGGCGGAGCCGCTTCTGCAGGTGGCGTACCGGGCGGCAACTGGGGAACGGCCTGCCCGGACAGCGTCGCGTTCGGGTCGCCCTTCCAGTTGTAGCCGTCGTTCAACGGCACGTAGTTCTCGTTGCTCTCACACATCTTGGCGGTCGGTGCACGCTTGCCCGGCACCGTGACGCACGGGATGTTGCGGGCGCCGCGCACGTTGAACGCCCCGTCCTGCGGTACCCGGCAGTACACGTCACCCGCAGGCCGGTCGGGGTAGTCCTCGAACGTCGGTGGCCTCTGCTGCTGAGGGGGCAGGAAGCCGGTGTTGCAGGGGGGCGGGATGTTGAGGTTCAGATTCAGGGTGAGGTAGTCACCCATGTAGTCCTGCTTGGTGCCGTTCTTGGCGACACCCACCGCCTGGGTCACCGCGGTGCCCTGGGGCAGCAGAACGAGCAGCTGCTCGAGGTTCGGCTGGTACGTGACGGCGACTTCGCCGACGCTGACCAGGTTGGCGAGCACCACCGGCAGCGTGGGTTGCAGCTGATCGAACAGCGCCCGCACCTCTTCGGCCGCGCCGGGCCCGCTGCTCAGGATGCCCGACACCGACTGGTCTTCACGCTGCAGCTGACCCGTGATGTTCGCCAGGTTCGACGCCCAGGCCTGGATCGAGCCCGACGTGTCGGTCTGCGAATCGAGCACCGGCTGCACCTGGTCGATCACGGTGGTCAGCGAATCCAGGTTCTGTCTGGCATCGATCGCCAGCTGGGACGACCCGTTGACCAGCCGGCGCAGTTCGGGGCCGAGTCCGCCGACCGCCAGGTAGGACTCGTCGATCACCGTCTTCAGGTTCTCCTGCGGGATCGCCCGCAGGCCCTCGTTGGTCAGTTCCAACACGGTGTTCACGTCCGGTGGCACCCGCGCGCGATCGCGGGGTATGACGTCCCCGTCGCGCAGCACGGGCCCCGCACCGCTCTGCGGCACGAGTTCGACGAACTGCTCACCGACCGCCGACTGGCTGCGCACCGATGCGATGAGGTCGGCGGGGATCTCGACACCCGAGTCGAGCGACAACCGAGCCTCGACCCCGCGGTCGGTGAGGCCGACGCCTTCCACGATGCCAACCTGCGACCCGCGGTAGGTCACGTTGCCCCGTTCATAGAGGCCACCGGTCTCGGGTAGCTCGAGGATGACGTTGTACTGGCCGATACCCAGCATCGCCGGCAATCGCATGTACCCGAAAACCATGATGCCCAAGGCTGTTACGGCCAGCACCGCGAAGATCGTGAGCTGGATGAGGATCTGTCGTGTCAGTCTCATGCGTCAGCGCCCCTGATCCCAGCGATACGGCGCCACCAGGGGGTTCCCGCCAGGCGGCGGGACGTTGTGGTTGCACGGGCTGGGCATCTGCCCGATGGTGCGGCCCCACTGCAATTCCAGCCAGGTCAGATTGCACTCGAACCGGGTCCCGGTGAAGAAGCCCTGATCGATCCGGCTCAAAGTGAGGTCGATGATCAGAGTCAGGTTGGCGTAGTCACCGCGCAACCAGTTGGTCAGCGTCTCCTTCGGGAACGGGAACGTGGGCAGGAAGCTCAGCGACCGCGTGAGAGCGGGCCCGGCGTCGGCCAGCGACTGCAGCACGGGGCCGATGTCCTTGAGCTCCTGGACGAGCGCCTCCCGGGTCTGGTTCACCGAATCGGCAGCCAGCGCACTGAATCTGCCCAGCTGCACCAGAGCCTCGGACAGCTGGTCGCGCTGGTCGCGCAGCACGGCGAGCGCGTCGGGGATGGTCTTCAATGCCCTGTCCACCACGGGCTTCTGTTCGGCGATCTGGCCCACCAGGGCGTTGAGGCTCTCCGACGTGGCGATGATGTCGTTCTTCTGATCGTCGAGGTGTCCGATCGCAATATCGAGCTGCTGGATGAGGCTGCGCAGATCGTTCTCGCGACCGGTGAAGGCGACGCTGAGCGCCTCGGTGATGTCCTGGATATTGCCCAGGCCGCCGCCGTTGAGCAGTAATGCGACCGCGGCCAGTGCCTGCTCGGTGGTGGGGAACGCGCCGGCGTTTTCGAGCGGGATCACCGCACCCTCTCCGAGCCTGCCCTGCGCCGGCTTGTCCGCCGGCGCCGACAACTCGACGTGCTGCGAGCCCAGCAGGCTGGTCTGACCGATCTTGGCGGTCGCGTTGGCGGGCAGATTCACGTTCCCGTTGAGCGTCATGGTGACCAACGCGTGCCAGCCCTGACGCTCGATCTTGCTGACGGTGCCGACGTTGACATCGCCGACCCGCACGCGCGAGTTCTCCTCGACGTTGTCGACGTCGGGCATCTGGGCCTGGATGGTGAAGGAGCCGGGTCCGCCTCCCTGAGTACCCGGAAGCGGAATGGAATTCAGCCCGCGCCAACCACATCCGGATGCGGCCAGCGCGACAGCGATGACTGCCACCATGGTCTTGAGGCTGCGAGCAGCTGTTCTGCTCCGTGCGGGCGGCGTCACGATCCGGCCCCCGGCACCATCATCCCCTGCAAACCGTCGTTCGGGTTCGTCGCGACAGGCGCTTCGGCAGCTCCGGGCGGCGCGTTGAGCAGCAGCGGGCCCTGGCCGGGAGGCAGCGTGGCCGGGTCCGCCGCGGGCGGCGCGGGCAGCGAACCTGCGGCCGCTGGCGGTGGCCCCGCCGGAGCGGGCCCGCTCGGCGGAATGTAGTCGGGCCGGAGCCAATCCTCGCTGTAGGTCAGCTCGTTGGGCCGCGTGGAGGCACCGATGAGCTGGTTGAGACCCAGCGGCGGGAAGTTGTACTGCCGGTTCTTCATGATCGGCGCCAGGTACTGCACGCACAGCTTGGAAGACTCTTCGGCCCCCAGGCGAGACGCGGCCTGCACGGCGCCGCAGAGGAACTGGATCGGGTTGGCGAAGTTGTTCACCGCGAGGATCGCGCTGGCCCCGCCTTGGGCGGGCTGCCAGATGTTGACGTAGTTCTGGAATGTGTTGGGCGCACTGTGCAGGAATTGTTCGACGTCGTCCAGGCTCTCGTTGAGCGCGGTCGTCACACCCGCCAGCTTCTCCGAGGTGGTGCCGAGCGCGTCGCGGTTCTCGGCGACGAAGGCCTGAACCTCGGGCACTACAGCGTTGAGATCCCTTATCGCACTGGCAACTTCGTCCGGGCCGTCGGCGAGAAGCCCCGTGACCGAGGCGAGGTTCTGGTTCAGCTGCCGCATCAGGTCGGTGCTGTCCTGCAGAGCCGACACCAGGATCGCCAGGTTTTTGATCGTCGAGAAGATGTCGGTGCTGCGATCGCCCAGCGCCGAGAAGGCCTGCGACAGTTTGATGACGGTCTCTCGGATGCTGGCGCCCTGACCGCGCAGGTTCTCGGCGGTCGTGTTGATCACCGATCCCAGCGGGCTCACGCCGCCGGGTTCGGTCGGCTGCAATGTCTCGCTGAGCCGTTCGAGCTGCCCCCGCACCTGATCCCATTCGACGGGGACCACGGTGCGCTCCAGCGGGATCACCGTGTTGTCGCCCATCACCGGGCCGCCGCTGTAGACCGGCGTCAGCTGGATGGCACGCGAGGTCACCAGCGCCGGTGACAGGATCGCGGCGTTCGCGTCCGCGGGCACGTCGTAGCGATCGTCGTACCAGAACGAGATCTTGACTCGCTCCGGCTCGGGCTCGATCGCGGTGATCCGGCCGACCGGTACACCGAGGATGCGGACGTCGTCGCCGACGTAGATGCCGTTGCTGTTGTCGAAGTAGCCGACCACATTGATGCGATTCACCTTGTCGGTGGTGCGCACCAGGATTGCCACACCGGCCACCAGGAGTGCGACCAGGACGAGGCCGACCCAGATTCTGGGTTTTCTCATGGCGTGGCCTCCCCGGGAACGGGAACGAGCGGAGGCGCCTCACCTGGCGCCGGGACGAACACCCCGGTGTTCGGGTTGGGTGTCGAGGCCAGTCCAGGCGGCGCCAGCGCGGGCGGCCCGGGCGGCGGCCCGCCGGGTGGCGGTGCGGGCAGGGGCTCGCGATACGGGTAGCAACCTGTCGGTCCGGGCGCAGGCAGACCTCCCGGGCCACCCGGTCCGCAGCCCAGATCACCAGGGTTGCCGGTGATGGCGTCGGGGAGCGTCATCCTCGGTTCGCCGCCCTGGCCGGTGCGCGGGTACGGCACCGGCATGGCCGGCGTGCCGGGCTGGCCGACCTGGGGGTCGAAACGCTGCGACGGCAGCAGCACATTCGGATCGAGGCCCAGATCGGAGAAGGCCACGTCGATGAACGGCTGCAGGAACTGACCGGGCAGAAGGTTGGAAATGTAGTTCTTGAAGAACGGACCCGACGACACCGACTCGCCCAGGGACAACGAGTACTGGTTCAGCAGTTTGAGCGACTCCTGCAACCGTTCCTTGCGGTTGTCGAGGATCGCCAACACGCCGTTGAGCTTGTCCAGCGCGGGCTTCAGTGTCGCGCGGTTCTCACCGATGAAGCCCTGTAGCTGCTGACTGAGAGCGGAGATGCTGCCGGAGATCTGATCCAAAGCCGCACTCTGGCTTTGCAATTCGGCTAGCAGGGCGTTGGTGTTCGACACCAGGCTGACGACCTGCCCACTGCGCTCCGCCAGAACGGTGGTGGCCTTGTTCGCGTTGGCGAGAAGGTTGCGAAGCTCGGCGTCGCGCTCGTTGAGGGTGTCGGAGAACCGCGCCACACCCTCGACCGCGATCTTCAGTTGCGGTGGCGTGTCGGCAAACGTGGCCGAGAGCACGCGCAGGGATTCCGAGAGCTGATCGGTGTTCAGGCCGCTGATCGTGGTCGCCAAATCACCGAGCGCGTCGGGGAGTTGGTAGGGCGACGTCGTCCGATCCAGCGGGATCGTGCCCTCCTGTTGACCTTCGCCACGGGCGACGACCTCGAGGATCTTGGTGCCCAGCAGGCCCTTGGTCTTGATCGCGGCCTCGGTTCGGTCGCCGAGCCGGATGTCCTTGTCGACGGTGAAGGTCACCAGTACCTGGGTGCCGTCGAGCTCGATCGACTCGACCTGACCGACCTTGAACCCCGACACCTGAACGGCGGCATCGGTGTTCAGGCCGCCGGCCTCGGCGAAGTACGCGGTGTATTCGCGGCCTTGGTTGACGAACGGGAGTTTGTCGTAGTTCACGGCGCCGAGCACGATGGCCGCGGTGATCCCGACACCGACCGCGCCGATGACCATTTGGTTGCGTTCACTGAACGGCTTCATCGCGGAGCGCACCTCCCGCTGGTCTGCCCGGCGACCTTGATGTAAACCGGTTGCCCGCCTTTACCGTTGGTCTTGAGCACGAGATCGCACAGGTAGAAACTGAAGAAGTCGCCGTAGATGCCCTGTCGGGCGAGCGCCCGGTAGGCATCCGGGAGGGTGTTGATGACGTTGTCGAAGTACTCGTGATCGGCCACGACGATCCCGGCCGCCCGGTCCGTCTCCTGGACGACCTTCTGCAGCGGCGGGCGGGCCTGCGACAGCAGATCGGTGATGCTGCCCGCCGCGGCGTTGGTGTACGCCAGCCCGTCGCTGATGTCCTGCCCGCGTGACTCGAGGCCTTCGACGAGTTCGGACAGCGAGCTGACCGCCTTGTCGAACTGATCGCTCTGGTCACCCAGCGAGCCGAGGACCGTGTTCAGGTTGATGATGACCTCGCCGATCAACTGGTCACGGTCTGCCAGCGTGCTCGTCAGGGCCGCCGTCTGCGCAAGGAACGAGTTGACGGTGCCGCCCTGGCCCTGCAGCGCGGTGATGAGTTGCCCTGAGAGCGCGTTGATCTGGTCGGGATCGAGCGCCTGGAACAGCGGACGGAAACCTCCGATCAGAGCATCGAGGTCCAGCGCGGGTGAGGTGCGGGCCAGCGGAATGGTGTCGCCCGCGTCGAGCTTGCGCGTCCCGCCCGCACCTTCCTCCAACGCGAGATAGCGGCCACCGATCAGATCGTCGTAGCGGATGACGGCACGGCTTCCCTCGGTGAGAACCACCGAGTCGTCGGCGGAGAACTCCACCAGGGCGGTGGTGTCGGGTTGGATCTCGACGTTCTTGACCTTGCCGACCTCGACACCGGCGATCCGGACGAAATCGTTGGTCTCCAGCCCGGTGACGTTGATGAACTCGGCACGGAAGTTGTTCGACTTCTCACCGAAGCGCATCTGCCCGAACACCGCGAACAAACCGAAGACACCGAGCAGGCACACAGCCAGGAACACCCCGAGTCGCGTGGCGTCGCGCCGGACACTGACTGACATCGGTACCTCTCTGTGTGTTTCGGGGTCGGGTGGATCTAGCGGGGCGGGCCGGGCAGCGCCGGAACCGGGGGTACGACGTTCGGGTACGGAACAGCTGTCGGCTGCAGCTGCGCCGGATTCGGAACGTAGAAGGGCTCGGATCCGGGGCGCGGGCCGGGGTCACGTGGAGCCCCGGGCGGCGGCGCCGGCGGTAGGCCGGGCCACAGCGGGGTGCCGTCGGGCGCGTACAACTGCGCACCGTAGGCGGGGGCGCCCGGATACGGAACCGGTCCGATCGCGGGTCCGCCGAAGTTGTTACGGATGCTCGGCGGCTCGGGCACGGCGCGGGTCACCGGGAAGTAGTTGGCGTAGATCGGGAATGCGATACCCGGATTGGGGCGCCAGTCCAGGCCGGAGCCGAAGCCGGTGTTGGTGACCAGATTGCGCACCGGCCAGTTCTTCGATACGTCCGGCAGCGAGCCACAACCGGGCTTGCCGCCCGGACCGCCCTTGGCGCCGATGATCGGCAGGTGCTGCGGGTACTTGTACGGGTCGTCACCGAACGCCAGCCCGGCATCGAGCACCAGCGAACGGCCGTTGCCGCCGGGACTTTCGTATCCGCCGTTGTCGAGCAGATGCTTGGCCCCCAACAGCAGGCAGGTGTACTCGGGGTTGTACTTCAAGAGCAGCTGTGTCGTCGGCGCGAGCACATTGACGGCCTTGATCAGGTTCGCCTGGCTCGGTGCGAGCAGGTTGATGCCGCTGTTCGACAGCCCGATGGTCGACAGCAGCAGCGCGTCAAGCTCTTTGGACTGGGTGACCACCGTCGTGCTGGTTGTGCTGGCCGCGTCCAACGTGGCGAGGATGTCCTGTGCCGCGGCGCTGAAGGTTTGGTTGAAGTCGTCGAGTGCCCGCAGGTCGGCGGTGATGGTCTCGTTGCGCGGGTTGAGTGCCAGCAGAACCTGATTGGCGTCGGTGGTGGCCTGGCCGATGCGCTCGCCCTGGCCGCGTACACCGTCGGCGAGCGCCGACAGCGTGCTGTTGAGCTTGGCCGCGTCGACCTGGTCGAGCACTTCCACCAGGTTCTGGAAAACGGTGTTGACCTCGGTGGTCACATTGCGCGACACCAGCACCTGGCCGGCTTCGAGTCGCTGACTGCTGGGATCGTCGGGGAAGACGAGATCGACGAACTTGGCACCGAAGATCGTGGTCGCCCGGATCTGGGCTTGCACGTTGGCCGGGATGTACTGCAGCTGATCGGGATCGATCTCCAGTTGCAGCGCGACGGTCGGCTCCTGTTGCCCCGTCACCGCGATGTTCGAGACCCGGCCCACCTGGACGCCACGCAGTTTCACCTTGGCGTTGGTCTCCATCACCAGGCCCGCGCGATCAGAGGTCAACGTCACCGGCACAGTGGATTTGAGGGATCCGGTGAACAGCGCCCAGGTCAGGATGATGGCTCCCGCGAACAGGACCACCAAGATCAACGTCCACCACCCCGGCTTGAGACCCTCGTCGTCCATCGCTCAGCCCGCCAGGTTGAAGTTGCCGGATTGCCCGTACACCGCAAGGGAGATCATCACGAGCACGAATGCAGACAGGATCAGTGACGTGCGCACGGCACGTCCCACAGCCTCGCCGACGCCTGCGGGTCCGCCGCGGGCGTTGAAGCCGTAGTAGGTGTGCACCAGCATGATCACCACGGCGAGCACGATGCACTGGGCGAAAGACCAGATCAGGTCTGTCGGATTGAGAAATGTCCGGAAGTAGTGGTCGTAGACACCGGTCGACTGGCCGTAGATCACCGTGGTGCCGAAGCGGGCCGCCCAGAACGACGCGAGCACGCCGACGCAGTAGAGCGGGATCACCACCAGCAGACCGGCGACGACCCTGGTCGACGCGAGGTAGGCGATGCTGCGGATGCCCATCACCTCGAGTGCGTCGATCTCCTCGTTGATCCGCATTGCCCCCAGTTGTGCAGTCGCGCCGGCACCGATCGTCGCCGCCAGTGCGACGGCTGTCGTGGCCGGTGCGATCAACCGCACGTTGAAGAATGCAGACGCGAAGCCGGTCAACGCTTCCACGCCGATCTCGGAGAAATCGGTGTACCCCTGCACGGCTACCAGGGCACCGGTGGTGACGGTCAGGAAGCCGACGATCGCCACGGTACCGCCGATGACGATCAACGCGCCTGCGCCCAAACCCATCTGCGCGATCTGGCGGACGAGCTCGATGCGGTACCTGGTGATGGCGTAGAGGACGGAACGCAGGGTGCGGCCGTAGAACTTCGTCTGCACGCCGACCTGGTTCCACGGATCCGCGATGGAGCGGTACCGGGCTTTCAGCCAGGGGAACTGGGAATGGGGCCGCGAGACGGTCACATCGTCACCTTGACTGCGACGGCCGTGGCCACGATGTTGATCGCGAACAGCGCCATGAAGGTGAACACGACGGTTTCGTTGACCGCGTTGCCGACACCCGCGGGGCCACCACCCACCGAAATGCCCTTGTAGCAAGCGATCATGCCGGCCGAGAGTCCGAACAGCGCGGCCTTGACGAGCGCGATGATCACGTCAGGCGCACCGATGATCAGGGTGAGACCGGACGCGAACGCACCCGGTGACACGTTCTGGATGTACACGCAGAACAGGTAGGCCCCGGCGAGGCCGACCAGGATCACCGTCGCCGACAATGCCAGCGACACCAGCGTCGCCGCCAGCACCCGTGGAACAACAAGAGCCTGAATGGGATTGACACCCATCACGCGCAGCGCGTCGAGTTCCTCGCGGATCGTCCGCGCGCCCAGGTCGGCGCACATTGCCGTGGCACCGGCTCCGGCGACCACCAGCACCGTCACGATCGGCCCGATCTGGCGGACAGTGCCCAGCGCGGCGCCGGTTCCGGAAAAGTCCGCGGCGCCGAATTCGGTGAGCAGGATGTTGAAGGTGAAGGTCAGCAGCACCGTGTACGGGATCGTGAGCATCAGCGTCGGGATGATCGAGACGCGCGCGACAAACCAGGACTGGCTGATGAATTCGCGCCATGCGAACGGCGGCTTGAACATCACGACGAACGTGTCGAGCGCCATCGAGAAGAAGCCGCCGAAAGCGCGCACAGGTTTGGCGATCACGCCGGAAGCGACCATCTAACGGGCCCCTCCTCTGGTGCACCCCACCGACATAGGTCCCCCCACCAACCGGCCTGGACCCAGTTTGGGTGCCGCTGAGGTTACACAGGTGAGGACGAGGGAGAACCGTATATCAACAAATTCTGGGCGAGCAACACGAAAGGGGCCCGGCGGTTACACACCGGCTGCAGCCACGGCATCCTCCAGCTCGGCAATCACGATTTTGCGCATTCCGAGCATGGCCTTGGTAGCCGCGGCGGCCTTCGCCGGATCCGAGTCGGTGGTGAGTTCGATTAGCCGGTCGGGCACCACCTGCCAGCTCAGACCGTAGCGGTCCTTGAGCCAGCCGCACTGCGACTCTTGGCCGCCGGCGACCAGCCGGTCCCAGTAGTAATCGACCTCGTCCTGGTCACGGCAGGCGATCGTGAACGACACCGCCTCGGTGAACGGGAACGCAGGCCCGCCGTTGATCCCGATGAATCGTTGCCCATCCAAAGTGAACGTCGCCGACACTACTTCGCCGGGTGTGCCGGGACCTGCGTCGGTGTAGCGCTCGATCGACTCGAGCGACGAGTTCGGGAAGATCGCGCTGTAGAACGCGATCGCGTCTTC
The DNA here is from genome assembly GCF_002101705.1 of Mycolicibacterium iranicum. Taxonomy (GTDB): domain Bacteria; phylum Actinomycetota; class Actinomycetes; order Mycobacteriales; family Mycobacteriaceae; genus Mycobacterium; species Mycobacterium iranicum. The sequence goes on along the minus strand of NZ_LQPC01000032.1, from coordinate 79,005 downwards.
CAGGTCGTTGTCGAACCACAGCGAGGGCGTGATGGCGGGCATGGGGAATCTCCTGTCGGCGGGAACACTCGATACCGAACAGACTCCGGGCAAGCCCGTGACTCATCGGCGAACGTCACCGCCGCGTGATCGCTCCTACGGCGCGTAACGCGAAGTCGAGGACATTCACCTGGGCCTGCTTGAGGGATTGAGGGTCGTGGGTCGCCTGCCCGCCGAGCACCCGGCTTACGGTGGCATTGATCGCGACCGCGTCGAAGTCGGGGTCGGCGTGCGGGAACGATCCGTCGCGCACGCCCCTACGCAGGATCTCGGCCAGCGATCGCTCGCGGGCCGCGTGCAGGCGCTCTCTCACCTCCCGATAGCCCTTGGCCGTCCGGACCTCTTCGGAGTCGATCACTTTGAGCCGCATCCGCTGGCTGGGGTCACCGACGATGTCGAACATCGTGCCGATCCACGCCGCGAGCTGGTCGACCGGGGAGCCGATGGCGTCGTCGGCGACGCGACTCACCTGGCTCACCACGATGCGGCACTCCTCCTCGAGCAGGGCGAGGTAGAGGTCGTCCTTGGAGACGAAGTGACGGTAGAACGCCCGGCTGGACACCCCGGCGCTGCGCAGAAGCGCCGCCATCGGCACCGGGCCTCCGTCGGAGTCCGACAGGAACCGGTGAGCGGCAGCCATGATGCCTCGGCGCTCGTCGTCGCGGCTGCAGTGGTCTTGCACGGACGTAAATTTTAGGCAAAGTCGAACCGCGACGGACCCAAGATGGGTGCAATTCGCAGGCTCGGTAACGTGATCGACCGGGGAGAGCCGAGAGGACGCCTGTGAGCGCTAACCACAGCGAGCCGACGACCGCCACGTTCCGCGGCGCAGACGATCTCGCACTGGTCGCCGACGAGTGGAACAAACCGGTCCTGTCGGCCGATTTCGACGAGTCTCGCCCGTCGGTTCTGATGCTTCACGGCGGCGGACAGAATCGCTTCTCCTGGAAGAAGACCGGGCAGATCCTGGCCGCGCAGGGCCTGCACGTCGTCGCGCTCGACAGCCGGGGACACGGCCACAGCGACCGTTCCCCCGACGCCCGATACACCGTCGAGGCGCTGTGTGAGGACACCCTGAGCGTGCTCGATCAGATCGGCCGCCCGACCGTCCTGATCGGTGCCAGCATGGGCGGCCTGACAGGGATTCTCGCGGCCAGGCTGGCCGGCCCCGAGGTGGTGACGCGACTGGTACTCGTCGACGTCGTGCCGCGGTACGAGAAAGACGGCAGCGCTCGGATCCGCGAGTTCATGTTCAGCCACGTACACGGATTCGACTCGCTGGAACAAGCGGCCGACGCGGTCGCCGCGTACCTGCCCCACAGATCCAAGCCCCGCAGCCCGGAGGGCCTGAAGAAGAACCTGCGGCACCGGGACGGGCGATGGTACTGGCACTGGGATCCGGCGTTCTTGACCAAACCGAACGAGGATCCGTTCGTCCGCGTCGAACTGCTCGAGCAGGCCGCGATCGAGTTGGCGATACCGATCCTGCTGATCAGGGGCAAACTGTCCGACGTGGTGAGTGAAGAAGCGGTCCAGGACTTCTTGTCCAAAGTGCCGGGCGCCGAGTTCGCCGAACTCTCCGGGGCAGGACACACCGCCGCCGGTGACGACAACGACGCCTTCTCCGAGGTCGTCAGCGAGTTCGTGTTGCGGCGGTAGTGGTGGGCTTCAACTTCCTGGAACAACGCGAGTTACCTGCTCCGCAGGTGAGTGAGGCTGCGGCACAAGAGATCGTGGCGACGCACTACGGCCTGGCCGTGCGGGTCCGGTCGCTGGGCAGTCAACAGGACAAGAACTTCACCGTGCACGAAGACGACGGCACCGTGCGGGGCGTCCTCAAGATCGCCAACCCCGCCTTCACCGGAGAAGAGATCGCCGCCCAGGACGCGGCGGCGCAGCTGATCGCCGACGCCGAGCCCGAGCTCCGCGTCGCGGTAACGCTGCAGAACACCGCCGGCGAAAGGTGCACGGCCCTGACGGGTCTGGTCGAGGGAACCGCCTACGCCCGGCTGCTCAAATATCTGCCCGGTGGAACGCTGCTCGAATCGGCATACCTCACACCGGCCAAGGTCGCCGGCCTGGGCGATGTCGCCGGGCGGGTGAGTCGAGCGCTCAGAGACTTCGCCCATCCCGGGCTGGACCGAATCCTGCAGTGGGATCTGCGATTCGGTATGACCGTGGTCGACGAGCTCGCCACTCACGTCGCCGACGAGGACCTACGGAAACGTCTGCAGAATGCAGCCCGAGAAGCCTGGGCGCGTATCTCGGTGCTCGACCCCGACTTGCCGCGGCAAGCGGCGCACATCGACCTGACCGACGCCAACGTCGTGGTCTCCCCGCGCGGAGAGCCGGACGGGGTCATCGACTTCGGCGATCTGTCGCACACGTGGGCCGTGTCTGAACTCGCGATCTCCGTGTCGTCGGTGTTGGGGCACGCCGGCGCCGATGTGACGTCGATTCTGCCGGCAGTGGCGGCATTCCACGCCGTGCGGCCGTTGTCGCCTGCCGAGGTCGACGCGCTATGGCCGATGGTGGTGTTACGCACCGCGGTGCTGATCGTCAGCAGCGCACAGCAGGCTGTCCTCGATCCCGACAACGACTACGTGACCGAACAGTCCGACGGTGAGATGCGGATGTTCGAGCTCGCCACGTCGGTGCCCGTCGATGTGATGACGGCAGTCATCAGGGCCCACCTCGGGATGGCCGAGCGGCCCCACCCCGTCAAGGTGGCGGCGCAGATGGTCGCCGTCGACAGGGCCGCCGCGGTGACCCTGGACCTGTCCACCACCTCCGATCTGTATGACAGTGCCTTCATCAGTCCCGAAGACGCCGCCGAAACCGCGATTCGACAGGGCGCGCCGCTGGTCGTCACCCGGTACGGCGAGGCGAGGCTGTGCAATGCGGCTCGCTTGAGCCAGGATGCGCCCGACGTCGTCGCCACGGGCCTCGACCTCTGGACCGCCGCCGACACCGACCTCGCCGCTCCGTGGGACGGCGACGTGTCCGACGACGCGTCAGGCCGAATTACGTTGCATGGCGAGCAGTTCGAGCTGATCGTCACGGGCGTCGCCCCTGGCGCACGGGGCGCGCTGAGGGCGGGAGAAGTTCTGGGCCGCTGCGCGGCACACACCCGAGTCGGGTTGACCGTGCAACCGGTGGACGCACCTGGCGCGCCGGCCTTCACCCGCGCCGACCTCGCGCCGGGCTGGCTGGCACACACCCGCGATCCCCGGCCGTTGCTCGGGCTGTCGCCGCTGGCGCAGGGCGCGCATGACGATCTCTTGGCGCGGCGCGAGGCGAGCTTCGCGCCGGTGCAGGAGTTCTACTACCGCATCCCGCCTCAGATCGAGCGCGGCAGAAGGCATTACCTGATGTCGACCGAAGGTCGCAGCTATCTGGACATGGTCAACAACGTCACTGTGCTGGGGCACGCACATCCGCGCATCGCGGCGACGGCGGCCCGGCAGCTACGCAAGCTGAACACGAACTCGCGATTCAACTATGCTGCCGTCGTCGAGTTCAGCGAGCGGCTCGCGGCGCTGCTACCCGACCCGCTGGACACCGTTTTTCTGGTGAATTCGGGATCGGAGGCCAGCGATCTGGCGATCCGGTTGGCGACTGCTGCGACGGGCCGGCGCGACGTGGTTGCCGTCCGCGAGGCTTATCACGGATGGACCTACGGCACCGACGCGGTGTCGACGTCGATCGCCGATAATCCGAATGCGCTTGCCACGCGCCCTGATTGGGTGCACACCGTGGATTCGCCGAACAGCTTTCGCGGCAGGTACCGCGGCGCAGAAGCATCTCGGTACGCAGATGACGCGGCCGCCCACATCGCAGAGTTGATCGCGGAGGGCCGGCCGCCCGCGGCGTTCATCTGCGAAAGCGTCTACGGCAACGCGGGCGGCATGGCGTTGCCCGACGGCTATCTGCAGCAGGTCTACGCCGCGGTGCGCGCCGGGGGCGGGCTGGCGATCTCGGATGAGGTCCAGGTCGGGTATGGCCGTCTCGGCCAATGGTTTTGGGGGTTCGAGCAGCAGGACGCCGTACCCGATATCGTGTCGGTCGCCAAGTCCGTCGGCAACGGGTATCCGGTCGGCGCCGTCATCACCAGCCGTGCGGTGGCCGACGCGTTCTCCAGCCAGGGATACTTTTTCTCGTCGACCGGCGGCAGTCCGCTGTCGTGTGCGATCGGGATGACGGTGCTCGACGTGCTGCGCGACGAAGGTCTTCAGGACAACGCACTTCGCGTCGGCGGGCACCTCAAAACCAGACTGGAAGCGCTGCGCGACAAGCACCCGCTGGTCGGCACCGTGCACGGCTTCGGGCTGTACCTGGGCGTCGAGATGATCCGGGATCCGCAGACCTTGGAGCCGGCACCAGAGGAGACATCGGCCATCTGCGATCGAATGCTGGAGCTCGGGGTCATCATCCAGCCGACCGGCGACCACCAGAACATCCTCAAGACCAAGCCGCCGCTGTGCATCGATGTTGAGGCGGCCGACTTCTACGTCGACACCCTGGACCGGGTGCTGACCGAAGGGTGGTAAGGCCGGCTGGGCGCCGAATCTGAGCTTATGTGCGGCGTTCTACCCGAAATGCGCACATAACCTCAGATTCGACGCTTTCATCGAGGGATGACACGCTCCCCAGATGAAGTGGTGACCGAGTTCTGCGCCAAATGGGCGAATCCGGATCCTACGGAGCTGGCCGCCCACTTCACCGAGGACGGGGTCTACCACAACATTCCGATGGATCCGGTGACCGGGCGAGAGGCGATTGCGGCTTTCATTGCCAAGTTCACGGCCACGGTGGACGGCATCGACTTCCGGGTACACCGCCAGGTCAGCTCTGGCAACCTCGTGTTCAACGAGCGCACCGACGTCATGCGATTCAAGGACGGGAGAGAACTCCCGCTTCCGGTGGCGGGAGTGTTCGACATCGTCGACGGCCAGATCGCCTCGTGGCGCGACTATTTCGACATGGGTACGGTCACCGCGGGGTGGAGCTAGACGAGCAAGGGCACCGAGTCGAGTCGGTCATCGGTCAGAATTTCGAACATGGCTCGTCGGCTCGACAACTCGGTGCGCGCGAAAGCCTTGCCCGCCACCTGCATACGACAGCTCGCGATCGCCGAGTTGTAGCAGTACTTCACGCCGCCGTGCGTGTCGGGGTACGTCAGGCCGATCGCGTCCGCAGGTACGGTGGTGATCTCTCCCTCGATCATCTGCTCCCCCACCCGCGCACCGAATGTCCAGGTGAACGGTACATAGCGGCCGTGGGTCTGCAGGCTGCCTCGGATGGTGCGCACCGCGAACTCCTGCCCCTCGTGGCGGAACACGAACAGCGTCGCGCCGGGCAGTAACACGGGACCGAGGGCGGCGCGCGCGGTGACGATCTCCAGCGTGGAGTCCGGTGCGTTGTCGAAACCGCAGACCTGCCCGTAGGCATAAGCGGGGGTGTGCCGGGTGCCCCAGTTGTGGTTGACACTGCCGAGCCAGCCGTCGACATCGACCGCGTGTCCCGCGATCTCGAGGCGACCGTCGAAGTGTGCCCTGGGGTGTCGCACCGTCGTTTTCGCGGTGGGGAATCTGCGCTCGTAGGCACGGTCGGTGAGCACCCGGACAGGGTCGGCGCCATCCGGCCTGATCGCCAGGTCCCAGCGCGCCTCGGGCAGGGTCCCGGCCGCTGTGGTGTCGTCCAATCGCGTGGCGGCGATGCGGGCGCGCCAGGGACGGTCGCCGAAGTCGGCGTCCTCGACCGCGTAGCGCTGCCTGACGGCGTGGTGGCCGGCCGGGTCGAACACCATCACCCATACGTCGGCGCCCGGTTCGCCCTCGGTGGGCAGCAGCAGCGTCTCCCGCAGCCACAGCGCACGGGCGCCGTCGGGGTCATTGGCCCGGACGAAGCGACTCTCGTAATAGGGGGCCTTCGCGATCGTCACGCTCTCAGCATCCAATACTGGACGGGTGACTCCAACGCTGATCGCGCTGTGCGTCGTCGCAGTGCTGGCCGCGGGACTGGCGATCGCGGTGGCGGTGCAGACCCGGCGACTCAGAACCGCCCAGGAAGAGGCCGCGGAGTTGCGCCGCCGCCTGGACACCCGGCAGATGCTGATGTCCGGCGGAACGAAAGCCGTCAAGACGGTCTGGCAGACCGCCAACGTCCTGCGCAGAGACGGCTTCGGTGCCGCCGTGCGGTCCTCGATCGAAGAACTCGCCGACTGGGCCGAAGTAGAACGACCCGACCTGGCGCGGCTGGCACCCAACGGCCGGGTGGCCATCATGTTCTCCGACATCGAGGAGTCGACGGCGCTCAACGAACGCATCGGGGATCGCGCGTTCGTCCGGATGATCGGCAAGCACGACAAATCGGTGCGCAGGTTCGTCGACAAGCACGACGGCTACGTGGTGAAAAGCCAGGGCGACGGATTCATGGTGGCATTCGCCCACGCGGAGCAGGCCGTGCGTTGCGGCGTCGATATTCAGCGATCACTTCAGAAGCGGCCGAACGGGATTCGTGTCCGGATCGGCATTCATGCCGGTAAGTCCGTGCTGCGCGGCGACGACCTGTTCGGGCGCAACGTCGCGATGGCCGCGCGGGTGGCCGGTCAGGCCGACGGCGGTGAAATCCTGGTCAGCGAGACGGTGTACGACGCCGTCTCAGACTGCGACGACATCACCGTCGCAGATCAGCGCGAGGCACAGCTCAAAGGATTCGCCGGTACCCACACCCTTTACTCAGTGCGCTCGGCCTCGGCCAGCCGCTGATGCAGGCGGGCCCGGATGTCCTCCGGCGTATACGCCCTCCGGCGTCGCTGATCGCGCGCAACCAGTGCCCCACCTGCGACGACACCGGCGACACCCGCCAGCCCAACCCACTTCCAGATCCCACGCATGCCTCTCAGTCTGCATAAGCTGCGGGGGTGGATCCAAGCACGGTGTCTCTGCAGCGCGCGCTGGACGAGACGCGCACAGGCGATATCTGGTTGTTCCGAGGGCATTCCGGACCTGATCGGGCCATCCAGTCGATGACCAACAGCCCGGTCAACCACGTCGGCATGACCGTCGCCATCGACGACATGCCGCCGCTGATCTGGCACGCCGAGCTCGGCGACAAGCTGTTGGATCTGTGGACGGGCACCCACCACCGCGGGGTTCAGCTCAATGACTTGCAGCAGGCCGTCCAACGATGGGTCAACTCGTACGGTCAACGGTGCTGGCTGCGTCAGCTGACACCGCACGCGACCCGTGAGCAGGAAGACCGGATGCTGAAGGTGATTGCGCGTATGGACGGCACGCCGTTCCCGTCGACGGCGCGGTTGACCGGACGCTGGATGCGTGGCCGCATCCCGAATATGGCCGACGTCACGCGAGGAATTCCGTTCGTGCACAGAAAGGTTGCGCAAAGCGTCGAGCGCCGGAAAGCAGCGAAGACGCGCGTCGGGCTCGAAACGGCGTATTGCGCCGAGACGGTCGCCATCACCTACGAGGAGATGGGACTGCTGCAGACCGAGAAGCACTACAACTGGTTCGATCCCGGCAAGTTCTGGAGTGGCGACGCGCTGCCCTTGACCGACGGGTACAGCCTCGGCGACGAACTCTCCGTCGTGCTCTGACGCAGAGTTCCTCGACGAAACGCCGACGAAGTTCACACACTTTTCGCTGGTCAGGTGCTTTGCTGTCGCACAACAGACCCGTTCGGCGCCCTAGGGAGGCAGGCATGTCGACATCGACGAAGCACCACTCCCCCACCGACGACAGGCTTCCCCGCGAGCGGTTCGGCACCCGTGCGGCACTCTCGGTCGTTGTCGCGTCGATCGCGACCTTCGGCGTCCTCTATCTCGTGTTCACCTCAGGCGACGAGGTACAGCACGTGCAATCCATTCCTGCGCAACCGGATACGGCTTCGCAAAGGGTTGCCGCCCCGGTCCTGCCCTCCCCCGAATTCGCGCCACCCGCACCCGCACCTGTGCCGCCCGCTCCCACTCTCGCACCCGCACCCGCACCCGCGGCGCAGCCGCCCACTCTGGCGATGGATGCGCAGGGCTATGTCGATTCCGCGCGATGCGATTCGCGTCAGCGAGCCGTCGCGATCGCCCGAACCGAGCACGCGACGATGGTTGTGTGCGAAACGCCCGACGGCACGTTCGAGTACCAGGGAATTCGCCTGCGTGATGGTGCATCCCTGGAGCTCGACGACGTCCGGCCGATGGCGGCCGGATTCGAGGCACGCAATGACGGAACCACGTACCGGCTCTCCCCGACCGAGCTCGTCGTCCTTTCCGGTGAGTCCCTGCAGAGTCGCGACGCCGTCCTGGACTACCGGGCGGGCTCGTAGTCCTTCCGTCTGCGCGCGACGCTGAAGCGGTAAGTGATCGCCTCCTACCTCGCCGCGAGGTGCGCGGCGAGGTTGGCCAGAGACGACGTCATCCCCGCGATGTGATCGGCAGCCGAGATGCCGTCGGGGACGTCGTCGGCGCGGATGTCGACCCGGGTGCCGTCGTCGACTGCCGTGACCGTCCAGATCATCGTCATCGTTCCCGCAAAGGACGCGTCGTCGGACGTGAAGTCAGTCGTCTGCACGACGTGCGAGTCGGGCACGATCTCGACGAAGCGGCCTTCGATGACGTCGGAGTCCGCCGAAGACTTGCCGCCGCCAGCCGGTGGATCAAGGTAGGTCAACGTCATCCGATAGGAACCGCCCGGCCGGGCGTCGAAGTGGTCAAAACGTCCGATCATCCCGTCTGGCGGCAACCAGCGGACGAGAGCGGTCGGATCCACGAGCGCGGCGAAGACACGTTCACGAGGGGCGTCGATCACCCGCGATGCGGTGTCGGTCCGGCCCATACCTAGCAAGGTACTCAAACGCCTCGCGGCCGGGCGTCCAGCTCCGCGAAGCGCCGTCGCCGAAGTCGGACAGCATCGCGATCACCGGGCCGCAAAGCTCCTCGGCGGTCGGGCGCATGATCAACGCCATCTCACCGAATTCGACCTGAAATCCGTCATCTTCGGCTTCCTCGGTGCCGGTCACATGATGTCCGATCAGAGCACGGATCGCATCGGCATAACCCTGCTGTCCGTTCACTACACGCCCGGTCGGCGTCTCCACGACCGGCATCACCTCGAAGGTGAGAACGGGATTGTCGCCCAGCGACAGCGAGGTGAAAGTGAACTGCACGTATCCACCGGCGAGGTGAATCGACTGCAAGTGGTATCCGACCAGGCGGGAAAGCAACGCGTTGTATCCGTAGGTCATGACGGCTCAGGTGGGGATTTCGCCACCTGAGTTCGATGATGTCGGTGGTACCGGAAATTCCGCCGTCGCGTCTGTCACTGACAACCTCTCTCCTCGGTGATGCGGTAGTCGCGTCGCGGCCCGCGAATACAGCTGTATTAGAAAAGCAGGCTAGCTTTTCATTCTTCGTTTGCCAATTTGAGCGACGACGAGCCGGATAGCGCGTCTTGCGCCGGGGCGAGCGAACCAGCGTGGTATCCGCAGAACGAAATTTACGGGCGCGCATATGTTCTCGATTCCGTTTGCACAGCGCGATACGACCGTGCGGCCGTCGTGAGGCGGATCGACAACTGTTTGCACCTGCCAATTATTTGCTCATCGGCGGCACGCTCGACCGACATGGGCGCAATGGACGATGAGGCGTGGCCTCACCGTGACCGCGCTGCGACCGCATTGGTGAAGGCTCGAACCATGACAGCACTCGGGGTGATTGCCGCATTGGCGACCGCGTTGTGCGTCGGTTACGTCCTCGGGTACCGCCGCGGCTCACGTACGCCGACATGGCGGCAACGCACCGGCAGGGTGGCGTTGGGTCGCCAGGCGGTCAGCCTGGTCACACTGGTGGCGGTGAGCCACTTCCAGCGCTCCGCGCGACGGAGGCTCCGGTTCATCGGGCGCTGACCTCGGGTACGTTGCGTCAATGCCGCTGCGCTATGTCGATCCGCTCCGCCCTCGCGGGTCGAAGTATGAACAGGGAGTCCATTTCGGTCGTTCCAAGGTCGGCCAGTTCCTCGCCCGCCATGTCGCCCGTCGCACGGACCCGCTCCTGTTCCGCCTCACAAAGGGGCGGGTCAATATGGGGCCGATCATCAACGCACCGTTACGAACGGTCGGCGCCAAGTCCGGGAAGCCGCGCGAAGTTCAGCTGACCTATTTTCACGACGGTTCCGACGTGATCCTGGTGGCCTCCAACTTCGGGCAGAGCAAGCATCCGCAGTGGTACTACAACTTGAAGACCAACCCGGACTGCACGTTCGGTCAGGAACCGTTCACCGCCGTCCAGGTGACCGACGCCGACGAGTACGAGCGCCTGTACGAACTCGCCAAGCGCGTGTACGCGGGATACGGCGATTACCGCGAGAAGACGCAAGACAGCGGCCGCCAGATTCCGATCTTCAGGCTGAAGCCGCGCTGACCAGCGCTGCTCGGGCAATATTCCGGCGACCGACGCACGAGAGTGGGCCTCGGGCACGGAAACCGTGCCGAATGCGTACACAACCCCCACGTTGGGAATGCTGAGGGATTCGAAAGACCAAGCGGGCCAGCCTCTCTGCTTCAGACTATGGCAGACCCGGGGTCTTGCGGCAAGACCCCGGGTCTGCTGCAGAATCGTCCGGCCATGCCATCCGACGGACGGAGAACCGTATGCCACAGAGCCCGAAACCCTTTGAGCCGCACGAGTCGGGCGCATATCTGCACGGCACGAAGGCCGACCTTGCGGTAGGTGATCTGCTGGTCCCCGGGCGTCCGATGAACCACGACCCCGGCCGCCAAGCCAACCACGTCTATGTCACTCAGACATTGGACGCCGCGGTCTGGGGAGCCGAATTGGCCGTCGGCGAGGGCAGGGGTCGCATCTATGTCGTGGAACCGACAGGTGAGGTGGAAGACGACCCGAATGTGACGGACAAGAAGTTCCCCGGCAATCCGACCCGCTCATACCGCACGACGGAGCCCGTGCGGATCGTCGGTGAGGTCACCGACTGGGTGGGTCACGCACCCGAGCAGCTGCAGGCGATGCAGGATGGGCTGGCCGACCTGGCGCGGCGCGGACTGGATGTCGTCTACGACTGAACGCCCGCGCCGCAGGCGTCGAGCTACTCGATCGCGGCGCGCACGATCTCGGCGACTCGCTTCTCGGTGACGTCGTCCAAGCCGTCGAAGTACCAGGCCGCCGGGATCAGCAGCCCGTCCTTGCCGCCGGCGGGCGTGAGGGTGGCCTTTTCGCTGACGCCGAGACTCATCACGTCGTCGTTCCGGCAGAAGACAAGGACGGGACTGCTCGCCGACTTGGCGTAGCCCGGCATGCCGTACCAGATTCGCGGCTTGAGTTCGGGCGCCGCCGAAAGGATCACCTCGTGCAGTCGCTGCATGACACCTCGCCTCGGCTCATCCATCGAGGCGATCTTGTCGAGGACCTGCTGCAGGTTTTTGTCGTCTTTGGTCGTCATTCCATGTCCCTTCGTCAGCCGATGATCTCGGCGCGGTGGAGTCGGCGCACCATCAGGTGCGGCACTCCATCGTGGACATATCCTGCGAACGCAGGCCCCTCCGCAATGATTCAGGTGATCGTCACCTGGAAGCGCGCACGGACATTAACACGTGAGACGTCGGACCGGAATCCCGCTAGACGCCCCGCCCTGCCGTTGGTCGCGTCAACGGGCTCCCGCACGCACGCCGCCTACAGTTGCCGCCGTGACCGACACCGTCGTCAAACGTCGCTACGCGGAGGTGTCCGCCACTTATACAGAGATGTTCGGTTCCGTCGCTCATGTCCATCCCGACGACCTGCTATTTCTCGAACGGAATTTCGGACGCTGCGCCGGTACGATTCTCGACGCTGGATGCGGACCTGGGCACCTGACCAATTACCTGACGGATCTCGGCCTGACTGCTGTCGGGATCGATCTGGTACCCGAGTTCATCGAGAGCGCTCGCGTCAAGTGGCCCGCGGCCGAGTTCACCGTCAGCTCGATGTACCCGCTCGACCTACCAGACGGTTCCCTTGGCGGAATTCTCGCCTGGTACTCCCTGATCCACCACGAGCCCGACACTCTCCCACAGGTTCTCCGTGAGTTTCGTAGGGCATTGTCTGACAACGGAATTCTCGTGGCCGGCTTCTTCGACGGCGACGGCGTCGAACCGTTCGACCACAAGGTGACAACCGCCCACCGGTGGCCGGTCGACGAGATGTCGGAAGCGCTGACGGCGGCGGGATTCGTGGAGTTGGATCGCCTTCGACGACCGGCGACGGATCACGCCAGGCCGCACGCCGCTCTCGCGCTGCTCGCTCGATGATTTCGAGATGCAGCCCAGGCGCGCCGATCCATCCTGGTGGGCGGGCGATCCCCATGAAGACTCTCCAAAGACAGCCTTCCACGAATACTCCGTCAGGTGCCCTACACGTTGGAGCGGAACTCCACCACGTCGCTGTGACTCACGATTCCGGAGCGCCGTCAGCAAGGTCTTCGAGATACGCGAGGACGTTGCCATCAGGATCGGAGAACTCGAACATCGGCGGCGCAAAATCCAGGCGCAGCACCTCGTCCCGAACCGAAGAGTCGTGCTGTTTGATCACCCGATGTGCGGCATCAGCGTCGGCCACACCCATACGAACGCCCACCGGAATCTCGCCCGCTTTGTCAAGGAGTGTCAGCACCACCTCCGAGCCCGGAAGACCAACCTCGATGAGGCGGGCTCCTTGCCATAGCTCCTCGTCAACCAGAAGCTCAAAGCCGAGCACTTCGCAGTAGTACTGCTTTGCTTTGTCTTGATCCGACACCGGTATCGACACCGAGATGATCCTGGTCGTCGGGATCGTTCGTGGGGAATCGGCCACAACACTCCTTCATCGCATTTCGACGGTCTTTTTGTAACGACCGTCGGGATCGAAGAATGTCATCGCCTGGCACAGGTGGCGATCGGCACTCACGGGGTTGAGTGGGCCGCTTTTCCGCTAGCCGTTGAAGCGGAACTCCACCCAAATGCGATACCGACAAACGTCATCCGATGGCCACAAACAGCCCTACCGGTCCGCGGTCGATGTCACTCGCTGTCACGACACCTTGGTCAACTGAATTTGGAACGCACCGGCCATGCCGCACTGATACGTCCCGCGAAGCGTCGCCGGGTCGAAAGCTTCCGAACATCCGGCGTCGAATGTGCGTGTCCACATTCCACCTTGCTGATGGAGGTCGCGAGTGGTACCCCCTGGCACCTCCAATCGCAGACAGCCATCGCCGCATGGAGTGAAAATGTAGGTCTGCGTCACAGTGGAGCCAGCGGCGTTGGTCACCAGGCCCGAATACGTCCCTTCGAGCCCGGCCGCAAGTGCCGGCCCAGCCGCTAGTGTCGAAACACCTGCAATCGCTGCGGCCACACCCGCGATCCGAATTGCTAACATTCGTTGCTCCCTCCCCTTGTAATGCCACATCTGCGGCGCTGCCAGCAGCGTAGTGGGGGTGAGGTTGATTCGCGTAAGTTCGAATAATTTGCCTCAGCTAGACGTTGAAGCGGAACTCCACCACGTCGCCGTCGACTTCTAGCGCCGCCTTGGTGGCCCTGTGCCATCGTCCGATGTAGGCACGGTGGGGCTCAGCTGCCTTCTCCAACACGGTCTGGTTGTCCTTGAGATAGTCAACTAGCCACTGCGACAACCCGTCCCACCTCTCCACAGCGCCTGCCGGAGGCAGCGTCCAACCCAGGTCGTCCACTGTCCAGTGGGCCTTAGCCTGATTTCTCAGCATCGATGCCGTGACCCAGTTCGACTCGATGTCATCCCCGCCTCGGCTGACGGGCACGAGATGATCGACAGTCGGGAACAACTCCCAGAAGGCGAAGTGGGTCTCTGAGGCCTTCCAGTTCGGATGTGCCGGGAAGTCGTCCCCGAGCACGACATGTAAGAGGCGGAGAACGCCGGGGTTAATGAGTCGGGTACCCGTGTAGTAGTCGAGGAACCCGTCACGCATGAACAGTTTCATCGACTGACCTATCGAGTACCGGCGGACGATCTTCTCTACTGGCTCGAACGGATAGCGCGACCTAAGGGTCTCTCTAGCAGATCCGGATTCCCCGCCCATAAGAGCAGCGCATACATCGGCCAGCACGCCAGCCTTTGATTCCATCCGCGCATCCCCTTGTGCTACTTGGCGGCAGCCTTGCCGCTAGACGTTGAAACGGAACTCCACCACGTCCCCGTCAGCCATCACGTAATCCTTGCCCTCCATGCGGACCTTGCCCGCGGCCTTGGCCGCGGTCATCGAGCCTGCCTCCATCAGATCGTCGAAGGACACGATCTCGGCTTTGATGAAGCCCTTCTCGAAATCGGTGTGGATGACACCGGCCGCCTTGGGGGCGGTGTCGCCCTGGTGGATCGTCCACGCCCGCGCCTCTTTTGGCCCCGCCGTGAGATAGGTCTGCAGCTTCAGCGTGTGAAAACCGGCCCGCGCCAACGCATCCAGGCCGCGTTCGGTCTGGCCGATCGACTCCAGCAATTCGGCGGCGGACTCCTCGTCGAGCTCTTGCAGCTCTGCCTCGATCTTGGCGTCCAGGAACACCGCATCGGCCGGTGCCACCAGTTCGCGCAGCGAAGCCACCTTTGCCTCGTCGGTCAGCACCGATTCGTCGGCGTTGAACACGTACAGAAAAGGCTTGGAGGTCAACAGGTTCAGCTCTCGCAACAACGAAACGTCAACACCCGCCGAAAATAGCGTCTTGCCGGTGTCGAGCACCTCGTTGGCGGCCTTGGCAGCCTCGTAGACCGGCCGACGGTCCTTGTTGGTCCGGGCCTCCTTCTCCAGCCTCGGCAGCGCCCGCTCCAGCGTCTGCATGTCGGCGAGGATCAGCTCGGTCTCGATGACCTCGATGTCGGATTTCGGGTCGACGCGGCCGTCGACATGCACGACGTCGTCGTCGGCGAAGACCCGCACCACCTGACAGATCGCGTCGGCTTCGCGGATGTTGGCGAGAAACTTGTTGCCCAACCCCGCGCCTTCGGAAGCGCCCTTCACGATGCCGGCGATGTCGACGAAGGTGACGGGCGCGGGCACGATCTTCTCCGAGCCGAACATCTTGGCCAGCTCGGTGAGCCGCTCATCCGGGAGCGCCACCACGCCCTCGTTCGGCTCGATCGTCGCGAACGGGTAATTGGCAGCCAGCACGTCGTTGCGTGTCAGTGCGTTGAACAGAGTTGACTTACCGACGTTCGGCAGTCCGACGATTCCGAGATTCAGGCCCACGGGGACCACAGTCTAGGCAATGTGGTCGCCACGCCACCGCGCGCTGGCGACGAGTAGTTGCTCAAGCCAGTAGGGTCGACGTGTGTCAGGACAGCGCGCACGGTCGGCAGTGGCCGTCGACCACCGCTCCGCACACCCCAATATCGCAGGGATTCCGTGGTGGGGTGCAGTTCTGACTGCCGTTTTCGCAGTGGCGATCGGCTTCGCTTTCGACGCGGGTTCCGGCGGTGGACAGCTCACCGCGGTGTTCGCCTCGCTCTATGTCCTCGGCTGTCTGACAGCGGTGTTGGCGGTCAGGCAGTCGGGGTTGTTCACGGCCGTGATCCAGCCCCCGCTGGTGTTGTTCGTCACAGTGCCCGGCGCGTACTTCCTGATGCACAGCAGCGATATCCAGGGGCTGAAAGACGTCCTGATCAACTGCGGCTACCCGTTGATCGAGCGCTTTCCGTTGATGTTCTTCACGTCCGCTGCGGTGCTGCTGATCGGCCTGGCTCGGTGGTACTTCGGTAAGGCCGGCCGCGCGGACGCCACGAAACAGCCCGAGCGTGCGACCCGGGATGCCGGACCCAGCCTGGCGACGAAGCTGTCGGCGCTCGCGGGACTCTTCGGTGGCAGGTCCGACGAGTCCGACGACGACGTGCCCCAGCAGCGGCGCGCCGCCGAGCGACGCCGCCCCAGACCGCAGAAGCCCACGCCTGGAAGAACTCGCGGCGAGAGGCCGGCGAGACGGACACCTCCGAGGTCCCGGCATTCGCGTGCCCCCGAGACGGAGATCATCGAGCCGGTCATCGACGAGCGCCCGCGCCGGCGCCGCGAGCGGCTCAGCGAGCCGCCGCCGTCTGAGCCGCGCCGCCGCCCTCGCCCGTCGTCGTCGAGGGAGCCGCGTGAGCGTGATTCGCGGGAGCCGCTGCCGCCACGCGAGCGCAGGGCGCGTTACGAGCGCGACGATCGCTATGAACGGCCGCAGCGTGAGCGTCCCGCGCGCCGTAGCCGATACGACGACTACGACCCCCGGGACTCCCAGGACCTCTACGGGTCGCCCAGCTCGCACCACCCGGTGTCACGGGTGCGCTATCGCGGCGAGGACTCCGAGGATCGGGCTGAGTACCGGGCCCGCAGGCGTGCCCCGCGCGAGGCGGACGCCGACCGCTGGGAATACGACATCTGACGATTCGCCGAGACTGCATCTGTGCAGGTCTCTGGTCGCACTTTTCCTACCGGAATGCAGTTTCGGCGCGGCGGCGGTCAGGGCAGCGCCCGCAGAAACCGGCCCGCGGCGTCCACCGCAGGTGCGGAACTGCCTGCGTCACTGACAAACACCGCCAAGGCCATGTCTCCGCGGATGCCGACGAACCAGCCGTGGGCGTGGGTGGCCCCGTCCTGGGCGAGGTACTCGGCCGTCCCGGTCTTTCCGAGCATGCCGGGGATGTCCTGCAGCTGGGTGGCTGTGCCATCGGTGATCGTCTCGCGCATCATGGCCTGAACCTGTTCGTCCACTGCAGCCGGTAATGGATCGGGCGTGCGGTCCGGCACGCCCGGGGACCCCTCGACGATGGTCGGCGCAGGTACCGAGCCGTGCGCCAACGTTGCTGCGACGAGCGCCATCCCGAACGGTGACGCGGTGACCTTGCCTTGCCCGATGCCCTCCTCGACCCGCAGCGCGGACGTGTCGGCGACGGGCACCGACCCGGTGACAGTGGTCATGCCGGGGGCGACGAAGTCGATGCCGAGACCGAGCTGCGCGGCCGCCTTGGTCAACGCGTCCGGCGGCAGGTTGACCGCAAGCCGGCCCATCGTCGTATTGCACGACCGCGCGAACGCCGTGTGCAGCGGAACGTCGCCCAGCTCGAAATTGTCGTCGTTGGGAATCTGCCTGCCCTCGATGTTCTCGGTGCCAGGGCACCCCACGATGCTGTCGGGAGTCACCTGCCCTGCCTGCAGCGCCGCCGACACCGTCACCGTCTTGAATGTCGAACCCGGCGGATAGAGACCGGTCAGCGCGATCGGCCCCTGCGCATCGGCGGGGGCGTTCTGCGCGACGGCGAGCACGTTGCCGGTCGACGGCTGGATGGCGACAATCGCGGCGGGCGTCGGTAGGGAGGCAAGTGCCGACTCGCCCGCGAGCAGCATGCCGACGTCGAGGGTGCTGGCGATGTCGCCGACGGGTTTCGCGTCCTGACCGCCGACGCGCTTCGGGCCGGTGGCGGTTTCCGCCGTCACCGCCCACCCGGCAGCCGCGTCGCTGCGCTGTTGCCACAGCTCGGACAGCCCTGCCAGCGTCGGCGAGGTCAGCGCCCGGTCGGTGGCCAGCAGCCGGGTCTGCGGCCGCAAGGTGACGTTCGGCAGCGCCGACAGCTGTTCTTGGATCGGGGCGAGGTCTTCTTCGCGCAGCGTGATCGCGGTGACCGGCTTGCCCGCGGCCAGCTCGCCGCTCAGCGACGCCGGCGTGATGGTCGGAGCAATCGGATTGAGCAGGGCCGCAACGGCATTCACGTCGACTCCGGGGGCGATGTCGACAAGGGTGACGATGTGCTGGGTGAGCAGTTCGGCGCCGCTCCGGTCGAGCACCCGGGCTGCGGGTATCGGAACGAGTGTGCTGAACGACAGCGGTCCTTCGTCGAGCCCGGGGGCGACGGTGGCGGGATTCCACTGGATCGTCCAGGCATCGCCCTGCTGGCTGACCGTTCCCTGGGCGTCGTAGCTCCATTCGATCGTGTTCTCGGGCCCGAACTTCCAGGAAGCCGACAGCGTGAAGGTGCCCTGGTCCTCCTCCCGCTGCGAGCCGGTGACCTCGAAGTGGACGTCCTTGCCCAGGCTGGCGTAGAGCTTGCCCAAAGTGTCTGCGGCGGCGTTCTGGTCGCTCGTCACCGCGGCCGCCGCTCCGGCGTCGCCGCGAGTCAGCGCCTCGGCGAAATTTCGCAGTGTCGAGGTGAACCGGTCTTCGGCGTCACTGCAGCCGGACACCAGAAGCAGAACGACGAGCAGGGCCAGCGCGGTCCCGCGCCGCACGACAGTCACTGGCGAGCCGGGCGGATCTCTCGGGGCAGGGCGAACACGAGGGTCTCGTTCGCGGTGGTCACCGGCTGCACGGTGCCGTAGCCGTGCTCGGCGAGGCGGTCGAGCACACCGCGCACCAGAATCTCCGGGACCGAGGCACCGGAGGTCACGCCCACGGTTGTGACACCGTCGAGCCAGGCCGGATCGATGTCCTCGGCGTAGTCGACCAGATGCGCCGCGTCCGCACCGGCGTTCAGCGCGACCTCGACCAGGCGCACCGAGTTCGACGAGTTCTTCGACCCGACGACGATCACCAGCTCGCACTCGGGCGCCATCGCCTTGACCGCGACCTGCCGGTTCTGCGTGGCATAGCAGATGTCGTCGCTGGGCGGATCCTGCAGCGTGGGGAACTTCTCCCGCAGCCGGCGCACCGTCTCCATCGTCTCGTCGACACTCAGCGTCGTCTGAGAGAGCCAGATGACCTTGTTGGGGTCCCGCACGGTGACGTTGTCCACCGCATCGGGGTTGTCGACGACCTGGACGTGATCGGGCGCCTCACCCGCGGTGCCGACGACCTCCTCGTGCCCCTCGTGACCCACGAGCAGGATGTCGTAGTCGTCGCGGGCGAAGCGCTTGGCCTCGTTGTGCACCTTGGTCACCAGCGGACATGTCGCGTCGATGGTCTTCAGACTGCGGGCTTTGGCCTCGACGTGCACGCTCGGCGCGACGCCGTGGGCGGAGAACACGACGATGGCCCCCTCGGGCACCTCGTCGGTCTGCTCGACGAAGATCGCGCCGGCCTTGGCAAGGGTGTCGACGACGTAGCGGTTGTGCACGATCTCGTGCCGTACGTAGATCGGGGCTCCGTGCTGTTCGAGTGCGCGTTCCACGGTCTCGACAGCGCGGTCGACGCCGGCGCAGTATCCGCGCGGCTCGGCCAGTAGCACTCGTTTGCCGGTCGTCCTCTCAACGACCGAGCTCGCGGCGCCCGGAATACCCATGTTGACAGTCGGCGGCATGACTCCAGGGTACTTACCTGCCCCTCGAACCGCCCAGCCGTAGGCTGTGGACATGTCAACTGCACCGTATGGGGTCCGCCTGCTCGTGGGCGCGGCGGTGACCGCCATCGAGGAGACCCGCAAGCTCCCCCAGACGATCCTCATGTACCCCATGACCATCGCGAGCCAGATCGCCCAGCTGGTGATGAAGATGCAGCAGGACGTGGCCGAGCTGGTGATCAAGGGCGACGAGACGCTGGAGACGATCTTCCCGCCCAAGGACGAACAGCCCGAGTGGGCCACGTTCGACGAGGATCTGACTGTCGCCGACGGTGCGGACGCCGACCGCTCAGGTACGGATGCCGACGTGGTCGAGTTGCCCGTACGCGAGGGCGAACGTCTCACCGAAGGACGATTCGCGCTGTTCAGCGGTGACGCGGAGCCCGCGAAGGCCACCGAGACGGCCACGACGACGGAGGTTTCCCACGATGCCCCCGACATCGTCGCCGAGATCGAGTACGGGTCGCTGACGCTGGCGCAGCTGCGGGCACGTCTGACGTCACTGCGGGTTCCCGATCTGGAAGCGCTGCTGGCCTACGAGGAGTCCACCAAGGCGCGTGCCCCCTATCAGACGCTGCTGGCCAACAGGATCACCCGCGCATCGGCGAAGTGACGCCGGCCGAGGGAGCTGCACCGGGCCAGTCGGCGGACAACCCGTTCCCCGTCCGCGGTGTGGCCATCCGGGTGGCGGGATGGATCGACAAGCTGGGCGCCGTGTGGGTCGAGGGTCAGATCGCGCAGCTGACGTTGCGCCCCAACTCCAACACCGCGTTCATCACGCTGCGTGACCCCGCCGCCGACATGTCGCTGTCGCTGACGTGCCCGCGCGACCTCGTCGTCAACGCGCCGGTCAAGATGTCCGACGGCACCCAGGTGATCGTCTACGGAAAACCCAGCTTCTACACCGGCCGCGGCACCTTCTCGTTGCGGGTCACCGAGATCAGAGCCGTCGGAATCGGTGAGCTGCTGGCCCGCATCGAGCGGCTGCGCCGACTGCTCGACGCGGAGGGACTGTTCGACGCCCGACTCAAGCGTCCGATTCCGTTCCTGCCGGACACGATTGGGCTGATCACCGGCCGGGCCTCGGCCGCCGAACATGACATCACCGCCGTCGCGTCCAGCCGGTGGCCGGCCGTGCGGTTCGCGGTCCGCAACACGGTGGTGCAGGGTCCTAACGCAGTCCCCCAGATCGTGGAAGCCCTGCGAGCCCTCGACGCCGACCCCGAGGTCGACGTCATCGTGCTGGCCCGGGGCGGAGGCAGCGTCGAGGACCTGCTGCCGTTCTCCGACGAGACGCTGTGCCGGGAGATCGCCCGGTGCACGACGCCGGTGGTCAGCGCGATCGGCCACGAGCCGGACAATCCGCTGTGCGATCTGGTCGCCGATCTGCGTGCCGCGACCCCGACCGATGCCGCGAAACGCATCGTGCCCGACACCGCAGCCGAGCAGGCGTTGGTCACCGACCTGCGCCGGCGCAGCGCCCGGGCGCTGCGCAACTGGGTGAACCGGGAGGCGCATGTTGTCACGCAATTGCGCAGCAGGCCCGTGCTGGCGCGCCCACTGTCAGCGATCGATGCCCGCGCCGAGGAGATCCGGCGGGCGCGCACCGCAACCCGACGCGACATCACGCGTCTGATCTCCGCGGAATCCGACCGGGTGGGCCACCTGTCGGCGCGGCTGACGACACTGGGGCCCGCGGCCACGCTGGCGAGGGGATACGCGGTGGTGCAGGCCGTGCCGAACGCCGGGGAGCCACACGTGGTGCAGTCCACCGCGGATGCACCCTCCGGGACGCGGCTGCGCGTGCGCGTCGCCGACGGCGCGGTCATGGCGACGAGCGAAGGTGAACAATGAAGCCCATTAGTGAACTGGGATACGAGGAAGCCCGCGACGAACTCATCGACGTGGTGGAGCGCCTCGAACATGGCGGACTCGACCTAGATGCGTCGCTGAAACTATGGGAGCGAGGCGAGGAACTGGCTAAATGCTGTGAGAAGCACTTAGCTGGCGCCCGGGAGCGGGTCGAGAAAGCACTCGCCGCCGACGACGCCGCAGGCGATTGACCAGTCATTGACCCGCAAAGACCCCCTGGCCTAGGACCTCGAAATTGAAACATGTTTCAGTTATCCTTCTCCGCCATGGGTGATGCAACGCTGAAGACAGACCTGGGTCGGGTTCTGGTTACCGGGGGTTCAGGCTTCGTCGGCGCGAACCTCGTCACCGAGCTGCTCGACCGCGGTCTGGAGGTGCGCACCTTCGACAGGGTGCCGTCGCCGCTGCCGGCGCACCCGCGCCTCGAGGAGTTTCAAGGCGACATCACCAGCGTCGACGACGTCGCGGCGGCAGTCGACGGCATCGACACCGTCTTCCACACCGCGGCCATCATCGACCTGATGGGCGGCGCATCGGTCACCGAGGAATACCGCAAGCGCAGCTTCGCCGTGAACGTCACCGGCACCGAGAACCTCGTTCACGCCGCCCAGAAAGCCGGCACCAAGCGGTTCGTCTACACCGCCTCCAACAGTGTCGTGATGGGTGGGCAGCGCATCGCCGGTGGTGACGAAACCCTGCCCTACACTCAACGTTTCAACGACCTCTACACCGAAACCAAAGTCGTCGCAGAGAAGTTCGTGCTCGGCCAGAACGGCGTCGCGGGAATGCTGACCTGCTCCATCCGTCCCAGCGGCATCTGGGGCCGCGGCGATCAGACGATGTTCCGCAAAGTGTTCGAGAGTGTGCTTGCCGGGCACGTCAAGGTGCTGGTCGGCAGCAAGGACGTCAAGCTCGACAACTCGTACGTGCACAACCTTGTGCACGGTTTCATCCTGGCCGCCGAGCACCTCGTCGAGGGCGGGACGGCTCCGGGCCAGGCGTACTTCGTCAACGACGGCGAACCGATCAACATGTTCGAGTTCTCCCGGCCGGTGGTCGAAGCCTGCGGCGAGCCGTGGCCGACGTTCCGGGTGCCCGGCCGGCTGGTGTGGTTCATCATGACGATCTGGCAGTTCTTCCACTTCAAGTTCGGACTGCCCAAGCCACTCCTGGAACCGCTTGCGGTGGAACGGCTTTACCTGGACAACTACTTCTCCATCGCCAAGGCGCAGCGTGACCTCGGCTACCAGCCCCTGTTCACCACCGAGCAGGCGCTCGAACAGTGCACGCCCTACTACGTCGAACTGTTCCACCGGATGAGGTCCGAGACCGGACAAGCCGTCGTCCACGCCGCCGCACCGGCCCCGCCGAAAGGCTGAGCCGCCGGGTCGTCATCATTAGCGGTTGACGACCTAGGGAGGCGCATGCCGCAGTTTTACGTCGCCGACAGCGGTGACGCGCAGATCCGCTACCTCGACTCAGGCGGTGACGACCGCGGCGCACCCATCGTTTTCGTGCCGGGGTTCACCTGCGTCGCCGACGACTACCTTGAGATACTGCCGTTCCTCGGGCGACGCACGATCATCGTGGAGCTCCGCGGGCACGGCCAAAGCCTAAGTCGCTCAGGAGATTACGATTCCAATACGTTGGCTCGCGACGTCGGTGCGGCCATCGACGCGGCGGCCGACGGTCCAGTGCATCTCATGACATTCTCGCGCGGCACCCCGTATGCGCTGCTATGGGCGCTCGCTCATCGAGACCGGGTTCTTTCGGTATCGATCGGCGACTACGTGCCCGAAGAGATCGAACTGCCCGACGACGTGATCATCGGCCTGCTCGACGGGCGGTGGCGAGGGACACCCGTCAGTGAGCGGGTCGACCGCCAGGCCGGGATCGCGACGCTGCGTTCGGCGCGCGCGCAGTTGCTGTGGGAGCCTTTGGCGCGGTGGCAACCGCCACTGCTGGTAGTGCGCAGCCCGAGCACCCCGGTGGTCGACGACGTGGCGTGGGAACGCTACCGGTCACTGTTCCCGACGGCCCGCATGCACGAATTCGCGGACTCCCCGCACGACATATTCCGCCCCGATCGCGGCCGCTATCCGCTCTTAGTCCGCGAGCACGTCGACTCGGTGTGAGGCATTACGGAAAGAAGCGATCACGGCAGGCACCGCATCACCGGCCACCGGCCTGCCGAAGTAATACCCCTGTGCGACGTCACACCGCTTGTCGCGCAACCAGTATGCAGTCGCAGCCTCTTCGACTCCTTCGGCGACCACGGTGATGTCCAGGTCGTGCGCCAGGTCGATGATTGCCGAGACCACGGCGGCAGCGCGCGGATCTCCGGCCACCGTCGCCACGAAGAACCGGTCCAGCTTGACCTCGTCGATCGGCAGGTCGCGCAGATAGGACAGCGCCGAATAGCCACTACCGAAATCGTCGACAGCGACCCGGATTCCGCATCCGCGCAACTGATGCAGCACGTCAGTCACCGTCCCGAGATCGTCGACAACAAGATCCTCGGTGATCTCGACCGTCAACATGTCGGTCGACAGTCCGCGCTGCCCGAGCGCGGCGAGCAGTCGCCGCGGCAGCTGCGCATCGCGCAGCGTCGGCGCAAACAGGTTGACCGCCACGGGTATTCGCACACCTTGAGCCATCCAGCTCGCCGTGGCGTCGAGCACTTTGTCGATCACCAGATCCGACACCGGCCGCATCAGCCCGTGCTGACGAACCAGAGACATGAACGCACCCGGATTCTGCAGCCCGAGCCGTGGATGCGGCCATCGCAGCAGGGCCTCGACACCGATCATGGCGCCAGTTCGCAGGGCAACCTTCGGCTGGTACACCATCTCCAGCTCTCCCGCGTCGATGGCTTGGCGCAGCTCGCCGAGCAACTGCACCTTGGCAGCGCCTGCACCGGGCGCCCGATCGGGTTTGTCGGCAACCAAGTCCGCATCGGGAACGGGCTGCGTCATGTCCGCCTCGAAGGTGTGCACACGCGACGAGCGCGACTTCTTCGCGGTGTACATCGCCAGATCGGCCCGTTTGATCAGGGTCTGCGCCTCGACTGCCGGCTCCTCGGGCGAGGCCACAGCCACGCCGATGCTCGCATGCATCAAAATCTCGTGCCCGTCCACCATGAACGGATGGGCGAACGCTTCGGCCACTCGCTGCGCGATCAGATCCGAGGCATCCGAGTCTCCTTGGAGAAGGAGCGCGAACTCGTCGCCACCGACTCGGGCGACGATGTCGCCCTCCCGCACGCAGTCGACGATGCGCCGGCCGGCGCCGACGAGGAGGCTGTCGGCCACCGGATGCCCCAAGCTGTCGTTCACCAGCTTGAAATCGTCGAGATCCAACGAGACCACAGCGAGCCAGCGATGGTCACGCGCCTGCAATGTCAGCGCCTGTGACAGCCGTTCGTCAAAGACCGTCCGGTTCGCCAATCCGGTCAGCGGATCGCGCAATGCCCGGTCCGCGGCGAGCGACAGCAGGTGGCGGTTCTCCCATGCGGCCACCGCCTGCCGCAGACATACCGCCACGGTGAGGAAGGGCACGATGAAACGTTCGACGCCGGACATGACGAGCAGCGGTCCGACCGTGCCGGCGAGCATGAACGGCGCGTACGGCAGCCACACAGACACGCTGGGGGGTACCGAGAGAGATCGTCGACGGGGCACCTCGGTGGAACGAGCCTGCTGTGCCGCTGCTGCGAGGAAGACGAGGCCGGCAGCCCAGCCGATGTCCAGGACGCTGCCGGTGACATACGTGCCGTTGACCACGGCGTGCGCGAACCCGATATCGGCGATCGTCGTCAGCGCGAAGGCGGCCACGACGAGGATCAGCACGGTCCGGTAGCGGGCATCGGAACGGACAAGAACCGACACCGCAACCCCGAGGGCCACGATGTCGAGGGTCGCGTAGAGCATTGCGATCACGAGCGTGACCCGATCACCCTGATGGTCGGCATAGACGTTCTGGAGCGCGATGATCCACGCCAACAGGAACGCCGACAGAGCCACGGTGACGCCGTCGAGCGCGACCCGCAGCTTCGAATGCCTCGTCGAGCCCATCCCGTATCGGGCCATGGTCAGCATCGAGAGCACCGCCAGCGCCGTGAAGGTGAGGTAGAAGGCATCGGCCAGCGACGGAAACGGGCGAGGGTCGACAGCGCCTTCGCGCACCAGGCATACCAGGTCACCGGCGCTGTAGGCCGCCATCGCGCAGGCCATCAGGGTCCACGACCGTCGCGGACCGCCAGTGGAGTGCCGGGCTGCCAGCGCCGCACTGACCGTCGCATAGCCGGACAGGATCAGCGTGATGATGTTGGCGAGGGTGCGCACCAACAATCCGCCCTCGTCGTCGGCGGCAAGCAGGACTGCCAGCCCGACGGCGAGTCCGATCGGTATCCAGATCGTGCGCCTCGCCAGAGGCCGCAACCGGCCGATACTCACGAAGCCCCCATGCACTGTCACCGCGCACTCGAACGAACGTCACGGGTTTGCTCACCATACGGCATTGCCGAGGTGGGATTACACACTTCGCGGGACCTCTACGTCGCCCCATCTGTCGTCGCGAGTTTCCTGAGGAGTGCCTCACCGAACCTTCCACCAGCAGTATGGCGAGTTCCGAGAACGCGAGTAGCGCATTCGGCGTGTTTACGGGCACCACCCCAACGTTGCTCGCCGGAGCACTCAGCACCGCCGGTCATCGACGGGGAGTAGAACGCGCGGACCCAGTCGAGCGGTTCGAAGATTTGCCACGCACCTCGACGATGCCAACCATGGATCGACGAGTTCTCCACGGAAACAACGCGATTGATGATTCCTCGGCAGTTTGAGCCCCTGCGCACCTGAACGGTTCTAGGGTGGTCCACATCGATGGTGAAGGAGCCGCCATGCCGAACGGAAAACCGAACATTCTGGTCATCTGGGGCGACGACATCGGCATCTGGAATCTGAGTTGCTACAGCCGAGGAATGATGGGGTACGCCACCCCCAACATCGACAGGATCGCCAACGAGGGAATGCTGTTCACCGACAGCTAGGGCGAGCAGAGCTGCACCGCGGGCCGGTCATCGTTCATCACCGGCCAGAGCGTCTATCGCACCGGGCTGAGCAAGGTCGGCATGCCGGGCTTCGACGTCGGCCTGCAAAAAGAAGACCCGACGATCGCCGAGCTGCTCAAGCCACTGGGCTACGCCACCGGACAATTCGGCAAGAACCACCTCGGCGACTTGAACAAACATCTCCCGACCGCCCACGGCTTCGACGAGTTCTTCGGCAACCTCTACCACCTCAACGCCGAGGAGGAACCCGAGCACGAGGACTACCCCACCGCCGAAGAGGCGCCGGCGCTCTACAACGCGCTGCTGCCGCGCGGCGTGATCCACTCGTGGGCCACCGAGGAGGAATCCACCGACGTCGACCCCAGATACGGTCCGGTTGGCAGACAGCGCATCGAGGACACCGGTCCGCTGACCAAGAAACGGATGGAAACCATCGACGATGAGACCACCTCGGCCTGCGTCGATTTCATCAAGCGCCAACATGATGCGGATACACCGTTTTTCGTGTGGATGAACACCACACACATGCATTTTCGGACTCACACCAAACCGGAGAGCCGGGGGCAGGCAGGCCGCTGGCAGTCTGCCTACCACGACACGATGGTCGATCACGACGGTCACGTGGGCAGGCTGCTCGATCTCCTCGACGAGTTGGGGATCGCCGAGGACACCCTCGTCGTCTACTCCACCGACAACGGACCCCACGCCAACAGCTGGCCGGACGGTGCCACCACACCGTTCCGCAGCGAGAAGGCCACCAACTGGGAGGGAGCCTTCCGGATTCCCGAGATGGTTCGCTGGCCCGGCAAGATCAAACCCGGCGTGGTCTCGAATGAGATTGTGCAGCATCATGACTGGTTGCCGACGTTCTTGGCCGCCGCCGGCGATCCCGACGTCGTGGACAAGCTCAAAGCCGGGCACACGATCGGCGACATGACCTACAAGGTCCACATAGACGGGTACAACCTGCTGCCCTACCTGACCGGCGAGGTGGACAAGAGCCCGCGGCAGGGCCTGATTTATTTCTCCGACGACGGCGACGTGCTCGGCATCCGGTTCGACAACTGGAAGGTCGTGTTCATGGAGCAGCGGTGCCCGGGCACCCTGCAGGTTTGGTTCGAACCGTTCACCCGGCTGCGCGCGCCGAAGCTGTTCAACCTGCGGACCGATCCCTTCGAACGCGCCGACATCACGTCGAACACCTACTGGGACTGGATGATCGACCGGATCTTCCTGATGTTCTATGCCACCGCGCTGGTGAAGAGATTCCTGGACACCTTCAAGGAATTTCCCCCGCGGCAGGAACCTGCGTCGTTCACGATCGACGAAGCAGTCGCAGAGCTGGAGCGGTTCCTCGGCTCCACCGCCGGTTAACCGCGGCCGCGCTCGACACCTGGCGTGACGGTGCGACCAAGTCGGCGATCGTCGACTTCGTCGAACACGCCGTTGCGGAGGTGGCACCCGAGGACCGGGTCGCCGTCTTCGACAACGACGGCACACTGTGGGTCGAGAAGCCTGCTTACATCCAGCTCGACTTCCTGGTCCGCAGGCTGGCCGAGCAGGCCGCGGCAGACCCGACGTTGGCCGACAATCCGGCGTACGCGGCTGCCGCGTCCGGCAACCTCGCCTGGTTCGGCGACGCCGTCACCCAGCATTACAACGGCGACGACTCCGGGCTGAAAATCATTGTCGGAGATATACTCTCGGCGTACGCCGGGCTGAAGGTTCAGGAGCATGCCGACCGCGTCAAGGCGTTCTTCGACGCCGCCACCCACCCGACCCTCAAGCGGCCCTACATGGCGTGCGGCTACACCCCGATGATCGAGTTGCTGCGGTACTTGGAGGCCAGCGGGTTCACCAACTACATCGCCTCGGGCGGTGGGCGCGACTTCATGCGGCCGGTCACCGGGCCGATCTACGGGATTCCGCCGGAACGCGTGGTGGGCAGTTCCGTCGGCCTTGACTTCGTCGACGGTCACCTGGTGACGACAAACCGGCCCGAGTTCCTCGCCGACGGCCCCGTCAAGCCTGTGCGCATCTGGGGCAGGACAGGCCGGCGACCCATTCTTGCCGCAGGAAACTCCAACGGCGACATCGAAATGCTGCAGTTCACCGCCGCGGGAGCTGGCCCGTCCCTGGCGCTGCTCGTGCGCCACGACGACGCGGAGCGCGAATTCGACTACACCGCAGGCGCGGAGCGGGTGCTCGAGCTGGCGGACGCCCACAACTGGACGGTGGCAAGCATGCGTGACGATTGGACGCGGATTTTTGACTGAGCCCGCCGGCCTCGTGTGGATTCCGCCGCAGACGGCGCTGCTCGGATCTGACGCGTACTACCCCGAGGAAGGTCCCGCACACGCCGTTGACGTCGACGGATTCTGGATCCAACCCAAGCAGGTCACCAATTCCGAGTTCGCGGAGTTCGTCTCTGCCACAAACTATGTCACCGTCGCCGAGCGGCCGGTCAACCCCGACGACTACCCGGGTGCACCGAAGGAGAACCTGCAGCCGGGGTCGATGGTGTTCACCAGGACGTCCGGACCCGTCGACCTGCGTCACCTGAGCCTGTGGTGGACATGGACGCCCGGCGCGAACTGGTGCCACCCGGTCGGCCCGTCCTCGTCGATCGAGAAGCGAGCCGACCATCCTGTCGTGCACATCGCCTACGAGGACGCCGAAGCCTATGCCGACTGGGCGGCAATGCAATTGCCCACCGAGGCGCAGTGGGAGACCGCTGCGCGCGGTGGCCTCACCGGTGCGACATACACCTGGGGCGACGAGCCGGAACAGCCCGGACAGCCGATGGCCAATTACTGGCACGGTGAGTTCCCCTGGCGGCCCGACCGGGGTTACGGCCGCACCCGTCCAGTCGGAAGCTTTCCACCGAACGGGTACGGGTTGTTCGACATGGCAGGCAATGTCTGGGAGTGGACCGGCGACTGGTACGCCGACACCCGCGATGCGGCGTCGTGCTGCGAGGCCGAGAGCTACGATCCTCGCCAGCCTCAATTCAGAGTGCCGAGACGAGTGGTCAAGGGGGGCTCGTTTCTCTGCGCCGACAATTACTGTCTTCGCTACCGCCCCGCAGCGCGCCGTCCACAACCCGTCGACACAGGCATGAGCCACATCGGTTTTCGTTGCATTACGCGCTGACTGGTCAACCGAGTCCCATCGGCTCGGTGAGGTTCGTCGCCATGCGCACCAGATCCGGCACCTCTGACTCGTCCGTGGGCCTGCCGAAGTAATAACCCTGCCCGATGTCGCACCCTCTGTCGCGAAGCCAGACTGCCGTCGCGGCCTCCTCGACACCTTCGGCGACCACCGTGATCTGCAAGTCGTGAGCGAGTTCGATCACCGCACGCACCACCGCGGCGGCGCGGCCGTCGCGGTGCACCGGCGCGATGAAGAAGCGGTCCAGCTTGATCTCGTCGATCGGGAGATCCCGGAGATAGGAGAGCGCGGAATAGCCACTGCCGAAATCGTCGATCGCCACGCGTATCCCGCGATCTCGCAGCTGGTGTAGCACCTCGGTCACCGCGCCCAGATCATGGAGCACGAGATCTTCGGTGATCTCGACGGTCAGCAGGTCGGTGGGCAGATCACGGCGCGTCAGCGCGCGACACAGGTTGCCGGGCAACTGTGTGTCGCGGAAGAACGGGGCAAAGAGGTTGACCGCGACCGGTATCCGCGTGCCGGAGGCGTGCCACCGGACGGCGTCTCCGAGCACCTTGTCGAGGACGAGGTTGGTGACGGGACGCATCAGTCCGTGCTGCCGCACGAGCGACAGGAACGAACCGGGCAACAGCAATCCGCGCTGCGGGTGCGGCCACCGCAGCAGGGCTTCGACGCCGACGACGTTACCGGTTTGCAGGCACACCTTTGGTTGATAGGCCATGGTGAGGTCGCCGTGGTCGATGGCGTTACGTAGTTCGCCGAGTAGTTGCACCTTGGCCGCGCCGGCAACGCGAGGCAATTGTTCGACCTCGCCGGTGACCTCGGCCGGGTGGTGAGTGTGCAGTGCCATGTCGGCGTCATAGGTGTGTACCCGCGACGAACGCGACTTCTTCGCCGTGTACATGGCCATGTCGGCGCGCTTGATCAGCGTCTGCGCATCCACGTCCGGCTCGCCGGCGGGTGCCACCGCGACGCCGACGCTCGGTCGCATCAGGATCTGGTGACCGTCGACGACGAACGGGTCGTTGAAGCGTTCCACGACGCGCTGCGCCACCAGATGCGCGTCGTCGGCCTCACCTTCGAGCAGCAGCGCGAATTCGTCACCCCCGACGCGGGCCACTGTGTCACCCGGCCGGACGCACTCGTCTATCCGGTTCCCGACCTGAACCAGAAGGCTGTCGGCGGTCGGATGCCCGAGACTGTCGTTGACCAGTTTGAAGTCGTCGAGATCCAGTGACACGACCGCCACGCAACGCCTGTCGCGCGAGCGCAACATCAACGCATGTTCCAAGCGGTCGTTGAACAGCGTCCGATTCGCCAAGCCTGTCAACGGATCTCGCAGAGCCTCGTCGGCGGCGTAGGACAGGAGCCGTCGGTTCTCCCACGCCGCCACGGCCTGCCGCAGGCACACGGCGACGACGATGAGGGGCACCACGAGTTTCTCGACTCCGGACAGAATCATCATCGGCCCCACCGTGCCGGCGAGCAGCAGCGGCAGGTAGGGCAGCCACAGCGATGCGTTCGAGGGCACCACCAACGACCGAGGACGGGGCGGCGGCGTTGAGCGGCTCGACAGCGCAGCGGCAATGAACAGACAGAGCGCGACGACCCATCCCATGTCGATGACACTGCCCACGACGTAGCGGTCGGCTGCCACGAGATAGGCGAACGCGACATCGCTGGCGGTGGTGACAGCCAGCGCGAGGGCCAGCAGCGCCAGCACGGTTCGCTGACCGCGGGCGGCGCGCCCGAGCACGGCGACGGCCACCGCGAGCGCCACCATGTCGGCGACCGGATAGAGCAGCGCAATCACCATGTTCAGCTTGTCGTCGCGATAGGTCGCGTAGACGCTCTGCAGCGCGAAGATCCAGGCCAGCGTGAAGACGCAGAGCGCGACCGTGACGCCGTCCAGGGCGATGCGCAGCTGCGCCTGTCGCCGCGGACCGGCGTCGAACGAACCCAGCCCCAGGATCGCGTAGATCGCGAGGCCGACGAACAGGAAATAGAAGAAGTCCGCCGGTGAGGGATACGGCTCGACGTGCAGGACGTAGTCGCAGACCAGCCAGATCACGTCGCCGATCGCCCAGGCCGCGAGGGCACCCGCCATCGCGTTCCACGCCGTGCGGCGGCGTCCCTCGGCGGACCGTGCGGCAACGACCGCACACATCGTCGCGTACGCCGACAGCCCCGCGGTCGCGAACTCATAGGCGATACCTACCGGCTCACTGATGCGACCGAGCAGGAGCAGCACCGCAAACCCGATCGTCAATCCGACCGGTATCGCTGTCGACGGCCTCATCACAAGCCGGAAACCGCGTTCGTCCACGGCGCTCCCATGCCCTACCACTGCATTCCTAGTAGCCGACGCTAGTCCACTACCGGCCAATGAACCGGCGTTTGATCATCCTGCAAGGGGCGAGGCGATGAGTTCGCGGCCCCGTCACAGTAGGTATGGCTAACCCGTACACCATTGAGGAGTCCGATGAGAAAAATCACCGCCAGCCTGTTCATCTCGCTCGACGGCGTCGTCGAGGATCCGGAATGGCATCTCCCGTACTTCAACCACGAGATGGGTGAGGCCGTCGGCGCCCATCTCGCCGCCGCCGACACCTTGCTACTCGGCCGCGTCACCTACGACAGCTTCGCCGGTGCCTGGCCCGACCGCGAAGCCGAGGGCGGCGAGGACGCGGAGTTCGCGAAGATCATCGGCGATGCCCGCAAGATCGTGGTCTCCAACCAGGAGCTGCAGTTTTCCTGGCGCAACTCCGAACATCTCAAGGGTGACCTGATCGCTGCGGTGGCGGCGCTCAAGGACGAGCCCGGCGACAGCGACATCGCGATGAGCGGCTCTGTGTCAATCGTTCGACAACTGCTCGCCGCGGGTTTAATCGACGAGCTGCATCTGCTCCTGCATCCGATCGCAATGTGCAAGGGCGAGCGGCTGTTCGCCGCCGGAGAGCCGATCCCGCTGAAGCTGCTGAAGTCGACCACCTTTGCGACGGGCGTGCTCCACCTCGTCTACACCCTGGACGAGGCGGCGCCGACGGGCGGCTACGACGAAGCCAAGAGACACCTTGAGCCCCGCGATCGGCAGCGCTGACCCATCCCTTAGCTCAGGCCGCTTCGGCCGCCTTCTTGATCGCCGCGAGCGTTGCGGGAATGCCGTCACGCGCCGCGTCGCTGCGCTTGGCGATCTCGGCGTCAGCGGCGTCCCCGAACCGTTCCCGGAAGCCTTCGAGGCCCTTGTCGAGGAATTCCCACGACTCGGTGAGACGGGTGCCGTCGCCCTCGGGTTCGAACGTGTAGCCCCAATACACCCAGCCGTTGTTGACCTCCCAGGCGAACTTGCGGCCCGGATCTGCGGCCACGACCTGGCTTCGGGTCTCCCACGTCCGTTCCGGGAGCTCGTTGCGGCCGGTGAACCAGGCGCCTACCTCCGGGCCCTGGCCTTCGTCCCACCAGCAGGCCTTGCAAATCGGACTCCACTCCCCCATCCGGGTCACGTCCGACACCATGGCGTACAACTCGTCCGGCGCAACGGCCACCGAGATCGACTCTGATCGCTTCAGTTCGGTCACGGCATCGAGTCTGCCATCAGCTATTGCGCTTTCAGCGGCCGAGTGTGAGGTTGAAACGCGTTCCACCCCGTAATCGAGAGGCCAACTGGATGAGCAACGGTAGCGAGCGAAGCGCGAGGGAGGCCGTCGTCATCGGCGGCGCATCGGGCATCGGATGGGCGACGGCACAGGCCCTGGCGGCCGAAGGCTGCCGCGTCACCATCGCCGACCTCAACGCCGACAGCGCCAGGGACCGCGCGTCGGAACTGGGCTCCGCGCACGCGACCGTCGACGTCACCGACGAAGACTCGGTCCAGCTACTGTTCGACGGCATCGGCCCCCTCGACATCGTGGTCAACTGTGCGGGTTTCAGCAATGTCGGCCTCATCACCGACATGCCCGCCGAGGACTTCCGCGCCGTCATCGACGTCTGCCTCAACGGCGCGTTCATCGTGGCAAAACACGCCGGACGGCATCTGCGAGAAGGGGGTTCGCTGATCCAGATCAGTTCGCTCAACGGCAGGCAGCCCGCCGCGGGCATGAGCGCCTACTGCGCCGCCAAGGCGGGGCTCTCGATGCTGACGCAGGTGGCCGCGCTCGAGATGGGCCCGCGCGGCATCCGCGTAAACGCGGTGGCACCCGGCTTCGTCCACACCCCGCTGACCGCGGCCGCCGCGTCGGTGCCCGGTGTCGTCGAGGACTACGTCGACAACACCGCACTCGGACGCGCCGGCACACCCGAAGACATCGCCAATGCCGTTGTGTACCTGAGCTCCCCGGGATCCTCGTGGCTGACCGGTGAGGTGCTCGACATCAACGGAGGCGCCCACCTCAAGCGCTATCCCGATGTCATGGGCCACGTCATGCGCCTGATGGAGCAGGGGCAGCCGTGATGAGCGCTCGCGCGAAGAACAGGAAACCCATGAGCTTCGCCGGGAAACAGGCAATCGTCACCGGCGGCGGCTCCGGGATCGGCGCGGCCCTGTGCCGCGCCCTCGACCTCGCAGGCGCCGACGTGGTGTGCACCGACATCGACGCCGACGCCGCCGAGCGCATCGTGTCGACGTTGAGCCCCCGCGCCCGGGCCGCGCACCTCGACGTCACCGATGCCGCAGCGGTTCAAGCGGCGGTCGACGAGGTCGTCAAGAGAACGGGCCGACTAGATCTGATGTTCAACAACGCGGGGATCGTGTGGGGCGGGGACACCGAGCTACTCACCCTCGACCAGTGGAACGCGATCATCGACATCAACGTGCGCGGTGTCGTCCACGGAGTCGCCGCGGCATACCCGCTGATGCTCGAACAGGGGTACGGCCACATCGTCAACACCGCGTCGATGGCCGGGCTCACCGCCGCGGGACAGGTCACCAGCTACGTGGCGACCAAGCACGCTGTCGTCGGTCTGTCGATGGCGTTGCGCTCGGAGGCGGTGCCCCGCGGCGTGGGGGTCCTGGTGGTCTGTCCCGCTGCCGTCGAGACCCCGATCCTCGACAAGGGCGCCGTCGGCGGGTTCGTCGGTCGCGACTACTTCCTGCAGGCCCAGGGTGGCAACCCCTACGACGCCGACCGGCTCGCCCGCGACACCCTGCGCGCGATCGAACGCAACAAGGCAATCCTGGTCAAACCCACTGTGGCCCATGCTCAATGGTGGATGGCGCGATTAATGCCGGGACTGATGAACCGGATGGCGATGCGGTTCGTCGCGGGACAGCGGACGCGACAGGACAGATCGCCGTCAAGGACCGCCGAGTCGGGTTAATGTTGCGACGGCCCGCGAGAGTGCGGGTAGGCACGGGGGTCGGGAGGCACACATGAAGGACGACTTCAGCCTGACCCAGAAGCGAGCGTTGGCGATCTGCACGGTGATCGCGCTCGGGTTCGGCGCGTACTTCCTGCGCGGCTACATCCTGTTGATCGCGGTCGCGGCGGTGCTCGCCTACCTGTTCAAACCTCTCTATGAGCGGCTGCGCCGGAAGATGAACGTCGGTGTGTCGGCAACTCTGACGCTGCTCGCGGCGATCGCGACCGTCGCACTGCCGCTGACCGGCGTCGCGATCCTGGCCTTCTTCCAGATCTCCCAGGCGGTGACCAGCATCGGCCACTGGGTGGAGCAGACCGACTTCACCGCCCTGGCACAGGGGCTGCTCGATTCTGCCAACGAGCTGTTGGCTCGTGTCCCGTTCATGAACGTCACGCTGACACCCGATTCGGTGCGCGAGGCGGCCACCAAGGTCGGGCAGAGCGCCGGCGAATTCGCCCTGGACGTCGCCCGCGACTCAGTCGGCGGACTCGCCGCGACGCTCACGGCCGTGGTCGTCTTCCTCTACGTCTTCCTCGCCCTGCTCACCAACGGCGACAAGGTCGTCGGCCTGTTCCGCGATCTGAACCCGTTGGGGGAAAAGGTATCCGACATCTATCTCGCCAAAGTCGGGGCGATGGTGTCGGCAACGGTCAAGGGCCAGTTCATCATCGCGGTATGCCAAGGCACCCTGGGCGCCATCTCGATCTACATCGCCGGGTTCCACGACGGCTTCTTCATGTTCCTGATCTTCTTGACGGCGCTGTCGTTCATCCCGTTGGGCAGTGGCATCGTCACCATCCCGGTCGGCATCCTGATGGCGGTCTTCGGCAACGTCGCCGGCGGCATCTTCGTCATCGTGTTCCACGTCGTCGTCGTCACGAGCGTCGACAATCTCCTGCGCCCCTTCCTGGTGCCCAAGAGCGCTCATCTTCATCCCGCGCTGATGCTGCTTGCCGTGTTCGCAGGCCTGAAGATGTTCGGGTTCTGGGGCATCGTGCTCGGCCCCGTGCTGATGATCGTGATCGTCACGACCATCAGCGTGTACCTGGTGGTCTACAAGGACGCGTCGGCGGATTCGTTGACCGGCACGAGCGCCGACCCGGCGGAGGACGAAGCGGAGCGTCAGGTGCCGTGGTGGCGCCGGATCCTGCCCGGCAAGCCGAAACTCACACCGACGGCAAAGCCGGAGCCAGAGGACGACCCTGAACCGGCTCCGGCGTGATCAGCCGAGCCGCGCGCTCAGCCCAACCGCTCTTTGAGGAACGCGACGACGCGTTTGCGCGCCTCGTACGCCGGGTGTCCGTCCACTTCGCGGACCTCCAGGGTCAGCACCGAGTGCGCCATCTTGCCGAATGCATGCTCGTTGCCCTTCTTCGAGTTGATCTCGATCACCTCGAACGCGTCACCGAGCCGATTCTTCAGCGTCGTGAACCTCGCACCGGGAGCCAAGGGATCCTCGCTGAAGCGCAGGCCCAGCGCGCATAGCCCCTCGTCGGCAGCGCGCTTCTCGACGATCTTGAGCTCGGCTTCCGACAGCCCCGGGTCAGCTCGATGCTTGGCGGTCAACCCGATGGGTAGCGACGGCTGGCTCAGCACCGGTGCCAGCACGCTGTCGTCCACCGCGGCCGCCAATGCGAAACCCCCGCTCCAACATTCGCCGATCACCCCGACACCCTTGCCTGGCGTGTGCTCGTTGAGGTCGCGGGCCAGGGCGCGCAGATGGTGTGCGATCGGCCGGTCGGCGTTGGTGGCAAATGCCGCGAATTCCTTTGCCACGCAGCCTCGCACCATCACGGGGACCGCGCCGGGGCGAACGCTTGGCGCTCCCGGCGTTCCATATAGCGATGGGCAGGCCACCGTGAAACCGTTGTCCACGAGGTGGTTTCCCAGAGCGAGGACCCCGGGGTGCAGGCCGGGCATCTCCGGGATCAGCACGACACCGGGCCCCTCGCCCTTGCGATAGACGTCGTAGGTGAACCCCGCCGCGGAGAACGGCGCCGCTGCCCATCCGGTCAGGTCGGCCTCTGGAGCCTTCAGGCCGGCGTAGCGGTCGGTCATCGCGTCCTCCGGGCTAGGTGATCGTCAGCGGCGCCTGGGACTGCGTCGCCGCAGCCAGCGTACGGTACTCATCCGTACCCGCGGCGCCACTCACCGCAAGTTGGGCAGGTCCCGTCGGGCCGCGGATCTCCGCCGTCCATACCGGCTCATTCGGTTTGCCGTCACGCTCGCCGCCCTCATAGACCACCCATCGCACGCCGTCGACGTCCTGGGTGCCCGTCGGCACCAGATCCGGGCTGAACCACGCGATGAGCTTGTCCTCGTCGGCGTTGCTCTGGGTGATGCTCAGGTACATGCCGCTGGGCGTCAGGTATCCCACAACGGAGCCGACGGCGCGCACCGGCTGCCCCGTCACCGGGTCCCGGCGACCATCCTCGATCCCCATGCGGCGTCCCGAATTGGCGGCCCAATCCTCGGGCAGCTGCGGCACGCGGATCGGGATCTTCAACGCATCCGCATCGGCCTGCAGGGCGGCGGGTGCGTCGTAGTCGGGGGCAGGTCCCGGGCCGGGTCCCGTCGGCGCGAACGAACACATCCCCAGCACCCCGGCGAGCACCACGCAGGCAACCACCAGCGGCGCCATGGACCAGAACATGTCGCGGCCGTCCTGCAGAAGCCGCGACTTGGCCGCCTTCGGCGCCGGCGTCGCGTAGCCCGCCGCGGGGGGGTCGATATTGTCCTGGCCTGCGCTGTCAGGCTCGCGCCCCGGGTCACCGGGGACCTTGTGGCCCGGCTCGGGCGGCGTCGTCATAACAGCCAGTATCCCAGCTCCCAATTGCGGAACCGCTAATGGGAGAATCTCGCCCATGACGTCTCGACGCGAAGCCCCGGACCGAAATCTCGCCCTTGAGCTCGTGCGAGTCACCGAGGCGGGGGCCATGGCGGCGGGACGCTGGGTAGGTCGCGGCGACAAGGAGGGCGGCGACGGTGCGGCCGTCGACGCGATGCGCGAGCTGGTCAACTCGGTGTCGATGCGCGGCGTCGTCGTCATCGGCGAGGGCGAGAAGGACAACGCGCCGATGCTCTACAACGGCGAAGAGGTCGGCAACGGCGACGGGCCGGAATGCGATTTCGCCGTCGACCCGGTCGACGGCACCACGCTGATGAGCAAGGGTATGCCCAACGCCATTTCGGTGCTCGCGGTCGCCGAGCGCGGCGCGATGTTCGACCCGTCGGCCGTGTTCTACATGCACAAGATCGCCGTCGGCCCGGATGCTGCCGACGTGATCGACATCAACGCCCCGATCGCCGAGAACATCAAGGCCGTGGCCGCCGTGAAGAAGTCCAGCGTCCGCGACCTGACCGTGTGCATCCTCGACCGCCCCCGCCACACCCAGCTCATGGCCGAGGTCCGTGAGGCCGGCGCCCGCATCCGCCTCATCTCTGACGGCGACGTGGCCGGCGCGATCGCGGCGTGCCGCCCGGGTTCGGGAACTGACATGCTCGTCGGCATCGGCGGCACCCCTGAGGGCATCATCGCCGCCGCCGCCATCCGTTGCATGGGCGGCGCCATCCAGGCCAAGCTCGCGCCGACCGACGACGAGGAACGCCAGAAGGCCATCGATCGCGGCCACGACCTGAACCGGGTGTTGACCACCGAGGACCTGGTGTCGGGCGAGAACGTCTTCTTCTGCGCCACCGGCGTCACCGACGGCGACCTCCTCAAAGGCGTGCAGTACTACGGCGGCGGCTGCACCACCCAGTCGATCGTGATGAGGTCGAAGTCGGGAACAGTCCGCATGATCGAGGCCTACCACCGGCTGGCCAAGCTCAACGAGTATTCCGCCGTCGACTTCACCGGCGACAAGACAGCCGCCTACCCCTTGCCGTAAACCCGCCCGAAACCCACACACGAACAGGGAGCCAATGACTGCCGACAGTGCCGTCGAACAGAAAGCCCGCGACACCACCGAGTACCGGATCGAGCACGACACCATGGGCGAGGTCCGGGTGCCCAAAAATGCGCTGTGGCGCGCCCAGACGCAGCGCGCGGTGGAGAACTTCCCCATCTCGTTCCGGCCGCTGGAACGCACCCAGATCCGCGCGCTCGGCCTCCTCAAGGGCGCCTGCGCGCAGGTGAACAAGGATCTCGGCCTGCTGGCCGCCGACAAGGCGGACGCCATCATCGCTGCCGCGGCTGAGATCGCCGACGGACAACATGACGAGCAGTTCCCGATCGACGTCTTCCAGACCGGCTCGGGCACCAGCTCCAACATGAACGCCAACGAGGTGATCGCGTCGATCGCGGCCGCCAACGGTGTGACGGTGCACCCGAACGACGACGTGAACATGTCGCAGAGCTCCAACGACACATTCCCGACGGCGACGCACATCGCGGCCACCGAAGCGGCTGTGCGGCATCTTATTCCGGCACTCGAGGTGCTGCACGAGTCCTTGGACGCCAAGGCCCGTCAGTGGAAGACGACGGTGAAGTCCGGCCGCACGCACCTGATGGATGCGGTCCCCGTCACGCTCGGGCAGGAGTTCGGCGGTTACGCGCGCCAGATCCAGGCCGGCATCGAAAGGGTGAAGTCCACCCTCCCCCGTCTCGGCGAGCTCGCGATCGGCGGCACCGCCGTCGGAACCGGGCTGAACGCACCCGACGGATTCGGCGACAAGGTCGTCGAGGTGCTCAGGTCGCAGACGGGCATCGAGGAGCTGCGTCCGTGCGTTGACCACTTCGAAGCACAGGCCGCACGCGACGGTCTGGTCGAGGCGTCGGGTGCGCTGAAGACCATCGCGGTCTCGCTGACCAAGATCGCCAACGACATCCGCTGGATGGGATCGGGTCCGTTGACCGGCCTCGGCGAGATCCAGCTGCCGGATCTGCAGCCCGGCAGCTCGATCATGCCCGGCAAGGTCAATCCGGTGCTGCCCGAAGCGGTTACGCAGGTCGCAGCGCAGGTCATCGGCAACGACGCCGCCGTCGCCGTCGGCGGGCTCTCCGGCGCGTTCGAGCTCAACGTCTACATCCCGATGATGGCGCGCAACATTCTCGAGTCGTTCGAGCTGCTGTCAAATGTGTCGAAGTTGTTCGCCACCAAATGCATCGACGGCTTGGTCGCCAACGACCAACGCCTGCGCGAGCTGGCCGAATCGTCACCGTCGATCGTGACCCCGCTGAATTCGGCGATCGGTTACGAGGAGGCCGCCAAAGTCGCCAAGCAGGCGCTCAAGGAGAAGAAGACCATCCGGCAGACGGTCATCGACCGGGGCCTGATCGGCGAGAAGCTGTCCGAAGAAGAGCTGGACCGCCGACTCGACGTGCTGAAGATGGCGAAGGTCAAGCAGGGGGACTAGAGTTCCGCGTCGCCGAATTTTCGTGCCGGTAGATC
The DNA here is from genome assembly GCF_002101705.1 of Mycolicibacterium iranicum. GTDB lineage: Bacteria > Actinomycetota > Actinomycetes > Mycobacteriales > Mycobacteriaceae > Mycobacterium > Mycobacterium iranicum. The sequence continues at coordinate 38,792 of NZ_LQPC01000032.1, read as the reverse complement.
TGCCAAACGCCTGACGAATCGTCAAGACAGGCAGAAGATTATGGCGCATCCGACTCGCCGTCAGCCCACCTGGGCTTGACGGCGGGCTGCCGTCAGGTACGAATTCAGGAGACGCGGTGACCGCCACTCTCGAACCCGAAATCACGTCCACCCCGGCTGCTGCGCTGGTTACGACCGCCACAAGCCAGCCCGCACTGCGGACAGGTTTTGTCATGCTGGGCCTGGCATCCCTGGTGGAAATGTCGAAGTCCAGACGCGGCTGGGGTGCGGATCGAATGTTGGCGGTTTCCGGTGCGGCGGCCGCGGGGTGGTTTTTCGTCGAGGGGCGCCGCCGCCTATAACCGGTCGCGCCGATCAGGCCCTTTCGCGGCTGCCGTAGAGGCTGCCCGGCGGGCGCGGCCCCAGCATCTGGGAGACCGTCACGAGGTGGTAGCCGTCGGCCGTCAGCTCGGGGACGACCTCGGCCATCAGGTCGACCGTGGGCGCCAAGGTGTCGTGCAGCAGCACCACGGTGTTCGGCCTGACCTGTGTTCTCAGTAGGTCTCGGGTTGCGGCGATGTCATTCCTGTAATCGAGAGTGTTGACGTCCCAGTTGATGACGGCCAGGCCCTGCCGCCCCGCTTCGGCGAGCACCGCGTCGTCGATCGCACCGAAGCCGGTGCGGGCCAGCACCGGCCGCTGCCCCGTCACCGCCACCAGTGCGTCGGTGGCCCTGCCGAACTGGATCGCGACGTCCAGCGGTGACAGCGTCGTCATGTCCAGGTGCTGCCAGGTGTGGTTGCCGATCTCCATGCCCGCGCCGGCAATCCGGCGCGCAGCGGCAGGGTCGGCCGCGGCCCGGTCGCCGATCAGGAAGAAGGTCGCCCGAGCGTCATGCGCGCGCAGGATCTCGAGCAGCCGGTCGGTGTACGGGCCGGGACCGTCGTCGAACGTCAACGCCACGCACTTGACCCGCGTGCAGTCGACCGGGTCGGCGCCCGCGCCCGGCGCCGGTACGCAGAACGCAAGCAGCACCGCAGCGATCAGCGATTTCGGCGTGCGCAGTCGCGATGAGCGCCACTTCGCACGCCGAAATCGATCGGTCATGGCAGTGCGCCGGGGCTGATCTCCTCCAGCATTTCGGTGACCAGCGCCGCAATCGGCGAGCGCTCACTGCGCAGCAGCGTGATGTGCGCGAAGAGTGGGTGCCCCTTGAGCTTCTCGATGACCGCCGCCACACCGTCGTGGCGGCCGACGCGAAGGTTATCTCGTTGCGCCACATCGTGGGTCAGCACCACCCGCGAACCTGCGCCGAGGCGCGACAGCACGGTCAGCAGTACGTTGCGCTCCAGCGACTGAGCCTCGTCGACGATCACGAACGAGTCGTGCAGCGAGCGGCCGCGGATGTGGGTCAGCGGCAGCACCTCGAGCATGCCGCGCGAGAGCACCTCTTCCAGAACGGCCGGGCTGGCGAGGCCTTCGAGGGTGTCGAAGACGGCCTGGGCCCACGGCCCCATCTTCTCGGATTCGCTGCCGGGCAGGTAGCCGAGATCCTGGCCGCCCACCGCGTAGAGCGGACGGAACACGACGACCTTGCGCTGGGTGCGACGCTCCAGTACGGCTTCGAGTCCGGCGCACAGCGCCAACGCCGACTTGCCGGTGCCTGCCTTGCCGCCCAGCGACACGATGCCCACCGACTCGTCGAGCAGCAGATCGAGGGCGACGCGTTGTTCGGCTGACCTTCCCCGGAGGCCGAACACTTCGCGGTCACCGCGGACCAGCTGCACCTTCTTGTCGGCATTGACGCGCCCCAAGGCGTGAGAGTTGCTGCCCAGCAAGCGAACTCCGGTGTGGCACGGAAGATCGCGGGCGACCTCGATGTCGATCTCGCCTTCGGCGAACAGCATGTCGATGTCATCGCCGGCCACCTCGACCTCGGACATGCCGGTCCACCCTGAGGTGACGACGTCCTGGGCGTGGTATTCATCGGCGAGCAGACCCACCGCGCCCGCCTTGACGCGCAGCGGGATGTCCTTGCTGACCAGCGTGACGTGTTTGCCTTCTGCGGCCAGATTGGCCGCGACGGTCAGGATGCGGGCGTCGTTGCTGTCGTTGCGGAAGCCCGCGGGCAGCACCGAGGGATCACTGTGGTTGAGTTCAACGTGGAGCGTACCGCCTTGTGTCCCAACGGGAATCGGTTCATCAAGCCTGCCGTGCTCCAGTCGCAGGTCGTCAAACATGCGCAAGGCCTGTCGGGCGAACCAACCCAGCTCGTGGTGGTGGCGTTTGGCCTCCAGTTCGCTGATCACCACCAGCGGCACCACGACTTCGTGTTCGGCGAACCGTGTGATGGCCCAGGGATCGGACAACAACACGGAGGTGTCGAGCACGTAGGTCCGAAGCGAATCAGTCACGTAGCGCTCCTCGAGGCTGCGCGTGTTCATGCGGCCCCACACGAACTACTCGGTGGACACACAAGCGGTCTCAGGACCGGGGCCGGCCCTTTCGAATCTGGACCGCCCGGACAGCAGAGCATGTCGCTAGCCATCGGAATCGACGCTACTCCCGGTGCAGCAATCACGCCTTGCAGGCGCGCCGAGGCGCAGCGACGCGTGCGTTACTAGCTGGTGAACTGTGCGAGCCGCGGCTCGTCGGCCAGCCCCCACGCGGCGATGCGATCGGCGATGACCTTGCCCAGCTGATCGCGGTCGAAGATGCCCGCCGCCGCCACCGCGGCGACCTTGTCCTGATAGGCGTCGATGTCTCCGCCGACGACGTCGAGCCCCTCCGCACGCCGGGCGATCGCGTCGATCGTTTCGTCACGCGTATAGGTCAGGCAGTGGCCGACCAGGTTGGCGAAGAACTGTTCGTGCCGTTCCTCATCGGCTGCGATCCTGCCGACCAGGCCCTTGAGAACCGGCTCGTCGATCTGCGCCTCGAGGTTGCGACAGAAGACGGCGTGCGCGCGCTCGCACAGGGCCATGAAGGCCAGCGTCTCGATCTGGGTGTAGGTGTCGGCGCGGTAGCCCTTCATCACGTGCTCGACGCGCACGTCCTCGTTGGCGGACGGGTCGACCTCGCGGGTGACGACGAGGTAGTTGCGCAGCGCGACGGCGTGCAGATGCTCCTCGGCGGTCCAGCGGCCCATCCACCGGCCCCACTTGTCCTCGAGGATGAAGTGCTCGACGAGCTCCCGGTGGTAGCCGGCGAGGTTGTCCTTGGTGATCAGCAGGATCTCGAGCGCGTCGGTGATGTGCCTGGGCAGCGTCGTATCCGAGGTCTCCCAGTCGCGACCGCCGAGGAACGCGAAGTTCTCGCCCTGATCGAACGGCACGTAGTCGTGCGCGTACCAGATGTCCTCGGTATCGAGGTGGCGTCGGAGTTCTTCCAGGACGACGGGCTCGAGTTCGAGGGTCAGTGCGTTAGCGACAGGTTTCTGTGCCATGCGGTTACAGTAACCCAATTCTGTGGGAATCGTAAAATTTTCAACCCCCAACACGCCGCCAACCCGCCGAAATTGCATTCCGCGCGCGTCTGACGGCGAAAAGCCCGCGTGGAATGCAGTTTCGGCGAGGACGGGGTCAGAGGGTCAGGCCCGGGTACAGGGGGTTGGCGTCGAGCAGTTCGGCGGCAGCGGCGTGCACGCGGGCGGCCACCCCGTCGGCGATCGTGTACTTCGCCTTCGACGGCCCGTTCGGACCCGCCGCCGGCTGGGTGTTCTCCAGCACCTCGACCACCAGATCGGCCACGCGGTCGAACTCGTCGGCGCCGAAGCCCCGGGTGGTCAGCGCGGGCGAACCGAACCGGATACCGCTGGTGTACCAGGCGCCGTTCGGGTCCGCGGGGATCGCGTTGCGGTTGGTGACGATGCCGGCGTCCAGCAGCGCGGATTCGGCCTGACGGCCGGTCAGACCGAACGACGTGACGTCCAGAAGCACGAGGTGGTTGTCGGTGCCGCCGGTCACGAGCCCGGCGTCACGTTTGACGAACCCGTCGGCCAGCGCCTGTGCATTGTCGGCGACGGCCTGGGCATAGGTACGGAACTCGGGCTGACGCGCCTCGGCCAGTGCGACGGCCTTGGCGGCCATCACGTGCGACAGCGGACCGCCCAGCACCATCGGGCAACCCTTGTCGACGGCGGGCGCGAACTCCTCGGTGGCCAGCACCAGGCCACCGCGAGGGCCGCGCAGCGACTTGTGCGTCGTCGTGGTCACCACGTGGGCGTGCGGCACCGGGTCCTCGTCGCCGGTGAACACCTTGCCCGCCACCAGGCCGGCGAAGTGCGCCATGTCGACCATCAGCACCGCGCCGACCTCGTCGGCGATCTCGCGCATCTTGGCGAAGTTCACCCGGCGCGGGTAGGCCGAATAGCCCGCCACCAGCACCAGCGGCTTGAACTCGCGGGCCGAGGCGGCGACGGCGTCGTAGTCGAGGAACCCCGTCGTCGGATCGGTTCCGTATTGGCGCTGGTGGAACATCTTGCCCGAAATGTTGGGCCGGAAGCCGTGCGTGAGGTGACCGCCGGTGTCCAGCGACATACCGAGCAGACGCTGGTTGCCGAGTTTGGCGCGCAGCTTCTCCCAGTCCGCCTCGGACAGATCGTTGATGTGCTTGGCGCCCATTTCGGCCAGCCCCGGCGCCTCCACCTTGGTCGCCAGGATCGCCCAGTAGGCGACGAGGTTGGCGTCGATCCCGGAGTGCGGCTGGGCGTAGGCGTACTGCGCGCCGAACAGCTCGCGGGCGTGCTCGGCGGCCAGCGCCTCAACGGTGTCGACGTTCTGGCAGGCCGCGTAGAACCGGTGCCCGATGGTGCCCTCGGCGTACTTGTCGGAGAACCAGGTGCCCATGGTCAGCAGCACGGCGGGCGAGGCATAGTTCTCGCTGGCGATCAGCTTGAGCGAATCCCGTTGATCGGCAAGCTCTTTGCGGGTGGCATCGGCGATACGCGGCTCGACGGACTCGATCACCCGCAGCGCGGCCTGGTAGGCCTCGCTGGCGGTGGCGGCGTACTCGGCGCCCTGACCTGGAGCAGACGTTGCAGTCATGCCTTCGAGCCTATCCGGCGGGCGGCGTGCGCAGGAATCTAGGCAGCGCGCAGCGACGACGGGATCAGCGGCTCGTCCAGCAGCGTGCCGAAACGTTCCGTCAGCGTCACACCGTCAGGACGGGCGTCCAGCCATCCACGCAGCAGCCGGTAGCCCTCGACGTAGGTGCTCGTGTAGGCGCGCCACAGCGGCGAGGACAGAAACCGCAACGACTGCCGGGCCCGTTCGTCGTTGACCAGCAGCCACGTCTTGAGGAAGTCGACGACGTCGTCGACGTCGCGGTGCTCGTCGTGCAGCATCAGCGCCGCGTCCTGGCGGACGTCGGCGAGCGCGGCCATCGCCTCCGAGATCGCCTCCGCCCGTTCGCCGTCGAAGCGCAGCCCAAGATCGGCGTAGATGTCGGCGGCCCAACTCCCCCAGCCCCGCACATCTCCCGTCGCTCCGCTCGCCCCGGATCCCACCGCCGCGTACAGCGCCAGATCGGCCAGCCCCTCGGCCATCAGGCACTGCGAGGTGTTGACGAGGAAGATCGTCTGCTCCGCCTGATTTCGACCGGCCACCAACCCCTCTTCCTTACGGCAGTGCTCGGTGTGGTGCCCCGGATAGGACTCGTGGGCCACCAGCCGCGGCAGATTGGACATCTGCTGCTTGAGGTCGGCGTTGACGGCGACGGTCGACTGGTAGTCCCCCTTGTAGTAGTTGAAGCCCGACCACGGCTTGTCGGTGACGACCTCGTAGGTGATGGTCTCGCGGGCAGGCAGCGGAAACGTGGCACGGACCTTGTCGCGCAGTGCGCTGGAGAAGGCGTGAATCGCCTCTTCGAGGCGCTCCGGCGGAATCTCTTCGGACGCCCGGTGAGCCTGGATCCGCTCCGCCAGCGGACCCGTTCCGCCGAGCGCGTCGTCGAGCTTGCGGTGCGCCTCCCGGTAGCGCTCCGGATCCCCCTTGCTGATGCGGACGTCGAAATAGGCCTCGACCTCGTCGACGAAACCGACATCCTCGCCGGCGAACTTGCGTCCCGCACAGGACAGGGCCCGTAGGTGCGCGCCGACGAACGCCGCGCGCGGCTCCTCAAGTCCTGCGGGCAGTTCGGCCAGCAGACGATCGGCCTGACGGGCCAAATCGGCAGGATCGGGTTGCGGCTCGGACTCGACCGCACGACGCAGCGCCGGGTCGCCGGTGAACGAGTCCACATAGCCTTCCTCGACCCTGTCGAAGCGCAGACCGAGCAACAGGTATTCGCGGATCAGGGTGCCGGGCTCCATACCGAACACGCTAACTGCAAGACTGGGGCCATGGCGCGGCTGAGCGAACCCAGCCCCTACGTGGAGTTCGACCGAGCTCAGTGGCGGGCGCTGCGGATGTCGACGCCACTCAAACTGACCGAGGACGAGCTCGTCAGGCTGCGTGGCCTCGGCGAGAAGATCGACCTGCTGGAAGTCGAAGAGGTCTATCTGCCGCTGGCCCGGCTGATCCATCTACAGGTGGCGGCGCGCCAGGCGCTGTTCGCCACCACGGCGCACTTCCTCGGCGACTCCAACGGCGAGCCCAGTCAGAACCCCGACCGCCCCGTGCCGTTCGTGATCGGCGTGGCGGGCAGCGTCGCGGTGGGCAAATCGACGACCGCCCGTGTGCTTCAGGCGCTGCTGGCCCGCTGGGAGCACCACCCTCGCGTCGACCTCGTCACCACCGACGGCTTCCTGTATCCGAATGCGGAGTTGTCCCGTCGAAACCTGATGCACCGCAAGGGTTTCCCGGAGAGCTACGACCGCAGAGGGCTGATGCGCTTCGTCACGGCGGTGAAGTCCGGTGCCGACGCGGCGTGCGCGCCGGTGTACTCACACCTGCTCTACGACATCGTGCCGGGCGAGAAGCAGATCATCGAGCATCCGGACATCTTGATCCTCGAAGGTCTCAACGTGCTGCAGACGGGGCCGGCGCTGATGGTGTCGGATCTGTTCGACTTCTCGGTGTACGTCGACGCGCGGATCGAGGACATCGAGAACTGGTACATCTCGCGGTTTCTGTCGATGCGCGAAGGCGCGTTCGCGGACCCGGCCTCGCACTTCCACCACTACTCGACCCTGACCGATGAGCAGGCCGTGTTCGCAGCGCGCGACATTTGGCACTCCATCAACCGGCCCAATCTCATCGACAACATCCTGCCCACGCGGCCGCGCGCCACCCTGGTGTTGCGCAAGGACGCCGACCACTCGATCAACCGGTTGCGCCTGCGCAAGCTCTGAGCCTCAGTTGGGGATCCTGCGCACTCCCGCATATTGCAGGGCGGCCATCGCGAGCGTGTAGACACCCGTCCCCAGGACGAGGGCCGCGCCGACGTCCGTCAACGGCCAGACGTCGGCGACGACGACGGCGACGGTCGCGACGGTGAACAGCGCGTTGCCCACCGCCAGCACCATCCCGGCGGCGCGCACCCTCGGCCGCGCTGCGAAAGTGAGAACGACGAGGCTGACGATCACAAACGATGCGCCGGTGGTGTATTCGACGGTAGCGGTGGTTCCGGCGAGTTCCGCGACCTGCCGGCCCAGGACGAGCAGGACGAGGCCGGTGGCTCCGCTGAGGAGCGCGTCGGCGCGCATTGCGAACCGCAGGAGCCCGTCGGTCGATTCGGTGAGCTTGAGTGACAGTGAGGTGGACATCGTGGGGAGTCCTTTCTTGTTGTGGAGGCTCAGCGGTGCGACGGGAGACGACGCAGACCGATGAACTGGACGGTGCCGATCACCGCGGTATAGGCGGCCCCGCCGAGTAGCAGCGCAACACCCCAGCCGGTCAGCGGCCAGATGCCCGACACCTCGGCGGCCACGAAGCCGATGGTGAACAGCGCGTTCATCGTGATGGTGGCGATGGCGCCCGGCCGGACGTGCTCCAGCCCGGCGAGCCAGTAGACGACCGCGCCGTAGGCGAGGAAGAAGATGCCGAGCGCGTATTCGACGCCCACGGGCACGCCGGTGAGAGACGACAGCCATCCGGCGGCGGCGACGAACGGGATGCCGGTGACCCCGACGAGCACCGCGTCGAGGCGCATCGCGTAGCGCAGCAATCCGTCACGGGCACCTGTGGCGGGAGTGGTGAGTGCGGTCATCGATCGTCCTTTCTCGTTGTGGTGATGCGACGGGCGACCGGTACCGGAGTCGGCGCCACGACCTCTCAGGCGACGACTCCGGACCAGTCATGCAGGGGTGCGGCGCACCCCGAGGTACTGAAGGCAGGCGAAGCCCGCCGTGACCGCCGTGAACGCAACTGTCGACGCGACGCCGAACGGTGTCAGCGGAAGCCAGCCGGCCGCGAGGACGACGACGACCGCCACGACAAAGGCCGCGTTCCCGGCGAGGACACCGACGCCGACCCGCCGGATGTCGCTCAGCCGGGCGGCGCAGTAGAGGAGCGTGCCGTAGACCACGAGAACAGCCCCCGTGACCCATTCGGCGGTCGCCGTCAGTCCGGAAAGCCGGGCGAGCGGGTCCGCGGCCATCGCGACAACCAGTCCGAGCCCGGCGCACAGGGTCGCATCGGCGCGTAAGGCGACGCGCAGCAGCTGCGGATCGGAGTGGATTGCCGGGCGGGGCCGGGTGGTGACGGCGGTCATGTCACCTACGGTCCGCAGATGCCGCTGCCAGATCGACACCTGACGCTGCCAACTACTGCCAACCGCAGGTCAGGCCCGTCAGCGCACCGGGACCAGGTTGCTTCTCAGGTCCGTGGCGATGACGCGCGCGGCCGCGTTCTGCCAGTTGTGCAGTGAGCGCTGCGGTACCTCGGTGACGAACCACTGCCAGGCCTGTCGTGCGACAGGGTCGAGCCCTGCCGCCGTGGCGTTCTGCGCGTAGGCACGGACTCCTGAGACGTACGGGAAGTACAGCGCGTTGTAATGCCGCCACTGCTCTGTCGTGCCGAATTCGGCGCCGTCGCGGGGCTTGAGCGCTGCGATGCGTTCGGCCAGCAGTGCGCGCAGTTCGTTGGCGCGTTCCAGCGGCTGGTCCGGGGCGCCGCGACGTTCGAGACGTTCGTCGATGACGGGCAGCGCGGTCAGCGGGCTGGCGACGAGTTTGGACAGGTCGCCGTAGTGACTCAACGCGCGGCGCGTGACACGCACGAACGTCTCCTCGTCCATCCCGTCGAGCGGGCTGACCGAGCGCAGCGGCAGCGCCGCCTCGGTGCTGCGCAGAGCGGCGCGGTCGGCGCGCAGGTCGGGCGACCGGGAGAACGCGAGCCGGTCGAGGAGGTCAGCGAGGGGGTCGGCGAGGACGTTGATGGCGATCGCAATGCCGAGGCTGGTGAACAGCAGTACGGCCAGAGTGGGGCTGGGCCCGGTCACGGCCAGGCCGATGAGAACCTGCCCGCCGAACAGCACGGCGACGAACGTCGTCCCCACGAACGACCGCAGCATGTCCTTGCGCAGCGCGTGACCTTCGTCGAAGGCGTCGCCGATCGCCACGGCGACGCCGAGCAGCGCCACGTCGAACCCGGTCGACGCCAGCGCGAGCCAGCTGGGCACAAGTCCGAGCGGGATCACCAGGATCGCGTTCCCTAGTGCGAAGAACAGGGTGGCGATGACGATGAAGCGCACCACCGGCCGTGGCTGGGAACGCCGGACGACGGCGTGGATCATCGCGCCCACCGAGGGCAGCGACACCGCCGCGAACATCACCCAGTGCCCCAGCCGAAGCGGGCCCTCCACTCCCCCGGCCATCGTCGCGCCGAGAAACGCGACCGCGGCCACGGCCGCCACCAGACCGGCCTCGCCGACTCGGCTGCGCCACGTGTCTCTCGACTGCGAAAGTTCCAGCAGCACCGCGAACCATGCGATGCCGGGCACCGCGACGAGGTAGATCTCCAGCCGGCTCAGCACGTCCGACCCGACGATGACGCGCACCGCGTCGAGTGCGACCACCAGCGCAAAGCTCGTCAGGCCGATCGCTGCGAACGCCAGCACGGGCTTGCGGGGGTCGCGCGCCAGCAGGTAGAGCCCCAGCCACCAGCTCAGTGCGAACACCAGCGCGGAGAGGGCGACCATCTCAGCGTCCGTAACGCCGGTGTCTGGCGCTGTAGTCGCGCAGCGCGCGCAGGAAGTCCACGCGCCGGAACTCCGGCCAGTAGGCCTCGGTGAACCACATCTCCGAATACGCGCTCTGCCACAGCAGGAATCCCGAGAGCCGCTGCTCACCTGACGTGCGGATGACCAGATCCGGATCGGGTTGTCCGGAGGTGTAGAGGTTCTCCGAAATGGCTTCGGCGGTGACGGATTCGATCAGCTTGTCGCCGCTGACACCGTTGGCCAGCTCCTTGCCGAGCAGAGCGCGGACGGCGTCGACGATCTCCTGACGCCCGCCGTAGCCGACGGCGACGTTGACATGAAAGGACCCCCCGTTACCCCCCGTGGAATTGACCGCTTCCCGTAGTCGCCGCGCGGGCTCCTCCCCGATCAGCTCGAGGTCGCCGACGGTGCGCACACTCCAGTGGTTGGCGGGCGCACAGATCTCCTCGACGACGTCGGTGATGATATCGATCAGTGAGTTCAATTCGTCGCGGTCGCGCTGGAGGTTCTCGGTGGACAGCAGGTACACCGTGGCCATCTCGATGCCTGCCTCCTGGCACCAGCGCAGCATCTCGGCGATCTTGCGGGCCCCCACGCGGTAGCCGTAGCTGACGTCGTCGAATCCCGATTCCCTGGCCCAGCGGCGATTCCCGTCGCAGAGCACCGCGATGTGGCGGGGCAGTTCGGACTTCTTGGGTGCCAACCCCTGGCGCAGCCGCATCTCGTAGAGCCGGTACATCGGCTCCTTGAGTCGCCGCGGAATGAGGTCCACGATGGTCCAGACTACTGTGGCGCGAGGGACGTCCAAGGCCAGTCAGCGGAGGTGAAATGCCGACATCGCTCGAACCGTGGTACACCGCAGATTCTTCGAAGGGCCCCGAAAGGGGGCCCGAGGATTTTCCCGAGGCGGTTGTCGACGGCGTCACGCAGTTCCTGGGCAGACCGCGGCTGCGCGGTTGGATTCACGTGTACTCCGCGGTCGTTGCCGTCATCTGCGGTGCGGCACTCGTCGCGGTGTCGTGGTCGGTCGAGTCGACACGTGCCGGGATTGCGACCCTGATCTACACGTTCACGATCGTGGCGATGTTCGCCGTCAGCGGCACCTACCACCGCGTGCATTGGAAGTCGGCGACGGCGCGCAAGTGGATGAAGCGCGCCGACCATTCGATGATTTTCTTGTTCATCGCGGGCAGCTACACACCGTTCGCGCTGCTGGCCGTACCGGGCGACGACGGCATGGTGCTGTTCTGGATCGTCTGGGGTGGAGCGCTGGCCGGTGTCGCGCTCAAGATGCTGTGGCCGTCGTCTCCGCGATGGCTGGGCGTGCCGCTCTACATCCTGTTGGGCTGGGTCGCGGTGTGGTTCATCGGGCCCATCATGGAGGGCGCCGGAGTCGCGGCCGTCGTGTTGCTGATCGTCGGCGGCGCGCTCTACAGCATCGGCGGCGTGCTCTACGCGCTGAAGTGGCCCAATCCATGGCCGACGACGTTCGGGCATCACGAGTTCTTCCATGCGTGCACCGCGGTCGCGGCGATCTGCCACTACGTCGCGATGTGGTTCGCCGTCTTCTAAGGCCCCCCGCACCGCGAGCGCGCGCGTCTGCCCGGCGACACGCCGCAGTCTCTGGCGCTGGGGGCGCGCTGACCGCCGACGAGCGTGCGCAAATTGCCAGTAATGACCGGCGTGTCGGTGAGCAGACGCGCGCGCTCGCGGTGCGACCTGGGCCTAGGAGAGCTGGGTGATGTTCTGCGGGCCCCAGTAGGCCTTCATCGACGTGATCTGGCCGTCGCCGTTGAAGCTCATGACCTCGATGGGCTCGATGCGCATAGCCCCCGAGACCGTGATCGCGAAGACGAACGCCGCCTCGTGTCCGCCGGCACGGAAGTTCAGCAATTCGGTCTTGATCTCCGCGCCATCCATCGCCTTGTAGAAACCGGCGATCGCCTGACGCCCGATGTGGATGTCACCGCCGCCGACGGGATCCTCCAGGGTGGCGTCCTCGGCGTAGAGCGCGGCGACGTCGTCGGCGCTGCCACCGGCGACCGTGTCGAGGTAGCGCTGGACGAAACCTTGCAGGACATCGGGCTCGAAGCTCATGTGCGGCAGGCTACACGGAGGGCTCGAGGGCAGCGGCGAGTTCCTCGACGGTCGTGACCGGCAGGTCGCACACCCGTCCGCGGCAGACATACGCGGCGTCCGAATCGCGCACCCGCGGGCGGTCGCGCAGCAGTTCAGACGAGTCCATCGCGCCCCCGACTACGAGCGCCCCACCCGGCGCCAGCGCACGGGCCGCCGCCAATAGCTCGGAATCCGGCCTGTCGCACGCCACCGCTATCTGGATCGGTCCGCGCACAGCGGCCTCCGCGACGGCCAGCCAGTGACCGGCCGAACGCGGCGCCCGCGTCAGCAACACCGCCGCGCTGGACAAGGTGGCATCGGCAGCGGTTCCGTACCGCGCCGCGGATCCTTCCCCGGCGAGATGCGCTGCCAACTGCAGCGCCTCGGCCATCAGCGAGGCACCTGACGGGGTTGCGCCGTCGGTCGGATCGGACGGACGCAACACCAACCGTTCGGCGTCGTCGGCCGCGTCGTACCAGCGGCCGGCCTCGTCCGGATCGGCGAAATGGTCGAGCGCGACATCCACCAGACGGAACGCCGCATCGAGCCACTCGGGCGTGCCCGTGGCCTGATGCAGCGTCGACAACGCCGTCGCCAGCGCCGCGTAATCTTCGAGAATCGCCACGCTGTCGCCGACCACGCCGCCGAGGCTGGAGCGCCGCAGCCGGCCGTCGACGAGATGGAGATCCAGCAGTGCATGCGCGCATTCGCTTGCAGCACTGAAGTATTCGGGACGATCGAGCGTGAACGCCGCCTCGACGAGCGCGGTGATCGCCAACCCGTTCCACGCCGTCACCACTTTGTCGTCGCGAGGGGGCTGGGGCCGTTGCCGCCGCGCCGCGCGCAGCGCCGAACGCACCCGCTCGTATCGGTCGGCGTCATCGGGCGCGGACCGCAGCTGCAGCACCGACGCACCGTGTTCGAACGTTCCGTCCGGCGTGACACCGAAAACTGTTGCCGCCCAATGGCCGTCGCTCTCGCCGAGAACTTCGGTCAGCTGGTCCGGCGTCCACACATACGTCAAACCCTCGACACCGGCAGTGTCTGCATCCAACGAGGAGACGAACATCGCGTCGCGCCGCAGGTCGTCCAGCAGGAACCGCGCCGTCTCATCGGCGATTCTGTGCGCCAACGGATCTCCGGTGCGTCTCGCCAGATGTGCGTAGACCCTCAGCAACTGGGCATTGTCGTACAGCATCTTTTCGAAATGCGGCACCACCCACGAGGAGTCGACGCTGTAGCGGGCGAAGCCACCGGACAACTGGTCGTAGATTCCGCCACGGGCCATCGCCTCGCAGGCGCGCGACACCGTCGCCAGCGATGCCGGTGAACCGGTGCGCTCGTGATTGCGCAGCAAGGCCTCGAGAAGAGCCGACGGCGGGAATTTCGGTGCGCCGCCAAAGCCGCCGTTCACGGTGTCCTCGTCGCGCAGGACCGCCGCAACCGCGTCGTCACAGACTGCGGGCGCCATCGCAGGGCCACCGCCGGGCAGCCCGGATGCCATCGCGCGCAGTTCCGTGGCGATGTTGTCCGAGGTCTGCTCCACCTCAGCGCGACGGGTACGCCACGTCTCGGCGACCGCCGCCAGCAGCTGTAGAAAGGTCGGCTTCGGGTAGTAGGTGCCGCAGAAGAACGGCCTGCCGTCGGGGGTCAGGAAACAGGTCATCGGCCAGCCGCCCTGGCCCGTCAGTGCCACCGTCGCGTTCATGTAGACGGCGTCGAGGTCCGGACGCTCCTCGCGGTCGACCTTGATACAAACGAAGTCGGCGTTCATCGCCGCGGCAACTTCAGCATCCCCGAAGGACTCGTGCGCCATCACGTGGCACCAGTGACAGGCTGCGTAACCGACCGAGAGCAGGATCGGAACGTCGCGGTCAGCGGCCTCGGCGAGTGCGGCGGCGGTCCACTGCTTCCAGTGCACCGGGTTGTCGGCGTGCTGCCTCAGATACGGGCTGGTCGCCTCAGCGAGGGTGTTGCCGTCAGGGCGACTCACGTTTCGTCCCGTCGGCCGGGTTCTCGGTGGTCAGATCCGGATCCGCCCCCTCAGTGCCATCGGCCTCGCTGTCGAAGGACTTCGGCAGCCGTTTGAGGTGCTTGTTCATCGACCAGACGAGCAGGAACACCGCGATCAGCAACAGCACGATGATGATCAGCCCGACAGGGCTGGCCTTACCGAAGTCAGGACCCGTTTGACGTGGTTCTTCCTGCGCCAGCACGCCCGTCATCAACTCAAGGCCCAGCATCATCGCGTCGTTCACTCGCGTCCTTCAATCCCTGCGAACAGGTCGGTCTCAGGCAGTGTGACGGGTACCCGCGACCGGGCCAGCTCGAACTCCTCGGTCGGCCACAGCCGTTGCTGCCATTCCATCGGCGTGGTGAAGAAGAAGCTGTTGGGGTCGATCTGGGTGGCATGGGCCAGCAGCGCTTCATCGCGCTGTGCGAAGTACTTCGCACACTCGATCCGGGTGGTGACCCGCTTGTCGAGTATGTCGTCGTCGGGATCCCACTTCTCCAGCCACTTCGCGAACGGGCCCTCTTCGCCGTTCTTGGCGAACTCGTCCTGCAGCACCTGCATCCGCTGACGCAGGAAGCCGTGGTTGTAGTACAGCTTCAGCGGGCTCCACGGCTCGCCGGCGTCGGGATAGAGCATGTGATCGGCCGCGGCCTCGAATGCCGCGACGGACACCTGATGGCACTTGATGTGGTCAGGGTGCGGGTAGCCGCCGTTCTCGTCGTAGGTGGTGATGACGTGTGGCTTGAAGTCCCGGACCACCTTGACGAGCGCCTCGGTCGGTCGTTCCAGCGGCTCCAGTGCGAAGCACCCTTCCGGCAGCGGCGGCGGTGGATCGCCCTCGGGCAGTCCCGAGTCGACGAACCCGAGCCAGTGATGATCGACGCCCAGGATCTCGGCGGCTCTGGCCATCTCGTCGATGCGGATTTCGTGGATGCGGCCGTGCACCTCCGGCAGGTCCATCGCAGGGTTGAGGATGTCCCCGCGCTCCCCACCGGTCAGCGTGACAACCATCACCCGAACGCCCTCGTCGACGTAGCGGGCCATCGTCGCGGCACCCTTGCTGGACTCGTCGTCCGGGTGCGCATGAACGGCCATCAACCGCAGTTCGCTCAACCTGGTTCCTCTTAGCTGGTCAGCTGTTTGGGCACTCACGCATCAGTTCAACCACGAGAGTGGCCCTATAGTTCCAGGTCTAGTAGACCCATCCGACCGACGGGCATGCAAAACGACATGATCGAGCGTCCCACCGCCCGTTACGGGCGGCAGCGGCTGAACCGGCGTACCGGGCGCTGGGTCGCCATCGGGCTGACCGCGCTGGTGGCGGTCATCGGTGTGGCGGTCGCCGCGATAGCCTTCACCCGACTGGGCTCCAACGAGGTCGAGGGTGAGATGGCCGGCTACAGGATCGTCGACCCGAACACCGTCGACGTGACGATCAGCGTCACCCGGGACGACCCGTCCCGGCCGGTCGTCTGCATCGTGCGAACGCGGTCCTACGAAGGCGACGAGAACGGGCGGCGCGAAGTGCTCGTGCCGCCGTCGGACGCGGCCACGGTGCAGGTCACCACCACCGTCAAGTCGAGCGGGCCCGCTGTCGTGGGAGACGTCTACGGCTGCGGGACGGACGTGCCCGGGTACCTGGTCGAGCCGTAGCGAGCCGCCGGTCAACAAACGCCCGCCTGCGAAATCGTGAAGTTCCGGTGGCGCCCCGGTGGTATGCTCGACCGATACACGGTTCCTGCTGGGGCCGTGTATTGCTGCATTTTGGAGCTCAGCACAGACGCTCGACCGGCGGCAATACACATAGGTACACGTTGACCGCTCCCGGCGCCGTGTGCAGACCACTCTTCGGCTACGCAGAGCGCGGAAGTTAACGACGACAGGAGCGCGACATGACGGACACCCAGGTCACCTGGCTTACCCAGGAGTCCCACGACAGGTTGAAGGCGGAGCTGGACCAGCTGATCGCCAATCGGCCCGTCATCGCCGCCGAGATCAACGACCGCCGCGAAGAGGGCGACCTGCGAGAGAACGGCGGCTACCACGCCGCCCGCGAGCAGCAGGGCCAGGAAGAAGCCCGCATCCGCCAGCTGCAGGAGTTGCTGAACAATGCCAAGGTGGGCGAAGCTCCCAAGCAGTCCGGAATCGCGCTGCCCGGCTCGGTCGTCAAGGTCTATTACGACGACGACGAGAAGGACACCGAGACGTTCCTGATCGGCACCCGCGAGCAGGGTGTGAGCGACGGCAAGCTCGAGGTTTACTCCCCTAACTCCCCGCTCGGCGGCGCCCTGATCGACGCCAAGGTCGGTGAGTCGCGGTCCTACACCGTGCCCAGCGGCAGCACTGTCAAGGTGACCCTGCTGAGCGCCGAGCCGTACCACAACTGATTCGGCGGGCCCGGTGACACCGGGTTAGTCTCCCCCGCATGGCCCAGATCGCAGAGGACCTGTTTCTGCTGCTGCTGGACAACGCATCCGCCGAGCCCGGTCTCGACAGTCCACGTCGCGACCATGTCCTTGCGGCGGCATCGCTGCTCGATCTCGCCCTGGACTGTCGCGTGCGCCCGGCCGTCGACGGCGAACCGGTGCAGCCGGGACGCCTCGTGGCGCTCGACGCGGCGGGCCCGATCGACCCCGTGGTGGCTCCGGCGTTCGAACTGCTGCAGGCCAAGCCGCTGCGCCCCGAGACGGCGATCAAGAAGCTCGGCAAAGACACCCAGGAGCGACTGGTCGCCCATTTGGAGCAGTCGGGGCAGATTCGCCGAACCATCAAGTCCGGCAACCTTTTACGCCGAACACAGGCGTTCCCGCTTACAGACCGTGAGCGGGTCACCTCGGCGCGCGCCGCGCTGATGGCTACGCTGTTCGACCGCACACCCCCCCCGCCGGTGACGGCGGCAATCATCACGGTCTTGCATGCGGTCGACGGACTGGGCGTCCTGCTGAGCCTCAACGACCGCGGCTGGCGCTGGGTCCATGCCCGCGCCGGCGAAATCGCCAGCGGCAGTTGGGTTGACGAGTATCCGACGGCGTTGCCAGAAGTAAATTTGGCGGTCACCGCCTCCGCGGTGCGGCAGGCGCTGGCGCAGCTGTCCTAGCCGAGAGCCTGCTCGACGTCGCCGAGTAGATCGGCGGCATCCTCGATACCCACGGACAGGCGGACCAGGTCGTCGGGCACCTCCAACTGCGAACCGGCGGTCGAGGCGTGCGTCATCGCGCCGGGGTACTCGATCAGCGACTCAACCCCGCCCAGCGACTCGGCCAGGATGAAAATGTCTGTGCGGGCACAGAAGTCGCGAGCAGCCTGCGGACCGCCTTTGAGCCGCACGGACACCATGCCGCCAAAACCACTCATCTGCTTGGCTGCCACCTCATGTCCGGGGTGCGACGGCAGACCGGGATAGAGCACGGACTCGATCGCGGGATGCCCGTCGAGGAACTGCGCGACCGCGGCGGCGTTCTCGCTGTGGCGCTGCATCCGCAGCGGCAACGTCTTGAGGCCGCGGATGGTGAGGTAAGCGTCGAACGGCCCGGGCACCGCTCCCGCCCCGTTCTGCAGGAATGCGAAAGCGTCGTCAAGCGCTTCGTCGTTGGTCAGCAGCGCTCCCCCAACGACATCGGAGTGCCCGCCGATGTACTTGGTCGTCGAATGCAGCACGATGTCGGCACCCAGCGCCAACGGCTGCTGCAACGCAGGCGATGCAAACGTGTTGTCCACCAAAACCTTCGCCTGCATTTCCGCACCCAGTGCAGAGATCGCAGCGATGTCGGCGATCGACAGCAGGGGATTCGTCGGCGTCTCGATCCAAATGAGCTTGGTCCGGTCGGTGATCGCGGCGCGGACGAGGTCGAGATTGGACAGCGCCACCGCGGTGTAGCTGATCCCCCACAAACTGAAGACCTTGTCGATCAGCCGGAACGTACCGCCGTAGGCGTCGTCGGGGATCACGACATGGTCGCCAGGCCGCAGCACCGCTCGCAGCACGCAGTCGGTGGCGGCCATACCGGAACTGAATGCACGTCCGTACGACGCCCCTTCGACGGCGGCGAGCGCGTTCTCCAGGACGGCGCGGGTCGGGTTGCCGGTGCGGGCGTACTCGAACCCGCCGCGCAGCCCACCGACCCCGTCCTGCGCGAACGTTGAGCTCGCATAGATCGGCGGATTGACCACGCCGGTGGCCGGATCGGGCCGATAACCAGCGTGAATGGCCTTGGTGGCAGGCCCGTAGGCACGGTAGTGGTCAGCTGCGCTTCGCTGCTCGCTCATGTCCGCAAGGCTAGCGGTGTAGAACTTGACCATGTCCACCACTGCAACCGCCACGATCGAAAGCCTCCTCGATCTCGACTCACTGCTGAGCGCCGAGGACCGCGACCTGCGCACGATGGTGCGCGAGTTCGGCGAGCAACGGCTGCGCCCACACGTCGCCGAATGGTTCGAGGCGGCGCGCCCCGAAGACAAGGTTCCGGTGCGTGAGCTCGCCGCCGAGATCGGCAAGCTGGGCCTGCTCGGCATGCACCTGACGGGCTACGGCTGCGGCGGATCGACGGCGACGGCCTACGGGCTGGTGTGCCAGGAGCTGGAGGCCGTCGACAGCGGCCTGCGCAGCCTGGTATCGGTGCAGGGCTCGCTGGCCATGTTCGCGATTCATCGCTGGGGCAGCGAGGAGCAGCGCCAGCAGTGGCTGCCCGGCATGGCCGCCGGTGAGCTGATCGGCTGCTTCGGCCTGACCGAACCGGACTTCGGGTCCAATCCGGGCGGGATGCGCACCACGGCGCGCCGGGACGGGTCCGACTGGGTTCTCAACGGTTCCAAGATGTGGATCACCAACGCGTCGGTCGCCGACGTGGCGATCGTGTGGGCCAGGTCGAAGGAAGGGGTCATCGGCTTCGTGGTGCCGACGTCGACACCGGGCTTCTCGGCACGAGAGATGACGCACAAGTTGTCACTGCGGGCGTCGGTCACCTCAGAGTTCACCCTCGATGATGTCCGGCTGCCGGAGGATGCGAAACTGCCTGGCGCACAAGGGCTGTCAGGCCCCCTCGCGTGCCTGTCCGAGGCGCGGTTCGGCATCGTGTTCGGCGCGGTCGGGGCGGCGCGGGACTGTTTGGAGACCACGCTGGAATATGTCGGCACCCGTGAGGTGTTCGACAAGCCGCTCGCGGGATATCAATTGACACAGGCCAAGATCGCCGACATGGCCGTCGAGCTCAGCAAGGCCCAGCTGCTCGCCCTGCATCTTGGCCGCCTCAAAGATGACGGCCGGATCCGGCCCGAGCAGGTCAGCGTCGGCAAACTCAACAATGTCCGGGAAGCGCTCAAGATCGCGCGTGAGTGTCGAACCCTGCTGGGCGCCAACGGGGTCACTCTCGAGTATCCGGTGCTTCGGCATGCCAACAATCTCGAGTCGGTACTGACTTATGAGGGCACCTCCGAGGTGCACCAGTTGGTGATTGGGGAGGCACTGACCGGGGTCAGCGCGTTCCGGTAGGCCACACCGGAACGCATACCGTGCCCATCAGCTTGTCCGCCAGGGTCTGACGCCTCGGATCGAGTATCGGGAGCAGGAAGCCGATGCCGCACAGCGCGACGTCGATAAGGTGGAGGGCCTGACGGAGCGCAGAGCCGCCGAACCCTATTGGTTGCCAGGTGTTTTCGCTCACCACACGGAAGCCCATCACTGACTTGCCGAGGCTCGACCCGCTTCGGCCCTGGCGGTAGCCGAAGTTCCATCCGAGGTAGACGATCGTCACAATCACCGCCAGCACACCCGCGATGTCGCCCTCGGGTGAGTGCAGGGCCGTGCACGCCACTCCGCCGTTGTCGTACGTGACACATTCGGTGGGTGCACTGGCCACGGCCACCACTTCCCAGATCACCCAGCCAACCAGTACAGGCGTTCCGTCAATCACAAACGCACCCACACGAGTCAGCCACCGGGTGTAGGCATTTCTGTTCAAAGCTGCCTTCCCACAACACAATGTCGGCGTGCCCGAAACATCGAGCACGCCGACATCAGTGGCCAACGGTTACGGAGTGGCAGGCGCGACGTATCCCCCGTTGAGCGACCGGTAGGCGTACACCAGAAGCAGGGTGGCCAGCGGGGCACCCACCAGAATGCCGACGCCGCAGAGCAGGAAGCCGACGATGATGACCGCGACGGCCGCCAGCGCGGTGAGCAAGGCGGGGCCGAGGTTGTTCTTCACCGTCTCGAAGCTCGACTTGATGGCATCGACCGGCGACAGGTTGCGGTCGAGCACCGCGATCGTGGTGAACATGAACAAGAAGCTCGCGATGAGGCCTGGCAAGATGCACAGGAAGTATCCGATGGTCGAGATGACACCGGTGATCAGACTCGCGATCACAACGTTGCCGATGTTGCGCGGCCTGAAGAACGACCCGACGCTGACCTGCTGCCCATTGGCGATGTCGAAAATGCCGCCGAGGTAGGCCGACTGGATGGCCGCCGTCACGATCAGCGTGAGGAACCAGCCGACAATCGACACGAGGATGCCGGCGAAGCCGGTGGCGGCATAGGAGAAGGACAGCCCGCTGTCGTCGGCGACGTAGCTGGTTTCGCCCGGCGAGACCAGCATTTGAACGACGTTGATGATGCCCTGCAGCGCTGCCACGACGACCACGAAGACGAGCGTTGCCACGATGAGCGGGACAGCGTTCTTGGTGAACTTGTTCCATGCCCAGCTGAATGCATCACCGACGTTGTAGGCGGGCGGTCCGCCGACCGGCGGGTAGCCCTGCGGCGGGGGGAAGCCGCCCTGCGGGGGTCCGAAACCTTGCGGCGCCCCGTAACCGCCTGCAGGTGGAGGCGGTGGGTAACCGCCGGGATCCTGCGGGGGGAAACCGCCACCGGGAGGCGGAGGCGGCGGCTGGTATCCCCCTCCGGGCGGGGGCGGCGGGAAACCGCCGCCGCTGGGAGGCGGCGGAGGTGGATAGCCCCCAGGAGGGGGAGGCGGATAGCCACCGGGCGGCGGATTCTCTGTCATCGATATCTCCTGATCTCAATCGTGGTCAAAGCGGTACGCAGACCGTCCCCATTGTCTTGTCTGCGATGGTCTGACGCTTGGTGCCCCACAGCGGGAACAAGTACCCGACGCCGCTGATCGCCGCGTCTACGGAGTGGACCAGCCGGCGGACGAGCGAAAGCCCGAAACCGATTGATTTCCAAGTCTTCTCGCTCACAACGTGAAACTTCATGACCGACTTGCCGATGCTGGATGCGGTGTTGCCGCGATAGCCGTGGTTCCAGGTGTGGAAGGTAATCGACAGCGCAACGCAGATCAACAGCATTAATCAGCCGAGAGGGGTTGCGCCCCGGCGGCCGGTGATGCAGACATCGCCCAGCGTGGGTGTCGGACGGCCGATACCCGAGGGTGGGTGTCTGCTGATACGAAAGAGGTTGCCCAGCACCTGGCGGTTGGTCTGTCATCACGCTCCTCCGGTCGCGCAGAGCTGGGAACAAGCGTGCTTACACTACCCGAGACCAGCATTCCTACAGCGCTTTCCGCCCGGTCGACACCCCGAGACTCCGCGCCAGGCCAATGTTTGCCAGATGTGCATCCCGGGGCGTCAGCGACGTGGCGTGCCGTCCGACAGGTAACCGAGGAGGTCGTGGCGGGTCAGGACGCCGGCCGGCTTGCCCTCCTCGACGACCATGACCGCGTCGCACTCCCGCAGCGTTTTGGCCGCGGCGCTGACCAGTTCGCCCGCACCGATCAGCGGCAACGGCGGGCTCATGTGCTGGGATACCGCGTCGGCGAGCTTGGCGCGTCCCTCGAATACCGCCGAGACGAGCTCGCGCTCGGAGACACTGCCGGCCACCTCACCGGCCATCACCGGCGGTTCGGCGCCGACCACGGGCATCTGGGAGACGCCGTACTCGCGCAGGATTCCGATGGCGTCGCGCACGGTCTCCGACGGATGCGTGTGGACCAGGTCCGGCAGCGCACCAGACTTGCCGCGCAACACGTCACCGACCGTTGATTCCTCGACCGAGCCATCGAGCCTGGTGCGCAGGAATCCGTAGGACGACATCCATCCGTCGTTGAAAATCTTTGAGAGATAACCGCGTCCGCCGTCGGGCAGCAGCACGACGACGAGAGCGTCGGGCCCTTCCCGTTCGGCGACCTTGATCGCGCCGACGGCGGCCATCCCACAGGAGCCGCCCACCAGCAGGGCTTCTTCGCGTGCCAGCCGTCGAGTCATCTCGAAAGAGTCGGCGTCGGAGACCGCGATGATCTCGTCCGGTACGGACGGGTCGTAGGCCGACGGCCAGAAGTCCTCGCCGACGCCCTCCACGAGATAGGGACGGCCGGTGCCGCCCGAGTACACCGAGCCTTCGGGGTCGACGCCGACGATTTTCACCCGGCCGCCGGATACCTCCTTGAGGTATCGGCCGGTGCCGGTGATCGTGCCGCCCGTGCCGACGCCAGTGACGAAATGGGTGATCTTGCCGTCGGTGTCGGCCCAGATCTCGGGGCCGGTCGTCTCGTAGTGGCTCTCCGGGCCCATCGGGTTGGAGTACTGGTCGGGTTTCCAGGCGCCGTCGATCTCCTCGACGAGTCGGTTCGAGACGCTGTAGTAGCTGGCCGGATCGTCGGGTGCCACCGCCGTCGGGCACACAACGACCTCGGCACCGTAGGCCCGCAGCACGTTCTGCTTGTCTTCGCTGACCTTGTCGGGGCACACGAAGATGCACTTGTAGCCGCGCTGCTGAGCGACGAGCGCCAGACCGACGCCGGTGTTGCCGGACGTGGGTTCGACGATGGTTCCGCCAGGTTTGAGCTCGCCGCTCGCCTCGGCGGCGTCGATCATCTTGACTGCGATGCGGTCCTTGGAGCTGCCGCCCGGGTTGAGGTACTCGATCTTGGCAGCCACAGTGCCCGCACCCGGTGGAACAACTGAGTTCAACTGCACCAAAGGGGTATTGCCGATGAGCTCACTGATGTGCCGGGCGATCCGCATGTCTCCATGGTCTCAGGCCCGGCACGGAGTAACCAGGCGGCCTCCGGCCGCGTGCTACCAGGTGGCCTCTCGGATGTACTCGCCGATCTGCTTGATCGACCGGCTGGCTTCGGCGACCGCAGGTGCCCCAAGCTGGAAAACATGCATCTGACCAGGCCAGATGCGAACTTCGACAGGGACACCAGCCGCGGCGAGCAGGCGCGCAGCCTTGCGCGCATCGCTGAGCAGAACCTCTGATCCGGACACATGGATCAGCGTTCGCGGCAGACCGGGTTCGATGTGGTCGAGCGGCTCGTACACCTCCTCGGGGGCGCCGTCGACGATGCGGCGGGACGCGGCGTCTTCGATCAGCTCGACGAGGGCGTGGAATGCCTTGGGCGGGAACATCGCATCGGTGCGGATGTTCGGATGGTCGGCCCGAGCCTCGTTGTCGATCTCGAAGAGCGGGGACATGGTGACGATGGCCGCGGGCGTCTCTCCGACGAACCCGTTGATGCCGCCGGCCTGGAGCCTTTCGGCGAGAGCCAGCGCGAGGTAGCCGCCCGCCGAGTCGCCGGCGAGGACGATCTGGTCGGGCTCATATCCGGTCTCTCGCAACCACTTGTAGGCGTCGTAGCAGTCGTCGAGCGCAGTGCCGACCGAGTGCTTCGGGATCATGCGGTAGTTGACGACGAGCGCGGGCGCGTCGGCGCACTTGGACAGCGCCGTCACGAGGCGACCGTGGGTGTTCACACCGCACGTCAGAAATGCCCCACCGTGCAGGTAGAGGATGACGGTGCGCTTGCCGTCGGCGGGCAGCACGCCGGCGGCCCTGACGAGTTGGGCCGTGCAGTGGGGCAGCGCGATGGTGGCGCGCACGGTTCCCGGCGCGGGCTTCAGGACGCGGGCGGCGAAGTCCACCAATCCCCACGGCCACGGGAGCTTGGGCGCGTAGCTACCAACGCTCAGGAACGGCTTGATCGTCGCCATCGCGGCCAAGCCCATCAGGCGGCCCGCAACGCTCGGCCCGTCTTCGATGACCTCTACCGGTGCGCCGTCAGAGACCGGGAACTTCCGCGATTTACGCCCGCGAGCTGCAGTGATAGCAGCATGGGGAGTCGCTGGAACCTTGCTGGGTGCCGTCATCGCCACCACTTCCTACGCCGATGTAGAGCCGGGATAAGCCGAGTTAGTCAGACAACCTCGTAACTTAGCCTGGCACTAGTAACCATTATCACAATTGGTTAAACACTTTTGGTACCGGAGTTGATACCGCACTGTGACCGGTTGTGCCCACCACGACCCGCGCAACGATCGAAATCCCCTCTAAACTTGCGGTCGTGGGCACCTCCCGCGTGCGCCTCAGCGCACCGCGAAAGTCGACTGTCGCGCTGGCGGCCGCGGCCACGCTGGCCTCCACCGGTACGGCCTACGTCGGCGCAAGGAACCTGCTGACCGTTCAGGCCGATCAGGCTCGACGGATCATCCCGAAGTCCTGGGACGCCCCGCCCCGCGCCGACGGTGTCTACACCCCGGGCGGCGGACCACCCGAGCGCTGGCATCGCGGCGTCCCGTTCGACCTTCACCTGATGATCTTCGGCGACTCCACGGCTACCGGATACGGGTGCACCGACGCCGACGAGGTGCCCGGTGCGCTGCTCGCCAGAGGCCTTGCCGAGGAGTCGGGCAAGCGGATCCGGTTGAGCACCAAGGCCATTGTCGGCGCTACGTCCAAAGGTCTCGCGGGGCAGATCGACGCGATGTTCGTCGCCGGTCCACCACCGGACGCGGCGGTGATCATGATCGGTGCCAACGACATCACCCGCCCCAACGGCACCGGCCCGTCGGCACGACGTGTGGGGCGGGCGGTACTGCGGCTGCGAGCGGCCGGAGCCGTCGTGGTCGTCGGAACCTGCCCCGATTTCGGCGTCATCAAGGCGATCCCGCAGCCCCTGCGCTGGGTGGCACGCAGCCAGGGGCTACGGCTCGCCCGGGCCCAGGCCGCGTCGGTGCGTGCCGCGGGCGGCGTCCCGGTCCCCTTCTCCGACCTGCTGTCACCGCACTTCTACAAGACTCCGGAACTGCTGTTCTCCCCCGACATGTTCCATCCCTCCGCCGCGGGCTACGAACTCGCGGCCAAGCAGCTGCTGCCCGCCCTCTGCGACGAGCTGGGCGAGTTCATCACCGGTGAACCGCCGGAGGAGGCGCTGGAGTCGCGCACCGGTGAGGGCACGTCGCTGCTGTCGCGTGTGAGCGGACTGAGCCGGCTGTGGCGCCGCTCGACCGGGGTGCCCGCGCCCATCGTCGTAGCCGCGAGCTAGTTTCGTAAAACACGTTCTACATCTCTCGAACCGCGAGGAGCCCTTGCCATGCCTGAAGCCGTCATCGTCGCCACCGCACGCTCCCCCATCGGCCGGGCCGCCAAGGGCTCGCTGGTCTCCATGCGCCCCGACGACCTGGCCGCCCAGATGGTGCGGGCCGCGCTGGACAAGGTGCCGTCGCTGGATCCCCGCGACATCGACGATCTGATGATGGGGTGCGCGCAGCCTGCCGGTGAGGCCGGCTACAACATCGCGCGTGCGGTCGCCGTCGAGCTCGGCTACGACTTCCTACCCGGCACCACGGTCAACCGGTACTGCTCGTCGTCGCTGCAGACCACGCGGATGGCGTTTCACGCGATCAAGGCCGGCGAGGGCTCGGCGTTCATCTCCGCCGGCGTCGAAACCGTCTCCCGGTTCGGTGTCGGCGCCGCAGACGGCGCCCCCAACTCGAAGAACGCGATCTTCGACGAGGCACAGGCCCGCACCGTCGCCCAGGCCGAGGGCGACATCAAGTGGCACGACCCGCGCGAGGACGGCCTCATCCCGGACGTCTACATCGCGATGGGCCAGACCGCGGAAAACGTCGCCACCTTCACCGGCATCAGCCGCGAAGACCAGGACCACTGGGGCGTGCGGTCGCAGAACCGCGCCGAGGAGGCCATCAAGAGCGGCTTCTTCGAGCGCGAAATCTCGCCGGTGACGCTGCCCGACGGCACCGTCGTCACCACCGATGACGGCCCTCGCGCCGGCACCACCTACGAGAAGATCAGCCAGCTCAAGCCCGTCTTCCGGCCCAACGGGACGATCACCGCCGGCAACGCGTGCCCGCTGAACGACGGTGCAGCCGCGGTAGTGATCATGAGCGACACCAAGGCCAAGGAGCTGGGCCTTACGCCGCTGGCGCGCATCGTCTCCACGGGTGTGTCGGGATTGTCGCCGGAGATCATGGGTTTGGGCCCGATCGAAGCCGTCAAGAAGGCGCTCGCCAACGCGAAGATGTCGATCGGCGACATCGACCTCTACGAGATCAACGAGGCCTTCGCCGTCCAGGTGCTCGGCTCGGCGCGTGAGCTCGGTATGGACGAGGACAAGCTCAACGTGTCCGGCGGCGCTATCGCGCTGGGCCACCCGTTCGGCATGACCGGCGCCCGCATCACCGCCACGCTGCTGAACAACCTTGCGACCCACGACAAGACGTTCGGCATCGAGTCGATGTGTGTCGGCGGCGGGCAGGGCATGGCAATGGTCGTGGAGCGACTGAGCTAGCTCTAGACTCCCGTTCCGATGACGACCATCGGAACGCCACTGTCACCGCGCGCCACCAAAGTCATGCTGCTCGGCTCCGGCGAGCTGGGCCGCGAAGTGTTGATCGCGCTGCAGCGCCTCGGTGTGGAGACCATCGCCGTCGACCGCTACGAGAACGCGCCGGGGCAGCAGATCGCCCATCACGCGCGCACGATCACGATGTCGGACCCCGACGCGCTGAGGGCACTGATCGAGGCGGAGCGCCCGGATCTGGTGGTGCCCGAGATCGAGGCCATCGCCACACCGGCGCTCGAGGCCCTCGAAGCTGAAGGCGTTGTTCGGGTCATTCCGACTGCCCGGGCGGCCCGGTTGACGATGGATCGCGAAGGGATCCGTCGACTGGCCGCCGAAACCCTTGGCCTGCAGACCAGCCCGTACCGGTTCTGCGACTCGTTGGAGGAGTTGCAGGCCGCCGTCGGCGACATCGGCTACCCGTGCGTGGTGAAGCCGGTGATGAGCAGCTCGGGGAAGGGCCAGTCGAAGATCGACGGGCCCGACGCCGTCGTGGCGGCCTGGGAGTACGCGATGTCTGGCAGCCGGGTGAGCAACACGCGCATCATCGTCGAGGGATTCGTGGATTTCGACTACGAGATCACTCTGCTGACCGTGCGGGCCCGGGGTGCCACCGGCGAGGTCGAGACGCAGTTCTGCGAGCCCATCGGGCACCGCCAGGTCAGCGGCGACTACGTCGAGAGCTGGCAGCCGCATCCGATGTCGGCCACCGCGCTTGAGCGCGCGCGCCAGATCGCAGCTGCGGTGACTGCGGATCTCGGCGGCCAGGGCATCTTCGGCGTGGAGCTGTTCGTCAAGGGTGACGACGTCTGGTTCAGCGAAGTCAGCCCGCGCCCGCACGACACCGGCATGGTCACGATGGTGACGCAGTGGCAGAACGAGTTCGAGCTGCACGCGCGGGCCATCCTCGGTCTGCCCGTCGACACCACGCTGAAGTCACCCGGCGCCAGCGCCGTCATCTATGGAGGCGTCGACGCCGAGGGCGTGGTGTTCGACGGGGTCGACGCGGCATTGCAGGTGCCGCGCACCGACATTCGGTTGTTCGGCAAGCCGGAGAGCTTCGTCAAGCGACGCATGGGGGTGGCGCTCGCCTACGCCGACGATGTGGACACCGCGCGGGCCAACGCCGTCGAGGCGGCCGGGCGGGTCACGCCGCGGGTCCCCTGACGGCGCGCCGGCGCACCGAGAGGGCGTTCAGATCGCGAATTCGCGAAAATGCAAGCGCTGAGCGCACTCTCGCGTCGCGGGCCCACCGAGCGAGCGCGCGAAAAAGGGCGCCCACTTCGCGTGGACGCCCTTTCTCTGGCGATACTGCTAGTCGTTGTTGAAGTAGCTCAGCAGACGCAGGATCTCGAGGTACAGCCAGACCAGGGTGACGGTCAGGCCGAGCGCGATACCCCAGGCCGCCTTCTCGGGCGCTCCGGCGCGGATCATCTGATCAGCGGCGTCGAAGTCGATCAGGAAGCTGAAAGCAGCCAGCGCGATGCAGAGTAGCGAGAACCCGATGGCGAGCGGACCACCGTTGGTCAGCGGGGCGTTACCGGTGAAGACGGCGAACAGAATGTTCACCAGCGCCAGCGCCAGCACGCCGAACATGCCGGCGACGATCATGCGGGTCAGCTTGGGCGTCACGCGGATTGCGCCGGTGCGGTACACGACGAGCATTCCGAAGAACACGCCGAGGGTGCCGACCACCGCCTGGAAGATCATCGCGGGTCCGCCGGTGGAGACCAGGTTCGCGAACAGGTACGAGGCCGAGCCGAGGAACAGGCCCTCGAACGCCGCGTAGGTCATCACGATCGCCGGGTTGTCCTGCTTGCGACCGAACATCGCGAGAAGCAGGACGCCGAGGCCGCCGAGGCTGCCGATCAGGAAGAGCGGGAAAAGCAGGCCCTGGTTGGCGTCGACCATGAAGTACGAGACCGCCGCGACCGCGGTCACCACAGCCAGCGTGATGCCGGTACGGGTGACGACGTCGTCGATGGTCAGCGGGCGCGATACACCCGCCTGCTGCTGATCCGGGTACTGCTGCGCGACGTACGGGTCCGCATGTACCGCTTGGGCACCGTAGCCAGCGGCTCCGGTACCGAATTGCGCATAGCCGCCCTGCTGCTCTTTCGGCAGTGAGCGGAATACCGGGTTGCTGCTTTCGCGCACCGTCGGTTCCTTCCTTTGATGTTTCTCGAGCGGGTGGTGTTGCACCGTCAACGTTCGAGGTTCCTGGACAGTTCCCAGTGAGATCCCACTGCGATCTTCCCAGGCGCTTCACAGGAAACCTTACCCGGGCAGGCCCCGGCCCGGGAGACGATCTAGATTGCATTCCGTGGACGAAAACGAGGATGTCCTAGTAACAGTCGGCAATGGGATCGGCCGCCTCACCCTCAACAGGCCAAAGGCGATCAACTCCCTCACCCATCACATGGTCGGCGAGATCTCCAAGGCCTTGATGTCCTGGGAACACGACGACTCGGTCGAGACCGTCCTGGTGACCGGCGCGGGCGACCGGGGGCTGTGCGCGGGCGGCGACGTGGTCGCGATCTACCACGACGCGAAAAAGGGCGGTGCCGAAACTCGCCGGTTCTGGCACGACGAATACCTCCTCAACGCCTACATCGGCCGCTACCCGAAGCCCTACGTCGCGGTCATGAACGGCATCACGATGGGCGGCGGTGTCGGCATCAGCGCCCACGGCAGCGTCCGCGTCGTCACCGAGACCACCAAAATGGCGATGCCCGAGGTCGGAATCGGCTTCGTCCCCGACGTCGGCGGCACGTTCCTCCTGGCCAGGACCCCGGGATTGCTCGGTATCCATGCGGCCCTGACCGGAGCTCCGTTCTCCGGTGCGGACGCCATCGCGATGGGCTTCGCCGACCACTTCGTCCCGCACGACGACCTCGACGCGTTCATCGAGACGATCGACACCGAGGGCATCGACGCCGCCCTTGAAAAGCACGTGCAGGACCCGCCCCCGAGTGAACTGATGGCGCAACGGGACTGGATCGACCACTGCTACGCCGCCGAAACCGTCGCCGACATCGTCGCCGCCCTGCGTGAGCACGGCGGCGAGGGTGCGGGCAAGGCGGCGGAGCTGATCGCGTCGCGCTCCCCCGTCGCCGCGTCGGTGGCACTGGAAGCGGTTCGGCGGGCGGCCAAGCTCGCCACTTTGGAAGACGTGCTGCGCCAGGAGTTTCGGACATCCTGCGCGTCGCTACGTACGCATGATCTCGTCGAGGGCATCCGAGCGTTGCTCATCGACAAGGACAAGAATCCCCAATGGAAACCGGGGTCGCTCGGTGAAGTGACCACCGAGGACATCGAGGCGTATTTCGTCTCCGCCGATCCCGACATCGATTTCGAGGAGCAGTCATGACGTACGAGACGATTCTGGTCGATCGCGACGGCCGCGTCGCCACCATCACGCTGAACCGTCCCAAGGCGCTCAATGCGCTCAACAGCCAGGTGATGGCCGAAGTCACCACGGCCGCCGCCGAACTCGACGCCGACCCGGGGGTCGGGGCCATCATCATCACCGGCAGCGAGAAGGCGTTCGCGGCCGGCGCCGACATCAAGGAGATGGCGAGCCTGTCGTTCGCCGACGTGTACTCGTCCGACTTCTTCGCCGGCTGGGGCAAATTCGCCGCCACCCGCACCCCCACCATCGCCGCGGTCGCCGGGTACGCGCTGGGCGGCGGCTGCGAACTCGCGATGATGTGCGACATCTTGATCGCCGCCGACAGCGCGAAATTCGGTCAGCCCGAGATCAAGCTGGGCGTGCTGCCCGGAATGGGCGGATCGCAGCGCCTGACCCGGGCGATCGGCAAGGCCAAGGCGATGGATCTGATCCTGACCGGTCGCAACATGGGCGCCGAGGAAGCCGAGCGTGCAGGCCTGGTGTCGCGCGTCGTGCCCGCCGAATCGCTACTCGAAGAGGCCAAATCGGTCGCCGACACCATCGCGGGCATGTCGCTGTCGGCGTCTCGGATGGCCAAGGAGGCCGTCAACAGGGCGTTCGAGACAACGCTCTCGGAAGGCCTGCTCTATGAGCGCAGGCTGTTCCATTCGGCGTTCGCGACCGACGACCAGACCGAAGGAATGAACGCGTTCACCGAGAAACGTTCGCCGAACTTCACGCATCGCTAAAGTTCATGCGTGACCGAGACCGCGTCCACCGATGAGATAGCCCCTGCGCGGGTCGAAGAGGCGCCGGCATCCCGGCGAGGATGGTGGATCCGCCGGTACACGTTCATGGGCACCGCGGTCGGGCTGGCATTCCTGTTTCTGTCGCTGACCCCGTCGTTGCTGCCCCGCGGACCTCTGTTCCAGGGTCTCGTCAGCGGCGGCGCGGGCGCGATCGGCTACGGCCTCGGGGTGTTCTCGGTGTGGCTGGTGCGCTTCATGCGATCCAGGGACACGAGTCCCGCCGCGCCGCGCTGGGCCTGGCCGACGCTCGCGGTCGTCGGCCTGATCGGGCTGGTGATCATGGTGTGGCAGTTTCACAGCTGGCAGGACAGCGTCCGAGACCTGATGGGTGTGCCCCGCCTCGGCTTCTGGGATTACCCTCTGGCCGCGGCGATCTCGGTGGTGACGCTGTTCCTGTTCGTCGAGATCGGCCAACTGATCGGCAAGCTGGTGCGTTTCCTGGTGCGGCAGGTGGACAAGGTCGCGCCGCCGCGGATCGCCGCCGTCGTCGTGGTCGCCCTGCTGCTCGCCTTGACGATCGCGCTCCTCAACGGCGTCGTCGTCCGGTTCGCGATGAGCACGATCAACAAGACCTTCGCCGCGGTCAACGACGAAACCGACCCCGATAACCCTGCGCCGGAATCAGATCTGCGCTCCGGCGGTCCCGAGTCCCTGGTCACCTGGGAATCGCTGGGGCACCAGGGCCGGATGTTCGTCTCCAGCGGGCCGACGGTCGAGGAGCTGTCGGAGTTCAACGGCACGCCTGCGATCGAGCCGATCCGCGCATATGCCGGACTGAACTCCGCGGACGGCATCAAGGCGACGGCTGCGCTGGCGGCCCAAGAACTGCAGCGTGCCGGCGGGCTCGACCGCGCTGTGGTGGCGGTGGCCACCACGACCGGCACCGGATGGATCAACGCGGCGGAAGCCGCTGCGCTGGAGTACATGTACAACGGCGACACCGCGATCGTGTCCATGCAGTACTCGTTCCTGCCCAGCTGGTTGTCGTTCCTGGTTGACAAGGAGAACGCGCGCCAGGCCGGTCAGTATCTGTTCGAGGCCGTCGACGAGTTGATCCGCGAGATGCCGGAAGCAGACCGGCCCAAGCTCGTTGTGTTCGGTGAAAGCCTGGGATCGTTCGGCGGTGAGGCACCCTTCCTTGCGCTCAACAACCTGGTCGCCCGCACCGACGGCGCATTGTTCAGCGGGCCGACGTTCAACAACACGATCTGGACCGATCTGACCCGCAACCGCGACGCGGGATCCCCGGAGTGGCTGCCGATCTACGACAGGGGCGCCAACGTGCGCTTCGTCGCCGAGTCCCGGGACCTGGGGCGCCCGGCGGACCCGTGGGCGCAACCCCGCGTGGTGTACCTGCAGCACGCGTCGGATCCGATCGCGTGGTGGAACACCGATCTGCTCTTCGCCAGGCCCGACTGGTTGCACGAGGCGCGCGGCTATGACGTGTCGCCGCACATGGAATGGATCCCCGTCGTCACCTTCCTTCAGGTATCCGCGGACATGGCGGTCGCGGTCGACGTCCCCGACGGACACGGGCACGTCTACGTGCGAAATGTCGCCGATGCGTGGGCGGCGATCATGGAGCCGCCCGGGTGGACGCAGGAGAAGACGGAGAAACTGCGGCCACTGTTGCGAAGCGACGAATCGTCCTAGTTGCGAAGCGACGAATCGTCCTAGTTGCGCAGCGACGAATCGTCCTAGTTGCGCAGCGACGAATCGTCAGGCGTCAGGCGAGAACGCCCTTGAGGGCGTGATAGCCGCCGATCACATCCGTAGAGCGATGCAGTCCAAGGTCTTTCAGCGATGCAGCGGCGAGACTCGACGTATAGCCCTCCGAGCACAGCACCACCCATTCGACGTCGTCTCCGACGGCTTGCGGAATGCGGGCGTCGCTGGTGGGGTCGAGTCGCCACTCGAGGACGTTGCGCTCGATGACGAGCGCTTGTGGCACTTCGCCTTCCGCGGCACGCTGGGCGGCGGGGCGGATGTCGACGAGGACCGCTCCCCGGGCCAGCGCAGCCGGCACGTCGGCGGCGGGGAGACGGGTGAGTTTCGCGCGGGCGTCGTCGAGTATGCGGTCGATTCGGCTGGCCATCAGTCGCCTTCCGGCTTGTCGGTCAATTCGGTGCGGTTGCGGCGCAACGTGTTTCGTTCAGTGACTTCGTAGTAGGACATCGCCGTCAGCGGCGGCGAGTAGGCGTGCACGCTCAGTGTCGGCACGGTCGGCGCCACCCCACCGGTCGTGATGGTCTCCGGCGCCCACACGACATCATGGACCCATCCGAGCGGGAACGCTGCCTGATCGCCGGCGACCAGCCGACGGTCGCGCAGTGCGCCACCGTCCCAACGGGTCTCCCGCAGCGATCCCGTCACGACGGTCAGCGCGCCGAGTGAGCCACCGTGGTCGTGCAGTTCGGTGGAACGCTCGGGCACCCAGCTGATCAGCCACACGTCGAGTTCGTCGGTGCCGTGCAGCCGGGTGAACCAGCGCTCGGTGGTGGGCGGCCCCCCGGCAGGGAGCAGGTGGTCGTAGTCGCCACCGATGACGTCATCTGCGAATCGGTCGGTGACGTGGAGAAGGTCGGCGGGACGCAGACGAGTGGGAGCCAGGGACATGGAAGGAACTCCAGGGACAGACGGACGAATCAGGGCGGCGGTCAGGCCTGACAACACTCCTGATTGCGGGTCACGTCGGTCATGAGGCGAGTGTTCCACAGCGTGCGGGCACCTCGCCAGCAATGAGCTTTAACCTCACGGTGAATCTAGGAAGCCCCAGTTCACTGTCGGGCGACGAGCTTCGGTCAAACGCGGCTGCCTACATTGGCAGGATGCGTTGGCCCCTCGTGTTCGCCTCCCTTGTCGCCCTCGCCGCGATCGTCGCCGGGTGCTCCTCGAGCACCGAGGAGCCGCCGGCGACGCCATCACCGACAGGAACCACATCGTCATCGACCAGTGCGGCCGCACCCTCGACCTCGGTGGCGCCCGGCGAGGTGGGCGTCTCTCCCGGCGGCGTGACCACCGCGGTCGGCGCCCCCGCGGAGTCCACCGAGGATGACTACTTCCAGGCGTGCCGGGCCGCCAGAACATGGATGGACCAGCAGGGAGGCGACCCGCGGTCGCAGATCGAGCCCTACCTCAAGACCGTGCAGGCCGCCGAATCCGTCGGGCCGGCGACATTCGACAAGCCGTGGTCGGCTCTGTCCCCGGGCCAGCAGGCCGCAGTCATCGTCGCCGTCGAGGCGGCCGCAGACGCGCTCTGCGGCTAAACGTCGAACACCAGACAGAACGTGTGACCCGCCGGGTCACGGAACACCCTGAAGTCGTCACCGTCCGGCGCTTCGTCGACGCGTGTCGCACCGAGCTTGCGCACTGCCGCCTCGGCCGCATCGACATCGTCGACGTCGATGTCGAAATGGACCTGCTGGGACCCCTCGGGGTCAGGGAACCGCGGCGGGTGGTGTTCGGGCGAGAGCTGAAACGCCAGCCTCCTGCCGCTCGGTTCGGCGACCACCACCCAGTCGTCGTCGTCTTCGACGATGGTTCCGCCCAGGAGGTCAGCCCAGAAGCTCGCCAGGCCCCGCGGATCGCGGGTGTCGAGGACGACGGAGCGAAGATTTCCGATCATGCAACCCAGGGTTGCCGATCCTGCGGGGTCGTAACAAGTGAGAATGTGTCCATGCGGGTCGCATTGGCTCTGGGTAGCGGCGGGGCGCGCGGCTACGCCCACATCGGTGTCCTCAACGAACTGCGCGAAAGGGGTCACGAGGTCGTCGGCATCGCCGGTTCGTCGATGGGCGCACTGGTCGGCGGTCTGGAGGCCGCGGGCAAGCTCGACGAATACGCCGTATGGGCAAGCTCTTTGACGCAACGAGCGGTGCTGCGGCTGCTGGATCCGTCCCTCACATCCGCGGGCGTGCTGCGCGCCGAGAAGATCCTCGACGCAGTGCGCGAGATCCTGGGCGAGGTCACCATCGAGGAACTTCCGATGCAGTACACCTCGGTGGCGACCGATCTGATCACCGGAAAATCGGTGTGGATGCAGCGCGGCCCGGTCGACGATGCGATCCGCGCGTCGATCGCGATTCCCGGCGTCATCACGCCCCATGTCCTCGACGGACGCCTTCTCGCCGACGGCGGCATCCTCGACCCGCTTCCGATGGCGCCGATCGCTGCGGCACCCGCCGACGTCACGATTGCGGTGAGCCTGTCGGGCGAGGATCCCGACGTCGACAGGCGCATGAGTGATTCCCGCCTGCCGACGTCGGACTGGCTGACCAGGATGTGGCGAAGCACGTCGTCGCTGCTCGACACGAAAGCGGCCCGGTCGCTGCTGGAGACGCCGACAGGCCGTGCGATGCTCGGGCGGCTCGTGGCCCCCGACGACGAACCGGTCGCCGACCTCCACGAGCCGAACATTCCGAAGCTGGGCAGCTTCGAGCTGATGAACCGCGTCATCGACATCGCCCAGTCGGCACTGGCCCGCCACACACTGGCGGCCTATCCACCCGATCTGCTGATCGAGATTCCCCGAACGGTGTGCCGCAGCCTGGACTTCCACCGGGCCAACGAGGTCATCGACATCGGGCAGGAGATGGCCAGCATCGCGCTGGACGCACTGGAGCCCAAGGGTTCACAGGGCTGAGAGGAACTCCGCGACCCGCTGCGCCTCGCGACGTCCCTGGGCGCGGCCGGCTTGCGCCGCGGGCGCTCGGCACGCCGGGTCGAGCGGGTTGGGACCGAATGCCGCCAGCGCGTCGTCGTCGGCGTAGACGGCCAGCGTGGCACCGGGAAATGCCTCGATCTCTGCGACCGTGCCGGTCCCCCACGGGGATGGGCTGTTCGCCCCTGACGGCACCAACACGACCGCGGACCCACAGTCCTGCACGGCCGACATGTTGACCGTGCTGCCCACGCCGCCGTCCATGTAGCGGCGGTCGCCGATGGTGACCGGCGGCCACACCCCGGGCACCGCGCAGCTCGCGGCGACGGAGTCGACAAGTCCGACACCCGAGTCCGCGTCGAAGACGACGAGCTCGCCGGTCGCTATGTCGATCGCCGTCACCCGCATCGTGCGCTCCGGCCAGTCGTGGGAGGGCAGCCGATGCTCGATCACGTTGCGGCGGACGGCTTCTGGCACCGTGTCGGTGTCGGCGGCGACGCCGCCGATCTTCTGCAGCTTCTGCTCCTTGGTGGCGCCCGGCGTCATCATCGCAGTGAGGAACAGTTCGGTGATCGAGTCGATCGAGACGCCCGGATGGATCTCGTGGGCGCCGTGCGCGTCCGACAGCTGCCGGGCGAACAGCTCGTCGAGTGACAGTCCACTGCCCAGCTGGGCCGCGACGGTCGAACCGGCGGAGGTTCCGAGCAGGACGTCCGCGGAGAGCAGGCGCGCGCCGGCCTCGGGCGCCTCGTCGCAGATACCGAGCAGCACCCCGGTCTCCCAGGCGATTCCGGCCAGGCCGCCCCCGGCGAGCACCAACGCACGAGTCATCGACTTCCTTTCGTCTACCGGACACTCTGACGCGCCGCGGCCGTCGAGCTCAAATCGGCGGGCGTCGGTCGGTGCCGCGAGAGATCAGCGCAAGCCGGGTGCTGCTTTCGCGCTGATGAACGGCAAGTCGAGGTAGGTGCTGATGCCCGGCGGTGCCGCGCAGACGGCGGGCACCGAGTTCACGCAGTGCGCAGCGGTGGCCACGACGCCGTACTCCGGCCCCTCTCCGCCGATGTCGGACTGAAAGCCCTTCACGGTGACGGTGAAATCGGGGTTGCCCTTGATCTCCATCTCGTACCGTTGGCCGGCCGGGCCGAAATTCCATGCGGGGTCGAGGTTTTCCTCGCCCATCAGCCAATTGACCGTCACCTCGACGACGACGTCGTCGCCGACGAGGGCCTCCCAGTGGAACTTTCGCGCAGCGACCTGCCCGGGCTCGATCGTCCCGATCGGGGAGTCGATCGGGGCGGTGGCCACGGCGATCTCCTGGGTCGACCGCACCCGGGGTTCGGCGGCGAAGCCGATCGAGTCGACGATCATTTTCACCGACTGGATGAATCCGCCGTCGAGAAGTTTCTGCATGGGCCCCGACAGCGCCTTGTCCGGGGTGTCACCGAAGCCCATCACGTGCCGCACGACGTCGGGGGCCTCGTAGCTGCGCAGATCGGAGAACTCCTCGGCGCGAACAAACGTCACCCCAGTCGACATCGTCGACATCAGTAGCGGGAACTTCTCGCTGATGCCGCCGGGTGCGATCCCGGTGCCGTGCAGCGTGACTCCGCCCTGCTCGGCGGCTGCCCTCAACGGCGCGGCTTCCTTCTCGGACGGGTAGAACCAACCCACCGGGCTGACGACGTTTTTCCCCGACCGCAGCAGCGCGGTGACTTCGTCGGGGTTGGGCAGCAGCGGGGTGTAGATGACCGCGTCCGCGTCGAGGGCGAGGATCTCGTCGACGTCGTTCGTAGCTGTCACGCCGAGGGGGCCGGTGCCGACGATGTCACCGACGTCGCGGCCGTTCTTGGCCTCGGAATGCACCCAGCAACCGGCCAGTTCGAGATCGGGATGTTCCAGCACTCCTTTGATCGCGGCGACGCCGACTCCGCCGGTTGCCCACTGCACGACGCGCAGCGCCATGTCGTCTCCTCCCAGGAGTACTGAAACTAGAACACGTTCTACTTAGATGTACACCAGATGTGGGCGCGGTTGGATCGAATACTGAAACCCGCCGGTTGAGCCTGTGCGAGGTCATCTGCCGCATTAGGGTGTTTTCGCCGGACGAACGACACCCCGAGGAGCCTTGATGACCGATCCCCAGCAGGGCTCCCGCGTCGGCTCCCAGGTCGGCCCGTACCGCCTCCAACGGCTGCTCGGCAAGGGTGGCATGGGCGAGGTGTACGAGGCCCACGACACGGTGAAAGACCGTGTGGTGGCGCTGAAGCTGTTGCCGGAGGGCGCGTCCCACGATCCGGTGTTCCGCAAGCGGCTGCAGCGCGAAGCCCACGCGGCGGGCCGGTTGCAGGAACCCCATGTGGTCCCGATCCACGACTACGGCGAAGTCGACGGCCTGCTGTTCGTGGACATGCGGATGATCGACGGCACAGATCTGCGCAAGGTGCTCAAGGAGCAAGGCGCGATGACGCCCGCCCGGGCGACGGCCATCGTCAAACAGATCGCCTCGGCTCTCGACGCCGCACATCAGGCCGGCATCATGCACCGCGACGTGAAACCCGAGAACATCCTGATCACCCGCGACGACTTCGCGTACCTGGTGGACTTCGGCATCGCCAACGCCGCCACCGACGAGACGCTGACCGAACTGGGCACCGCCGTGGGCACCTACGCCTACATGGCGCCGGAGCGCTTCACCGCGGGCGAGGTCACACACCGTGCCGACGTGTACGCGCTGACCTGCGTGCTCCACGAATGCCTGACCGGAGCGCAACCGTTCCAGGGCGACAGCGTGAGCGTCGTGATCACAGCGCACCTCAACCAACCGGCGCCCCGTCCCAGCCAGCTGCGCCCGGGCATTCCCGCGGCGCTCGACGAGGTCGTGGCCCGAGGGATGGCCAAAGAGCCCGAGCATCGGTACGCGTCGGCGGGCGAGATGGCCAAGGCCGCCACCGAGGCGCTCACCCACGCCGAGCAGGATCAGGCCGCAGCAATCCTGCAACGCAGCCAGGCCGCGACGATGACGGCTCCGCTGCCGCCGCCGGCAAACGGTGCACCGACGCCGGGCTCTTTCCAGGCTCCCAGCGGGTTCGCCGCGACACCACCACCCCCGCCTCCCCCACCG
>NZ_LQPC01000031.1 GCF_002101705.1 Mycolicibacterium iranicum | reverse complement strand
TAGACAGCTCGCACTCCACTCGGAGGTCTTCGTCTTGTCACCTCACCACGCCGTCACCAACGTCCGTGGTCAGTACAACTAGGGGACCAGCACCACCGAACCGACCGTCTTTCGTCCCTGCAGATCACGGTGCGCCTGTTCGGCCTCACGCAGTGAATATCGGTGGCTGACGGTGACGTTGAGGGTCCCGTCGGCGATCGCCGTCAGCAATTCTCCTGCGCGCCATGAGAATTCGTCGGGAGTGCGGGTGTAGTGCCCGAGGTTGGGCCGGGTCAGGAACACCGAACCCGCCGTATTGAGCCGCTGCGGATCAATCGGCGGGACGGGGCCGCTCGCGGCGCCGAAGAGCGCCAGCGTGCCTCTGACCGCGAGGCTTGCCAGGCTTGCCTCGAACGTCGACGCGCCGACGCCGTCGAACACCGCTGCCACGCCTTCACCGTCGGTCAACTCGCGGATCCGGTCGCCGAACGCCTGCGGGTCGTCGGGGTAGTCGAGCACCTCGACGGCACCGGCCTGTCGTGACAATTCGGCCTTGTCAGGCGTGGACACCGTCGTGATCACCGACGCGGCGAGGCTGGTGATCCACTGCGTCAGGATCAAGCCCACGCCACCGGCTCCGGCGTGCACCAGCACGGCGTCGCCCTGCTGCACCGGATACGTCGACTTGATCAGGTAATGCGCCGTCATACCTTTCAGCAGAGCCGAGGCCGCCACGTCCGGTGCCACACCGTCGGGTACGTACGCCACGAAATCAGCGGGGGCAACGGAGTATTCGGCGTAGGCGCCGAGGGCTTTGTCGGTGACGACCCGATCTCCGACGTTGAGCGCCGCGACGTCGTCGCCGACGGCCTCGATCACCCCGCACACCTCCGAACCGACGACGAACGGCGTCTCTCGCGGATACAGCCC
Organism: Mycolicibacterium iranicum; assembly: GCF_002101705.1. Classification (GTDB taxonomy): domain Bacteria; phylum Actinomycetota; class Actinomycetes; order Mycobacteriales; family Mycobacteriaceae; genus Mycobacterium; species Mycobacterium iranicum. The sequence goes on along the minus strand of NZ_LQPC01000031.1, from coordinate 239,732 downwards.
CGATCGGAAGTAGGTGTCGATGAAATTCACGCCGATCGCTTCGGCCTTGATGAGCACCTGGCCCGGGCCCGGCTCGGGTTGCGGCTTCTCGACAAAGGACAGGACTTCGGGTCCACCGGTTTCGGCGATTTCAACGGCGTGCATACGCACTATCATCCACTCGTCATGAAACTGGTCCGCCCCGACGTCTTCCATCCGCGCATCGTGCTGGCCGGATGTCCGGCGCTGCCCGAGGGGGACGGTGACGACGCCGGACTGGTCGCGGCGTTGCGTGGCCGCGGCCTGCACGCGCGGTGGCTGCCGTGGGACGATCCGGCGACCCTGGCGGCCGACCTGGTCATCCTGCGCGCCACGTGGGACTACACCGACCGCCTCGACGACTTCCTGAGCTGGACGCAGCAGGTGCAGAACCTGCTCAATCCTCCCGATGTCGTCGCCTGGAACGCGGACAAGACCTACCTCGCCGATCTGTCCGCGGCGGGCGTCCCCGTCGTGCCCAGTGCATTCTTCGCCCCGGGGGAACGGGTGCGCATTCCTGGCGGCGAAGTCGTCGTCAAACCGTCGGTCGGTGCGGGTTCGGTGGGGGCGCTGCGGTTCTGCGATGCGGATCTGGCGCGTGCCCATGCTGAGTCGTTACAGGCGGCCGGACGCACCGCAGTGGTGCAGCTCTACGACTCCCGTGTGGGTGACGGCGAGACCGCACTGGTTTTCCTGAGCGGTCAGCAGTCCCATGCTTTCACCAAGGGGCCCCTGTTGCCGCCTCCGGGGCGGAGCCCGGTGTTCGACCAGTCGGGCACCTACGCCGAGGAGAGTCTGCAGCCCGCCGATCCTGATTTCGAGCTGTGGGATCTGGGTCGCCAGGCACTCGCCGCGGCGGCCGCACATCTGGGCATCGACGTCAGCGAGTTGCTCTACGCGCGCGTCGACGTTCTGGGCGGAGCAGACGCCCCCGTTCTGCTGGAACTCGAACTCGTCGAACCCTCACTGGGGTGGCGGCAGCTCGAGGACACCGACCGGCAGGCTGCGCAACGCCGGTTCGCGCTCGGCGTCGAGTCAGCTCTGGAGCGTTGCGGGCTCGGTCCGTTCTCGCATCGACGCCCATAGCGCGGCGGTGGCCGCGGTGCATGCAGCGGCCCCTGCCACGTGGAGAGCGACCAGCGCCTCGGGAACGCCCGTTAAGAACTGGATCGCGCCGAGCGAGCCCTGGGCGGCGACGAGGACCACCACGACGCGCAGCCGAGTCATCACCGGCGCCGGCGCGTGCACCGCCACCAGGGCGAAGCCGAGGGCGACCAGCAATGCCAGATAAGCCACGAGGAGCGACGAATGCATGTGCACGAGCGTGGTGATCTCGATCTGCAGGCGCGGCACCGGGCGGTCGATGCTCTTGTCCCCGGCGTGCGGGCCCGCGCCGGTCACCATCGTTCCGGTGACGAGCACCGCGGCCAGCGTCACGGCCGACAAAACCGTCAACTGCCGCAGCGGTTTCGGAACGCGCGTCGTCCACTCTCCGGCGTCGGGCTCGCCGATCTTGACGAAGAGCAGCACGGCCAGCCACACCATGGCCATCGACACCAGCAGGTGGATCGCGACGGTCCACCACAGCAGTCCGGTCAACACCGTGATCCCGCCGATCACGGCCTGTAGCACTGTCGACGCCGGCATCAGCCACGCGTAGAAGAGCACCTCGCGTCGGCGCCGGGCGCGGGTGACGGCGATGACCGCGGCGGCCGCGGTCAGGACGACGAGGAACGTCAGCAGTCGGTTGCCGAACTCGACGGCCTGATGGATGCCGGGGACCTCGGCGTGAGGTACGGGGGTGAAGCTGCCGGGGAAGCACTGCGGCCACGTCGGGCATCCCAGCCCGGATGCGGTCACCCGCACGATGGCGCCGGTCACGGCGATGCCGCCCTGGGTGAGGATCACGGCGGCCGCGACAATGCGCTGCACCCGCAAGCTCGGCTCGGGAAGCAGATCGACGATCCGCATGAAGAGGCGACCTACGGGCACGCTCCGATGGTAGAGGCTCGTTAACTACCGGTCGTAGTAGGGGCGCTCGGCGGCAGGACCAACGGCATCACTATGTCATCGACGAGTCGGCCGACGAGGTCGTCGTCGATCGGGTCGCCGGTGATCAACAGGTGATGCCACAGCACGCTCTGGCCGAGTTCGCGCAGCAGCTCGACAGGAGCATCGACTCGAACCTCGCCGCGCTCGATTCCGCGCGTGAAGATCCGGGTCATCTCCTGTTTGCGCATGCCGATGACGTCGGTGCGGAACGTCGCTTCGAGCTCCGGATCGACGGCCACCGCCATCAGGACCGACCGCATCAGTGGGCCGGTGTCGCCGGTGAACAGCTCTTTCCACGCGCGCAGGACGGCGAGGAGATCCCCGCGAAAGCTGCCGGTGTCCTGGCTGGGCAGCGAGGTCGTGGCCACACCCATGAGGGTGTCGCGCAACAGTGCGCGCCGGTCCGGCCAGCGCCGGTAGAGGACGGGCTTGCTGGTGTGGGCGGCCGCGGCGACGGCTTCCATCGTGACGCCGTCGGGACCGTGGTCGCCGAGAAGCTGCAGTACCGCCGTGCGGATCGCGGAATCGAGCTCCGCACCCCGTCGTCTGCCCATTGTGATCCCGCTCTCTCCGTATAGAAACGCTTGCGTATCTTATGCCCTCCGCTCTACGGTTCCCAACATAAGAAACGAAACAGTATCTTGGAGGTTCTGATGACCACTGCCATGACCCTGCCCGTGCTGTATCCGCTGCGCTCCGTCGACACCGCCACCGTGCACATCACGGAATGTCCGCGAGGTCGTCGCCGCATCACCATCGACCACCGGCCCCTCGCGGGTGTGACGCCGGCGATGCTGCTCGACTGGTTCACCCACCTGGGTGGCACGATCGAGTACGGCGGCCAGACCGTGGACCGCTATCACGCCTGGCATCCGGTCGACCACATCCTCTGGGAGCTGGCCCGGCCCGCTCCGGCCGGTGGCGCGGCCGAAGGGGCCCGCTTCCACATGGTCGAGGCTTTCGGCGCCCGTCCCGAGTTCATCGTCGACGAGGTGGCCCGCGTGGAAAAGCTCGACGAAACCGGTATCAGGTTGGTACTACGTATCGCGGGGATCCCGGTCTTCCAGCTGGAGCACACCTGGTCTGCGGGCGCCGACGGCGCTCACTACGTGACGGTGATGGATCTCGGCGTGCGGTCGCTGCCGGCTTCGCCGCTCAACCTGGTGCTGCGGCGGAAGTTCTCCACCGAGAAGGCCCGCGCGTGGGTCAAGCACAACATCGAGGAAGTCGGACAGCTGGAATATCTTCTGCCAGCCCTCAATTCGTCAGGTGAAGCGGAACCATCGCAGGGCGCCGAGCGCGGCGACGGCGCCCCAGACGGCCAGCGTCGCGAGTCCGAACCAGTCCATTGACAGCATCATCGCGCGCGACAGCGCTTCGGTGAGCGCGCCCGACGGCGTCAGGCGGGCCACCCACTGCACGGCCGTGGGGACCATGTCGCCCTCCAGCGTCAGGGCGCCGAGGCCGGCGAAGACGAACCACAGCAGATTCGCCACGGCCAACACGATCTCGGCGCGCAGGGTGCCGCCCAGGAGGAGGCCGAGCGCGGCGAACACCGCTGTGCCGAGCGCGATGATCACGGCACCGAGCGCGAGGCCGGCCAGCGGCGGACGCCACCCGAGCGCAAAACCGATGGCGCCGAACAGGATTGACTGCAGGAAGACGACCGCCACGACCGCCAGCGACTTTCCTGCGATGATGCCCCAGACCGGCAGTGCCGTAGCTCCCAGCCGTTTGAGCGCGCCGTAGCGGCGGTCGAACGCGACGGCGATCGCCTGACCCGTGAACGCCGTCGAGATGACGGCGAGCGCCATGATCGCGGGGACGAACGTCGCGGCGCGGTTGGGGCCGAAGGATCCGAGCGGCAACAGCGTCAGGCCGACCAGCAGCGTGATCGGGATGAACATCGTCAGCAGCAGCTGCTCGCCGTTGCGCAGAAGCAGGCGCAGCTCGAGGCCGAACTGCGCGGCCAGCATCTTGGGCACGGCGGCCGGGCGCGGGTCCGGCGTGAAGGTGCCTGGTGCGAAACGATTCACGAGCGTAGATCCCGTCCGGTCAGGTCGAGGAACACGTCTTCGAGGCTGCGCTGCTCCACGCGCATGTCGGTGGCGAGCACGTCAAGGCGTGCACACCATGCGGTGACGGTGGCCAGCACCTGTGGGTCGATGTGCCCTTCGACAAGGTATTCGCCGGGTGCGGTCTCGGATGCGCGATAGTCCTCCGGCAACGCCGATATGAGCAGCGAAAGATCGAGCATGCGTGGTGCCCGGAACCTCAGCTGGTTCTCGGCACCGCTGCGCATCAGCTCCGCCGGGGTTCCAGTGGCCACGGCGGCGCCGTGGTCGATGATCAAGATGCGGTCGGCGAGTTCCTCGGCCTCGGTGAGCTGATGGGTGGTCAGCACGACCGTGACGCCATCACGGCGCAGCGCATCGATCAACTCCCACACCACGATTCGGGCGTGAGCGTCCATTCCGGCGGTCGGCTCGTCGAGGAACACCAGCTCGGGGCGTCCCACCACCGCGCACGCCAGGGCGAGGCGCTGCTGCTGGCCGCCCGAGAGGCGGCGATAGGTGGTCCGTGCCGAGTCGGTGAGGCCCAAGGTTTCGAGTAACCATTGGGGATCCAGCGGGTTGGCGGCGTAGGAAGCGACCAGGTCGAGCATTTCGCCTGCCCGCGCCGCGGGGTACGCGCCGCCGCCCTGCAGCATGACGCCGACGCGCGCCCGGACCTCGGCGTTGTCGGTGACCGGATCGAGGCCGAGGATTCGGATCGACCCGGCGTCGGGCTTGAGGAATCCCTCACACATCTCGATGGTCGTCGTTTTCCCCGCGCCGTTGGGGCCCAGGAGCGCGAACACCTCCGCGGCCTGTACGTCGAGGTCGAGCTCCGAGACGGCGGTCGTCGACCCGTACCGCTTGCTCACCCCACGCAACAAAACGGGAGGGGCGCCGGGAGAAACGGGGGTCACGGAGACTCAGCGTAGGCGTCGGCCTTGGAATCGGATGCCGCCGGTCGCGCTGAGGATGCGGGGGGCACGGGCCGCCAGGGCAGCCAGCGATAGGTCAGCACCACCAACATCACCAGGATCAGGAAGCTCGCCGCCGTCGCCAGTGCGATCTGGAACAGGGCGAATCTGTCGCCGTTGGCGGTGGGTCCGAAGATCCCGACGACGAGGGTCACGACGATGGCCGCTGCCCTGAAGCGGGGACGTGTCGCCCACGCCGCGAGGGGGATGATGGCCCACAGCACGTACCAGGGCTGGACCACGGGGAACAGCAGCAGGGTGGCGCCGAGGGCGACGCCGAGTCCACCGACCGGATGCAACCGGCCACGCAGCACGGCGAAGAGCAGCCACAGGACGATCACCGCGATGAGGCTGACGCCGATGGCGCGGGTCAGCGCGAGCACCGCGGTGGTGTGGTCGCCCAACCCGAGCAGAATGCCGACCTGCCCGGTCCCGAGCGCGAGCAGTGTCGGCGGTGACATCCAGCTGCGGACGACGTTGGCGGTGCCGAGGGTGAACAGCCAGCCGAAGCCGAGACCGCTGGCCCAGCCGATCAGCGCCATGACCCCCAGCGCCACCGCGCCCAGCAATCCGCCCGCCAGGAAAAACGCCCTCACCGTCCCGCCCCAGCGGCATGCCAGAGCCATGGCCACGAATCCGAGCGCCAGCAGCGAGGGCAGCTTGACCTGCGACGACATCGTGATCAGCACGGTGCCCGCCAACAACATCGCCACCGGGTACCAGCTCAGCCACTGCTCGCGGTCGCGCGGTCGCGCCAGCGGTCGCGGAATCAAGCGGGTGGCGGCGTCGACTCCGCGCAAAGCGAATTCGGTGCCCGCCAACATCAGGCCCAGCATCAGGGCCTCGTTGTGGATACCCGCCACCAGGTGCATGAACAACAGCGGGTTGGCCGCACCGAGCCACAGTGCGCTGACCTCGGCGACACCGCAGCGGCGCGCCAGCCGCGGGGTCGCCCACACGATCATCCCGACACCGAGCAGCACGACGAGGCGGTGAAACAGCACGGCCTCGACGATGTTCTCGCCGGTGATCTGCGAGATCCCACGGCCGATCCACAGAAACAGCGGTCCGTACGGCGCCGGGGTCTCCCGCCACATGCTGGGAACCGAGAGCGTGAAGACGTGATCGAGGCCGAGGCCGGTCGCCGGACCTACCTCGTACGGGTCGTTGCCCTGCAGCGAGATCTCACTCTGCGCGAGGTAGGAGTAGACGTCCTTGCTGTACATCGGTGGCGCCAACAGCAGCGGTAGGGCCCAGAGCAGCAGCGTGCGGTCGAGCTGGCTGCGCGTCATCTTGCGCTTGCCCAGGGTGAAACGGCCCAGCATCAGCCAGGCCAGAGCCATCATCACCGCCCCGGTCGTCGTCATCGTCAGCGACACCGTCGCGATGCGGGACGGCAGGTTCAACAGCCGCACGCCGAAGGTCGGGTCCTGCACGACGGGTCGGGCGCCGGCGCCCAGAGCCCCGATCGCCATCAGTACGGTGCCGGTGGCCCCGAACAGTCGAGTTCGGCGCATGAAGACCAGCTCGGCGGCGGTCAGCGGGCTGCCGACAGTTCGCTCGTCGCCGTGCAGACCGGCGATCGTCGAGCTGAGGGAGTGCTGGCGGGCTGCCACGAAGGCAGCGTAGCGGGCGGTTATTCCCCAGAATTGAGGGCAATCGGTGTGACGATGCCGACGAAAGGCTAAGGGTGCCCTTGCTGGACCCACCCCTGTAATTGCGTCACACTGGTGTTGTGAAATTCCGTTCGCAGAGCTCGGGCGCGCCGACACCGGTGCCGTCCCATGCTGGCGACGGTGACACAAGGCAGGCGATCATCAGGCTGCTGCTGGAATCCGGTCCGACGACCGCCAGTCACATCGGGGATCGTCTCGGATTGTCGGCAGCCGGTGTGCGTCGGCATCTCGACGCACTGATCGATGCTGGAGAGGCCCAGGCCAATGCCGCTGCGGCGTGGCAGCAGGAAGGCCGTGGCAGGCCCGCCAAGCGCTACCAACTCACCGCGGCGGGTCGGGCGAAGCTGGAGCACACCTACGACGACCTGGCCTCGGCGGCGATGCGCCAGTTGCGTGAGATAGGGGGCGACGATGCCATTCGTAGCTTCGCCCGTAGGCGCATCGACGCGATCCTGGCCGATGTCGAACCCGTCAGCGGCGCATCCGGTGACGAGGTGGAGGCTGCCGCCGACCGGATCGCCGACGCACTGACCGGTGCGGGCTACGCGACGACGACCACCCGGGTGGGCGGGCCGTTGCGCGGAGTCCAGATCTGTCAGCACCACTGTCCGGTGTCCCATGTCGCCGAGCAGTTCCCCGAACTGTGCGAGGCCGAGCAGCAGGCGATGTCGGAGGTGCTGGGGACCCACGTGCAGCGGCTTGCGACCATCGCCAACGGGGACTGTGCCTGCACCACCCACGTCCCGCTTGTGCCGGCGCAACGTTAGCGGCGCAGAGCGAACCCTTCGGCGCACAGCCCGCGCCGAAGCAACAACAAGAGCAAAAGGAGTGTGTCGCAATGACACTCACACCGGAGGTCAAGCCAGAAGCGCTGACCCAGGAGGAGACCATCGCGTCCCTGGGTAAGTACGGCTACGGCTGGGCCGACTCCGATGTCGCAGGCGCCAGCGCGCAGCGGGGGCTGTCCGAGGCCGTGGTCCGCGACATCTCGGCGAAGAAGAGTGAGCCCGAGTGGATGCTCGACATCCGTCTCAAGGCGCTGCGCACCTTCGACAAGAAGCCGATGCCGAATTGGGGTTCCAACCTCGAAGGTATCGACTTCGACAACATCAAGTACTTCGTGCGCTCCAGCGAGAAGCAGGCCGCCACGTGGGACGACCTGCCCGCCGACATCAAGAACACCTACGACAAGCTCGGCATCCCGGAAGCGGAGAAGCAACGCCTGGTGTCCGGCGTGGCCGCGCAGTACGAGTCCGAGGTCGTCTACCACTCGATCCGTGAGGACCTGGAGGCTCAGGGCGTCGTCTTCCTCGACACCGACACCGCGCTCAAGGAGCACCCCGAGCTGTTCAAGCAGTACTTCGGCACCGTGATCCCGGCCGGTGACAACAAGTTCGCCGCGCTGAACACGGCGGTGTGGTCGGGTGGCTCGTTCATCTACGTGCCGAAGGGTGTGCATGTCGACATCCCGCTGCAGGCCTACTTCCGGATCAACACCGAGAACATGGGCCAGTTCGAGCGGACGCTGATCATCGTCGACGAGGACGCCTACGTGCATTACGTCGAGGGCTGCACCGCGCCGATCTACAAGAGCGACTCGCTGCACAGCGCTGTCGTCGAAATCATTGTCAAGCCGGGTGGCCGCTGCCGCTACACGACCATCCAGAACTGGTCGAACAATGTCTTCAACCTGGTCACCAAGCGTGCGCGCGCCGAGGCCGGAGCCACCATGGAGTGGGTCGACGGCAACATCGGCTCGAAGGTCACGATGAAGTACCCGGCCGTGTGGATGACCGGTGAGCATGCCAAGGGCGAGGTGCTCTCGGTGGCATTCGCCGGCGAGGGCCAGCACCAGGACACCGGTGCCAAGATGCTGCACCTGGCGCCCAACACGTCGAGCAACATCGTGTCCAAGTCGGTGGCCCGTGGCGGTGGCCGCGCGTCCTACCGTGGCCTGGTCCAGGTCAACAAGGGCGCTCACGGTTCGCGCTCGAGCGTGAAATGCGATGCGCTGCTGGTGGACACGATCAGCCGTTCCGACACCTACCCGTATGTCGACATCCGCGAGGACGACGTCACGATGGGCCACGAGGCGACGGTGTCCAAGGTCAGCGAGGATCAGATGTTCTATCTGATGAGCCGCGGACTGACCGAGGACGAGGCGATGGCGATGGTGGTGCGCGGCTTCGTCGAGCCGATCGCCAAGGAACTCCCGATGGAGTACGCACTCGAGCTCAACCGGCTGATCGAGCTGCAGATGGAAGGCGCGGTCGGTTAGTAATGGGCAATCTGACTCAGGCAGTCGAGGGCTCGGCCCTCTCTGCCGTCAACAAGGGTGAACTTTTCTCGTCGTTCGACGTGAACGCCTTCGAGGTTCCCGGCGGCCGTGACGAGATCTGGCGCTTCACTCCGCTCAAGCGGCTGCGCGTACTGCACGACGGATCGGCGGTCGCGACCGGTCGCGCCAAGGTCACCGTCGCAGAACCTCCCGGCGTGACGGTGGAAACCGTCCAGCGCGACGACGAGCGCCTCGGCCAGGCTGGTGTGCCATCCGATCGTGTGGCGGCGCAGGCATTTTCGTCGTTCGACTCGGCGACCATCGTGACCGTCGCGCGCGACACCGAGGTGGCCGAGCCGATCGAGATCACCGTCGCCGGACCCGGGGAGGGGCAGGTCGCCTACGGGCACCTGCAGATCCGTGTCGAGGAGCTGTCCCGCGCGACCGTCGTGGTGGATCTGCGCGGCAGCGGGATCCTCGCCGACAACGTCGAGATCGTGGTCGGAGACTCCGCCGGGGTCGGCGTCATCTGGATCGCCGACTGGGCTGACGACACCGTGCATGTCAGCTCGCATCACGCGCGGCTGGGCAAGGATGCGGTACTCACGCACGTCAACGTCACGCTCGGCGGCGATGTCGTCCGCACGACAGCCACCGTGCGCTATGACGCGCCGGGCGGGGATGCCCAGATGCTGGGCACCTACTTCGCCGACGCCGGCCAGCACTTCGAGGCGCGCCTGCTTGTCGATCACTCGCAGCCGAACTGCAAGTCCGACGTCCTCTACAAGGGAGCGTTGCAGGGCGATCCGGAATCCACCAAGCCTGACGCCCACACGGTGTGGGTCGGCGACGTGCTGATCCGCGCCGAGGCGACCGGCACCGACACCTTCGAGGTCAACCGCAACCTGGTGCTCACCGACGGCGCCCGCGCCGACTCGGTTCCGAACCTGGAGATCGAGACCGGTGAGATCGTCGGCGCCGGGCATGCCAGTGCCACAGGACGTTTCGACGACGAGCAGTTGTTCTATCTCCGGGCCCGCGGCATTCCCGAGGATCAGGCCCGCCGGTTGGTGGTGCGCGGCTTCTTCAACGAGATCATCGCCAAGATCGCCGTCCCCGCCGTGCGCGAGCGCCTGACCGAAGCCATCGAAAAAGAACTAGCAATCACCGAAGCGAGTGCGAACTGACATGACCACACTGGAAATCAAAGACCTGCACGCCTCGGTCTTCACTCCCGAAGGCGACGAGGTCCCGATTCTCAAGGGCGTCAACCTGACTGTGAAGTCGGGCGAGACCCACGCCGTGATGGGGCCCAACGGCTCCGGCAAGTCGACGCTGTCGTATGCGATCGCAGGCCATCCGAAATACACCGTAACCTCCGGGTCGATCACCCTCGACGGTGAAGACGTCCTGGAGATGTCCGTGGATGAAAGAGCGCGAGCGGGGCTCTTTTTGGCCATGCAGTACCCCGTAGAGGTACCCGGCGTCTCGATGTCGAACTTCCTGCGCACGGCGGCGACCGCGGTGCGCGGCGAGGCGCCGAAACTGCGGCACTGGGTCAAAGAGGTCAAGGGCGCGATGACCGACCTCGACATCGACCCGTCTTTCGGGGAACGCAGCGTCAACGAAGGCTTCTCCGGCGGCGAGAAAAAGCGCCACGAGATCTTGCAACTGGGCCTGCTCAAGCCGAAGATCGCCATCCTCGACGAGACCGACTCCGGCCTGGACGTCGACGCGCTGCGAGTCGTCAGCGAGGGCGTGAACCGCTACAAGGACGCCGAGGACGGTGGCGTCCTGCTGATCACGCACTACACCCGCATCCTGCGCTACATCAAGCCGCAGTTCGTCCACGTCTTCGTCGGTGGACGGATCATCGAATCCGGCGGCCCCGAACTGGCCGACGAGCTCGAGGAGAACGGCTACGAGCGCTTCACGCAGGCTGCCTCCGCAGGAGCCTGACGTGACGGCCGCACGCACGCTCGACGTTACGGCCATCAGGGCCGACTTCCCGATCCTGAGCCGGGTGATGCGCGGCGGAGACCAGCTGGCCTACCTCGATTCCGGTGCGACGTCGCAGAAGCCGCTGGCGGTGCTCGACGCAGAGCGCGACTTCCTGCTGAACTCCAACGGCGCGGTCCACCGTGGCGCGCATCAGCTGATGGAAGAGGCCACCGACGCCTACGAGCAGGGACGCGAGGACATCGCATCCTTCGTGGGAGCCGACGCCGACGAGCTCGTCTTCACCAAGAATGCCACCGAGGCCATCAATCTCGTGGCGTACACCTTGGGAGACAAGCGCTTCGAGAACGCCATCGGGCCCGGCGACGTCATCGTCACCACCGAGTTGGAGCATCACGCCAACCTTGTGCCGTGGCAGGAGTTGGCGCTCCGCACCGGTGCCACCCTCAAGTGGTACGGGGTCGTTTCTGAAGGACCTGAAGCAGGCCGCATCGACCTCGACTCGCTGCAGCTCGACGACAACGTCAAAGTCGTTGCGTTCAGCCACCATTCCAATGTGACGGGTGCGGTTGCGCCGGTGGCGGAGCTGGTGGCCCGGGCCAGGGCGGTCGGCGCGCTGGTGGTTCTCGACGCCTGCCAGTCGGTCCCGCATCAGCCGGTGGACTTCCACGATCTCGGCGTCGATTTCGCCGCGTTCTCGGGGCACAAGATGCTCGGCCCGACCGGGATCGGCGTTCTCTACGGCCGGCGCGACGTGTTGACGACCCTGCCTCCTTTCCTCACCGGTGGTTCCATGATCGAGACCGTCACCATGGAAGCGACCACGTTCGCGCCTGCGCCGCAGCGTTTCGAGGCGGGCACCCCGATGACCTCGCAGGTGGTCGGATTGGCCGCTGCAGCAAGATATCTGGACGCCATCGGCATGTCTACGGTGCAACAGCACGAGGACGAACTGGTCGCGGCAGCGCTGGCCGGACTGTCGGACATCGGCGAGGTCCGCATCATCGGGCCGACGTCGATGCAGCACCGCGGTTCGCCGGTGTCGTTCGTCGTCGACGGGGTCCACGCTCACGACGTGGGACAGGTGCTCGATGACGATGGTGTGGCCGTGCGTGTGGGCCATCATTGCGCGTGGCCGCTGCACCGCCGCTTCGGCATCGCCGCGACTGCCCGCGCGTCGTTCGCGGTGTACAACACCCTCGACGAGGTGGACCGGCTGGTGGCCGGGGTGCGCAGGGCTGTCGAGTTTTTCGGGCGGAACTAGTGCGGCTGGAGCAGATCTACCAGGAAGTGATCCTGGATCACTACAAGCATCCGCATCACCGCGGCCTGCGGGAGCCGTTCGCCGCCGAGGTGCATCACGTCAACCCGACGTGCGGTGACGAGGTGACACTGCGGGTGGCGCTGTCGGAGGACGGTGAAACGGTCACCGACATCTCCTACGACGGCCAGGGCTGCTCGATCAGCCAGGCTTCGACGTCGGTGCTGACCGATCAGGTGATCGGACTGACGGTGGGGGATGCGCTCAAGACCGTGGCGGCGTTCTCCGAGATGGTGTCGTCGCGGGGCAAGGTCGACGGTGACGAAGATGTCCTGGGCGACGGAATCGCGTTCGCCGGGGTGGCGAAATACCCGGCACGGGTGAAGTGCGCGCTGCTGGGCTGGACAGCCTTCAAAGCGGCATTGGCGGAGGCCCACGGGCCCGAGAATTCTGAGGAGAGCTGATGAGTGATACCGCACCGGCGGGCACGAGCGAAGCGAGCGGGGAATTGGTCGAGCCCAATGACGAGCTCTTGGCGGACCTCGAGGAGGCCATGCGCGACGTCGTCGACCCCGAGTTGGGGATCAACGTCGTCGATCTGGGGCTCGTGTACGGAATCAACCTGGAGAACAGCGATGCCGGACCGGTGGCGCTGATCGACATGACGCTGACGTCGGCCGCGTGTCCGCTGACCGACGTCATCGAGGATCAGTCCCGCACCGCGCTGGTCGGCGCCGGCCTGGTGAACGAGATCAAGATCAACTGGGTGTGGAACCCGCCGTGGGGCCCGGACAAGATCACCGATGACGGTCGCGAGCAGCTGAGGGCGCTCGGCTTCACCGTCTAGCGGACTCAGCGCTCGGTCCGTCGACGGATTCGTGCGTTCGGTCCTGATGCCAGTTCGCCAGTAGGCGCAGCGCGGTGTCCGAGGACGACCCGGCCTCGGCCGTGTAAACGATCACGGACTGGTCTTCATCGCCACCGGGATGAAGCGCCTGATACGTCACCGTCACGTCGCCGACGACGGGATGGTGGTAGCTCTTCGTGCCGGTCGTTCTACGTTGCACGTCGTGTCGGGACCACCAGGTGCGGAACTCGTCGCTGTGGATCGACAGCTCCCCGACCAACGTGGAGAGTTTCGGATCGTCGGGATGGCGCCCGGCTTCATGGCGCAGCATGCCGACAGTGTCTACAGCCACCTGCCGCCAGTCCGCGTAAAGCTCGCGGGCGTGGGGTTCGAGGAAGACGAATCGAGCCTGATTACGTTGTGCCGCAGGCATGCTGCGGAACTCGGCGATCAGTGCACCGGCAAGTCTGTTGTGGGCGAGGACGTCGAGTCGCCGACCGAGGATGAACGCCGGTGAGAAGACGAGGTCCAGCCGCTCAAGAAGTTCCAGCGTTTCCGGAAGCACGCGCTGCGGGCGCGGTCGGCCGGTCCGCCGCGCCGGTCGCGGTCTACCGAGCTGATGAAGGTGTTCGCGTTCCGCGTCGTCAAGCTGCAGCGCCGTCGCAAGAGCATCGAGTACCTCGACGGATGCGCTGCGGCTGCGTCCCTGTTCGAGTCGCGTGTAGTAATCGACACTGACGCCCGCGAGTTGGGCCAGCTCTTCCCGACGAAGGCCCGGCACCCTCCGCCGGTCGACGTCGTCGAGGCCGACATCGGCTGGCGACAGTCTGGCGCGGCGGGTCCCGAGGAAGTCGGCGAGCTCGGAGCGGTTCCTTTCCACGACACCCAGTGTGTCGTGCTCCACCCGGTGTGGCACGGCCGAGGGTGGCCCAGTTTGTCCCGGGATCGACTGGGCCCGCTCGGGCGCGTCGGGGACGGGATTTCGGTGGTTGTTTGGACTGCACCACCTGACACCACCCCGGAAAGGAAAGCGAACATGTCACAGCTCATCACAGGCGCGCCGCTGACGGGACGTACCGCCGTCGTGACCGGCGCATCGAGCGGAATAGGCGAGGCCACCGCGCAGCGGCTCGCCGCCCTAGGCGCCCGCGTCGCGTTGATCGCACGTCGTCAGGATCGGCTCGATGAACTGGCACGGCGCATCTCTTCGGCCGGCGGCGCCGCGTTGGCGGTGCCCGTCGATGTCACCGACCGTGAATCGGTGTCACGCGCGGCCGGGCGCGTGGCAGCCGAATGGGGGCAGGCGGATCTGGTGTTCGCCAACGCAGGCGTGCAACTCATCTCCGCCATCGATGACCTCAAGGTCGACGACTGGCAACGCCAGATCGACCTCAACATCACCGGCGTGATGAACACCATCGCGGCCTTCGTCCCGCATTTGATCGAGAATGCAGACGCGGGGCGGCCCGCCGATCTGATGACCACATCGTCGATCGCGGCGACACGGGTGCTGGAGAAATTCTCCGTCTACTCCGGCACCAAGGCGTATCTCAGTCAGCTGACCCGGCTGCTGCGCGTCGAACTCGGACAAAAGATGGTGCGCGTCTCGACGATCGAACCGGGCATGGTCGACACTGAGCTGCCGGACCATGTCACCGATCCGGACGCAAGCAAGCTGATGGCCGATCTGATCGAGAACATCGACGTCCTCAGCGCCGCCGATGTCGCCGAGACCGTGGCTTTCACCGCCGCACTGCCGCGCCACGTCAATCTCACCGAGATCACCATCCTGCCCACGCAGCAGGCGATCTGAGGCCGGCGGGACCATCGAGATGTGACGGACCCCGCGTCTGCTTGGCGTCACGGGCCGGTTCTGCGCCCCTCATCCTGGGCGGCGCTGTCGGCCTGGGCGCGGGGGTCCTCGCCTGGCTCGACTTTGGCTCCTGGTTGGCCGGAACGACGCGGCGGTGTACCTCGTGGCCTTGCTCGAGGAGGTCTTCTGGTGGCCGAGACGGACGAAGGCGTTGCTGGCCAATTCTGTTCGCGCAGCGGCGTTCCGTCGCTCAACGTCGCCCGATCATTTCGACGCAATTTGGCCGCCTTGAATAAGTCGATCTCTAACGGCGGAACGACTGGCACGCCGACAAGATCGTCTGGCACGTCGACGGTATCGAGGTCGGCCGGATCACCAAGGCGCAGTACGAGGCGCTGGGCGGCAACTGGACGCCGTTCTCCGGCGCCTGGGAGCACTACCTCATCCTGAACGTGGCCGTCGGCAACCCATGGAACGGCGACCCTGATCCGTCGAAGCCGTTCGAGGCGCAGATGAAGGTCGACTGGGTGAAGGCCTACTCTCTGTAGAAAGGAACATCACAGCCGGAAGAAACGTTGAGGTTCACGTGGCTACTCGAGACATCACCGCGCAAGAGTTCAACGACACCATCAACGGCAACGACATCGTTCTGGTGGATTTCTGGGCGTCGTGGTGCGCGCCGTGTCGGGCCTTCGCGCCGACCTTCTCGGCCTCGTCGGAGAAACATCCCGACATCGTGTACGCCAAGGTGGACACCGAGGCCGAACAGCAGCTCGCTGCCGCCGCCGACATCCGGTCCATCCCCACACTGATGGCCTTCAAGAAGGGCAAGCTGGTGTTCAACCAGGCAGGTGCGCTTCCGGCCGCGGCCCTTGAAGACCTCATCCAGCAGGTCAAGGACTTCGACATCGACGCCGCGATCGCGGCCCAGGACAACGGGCAGAGCTGACCCGCTAACGTGCATCCCGTGACCGAAGCCACGGGATTCGTCCTCGTCGAACGACCGCGACCCCACGTCGCCCTGGTGACGCTGAATCGGCCCGAGCGGATGAACTCCATGGCATTCGACGTCATGGTGCCTTTGAAGGCGGCCCTCGATGAGCTGACCTGCGACAATGACGTTCGCGTGGTGATCCTCACGGGCGCGGGTGCCGGTTTCTCGTCGGGCGCCGACCACAAATCGGCGGGTGCGGTGCCGCACGTGGACGGGCTCACCCGTCCCACCTTCGGGCTGCGTTCGATGGAGGTGCTCGACGATGTCATCCTGGCGTTACGCAAGATGCACCAGCCGGTCATCGCCGCGGTCAACGGTGCAGCGATCGGCGGCGGCCTGTGCCTCGCGCTGGCCGCCGACATCCGCGTCGCCTCGAACGAGGCCTATTTCCGGGCGGCCGGCATCAACAACGGGCTCACTGCCAGCGAGCTGGGGCTGAGTTATCTGCTGCCGCGGGCGATCGGCTCGTCGCGGGCCTTCGAGATCATGTTGACGGGGCGAGACGTGGATGCTGCCGAGGCCGAGCGGGTGGGGCTGGTGTCGCGCTGCGTTCCACCGGAGGAGCTGCTGGAGACGTGCTATGGGCTCGCCGAGCGGATTGCCGCGTTCTCCCGCCCGGGCACCGAACTGACCAAGCGGACCTTGTGGAGCGGCCTCGATGCCGGCTCGCTGGAGGCCCACATGCAGGCCGAAGGCCTGGGTCAGCTGTACATCCGTTTGCTGACAAGCAATTTCGAGGAAGCCGTCGCCGCGCGGAAGGACAGGCGGGCGCCTGTCTTCACCGACGACAAGCGCGAGACGCATTGAGTGCACCGACGACGGCGTCGATGTGGGGTGGGCGCACCATCGAGTGGTGATCGCAGTCGAGCACCATCGACTGCACGTCGCCGGTCAGGATTCTCGGCCACAGCCTCGGGTCGTCGGAGTTGAGGTGGCTCAGGATCAACAGCGCGCGCCCGTTCCACGGTTGCGGGCGGTGCCGGTAGCCGGCGATCATCCCGACTTCCTCCACCGCGCGGGTCTTGCGGTTGTAGTCGCCGAAGAACAGACCGGCCAGGGGGACCGTCTTCTGCCGTTCCCACCACGTCCTGAAACCGTTGGCCTCGTCGGTCTGCAACGTGACGGTCGCGCCCGGAACCTCCCGGGCGACGCGGGGGGACAACCACGGGTCCAGCATGACGACCAGGTCGACGGTTTCACCGCCGGCCTCGAGCTGGCGTGCGGTCTCCAACGCGATGTGCGCACCGAGGGAGTGGCCGATCAGCGTGTACGGCCCGCGCGGCTGGATGCGCCGCAGATCTGGGAGGTGCCGTTGCACCGCCCGCGTAATCGACCAGTCGGGAAGTGTGCCTTGGTTCAGGCCGCTGGGCTCGAAGGCGTAGACGGCGGTGTCGGCGCCGACGCGCTGCGCGAGTGGGACGAAGCACAACGCCGAGGCGCCCGCCCCGGTGAAGCAGAACAGCGCAGTGTCGGTGGTGTCGGCCGAAATCGGCCGCAAGGCCACCGTGGTCGGTTGCAGATCGGCGGCGGGCCGGCGCTGCCCGAGTCGCTGGGCGAATTCGGCGAGTGTGGGGGCGGCCGCCAGATCGGACGGTTGCAGCGCGACACCATGCGATTCGCGGAGTTCGACAAGCATCTGAGCCACCGTCAGAGAGTCGCCGCCGAGGGCGTAAAAGCTGTCCGCCCGCCCCACCGTGTCAACCCGCAGCACTTGCGCCCACAGCTCGGCGACCGCTGATTCGTCAGCCCCGCAGGGGGATTGGAACGGGATGCGGTGGGGTCTCGGAAGTGCCATCCGGTCGACCTTGCCCCGGTCGCCGCGCGGTAGCGCGGAGAGGATGTCGATGTGCGCGGGCACCATCCACGGTGGCAGGTCCCGGTGCAGCCGGATGCGTAGCTCGGCCACCGAGGGTGTCCGTGCTGTTGCGCTCGGGGCGACGTATGCCGCGAGCTCGGGTGTGCCGGCGGTGCTCTGCGTCGCGACGACGGCGACTTCGCGCACATCGTCGTAGGAGGCGAGCGTCGCCTCGATCTCGGCGGGCTCCACCAGGTATCCGCGGATCTTGACGGTGTTGTCGGCTCGGCCGGAGAACACCAGATATCCGTCGTCGTTCCACCGTCCGACGTCGCCGCCGCAGTATGTGGTCGTGCCGTCACCGTTGTCGACGAACGTCGCGCTGGAGGCGGAGCTGTCGAGATAGCCGCGGCCCAAGTATGGCGACGTGATGGAGACGGCGCCGGTGTCGGCGACGTAGACCGTCTTGTGCGGTGCCGGGATTCCCACTGGGACGACGCCTCGGGGAAGCGGGGCGGTGGGTGCGATGTCGTGGCTGGCGATGGCGAGCGTCTCCGTCGATCCGACCCAGTTGGTGATGATCGCGTTGGGCGCCAGATCTCTGGCCAGTTTCACGTGTCGCGCGTGGATCGGCTCACCGGTGGTGACGATGCGCTCGACCGACGGTGCCGTGGCTCCGCGCGCTGCGTGATGCAGGGAGTCCACGAACGACGGTGTGCAGGTGATGACCTGAGCGCGGGTGGCGCGGATGCGGTCGAACGCTTCGCGGGCGCTGTACTGCCGGGGGTCGACGGCGATGATCTCGGCGCCTCCCATCAGCGATCCGAGAAGGACGTTGAGGCCGCCGGCGAAGCTGATCGGCATGCACAGCGCCACCCTGCGTGCGTCGCCCAGTCCGAACCGATCGTTGAGCAGCTGCGCGTCGGCCAGCCAGAGACCATTGGTGTGCAGCACCGCTTTGGGTGTGCCGGTGGATCCTGAGGTGAATTGGATGCTGGTCACGACGTCGGGGGTGAACCCCAGGCACAGCGGCGGGAGACTGGTCAGCTGGTCCTGCGTGATGCGCGCGATGTCCGGCGCCACGTCGATCGGTGTCACGCGGTAACCGTGTTCGGTGAGGATCTCGGCGATCTTCTCGACGCGGGTGGCCGGCATCTCGGCGTCTAGGGACACCAGTGTGGTGCCGCGCGCGAAGAGTCCGAGGACGACCGATACCGTTGCAGGAGTCAGGTTTCCGCGAACGAGTGCGGCCTGAAATGCGTCATCGGGCAGCGATGTCTCATCGCGAGCAGCGTGCGCGGCGGCGAGCAACTCGCCGTAGCTGACCGACCGGTCCGGGAAGCGGAGCGCGACACGTTCGGGGTAGCGGCGCGCGGTCGCCTCGAAGTGCGCTGCGACCGTGGGATGTGCGAGGGGGCGTTCGGTTGGAACGTCAGACGGAGTGCAGGCCGGAATCGTCGGGCCCGCCCCGCGCGGTTCCGTTACGGCGTGCCGCTGTCGGGCGGCGCGGTGTCGCGCGAGGGGGATGACAACGAGGGCTCCCGCTGCAACCAGGCAGCCGGCGAATTTGATCCGGCTCATGGGAGGCGTCCTTCGCACGTGATGACCACGGTCGGCGGCACCGACCGACAGGACCATAGCGTAGGCTAGCCTAACTACGCCAGCGGTGGGGGTCACCGTGAGGTAGCCCCCACACCGGCGTGGCGAGCGGTTAATGTGCTCCGTCGCAGGCGATCGATGGGCGACTCCCGCCAGCAGAATTTGCTGGCATCTGCAGCCGTGTCCTGGGAATCGTACTGCTGACCTCGGCCCGACGGCGATGTTCCGGAGGGTTCGGTCGTCGTAACATAGTGCAGCACAATCGGTTTCACTCACACTTTGCTCGAGCCCAGGCTTGTGCTGAGTGCTCGCATGTTCGCTTAGGCTGTGCTAACTTTCCTCAAATTGACTTTGCCGTTGTTTCGTGGGGCCGTCAGGGGGAGCCCGGGCCTGCGTGGAAGAGGTAGGGAACTACGTGGTCGAGAGGTCGTCTTTGACCCCCATTGCCGTGATCGGGATGGGGTGCCGACTGCCAGGAGGCATCGAGTCGCCGCAGCGACTGTGGGAGGCGTTGCGCAGTGGTGCCGACCTCGTGACAGAGGTTCCTCCGGACCGCTGGGACGCCGAGGAGTTCTACGACCCCGAGCCCGGCGTGCCCGGCCGCTCGGTGTCCAAATGGGGAGGATTCCTCGACGACGTCTCAGGCTTCGACGCCGAATTCTTCGGAATCGCCGAGCGCGAAGCCACCGCGATCGACCCGCAGCACCGATTGCTCCTCGAAGCGTCCTGGGAGGCCGTCGAGCACGCCGGCATCGACCCGGCGACCCTGGCGGGCACTCAGACCGGTGTTTTCGTCGGCATGACGCACAACGACTATCAGCTTGTCGCCGCCGAGGCCGACGCCATCGCCGGTCCGTACGGCTTCACCGGCAGCAATTACGGGTTGGCGTCGGGGCGCATCGCGTATCACCTTGGCGCGCACGGGCCGGCGTGCACCGTCGACTCCGCGTGCTCCTCCGGACTGCTCGCCGTGCACATGGCATGCCGCAGCCTGCACGATGGTGAGAGCTCGCTCGCGCTCGCCGGTGGAGTCAACGTTCTGCTGGAGCCGCGCAAGCTGTCCTCGGGATCAGCGCAGGGAATGCTGTCGCCGACGGGCCGATGCCGCGCCTTCGACGCCGGCGCCGACGGGTTCGTCTCAGGAGAAGCAGCGGTGATGCTGCTCTTCAAGCGTCTGCCCGACGCGCTGCGCGACGGAGACCGGGTGCTCGCCGTCGTGCGGGGTACCGCGACCAACCAGGACGGTCACACCGTCAACATCGCCACGCCGTCACGACCCGCGCAGACCGCGGTGTACCGGTCGGCCCTCGAAGCGGCAGCTATCGACCCGGCCACGATCGGCTATGTCGAGGCGCACGGCACCGGAACGCCCGTCGGGGATCCGATCGAGTACGCCAGTCTCGCCGAGGTTTACGGCACAGCGGTGCCCTGCGCACTCGGGTCGGCAAAGACGAACTTCGGGCACTCGCAGTCCGCGTCGGGTGTCGTCGGCCTGATGAAGGCCGCACTCGCTCTCGATCACGCCGAGGTGCCTCCCAATCTGCACTTCGAGCGACTCTTCGACGAGGCCGCCCAGATCGACACGGCCCTGTTCGTCCCGCAGGCCGTCACGGCATGGCCGCAGATCGGCGAGCACCCCCGCCGTGCCGCGGTCTCGTCCTACGGACTGTCCGGAACGAACGTGCACGTCGTCCTGGAGCAGGCGCCCGACCGCGGGCCGACTTCTCACGCCGGCGAGACCATCGCGGCGCCGTGGCTCTTCCCGGTGTCGGCAACCTCACCGGAAGCGCTGTGCAGCAACGCATCCCAGCTCGCCGACTGGGTGTGCGCCCGATCGGGTGAGCTGGACCTCCGTGATCTGGCCTATACGCTGGGTCGCCGCCGCGCGCACCGCACCGTACGCACCGCCGTGCTGGCCGGTACCGCCGAAGAACTCGTGAGCGCACTGCGGGCCGTCGCGGCCGGTGACGCGCCGCCGCCGGCAACTGCGCCGGACGGCAACCGCGGCCCGGTCTGGGTCTTCTCGGGCCAGGGCTCACAGTGGTCGGCCATGGGTGCGGCGCTGCTGTCTCGCGAACCGCAGTTCGCGGCGGCCATCGCCGAGATCGAACCGCTGATCGCCGCGGAATCCGACTTCTCGGTGACCGACGAGGTGACCGGGTCCGAAACAGTCAGCGGCATCGACCGCGTCCAGCCCGCCGTCTTCGCTGTTCAGGTGGCCCTTGCCCGCACTTTGGCGTCCTACGGAGTGCGCCCGGGCGCAGTCATCGGCCACTCGATGGGAGAGGTGGCCGCCGCGGTCGTGTCCGAGGCGCTCAGCCTCGAAGACGGAGTCAAAGTCATCTGCAGGCGATCGCGGCTGATGCAGCAGGTCGCCGCCGGCGGCGCGGCAGCCGGTGCGATGGCTTCAGTGGAACTGCCTGCCCAGCAGGTGCTTTCCGAACTGGCCGCGCGCGGAGCCGGTGACGTCGTGCTGTCGGTCATCGCGTCGCCCCGATCGGCGGTGATCGGCGGCGCGAGATCGACGATAAGTGCGCTGGTTCAGGAGTGGGAAGACCGCGGTGTGATGGCGCGAGAGGTGGCCGTCGAGGTCGCATCGCATTCGCCGCAGGTCGACCCGATCCTCGACGATCTGGTCCAGGCCCTCGCGGATCTCGAACCCGCCGAACCCAAGATCCCATATTACTCGGCGACACTTTATGATCCGCGCGAGCTCGCAGATTACGACGCGTACTACTGGGCGGACAATCTGCGCCACGCGGTGCGGTTCGCGGCCGCTGTTCAGGCCGCGGTCGAGGACGGGCACCGGGTTTTCGCCGAGTTGTCGCCGCATCCGATGCTGACCCACGCCGTCGGCCAGAACGCCGAGAGCCTCGATGTCAGCGCGATCGCGCTGGCGACGATGCGCAGAGCGCAAGATCTGCCGCACGGTCTGCGTGAGGTGCTCGCAGATCTTTACAGCGCCGGTGCCACAATCGATTTCGCCGCTCTGTATCCGGAAGGGAATTTGGTCGACGCGCCATTGCCCGTGTGGTCGCGACGGCAGCTGATGCTCTGCCGGGACACTGCACAGCCGGTCGTGGCCGCACCTTCCGACACGCATCCGCTGCTGGGTGCGCACGTGCGGCTCGCCGAGGATCCGGAACGCCATGTGTGGCAGGCCGACATCGGCACCCGGACCCATCCCTGGCTGGCCGACCACCGCATCCATCAGGTCGCCGCGTATCCCGCCGCCGCGTACTGCGAGATGGCCCTTGCGGCGGCGCGCACGGTGCTCGGGGACACGGCCGAGGTCCGCGACATCAGCTTCGAGGCCGCATTACTGCTCGACGACACAACCCCGGTGGCTGCGTCGGCGTCGCGGAACGGCTCCGGCGTCGCGACCTTCACCGTCGACACCCACGTCGACGGCGAGCGGGTGCGGCACGCCGGCGCCACCCTCGCAGACGCGGTCGACCTGCGCGATCCGGAACGGTACGACGTCCCTGCCCTGC
This sequence comes from Mycolicibacterium iranicum, assembly GCF_002101705.1. Classification (GTDB taxonomy): domain Bacteria; phylum Actinomycetota; class Actinomycetes; order Mycobacteriales; family Mycobacteriaceae; genus Mycobacterium; species Mycobacterium iranicum. The sequence goes on along the minus strand of NZ_LQPC01000031.1, from coordinate 216,918 downwards.
TGGCCGCGCACCCCGTCACGATGGCAGGCGAATCGCTACGCGCGTGGTTCGACGAGCGTGGGGTCCAGTACGGTCCCGCCTTTGCGGGACTCAGCGCCGTCCACACCGTCGAGGGCGGCGTATCCGTCCTGGCCGAGGTCGCGCTGCCGGGGTCGCTTCGATCGCAGCAGAGGGCGTATCGCGTTCAGCCCGCGCTGCTCGATGCGTGCTTCCAGGCGGTCGCCGCTCACCCCGACCTACAGGCGGGCCGCACCGGAACTCTCATGCTGCCCTTGGGTATTCGCCGCATCCAGGTGTGGAGGTCGTTGCGCGGGGCCCACTACTGCCGCATCTGCGTGACCGAGGTGACTCCGGCGGGGGTCGACGCGGATCTCGACATTCTCGACAGCGACGGCACGGTGCTGATGTCACTGTCGGGTCTGCGCCTGGGCACCGGCCTGTCGGCATCGGCTCGGCGCGAGAAGCTCTTCAACGACCGCCTGCTGGGCATCGACTGGCATCGCGCCGAACTGCCCGAGGCGGACAGGGCCGGTGACGGACGGTGGCTGGTCATCAGCACGGCGCCTGAGGCCGACGGACGCGCCGGCGAGCTCGCCGCCGCGTTGCACGACAGGGGTGCTGACGTGAGCACCGCATCATGGCCGGTGGGCGACATGGCGCACCAGGCGATCACCGGTGTGGTCGCCGTGGTGTCCGGCCAGGAAGCCGAGGTGGTGTCTCGTCTTGTCCACGTCGCCCGCGGCGTAGCCGACATCGCTGGCGCGCCGCCTCGACTGTATGCGCTGACCGCTCAAGCGCAGTCGGTGTCGCCGGACGACGAGGTGGATCTCGACCACGCGGGTGTGCGCGGACTGATGCGCGTCATCGGTGTCGAACACCCCGGGCTGCGTGCCACCCAGATCGACGTCGACGCGCTCACGGAGCTCGAACTCGTGGCCGCCCAGCTGGTGGCAGGGTCCGACGAGGACGAGACCGCATGGCGCGACGGCGCCTGGTATGTGGCACGGCTCAAGCCCGGCCCGGTACGCCCCGAAGACCGCTTCACGACGACCGTCAAGCACGACTCCGAAGGCATGCGCCTGCGCATCCGCACACCCGGTGACCTGCAGTCGCTGGAGCTCGTCGCTGCCGAGCGCACATCGCCCCGCCCCGGCCAGATCGAGGTGAGGGTGACGGCGTCGAACCTCAATTTCGCCGACGTCCTGGTGGCCTACGGTCGCTACCCGAGCTTCGAAGGCAGGCTGCCGGAATTGGGTGCGGACTTCGCCGGTGTCGTGACGCGCGTCGGAGCGGGTGTCACCACCCATCAGGTGGGCGACCGCGTCGCGGGAATCACCGCCGACGGCGCCTGGGCCACCTACGTCACCTGCGATGCGGACATGGCCGTGACGCTGCCATCCGGTCTCGCGGATGACCGCGCCGCTGCAATCCCCAGTGCCCATGCCACGGCGTGGTACAGCCTGCACGATCTGGCCGGGATCTCATCGACAGACAGGGTGCTCATCCATTCGGCGACAGGAGGCGTCGGCCAGGCCGCCATCGCCATCGCCCGCGCGGCCGGTGCGCAGATCTTCGCCACCGCGGGCAGTCCGTCCCGGCGAGAACTGTTGCACAGCATGGGTATCGACCATGTCTACGATTCACGCACGGTGGATTTCGCAGACCAGATTCGCCGCGACACCGGCGGGTACGGGGTTGACATCGTGCTGAATTCGCTGCCTGGGGCCGCTCAGCAGGCGGGTCTGAAGCTGTTGGCGCCCGGCGGCCGCTTCGTCGAGATCGGCAAGCGAGACATCTACGCGGACAACAAGATCGGTCTATACGCGTTTCGCCGTAACCTGTCCTTCTTCGCCGTCGATCTCGCCCTGCTGACGCTGACCCGGCCTGGTCTGGTGCGGCGTGTCCTGGAGGCGGTGTTCGCCGAGATCGCCGACGGTGACCTGCCGCTGCCGGAGACCACCACCTACCCATTGTCGGATGCGGCCACCGCGATCAGGGCCATGGGGGCCGCCGAGCATACCGGCAAGCTCGTCCTCGACGTACCCAGCGAAGGTCACAGCCAAGTGGTGGTACCGCCCGCGCAGGCGGTGGCGTTCCGTCGCGACGGGGCCTACGTGATCAGCGGTGGTCTCGGTGGCCTCGGCTTGTTCGTCGCCGAGCGGCTCGCCGAACTGGGTTGTGGACGCCTCGTGCTGACCGGACGGTCGGAACCCGGTGATGCGACCTTGGCTGTGCTGGAAAGGATTCGCCTCGGCGGCACGGAGGTCGAGGTCTGCCTGGGCGACATCAGCGAGCCCGCCGCGGCCGAGCGTGCGGTGTCGGTGGCCACGGCGAGCGGCCGACCCGTGCGTGGGGTGCTGCACGCAGCGGCCGTCGTCGAAGATGCGGCATTGACGAACATCACCGACGGCCTGATCTCCCGCTGCTGGGCGCCGAAGGTCACGGGGGCGTGGAACCTGCACGAAGCCACCGTCGGACAGCCGCTGGACTGGTTCTGCATGTTCTCGTCGGCGGCGGCCCTGGTCGGATCGCCGGGCCAGGGCACCTACGCAGCAGCCAACAGCTGGCTCGACGCATTCACGCACTGGCGACGCGCGCACGGTTTACCCGCCACCACCATCGCATGGGGGCCGTGGGCCGAGATCGGTAAGGGCCAGGTCCTGGCCAAGAATTCGGCGATGGCCATCGCGCCGTCCGAAGGCGCCTACGCGCTCGAGTCGCTGCTGCGGCTCGATCGTGGATACACCGGCTACGCCCCGATCGCAGGCGAACCCTGGCTCACGGAGTTCGCGCAGCACAGCACGTTCGCCGAAGCGTTCCGCACGTTGGGGGAGACGCGGTCGGAGAGCAGCGCCTTCCTGATGGAACTGCGCACTGTGCCCCCGCAGGAGTGGGTGGGCCGACTGCGTCGGCTCATCGTCGACCAGATCGGCGTCATCCTGCGCCGCACGGTCGATCCTGATCGGCCCCTTGCCGAGTACGGCCTGGATTCCCTTGGCGTGCTGGAGGTTCGGACCCGGATCGAAGCCGAGACGGGGGTGCGCGTCGCGACCACCGACATCACCACCGTGCGTGCCCTCGCCGAGAACCTGGCCGCGGTGCTGACCCAAGAACTACTCGCCGACGGGAGTACGCACTGATGGTGGCATTGAGATCGATTCACGACTGGGTGGGCGAACCGGGCCGTGTCGTCTCCTGGCACCCCTCACCTGCGACGATGGCCAAAATGCGCGAAGCCCCGGTCAGCTCGGTGCCCGTCAGTTATCAACAGGAACAACACATCCGGACCTTTCGCAGGCGCCAGGCGGCCGGTGCCGACATGGCCCGGCTCAACATTCCCGCGTGGGACATACCGGGCCAGTGCGATCTTCGGGCGATGTCACACGTCCTCAATGCCTACCTGAGGCGGCACGACACCTACCACAGCAGCTTCGAAGTCGCTGACGGCGACGTCATCGTGCGACGCACCCTGAAGAACCCGCGCGATCTGAAGTTCGTTCCCACCGAACATGGGGCCATGACCGCGGCCCAATGGCGTTCCCATGTCCTGGCCACCCCGGACCCACTGCGTTGGGACTGTTTCCATTTCGGGATCATCCAGCGCAAGGACCACTTCACGTTCTACATCAGCGTCGACCACGTGCACACCGATGCGTTGTTCATGTGCCTGGTGCTCGTCGAAATCCATCTGATGTATCTGACGCTGATCAGCGGCGGGGCCCCCGTCGCGTTGCAGGAAGCGGGAAGCTACGACGACTACTGCCTCAGGCAACGCCGGTTCACCTCTGCGCTGACATTGGAGTCCCCGGAGGTCAGGGAGTGGATCCAGTTCGCCGAACACAACGACGGCTCCATGCCGCTGTTCCCGCTGCCACTCGGCGACCTGTCGGTGCCGTGCGGCGGCGACATGATGGTCGTGCAGCTCCTCGATGCCCGGCAGAGCAAGAGTTTCGACGCGGCCTGCACGCGCGAAGGTGTGCGGTTCAGCGGCGGCGTCCTCGCCTGCGCCGCCCTCGCGCACCATGAATTCACCGGCGCACCCGTCTATTACGGCGTCACACCCACGACGACGCGCAGCACCCCCGCCGAGTTCATGACCACCGGCTGGTTCACCGGCCTCGTCCCGCTGACCGTGCCGGTGAACTCAGGGTCGTTCGGTGAGACTGCGCGCAAAGCCCAAGCGTCGTTCGACGCACGCGGTGACCTGGCCCATGTCCCGTTCGACCGCGTGCTCGAGCTCGCCGACGGCCGATTCGGCCTACGCGGTGCGGGCCCCGGCGTGCAGATGGTGTCCTATCTCGACGCGGGCCTGCCGCCGCTGTCCCCGGCGATCATCGCCGAGTGGGAACGGATGAACGGAAAGATCTACTGCGACAGCCGGTCTGCAGATCAGATCGGAATCTGGGTGAACCGCACGGAGCGGGAGACCGTCGTGACGGTCGCATTTCCCGACAACCCGGTGGCCCGCGATTCGGTGCAGCGCTACCTGAACGTGATGAAGCAGATTTATGTCCGTATCGCCGAGTCCGAGACGCCGCACGCCGTCCGGCACGGTGTCGCCGCGCTGCACCATGGGAGCCGGCTGTCCCCGGTCCCGGGGAGCTGACATGACGGTGCTCGACTACGTCGATCAGGCCATGTATCTGGGGCTGCGCGCCACCCGCCAAGCCGCTGCGATGCAGTGCGTCTGGATCTACGAACATCCGGTCGACCTCGACGCCGTCCGGCGCTTCCACCGCGACTTCGGGAACGGCTTGTGGGGGCGCAGCATCGAGCGCTCCGCCGTACCGTTCGGCAGGCACCGGTGGGTGAGGGCCGTCAGGCCCCCAGCCGATCTCGACATCGAGGCCCGTCCCCGCCCTCGCGCCGTCCTCGGCGACTGGCTCGACGAAAGGGCGGTGCGGCCCGTCGACCCCGAGTGGGGCCCGAGCTGGCATCTCGGAGTGCTGCCGATGACCGATGGCTCGACGGCGCTGTGCCTGACGCTGTCACACTGCATCAGTGACGGCGGAGGCGCCGTCGCGACGATCCTCGATGCCATCACCGGCGAGATCCGCGACTTCGGCTACCCGGCTCCGCGGTCGCGCACCCGCCGTCGCGCCGTGGTCGAGGACCTCCGGCAGAGCCGACGTGACTTACCGGAAGTGAGAAGCACACTGGGCATCGCGGGCCGCATCGCGCGCCGCAGGCTGCTTGACCGCCCGGCGCGCTCGGCGCCGAAGGGAGTCGCCGGAAGAGGTTTCGACGACACCCGGCACGTGGCGGTCCCCTCGGTCTCGGTGTTCGTCGACCTGGACGCGTGGGATGGGCGGGCCGCCGCCCTCGGGGGCAACGCGTATTCATTACTGGCCGGATTCTGCGCGCGGCTGGCCGATTCCATGGGCAGGCGTGCGGCGGACGGCAAGGTCCCGCTGATCATTCCCATCAACGACCGCGCCGGCGTCGCCGACACCCGTGCCAACGCTGTGCAATTGGCCAGTGTGCGTATCGATCCCGCGGTGGTGTGCACGGATCTTTCCGGCGCGCGAGCCGAGATCCGGCATACGCTGGCCACGCTGGGGGAGGTGCCCGAGGAGGCCGAGCAGCTGCTGCCGCTGATCCCGTTCATGCCGAAGGTCGCGGTCAGGCGGGGCGCCGAGATGGCGTTCAACTTCGCCGAGCAGCCGGTGTCCTGCTCCAACATGGGCAACGTGCCGTCCGACGTTGCACGACTCGACGGCACCGATGCCGAGTACGTCCTGATGCGCGGCGTCGACCAGCACGTGACCCGAAGAGTGCTGGAGCAGCGGCACGGTCTGCTCACCATTGTGAGCGCGCGGGTCTGCGGCCGACTCTCGCTCGCCGTGGTGGGCTATGCGGGCGGAGTCGTCGACACGAGGTCTGCGCTGCGCGTGCGCGTGGAGCGCACGCTTTCCGACTTCCAGCTCATCGGCGCGGTCGTCTGACATGCGCGACGACCGGCTCGCCTACATCGACCAGGCCACGTTTTTGTCGCTGCGCGCAACGGGGCAGGCGCAGGTGGTCCAGCTCGTGTGGGTCTACGAGCATCCTCTGGATCATGTTGGCTTGAAACGTTTTCACGAGAACTTCGGCCATGGGCTCGCGGGCAGACGCATCCAGCGATCCCCGCTCCCGTTCGGCAGACACCGGTGGATCTCGTCGACAGGTCCTGGGTGCGACCTCGATGTCGCGGAGGAACCCCGACCGCGCGAGGACCTGAGCGACTGGATCGACGAACGGTCGCAGGTCCCGGTCGACCCGGAGACGGGACCGGGCTGGCATCTGGGCGTCCTTCCGATGACGGACGGTTCGACAGCGGTCACGCTCGTCGCATCGCACTGTCTGATGGACGGATTGGGTCTGGCGCAGACGCTGGTCGAGGCCATCACCGGCTCGGTTCGTGAATTCGATCATCCGGCGCCGAACGCACGCACCCGTCGCCAGGCGCTCGCAGAGGACACCCGGGAAACGTTGCGCGGCATCGGCGCCGCCGGCCGCGCGATGGTCGCGGCAGTTCGGTTGTCACGGCGGCGGCGCGACGAGACACCCCCGAAACCGCAGCGACGTCACGTCGGGTACCCCGACGAGCTGGTCGTAGTGCCTGCGATCTCCGTCGTCATCGACCTCGGCGATTGGGATCGGAGCGCGAAAAGGCACCGGGGGAACAGCCATTCGCTGTTCGCCGGCTTCGCGGCGGGGCTTGCGCACCGCATGGGCCGCTGCCGTGCCGACGGGACCGTCGACCTCGTCCTCGCGCTGTCCGATCGGACGTGGGAGGACACCCGCGCCAACGCGTTGCGATTCGCGGGCGTGAACGTCGACCCGGTGCGCGCGGCCGGCGATCTTTCGGATGCGCGACGGGACATCCGCGCGGCGGTGGCCGCGCTGCGGGAGAATCCCGACGAAACCTTCGCGCTCCAGCCCTTGACCCCGTTCATCCCCAGGCGCGCGGTCAGAGGACTCGGCGCTACGGTGTTCGGCCCTCAGCCGGTGTCGTGCTCCAGCGTGGGTGAACTGCCCGAGTTGGGCTTCCAGATCGACGGGACCGTCGCCGAGCACGGGTACCTCCGCGCGGTGGACCAGAATGTGAGGCGGCGCCAGATCGAGGGCGCCGGCGGTCAGCTGGTGCTCGTGGCGGGACGTGTCGGCGGGAAGATGAACATCGGGGTGACGGCGTATGAGCCCGGTGCGCGGAACACGAAGCCGCGCCTGCGAGCGCTGGCGGCAGACGTTCTGGCCGAGTTCGGCATCAGCGGCGAGGTACTTTGACCGGTACCCGACCCCTTTTCGCCGAGGCTTCGAGGAGATCTGCTGCGGCGCATAGGCTTTGCGCAGGTGTGGCCATGCGTGCCGCCAGCTCCCAGGCGCGCTGTGCCGACGCGGGCGTGAGCACGCTGCGTAACCCTGCGCGCAGCGAGTCAGCCGTGACGGCCGCGAACTTCTGTGCCTGGCCCACTCCCAATCGCTTGACCCTTGCCGCCCACAGCGGTTGCTCGGCGCCGATCCACAGCACCATCGTCGGAGCACCCGCGCGCAGACCCGCTGCCGTCGTGCCCGCACCGCCGTGGTGGACCACGGCTCGACACCTCGGGAACACGGCCGAATGATTGACCGAGCGCACCACTTTGACGTGGTCGGCGGTGGCGCCGTCGAGTTTCCAGACGCCCGAGCAGATCAGCGCGCGCTCCCCGAGGTCGGCGCACACACGCGAGATCATCGCCACGGCCGCGGCGGGGGATTCGACCGGCATGCTGCCGAAGCCGAAGTAGATCGGCGCGCTCCCAGCGTCGATCCATTCCGACGTCGCGGCGTCGGTGCGAGTGTCGAGTTGCAAGGTCAAGGCGCCGGTCACAGGTCTGCGGCCGGTCCATTCCTCGGCCAATCCCGGAAAGAGCTCTTTGTCGTAGGCCTGGATCTCCAGGGCACCACCGTCGATCATCCTGCGGATGGCTCTGACCCTGGTCTGCGGCAGTCCCAGTTCGCGGCGTTGTGCGTCCTCGGCGGGGCGGATCACTCTCCAGTGCAACGACTCCACGATCGGCCACACCGATCCGACCACGGGTGCCGGCAGCTTGAGGGGCAGGACGTACGGATTGGTGCGAAACGGGAAATAGTGCAGGGCTGCCAGCGGAATGCTGTGGTGCTCGGCCACATTGGCGGCCAGCTCCTGGTAGGTGGTGCCGGTCAGGATGAGATCGGCGTCCGCCGCCAGGCTCACGAGCGTGTTGCTCATCTGCGCCCAGCCCTGCGTCATGTAGTCCCGCACCTCTCGAAACGCGGCCCAGGGATGCCGAATTCGCAAGGGTTGACGGAACACATCGGCTTCAAGCTGCTGCTGGGAATCGACCCCGTAGGCCACGGCGGTTTCGAGTCCGGCCTCCTCGACGAACCGCACCAGGTTGGGCGGCACGGCCATCCGGACCTGATGCCCTCGGCGGAGCAATTCCAGCGCGACCGCCGCGCACGGCTCGACGTCACCCCGAGTTCCGTGAACGGCCACCGCGAATCTCACGCATCGTCCTTCCCGGGAGTCAGAAGTGTTTGAGCACGGGGGGCTTCCGGCCCTGGGCCGTGCGATCGTGCGTCACCCCGTCGTCGTGATCGTAGCCTGGGTCGCGACCGCGGTGCTGCTCTTCCTCACGGTGCCTCCGCTCGCCGTTGTCGCGCAGAAGAACCCGCCGCCGTTCCTGCCCGAGGATTCCCCGGTATTCATCGCGAGCCAAAAGATGGAGGCGGCGTTCGGGGAGGCCGGCTCGGGCAATATCGCCGTCGTCATCCTGAGCAACGAGAACGGATTGACGCCCGCCGACGAAGTCGTCTACCGGACCGTCGTCGACGATCTCAAAGCCGATACGGTGAACGTCGAGTCGGTGCAGGACTTCATCTCGACTCCTGAACTGCGTCAGGTCATGTCGAGCGAGGACGGCAAGGCGTGGAACCTGCCTGTCAGCATGACCGGTGACATGGGCGCCCCCAGCGGGCAGGAGGCCTACCGGCACGTCGCAGAGGTGGTCGAGGACGCGACCGCCGACACCGCGCTGACCGCCAATCTCGTCGGCGCCGCAGCCACATTCGAAGACATCAACGCAATCGGTGCCCGCGATCAGCTCATCATCGAGATCTCGACGGTGATCACCGTGCTGCTGATCCTCATCGTCGTCTATCGAAACCTGGTCGCGATGATCATCCCGCTGCTGACCATCGGCATCTCACTGGGCATCGCGCAGCAGGTGGTGGCGGCCCTGGGCGAGATGGGTCTGGGGCTCGGCCCGCAGACCATGGTGCTGATGACCGGCATGATGATGGGAGCCGGCATCGACTACGCGGTCTTCCTCTTCAGCCGCTATCAGGAGCTTGTACGCTCCGGCCTCAAATCTGACGACGCCCTCGTGGAAGCGCTGCGGTCGATCGGGGAGGTGATCGCCGGATCGGCAGGCACCGTTGCGCTGACGTTCCTGGCCCTGTCCTTCGCCACCCTCGGGGTGTTCTCGACCATCGGCCCGGCACTGGCGATCACGATCGCGATCGGCTTCCTGGCGTCCATCACGTTGCTGCCCGCGTTCATCGTGCTGACCGGCCGGCGGGGATGGATCGCGCCGAGGAAACAGGAACTCACCCGCCAGTTCTGGCGGCGTTCCGGCGTCAACATCGTGCGCAAGCCCGTCGCCCACCTCATGGCGAGCCTTCTCGTGCTGGGGGGCCTGGCCTCCTGTGTGCTGTTCATGAACTACAACTTCGACGACCGCCAGTCGCTGCCCGACGATGCGCAGAGCAACGTCGGCTACGAGGTGATGAACCGGCACTTCCCGATCAGCACAACCCTGCAGCAGTTCGTCACCGTCCATTCGCCGGACCAGGACTTGCGGACGCCGAAGGCGTTGGCCGACCTCGAGCAGATGGCGGGCCGCGTCGCGCAGGTGCCCAACATCGACATGGTGCGCGGCATCACGCGGCCGTCGGGGGAGACGCTGGAACAGGCGCGAGCCACCTATCAGGCGGGTGAGGTCGGCGGGAAACTGCGTGAGGCGTCGACGTTGATCAACGACAATGACGGCAATCTGAACACCCTCAGTGACGGTGCCGGGCAACTCGCCGACGTGCTGAACGAGATCCGCAACGGCGTGGTCGGCGCACTCGGCAGCGTGCGTGGACTGGCAGGTGCGCTCGACGACATGTCGACGCGCTTCGGCGGCGCGGAGACCCTCGATGAGATCGACAAGACCGCGACCCTGGTGGACAACATGCGCTCGCTCGGAGATGCCTTGAGCGAGAACGTCAAACGCGTCAACGACTTCTACGTCTGGGCGACGCCCGTCGTGAACGGGCTCAACACCAGCCTGACGTGCAACATCGATCCTGCGTGTGTGAGGGCACGGGCCGAGCTTCAGCGGATCGCGGCCTCGCGCGATGACGTCGCCCTCACCCGAATCGCCGAGCTGTCCCGGCAACTGCAGACCACCGACGGCACTGACTCCGTGTCGGAGGCACTGCGCGGTATCGGCGACAACCTCACCGCGGCAACGCAAGCCGCCCGTGATCTGGGTATCGGCGAGCCGGGCGGCGTCCAGAAGCAACTCGACACCATGCTCGACGGCGCCAACACACTTGCCGATTCGAGCCGCAGGCTCGCCGAGGGCGTCCAACTCCTCGTGGACCAGACCCGGCAGCTGGGGGGCGGTCTGAACCAGGCGTCGTCATTCCTGCTCGCAATGCGGACCGACGCGGCAGAACCTCCGATGTCGGGCTTCTACATCCCGCCGGAGGTGCTGACCCAGCAGGAGTTCGAGAAGGCCGCGAAGCTGTTCGTGTCCGAGGACGGCCGCACCGTCCGTTATCTCGTGCAGACCGCGCTGAATCCGTTCGGGCGCGACGCGATGGATCAGGTGGGCGACATCATCGCCGCGGCCGAAAGCGCACGCCCCAACACGACATTGGCCAACGCCGAGATATCGATGGTCGGTTTCTCCGCGGTGAACGGCGACATCCGCCACTATTACAGCGGCGACAGCCGGTTCATCATGATCTCGACGCTGATCGTTGTGTTCGTCATTCTGGCACTGCTGTTGCGAGCCATTGTCGCCCCGCTGTATCTGGTGGCGACGGTGATTCTGTCCTACGGCTCGGCGCTGGGTATCGGCGTCATCCTGTTCCAGTTCCTCCTCGGTGAGGAATTGCATTGGAGCGTACCGGGTCTCGCATTCCTGGTGCTGGTGGCGGTCGGGGCCGACTACAACCTGCTGCTGATCTCCCGTATTCGTGACGAGTCGGCGAAGGGAGTGCGCACCGGCGTGATCCGGACGGTGAGTGCGACGGGCGGCGTCATCACATCGGCGGGACTGATCTTCGCGGCGTCGATGCTCGCACTGACGGTGAGCAGCATCAGCACGATCGTGCAGATGGGTTTCGTGATCGGGGTCGGGCTGCTGCTGGACACGTTCGTGGTCCGCACCGTCACCGTGCCCGCGGCGTGCGTACTGATCGGCGACAAGAACTGGTGGCCCTCGAAGGGGCCTCGGGTGGCGCCGAAGCCGCCGAACGCGAAACGGATACCGGCTCCGGTGGCGTGTACCGGAGCGCTTCACGATGACGAAGAGGGTTGGGTGGACTGCGAATTCGCGAACGCGGCCCAGGCGGCAAGCAGGGTTTCCAACGCCTGGGGGAGGTAGTTGTCCACAAACCTGAATCCATCCCCAGGGGTAGATCCTGGCCCTGTCGAGTGCCCGTCGGCTGACTATATTCGAAAGTGTGTTCGACAAGTTTCTGGCGGCGGTATCGGCCGCTCGCACCCCCGGTGAGGGGGTCCGTGCGTGCGCGCGGCTGGAGAATGCCGCCTGCGCCGCGCGGCTCGGGCACATGGCCGACATGCTCGACGCGGCCTATGCCGCCTCAGGGTCAGCGAATCGGGATCAGTGGCGATGCGACAACTGGTCGGCAGTGTGCGCGCAGATCGGAGCCGCTCACGAGGTGACCAGCGGGGTGGCCAGCGGGCTGCTCACCGATGCCGTGGCATTACGCGAGCGGCTGCCACGGGTCGCCGCCGTGTTCGCCGAGGGTTTGATGTCCTACCGTCTGGTCCACACGATCTGCACGCGCACCATGCTGGTGAAAGATCCCGATGCACTACGCGAGATCGACGCCGAGTTGGCGGATCTGTTGGTCAGGTGGGGTGCGAAGTCTCGCGAGAAATCCGAGAAAGATGTCGACGAACTCGTGCTACGCCACGATCCGTATGCGCAGCGTCGCACGGAATCGGCGTGCCGCGACACGCACCTGGACGTGCAGACCGACTCTGCCAACGGCGTGTGTTACGTGACGGCGACGGTGTTGGCACCCGACGGCGAAGCGATTGACAAGCGCGCCGATGCGTTGGCGCGCACGGTGTGTGACCGCGATCCGCGGACCTTGGATCAGCGTCGCGCAGCAGCCCTGTCCGCCATGGCCTATGGCTGGGACCGGTTGCCCTGCCTGTGCGAATCCGACGCCTGCGATGCGGCCGCCAAGCCCGCCGGCGGCGGGGTGGTGATCCATGTGATCGCCCACCAGGACGTGGTCGAGGCTGCCCGGTCCGACGCCGACGCAGGTCCTCACGACGCGCGGGACCCCGACGCGGATCAGCCTCGCGATGAGCAGTCCGACGGCGACCTCGCTCGTCAGACCGATGGTGACGCGGGGCCCGAGGATGCGCGCGAGCACGACGGCGGCGCCCACGGAAAAGCTGGCGTAGCCGATGACAGCGATTGCGCTGCAATCGAGCTGCCGCAACCCACTATCGGCGATCTCACTGCCCAGAGGCGTGCTCTGGTCGGCGAGAATCCCCCGTTGCTCCCGAAGCCGTGGCAGACGTACACGTTGCGCGGTCTGCTTGATGAGCTCGCCGCCGATCCCGGTGAATTCTGTCAAGCGCGGCCCGCGAAGATCCTCGGTGGTGCGGTCCTGCCTGCGCCGGTCGCCGCGCAAGTCGCCCTGCACGCCACCATCAAGGCGCTGATTCACCCCGGGCAGGCTCCATCAGAGCCGCGCTATCGCCCGTCCACAAAGCTGGCCGATTTCGTCCGCTGCCGGGACCAAACATGCCGATTTCCGGGCTGTTCGAGACCGGCGACGATCGCCGACATCGACCACACCATCCCCTACCCGCACGGGCCGACGTGTGCGTCGAACCTGGCTTGCCTGTGTCGGGAGCACCATCTTCTGAAAACCTTCTGGCCGGGCTGGAGCAGCGTGCAATACCCCGACGGCACCATCGTCTGGACAGACCCTGACGGCTGCACCGCCACCACCTATCCGGGGTCCCGATCGTTGTTTCCCGAGTTGTGCTTGCCTACCGCCCAAGTAGCGGTCACCGCAAGCCCGCGTAAGCACACCGAGGGTCTGATGATGCCCAAACGCACCATCACCCGCGCCGAAGCCCGCAAGCAACGCATCGACGACGAACGCCGGCGCAACGAGTCGGGCGGCGGTCAGCCGGCGCCTCCCGATTGGCCGGCACGGCGATAACCACGCGCCGCCAACGGACCGAAGACCGCGAGAAGGACGGCGAGCCAGCTCACGCCGGCGAGCATCGCCGGTCCGGCGGCGTCGCCGTCGGCGAGTGCCCGCATCGACTCCACCACCGGCGTCAGCGGTTGCAGCCGGATCAGCGGCTGCAACCAGGACGGGAACAGCTCGACGGGTGCGAAGCCGCCGGTGCAGAACGCCAGGCCGATGGTCGCGCCGCCGAGCGCCGTCAGCAGCGCGGTGCTCTGCCGGGTGGCCGCGACGGACGCGACGATGGTGGCGAAGACGACGACGACCAGCACAGGGATGAGCAGGAACGGCACCACGGCCAGCGGGTTGCCCTGGAATCGAAGGCCCAGAGCCATGCCGACGGCGACGATGATGATCCCGGCCCCGAGCGTTCTGACGCCCTCTGCGGCAAGGGTTCCCGCGAGGAGGGTGTATCGCTGAACGGGTTGCACCCAGAAGCGGCTGAGCAGGCCGCTGTCCCGGTCGGTGGGCAGCTGGAAGCCTGCTCCGACCGCCCCCATCATGGCGCCGGCGACCGTGCACATCGGCACCAGTGCGCTCAGGTTGTCGCTGCCGGTGAGCTGCACCATCGACTTGCTGACGACGAGGTGATAGGTCAGTAGCAGCAGCGTCGGCAGCAACAGCGACTGCATGGGGATGACGGGGTTCCTTCGCCAGTGCGTCACCATCCGTTCGGCGAGGATCGCCGTCGTGATGAGTGGACCCGTCCTCATCGAGCCCGCCTCTGTGTCCGCACCGCGATCGTGCCGAACGCGGCGAGCAGACCGAAGCACCAGGCCACCGTGATCAATACCTCTGCGCTCGACGCCTGCCCGGCGGCGAGATTGCGCAAGGTGTCGGTGATCTGGGAGACCGGCTGGTGCGTCACGAACGGCTGAACCCAGCCGGGGAACGACTCGGCCGGCGCCAGACACGTCGAGACGAGAATCAGCACGAGCTGCGGAACCATCAGCAGCTGGCCGGCGCCCACCCTTCCGATCCAGGTGCCCGTCGCATCGGCGCCCAGTGACAGCGCCACCGTCAACAGCAGCGGCACGACGAGAAATGCTGCGGCGCTGACCAATCCGCCCGACATCCGGAAGCCGAGCAGATACGCGGTCGCCAAGGCCGCCGCCATCGCCAGCAGGCCCCGCAACAGGCAGTACAGCATCCGCGCCGTCATCGGCGCCAGCAGCGAAATGGGTTGCGTTCGCAGTCGCACCGCGAAACCGCTGGCCTTCTCCCAGCCGGCGCGATCCGCGGTCGTCACCGCACCGAGCAACATCGCCTGCACGATGACGCCGGGAAGTAGATAGTCGGCATAGCTCATGTCCCCGGTGTCGATCACATGCCTCAGTGCGAAGTTCAGGCCGAGGAGCGTCCCGACCGGGGCGACCACGCCGAGCACGAGGTCGAAGTCGCGCAGTGCGACGTGCACCATCCGTTCGGTCAGCGCGGCAAGGGAACTCACGGTGCAAGCGCTGCCTGGGTCAAGTTGAGGAACACCTCGTCGAGCGTGGGCCTGCGCAGCGTGATGTCGATGAGCTCGACCCCGAGCTGATCCGTCCTGCGCACCACCTCGCTGAGGGTGCCGACCCCGTCGACCGCCCGGACCGACACCGTGTTGCTGTTCCGGTCGGCGTCGACCTCGGCGATCTCGGCCAGCGCTGCCGACACCCTGGTGATGTCGGCAGGGTGAACGAGGGTGACCTGACAGTAGGTGGCGCCGGTCTGCGCCTTGAGTTCCTCCGCGGTCCCGCTGGCCACCACCCGCCCGCCGTTGAGGATGACGACCGAATTGCTCAGCACATCAGCCTCTTCCAGATACTGCGTGGTGAGCAGCACGGTGACACCCTGAGCCGACAGTGATGATACGAGCTCCCACACCTGAAGTCTGCTTCGCGGATCCAGACCCGTGGTGGGCTCATCCAGGAACAGCACCTTCGGCGTGGTCACGAGTCCGATGGCGATGTCGACGCGTCGCCGCATCCCGCCCGAGTACGTCTGCACGGGGCGATTCGCGGCGTGCCCCAGCTCGAACTGCTCGATCAGCTCGTCGGCCCGCTGCCGGGCGGCCCTACGCCGCATGCCACGCAGCCGGCCGAACAGCATCAGGTTCTCGCGTCCGGTGAGAAGCTCGTCGAGGCAAGCACTCTGGCCTGTCACGCCGATGCTGGTGCGCACCTCGTCGGCCTGCTCGACGACGTCGTAGCCGGCGACCACCGCCTGCCCCGATGTCGGCGGTATCAGCGTCGACAGGATCTGCACCGTCGTGGTCTTGCCGGCACCATTGTGGCCCAGGAGCGCAAGGACCGAGCCCGTCGGCACCGCGAAGCTGACATCCGCGAGCGCGCAAACCCCGCCGTCGTAGGCCTTGGACAGCCCCGTCACCTCGATCAACGGATCACCGTCCACTCCTTGCTGACCGAGCGGCGGAACGCGAACACCGACACGGAGTTCGAAAACCATTGCCACAGCAGGGTCCGCCATCCGAGGGCGTGTGCCCGGCGCCCGGAGTGATACACGGTCAGGCGGCTCTCGAATCGGGTGCGCCCGATCCGGGAAAGCCTGCGGAACAGGTCCATGTCCTCGGCGGCGGTCAGCGATTCGTCGAAGCCGCTGAGTTCGCGGAACGCGTCGGCGGTGATCATCTGAAACTCGCCGCCCGAACCGCCGATGCCCAGCAGGTTGTTCTGCAGCCAGAACTGCAGGCCGAGCATCGTGAACACGTACTTGTCTGCTGCCGTCGCTGTTTCGGGGTGCACGCGGTACCTGCCGGTCAACGCGACCACCCGGTCGTCGGCCCTGAAGACGTCGAGCGCAATCCGGAAGAAGTCGTCGATGTCGGGCACCAGCACGTCGGCGTCGACGAAGACGAGGTGGTCGCCGCGGGCCGCCGCCGCCCCGGCGTTGCGCGCCTCGGCGATCGTCTGCCTGCGTGGGTGCTCGTGCACGACGACCCGGTCGGCGAACCTGCGGCAGATCTCAACGGTGTCATCGCTGCTGTTCCCGTCGGACACGATGATCTCGTGATCGCCCGAGTAGGCGCTCAGACACCGCAGCGTTCGCTCGATCGTCTGGTGCTCGTTGAGCGTGGGGATGATGAAGGACAGCATCGCGAGCTCAGGCGTCGAGGCGGGCGAGCGAGGCGTCGAGATATTGCTCCACGCACTTTTGTCTGCGGATCTTGCCGCTGGTGGTGATCGGGAGCGAGCCCCGCTTCACGAGCACCAGTTCGGCGAGGGTCAGGCCGTGGGCATTGGCCACCGCGGCGGTCACGTCGCCGACGATGTCGCGGTCGGTCTTGGCTTCGGCGACGACCACCAACTGTTCCGTGCCGTCCTGATCGACGGCGATCGCCGCGCTGCGCCCCCCGGAGATGGCGCTGACGGTGGCTTCGATGTCGTCGGGATAGTGGTTGCGGCCCCGCACGATCAACAGGTCCTTGAGCCGTCCGACGACGAACAGTTCGCCGTCCGAGAGAAATCCGAGATCGCCGGTGCGCAACCACTTCTGGTCGGGTTCGCCGTCGAGTGTGGCGCCGAAGGTATCGGCGGTTTCGTCAGGCTTGTTCCAGTAGCCTCGGCATACGTTGTCGCCGCGGGTCCAGATCTCGCCGATCCTGCCCGCAGCGACTTCGCGCCGGGATTCCGGATCGACGATGCGCAACTCAGGGGAGGCTGGAACTCCGTAGCTGATCAGCGGTGTTCCCACCGAGCCGCGCTCGGCCACACCCTGCGACAGCTTCTCGGCGTCGAACGGGACTACCGTCGGTGCGGCGCCCGGCAAGCGCGTCGCCACGTAGAGGGTGGCTTCGGCCAACCCGTACGACGGACGGATCACGCTGTCCGACAGGTTGAACGGCGCGAATCGTTTCGCGAACCTGTCGACGGTCCCCGGTTGCACCCGTTCCGCCCCGCTCATGATCGCCAGAACGTTCCCGAGATCGGCTCCGGCCATGTCCGCGTCGGCGGTCCGGGCCGCGGCGAGGTCGAAGGCGAAGTTCGGCGCCGCGGTCAGCCCCCACCGGTGACTGCCGAGCAGTTGCATCCAGCGGGCCGGCTTCGTCAGGAACGCCACGGGGCTGGTGAAGACCGTGGTCCAGCCGCCGAGGATCGGTGTGCAGATCCCGAGCAGCAAACCCATGTCGTGATAGAAGGGCAGCCACGACACCACGGTGGTGCCTGGGGGAGCGACCTTGCCGTGGTCGGCGAAGAAGTTGGCGGTCATCTGTTCGAAGTTCGCCGAGAGGTTGCGGTGCGACACCATCACGCCTGCCGGGGTCCGCGTCGAACCCGAGGTGTATTGCAGATAGGCCACGTCGGGGCGATCCTCGCGCCTGCGCTGTGGCCGGCGCCGGGCGTTGAGGTCGAGGCGGTCGATCGCGACGATCGCCGGCGGGGCGTGACGGTCGCCGACGCACCGGACAACATCGTCGACGAGCACCGATGTGGTGAGGATCACCGCGGGCGCGGCATCGTCCAGGACGGCCCTGATCCGTTCATCACCCGAGGGGTGCATCGGCGCCGCCAGCGGCACCGCGATCAGATTCGCCTCCAGCGACCCGAGGTAGCCGACGACGTACTCCATGCCCTGAGGAGCCAGGATCAGCACTCTGTCGCCACGTTGTGCTTGGCCTCGCAGTTCGTCCGCGAGGTTGACCACGCGCCGGTAGAGCTCAGACCAGGTCAATGCCTCGGGTACGCCCGCGGCGTCCGTGTCGTAGTCGACATACGTGAACGCGGCATCGTGCGGCTGCAGGCTGGCGCGTTCCCGCAGGATCGCCGGAATGGACGACTCGATCACTTCTCCCTCTCACCACCTAACGTCCGAAGTAGCTTAGGCTAACCTCGCTTAAAATATGCTGCCGCGTT
The DNA here is from genome assembly GCF_002101705.1 of Mycolicibacterium iranicum. Lineage (GTDB taxonomy): Bacteria > Actinomycetota > Actinomycetes > Mycobacteriales > Mycobacteriaceae > Mycobacterium > Mycobacterium iranicum. The sequence goes on along the minus strand of NZ_LQPC01000031.1, from coordinate 198,538 downwards.
ATCGGTTGGCGCCGGACGGGTGGCGGGCACTAGCCTTTGAGGGCCCAAGCCCACTTGTCGTCATCGGGAGCATCAGCGTGATCACCGCAACGGACCTCGAGGTCCGCGCCGGAGCGCGCACGCTTCTTTCGATCGAGGGTTCGGCGCTGCGCGTGCAACCCGGCGACCGGATCGGTCTCGTCGGGCGCAACGGTGCCGGCAAGACGACGACGATGCGCATCCTCGCGGGTGAGGGTGAACCGTACGCGGGCACGATCACGCGTGCAGGTGAAATCGGTTACCTGCCACAGGATCCCAAAGAGGGTGACCTCGACATGCTCGCGCGCGATCGAGTGCTGTCGGCCCGGGGTCTGGACACTTTGCTCGCCGACCTGGAAAAGCAGCAGGCGTTGATGGCCGAGGTCGCCGACGACGCCGCGCGTGACAAGGCGATCCGACGCTACGGGCAGCTGGAGGAGCGCTTCGCCGCGCTGGGCGGGTACGCCGCCGAAAGCGACGCAGGCCGGATCTGTGCGAGCCTCGGTCTGCCCGACCGCGTCCTGACCCAGCCGCTGCGCACCCTTTCCGGTGGTCAACGTCGCCGCGTGGAGCTGGCGCGGATCCTGTTCGCCGCCTCAGATGGGGGAGCTGCCGGTTCGAATTCGTCCATGACGCTGCTGCTCGACGAGCCCACCAACCACCTCGACGCAGACTCGATCGGCTGGCTACGTACCTTCCTGCAGAACCACTCCGGCGGCCTCGTGGTCATCAGCCACGATGTAGAGCTTCTTGCCGACGTCGTGAATCGGGTGTGGTTCCTCGACGCGGTCCGTGGCGAGGCCGACATCTACAACATGGGGTGGCAGAAGTACCTCGACGCACGCGCCACCGACGAGCAGCGCCGGCGCCGGGAACGCGCCAACGCCGAGAAGAAGGCGGGCGCGCTGCGCGCCCAGGCCGCCAAGATGGGCGCCAAAGCCACCAAAGCCGTTGCCGCACAGAACATGCTGCGTCGCGCCGAGCGCATGATCGCCGAACTCGATGCCGAGCGGGTGGCCGACAAGGTGGCGCGCATCAAATTCCCGACGCCTGCGCCCTGCGGTAAGACGCCGTTGATCGCCAAAGGCCTCACCAAGACCTACGGCTCACTGGAGATTTTCACCGGTCTGGATCTGGCCATCGACCGGGGCTCGCGTGTCGTGGTGCTCGGCCTCAACGGCGCGGGTAAGACCACACTGCTACGGCTGCTCGCCGGGGTGGAAAAACCCGACGCCGGCGGTCTCGAACCCGGTTACGGGCTCAAGATCGGTTACTTCGCGCAGGAACACGACACCTTGGACAACATGGCGACGGTGTGGGAGAACATCCGCCACGCCGCACCGGACACGGGTGAACAGGACCTGCGCGGCCTCCTGGGCGCCTTCATGTTCAGCGGTCCGCAACTCGAGCAGCCTGCCGGAACGCTCTCGGGCGGTGAGAAGACCCGTCTCGCGCTGGCGGGTCTGGTCGCGTCGACCGCCAACGTGCTGCTGCTCGACGAACCGACGAACAACCTCGACCCGGCGTCGCGTGAACAGGTGCTCGACGCACTGCGTAGCTATGCCGGCGCCGTGGTCCTCGTCACGCACGATCCCGGAGCGGCCGAGGCGCTCGATCCCCAGCGGGTGTTGCTTCTGCCCGACGGCACCGAGGATTTCTGGTCCGATGACTACCGCGATCTGATCGAGTTGGCGTAAGACTTTTTTCGCTGGCCGGCTGTGTTAACCCCCAAGCGGCTGGGTATGAGGACGTCTACATCCGTGCAACACCTGCGGGGAGGCGTCCCATATGAAGAACGACGGCAAGTCGAGAGACCAGTTGCTGACCGAGTTGCGCACCGCCTACGAGGGCGGCGCAAGCATCAGGGCACTGGTGGCATCGACAGGCCATTCGTACGGCTCGATCCACACGATGCTGCGGGAATCGGGCGCGACGATGCGCAGCCGCGGCGGGCCGAACCATCGCGGCAGGCGCTCCGCCTAACCGCGCTTAAACTGAGCCGTTGTGCCGTACCGACGCCTCCACGAGGTCGAGGACGGCACTGAGCTTCTGTGGGTCGTCGCCTGATGCCAGTCGCGCGACCAACCCGTCGAGTACCAGCTCCAGATAGGTTCGCAGGACTTCGTCGTCGACGTCGTCCCGTAGCCTCCCCGCTTGTTTCTGACGACGCAGCCGTTCCGAGGTCGCTGCGGACAGCTCGGCCGAGCGCTCCGCCCAGCCGCGGCTGAACGCCGGATCGTTGCGTAGTTTGCGCGCGATCTCCAGCCTCGTGGCGAGCCAATCGAATTGCTCAGGCGCAGCGAGCATGTCGCGCATCACCTGGATCAGACCTTCGCGCGCCGCGACGTCGGCCATGCGTTCGGCGTCCTCGCGGGCGAGTTCGAAGAACAGCGTGTCCTTATCGCGAAAATGGTGAAAGATCGCGCCGCGCGACAGCCCGATTGTCTGCTCGAGCCGTCGCACGGTCGCGCTCTCGTACCCGTACTGTGCGAAACACCGACGAGCGCCGTCGAGGATCTGACGACGGCGCGCCGCCAGATGATCGTCGGTCACCCGGGGCATGATGCTCCGTTACGACTTGAGCATGTTACGCAGCACGTACTGCAGGATGCCGCCGTTGCGGTAGTAGTCGGCCTCACCGGGGGTGTCGATGCGGACGACCGCGTCGAATTCGACCTTCGAACCGTCTTCTTTGGTGGCGGTCACATGCACCGTCTTCGGGGTCTTGCCGTTGTTGAGTTCCTCGATGCCCTCGATGTCGAAGGTCTCGGTGCCGTCGAGCTTGAGGCTCGCCGCCGACTCACCCTTCGGGAACTGCAGCGGGATGACTCCCATACCGATGAGATTCGAGCGGTGGATGCGCTCGAACGACTCGGTGATCACCGCGCGCACACCCAGCAGCGTGGTGCCCTTGGCGGCCCAGTCGCGCGACGACCCTGACCCGTATTCCTTGCCGCCCAACACAACCAGCGGGATGCCGGCCTTCTGGTAGTTCTGCGACGCGTCGTAGATGAAGGCCTGCGGTCCGCCATCCTGGGTGAAGTCCCGGGTGTAGCCGCCCGACACATCGTCGAGAAGCTGGTTCTTGAGCCGGATGTTGGCGAACGTGCCACGGATCATCACCTCGTGGTTGCCGCGTCGCGACCCGAGCGAGTTGAAATCCTTGGGCTCCACGCCGTGCTCCTCGAGGTACTGCGCGGCCGGCGTGCCCTTCTTGATGCTGCCGGCCGGCGAGATGTGGTCGGTGGTCACCGAATCACCCAGCAGCGCAAGCACTCTGGCGCCCTTGATGTCTTTGACCGGCTCCGGCTCGGCCGGCATGCCGTCGAAGTACGGGGCCTTGCGGACGTAGGTGGAGTCCTCGTCCCACTCGAACGTGTTGCCCTCGGGCGTCGGCAGCGAGCGCCACCGGTCGTCGCCCTTGAATACGTCGGCGTAGGAGTCGGTGAACATGTCGCGGTTGATCGACGAGGCGATGGTCTCCTGGATCTCCTGCGCCGAGGGCCAGATGTCTTTGAGGAACACATCGTTGCCTTCGGTGTCCTGACCGAGCGGATCGGACTCGAAGTCGAAGTCCATCGTGCCGGCCAGGCCATAGGCGATCACCAGTGGCGGCGAGGCGAGGTAGTTCATCTTGACGTCGGGGGAGATGCGGCCCTCGAAGTTGCGGTTGCCCGACAGCACCGCCGTCACCGACAGGTCGTTGTCGTTGATCGCCGCCGAGATCTCGTCGGGCAGCGGGCCGGTGTTGCCGATGCACGTCGTGCATCCGTAGCCGCCCAGGTAGTAGCCGAGCTTCTCCAGGTACGGCCACAGACCGGCCTTGTTGTAGTAGTCGGTGACGACCTGGCTACCCGGGGCCATGTTCGTCTTGACCCACGGCTTGGTGGACAGGCCCTTCTCGACGGCCTTCTTGGCCAGCAGCGCCGCGCCGAGCATGACCGACGGGTTGGACGTGTTGGTGCACGACGTGATGCCGGCGACCACGACCGCGCCATGGTCGAGCACGAATTCGCCGCGCTCCTCGGAGCGCACGGTGACCGGGTTGCTGGGCCTGCCTTCGGAGCCGTTGGCCGCCGACGGGCGGGCATCGACGGCGCCGTCGTCGGCGAACGACAGCGAGACCGAATCGCTGGCCGGGAAGGATTCGTCGACGGCCTCGTCGAGCTTGGTCTCCGGCGCCGGGTGATTCTCCTCGACGTAGTTGTGGATGTCCTTGCGGAACGCGTTCTTCGCATCCGACAGTTCGATGCGGTCCTGCGGCCGCTTGGGGCCCGAGATCGACGGCACGACCGTCGACAGGTCCAGCTCCAGATACTCCGAGAACACCGGCTCCTTCGCGGGATCGTGCCACATGCCCTGTTCCTTGGCGTAGGCCTCGACCAGCGCGAGCTGCTCGTCGGTGCGACCGGTCAGCCGCAGGTAGTTGATGGTCTCCTCGTCGATGGGGAACATCGCTGCGGTGGAACCGAATTCGGGGCTCATGTTCCCCAGCGTGGCGCGGTTGGCCAGCGGCACCTCGGCCACACCCTGGCCGTAGAACTCGACGAACTTGCCGACCACGCCGTGCTTGCGCAGCATGTCGGTGACGGTCAGCACGACGTCGGTCGCGGTGACGCCGGGCTTGATCTCACCGGTCAGCTTGAAGCCGACGACCCGAGGGATCAGCATCGACACGGGCTGGCCGAGCATGGCCGCTTCGGCCTCGATCCCGCCGACGCCCCAGCCGAGCACACCGAGGCCGTTTTCCATCGTGGTGTGGCTGTCGGTGCCTACGCAGGTGTCGGGGTATGCGACGCCATCCCGGGTCATCACGACGCGGGCCAGGTACTCGATATTGACCTGGTGGACGATGCCGGTACCCGGGGGGACGACCTTGAAGTCGTCGAACGCGCCCTGGCCCCACCGCAGAAACTGGTAGCGCTCGCCATTTCGCTCGTACTCGAGCTCGACGTTGCGCTCGAAGGCGTCGGCGCGGCCGAACACGTCGAGGATTACCGAGTGGTCGATGACCATCTCCGCGGGGGAGAGCGGGTTGACCTTGTTCGGGTCACCGCCGAGGGCGGCGACGGCTTCGCGCATTGTGGCCAGGTCGACGATGCACGGCACGCCGGTGAAGTCCTGCATCAGCACGCGCGCCGGCGTGAACTGGATCTCGATGCTCGGCTCGGCCTCGGGATCCCAGTTCGCGATCGCCTCGATGTGCTCCTTGGTGATGTTGGCACCGTCCTCGGTGCGCAGAAGGTTCTCGGCGAGCACCTTGAGGCTGTAGGGAAGTTTCTCGTTACCGGGGACCGCGTCGAGGCGGTAGATCTCGTAGCTGTTGTCTCCGACCTTCAGCGTGTCCTTCGCCCCAAACGAGTTCAGGGATGAATTCTTGCTGCTCACATCAACTCCCGGCTGTAGACCATCGCCGCGACGGGCTGTGTCGGCGGCACTTGTAACTCTAACAGTACGCTTGTCCTGTAAGAACTCCCAGGGTGACTTCCAGTCTTGTCGCTGGGGCGGCGTGCTGCCACCCGTGTGGTGTACCCGTCGCGTACGGTGCTGATGTGTCTGGACTGCAGTTCGTCCCGTTCGTGCCGACCTATATCCCGGTGCAGCTGTGCCAATCCGTGGGCATCGACGTCAAGCCGGGGGAGTCGATCCCCGACGCCTGCATGGACATCGTGCGTGCCAATGTGGCCGACACCGGGGTGAGTGTGCCTGTCGGAACGTCTCCGGAAGTCCAGTCGCAGCTGCGCCAGGTCGTCGAGGAGGCCGCCGGCGAGGGGATCGATCTCAAGATCGTCGTCATCGACGCCGACCCGCCGATCCACACCCCGCTGCGCGACATCGCGACCGAGGTGGGGGAGGCCAACCCCGGCGCGACGGTGCTCGCGCTGAGCCCGGGATTTGCCGGTACCTACAGCCCGGAGTTCGATCGCGTGACGCTGGAGGCGGGTGAAGACCAGGCGAAGACGGGTGATCCCGTGCTCTCCTCGCAGCAATTCGTCGCCGAGTTGACCACGTCTCATTTCCCCTGGACGCCATTCACGATTGTGCTTGTTTTCGCGGTGGCCTTCGCGGTCGTTGCGACCCGTGTTCTGCAGAAATGGGGCAAACGCGCTGCCGACTCCAGGGCAGCGTCGACCAGCGTCGATTAGTGGATTGACGCTCGGCGCGCAAATTCAAACATCACTATTTGATAACGCCGTTTGCAATTACAAACTTGTAATTCGTGACTAAAGTTTCTTTAGGGTCAGATGTGACGTACGGTGCAATCGGTGCCTGATGTTGCAGCTGTGATTTCTGTGACTCTGGGCTCGGGCGCCAGACCCTGTGTGCCGACACGTTCCGCGTGGAGCCTGAGGAGATTGAGTCGAATGAGACGCACCCCTGGCGGCGCCTCCGCTTCGCGGCTGTGCGCCGCATCCCTGGCCTTCGGCATGGTGCTCACCACGCCGGCGCTCGCGCAGGCGCAACCTGCCCGGCCTGACAGCATTGCGCAGTTGGTCACCGACGTCGCCAACGTCAATCAGCAGCTGCAAGACCTCGGCGCGCAGATCCAGATGCAGCAGGAGAGCGTCAACAAGGCCATCCTCGACGTCCAGACCGCGCGCGACAACGCCGCTGCCGCGCAGGTCGAAGTGGATGCCAGCGCGCAGCGCGTCAAGGACGCCAACGCCGCGATCGCCGCCGCCCAAGACCGCTTCGACACCTTCGCCGCGGCGATGTACGTCAGCGGCCCGTCCAACTCTTATCTGACGGCCACCGATCCGTCCGACATCCTGCACACCGCAGCGGCGGGCCAGACGCTCTCGCTCAGCTCGCAGAAGGTGATGGCCGATCTGCAGCGCGCACGCACCGAGCAGGTCAACAAGGAGTCGGCGGCGCGCTTGGCCAAGCAGCAAGCCGACGAGGCGGTCGCCGCGGCCGAAACCAGTCAGCAGCAAGCTGTTTCGGCGCTGACCGAAGCGCAGGAGACGTTCAGGGCCCAGCAGGTCGAACTCGACCGGCTGACGGCCGAGCGCGCCACCGCCCAGGCCAAGTTGGAGCAAGCCCGAACCCTGGCCGCGCCGTCCGGCAGCGGTCCAGCGGCGGCGCCGGCCGGGGCCGCGACCTCCCCGGCCGGGGCCGGTGCTGGTGGCGGCGGCGGAGCCGACTGGGACGTCGACCCCGCGACGGGAAATCGCGAGACCGCCTGGGACATGACGCTGCCTCAGATCCCGAGCGCGTTCGTCAGCGGCGATCCGATCCAGATCATCAATGCGGTCCTCAAGATCATCACGACGTCGGTCGAGATCACCCGGAACCTGGGCCGCAAGTTCATGCAGGCACTCGGGCTGATCCCCCCGGACTCCGGAATCACCAACGGTGCGATCCCGGCCGTCGCCGGCCCGCAGGCCACCGAGTTCGTCATCAAGCGCGGGATGTCCCAGCTGGGCGTGCCGTACTCGTGGGGCGGCGGCAACGCCGCGGGCCCGAGCCGCGGAATCGACTCCGGCGCAGGCACTGTCGGCTTCGACTGCTCGGGCCTGATGCTCTACATGTTCGCCGGCGTCGGCATCAAGCTCGACCACTACTCGGGCTCCCAGTACAACGCCGGCCGCAAGATCCCGTCGTCGCAGATGCGTCGCGGCGACATGATCTTCTACGGCCCCAATGCCAGCCAGCACGTCGCCATGTACCTGGGCAACGGGCAGATGCTGGAAGCCCCGTACACGGGCTCGGTCGTGAAGATCTCGCCCGTACGCACCAGCGGCATGACTCCGTATGTGACCCGAATGATCGAGTGGTGACCCGGGTGCCGATGATCCTGCGTCGCCTACTGGTCGCCGTGGCCGCCGCGGCCGTCCTGCTCGCCGGGGCGGTCGCGCCGGCGTCCGCTCAGCCCGGGGGTGGTCAATGGGATCCGCTGCTGCCGATGCGGCCCAGTGCCGGGGCACCCGGGGACGCGCTCGCCATCGCGAACGCGTCGCTGGCGGTCACCGCGCAGGCGACCCAGGCCACCATGGGCATGGGCCGCAAGTTCCTGCAAAGCCTCGGTCTGGTGCCCCCCGACGCCCCTAGCGTCGCCCCGGGCAGCGTGCGCGGCGCCGCCGCCGTCGAGCACGTCATCAGGCGCGGCGCCGCCCGACTGGGCACCCCCTACTCGTGGGGCGGAGGCAAGCCCACCGGACCCAGCCTGGGCGTCGAACGCGGTGCCAACACCGTTGGGTTCGACTGCTCCGGCTTCACGCAGTACTCCTTCGCCGGCGTCGGCGTGCTGATCCCGAAGTATTCGGGCGATCAGTTCAACACCGGTCGCCGGGTCCCGATCCAGCAGGCCAAGCGCGGCGACCTCCTGTTCTGGGGGCCGGGCGGCAGCCAACACGTCGCGATCTATCTCGGCAACGGGCAGATGCTGGAGTCCGGCGGCACCGCCGACAAGGTCGTTGTCAGCAAGGTCCGCATGGCGGGACTGCAGCCGACCGTGCAGCGCATCATCGAATCCTGAGTGTGGCCTGAGTTATTTCTGAGCAGGCCGGGCGACGTCGACGGATCACCGACCGCCTGGAATAGTTGACTGCGGGCGCGCGGCCACGACCGGTCGGTGCCGCGATGAAGCCGCTGTGAACCAGCATGTACGGCGCATGTGGAAGGAACTTTTTTGATGACCTCACCGAGTGGACCGCCGCAGGGCGCTGGAGGATTTCCCGGACAGGCCCCCGCCCCGGGCTATTCCGCGGGAGCCCACGCGGCCCCGAGTTCCAATGGCGGTCTGCAGAACGAGGTGCACACGCTCGAGCGCGCGATCTTCGAGGTCAAGCGGATCATCGTCGGCCAGGACCAGCTCGTCGAGCGCATGTTGGTCGGGCTGCTCGCCAAGGGCCACGTCCTGCTCGAAGGTGTACCCGGTGTCGCCAAGACGCTGGCGGTCGAAACCTTCGCCAAGGTCGTCGGCGGCACGTTCGCGCGTATCCAGTTCACCCCCGACCTGGTGCCCACCGACATCGTCGGCACCCGCATCTACCGCCAGGGCAAGGAAGAGTTCGACATCGAACTCGGCCCCGTCGTGGTGAACTTCCTGCTCGCCGATGAGATCAACCGTGCGCCCGCGAAGGTGCAGTCGGCACTGCTGGAGGTCATGGCCGAGCGCAAGATCTCGATCGGCGGCAAGACCTTCCCGCTGCCCAGCCCGTTCCTGGTGATGGCGACGCAGAACCCGATCGAGCAGGAGGGCGTCTACCAGCTGCCGGAAGCGCAGCGCGACCGCTTCCTGTTCAAGCTCAACGTGGACTATCCCTCGCCGGAAGAAGAGCGCGAGATAATCTACCGGATGGGTGTCAAACCGCCCGAGCCCAAGGGCATCCTCACCACGGGCGACCTGCTTCGCCTCCAAGACGTCGCCGCGAACAACTTCGTCCACCACGCGCTCGTCGACTACGTCGTGCGTATCGTGACGGCAACGCGCGAGCCCGAGAAGTTCGGCATGCCCGACGCGAAGGCCTGGATCGCTTACGGCGCCTCGCCGCGTGCGTCGCTCGGCATCATCGCCGCGTCCCGGGCACTCGCGCTGGTGCGCGGTCGTGATTACGTGATCCCGCAGGACGTCGTGGAGATCATCCCCGACGTGCTGCGTCACCGGCTTGTCCTCACCTACGACGCGCTGGCCGACGAGATCTCCTCCGAGACGGTCGTCAACCGCATCCTGCAGACAGTCGCGTTGCCACAGGTGAATGCGATTCCGCAGCAAGGCCATTCGGTCCCGCCCGTCGTGCCGGCCGCCGCGGCAGCGGCGAGCGGTCGCTGACCTTTGACACGGTCAACTCGCTCCGTAGACCTCCCGTCGATGAAGCGGGGGGAGATCCGCGACCCGGCGCTGACGGCAGCGCTGCGCAAACTCGAGCTGACGGTGCGGCGCAAGCTCGACGGCGTGCTGCACGGCGACCATCTGGGCCTGCTACCGGGGCCGGGATCAGAGCCGGGTGAGTCGCGCGTCTACCAGCCGGGTGACGACGTCCGCCGGATGGATTGGTCGGTCACCGCGCGCACCACCCATCCCCACGTGCGCCAAATGATCGCCGACCGCGAATTGGAGACGTGGCTGGTGGTCGACGTGTCGGCCAGCCTGGACTTCGGCACCGCAGGGTGTGAGAAGCGCGATCTCGCGGTGGCCGCCGCGGCGTCGATCGCGTTCCTCAACAGTGGTGGCGGTAACCGGATCGGGGCGATTGTCGCCAACGGCGAGACCGTGCGCCGCGTCCCCGCGCTGTCTGGGCGGATGCACGAGCAGGAGCTGCTGCGCACCATCGCCACCATGCCGAAGGCGCCCCCCGGCGTCCGCGGTGACCTCGCCGCGGCGATCGACTCCCTACGCAGGCCCGAGCGCCGGCGCGGGATGGCGGTGATCATCAGCGACTTCCTCGGGCCGATCAATTGGATGCGTCCGCTACGCGCCATCGCAGGCCGGCACGAGGTGCTCGGCATCGAGATCCTCGATCCGCGCGACGTCGAACTTCCCGCGGTCGGGGATGTCATCCTGCAGGACACCGAAACCGGCCGCACCCGCGAGTTCACGATCGACGAACGCTTGCGCGCCGACTTCGAGCAGGCTGCTGCGGCCCACCGGGCAGATGTCGCGCGCACGCTGCGCCGTTGCGATGCGCCGCTGCTGACGCTGAGGACTGATCGGGACTGGATCGCCGATGTGGTGCGGTTTGTGGCGAGTAGACGCCGCGGCGCCCTGGCCCGCTAAAAACGACGACGAAATGGCAAGTAACGCATGACTTTACCGTTGCTCGGACCCATGTCGCTCTCGGGTTTCGAACACCCCTGGTTCTTCCTCTTCTTCCTTGTCGTCATCGGGCTGATCGCGCTCTACGTCGTGGTTTCGCTGTCGCGTCACAAGCGGATGCTGCGCTTTGCGAACATGGAGCTGCTGGAAAGCGTCGCGCCCAAGCGGCCCAGCCGTCTGCGCCATCTGCCGGCCGTGCTGCTGATCCTGTCGCTGGTGTCGTTCACGATCGCGATGGCGGGACCCACCCATGATGTGCGCATTCCGCGCAACCGCGCCGTGGTGATGCTTGTGATCGACGTGTCCCAGTCCATGCGTGCGACCGACGTCGAGCCGAACCGCCTGACAGCTGCGCAGGAAGCAGCCAAGCAGTTCGCCGACCAGCTGACACCCGGAATCAACCTGGGTCTGATCGCCTACGCCGGCACGGCGACGGTGCTCGTCTCACCGACCACCAACCGCGAATCCACCAAGACGGCGATCGACAAGCTCCAGCTCGCCGACCGCACCGCCACCGGTGAGGGCATCTTCACCGCGCTCCAGGCCATCGCCACGGTCGGTGCGGTGATCGGCGGCGGTGACGAGCCGCCGCCCGCCCGCGTCGTGTTGATGTCCGACGGTAAGGAAACGGTTCCGTCCAACCCGGACAACCCCAAGGGTGCCTACACCGCGGCGCGCACGGCCAAGGACCAGGGCGTGCCGATCTCCACAGTCTCGTTCGGAACGCCGTACGGCTACGTGGAGATCAATGACCAGCGGCAGCCGGTTCCCGTCGACGACGAGATGCTCAAGAAGATCGCCGACCTCTCCGGCGGCGAGGCGTTCACGGCGTCGAGTCTCGAACAACTCAAGGAAGTGTTCACCAACCTCCAGGAACAGATCGGCTACGAGACGATCAAGGGCGATGCCAGCGTCGGCTGGCTGCGGCTGGGCGCCGTCGTCCTCGCCGCGGCCGCACTCGGTGCACTGTTGATCAACCGCCGACTGCCCAACTGATCTGTGTAAGGCGATTTCTTGGCAATGATGCGCACCGACTAAGTTGACGGGCATGACTTCTCCCGCTTTCGTCTCCCGTTCGGTGCTCGTCACCGGCGGCAACCGGGGCATCGGCCTGGCCATCGCGCAGCGCTTGGCCGCCGACGGCCATAAGGTCGCCGTCACGCACCGCGGATCGGGTGCTCCGGAGGGACTGTTCGGCGTCGTGTGCGACGTCACCGACAGCGAGGCCGTCGACCGCGCGTTCAAAGAGGTCGAAGAGCACCAGGGTCCTGTCGAGGTGCTGGTGTCCAACGCAGGCATCTCCAAGGACGCATTCCTGATGCGGATGACCGAAGAGCGCTTCGAAGAGGTCATCAACGCCAACCTCACCGGTGCGTTCCGGGTGGCTCAGCGGGCCTGCCGCAACATGCAGCGGGCACGCTTCGGGCGAATCATCTTCATCGGTTCGGTCTCCGGTATGTGGGGCATCGGCAACCAGGCCAACTATGCGGCCGCCAAGGCTGGTCTGATCGGCATGGCGCGGTCCATTTCCCGTGAGCTGTCGAAGGCCGGTGTGACTGCCAACGTGGTGGCGCCCGGTTACATCGACACCGAGATGACCCGCGCGCTCGACGAGCGGATTCAGGCCGGCGCGCTCGAATTCATCCCTGCCAAGCGCGTCGGCACCGCCGATGAGGTCGCCGGCGCGGTCAGCTTCCTGGCGTCGGAGGACGCGAGCTACATCGCCGGCGCGGTCATTCCCGTCGACGGCGGCATGGGCATGGGCCACTAAGAGAATCGGAAAAGGACTGACATGACTGGGTTCCTGGAAGGTAAGCGCATCCTCGTAACGGGGATCATCACCGACAGCTCGATCGCGTTCTACATCGCCAAGGTCGCCCAGGAGGCGGGCGCCGAAGTGATCTGCACGGGCTTCAACCGGTTGCGGCTCATCGAGCGCATCCTCGACCGGCTGCCGTCCAAGCCGCCACTACTCGAACTCGACGTTCAGGACGACAAGCACCTCGACACCCTGGCCGACCGCATCTCCGAGGTGATCGGTGCGGGCAACAAACTCGACGGCGTCGTGCATTCGATCGGCTTCATGCCGCAGACCGGCATGGGTATCAACCCGTTCTTCGACGCACCGTACGAGGATGTCGCCAAAGGCATTCACATTTCCGCGTATTCGTACGCGTCGCTGGCCAAGGCGGTGCTGCCGATCATGAACCCCGGCGGTGGCATCGTCGGGATGGACTTCGATCCGACCCGCGCCATGCCTGCCTACAACTGGATGACGGTGGCCAAGAGCGCGCTGGAATCGGTCAACCGCTTCGTCGCCCGCGAGGCGGGCAAGGTCGGCGTGCGTTCCAATCTCGTTGCCGCAGGCCCGATCCGGACCTTGGCGATGAGTGCGATCGTCGGTGGGGCGCTGGGCGACGAGGCGGGCGCGCAGATGCAGCTGCTCGAAGAGGGCTGGGATCAGCGCGCTCCGCTGGGCTGGAACATGAAGGATCCCACGCCCGTCGCAAAGACCGTGTGCGCCTTGCTGTCCGACTGGCTGCCTGCGACCACCGGAACCGTGATCTACGCCGACGGCGGCGCAAGCACCCAGCTGCTGTAAATGGAGTCCCAGCATTTCGATGCGCTACTGCTCCTGTCGTTCGGGGGTCCCGAAGGTCCCGAGCAGGTCATGCCGTTCCTGGAGAATGTCACCAGGGGGCGCGGAATCCCCAGGGAGCGGCTGGAATCCGTGGCTGAGCACTACCTGCACTTCGGGGGAGTCTCGCCTATCAACGGCATCAACCGCGAGCTGATCATCTCGATCGAGGCCGAGCTGGCGCGCCGTGGGAGGGAACTGCCGGTCTACTTCGGCAACCGCAACTGGGAGCCGTTCATCGAGGACACCGTTGCAACGATGCGCGACAAGGGGATTCGCCGCGCAGCAGTATTCGCTACATCGGCGTGGGGCGGATACTCCGGGTGCACGCAGTATCAGGAGGACATCGCGCGCGGTCGCGAGGCCGCCGGTCCCGAAGCGCCCGAGCTGGTGAAGCTGCGACAGTATTTCGATCACCCGCTGTTGATCCAGATGTTCGCCGATGCGATCGCCGATGCCGCCGCCACGCTTCCCGAAGAGCTCCGGGGGCAGGCGCGACTCGTGTTCACCGCGCACTCGATCCCGCTGCGTGCCGCATCCCGTTGCGGCCCAGATCTTTACGAGCGTCAGGTCGGTTACACCGCGGCTCTGGTGGCAGCCGCGGCCGGTTACCGCGACTACGACCAGGTGTGGCAGTCGCGTTCGGGTCCGCCGCAGGTGCCGTGGCTGGAGCCCGACGTCGGGGACCACCTGGACAGCCTGGCCGCCAACGGCGCCAAAGCCGTGATCGTGTGTCCGGTCGGTTTCGTCGCTGATCACATCGAGGTCGTGTGGGATCTCGACAACGAGCTCGCCGATCAGGCCGCGGCCGCGGGGATCGCTTTTGCCCGGGCGTCCACGCCCAACGCGCAGCCCAGGTTCGCTCAACTCGTCGTCGATCTCGTCGACGAGATGCGCCTCGACCGGACCCCGTTGCGCGTCGAAAACCCCGCTGCGGTGCCCGGTTACGGCTGCAGCGTCAACGGCGCCCCGTGCACCTCAGCGTGTGGCGTCTAGCCCTGCCAGGCTGAGTGCAGGATCGCGTCGACTGCCGCCAATCGCGCCGAGCGCACCACCGACGTGAGCGGGCGAAGCGCGTCGCTGGCCAGCTGAACCTCCGACGAACTCTGCAATCCGATCGGAATCAATCCCGAGCTGACAGTGATGATCGCGTCGACGTGGGCCGCGTTCTCCAGCACCCGCGCCGCGCGCGTCGGGGCATGGTCGGGCACCCGATGGGCCCTGGTGGCGTCCAGGACCTGCTCGACGAGCCTGCGCGGATCGCCGACATCACCCGCGGAGGCGCCGGCCCGCAACGCACCCAGCGCGTCTGCGGCCGAACGCACCGCGTCGCGCAGCTGGTATTCGGCGTCGCCGAGATCGAAATGGCCGGCCGGCGGTGCCGACGAAAACGAATAGACCGTCCACGACAGGCCGGTGAGCTCGGCCTCGTACTCGTAGTCGTCGTCGGGATCGAACGCGTCGGGATAGCTGTCCTGATACTCGAAGTCCGGGACGAGGCCGATCGCGCCGCTCGGCCCCGTCACGATCACCGCTTCACCCGCGGCGACGGCGTCACGTCCGAACTGGGTGTTCGGCGGAAGCCCGCGAACGTCGCCGGGAACAGGGAGGGCCAGCGAGATCGCCGGCTGTGAGCCCGCGTGGGCGGCCGCCGTACGCACCGTCTGCAACAGCGACACCGATGCCGCATCGTCGAGGTCCGGCCACGACAATCCGGTTCGCTCCGCAGCGGCCGAGTCGTATGCCGTCACTGAATGCCTTGGCGTCCAGAGGGATAACGCGTCCAACACATCGTCGGGAGCGGCGGCGCCTGCCAGCCAGGCATTCGTCCACACGGTCAGCGAAACACTCGGGCACCACATGATGGCGCAAGTGTAGTTGTTACCGGCTCATCCAGTCGGCTGCGCGATAGGCTGGCGGCATGCCTGTCGCATTGATCTGGCTGATCGCATCGCTTGCGCTCGCAGGCGCCGAGGCGCTGACCGGTGACCTGTTCCTGCTGATGCTCAGCGGTGGTGCGCTCGCCGCTGCCGGCTCCAGCTTCCTGCTGGACTGGCCGCTCTGGGCCGACGGTGTCGTCTTTCTGCTCGTGTCGGTGCTTCTTCTGGTGGGTGTCCGTCCCGCACTGCGTCGCCGGATGCAGTCGGGCAAGGGGCTTCCCGAACCGGCGAAGGCTCTCGAGGGCAAGAGTGCGCTCGTCCTCGACCGCGTCGGCCAGCACACCGGCCAGGTCAAGCTCGACGGCGAAGTCTGGACGGCGCGCCCGTACAACGAGAACGATGTCTACGAAGTCGGAGACCAGGTAACCGTCGTGCACATCGACGGAGCCACCGCGGTCGTCTCGAAAGTCATCTAGAGAAGGAGTCCTGTCGTGGATGGTGCCATCGCAGGGTTGGTCCTGCTGGCGGTGCTCGTACTGTTCGCTGTCGTCATCGTCGCGAAATCGGTGGCGCTGATCCCGCAAGCCGAGGCCGCGGTCATCGAGCGCCTGGGCCGCTACAGCAAGACGGTGTCCGGCCAGCTCACGCTGCTACTGCCGTTCGTCGACAAGATCCGCGCCCGGGTCGATCTGCGCGAGCGCGTCGTCTCGTTCCCACCGCAACCGGTGATCACCGAGGACAACCTCACGGTCAACATCGACACCGTCGTCTACTTCCAGGTCACCAATCCGCAGGCCGCCGTCTATCAAATCAGCAACTACATCGTGGGCGTCGAACAGCTGACCACCACCACGCTGCGCAACGTCGTCGGCGGCATGACCCTCGAACAGACGCTGACATCGCGTGATTCGATCAACGGCCAGCTGCGCGGGGTGCTCGACGAGGCCACCGGCCGATGGGGGTTGCGCGTCGCCCGCGTCGAGCTTCGCAGCATCGATCCGCCACCCTCGATTCAGGATTCGATGGAAAAGCAGATGCGCGCCGACCGCGAGAAGCGCGCCATGATCCTGACCGCCGAAGGCAACCGCGAAGCCTCGATCAAGCAGGCCGAAGGCCAGAAGCAGGCGCAGATCCTCGCAGCCGAGGGCGCCAAGCAGGCCGCCATCCTCGCCGCCGAAGCCGATCGGCAGTCCCGGATGCTGCGGGCCCAGGGTGAGCGTGCAGCGTCCTATCTTCAGGCGCAGGGCCAGGCCAAGGCCATCGAGAAGACGTTCGCCGCGATCAAGCGCGGTAGGCCGACCCCGGAGATGCTGGCCTACCAGTATCTGCAGACCCTGCCCCAGATGGCCAAGGGCGAAGCCAACAAGGTCTGGCTCGTCCCCAGCGATTTCGGATCGGCCCTGGAGGGCTTTACCAAGATGCTGGGCGCGCCCGGCTCCGACGGAGTGTTCCGCTACACCCCGTCGCCGGTGGAGGAGGACCTGCCGGCGCCGGAGGATGATTCGGCTGAGGTGGCGGAATGGTTCAACACCCAGACCGATCCCGAGATCGCACAGGCAGTGGCCCAAGCGGTCGCAGAAGCCAGAACGCCGGTGGCGGGTTCACTTGATGGACCGCCGCAGTACCCGCCGCTGTCGCAGCAAGCGCAACCGCCGGCGACCGACTACTCCCAGCAGCAGCCCCCCGTCGGGCGTCATGGGGCGCCGGGACAGTGACCGCACTGACGTCGCCGCGTACCTATTCGGTGTTGGCGCTGATGCAGGTCGCCGATGCGGTCGCCTGCGCGAAGGAGATTCCGCCCATCAAGAAGGCCTTCGACGATGTCGGGCTTCCCGAAGAGGTGCGGCCGCTGATCCCCGTCGTGAAAGCGGCCAGTGCGATCGGGCTGCTGTCGGTGTTCCGGTTTCCTGCGCTGGCGAGGCTGACGACGTTCATGCTGACCGTCTATTTCGTGCTGGCCGTGGGTTCGCATGTCCGCGCCAAAGACTGGAGCCCGGGTCTGGTCGCGGCGTCGTCGTTGCTCGCCCTGTTCGGCGCGATGACCGTGAAAGGTCCCGAAACTAAGACGCGCTGAGGCGGTCGCGGCGGTGCGACCTGATTTCGACGATCAGCCCCGCCACACCCATTCCCGCGGTACACATCGAGACGACCAGCAGCGCGGGGCTGACCTGGCCGGTCAGCGCATCGCCCAGAATGACGATGGCCGCCGTCCCGGGCAGCACGCCGACGAAGGTGGCCAACGTATAGGGGAGCACCCGTATCGAGGATGCGCCGGCGGCGTAGTTGAGGACCGAGAATGGCACCGCCGGGATGAGCCGTGTCGCCAGCACCACGGGCCAGCCGCGTTCGCGCAGACGCCGGTCGATCGCGTCGACGCGCGGGTGGGAGACGAGCCGGCTGACCTGCCAACCCGCGATCCGGACCAGCAGCAGCGCGATGACCGCGCTGACGGTGCTGGCGGCGACCGCGATGGGAATGCCCAGAACGGGTCCGAACAGCAGACCGGCGGCCAAGGTGAACGCGGTGCGCGGGAACGGAAAAACCGTCATCACCACATGCGCGGCGAAGAACACCAGAGGGAACCAAGGTCCCGCAGAGGTGGCCCAGTCCCGAAGTTGGAGCGCCGTCGGGAACGGGACCAGCATCGCGATTGCGACGAGAATCACAATGGCCGACGCGACGGCCGCCAGTCGGGTCGGTGGCACCGTCTTCAGCGTGGCGACAACCGCGGCTCTCACGGTACGAAGCGTGCTGACTACGGATTTCACGGTTACTGACAATACGGGCCGGGAGCAAACCCACCCCGTTGGCGCAGTGTGGAATCTGCACACCGGCGCACGCTGATGTGAGCCTCATCATTTAGCCTGATGGCTGTGCAGAAACCCAGCGACGGCGCTGCCGCAGGTGTAGTCGACTCCGATCTGGACCGATGGCGCTCCGCCGTGGCGGGCGTGCTGGCGAAGACAACGAAGAAGGACCCCGCCGAGCTGGGCACCGAGCCTGAGCGTCTGCTCGACTCGCCGACGTACGACGGTTTCCCCATCCGGCCGCTCTACACGAGCCGGGACGATCTCACCGAACCCGCGCTGCCGGGCCGTTGGCCCTTCGTGCGTGGCGGCGACGCACTGCGCGACGTCAAAGCCGGCTGGAAGGTGGCCGAGGTCTACCCCGCAGACGGGTCTGCGGCGGCAGAGGCGAATGGCGCCATCCTGGTCGGGCTCACCGAAGGCATCAGCGCGTTGGTGCTGCGGATCGGCGAGGGCGCAGTGGCGCCGTCGGAGCTGCCTGCGCTCCTTGACGGTGTCTACCTCGACCTGGTGCCCCTCGTGATGCACACCGATGGCGCGGCATACGGCGCGACGCTCGAGGAGCTGCTCGCCATGCTGGCGGGACTCGACGACGACCAGCGATCGCGGCTGTCGGTGGATCTCGCGGCGGACCCGCTCACCGCGCCGCTCGCCGGGCGCGCCGCGCCGTGTCTCGAGGAGGTCGTCGGACGGGCGGAGCAGGTTCTCGGATTCGACGGGCACGTGCGGATGATCACCGTCGACGGGCCCACATTCCACAATCTCGGTGCCAACGCGACCTGGGAGCTGGGGGCTGCCGTCGCGGCGGGCGTGGCCTACCTCAGGCATCTTGTCGACGCCGGGCTCAGCACCTCCGCGGCGCTCGGCCTGATCAGTTTCCGGTTCGCCGTTGACGATGACCAATTCCAGTCCATCGCGAAACTACGTGCCGCACGTCAACTCTGGGCCAGAGTGGCCGAGGTGGTCGGCGATCCCGACTCCGGTGCCGCAACCGTTATCGCGACCACGTCGCTGCCGATGATGTCCCAGCGCGATCCGTGGGTGAACATGCTGCGCACCACCGTGGCGGCCTTCGCGGCCGGCGTCGGTGGCGCCGACATCGTGCAGGTGCATCCGTTCGATGTCGCGATCGACGGCGGATTCCCCGGCACTGCGCGCAGCTTCTCGCGCCGGATCGCCCGCAACACGCAGCTGCTTCTCCTGGAGGAGTCGCACATCGGCCGCGTCCTGGACCCCGCGGGCGGTTCCTGGTTCGTGGAGGACCTCACCCGGGAGCTCGCCGAGCAGGCCTGGGCACACTTCCAGGACATCGAAGCCAGGGGTGGGTTCGAGGCGGCACGAGAGCACATCGGCACTCAGATCGCCGAGGTCGCACAGCGCCGGGCCGACGACATCGCGCACCGCAGGACTGCGGTGACCGGAGTCAACGAATTCCCGAATCTCTCGGAAGTGCCTCTGCCGCAGGGAAGTCCGCTGCCGTCGGTGCGACGTTACGGCGCGGACTTCGAAGCGCTGCGCAACCGCTCCGACGAATATCTGGAGAAACACGGCGCACGCCCGAAGGCGCTGTTGCTGCCGCTGGGACCCCTTGCCGAGCACAACATCCGCACCACGTTCACCTCGAACCTGATGGCGTCCGGCGGTATCGAGGCCGTCAACCCGGGCCCCCTCGAGGCATCGGGAATCGGTGCCGCGGTCGCCGAGGCGGGGGTCACCGAGGTGGCTGTCGTATGCGGCACCGACAAGCGTTACGCGGATGAGGCCTCGGCCGCGATCGACGCCGCTAAGGCCGCAGGCGTGAAATACGTCCTTCTCGCCGGCCCCGAGAAGGCGGTCGCCGATGCGCCGTCGAAACCCGACGGCCATGTGACCGCGAAAATCGATGCGGTGCAGACTTTGTCAGATCTGCTGACGCGATTGGGGGCATGACATGACTGCCACGGAACCGAAGAAGAAGATCGACTCTTTCGCAAATGTCCCGCTGACCGGTGACACGGCTGGCGCCGCGCCGACACAGGCCGAGGTGAAAGAACAGGTGACCGCGGCTGCCGCCGCGCACGGTTACACCGCCGAGCAACTGGATTGGGCGACGCCTGAAGGTATCGACGTCAAACCGGTCTACATCGCCGCCGACCGCAGGGACGTGGTCGATGCCGGCTATCCGCTGGACAGCCTCCCGGGAGAGCCGCCCTTCGTGCGCGGCCCGTACCCGACGATGTATGTCAACCAGCCGTGGACGATCCGCCAGTACGCCGGCTTCTCCACGGCAGCGGAGTCCAACGCGTTCTACCGTCGCAACCTCGCCGCCGGCCAGAAGGGCCTCTCGGTCGCCTTCGACCTGGCTACCCACCGCGGTTACGACTCCGACCACCCGCGGGTGGCGGGCGACGTCGGTATGGCCGGTGTCGCGATCGACTCGATTCTCGACATGCGCCAGCTCTTCGACGGCATCGACCTGTCGTCGGTATCCGTGTCGATGACCATGAACGGTGCCGTGCTGCCCATTCTCGCGCTCTACGTAGTGGCGGCCGAGGAGCAGGGCGTGCCGCCGGAGAAGCTGGCCGGGACCATCCAGAACGACATCCTCAAAGAGTTCATGGTCCGCAACACCTACATCTACCCGCCGAAGCCGTCGATGCGGATCATCTCCGACATCTTCGGCTACACCAGCGCGAAAATGCCGAAATTCAACAGCATCTCGATCTCCGGCTACCACATCCAGGAAGCCGGCGCGACTGCCGACCTGGAGCTCGGTTACACGCTGGCCGATGGAGTCGAGTACATCAAGGCCGGCTTGGACGCCGGTCTCGACATCGACAAGTTCGCACCCAGGCTGTCGTTCTTCTGGGGCATCGGCATGAACTTCTTCATGGAGGTGGCCAAGCTGCGCGCGGGCCGGCTGCTGTGGAGCGAGCTCGTCGCTGAATTCGGAAGCCAAAGCCCAAAATCCAGGTCATTGCGCACCCATTCGCAGACCTCGGGATGGTCGCTGACCGCTCAGGACGCGTTCAACAACGTTGCCCGCACCTGCGTCGAGGCGATGGCTGCCACTCAGGGGCACACCCAATCCCTGCACACCAACGCCCTCGACGAAGCCCTCGCGCTACCCACCGACTTCTCGGCTCGCATCGCCCGCAACACCCAGCTGCTGCTACAGCAGGAATCTGGGACCACGCGGCCCATCGACCCCTGGGGCGGCTCCTACTACGTCGAATGGCTGACCTACCAGCTCGCCGAGAAGGCGCGGGCACACATCCGCGAGATCGCCGAGCACGGTGGCATGGCCCAGGCCATCAACGAGGGCATCCCGAAGTTGCGCATCGAGGAGGCGGCCGCGCGCACCCAGGCCCGCATCGACTCCGGCGCGCAGACGGTGATCGGCGTCAACAGATACCAGGTCGACGAGGACCACGAGATCGAGGTGCTCAAGGTCGAGAACAGCCGGGTGCGCGCGGAGCAGATCGCGAAGCTGGAACGGCTGCGCAGTGAGCGTGATGAGCATGCGACGCAAGCCGCGCTCGCCGAATTGACCCGTGCCGCAGAGGCATCGGGGCCGGCAGGGGAGGACGGTCTGGGCAACAACCTGTTGGCACTGGCCATCAACGCCGCCCGAGCGAAGGCGACCGTCGGCGAGATCTCCGACGCTCTGGAGAAGGTCTACGGCAGGCACCAGGCCGAGATCCGGACCATTGCGGGCGTGTACCGGGATGAGGTGGGCATGGCCAGCAACGTCAGTAGCGCAACAGAACTGGTTGAAAAGTTTGCCGAGGCCGACGGTCGCCGTCCCCGGATCCTCGTCGCGAAGATGGGTCAGGACGGCCATGACCGCGGGCAGAAGGTGATCGCGACAGCGTTCGCCGACATCGGCTTCGACGTCGACGTGGGCTCACTGTTCTCCACGCCGGAGGAGGTCGCGCGCCAGGCCGCCGACAACGACGTCCACGTGGTCGGGGTGTCGTCGCTGGCTGCCGGCCACCTCACGCTGGTGCCTGCGTTGCGGGACGCGCTCGCCGAGGTCGGCAGGCCCGACATCATGATCGTGGTCGGCGGCGTCATCCCGCCCGGCGACTTCGACGAGCTCTACGAGGCCGGGGCGACGGCGATCTTCCCGCCCGGCACCGTCATCGCCGATGCCGCGATCGGGCTGCTGAACAAGCTCGCCGAACGACTGGGATATGACCTCACCTGAACTGGCCGAGGCGATCCGCAGCGGTGACCGCTCGGCACTCGCGAGAGCGATCACGCTCGTCGAGTCGACGCGTCCGGATCACCGGGAGCGAGCTCAAGAGCTGCTGCTTGAGCTCATGCCGGAGGCCGGGTCGGCCATGCACGTCGGCATCACCGGGGTCCCCGGGGTGGGGAAGTCGACGACGATCGAGGCGCTCGGGCTCCATCTGATCGAGCAGGGTCACCGGGTGGCGGTGCTCGCCGTCGACCCGTCTTCGACGAGGACCGGCGGCTCGATCCTCGGCGACAAGACTCGGATGGCCAAACTCGCGGTGCACCCCGACGCCTACATCCGGCCGTCACCGACCTCGGGAACCCTGGGCGGGGTCGCGAAGGCGACGCGCGAGACGATCGTGTTGCTGGAAGCCGCAGGCTACGACGTGGTGCTGGTCGAGACGGTCGGGGTCGGCCAGTCCGAGGTGACCGTTGCCAACATGGTCGACACGTTCGTGTTCCTGACCTTGGCTCGCACCGGTGATCAGCTGCAGGGCATCAAGAAGGGTGTTCTTGAACTGGCCGACATCGTGGTCGTCAACAAGGCCGACGGCGAGCACGCCGTCGAGGCGAAATCGGCCGCGCGAGAACTCGCCGGCGCCATCCGTCTTATCTATCCACGTGAAACGCTCTGGCGCCCACCGGTTCTCACGATGAGTGCGCTCACGGGTACGGGTCTTTCGGAGCTGTGGGACACGGTGCTCAAACACCGGGCGGTGCTGACGGAGGCCGGCGAGTTCGAGGCCAGGAGGCGCACCCAGCAGGTGGAATGGACCTGGTCGATGGTTC
The DNA here is from genome assembly GCF_002101705.1 of Mycolicibacterium iranicum. Taxonomy (GTDB): domain Bacteria; phylum Actinomycetota; class Actinomycetes; order Mycobacteriales; family Mycobacteriaceae; genus Mycobacterium; species Mycobacterium iranicum. The sequence goes on along the minus strand of NZ_LQPC01000031.1, from coordinate 175,426 downwards.
GGGACACCGTGCTGGACCGAGTGCTGTCCAGCCCGGGCGTCCGGGCGATCCGCAGTGACGTCGAGCGCCAGGTGCGCGACGGTGAGCTGACGCCTGCGCTTGCTGCGCAACGGATACTCGACGCCGTCGAACAGCCGCCGAAGGCCGGCGGCTAACAAATTGGTAACTCCGAGATCGTTTGCCGCACCGCGAGGTAAATTCATCTTGTGACGGGCGTCAAAGGTGACCTACCGCGCGGCGTGAACGGCGAAGCCGATCCCAACTTCACGTGCGCGGTACGCGCATTCGCCCAGATGTTCCCGCACCGCCGGTTCGGTGGTGGCGCGTTGTCTGTGTACCTCGACGGTGAGCCCGTCGTGGACGTGTGGACCGGATGGTCGGATCGCAAAGGCAAGCGGCGCTGGACCGCGGACACTGCCCCGATGGTGTTTTCCGCGACAAAGGGTGTCGCGGCCACCGTCATCCACCGGCTCCACGACCGCGGGCTGATCGACTACGACGCTCCCGTCGCCGAGTACTGGCGCGAGTTCGGCGTCAATGGCAAGTCGCAGATCACCGTTCGGGATCTGATGCGGCACCGGGCGGGGCTGTCACAGCTCAACGGGGTGGCCAAGGCCGACCTGATGAACCACATCGTCATGGAGGAGCGGCTCGCTGCGGCCCCGATGAGCTGGTTGCACGGTAAGCCCGCCTACCACGCGTTCACGTTCGGTTGGCTGCTGTCAGGCCTGGCCCGATCGGTCACCGGGATCGGGATGCGTGAGTTGATCCGCACCGAAGTCGCGGCGCCGCTGAACACCGACGGTATTCATCTCGGTCGTCCGCCCGTGCAGGCGCCGACTCAGCCGGCGCGCATCATCGGCCCCCAGACCCGGGTGCAGAACCCGGTCTTCAATCTTGTCGCACCGCACATTGCGGCATTGCCGTTCTCGGCGGGATTCGGCGCGATTTATTTCCCGGGCGTCAAGGCCTTCGTCCAGGGCGACATCCCCTTGCTCGACGGCGAGATCCCCGCCGCCAACGGTGTGGCGACAGCCCGGGCGCTGGCTCGCATGTACGGCGCGATCGCCAACGGCGGCCGCATCGACGGCATGCAGTATCTGTCGCGGGAGACCGCCGCGGCGCTCGTCGGGCGTCGCAGCCTGCGCCTCGATCACAGCATGGTCATGCCGCTGTCGTTCCACCTCGGTTATCACGGGCTGCCGATCCCCGGTCTGCTGCCAGGCTTCGGGCATGTCGGACTAGGCGGGTCCTTCGGCTGGGCTGACCCGGACACCGGGCTCGCGTTCAGTTTCGTCCACAACCGACTACTGACGCCGATGGTGGTCAGCGATCAGGCCGGCTTCGTCGCCACCGCGGCGCTCATCCGGCGGGGGGTGTCGCAAGCCCGCAAGAACGGCCATCGGCGGGTGCGTGAATTCGGTGCACCGTTCGCCGACACCACCGCAACGGCTGTCTGATCTGAGTTGCTGCGGGCCGGGCCTGCACAGGGGGAGCCGCTGGTGCGGTTTCTGATCGTCGTCAGGTGTTCGCGCGCGAGAACCACTTCGTTTTGAGGCGCCAGGAATGGGCGGACGTGAGCGCGAAACCCGCTCCGCAGGCACAGGCGAAAACCCACACGAGCGTGCTGCCCTGAACCGTTTGTAGCGTCGGGACGAATGCGGTGATGAGGCGCACCACGCAGGCGAGAATGCCCATGGCGCATGCGAAAAGGTAGACGTTGGCGATGGGGCGCGACCGCGGATCGGTGCGCAGGATGAGCAGTGCCCGCGCGCAGTAGACCAAGAGGTAGATCAGCAGGCTGCAGAGCATCAGCCAGTACAGGTTGAGCCACAGGTCGGTTGGCACGTCGAAGAAGTCGGCGCGGTAGATCGAAGCGCCGTTACCGAGCCAGAAAGCGCCGAGGAGAAGCGGGATGCACAGCGTTGCTGGCAGCTCGATGTGCTGACGGAAGCGTTGCTGCAACGCGTGGTCTTGTTCCAATCGTCCCAGCGCGTTGTAGACGACGGCCGACGCCGCGACGATGTAGCAATCGTGTCCCAGGTAATCCTCGAGGTTCCACTTGCCCGTCAGCGAATACAGGAACGGGCCGAGAGTCTCCGAGGCCAGGGGTGACATCAGCAGCACGGCTGCGCCCTGGAGTGCGATGTTGAGGGTGGCGGCCACCTCCCAGCGGCACGACCAGGTGACGCGACGAATCCACAGGCTCCACGCGATACACAGGAGTGTGATCACGATGAGTGAAGCCAGTGCCATGGGGAGTCGCTTTCGGGCGGAACGGGTTCAGCAAATTGTATGCGCTAAACCCGCTAAAGGGGAGGCGCATCCAGTCGTGGTGTCAGATCCGACAGCTTCGTCCGGCGCTTCGTCGCGGTATTTACCGTGGTGTCAGCCAGTGTGGCCACCCCGCGAGGTGCCGGTCCGAGCCCCTCTACGTACTGCAGAACTTCCCTTCGAGACATCAAGCCGAACTGAATCTGAAGATCCGGGTAGCTAAGTGCGAACCGGTCGGCTACAAGACGTAGTTCTTCCGCATTCGGATAGTCGGCCTCTTTGATTCGGCGGTAATAGGTACTGCTCGAAATGCCAAGTGCGTCAAAAATGTCCTTGGCATCAATCTCTCCGTCAAGGAGGTAGTCGAGCAGGGCTTTGAGCTGTCTGCCGTTCTCGTCCGTACGAGGCATCTGATCACCATAACGCCTGATCCCGGCTTTGGGCAGCCCCTCCCGGCAAATAGATAACACGTTCCTAATTGACATAGCCGTCACAGTTTTGGGAGCACTCTCCCAAATTTGGGACATTCGCTGTACGGTAAGTCCATGGTCGCTCCATACATCTCGGACGAGGTCAAACAACGGCCTGTCCACAACGCGCCGGTAACCCTGGATGTGTTCGATCACCCCACGGTCGACACGCTGCCCGCCCAACTAGAGAAGTTCGGTACGTCGCCTTCGAGCGAACTGACCGAGGAAGTCGACGCGGCGGCAGAATGGCTTGGCGTGCAGGTCGAGGAGATTCTCCTGGCTGCATTGGGTCGCACCCTGGGCCGCACCCGTGGCGAAGGAACCGTGACGGTGGACGTCACCGGTGGCCATCGCTGGTTGAGTCACCCCGTGACCCTGATCTGTTCGGATGCCCAGCCGATGGGGCCGACCGAGATGCTGCAGGGCGCTCACAGTGCATTGGCCGCAGCCCCCGGACGCGCCAGCGCTCAGTCGGAGCTGCTGCTCAATGTCGTCGCCGCCGAACTGCCCGACGTGCCCGCCGGCCGCGCGCTCGAAGTGCGTGCGCAGCGCGTGGACGGCCTGCTGCAGATCGACTGGTTCTATGACGCGTCGCGTTTCGACGCGTATTCCATCGAAGAGATGGCCGAGCAGTTCCCGCTCGCGGTCATCGAGATCACCTCGGACGCTGCTGCGCCGCTGTGATGAACGGCGGCGCCCGCGGCTAGACTCTCGTCCAACGGTGTCGATCCGGCTATCACCGGGGAGCCTTCGGAAGAACAGCTGCGAGCGAAACGCTCGCGCCCAGTAGAACCGAACGGTTGGGCTCGTCATCGCCCTGACTTGAGCGGCGCACGTTCGACGTGCGCAAGCGGGGTGGTACCGCGGCGCTCGCGCACCGGCGCGACGTTCGTCCCCGTGCCTTGACTCGACGTACGGCACAGGAGACCCAGCACGTGACCGCATATCCCAAGCCCGCTTCCGGCGCGCCGAAGTTTCCGGAGCTGGAAGCCGAGGTGCTCAAGTTTTGGGACAGCGACGACACCTTCCGTTCCAGCATCCAGCAGCGCGAGGGCGCCCCCGAGTACGTCTTCTACGACGGGCCGCCGTTCGCCAACGGTCTGCCGCACTACGGGCATCTGTTGACGGGCTACGTCAAGGACATCGTTCCGCGGTACCGGACCATGCGCGGATACAAGGTGGAGCGGCGCTTCGGCTGGGACACGCACGGGCTGCCCGCCGAACTGGAGGTGCAGCGCCAGCTCGGCATCACCGACAAAGCCCAGATCGAACAAATGGGCATCGAAAAGTTCAACGACGCGTGCCGCGACTCGGTTCTCAAGTACACCGGCGAGTGGCGTGACTACGTCACCCGGCAGGCTCGCTGGGTCGACTTCGACAACGACTACAAGACCCTCGACATCGGTTTCATGGAGTCGGTGATCTGGGTCTTCAAGCAGCTGTGGGACAAGGGCCTGGCCTATGAGGGCAACCGCGTGCTGCCCTACTGCTGGAACGACGAGACCCCGCTGTCGAGCCACGAGCTCCGGATGGACGACGACGTCTATCAGAACCGCCAGGATCCCGCCCTCACCGTCGGCTTCCGCGTAGAGGGGGATGCCGGCGATCCGCTCGAAGGTGCGTATCTCCTGATCTGGACCACGACGCCGTGGACGCTGCCGTCCAACCAGGCCGTCGCCGTCAACCCCGACGTGACCTACGTCGTGGTGGAATCCGGCGGCAAGCGGTTCGTGCTCGCCGAAGCGCGGTTGGGAGCGTATGCGCGTGAGCTCGGTGAGGAGCCGTCAGTGCTGGCCACATACACCGGCCGCGACCTTCTCGACGTCCGATACGCGCCGCCGTTCCCGTATTTCATGGACTCTCCGAACGCCTTTCGGGTCCTGCCCGGCGAGTTCGTCAGCACCGAGGAAGGCACCGGCCTGGTCCACATGGCGCCGGCTTACGGCGAGGACGACATGGCGACCTCGCAGGCGGGCGGCATCGACGCCGTAACGCCGGTCGATGCCAAGGGCCGCTTCGATTCCACAGTGCCCGACTATGCAGGCCAGCACGTCTTCGACGCGAACCCGCAGATCATCCGCGACCTCAAGAACGGCACCGGGGCTGCCGGGGTCAACGGTGCGGTGCTGCTGCGCCACGACACCTACGAGCACACCTATCCGCACTGCTGGCGGTGCCGCAACCCGTTGATCTACCGCGCGGTCTCATCGTGGTTCATCAAGGTCAGCCAGTTCCGCGATCGCATGGTCGAACTCAACCAGGAGATCACCTGGTATCCCGAGCACGTCAAGGACGGTCAGTTCGGCAAATGGCTGCAGGGCGCACGCGATTGGTCGATCTCGCGGAATCGGTACTGGGGCACGCCCATTCCGGTGTGGAAGTCCGACGATCCCGCCTACCCGAGAATCGACGTCTACGGCAGCCTCGACGAACTCGAACGAGATTTCGGTGTCCGGCCCGACAACCTGCACCGGCCCTACATCGACGAGCTGACCCGCCCCAATCCGGACGATCCGACCGGCAGGTCCACGATGCGCCGCATCGAAGACGTGCTCGACGTGTGGTTCGACTCCGGCTCGATGCCCTACGGGCAGGTGCATTATCCGTTCGAGAACGAGCAATGGTTCACGGGCACCGAGGACGAACCCGCGCACTTTCCGGGTGACTTCATCGTCGAGTACATCGGCCAGACCCGGGGCTGGTTCTACACGCTGCACATCCTGGCGACGGCGCTGTTCGACCGGCCGGCGTTCCGCACCTGCGTGGCACACGGCATCGTGCTGGGCAACGACGGCCAGAAGATGAGCAAGTCGCTGCGCAACTACCCCGACGTCTCGGAGGTGTTCGACCGCGACGGGTCCGACGCGATGCGGTGGTTCTTGATGGCCTCGCCGATCCTGCGCGGCGGCAACCTGATCGTGACCGAGCAGGGGATCCGTGAAGGCGTCCGGCAGGTACTGCTTCCCCTGTGGAACGCCTACACGTTCCTCGCGCTGTATGCGCCGCAGAAGGGTACGTGGCGCACCGATTCGTCCAACGTCCTCGACCGCTACATTCTGGCCAAGCTGGCCGTCCTGCGCGACGACCTGACGGCGTCGCTGGACGTGTGCGACATCTCGGGTGCCTGCGATCACCTGCGGCAGTTCACCGAGGCGCTGACGAATTGGTATGTGCGCCGGTCGCGTTCGCGGTTCTGGGAGGAGGACGCCGACGCCATCGACACCCTCCACACGGTGCTGGAGGTGACCTGCCGGCTGGCGGCGCCGCTACTGCCGTTGGCCACCGAGCGCATCTGGCGGGACCTCACTGGGGAGCGGTCGGTGCATCTGACCGACTGGCCCGATGCGGCGTCGCTGCCCGCCGATCCGCAGCTGGTCGCGGACATGGACCTGGTGCGCGAGGTCGCCTCCACGGGCTCGTCGCTGCGCAAGGCCAAGAAGCTGCGTGTGCGCCTGCCGCTGCTGAAACTGACTGTCGCCCTGGATAAATCAGTGAATCCGAGCCGGCTTGAGCCCTACCGGGATCTGATCGCCGATGAGCTCAACGTCAAGGCGGTCGAACTCACCGACGACATCGCCGCACACGGGAAGTTCGAGCTCACCGTCAACGCCCGCGTCGCGGGCCCGCGCATCGGCAAGGACGTCCAGGCCGCCATCAAGGCCGTCAAGGCGGGTGAGGCGGTCGTCAATTCCGACGGCACGCTGACCGCGGGTCCCGCGGTGTTGCAGCCCGAGGAGTACAGCTCGCGGCTGGTGGCAGCCGATCCGGAATTCACCGCGGCGCTGGGAGACGGCGCAGGCCTGGTGGTGCTCGACGGCACCGTCACCCCGGAGCTGGAAGCCGAAGGCTGGGCCAAAGACCGCATCCGTGAACTGCAGGAGCTGCGCAAGTCCACCGGCCTCGAGGTCTCCGATCGGATTTCCGTCGTCATGTCGGTGCCGGCGCCGCAGCAGCAGTGGGCGCAGACGCATCAGCAGCTGATCGCCGGCGAGATCCTCGCGACCAGCTTCGAGTTCGGCGAGCCCGCCGACGGGACCGAGATCGGCGACGGCGTGCGGGTCGCGATCGCTAAGGCCTGACGGCGACGCGGGCGCTGCGCCCGGACAGCTCGACGACGTCGCCCGGGCGCAGTTGCCTGCCGCGCCGCACCTCCACTTCGCCGTTCACGGTGACCTCGCCGTCCGCGATCACGGTTTTCGCGTCGGCACCGGAATCGATGAGGCCGGCGAGCTTGAGGAACTGCCCGAGCCGGATTATCTCGTCCCGGATCGGGATATCGGCGGGTTCGCTCGGGTGTGCCACGGGCCCACGCTATCCGGCACGCCCTAGCATCGGCATCTGTGGCCGCTCGCTGGGTCCTGCATCTGGACATGGACGCGTTCTTCGCGTCCGTGGAGCAGCTGACGCGTCCCACGCTGCGCGGCAGGCCGGTGCTGGTCGGCGGTGTCGGCGGCCGGGGTGTCGTGGCGGGCGCCAGCTACGAGTCCCGGGTCTTCGGTGCCCGGTCGGCGATGCCGATGTTGCAGGCCAAGCGTCTGGTCGGTCCCTCGGCGGTCGTGCTGCCGCCCCGCGGCGTGGTGTACGGGACGGCGAGCAGGCGGGTCTTCGACACCGTCCGGTCGATGGTCGCAGTACTTGAGCAGCTGTCGTTCGACGAGGCGTTCGGTGAGCCGCCCGAACTGGCGGGCGCCCCCGAATCCGAGGTCGAGGCGTTCTGCGCCGAGCTGCGCGCCCGCGTGCGATCCGAAACCGGTCTGGTGGCGTCCGTCGGCGCCGGTTCTGGCAAGCAGATCGCCAAGATCGCGTCGGGTCTGGCCAAGCCCGACGGCATCCGGGTGGTCGGCCGCGACGTCGAGATGACGCTGCTGTCGGGGCTGCCGGTGCGGCGGCTGTGGGGGATCGGGCCCGTCGCCGAGGACAAACTGCATCGGTTGGGCATCGACACCGTCGGCGCGTTCGCCGCACTCACCGAGACCGAGGTGGCCGACATCCTCGGCGCGACGGTGGGGCCCGCGTTGCACCGCCTGGCGCGAGGCATCGACGACCGGCCGGTCGCCGAGAACGCCCCCGCCAAACAGATCAGTGCGGAATCGACCTTCGCCGAAGACCTCACGACGCTCATTGCGCTGCGCGAGGCGATGGGGCCGATCGGCGACCATGCGCACCGCAGGTTGGAGAAGGACGGTAGGGGCGCGCGCACGGTCACGGTGAAGCTCAAGCGGTCGGACATGAGCACGCTGACGCGCTCGGCGACGCTGCCCTACGCGACCACAGACGCCGCGACGCTGATCGGCACCGCGCGGCGGCTGCTGCTCGACCCCGTCGAGATCGGACCCGTTCGTCTTGTGGGCGTGGGCTTTTCGGGACTCTCCGATGTTCAGCAGGAGCCGCTGTTCACCGACGCCGGGCTGATCGAGGAGACCTCGGACGACACCAGTCTGCCCGCCACCCTGGCCGATGTCGCCGCCACGGCGCCTGCGTGGCGCGTCGGTGACGACGTCAGACACGCCGAGTTCGGCCACGGCTGGGTCCAGGGTGCGGGACACGGCGTCATGACGGTGCGGTTCGAAACCCGCGGCAGCGGGCCGGGGCAGGCGCGCACCCTGTCCGACACAGACCCCGCCATCAGCCGCGCGAACCCGGTGGACAGCCTCGACTGGCCGGAGTTCGTCGACGAGATGGCCCGCAGGCAGAGCTGACTCAGCCCCATCTTTCGAAAGCGTCCCGCAGCGGGTGCTCCGCAGCCAGCGCGGCCATGAGCAGCACCCGGGCCTGCGGTGGTCGCAGCCGCGCGGCGACTATCGCCCCCGCGTCGACCAGATCGCGTCCCGGGCCGTATCCGGGACTGACCAGGCCGCCGGGGACTCGCGTCGACACCGCGACCGCCACGCCGTCGCGGCAGTGCCTGCGCACCCCGTCGATCAGAGCGGCCCCCGCGTTGCCCGACCCGAGGGCCTGCAGGACGACCCCGCGGGCACCTGCCGCCACGCAGGCGTCCAGTGCCGCGGTGTCAGCGCCGGGGTAGGCGGCGACGATGTCGACACGCGGAGCCTCGGCGGCCGAGATCCGGCCCAACCACGGGCGTGCCTTGCCGGTGTCCGCGGAACGGCCCGCGAAGCTCTGCAGGTCCGTGGTCGCAACCTTGTGCACGCCGAGCGGTTCGAACACCGAGCCGGCGAAGCTCACCAGGACCCCGCGGTCGCGCCACCGGGGGTCGCGCGCGACGGCGAGCGCATCACGCAGGTTGGCGGGTCCGTCGGCGTCCACGGCATCGGCGCTGCGTTGGGACCCGGTGAGGACCACCGGCGGCGCGCCGTCGTAGGTGAGTTCGAGCCACAGCGCGGTTTCCTCCATGGTGTCCGTGCCGTGGGTGACGACGATGCCGTCGGTGGTGTGGTCGGCGGCGGCTCGGCGGACGGCGGCTGCGATCGAGTCCCAGTCGGGAGGCGTCAGCTGGGAGCTATCCACCGACAACACGTCGTGCACCTCGACGTCGAGTCCGGTGGTCAGGTCCGCGCCGGAGCGGGTGGGACGCTTCACGCCGCCGGCGTCGGAGCTGGTCGAGATGGTGCCGCCGGTGGCGAGGACGACGAGGTGACCCATGGGTGGAATTCTCGCCCACCGGCTCTTTGCGATGATGGGGGCGTGACTGATGAATCGTCGAGCCCGGCCGAGCCCGCGACCGGTGCGGAGCCGACGGCCCCGGGGGTGTCGGCACAGCCGCCCGTGCGGCGCCGGTTACGCCTGCTCCTGACCGTCGCCGCGGTCGTCCTCGTCCTGGACATCGTCACCAAGGTTCTCGCGGTCAAGCTGTTGACACCGGGCCAGCCCGTCTCGATCATCGGCGACACCGTCACCTGGACTCTGGTGCGCAATTCGGGTGCGGCGTTCTCGATGGCCACCGGCTACACCTGGGTGCTGACGCTCGTGGCGACAGGTGTCGTGATCGGCATCATCTGGATGGGACGCAGGCTCGTCTCGCCGTGGTGGGCGCTCGGGCTCGGCATGATCCTCGGTGGCGCGCTGGGCAATCTGGTGGACCGGTTCTTTCGCTCACCCGGCCCGCTGCGAGGCCACGTCGTCGACTTCCTGTCCATCGGCTGGTGGCCGGTGTTCAACGTCGCCGACCCCGCGGTCGTCGGCGGGGCGATCCTGCTGGTGGCGCTGTCTCTGTTCGGCTTCGACTTCGACACCGTCGGCCGGCGCAAGCCGGACGCCGACCCCGGGGAAGGATGACGACCCGGTCGATGCCGGTGCCCGAGGGGCTCGCAGGTATGCGAGTCGACGCCGGCCTGGCCCGGCTGCTCGGGCTGTCGCGGACGGCGGCCGCCGCGATCGCCGAGGACGGCGGCGTCGAGCTCGACGGGGCGCGCGCCGCCAAGTCGGACAAGCTGACCGCGGGCGCATGGCTGGAGGTGCAACTTCCGGAAGCCCCTGCGCCGGTCGAGAACACGCCCGTCGACATCGAGGGCATGGACATCCTCTATTCCGACGACGACATCGTCGCCGTCGACAAGCCGCCCGGGGTGGCGGCGCACGCGACAGTCGGCTGGCACGGGCCGACGGTGCTCGGGGGCTTGGCGGCCGCGGGGTACCGCATCAGCACGTCGGGCATCCACGAACGCCAGGGCATCGTCCACCGGCTCGATGTCGGGACGTCGGGCGTGATGGTAGTGGCGTTGTCGGAACGGGCCTACACCGCCCTGAAGCGCGCGTTCAAGCAGCGCACCGTCGACAAGCGTTATCACGCGGTGGTGCAGGGACATCCGGATCCGTCGAGCGGGACGATCGACGCCCCGATCGGCAGGCATCGCGGCCACGACTGGAAGTTCGCGGTCGTCGAGGGCGGAAGGCACAGCATCACGCATTACGACACGCTGGAGGCGCACCAGGCCGCCAGCCTGCTCGACATCCATCTCGAAACCGGCCGCACGCATCAGATCCGTGTGCACTTCGCGGCGCTGCACCACCCGTGTGCCGGTGACCTGACCTACGGCGCCGACCCGACGCTGGCGAAACGCCTAGGGTTGGAACGTCAATGGCTGCACGCCCGGTCGCTGGCGTTCACGCATCCCGCCGACGGCCGCCGTGTCGAGATCACGAGCCCGTACCCGGCCGATCTGCAGCACGCGCTGGACGTCCTGCGCCAGCACGACCTGTGAGGTCCGGACTGCTCTTCGGCGCCGGCGCCTATGTGATGTGGGGGTTGTTCCCGGCGTTCTTCCCATTGCTCAAACCGGCTGGCGCGGTCGAGGTACTCGCTCACCGGGTCATCTGGAGCTTCGCGCTGATGGTCGTCGTGGTCGCCGCGGTGCGGCGGCTCGGGGACGTCAAGGCGATCACCGGCCGCACCTGGCTGCTCCTGGTCGCGGCCTCGGGTCTCATCTCGGCCAATTGGCTGATCTATGTGTACGCGGTCAACAACGGCCATGTCGTCGACGCCGCGCTCGGCTACTTCATCAATCCACTGGTGTCGATTGCCCTGGGGCTGCTGGTCTTTCGCGAGAAACTGAACCGCTGGCAGTTCAGTGCGCTGGCCATCGCCGTGATCGCGGTGGTGATCCTCACGGTGCAACTCGGCGAGCCCCCGCTCGTCGGACTGGGCCTGGCGCTGTCCTTCGGCCTCTACGGCGCGGTGAAGAAGCTGGTGCCGACCGACCCGCGCGTGAGCGTCGGCATCGAAGCCGCGATCGCCACACCGTTCGCGATCGCGTATGTGGTGGCGTTGCAGGTCACCGGCGGCGGCACCCTGACCGGCCACGGTGGCGGCCACGTCGCGCTGCTCGTCCTGTCCGGGGTACTCACCGCGCTTCCACTGCTGCTCTTCGCCGCGGCTGCGCAGCGGCTGCCGATGGTCACCCTCGGGCTGCTGTTCTACATGACTCCTGCGATGCAGCTGTCCTGGGGAGTGCTGATCGGCCACGAGCCGATGCCGCCGATGCGGTGGCTCGGCTTCGTTCTGATCTGGGTCGCGCTGCTGGTCTTCACCGTCGACGCTGTGCGACGCGCCCGCGCCGAGCGTCGGGTTTCCGCCTCTACTGTGGTGTGACCTTTGCGCGCGTTTTTATTGACCCGTCAGTAGCTATGCCATAACGTTTGCTCGTGGAGAACGAGACCCTCGCTGCGCCGCTGGCTCGCAAACGTGGTCGTCCGGTGGGGGCGGACTCGGAGCAGACCCGGACGATGATCATGCGCGCGGCCCGCGACATCATCGCCGAACGGGGCTATCAGGCGGCGTCGTTCCAGCAGATCGCCCAACGGGCCGGAGTGAGCCGCCCGACGCTGCACTACTACTTCGCCACCCGGGAGGACCTGTACGACAAGCTGCTCTCGGACGTCCGTGAGCGCATCCAGGCCTGTGCGGCAACGGCATTGGCCGGGGGATCGTTGCTCAGCCAGCTTGCTGCGTTCACGGTGGAGTTGGGCAGGCTCGGCGAGGCGGAGCCGGCGCTGATGAAGTTGGTGATGACGGCGCGCATCGACCACCACCGGGCGGTGCACAGGCACCAGTCGGCGGCCGCGATCGTCTCGGCCGTGCACGCGTTCTACGACGCCGCCGTCGCCGACGCGGTACGCCGTGGCGAGCTGGACGCAGGCGGTGACCCCCGCGCCGTCGCGGACTTGCTGGCCGCGCTGTTCTGGGGGTTCGGGTTCTACGCGGGCTTTCTCGCCGGGGACTCGCGACCCGAAGACACCGCGAAGGTAGCCAGGCAATTGATGAGAATGGTTGGTAGCGGATTGCTGAATAGATCGGTCGCCGCGACGATCGACGCCTGATTCGAAGTTCGCGAGACACGCACCGCGACACGCCGTGCGGTGTCGGTGGTCGGTCCTAAACTGGCGTCCCTATGAGCGGTTCTTTCGTGCATCTGCACAATCACACCGAGTACTCGATGCTCGACGGCGCCGCCAAGGTCAAACCGATGCTGGCCGAGGCGCAGCGGCTGGAGATGCCCGCGATCGGGATGACCGACCACGGGAACATGTTCGGCGCCAGCGAGTTCTACAACGCCGCCACCGATGCCGGCATCAAGCCGATCATCGGCGTCGAGGCCTACATCGCCCCCGCGTCACGGTTCGACACCAAGCGCGTTCTGTGGGGCGATCCGAGCCAGAAGAGCGACGACGTCTCGGGTAGCGGCTCCTACACCCATATGACGATGGTGGCCGAAAACGCCACCGGGCTGCGGAATCTGTTCAAGCTCTCGTCGCTCGCATCGTTCGAGGGGCAGCTGGGCAAGTGGTCCCGCATGGACGCCGAGATCATCGCCGAACATGCCGAAGGCATCATCGCGACCACCGGGTGTCCGTCCGGCGAGGTGCAGACCCGCCTGCGGCTGGGCCATCACAACGAGGCAGTGGAGGCAGCCGCCAAGTGGCGCGAGATCTTCGGCCCGGAGAACTTCTTTCTGGAGCTGATGGACCACGGCCTCGACATCGAGCGTCGCGTTCGCGAAGGTCTTCTCGAGATCGGACAGAAGCTCGGCATTCCGCCCCTGGCCACCAACGACTGCCACTACGTCACTCGCGAGGCGTCCCGTAACCACGAGGCGCTGCTGTGCGTACAGACCGGTAAGACGCTGTCTGATCCGACGCGCTTCAAGTTCGACGGCGACGGCTACTTCCTGAAGTCCGCGGCCGAGATGCGCGCGCTGTGGGACGACCAGGTGCCCGGGGCGTGTGACTCGACGCTGCTCATCGCCGAGCGGGTCCAGTCCTACGCCGATGTGTGGACTCCCCGCGACCGGATGCCGATCTTCCCCGTTCCGGAGGGCCACGACCAGGCCACCTGGCTGCACCACGAGGTGATGGCCGGGCTCGCCCGCCGCTTCGGCGGTGTCGCCGACGCAGTGCCCGCCGAGTACATCGAGCGTGCCGATTACGAGATCAAGGTCATCTGCGACAAGGGTTTCCCGTCGTACTTCCTCATCGTGGCCGACCTGATCAACTATGCGAAGTCGGTCGACATCCGGGTCGGCCCCGGCCGAGGTTCGGCGGCGGGCTCGCTGGTCGCGTACGCGCTGGGCATCACCAACATCGATCCGATTCCGCACGGCCTGCTGTTCGAGCGCTTCCTCAACCCGGAACGTCCCTCGGCCCCCGACATCGACATCGACTTCGACGACCGTCGCCGCGGCGAGATGTTGCGGTATGCGGCCAACAAGTGGGGTAGCGATCGCGTCGCCCAGGTCATCACCTTCGGCACCATCAAGACCAAGGCGGCACTGAAGGATTCGGCGCGTGTGAACTACGGCCAGCCCGGCTTCGCCATCGCCGACCGGATCACCAAGGCTTTGCCGCCGCCGATCATGGCCAAGGACATCCCGCTGTCGGGCATCACCGATCCCAACCACGAGCGGTACAAGGAAGCCGCCGAGGTGCGCAGCCTCATCGACACCGACCCCGACGTGCGAACGATCTACGAGACCGCCCGTGGCCTCGAAGGGCTGGTGCGCAACGCGGGTGTGCACGCGTGCGCGGTGATCATGAGCTCCGAGCCCCTCATCGATGCGATCCCGCTGTGGAAGCGCCCGCAGGACGGCGCGGTCATCACCGGCTGGGACTACCCGTCGTGTGAGGCCATCGGCCTGCTGAAGATGGACTTCCTCGGCCTGCGCAACCTGACGATCATCGGCGACTGCATCGAGAACATCAAGGCCAACCGCGGTATCGACCTGGACCTCGAGTCGCTTGCGCTCGACGACCCCAAGGCCTATGAACTTCTCGGTCGCGGAGACACGTTGGGCGTGTTCCAGCTCGACGGTGGCCCGATGCGGGATCTGCTGCGGCGCATGCAACCCACCGAGTTCAACGACATCGTGGCCGTGCTGGCGCTGTACCGGCCGGGGCCCATGGGCATGAACGCCCACAACGACTACGCCGACCGCAAGAACGGGCGGCAGGCGATCAAGCCGATCCACCCCGAGCTCGAGGAACCGCTCAAAGAGATCCTCGCCGAGACCTACGGCCTGATCGTCTACCAAGAGCAGATCATGTTCATCGCCCAGAAGGTCGCCTCCTACACGATGGGTAAGGCCGACGCGCTGCGCAAGGCCATGGGCAAGAAGAAGCTCGAAGTGCTCGAGGCCGAGTACAAGGGCTTCCGCGAGGGCATGACCGCGAACGGTTTCTCCGAGGGCGCGGTGAAAGCGTTGTGGGACACCATTCTTCCGTTCGCCGGGTACGCATTCAACAAATCGCACGCCGCGGGCTATGGGCTGGTGTCCTACTGGACGGCCTACCTGAAGGCCAACTATCCAGCTGAGTACATGGCAGGCCTGCTGACCTCCGTGGGTGACGACAAGGACAAGGCCGCGGTGTACCTGGCCGACTGCCGTCGCCTCGGCATCACGGTGCTGCCCCCTGACGTGAACGAGTCGGTGCAGAACTTCGCTTCCGTCGGCAACGACATCCGCTTCGGCCTCGGCGCCGTGCGTAACGTCGGCGCGAATGTGGTTGCCTCACTGGTGAACACGCGGTCGGAAAAGGGCAAGTTCACGGACTTCTCCGATTACCTGAACAAGATCGACATCGCCGCCTGCAACAAGAAGGTGACGGAATCGCTGGTCAAGGCCGGTGCGTTCGACTCGCTCGGTCATCCCCGCAAGGGCTTGTTCCTGGTGCACACCGATGCCGTCGACTCGGTGCTCGGCACCAAGAAGGCCGAGGCGATGGGGCAGTTCGACCTTTTCGGTGGGGGTGACGGCGGGGATGACAACGGTGACTCTGCGTTCACCATCCGCGTGCCCGACGAGGAGTGGGAAGACAAGCACAAGCTCGCGCTCGAACGCGAGATGCTCGGCCTCTACGTGTCCGGGCACCCCCTCAACGGCATCGCCCACCTGCTGACCGCCCAGGTGGACACCCAAATCCCGGCGATTCTCGAAGGCGACATCGCCAACGACACCCAGGTGCGGGTCGGCGGCATCCTGGCGTCGGTGAACCGTCGGGTCAACAAGAACGGACTGCCGTGGGCTTCGGCGCAGATCGAGGACCTCTCCGGCGGTATCGAGGTGCTGTTCTTCCCGCAGACCTACTCGATGTTCGGCGCCGAGATCGCCGATGACGTCGTCGTGCTGATCGGCGCCAAGGTCGCCAAGCGCGACGACCGGATCTCGCTGATCGCCAACGAGTTGATCGTCCCGGATTTCTCCAGTGCCCAGGCGAACCGCCCGGTGGCGGTGAGCCTGCCCACCAGGCAGTGCACCGTTGACAAGGTCACCGCGCTGAAGCAGGTGCTGGCCCGCCACCCCGGGACATCGCAGGTTCACCTTCGGCTGATCAACGGTGAACGCATCACGACGCTGGAGCTGGATCAGTCACTGCGCGTGACGCCGTCGTCGGCGCTGATGGGCGACTTGAAAGAACTGCTGGGACCAGGCTGCCTGGGCGGCTGAGTGAACCGGCCGCGTAAGTCAGCCGCGCGGAGAGGTGAAAAAGCCGACGGTCAGCCACGTCACCGCGGCCAGCCCGGCGCCGCTGAGAACGGCGGGGCCGGCGGAGCCGGTCGCCAGGCCGACGACCACGAAGACCACCAGCCCGACGAGCAGCGCCACCACTTTGTAGAGGGGCCACGCGACGCCCGCAATCGACACCGTCGAGGCCGGACGGGACACGGCGTCGTTGAGGTGTTCGGCGGTCGTCATAGAAGTGACGATAGCTCGTAGGAAAGATTTCGGTCAACCGAAACACTGGTTGTGGCGCGTCGATTTTCCTAGCCTGACTACACGTTTCTCCGCGCAGCATTTTTCCGCACGCGGGGTGGGGTGGCACCATTGTCCGGTGTCCGCCGAGCTGAGCCGTAGCCCCCGCATCGATCCTGGCGCGCCCCTGAGCGCCGCCGATATCGACGAGGCGGCGCGGCGAATTTCGGGTGTGGTCGCGAAGACGCCACTGCAGCTCAGCGACCGTCTGTCGGCGATTACCGGCGCTCAGGTCTATCTGAAGCGGGAGGACTTGCAGGCCGTTCGCTCCTACAAGCTGCGCGGCGCCTACAACTTGCTGATGCAGCTGCGCCCGGAGGAGACGGCCGCGGGCGTCGTCTGCTCGTCGGCAGGCAACCATGCGCAAGGTTTTGCCATGGCCTGCCGATCCATGGGCATCCACGGTCGTGTCTACGTACCTGCCAAGACACCGAAGCAGAAGCGCAACCGAATCCTCTATCACGGCGGCGACTTCATCGAATTGATCGTCGGCGGCAAGACCTACGACATGGCAGCCCAAGCCGCACTCGACGACGTCGCGCGCACTGGTGCGACACTAGTCCCGCCCTATGACGATCTGCGCACGATGGCGGGGCAGGGCACGATCGGTGTCGAGATCCTCGACCAGTTGGGGGCCGAACCGGATCTGGTGATCGTCCCCGTAGGCGGCGGCGGCTGCATCAGTGGAATCACCACCTACCTCGCCGAGCGCACCGCGACGACTTCGGTGCTCGGCGTTGAACCCGCCGGCGCCGCGGCCCTGGTGGCCGCCCTGGCCAACGGCAAGCCCGTGACTCTCGACGACGTCGACCAGTTCGTGGACGGCGCGGCGGTCGCGCGGGTGGGCGCCAAGCCGTTCGCGGCGCTGTCGGCCGCCGGCGACATGGTGTCGATCACCACGGTCGACGAGGGGGCGGTGTGCACCGCGATGCTCGATCTTTACCAGAACGAGGGAATCATCGCCGAGCCCGCAGGGGCGCTGTCGGTGGCTGCCCTTTCCGATGCCGACATCGAACCCGGCTCGACCGTCGTGTGCCTGATTTCCGGCGGCAACAACGACGTGTCCCGCTACGGCGAGGTCCTCGAGCGGTCCCTGGTGCACCTCGGGCTCAAGCACTACTTCCTCGTCGATTTCCCGCAGGAGCCCGGCGCGCTGCGCAAGTTCCTCGACGAGGTCCTCGGCCCGAACGACGACATCACGTTGTTCGAGTACGTCAAGCGAAACAACCGCGAGACCGGGGAGGCGCTCGTCGGCATCGAGATGAACTCCGCTGCCGACCTGGACGGTCTGCTCGAGCGCATGCACGCTTCCGAGTGCCATGTCGAGCTTCTTGAGCCGGGATCACCGACGTACCGCTATCTCACCTAAAGGTGTCACGCCGCGATGTGCACCAGCGCATCGTCGTTGGCTCGATGAAACGGCTCGACGGGCACCTCGAAGTCGGCGGCGCACTCGCGGATCAGTTCGGCCCATCGGCGGTCGATTCGTGAGACAGGGCCGCTGCCGGGGCGAGTGAGCAAGAAAGCCACCGACGTTCCCGACTCGAGCTGTTCCAGGAAATCCGATAGCTGAGCCATCAGTTCTGCGATGAACGCAGGGTCTGGAACCGACGTGACCTCGATGTCGGTAAGGATCTTGACGAAGCGGCGATCCGGACCCACCAGCACGAACCGCAGCAGGCGTTCGCCAAAACCCAGCGGGCCCATCAGTGCCCGCCAGCGTTGCCGGAGATCGGCGACGGAACGAATGGGATCCGTCGCGGTTTCGGGAGGCGGGATCGCTGTCAACTCGGTGTGTTTCATGCACACATGATCAGTCGAGCACCGTGATCGGGCCACTACGCTATCCACAGGGCCAAACCTGTGAATAACTAGTTGACGCCTCGCAGGACTGCGACAGAATGCCCGTCGATCCGGGTCGTCTGCTTGCTGGCGGCCGGCTCACCCCATGCCAGCACCACCTCGCCCGTCACCGGTACGTCGGCGGCTTGGGTGCCAAGATTGCAGGCGATCGCAAGCGCGCCGCGACGCATGACGAACCAGCGCTGCTCCTCGTCGTAGTCGACGCCGAGGTTGTCCAGCCACGGGTCAGCCATGTCAGGTTCGTTGCGACGCAGGGCGATCAGCGCGCGATAGAACTCCAGCAACTGTGCGTGCTCTCCGTCGGCGGTCTCGTCCCACTTGAGCTTCGAGCGTGTGAACGTCTCGGGATCCTGTGGATCAGGGATCTCGTCGGCGTCCCATCCGTGGTCGGCGAACTCCTTCTTGCGCCCTTCTGCCGTTGCCCGGGCCAGCTCGGGTTCGGGGTGCGAGCTGAAAAATTGGAACGGTGAGGACGAAGCCCACTCCTCGCCCATGAAAAGCATTGCCGTGTAGGGGGATCCAAGAGCAAGCGCGGCCTTGATGGCCTGCTGGCCCACCGTGAGGTTCTGCGAGGGGCGGTCACCGATGGCACGGTTGCCGACCTGGTCGTGGGTCAGGGTGTAGGCAAGCAACCTCGTGGCCGGGATCGTTGCGGTGTCCAGCGGGCGGCCGTGTCGGCGTCCGCGGAACGACGAATGGGTGCCCGCGTGAAAGTACCCGTGCCGCAACGTCTCCGCCAGCGTCGCCAGCGTCCCGAAATCGCCGTAGTAGCCCTGGCGTTCGCCGGAAACCGCGGAGTGAATGGCGTGGTGGATGTCATCGTCCCACTGCGCCGTCATCCCCAGTCCACCCTGGTCGCGGGGCGTGATCAGTCGCGGGTCGTTCATGTCGCTCTCCGCGACCAGCGACAAAGGTCGTCCGACTTCGTGCGCCAGCGAATCGGTTTCGGCGGACAACTCCTCCAGAATGTGGACAGCGGTGGTGTCGACCAAGGCGTGCACGGCATCCAGGCGTAGCCCGTCGGCATGGAAGTCGCGCATCCAGCGCAGCGCACAATCGATGATGTAACGGCGCACCTCATCGGAGCCGGCGTCGGAGATGTTGATCGACTCGCCCCATGGATTTGAGCCGCTCGACATGTAGGGCCCGAACTTCGGCAGGTAATTGCCCGACGGTCCCAGGTGGTTGAACACCGCGTCGATGAGGACGCCGAGGCCGCGATTGTGGCATGCGTCGACGAAGCGGACCAGTCCGTCCGGGCCACCGTAGGCCTCATGCACCGCGTACCAGAGCACACCGTCGTAACCCCAGCCGTGGGTGCCGCTGAACGCGTTGACGGGCATGACTTCGACGAAGTCGACCCCGAGATCTACGAGGTAGTCGAGTTTGTCGATCGCCGAATCGAAGGTGCCCCCCGGGGTGAACGTGCCGATGTGCAGTTCGTAGATGACCCCGCCCTCGATGGAGCGGCCCTGCCAACCGGCGTCGGTCCACGCATCCTGCGATGGACTCCACAGCTGCGAGCGTTCGTGCACGCCCTCGGGCTGCCGTGCGGAACGGGGATCGGGGATCACCGTCGGGTCGTCGTCGAGCACGAATCCGTAGCGGGCGTCGGGAGCGGCGTCCACGACCGCGCGCCACCAGCCGTCCTGGGTGCGGGTCATCGGGTGCAGCGTGCCGTCGACGTCCAGGCGCACCTGTTCGGGCCGTGGCGCCCATACCGCGAAGTCGTGATCAGGCATCGGCTCGCACCAGCAATGCGACAGGCAGATCTGCGAACAGCTCGCTGGCGGCCGCGCTTCCGCTGTGGGCCGTGCCGGTGAGCCGGTTGGTCCACTGGCCGTCGGGCAGAGCGAGAGACGTTTCCCCCCAGCCGTTGTCGGCCAATCGCACGGTCCATCTGCTCACCGCGACCAGGACGTCGTCACCGCGAAGATAGGACACCAGGTGCTCGGCGGCTTCACCATCGGCCGGCACAGGACGGTAACCGCCCGACAGAAACGTGCCGGGTCGTTCGCGCCGCAGCGTGAGTGCGTCCCGAACAACGCGAATCTTCGGATGCTCCAGCGAGCGCAGCGCGTCACGCCGCTGCGGATAGTCGACCGCCCGACGATTGTCCGGATCGACCAAGCTGTCCTCCCAGAGCTCTGTGCCCTGATAGATGTCGGGAACGCCAGGTGCGGTGAGGGCGATCAGCTTCTGTCCCAACGCGTCGCTGTGACCGTGCGGAGCAAGCCGCGTCACGAGAGCTGTCAGCTCCACGCCGACAGGGCCGTCGATCACCGCGTCCAGCCAATCGTGTACGGCGCGTTCGAAATCGTCGTCGGGCTCGTTCCACGTCGTGTGCAGGGCGGCCTCGCGAATGGCCTTCTCGGCATAGTCGTGCAGCCGCCTGCGGAGCTGATCGCTCACCTCGCCGCTGGCCGGCCAGACGCCGAACATGTTCTGCCAGAGGAACAATCCGGTAATCGGATCCGGTGGTGAGGTGCTGCGCTCCCAGCTCTCGACCAGCTCCGACCACAGGGAAGGCACCTGCGACAACACTCCAATGCGGGCGCGCACGTCCTCGCCGCGCTTGGTGTCGTGGGTGGTCAACGTCGTCATGGCCTGCGGCCACCGCGCCGCCCGGACAGACGCACGCTGGTGGAATTCTGCGGTGCTGACCCCGAAGTGCTCCGGTTCGCCGCCGACTTCGTTCAGCGACACCAGCCGCGGGTCCCGGTAGAAGAGGCAGTCCTCCATCGACTTCGCCGTGGCCGCGCCGCACAGCTGCTGCAGCCGGACCGACACTTCGTCGCTGATGTCGAGGGCGGTCGCGAGCAAGGCCAGCGGATCGGTCAGTTCTGGTCGCTCCGAACTGGTTTCGGCGATGGCGACGGGCAGGACCACCGAAAGGGCGGGGTAGTCGGACCGGTAGACGCCGACATGGCTGAGCAGCAGTGCGATGGCGTCACCGAGCAGTGCGTGATCGCGGCCGGCCGCGGCGACCACGGCGCGGCGCAGCCTCGCCAGCTCGCTGGCCAACGTGACGGTGACTGCTTCCACCTTCAGTTCGCGCCCCTGGTCGGCCATGGTCGAGTAGTCGACGCCGGCCGACTCGACCAGCGCGGTCAGTGATTTGACGCCGGTCGGGTCGATGAACAGCCCGCCCGCCTCGCGCAGCGCGTCGTAACCCGTGGTGCCGGCGACGGGCAAGCTGATGTCGAGCGCTTCGTCGACCGCGAGGATCTTTTCGATGACGATCCACGCATCGGGCCCGGTGAGCTCCCGAAGCCAACCGAGATAGCCTGCGGGATCGGATAATCCGTCGGGATGGTCGATTCTTATGCCGTCGACCAGGCCTTCGTCGAACCATCGCTTGACTTCGGCGTGTGTCGAGTCGAACACGGCCTTGTCCTCCTGGCGCAACCCCGCCAGGGAGGTGATCGAGAAGAACCGACGGTATCCGCATACGTTGTTCCGCCAGCCGATCAGCTTGTAATGCTGCCGATCGTGCACTTCGGTCCCACTCCCGCCGGTCGTGCCCGGCGCGATGGGCCATTGCCGGTCGCCCAATCGCAGCACGTCGCCGTCGACGGTCAGATCGGTCACGTCATCATCAGAGCCCAAGACCGGCAACACGATCCGTCCCTGCGGATCGAGGGTCCAGTCGATGTCGAAGTAGGACGCGTACGCCGAATCCCGCCCGTGGGCCAGTAGATCCCACCACCACTTGTTCTGCGAAGGTACATCGACCCCAACGTGATTGGGCACGATGTCGACGATCACACCGAGGCCGGCCGACCGTGCTTTCTCGGAGAGCCTCCGAAATCCCTCGGACCCGCCGAGTTCGGCGGAGATGGTGGTGGGATCGGTGACGTCGTAGCCGTGGGTGGAGCCTTCGCCCGCAGTGAGGATGGGGGACAGGTACAGGTGGGACACCCCGAGGTCGGCGAGGTAGTCGACGAGGTTCTCGGCGTCGGTGAACGTGAACGCCTCGCCGCTGGCCGGTCCGCGCATCTGCAGCCGGTATGTCGAGATGACTGACATGTCAGGTGACCTTGCGCAGGACCAGAACGGACCGGGGCGCAAGCGTAATCGTGTCCCCGGCAGTCACTTCCAACGTACTCATGCCCTGCGGATCAGCTGTGTCGACCGCACCTGCCCATTGCTTGGCGTAGTCGCCGTCCGGAGCCACGAATTCGACCGCCTTGTCGTGAGCGTTGAAGCACAGCAGAAAGGAGTCGTCGACGACTCTCTCACCCCGCACCCCGGGGGCTGGGATGGCGTCCCCGTTGAGGAAGACCGAGACACATTTGAAGCCCGAGCCCCAGTCCTCCGGCGTCATCTCCGTCCCCGACTGGGTGAGCCACTCGATGTCGCGCATCTGCTCTGCGCTGTGGACGACGTTGCCGTGGAAGAACCTCCTGCGCCGGAACGCGGGGTGATCCTTGCGGAATTTCACCATCCTGCGCGTGAATTCGAGCAGGTCGGCATTTGTCTCGCAGAGAGACCAGTCCATCCAGGACAGCTCGGAGTCCTGACAGTAGACATTGTTGTTGCCGTGCTGCGTGCGGCCCATCTCATCGCCGTGGGCGATCATCGGGGTGCCCTGGGACAGCATCAGCGTGGCCACGATGTTGCGCATCTGCTTTTCGCGAAGTTCGAGGATCTCGGGATCGTCGGTGGGTCCTTCGACACCGCAGTTCCATGACCTGTTGTGGCTCTCGCCGTCGCGGTTGTCCTCGCCGTTGGCCTCGTTGTGTTTCTCGTTGTAGGAGACCAGGTCGTTGAGTGTGAACCCGTCGTGGCAGGTGACGAAGTTGATGCTGGCGCTGGGCCGCCTGCCGGTCGCCTCGTAGAGGTCCGAGGAACCGGTCAGCCGGGACGCGAACTCGCCTAGTGTTGCGGGCTCGCCCCGCCAGAAATCACGCACAGTGTCGCGATACTTCCCGTTCCATTCGGTCCACAAACCTGGGAAGTTTCCGACCTGATATCCGCCCTCACCGACGTCCCACGGCTCGGCGATCAGCTTCACCTGACTGATCACCGGATCCTGCTGGATGATGTCGAAGAACGCCGAGAGTCGGTCGACGTCGTAGAACTCGCGGGCCAGCGTCGAGGCCAGATCGAAGCGGAACCCATCCACGTGCATATCGAGCACCCAGTACCGCAGCGAGTCCATGATCAGCTGCAGCGTGTGGGGGTGGCGGGCGGACAGGCTGTTGCCCGTGCCCGTGAAGTCCTTGTAGTAGCGCAGATCCCCGTCGAGCAGGCGGTAGTAGGCGGCGTTGTCGATACCCCGGAAGTTGATTGTCGGACCGAGGTGGTTGCCCTCGGCGGTGTGGTTGTAGACGACGTCGAGGATCACTTCGATGCCGGCCTCGTGGAACGCGCGCACCATGGCCTTGAACTCGGCGACCGCACCGCCGGCACTGCGCGTCGCCGCGTACTGATTGTGGGGTGCGAAGAACCCGAAAGTGTTGTAGCCCCAGTAGTTTCGCAGACCGAGATCGATCAGCCTGTGGTCGTGCATGAACTGATGCACCGGCATCAGTTCGATCGCGGTGACGCTAAGAGACTTCAGGTGGTCGATGATCGCGGGGTGGCCGAGCCCGGCGTAGGTGCCACGCAGCTCTTCTGGAACGCCGGGATGGGTTTTCGTCATGCCCTTGACATGGGCCTCGTAGATCACGGTCTCGTGGTAGGGCGTTCGAGGCGCGCGATCGGAGCCCCACTGGAAGAACGGGTTGATGACGACGCTGGTCATCGTGTGGCCGAGCGAGTCGACGCGCGGCGGAACTCCGCCGGTGGCCAGGTCGTCGGCTTGCAGGTCGTAGGAGTACAGCGCCTGGGTGAAATCGAAATCGCCGTGGAACGCCTTGCCGTAGGGGTCGAGCAGCAGCTTGCTGGGATCGCAGCGGTGCCCGGCAGCCGGATCCCACGGCCCGTGCACGCGGAAGCCGTAGCGCTGGCCCGGGGTGATAGTCGGCAGATAGCAGTGCCAGACGTAGCCGTCGACCTCGTCGAGGTTGATCCGCTGCTCGCGACCGTCCTTACCGATCAGACACAGCTCGACACGTTCGGCCACCTCGGAGAACAGTGAAAAGTTGGTTCCAGCACCGTCGTAGGTGGCCCCGAGGGGGTAGGGAGTCCCCGGCCATACGGCAGGCACCGATCGTTGCACCGGCGACATCAGTCGGTCCACCAGCCAGTGGCGGCACCGATCTGACGACCCAGTTCGTTGGTCATCGTGCGCATGTACGTCGCCGAAATGTGGTGCGCGTCGTGGTACATCAACACGTTCCCCTCCACGGCTCGGCAGTAGTCGGAACGACAGACCGCGTCGCTCATGTCGAGCGGCTTGAGCACCGGGAACCGGGCAAGGTAGTCCAGCGTCGGGTTGTGGTCCGACAGTACTTCGGAACGTTCGATCCCGCAGGAGATGGCGTCCCCGCCGTCGGCGAGGCAGTCGGCGGGGAAGAAGGGTTCGCCGTCGCGCACCATCCACGGGGTGTCGCGCATTGCGAGCACCGGAATGCCGTTGTCGGAGAACTCCTGCCAGATACCGAGATAGCTCGAGGGCATCACGTCGCCGGGCTTGATGTTCCATGGCCTGGTCGAAGTGGTGAACACGTAGTCAGGCTTGTCGGCGATGATGCGCGGCATCACGCGCTCGTTCCACTCCTTGCACTTGGGGTACGGGCGATTGTCGCCCATCACCAACGGCTTCTGCTCCCTGGTGAGGGGGCAGCCCATCTTGAGGTAGGTGACCACCTTGAAGTTGTGCATCCGGCCGAGCAGATCCAGAGCGGTGATCCAGTGTTCGGCGTGCGAGCCGCCGGCCAGCGCGATCGTCCGGGTTGCCGCTTTGTCGCCGTAAGTGCAGTTGATGACGCCGACGTTGTCGAAGTCGCTGATGCACCCGTCGGTGGTGGATTCGGGGAGGTCGTCTTTGGCCTCCAGCACCGTGGGGCGCATCGGCAGCTTGGGCACCTTGGCGTTGTTGATCAGCGCCCGCGCACCGGGGTAGTCACGGATCGAAAGGGTCGACAGCTCTTTGCCATTGGCGCGCAGCACGGTGACGTGCTCCCGCCACGTGAACGACGTCGCGGTGAGCGCGACGCCGAGCAGTGCAACGGTCGAGCCCAGCACGATCGTCGGCCTGCGCAGCCGGGTGCGGAGAGGGGCTTTGCTGACGGCCGGCAGGGTGGCCGATGCGCCGCGGACGCGTAACGGCTCCTCGACGTAGCGCGTCGTCAACCACGCGAGCACGCCGGAAACCAGCAGGACGCCCGCGCCCTCGACGAAGTTGACCCGCGAGCCGCCGGTGTAGGCGAGGTAGAAGATCAGCAACGGCCAGTGCCACAGGTACAGCGCATAGGCCATCGCGCCCAGGGCCACGAAGGGTTTCGATGCCAGCAGCCGGTTGGGCGCCGGAATGCGGCCATCGGTGTGCGGATCGGCGTAGCGGTTGGCCGCCGACACGATGAACAGCAGCGTCGCGCCGACGGGCACCAGCGCCCACGGGCCGGGGAACTCGTGCACGCCGTCGATGAGAGCCCCGCACGACAGGATCGCGGCGAGCCCGACCACCGCGAGCACGGTCCGTATCCACATCGGCCAGCGCACGTACGGGACCACCGCGCCGACGAGCACGCCGACCAACAGCTCCCAGGCGCGGGCGAAGCTGTTGTAGTAGGCCGTCGCCTGATCGGCGTTGTGCGCGATGATCGCGTACACGAACGATGCGATCGTCAGCGCACTGAGCAACGTCACGAAAGCAGCACGTGCGTACCTACCGAAGGCGCGGCGGAAAACCCACGCGCACAACATGATCAGGGCGAGGAACGCAATGTAGAACTGGCCCTGCACCGACATCGACCAGATGTGCTGCAGTGGGCTCACGGATTCGCCGGCGCGCAGGTAGTCCGCGGCCGTACTTGCCAGTTCCCAGTTCTGGTAGTAGCCCAGGCTCGCCAGGCTCTGGTCGGCGAAGGCCTCCCAGCGCGTCTCGGGTTGGATGAGGATCGTCAGGACCGCCGACACGGCGAGTACCACCACGAGCGCGGGCAACAGACGCCGGATGAGACGGGTGATTTCAGGCACCGGCCGTAGCGAGGCGCCCGGGGTGAGAGCGTTGCGCAGCAACCGTCCACCGAAGAAGAAACCCGATAACACCAGGAAGACGTCGACGCCGCCCGATACCCGCCCGAACCACACGTGGAACACCGCGACCAGGGCGATCGCGATGCCTCGGAGTCCGTCGAGATCATGCCGGTAAAAGCCTGACGTGCGCGTTCCCATGCCGGAACCGGGTTGCGACGGTACACGTGGGGTCGGGCCCGGGGCTTTGGTCTGTGCCGGTCGGGCGGGGGCGAGGGTCATCATGGTCGACGGTTAATCTACCGAAGGTGTCTGCGTTGAGGCCTGTCGAGATCAGCGCCATCGACGCCGCTCACATCTGGCACCCGTACAGTCCCATCGGCGACGATGCGCTGGCTCCGGTCGTGGCGGTCCGTGCGCGCGGCTCGTGGCTCACCATCGTGCACGACGGTCGTGAAGTCGAAGTGCTCGACGCGATGGCGTCGTGGTGGACGGCGGTGCACGGCCATGGTCACCCCGTGTTGGACGCGGCTATCACGCGTCAGCTCGCCACGATGAACCACGTCATGTTCGGTGGACTCACCCACGAGCCCGCCGCCCGGCTGGCGCGCCTGCTGGTCGAGCTGACGCCGGCGGGGCTCGAGACGGTGTTCTTCAGCGACTCCGGATCGGTGTCGGTCGAGGTCGCGGTCAAAATGGTGCTGCAGTTCTGGCGCAGCAGCGGGCACCCCGCCAAGAGGCGGCTGATGACGTGGCGTGGCGGTTACCACGGCGACACCTTCACTCCGATGAGCGTGTGCGACCCGCAGGGCGGCATGCACGAGCTCTGGACCGGTGAGAACTCGCTGCTGGCCGATCAGGTGTTCGCGCCACCCGTGCCGGCCGAATACGACACCGCCTATGTCGCCGCGTTCGCCGAGCAACTCGGCCGTCACGCGCACGAACTAGCCGCGGTGATCGTCGAGCCGGTCGTGCAGGGCGCGGGTGGAATGCGGTTTCACGACCCGCGTTATCTCGCGGATCTGCGCAGGCTCTGCGACGAGCACGGCGTCCTGCTGATCTTCGACGAGATCGCGACGGGGTTCGGCAGGACCGGCGAAATGTTCGCCGCCGATCACGCCGGGGTCCGGCCTGATGTCATGTGTGTCGGCAAGGCGCTGACCGGAGGCTATCTGACCCTGGCGGCGACGCTGTGCACCCGCGCGATCGCCGACACGATCAGCGGCAATCCGCCGGGGGCACTCATGCACGGCCCCACGTTCATGGCCAATGCGCTGGCCTGCGCGGTGAGCGTGGCGTCGATCGAACTGCTCCTGTCGACCGACTGGCAGTCCCGGGTGCGCGCGATCGAGGACCGCCTGCGCGAGGGATTGGCACCCGCCGCCGAGTTGCCGAACGTCGTCGATGTGCGGGTGCTGGGAGCGATCGGTGTGATCGAAGTGGACCGCCCGGTCGACCTGCGCGTCGCCACACCCGTGGCCATCGAGCACGGCGTCTGGCTGCGCCCGTTCCGCAACCTCATCTACGTGATGCCCCCCTTCATCTGCACACCTGACGAGGTCACCCAGATCACCTCGGCGATGATCGAGGTCGCGCGTGCACTAACCTGAACGGTGTTCAAGAGTTGCAGAACCTCGAGGAGCACCGTGACACGCGTCGGTCTGTCACCGCTGGCCTGGCTCGACGACGTCGAGACGCAGCGCCGTGTCGCCGGCCTGCGACGGTCGTTGCGTACCCGGCCACCGGTGGGCGCCGAGCTCGACCTCGCGTCCAACGACTACCTCGGCCTGTCCCAGCATCCCCGCGTGATCGAAGGTGGCGTCGCCGCCCTGCGTACGTGGGGCGCGGGTTCGACCGGGTCGCGCCTGGTCACCGGCAATACCGAACTGCACGAGGAGTTCGAGGACGCGTTGGCGTCGTTCGTCGGCGCCGGCTCTGCGCTGGTGTTCTCATCGGGATACACCGCCAACCTCGGCGCCGTCGTCGCGCTGTCGGGCCCGGGATCGCTGCTGGTCTCCGACGCGTTGACCCACGCCTCGCTCGTCGACGCCTGCCGGCTGTCCCGCGCCCGGGTGGTCGTGACACCGCACAACGACGTGTCGGCTGTCGAGGATGCGTTGGCCACCCGGTCCGAAGAACGGGCGGTCGTCGTCACCGACTCGGTGTTCTCCGCCGACGGCGACCTGGCGCCGCTGCGCGCCCTGCACGACGCATGCCGCCGGCATGGGGCGCTGATGATCGTCGACGAGGCTCACGGGCTCGGTGTGCGCGGTGACGGCGGACGCGGACTGCTCGACGAGGCGGGCCTTGCCGGAGCGCCCGATGTGGTGATGACGACGACCCTGTCGAAAGCGCTCGGCAGTCAGGGCGGGGTGGTGCTGGGTCCCGCCGCGGTGCGTGACCATCTGATCGACGCGGCGCGGCCCTTCATCTTCGACACCGGGCTGGCGCCGGCGGCGGTCGGT
Source organism: Mycolicibacterium iranicum (assembly GCF_002101705.1). GTDB lineage: Bacteria > Actinomycetota > Actinomycetes > Mycobacteriales > Mycobacteriaceae > Mycobacterium > Mycobacterium iranicum. The sequence goes on along the minus strand of NZ_LQPC01000031.1, from coordinate 146,566 downwards.
GCCGCGCACGCGGCGCTACAGGTCCTCATCGACGAACCCTGGCGAGCGCAACGGGTGCTCGACCATGCGGCGACGCTGGCCTCGATCTGCAATGTGACAGACGTTCCCGCCTCGGCGGTGGTGTCGGTGATCCTGGGGGAGCCCGAAGTCGCTTTCGGCGCAGCCCTCGCGTGCCTCGAGCGGGGGGTGCGCGTCGGTTGTTTCCGACCGCCCACCGTGCCCGCGGGAACCTCCCGGCTGCGACTGACGGCGCGCGCATCACTGTCGGACGACGAAATGGCGCTCGCCGGCCGAGTGCTCACCGCGGTGTTGTCGTCCTCGTGAGTGTTCTCGTCGTCACCGGAACCGGAACCGGCATCGGGAAGACCGTCGCCACCGCGGCGCTGGCCTGCCATGCCCGGCTCGCCGGAATCGACGTCGCGGTGTGCAAACCTGTGCAGACCGGGACGCTGGACGGAGACGACGACCTCGCCGAAGTGGCACGACTTGCCGGTGTCACCCAATTGCACTCTCTGGCAAAGTATCCCGAACCGCTGGCGCCGCTGGCGGCGGCGCACCGGGCCGGTGCCGACCTGCCGACCCGGCAGGCGCTTCGCGATATTGTGACGGCCGCTGATCGTCCGGGCAGGCTCACGCTGGTCGAAGGGGCAGGCGGGCTGCTCGTCGAGATCGGGGCGGACGGGACGACGCTTCGCGACCTCGCGGTGGATCTCGGGGCTCCGGTGCTGACGGTCGTGGCACCCGGTCTGGGCACACTCAACCACACCGTGCTGACCCTGGAAGCCCTGGCGCACAAGGACCTCGACAGCGCCGGACTGGTGATCGGCGCCTGGCCGGCGCAACCGGGAGTCGCCGAGATCGACAACCGGGATGCGCTGGCCCGGCTCGCACCGGTACGTGCCGCGCTGCCCGCCGGGGCCGGCTCGCTCGGCACCGCCGATTTCGAGCGACTCAGCGCGCAGGCGTTCGACCGGTCATGGGTCGAAGCTCTCGTCGGCTGATGGTGCACTCCGTCGAGTTGCTGTTCGACACCGACACCGATGCCGCCGTTCGGCAGGTGTGGAACAGCCTCGCGCAGAACGGAATTCGCAGCCTCGCTGGCCACACCTCCAAGACCAACCGGCCCCATGTCACCCTGACCGTGGCCGGCGAGATGGCCGACGGTGTGGACGGCGCGCTGATGCCACTGCTGTCCCGTCTGCCACTGCGTTGCGTTCTCGGGGCGCCGATGCTGTTCGGTGTCGGGCGGTCCGTCACCCTCGTCCGCCTCGTCGTGCCGACCGCGGAATTGCTGGACCTGCAGAACGAGGTGAATCGAATCTGCCTGCCGTACATGACGGGCGGGCCGCTGCCGCACGCGGATCCGGGGAACTGGACTCCGCACGTTACGCTGGCGCGGCGCGTCCCTGCCGACCAGTTGCCCGCGGCGCTGGCGGTGCCGGGCGTCACCGAGGACATCCCCGCCAGCGCGACCGGGTTACGGCACTGGGACGGCAACGCGCGGGTTGAGCACCCCATCAGTTGACCGGAGCTCCGACGTCAAGGACCGCCAACGCTTCTGGCAACGCTCTTGGGTACGCACATGCGCCAGCCGTCGATCACCAATTCCCGGACTTCTGGAAGCTCGAGCGCATCAAGGCGGACCAGGATCCAGTTGAATCGCATGTCCGACGCGCGCGGGAGCATGAACTTGTCGGGTTCGGCCGCCACCATCGCCGCGCGCTCCTCCTTGGGAAACCCAACTCCGAGCACCGTCTCGTCGCGAGAGAATTTGGCGTAGACGAGCTGACCGACACGGAACGTGATCTGGTCACGGACCACCACCTCGTACGACCTGGGCAGGTCGGCGGTGATTCGGCGGACGTCGTCGGCGGTGATGCTCACCTCAGTGCAGACTCGTGTCCTCGCTGAGAGTCATCGCTGTGCGCAGCGATGCCGTCGGTCAGTAGCCGTAGGCCGAACGAGAACCTGGCGCTCGGGTCCTCGCTCCACACGGTCTGTCCCACCTCGGCGCCCGCGGCGTCCCATTGCAGCCGCGACTGCTCATCGGCCGTGAACCCCAGCACGTAATAGATCACCGTGCGGGCGGCTAGCTCGGCATGTCCGGGCGTCACACCGGCTTCGCCGGCGGCGGAGGCCAAGCGATGCAGCACGGCAGTCATCGCGTCGGACTGCCCGGCGGCGAAACTGGCGGATACCAGCTCGGCGCCGTCGGTGTGCGACAGCAGTGCATCGCGCAACTGGTTGCACGTCGCGCCGATCCGCGCACGCCAGTCGCCTGTGACGTCACAGAGCGGCTGCAGGATCCGGTCCGTGACGGCTCCGAGCAGCTGCTGCTTGTTGGCGAAATGCCAGTACAGGGCACCGGGGGAGACGTTGAGTTCGCGAGCGAGACGGCGCATCGACAGATCGGCGAGGCCGTAGTTGTCCAGCAGTGACGTCGCCATGTCGACCACGTCGCGTTTGTGGAGCTGCACGCCGATACCCTAACCTGAACGGTGTTCAATTGTCGGCTCGCCGACGTGTTCAAGAGGAGGGCAACCCAGGTGACAGACATTCTGGTTCAAGCGCGCGAGCAGGTGCTCGAGCGCGGCGAGGGACTCGATCAGGACCAGACGCTTCAGGTGCTGCAACTGCCTGACGACCAGCTCGATGCGCTGCTGGAGCTCGCCCACGAAGTCCGGATGAAGTGGTGCGGCCCCGACGTCGAGGTCGAGGGCATCATCAGCCTCAAGACCGGCGGCTGCCCCGAGGACTGCCACTTCTGTTCGCAGTCCGGCCTTTTCGCCTCACCGGTGCGCAGCGCATGGCTCGACATCCCCAGCCTGGTGGAAGCCGCCAAGCAGACCGCCAAAACCGGAGCCACCGAGTTCTGCATCGTTGCCGCCGTCCGCGGGCCCGACGAGCGCCTGCTCGCGCAGGTCGCCGCCGGTATCGAGGCGATCCGCAACGAGGTCGACATCCAGATCGCATGCTCGCTGGGCATGCTCACCCAGGATCAGGTCGAGCAGCTTTCGGCGATGGGCGTGCACCGCTACAACCACAACCTCGAGACCGCCCGCTCCTTCTTCACCAACGTCGTCACCACGCACTCCTGGGAAGAGCGATGGGACACACTGCAAATGGTGCGCGAAGCCGGCATGGAGGTGTGCTGCGGCGGCATTCTCGGCATGGGGGAGACACTGGAGCAGCGCGCCGAATTCGCTGCGAACCTCGCTGAGCTCGACCCGCACGAGGTTCCGCTGAACTTCCTCAACCCGCGCCCGGGCACCCCGTTCGGCGATCTTGAGGTGCTGCCTGCTTCGGAGGCGCTCAAAGCCGTCGCGGCCTTCCGGCTTGCGTTGCCGCGCACGATGCTGCGGTTCGCGGGCGGACGTGAGATCACTCTCGGTGACCTCGGCGCCAAACAGGGCATCCTCGGCGGCATCAACGCCGTCATCGTCGGCAATTACCTGACCACGCTCGGCCGGCCCGCCGAGGCCGACCTGCAGCTGCTCGACGATCTGCAGATGCCGATCAAGGCGCTCAATGCCACGCTGTAGTTCGGCGGCACGGTAGAACCGAAGGTGATGGTCACGGACAGCACAGAGTTGCCCGCCCCCGTCGGCGCAGGCGCCTACAACGTCTACACCGGTATTGCGCAGGCTGACGCAGGTGGTGTGAGCGTACCCACCGCCGCCCAGCTCGGCCTGGAACCTCCGCGGTTCTGTGCGGCCTGCGGCCGCCGGATGATCGTCCAGGTCCGCCCGGACGGCTGGTGGGCCAAGTGTTCGCGACACGGGCTGGTGGACTCTACAGATCTGGATCAGTACCGATGACCGCACCCGCCCAGGCTCCCGACGTCCCCCGTAACAAGGCTGTGGCGGCCGTGGTGATCGGTCTGGCCGCAGCCGGCGCCCTCGTCGGCGCACTGTGGGCGTGGCTCGCCCCGCCGATCAACGGCGTCATTGCGCTGACGCGCAGCGGTGACCGGGTGAAGGCCTACCTCGGTGCTGAATCCGACAACTGGTTCACCTCGGCATTTCTGGTGGTCGGCATGCTGTCGGTGCTGGCGGTTGTCGCGGCAGTCCTGGTGTGGCAGTGGAAATCTCACAGAGGTCCAGCGATGGTGGCGGCGTTGAGCGTCGGCTCGGTCGCCGCGGCGTCTACTGCGGTGGGTGTCGGGGCGCTGCTGGCGCACCTGCGTTACGGCACGATCGACCTCGCGGCCGCCCCGGTTTCCCAGGAGCAGCGGGTGTACTACATCACCGAGGCGCCGTCGGTGTTCTTCGGGCACTCGGTCGCGCAGATCGCCACCACCCTGCTCTTTCCCGCCGCGGTCGCGGCCACGGTGTATCTGCTTGCCGCAGTGGCAAGTTCACGCGACGATCTGGGAGCGTGGCCGCCGATCGATTACCAATACCCGCCTATTGGTCGAATCGCGACAGCGGCTGACGCTCCACCTGCCGCCCCAGCACCACCTTCGCCGTGATCTTGCCGAGGGTCAGCATTCCCCGGTAGGTGGATGGGTTGAGCAGCGTGGGCCATTTGGTCCTGGCGATGTGGGCGCGCAGCGGTCGGCCGGCGAAGCGGTCGCGCAGCCAGCGCAGCGTCATCGGCGCTGACATCGGATGCAGAAGCAGGTGCTCGCTGAGCATGTCGCGGTGATAGGTGACGCTGGCCCCGCCCCTGGTGTAGGTGTCGGTCAGCTCGTCGATGTCGTCGACGGAGATGATGCGGTCGTGGACGGCCTGGACGATCAATACCGGCGTCTTCGGCGCGCAGGTGCCGAGCTTGATGCTGTCGAAGACATGCTGGACCTCCGGCGTCAGGAGGATCTCCTCCAGCGGCCGGTCCACCATGTGAGCCATGTCCTTGCCGACGAGGGTCAGCATCGCCTGTGCGGTCGTCATCTTCTCGATCCGCGCGAGCATGGCCTTGCCTTCGACGGTGGCGTGCTCTTGGATGATGCGGTCGAGGTCCGGATAGACATGGGTCAGCGCGGCGACGACCATCGCGGGCAGACCCGAGTAGATGCTTCCGTTGAGGCGGCGGAACGCATGTCCGAGGTCGCCGACGGGGGAGCCGAGGACCGCGCCGACGATGTTGAGCTCTGGCGCGTAACTCTCCTGCACCTCGGCCGCCCACGCTGAGGCCAGACCGCCGCCCGAGTAGCCCCACAGCCCGACCGGGGCATTGGCCTTCAGTCCCAGCGGAGCGTGGTTGAGTGCGGCGCGCACGCCGTCCAGGACGTGGTATCCGGGCTCGTACGGGGCGCCCCACATGCCCGCGGTGCCCTCGTGATCGGGCACCGACACTGCCCAGCCTTCGGCCAGGGCAGCCGCGACGAGGAGAAATTCGAACTGTGCCACCGCGCCGATGGCTTTGGCGCCACGGCGAAGCGCATAGGACGGAAAACAACGTCCAGCCACCGCGTCGATCGCGCACTGGTAGGACACGATCGGCATCGGGCCGTCGGAGGTCCGCTCCGTCGGGACGACCACGGTGGTGGCGGTGGCTTGCGGCTCGCCGTTGAGGTCGGTGGTGCGGTACAGGAGCTGGGTCGCGTGGAACTTCTGAGGGATAAGGCCCAGGAATGCGAGTTCGACGTCGCGCGATCGCAGAATAGTGCCGGGTCGGGCGTGTTCGTAGCCGGCAGGCGGCTGGTAGAACGTGTCCTTGGCGGGGACGACGGGTCGGATCCTGCGCTGCAACGGCTCATGCGGAGCGTGGCCGATCCATTCGGGTTCGGCGCTCGACCGTGCAACGTTGCCCAAGTCCATCCCGGCATTGTTACTTAAGAAGGCCTTAAGAATCCAGTCGACTCACCCGGGAGGGCGAAGCGCAGCGAATTCGTCGGTGACGCGGTAGCGGGAGTCGGTGAACCTGTACAGCGCCGCGGGACGGCCTCCGCTGCGGCCGGATCGTGCGGTGGTTCCGGTCCTGGTGATCACGTGGCGGCGTTCGAGAACCCGCTGCAGGTTGGTGGCGTCGACCGGATGCCCGAGCGCCGCACTGTAGATGTCGCGCAGCGTCGAAAGCGCGAATTCGTCTGGCGCCAAGCCGAATCCGATATTGGTGTAGGAGAGCTTGGCGACGAGTCGGGTGCGCGCATGCTCGACCATCGGCGCGTGGTCGAACGCCATCGGCGGCAGGCTGCTGACGGGGTGCCACCGGGTGTCTGGGGGAAGTTCCGGTGTTGCGGGGGAGGGCACCAGGCCGAGGAACGTCGATGCGATGGTCCGGGGACCGGGAACCCGGACGGGATCGGAGAAGACGGCCAGTTGCTCGAGGTGCGCGAGCTCCTTGAGGTCCACCTTCTCGGCAAGCTGACGTGAGACCGAACTGGTCAGGTCCTCGTCGGAGTCCAGGCGGCCGCCCGGAAGCGACCACTTGCCCCTCTCCGGCTCCAACGCGCGCTGCCATAACAGCACGTGAAGTGCAGGTTTCCGCTTGGTGGCGGGGTGGAGTACCTGCCGCACCTGGAACACCACGGCGAGCACCTCGTGTTCAGTGCTAATATGTGCCATGTTTTCGATTGTAAGTCGAAAACCTCGATGAGTGAAGGAGACGGCGATGACGGTTCTCGCGAACGAACTTGCGGACCGGATCGTGGACGGCCCCGGCGGATTCTCCGGTGTCGACGGTGACGAGCAGTGGGCCGCCGAAGTGCGCCGCCTGCTCAAGCTCCGTGGTGCGACGCTGCTGGCGCACAACTACCAGCTACCCGCCATCCAGGACGTCGCCGATCACGTCGGCGACTCGCTGGCACTGTCTCGGATAGCCGCCGAGGCGCCCGAGGACACGATCGTGTTCGCCGGTGTGCACTTCATGGCCGAGACCGCCAAGATCCTCTCTCCGGAGAAGACGGTGCTGATCCCCGACCAGCGGGCGGGATGCTCGCTGGCCGATTCGATCACCGCCGACGAGCTGCGGGCGTGGAAAGCCGAGCATCCGGGCGCTGTCGTGGTGTCCTACGTCAACACCACCGCCGCGGTGAAGGCCGAGACCGACATCTGCTGCACGTCCTCGAACGCGGTGGAAGTCGTCGCCTCCATTCCCGAGGACCGTGAGGTGCTGTTCTGCCCCGACCAGTTCCTCGGGGCGCACGTGCGCCGGATGACCGGTCGCAAGAACCTGCATGTCTGGGCCGGCGAATGCCACGTGCACGCCGGCATCAACGGCGACGAACTCGCCGACCAGGCCAAGGCGCACCCTGATGCGGAGCTGTTCGTGCACCCTGAGTGTGGTTGCGCCACGTCGGCTCTCTACCTCGCCGGGGAGGGTGCATTCCCGGCGGATCGGGTGAAGATCCTGTCCACCGGCGGCATGCTCGACGCCGCACGGGAGACCGGCGCCCGCCAGGTTCTGGTCGCCACCGAGGTCGGCATGCTCCACCAGTTGCGCCGTGCCGCACCGGATGTCGACTTCCAGGCGGTCAACGACCGTGCGTCATGCCGCTACATGAAGATGATCACCCCTGCCGCCATGCTGCGCTGCCTCATCGAGGGCGCCGACGAGGTCCACGTGGACGCGGATATCGCAGCGGCGGGACGCAAGAGCGTCCAGCGGATGATCGAGATCGGGCAGCCCGGCGGCGGGGAATGACCGGGTGCGGTGGCGCCGGATTCTGGCGCCAGCGTGCCGACGTCGTCGTCGTCGGCACCGGTGTCGCAGGGCTCGCGGCCGCGCTCGCGGCACATCGCCGCGGGCGCAAGGTCGTGCTGCTGAGCAAGGCCGGTGAAACGGCGACGTTCTATGCCCAGGGTGGCATTGCGGTCGTCCTGCCCGACACCGACGATTCCGTCGAAGCCCACGTCGCCGACACGCTCGCCGCCGGTGCCGGGCTGTGCGATCCGGAGGCGGTCCGCTCGATCGTCGCCGACGGGTTTCACGCGGTCACCGAACTCGTCTGTGCCGGTGCGCATTTCGACGAAGCTGCGCCGGGGCGATGGGCGCTGACGCGCGAGGGTGGACACACCCGCCGACGCATCATCCACTCGGGTGGGGATGCAACCGGGGCTGAGGTGCAACGCGCTCTCGACCACGCCGCAGCGACGCTCGACGTCCGACGAAACCACGTCGCCCTCGACCTGATCCTCGACGACGGTGCCGTCGCCGGCGTCACGGTGTTGAGCGAAGACGGCCTCGGCGCCGTGTACGCGCCGTCGGTGATCCTCGCGACCGGCGGCCTGGGGCACCTGTATTCGGCCACCACGAACCCGGATGGGTCGACCGGTGACGGTGTGGCTCTGGCGATGTGGGCCGGGCTCGCGGTCACCGACCTCGAGTTCATCCAGTTCCACCCGACGATGCTCTATACCGGCGGCGGGGGACGGCGTCCGCTGATCACCGAGGCGCTACGCGGTGAGGGTGCGAAACTGCATGATCGTATGGGTCTTTCGGTGACCGACGGTGTTCACCCGATGGGTGACCTCGCGCCGCGCGATGTCGTCGCGGCGGCGATCGAGGCGCGGCTGTCGGCGACCGGGGACGAGTGCGTCTATCTGGACGCACGCGACGTGGAACACTTCGCAACGCGGTTCCCGACGGTCAACGCCGCGTGTCTGAGTGCAGGTATCGACCCGACACGGGACCCGATCCCGGTCGTGCCCGGCGCGCACTACAGCTGCGGCGGTGTTCACACCGACGTGCACGGGCGTACCGAACTGCCAGGGCTTTTCGCCGCGGGGGAGGTCGCGAGAACCGGTATGCACGGCGCCAACCGGCTCGCCTCCAACAGCCTGCTCGAAGGCCTGGTGGTGGGCGGCCGTGCGGGCGCGGCGGCGGCACACCACGCGGGCACCGCGGGGCCGAGCCGAATCTTCGATCCGGTCCCGCCGGTGCGGCCGGCGCTGGCCCGGTCCGATTTGCAGCGCGCCATGACCCGGTACGCATCGGTCGTGCGCAGCGGCGAAGGCCTGAGTGAGCTGGCTGACCGCCTCGAGGCCGCAACCCCGCGAGCACTGCGCTCGCGGACCGACTTCGAGGACGCAGCGCTGACAACGGTGGCGGGCGCGGTCACTGCAGCGGCGTTGGCGCGCAAAGAAACTCGCGGATGCCACCACCGCAGCGACTACCCCGAGACCGATCCGGCGCAGGCCGTCAGTACTGCCCACTCGGCGCGTGCGGCGGTGGGATGCCGATGACGCTCACCGATGCCGAGCTGACGGAAGCTCGCGCTGTGATCGCCCGCGCCCTCGACGAGGACCTGCGCTACGGACCTGACGTGACAACACAGGCCACGGTGCCCGCGGAGGCCCGCACCATCGCGTCGATGGTGTCCCGCGAGGCGGGAGTCGTCGCGGGCCTGGACCTGGCGCTGCTGGTGCTCGACGAGGTGCTCGGCCACGACGGCTACCACGTCGAGCATCGGGTGGCCGACGGGACTCGGCTCGGACCGGGCGCAGTGGCGCTCGCAGTGGCTGGACCGACACGCGGGCTGCTCACCGCCGAACGAACAATGCTGAACCTGGTGTGTCACCTGTCGGGGATCGCGACCGCGACCGCGGCGTGGGTGGAGGCGGTGTCCGGAACCCGCGCCCAGATCAGGGACACGCGCAAGACGCTGCCGGGATTGCGTGCGCTGCAGAAGTACGCGGTCCGCGTCGGAGGCGGGATCAATCATCGGATGGGTCTCGGCGACGCCGCGCTGATCAAAGACAACCACGTGGCGGCCGCCGGATCCGTCGTCGCCGCATTGCGCGAAGTCCGTTCCGCGGCACCGAATCTGCCCTGCGAGGTTGAGGTCGACTCGCTTGAGCAGCTCGACGAAGTCCTTGCCGAAGACGTCGAACTGGTACTGCTGGACAACTTTCCGGTGTGGCAGACCCAGATCGCCGTGCAGCGCAGAGACGCGCGGTCGCCGCAGACGAAACTGGAATCCTCGGGCGGTCTCGCCTTGGAGAACGCGGCCGACTACGCGGGCACCGGCGTGGATTATCTCGCGGTCGGCGCGCTGACCCACTCAGTCCGCGTCCTCGATCTGGGGTTAGATCTGTAGATCATGAAGCTGGCGGCCCTGGTGGTGGCGGTGTTCGCGCTCGGCGTCTCGGTGTTCGCGCTGCTGCGCACATTCGACAGCGAGCCGGAGTTCACCGACGCCGCGCGCACCGATGCGAAGAACGCGGTCTGCTCGGCGTTCGAGACGGTGCGAACCGGTGTCGCGACCAACACCAATGCCGAGCCGCCGGGCGGGTCCGACGACATCGCCGGCGCGCTGGCGGTGTCGGCAAATGCGCGGATCGCGCTGTTCGACGGCGGCCAGTATCTGTTGGCCCGCCTGGACCCGGCCACCCCCACGGAGCTCGCGGGCGAGGTCCGGCGTTTTGCCAACCAGCTGATGGACATCGGGGCGGCGGCCACCGCGGGGGTGCCCAACAGCGATCCGGTCCAGGCGGGTCGCCTTCAAGACGCCGAGGCCGCCAGCAGCGCCATCAGCGGCCGCTGCAGGTAGTTCAGGCAGCCGCGGGGCCTCGCCGCACCAGTGCCAGCACCACGGCGGCGGTGGCGAAGAGCCCGGAGACGGCGCGGTTGAGCACGGTCTGCTGGCGCGGCGTGCGCAGCCAGGTCAGCAGGCGCACTGCCAGCGCGGTGTAGAGGCCCATGACGACCAGGTCGACCGCGGTCATCGTGAATCCGATGGTGAGATATTGAGGCAGCAGCGGCGCGGTCGGGACCACGAACTGCGGCATCACCGCGAGGAAGAACAGCAGGCCCTTGGGGTTGGTGGCGTTGACAAGGAAGCCGCGCACCAGCAGCGACACCGCGCCGCCGTCGACGCCACGATCGAGTTGGGCGTTCAGGTCGATCGCCGCGGAACGCCACTGCCGCACCGCCAGGTAGGCCAGATACGCCACACCAAGCCATTTGATGACCGTGAACGCGACTATCGAGCTCGCGACCGCTGCGCCCAGCCCGATGGCGACGAGCGTCAGTTGCAGCATCAACCCCACTTCGAGGCCGACGATGCTCCAGTAGCCGCGCTTGACACCGTGCGTCAGACCCGTGGCCATGGACTGGACGGCGCCCGGCCCCGGCGTCAGCGCGATGACGATCGCCGCACCCAGGAAGGCCAACCACAATTGCCAGGTCACGGAGATGAGTGTGTCAGGTCAGGTCAAGCGATATCGGCGACGAAGACGCCGGACCTCTTCAGGAGCATCTGCGCCACCTTGGGCAGCGACGGGTCTTCGGTGCCCGCGGGCACTACCCGCGGCCGGACCAGGTGCAGCGTCTTGCTCCCCATCTGCAGCTCCGCTTCGCCGGCGGCCAGCACGTTCTTGGCCCAATTGGTCTTGCCGTGCGCCAGCCCGATGGCCACCACGTTGCCTTTGCGGTACGGAGTGATGATCGTCTCGTACTGCTTGCCCGAGGTACGGCCGCGGTGCTTGATCACCGCGAGGCCGGGCATCCGTTTCGACAGCGGTCGCAGCAGCGGGTTGATGTACTTGATCTGCAGCTTTTCAAACCACACCGGGAAGATCATCGGCACGCCCGGGGCGTTGTTGGGGTGGTTGCTTCTGTTCGTCCGATCGGACATGACGCCTCCGATACTGATTTGTGCAGCTCTGGGACAATGGTCAGCGTGAATGTATCGCCAGCGCTCCTGCGGCGCATCGACCTGCGTGGGGCTGCGCTGTCGGCGGCCGGTTTGCGCACGGCCCTGCCGCGCGGTGGTGTCGACGTCGATGCGGTCGTTCCGAAGGTTCGGCCCATCGTCGATGCGGTCGCGGCGCGCGGCGCCGACGCGGCGCTCGAATACGGCGCCACCTTCGACGGAGTCCGGCCGGACCAGGTGCGCGTGCCCTCCGGGAAACTCGCAGAAGCTCTCGATCAGCTCGACGCCGATGTGCGCACCGCGCTGGAGGTCGCGATCGAACGCGCCCGCGCCGTGCACGCCGACCAACGCCGCACCGACACCACCACCACGCTGGCGCCCGGCGCGACCGTCACCGAGCGCTGGGTGCCGGTCGAACGCGTCGGCCTCTACGTCCCCGGGGGCAACGCGGTCTACCCGTCGAGTGTGGTCATGAACGTCGTCCCGGCACAGACGGCCGGTGTCGACTCACTGGTGATCGCCAGCCCACCGCAGGCCGAATTCTCGGGTCTGCCGCACCCCACGATCCTCGCTGCGGCCGCCTTGCTGGGCGTCGACGAAGTGTGGGCCGTCGGCGGCGCGCAGGCCGTCGCGCTGTTGGCCTTCGGCGGCACGGACATCGACGGGAGCGAGCTGGCGCCGGTCGACATGATCACCGGGCCCGGCAACATCTATGTCACCGCTGCCAAACGGATCTGCCGCTCCCAGGTCGGTATCGACGCCGAAGCCGGCCCGACCGAGATCGCGATCCTGGCCGACCACACCGCAGACCCGGTGCACGTCGTGGCCGACCTGATCAGCCAGGCCGAACACGATGAGATGGCCGCCAGCGTGCTCGTCACCAACAGCTCGGAACTGGCGGACGCGACCGATCGTGAGCTGGCCATCCAGTTGGAGACGACCGTGCACCGGGAGCGGGTGACGGCAGCACTACGCGGGCAGCAGTCGGCGATCGTGCTGGTCGACGACATCGAGGCCGGGGTGCGGACGGTGAACGCCTACGCCGCCGAACACCTCGAGATCCAGACCGCGGATGCCGCTGCCGTGGCCGGCCGGATCCGTTCGGCAGGAGCCATCTTCGTCGGACCGTGGTCCCCGGTCAGCCTCGGCGACTACTGCGCGGGGTCCAACCATGTGCTGCCCACCGCCGGATGCGCACGGCACTCCAGCGGTCTGTCCGTGCAGACGTTCCTGCGCGGCATCCACGTTGTCGACTACACCGAAGCGGCCCTCAAAGACGTGTCCGGGCACGTGATCACGTTGGCCAACGCCGAGAACCTACCCAGCCACGGCGAAGCGGTACGCCGGAGGTTCGAGTGACGTCACCTCTTCCCGGCGGCGGCATCTCTCTCGACGACCTGCCGCTACGTGACGATCTGCGCGGCAAATCACCCTATGGCGCACCACAATTGGCTGTTCCGGTGCGCCTGAACACCAATGAGAACCCGCATCCGCCCACACAGGCGCTCGTCGACGACGTCGCCGACTCGGTGCGCGAGGCGGCACGGGAGTTGCACCGGTACCCCGACCGCGACGCCGTCTCCCTGCGCAGGGACCTGGCGGCGTATCTGACGACGCAGACCGGGACCGCCGTGGGAGTCGAGAACGTTTGGGCGGCCAACGGCTCCAACGAGATTCTGCAGCAGCTGCTGCAGGCGTTCGGTGGGCCGGGGCGCAGCGCACTCGGTTTCGTGCCGTCGTATTCGATGCACCCGATCATCTCCGACGGCACCCAGACCCGTTGGCTGGTGGCCAGCCGCGCCGAGGGCTTCGGTCTCGATGCTGCGGTGGCCGCCACGGCGATCAAAGAGCACAGTCCCGACGTCGTCTTCGTCACCAGCCCCAACAACCCGTCTGGACAAAGCGTTTCGCTCGACGATCTGCGGCTGCTGCTCGACGCCATGAGCGGCGGCGTGATGATCGTCGACGAGGCCTATGGTGAGTTCTCGTCGCAGCCCAGTGCGATCGCGCTGCTCGACACCTACCCGACCAAGCTGGTCGTCAGCCGGACCATGAGCAAGGCGTTCGCGTTCGCGGGCGGGCGTCTCGGTTACCTGATCGCCGCGCCCGCCGTCATCGACGCGATGCTGCTGGTGCGCTTGCCGTACCACCTGTCGTCAGTCACGCAGGCCGCCGCCCGCGCCGCGCTGCGCCACGCCGAGGACACCCTCGGCAGCGTCGCGACGCTGATCGCGGAACGCGAAAGGGTGTCCGCCGCGTTGGCAGGCATGGGTTTCCGCGTGATTCCCAGTGATGCCAACTTCGTGCTGTTCGGGGAGTTCGCCGACGCGCCCGCGACCTGGCAGCGCTACCTGGACGAGGGTGTGCTCATCCGCGATGTCGGAATTCCCGGCTATCTACGCACCACCATCGGCCTGGCCGACGAGAACGATGCGCTGCTGGCAGCCAGCGCCCGGATAGGAGCAGCATGACCCGTCCAGATCGCCGAGCGCGAGTGGAGCGCAAAACCAAGGAATCCGACATCGTCGTCGAGCTCGATCTCGACGGCACCGGAGTGGTCAGTGTCGAGACCGGCGTTCCGTTCTTCGACCACATGCTGACCTCGCTGGGCACCCACGCCAGCTTCGACCTCACCGTGAAAGCGGTGGGCGACATCGAGATCGAGGGTCACCACACCATCGAGGACACCGCGATCGTGCTCGGCCAGGCGCTGGCGCAAGCGCTCGGCGACAAGAAGGGCATCCGCCGCTTCGGCGACGCGTTCATCCCGATGGACGAGTGCCTCGCGCATGCCGCCGTCGACGTCTCCGGCCGCCCGTACTTCGTCCACACCGGTGAACCCGAGTACATGGTCGAGTTCACGATCGCCGGGTCGTCGGCGCCGTACCACACGGTGGTCAATCGGCACGTCTTCGAATCGCTGGCCTACAACGCGCGGATCGCGCTGCACGTGCGCACCCTGTACGGGCGCGACCCGCACCACATCACCGAGGCCGAGTACAAGGCGGTCGCCCGGGCTCTGCGGCAGGCAGTCGAGTACGACCCGCGCGTCACCGGCGTGCCATCCACCAAAGGCACTCTGTGACAACAAAACTCGTTGTTCTGGATTACGGCTCGGGCAACCTTCGTTCAGCGCAGCGCGCGCTGGAGCGCGTCGGGGCCGAGGTCGAGGTCACCGCGGATCCGGCGGCGGCGGCCAACGCCGACGGACTCGTCGTGCCCGGTGTGGGCGCGTTCGAGGCCTGCATGGCGGGCCTGGGGGAGATCGGCGGCCAGAAGATCATCGCCGACCGGTTGGCCGCAGACCGGCCGGTCCTCGGCGTGTGCGTCGGGATGCAGATCCTGTTCTCGCGCGGTGTCGAGTTCGGCGTCGAGACCGCCGGGTGCGGGCAGTGGCCAGGAGCGGTGGTTCGTCTGGATGCGCCGGTGATCCCGCACATGGGCTGGAACGTCGTCGACGCTCCTTCGGACAGTGTGCTGTTCAAGGGTATCGGCGCAGACACCCGCTTCTACTTCGTGCACTCCTACGCCGCCCAGCAGTGGGAGGGTGACCCCGCGGCGCGCCTGACCTGGGCGACGCACCACGTTCCGTTTCTGGCTGCGGTCGAGGACGGGGCGTTGTCGGCAACGCAATTCCACCCGGAGAAGAGCGGGGACGCGGGCGCCGAATTACTGTCGAACTGGGTCGGAGCGCTAAGTTGACCGGCGTGAATGCACCGAAACTGATCCTCCTGCCCGCTGTCGACGTCGTCGAGGGCCGCGCGGTGCGGCTGGTTCAGGGACAGGCCGGAAGCGAGACGGAGTACGGGTCGGCGCTGGACGCCGCGATGACGTGGCAGCGTGACGGCGCCGAATGGATTCACCTCGTCGATCTCGACGCCGCGTTCGGGCGCGGTTCCAATCGCGAACTGCTCGCCGAGGTGGTCGGCAAGCTCGACGTGGCCGTCGAACTGTCCGGAGGCATCCGTGACGACGAGTCCCTGGCCGCGGCGCTGGCCACCGGATGTGCCCGCGTGAACATCGGGACCGCCGCGCTGGAGAACCCACAATGGTGCGCCAAGATCGTGGCAGAGCACGGTGACCGTGTCGCAGTGGGCCTCGACGCCAAGATCGAGGACGGGCAGTACCGGCTGCGCGGTCGCGGCTGGGAAACCGACGGTGGTGACCTATGGACTGTGCTGGAACGTCTTGACAGCGAAGGCTGTTCGCGGTTCGTCGTCACCGACGTGACCAAGGACGGCACGCTCAACGGCCCGAACCTGGAGTTGCTGAGCCAGGTATGTGACCGCACCGATGCGCCGGTCATCGCCTCCGGAGGAGTGTCCAGCCTCGACGATCTGCGTGCGATCGCGACCCTCACCGATCGTGGTGTCGAAGGGGCGATCGTCGGAAAGGCGCTGTACGCGGGACGATTCACGCTGCCGCAGGCGCTTGACGCGGTCGGCACGTGACGCTGGACCGCGCGCAGCTGGCCGATCTCCTCGCCGTCGCGGCGGGGGTACTTGACGCCGCCTCGGGGCAGTTCGTCGCCGGGCATCGTGCCGACTCCGCAGTAGCCAAGAAGGGCAACGACTTCGCCACCGAGGTGGACCTGGCGATCGAGCGCCGCGTGGTCGCCGAGCTGACGAAGCTGACCGGTATCGGTGTACACGGTGAGGAGTTCGGCGGGGAGGCGATCGACTCCGAGCTGGTGTGGGTGCTCGACCCGATCGACGGCACGTTCAACTACGCCGCGGGCCTGCCCACCGCTGCGATTCTGCTGGGTCTGCTGGCCGACGGTGAACCGGTGCTGGGCCTGACCTGGCTTCCGTTCATGTCGCAGAGCTTCACCTCGATCGTCGATGGGCCGGTGCAGTGCAACGGCTCCGATCTGGAAGGTCTCGGCACGGCCTCACTCGGCGAATCCATCGTGGGCATAGGCACGTTCAACATCGAGTCGCGCGGACGCTATCCCGGCCGCTACCGGGCCAAGGTACTCGAAGGTCTGAGCAGGGAATGCTCGCGCGTGCGGATGCACGGCGCCACCGGTATCGACCTGGCGTATGTGGCTGCGGGAATCCTCGGTGGCGCAATCAGTTTCGGCCATCACATCTGGGACCACGCAGCGGGAGTCGCTCTGGTGCGGGCCGCGGGTGGCGTCGTCACCGATCTGTCAGGCGAGCCGTGGACATCGTCGTCGCCGTCGGCGCTGGCCGCCGCGCCCGGTGTGCACGAGGAGATTCTGAAGATCGTTCAAGCCGCCGGTGATCCGAAGGACTATCTGTGAACACCGCGAGCGGTGTGGCGACCCGGGTGATCCCGTGCCTGGACGTCGATGACGGCAGGGTGGTCAAGGGTGTCAACTTCGCGAACCTTCGCGACGCGGGCGATCCCGTCGAGCTCGCCGCCGCCTATGACGCCGAAGGGGCGGACGAGCTCACTTTCCTGGATGTCACCGCGTCGTCGTCGGGCCGCACGACGATGCTGGAGGTGGTACGACGCACCGCCGAGCAGGTGTTCATCCCGCTGACGGTCGGCGGCGGCGTGCGTTCGGTCGCCGACGTCGACGTGCTGCTGCGTGCCGGCGCCGACAAGGTGTCGGTCAACACGGCCGCGATCGCGCGCCCGGAACTGCTGTCGGAGTTGTCCCGGCAGTTCGGATCTCAGTGCATCGTGTTGTCGGTCGATGCGCGCACGGTCCCCGAGGGTTCTGAGCCGACGCCGTCGGGGTGGGAGGTCACCACCCACGGTGGCCGCCGGGGCACCGGGATCGATGCGGTCGAATGGGCCTCCCGCGGCGCCGAGCTCGGTGTGGGGGAGATCCTGCTGAACTCGATGGACGCCGACGGCACCAAAGCCGGCTTCGACCTTCCGATGCTGCGTGCGGTGCGCGGTGCGGTGACGGTCCCGGTGATCGCCAGCGGCGGCGCAGGCGCCGTGGAACATTTCGCGCCCGCCGTTGTTGCAGGTGCCGACGCCGTGTTGGCGGCCAGCGTGTTCCACTTCGGGGACCTGACCATCGGCGAGGTGAAGGCGGCGATGGCAGCTGAGGGGATAGTGGTGAGGTGAGTCTGGACCCGGCGATCGCGTCGCGGCTGAAGCGCAATGCCGACGGCCTGTTCACCGCCGTGGTGCAGGAGCGCGCCACCGGCCAGGTGCTGATGGTCGCGTGGATGGATGACGATGCGCTGGCCCGTACGCTGGAAACCCGTGAGGCGACCTACTTTTCGCGGTCCCGTGGCGAGCAGTGGGTGAAGGGTCTGACGTCCGGGCACACCCAGCATGTGCACTCGGTGCGGCTGGATTGCGACGGCGACACCGTGTTGCTCGAAGTCGACCAGGTCGGCGGCGCCTGCCATACCGGCGATCACACCTGCTTCGACGCCGACCTGCTGCTGGCGCCCGATTCCTAGATGATGCGTGCGGCTTTCGCGCGTGCGGTCCAGCGTCCCTCGACGTAGCCCACCACCACGGGATGGGCGAAGGCCTCCGACACCGTCTCCGTCGTGATCGTCTCGCGCGCAGGCCCGCTGGCCACGGTGCGCCCCTCGGAGATCAACAATGCGTGAGTGGTCGTGATCGGTAACTCTTCGAGGTGGTGTGTCACGAGTATCGACGCCACCTCGGGATGGGTCTGGTCCAGCGAGTCGATGGTCTCCAGCAGTTGTTCGCGCGCAGCCACATCCAAGCCGGTCGACGGTTCATCGAGCAGCAGCAGGCGGGGTTCGGAAATGAGCGCCCTCGCGATCAGCGTGCGCCCGCGTTCGCCCTGCGACAGTGTCGGCCACACGTCGTCGGCCTTGTGCGACAACCCGACAGCGGCGATCATCGCGTCGGCGCGCTCGTCCTCTTCGGTAGACGCCGTCCACCGCATCGGCGTGTCGATGGTCGCGGTGATGCCCGTCATCACCACTTCGCGGACCGTCAGCGAATACTGCAGCTGATGACGGGGGTTGACGTGACCGATGGAATGTCGCAGCACGGACAGGTCCACCCGTCCCATCTGCTGGCCCAGAATGCGCACGGTTCCTGACGTCGGGAACATGTTCGCCGCGCAGAAACCCAGCAGGGTGCTCTTGCCGGCGCCGTTGGGGCCGAGCAGCGCCCAGTGTTCACCTTCGTTCACCGTCAACGAGATGCCGTCGATGATCTGTTTGCCGTTGCGGCGGAACGTGACCTCGGCGAGCTCGAGGACGGCCGTCATGCCGATTGGCGTTGGCGCAGCACCTCAAGGGCCTTGTCGGCGTGGGTGTCCATGCTGAACTCGCTGGCGATGACCTCCAGGACGGTGCGGTCGGTGTCGATGACGAAGGTCGTCCGTTTCACCGGCATGAACTTGCCGAGCAGACCGCGCTTGACGCCGAACTGCGTTGCCACCACGCCCTCGGTGTCGGACAGCAGGGGATAGTCGAACTTCTGCTTGTCGGCGAACTCCGCCTGCTTGTCGACGGTGTCGGCGCTGATTCCGACCCGGGTCGCACCCACGGCCGCAAACTCGGCCGCGAGATCGCGGAAGTGGCAGGCCTCCTTCGTGCACCCGGGCGTCATGGCGGCGGGGTAGAAGAACAGCACGATCGGGCCGTCGGCGAGGAGGTCGGAGAGCGTTCTCATCGTTCCCGTCTGGTCGGGAAGTTCGAAGTCGGCCACGCGGTCACCACGATTCATGCTCTCAACGGTACTTCTGGGAGGATGTCGGGGTGCAGACGACCGCCAACCTCACCACGACGACGTCGCGTGAGGACTTCCGGGCGCTGGCCGCTGAGCATCGGGTGGTCCCGGTGACCCGCAAAGTGCTCGCCGACAGCGAGACGCCGCTGTCGGCGTATCGCAAGCTGGCTGCCAACCGCCCCGGGACCTTCCTTCTGGAGTCCGCGGAAAACGGGCGGTCGTGGTCGCGATGGTCGTTCATCGGTGCAGGCGCCCCGTCCGCGCTGACCGTCCGTGACGGCGAAGCCGTGTGGCTCGGCGTGATCCCCAAGGACGCCCCCGCAGGTGG
Source organism: Mycolicibacterium iranicum (assembly GCF_002101705.1). Taxonomy (GTDB): domain Bacteria; phylum Actinomycetota; class Actinomycetes; order Mycobacteriales; family Mycobacteriaceae; genus Mycobacterium; species Mycobacterium iranicum. The sequence continues at coordinate 127,052 of NZ_LQPC01000031.1, read as the reverse complement.
GGACCCCCTTGCGGCGCTGCGCGCGACCCTGACGCTGCTGGAGACGGCCGCGCTACCCGGCCTGCCGCCGCTGTCGTCGGGCCTCGTCGGCTTCTTCGCCTACGACTTGGTGCGCCGGCTCGAGCGCCTTCCCGAGCTGACCGTCGACGATCTCGGTCTGCCGGACATGATGTTGCTGCTGGCTACCGACATCGCGGCCGTGGATCACCACGAGGGCACCATCACGCTGATCGCGAACGCGGTCAATTGGAACGGCACCGACGAACGCGTCGACTCGGCCTACGACGACGCGGTGGAACGGCTGGACGTGATGACCGCGGCGCTGGCCGAGCCGCTGGCCTCGACGGTGGCGACCTTCAGCAGGCCGGCCCCGTTGCACCGCTCGCAGCGCACGGTCGAGCAGTACACCGAGATCGTCGACAAGCTCGTCGGCGACATCGAGGCGGGTGAGGCGTTCCAGGTGGTGCCGTCGCAGCGGTTTGAAATGACGACCCTCGCAGATCCCCTTGATGTGTACCGGATGCTGCGGGTCACCAATCCGAGCCCCTACATGTATTTGCTCAATGTGCCGAATGCAGATGGGGGACTGGACTTTTCGATTGTGGGCTCGAGCCCGGAGGCGCTCGTCACCGTCAAGGACGGCCGGGCGACCACGCATCCGATTGCCGGTACGCGCTGGCGCGGGGACACCGAAGAAGAAGACCTGCTGCTGGAAAAGGAGCTGCTCTCCGACGAGAAGGAGCGCGCCGAGCACCTGATGCTCGTCGACCTCGGCCGCAACGACCTGGGCCGAGTGTGCCGGCCGGGCACCGTCAAGGTCGAGGACTACAGCCACATCGAGCGCTACAGCCACGTCATGCACCTGGTGTCGACCGTGACCGGGTTGCTCGCCGACGAGAAGACCGCGCTGGACGCGGTGACCGCGTGCTTCCCCGCCGGGACGCTGTCGGGTGCGCCGAAGGTACGCGCGATGGAGCTCATCGAGGAGGTGGAGATGACCCGCCGCGGCCTCTACGGCGGTGTGCTGGGCTATCTCGATTTCGCGGGCAACGCCGATTTCGCCATCGCGATCCGTACCGCGCTCATGCGCAACGGAACGGCCTACGTGCAGGCCGGCGGTGGGGTCGTGGCCGATTCGAACGGCCCCTACGAGTACACCGAATCCGCGAACAAGGCCCGGGCCGTGTTGGCCGCTATCGCGGCGGCCGAGACGCTGAGCGAGCCGTGATCCGCGCCGCGCAACTGATTCTGGTTCTTGCCGCGGCGGGCCTCTGGGCGGCGTCGCGGTTCACCTGGGTGCAGATCAGCTCGTTCGACGGACTCGGGCAACCCAAGACCGCCGCACTCTCGGGGGCGACGTGGTCGACGGCTCTGGTCCCGCTGGCGCTGCTCGTGCTCGCCGCCGCGGTCGCCGCGCTGGCCGTGCGTGGTTGGCCCCTGCGGGTGCTGGCGGTGCTGATCGCCGCTGCGAGCGCCGGCATGGGCTATTTGGCAATCAGTCTGTGGGTGGTCGACGACGTCGCGGTGCGCGCGGCCCGCCTGGCGGAGGTGCCGGTAGCAGACCTGATCGACACCCAGAGGTTCTACGTCGGGGCGGTCGTGACGCTGGTCGCCGCCGCGCTGTCACTGCTCGGCGCGGTGCTGCTGATGCGGTCGGCCGCCCGCGGCCGGGCCGAGACCACCCGATACGCGCGACGGCCGACCGTCGCACCCGACGCGCCTGCAGCGGCCATGTCGGAGAGGATGATCTGGGACGCCCTCGACGAGGGTTCCGATCCCACCCAGGACCCGGTCAATCCCGACAACAAGGGCCGGTGACAGACCATGCCGTCGTGGCGACTACCCTTCACTAAGAATCGAATGGCCGTCAGGGAAAGGGAAACGACGTCTATGGGTTCGGCTAACGTGCTCGACTCCATCCTCGAGGGAGTCCGTGCTGATGTTGCCGCCCGCGAGGCCGTCGTCAGCCTCTCAGAGGTCAAGGAACTAGCTCAGCGCGCACCGGCGCCACTCGATGTCATGGCCGCACTACGTGCGCCGGGCATCGCGGTGATCGCCGAGGTCAAGCGTGCCAGCCCGTCGCGGGGAGAGTTGGCCTCGATCGCGGACCCGGCCGAGCTCGCCCGCGCCTATGAGGACGGCGGCGCCCGTGTCATCAGCGTGCTGACCGAGCAGCGCCGGTTCAACGGCTCGCTCGACGACCTCGACGCGGTCCGTGCGGCCGTATCGATTCCGGTGCTGCGCAAGGACTTCATCGTGCGGCCCTACCAGATTCACGAAGCCCGTGCCCACGGAGCCGATCTGCTGCTGTTGATCGTGGCCGCGCTTGAGCAGCCCGCGCTGGAGTCGCTTCTCGAGCGCACGGAGTCGCTGGGCATGACCGCTCTGGTCGAGGTGCACACCGAGGAAGAGGCCGACAGAGCCTTGCAGGCCGGAGCCTCGCTGATCGGCGTGAACGCTCGCAACCTGAAGACGCTTGAGGTCGACAGGGACTGCTTCGCGCGGATTGCGCCGGGCCTGCCGAGCAAGGTCATCAAGATCGCGGAGTCGGGTGTGCGGGGGACAGCGGACCTGCTCGCCTACGCCGGCGCCGGAGCCGACGGTGTTCTTGTCGGTGAAGGCCTGGTTACCAGCGGTGATCCGCGCAGCGCTGTTGCTGATCTCGTCACCGCCGGTGCGCACCCGTCGTGCCCGAAACCCGCCCGTTAAGTGAGTAGCCCCGCAGGTCGAGACCTGCCGCGTGCCAGCGCGGCGGTCGCTGAACCGACCTCACATGACCCCGACGCCAAGGGGCACTTCGGCGCCTACGGCGGGCGACTGGTACCCGAAGCTCTGATGGCCGTCATCGAAGAGGTGACCGCCGCCTACGAGAAGGCTCGGACTGATCAGACGTTCCTCGACGAACTCGACCGACTGCAGAAGCACTACACCGGCCGCCCGTCACCGCTGTACGAGGCGGAGCGTCTCAGCGAGCACGCCGGTGGCGCGCGCATCTTCTTGAAGCGAGAAGACCTCAACCACACGGGTTCTCACAAGATCAACAACGTCCTTGGGCAGGCCCTGCTGGCCAAGCAGATGGGCAAGACCCGGGTCATCGCCGAGACCGGCGCGGGCCAGCACGGTGTGGCGACAGCGACAGCGTGCGCGTTGCTCGGCCTGGAGTGCATCATCTACATGGGTGCCGTCGACACCGCGCGGCAGGCGTTGAACGTAGCCAGGATGAGGCTGCTGGGTGCATCCGTGGTGGCGGTGGAGTCCGGCTCGAAGACGTTGAAGGACGCCATCAACGAGACCTTCCGTGACTGGGTCGCCAACGCCGACAGCACCTATTACGCGTTCGGCACCGCCGCGGGCCCGCATCCGTTCCCGCTCATGGTGCGCGACTTCCAGCGCGTCATCGGTATGGAAGCCCGCCAGCAGATGCTCGATCAGGCGGGTCGACTGCCCGACGCGGTTGTCGCCTGTGTCGGTGGTGGCTCCAACGCAATCGGAATCTTCCATGCCTTCATCGACGACCCCGACGTGAGCCTCATCGGCTACGAGGCGGCAGGCGACGGCGTCGAAACAGGCCGTCACGCAGCAACGTTCACGGGTGGTTCGCCGGGCGCATTCCAGGGCTCCTTCTCGTACCTGCTGCAGGACGAGGACGGCCAGACGATCGAATCCCATTCGATCTCAGCGGGATTGGATTATCCGGGTGTCGGCCCCGAGCACGCTCTGCTCAAGGACATCGGCCGCGCCAGATATCTGCCGATCACGGACAGCGAGGCGATGGACGCGTTGTCGCTTCTGAGCCGCACCGAGGGCATCATCCCGGCCATCGAGTCGGCGCACGCCGTTGCGGGCGCTTTGAAATTGGGTGCGGACCTCGGGCCGGGATCGGCGATCCTGGTCAATCTTTCCGGTCGTGGCGACAAGGACGTCGAGACGGCAGCCAAGTGGTTCGGCTTGCTGGAGGACAGTGCGACATGAGCAGGCTCGCCGGATTGTTCGAAGCCTGCCGAGCCGAGGGCCGTGCCGCGCTGATCGGCTATCTACCGACCGGGTTTCCCGACGTCGAATCGTCCATTGAGGCGATGGTCGCGCTGGTCGAGGCGGGCTGCGACATCGTCGAGGTCGGCATTGCGTACTCGGACCCGGGTATGGACGGGCCTGTTATCGCGGCGGCCACCGAGGTGGCGCTGCGCGGCGGCGTGCGGGTGCACGACGCATTCCGCGCGGTCGAGGCGATCAGCAACGCCGGCGGCCATGCCGTCGTGATGACCTATTGGAACCCCGTGCTGCGCAAGGGGATCGACTCGTTCGCTCGTGACCTGGCATCGGCAGGCGGGCTCGGGCTCATCACGCCCGACCTGATCCCCGACGAGGCCGATGACTGGGTGTCGGTCTCCGACGCCCACGATCTGGACAGGATCTTCCTTGTCGCGCCGTCCTCGACTCCCGAACGTCTGGCTGCGACCGTCCAGGCCTCTAGAGGATTCATCTATGCGGCATCCACGATGGGTGTCACCGGTGCGCGTGACGCGGTGTCGAATGCGGCGCCGGAACTGGTCAGCCGGGTCAAGGCGATATCGGACATCCCCGTGGGTGTCGGCCTCGGCGTCCGCTCGCGTGAACAAGCGGCCGAGATCGGCGCCTACGCCGACGGCGTGATCGTCGGTTCGGCACTCGTATCGGCGTTGAAGGAGGGCATCCCCGCGGTGCGCTCGCTGACAGAAGAACTCGCAGACGGCGTACGGCAGAGGATCACTGCGTGACGACGACGGTACTGGCCTCCATCCCGAGTCCCGCTCAGGGTGTGTGGCACCTCGGACCGTTCCCGCTGCGCGCGTACGCGCTGTTCATCATCGTGGGCATTGTTGCCGCGCTGGTGATCGGCGATCGGCGGTGGGTGGCCAGGGGCGGCGAACCGGGAGTCATCTACGACGTGGCGCTGTGGGCGGTGCCGTTCGGTCTCATCGGCGGACGGCTCTACCACGTCATGACGGACTGGCCGACCTACTTCGGTGAGAACGGCGCGGGCCCGGCTGCGGCCCTGCGGATTTGGGACGGCGGGCTCGGAATCTGGGGCGCGGTGGCGCTCGGCGGTGTCGGTGCGTGGATCGCATGCCGGCGGCGGGGGATACCGCTGCCCGCCTTCGGAGATGCGATCGCGCCGGGAATCGTTCTGGCCCAGGCGATCGGACGTCTGGGCAACTACTTCAACCAGGAGCTGTACGGGCGGGAGACCACCCTGCCCTGGGGTCTGGAGATTTACGAGCGGGTGAACTCGGCGGGTCTGTCCGACTCGCTGAACGGTGTGTCCAACGGTGTGCTGGTCAAGGTCGTGCATCCGACCTTTCTCTACGAGTTGCTGTGGAACCTGCTGGTTTTCGCGGTGCTGATCCTCGTCGACCGGCGATTCAAGATCGGACATGGCCGCCTGTTCGCGCTGTATGTCGCGGGATACTGCGTCGGGCGGTTCTGGGTCGAGCTGATGCGCAGCGACACCGCCACGCTCCTCGCCGGCATCCGGATCAACACCTTCACGTCGACGTTCGTCTTCATCGCCGCGGTTGTCTACATCATGGTGGCGCCGAAGGGCCGCGAGGCGCCCGAGACGCTGCGGGGCAAGCAGGACGCCGAATCGGACGTCGAGGAGCTCGCCAAGGATGTCGCGATGGCCTCCGCAACGGGAGTCGTTGCCGCCGCGACCGTGGCCGGTCAAGAAGACGACTCTGAGCGTCGACCTGGCGGACTCGGGGCGGTCGAGGGTGACGAGGCCGTCGAGGCGACCGAGGGCGCGGCGGCGGCTCACGACGTTGCAGTCGATGGCGCCGCTGAGGCGGAAGCTCTGGCCGCGGAACTCGACGTGGCGGATGAAGACGCGGTCGAGGAGGCAGCCGAGGGCGACGGTGATGTCGTGGCACCGCCAGTTCCCGAGGAGGCCGGTGGTCTCGGAGCTATCGAGGGCGATGAGGCGGTCGAAGCTACCGAGGGTGCCGCTGCCGCCGGTCAGGCCGTGACCAGTGACGAGCCCGCCGCGCCTGAGGGTTTGGGTTTGGTCGAGGGTGATGAGGTGGCTGAGGCGGTTGCCGAGGCGCCGGATGCTCATGAGGTGGCGGTTGAGGGTGAGGCCGTGGCTGAGGAGCTCGCTGCTGAGGCTGCTGAGCTTGATGCTGAGCCCGCTGCCGAGGTCGGTGAGGTTGATGCGGCTGCGGTGACCGACGTTGATTCCGAGGGTTTGGGTTCGGTTGAGGGTGTTGAGGTGGCTGAGGCGGTTGCCGAGGCGCCGGAAGCTCATGAGGTTGCGGTTGAGGGCGAGGCGGCTGCTGAGGAGTTGGCTGCCGAGCTTGATGCTGAGTCTGATGAGAGTGCCGCCGCCGAAGTTCCTGAGGGTGATGCTGGTTCGGTGACCGAGGCTGAGGGTTTGGGTTCGGTTGAGGGTGATGAGGTGGCTGAGGCGGTTGCCGAAGCGCCGGAAGCTCATGAGGTAGCGGTTGAGGATGAGGTCGTGGCTGAGGAGCTCGCTGCTGAGTCTGATGAGAGTGCCGCCGCCGAAGTTCCTGAGGGTGATGCTGGTTCGGTGACCGAGGCTGAGGGTTTGGGTTCGGTTGAGGGTGATGAGGTGGCTGAGGCGGTTGCCGAGGCGCCGGAAGCTCATGAGGTGGCGGTTGAGGATGAGGCCGTGGCTGAGGAGCTCGCTGCTGAGTCTGATGAGTGTGCCGCCGCCGAAGTTCCTGAGGGTGATGCTGGTTCGGTGACCGAGGCCGAGGGTTTGGGTTCGGTCGAGGGTGATGAGGTGGCTGAGGCGGTTGCCGAGGCGACGGAAGCTCATGAGGTTGCGGTTGACGGTGAGGCGGCTGTTGAGGAGTTGGCTGCTGAGCTTGATGCTGAGTCATTGACTGAGGCCGATGGGGACAAGTCAGAGGTTCCCGATTCGGCTGAGACTGTGGTCGATGGCGAACCCGAAAGCGCCGTGGCATCAGACGCTGAAAAGTCTCCCTATTCGATCATCACCGAATCGTCCGACGCCCGAACACAATTCGAATCCGGCGGTCGAGTTCGTCAATGGCTCCGTCGGCGAAGGAACCGCTGACCCCCGTCAGAGCGTGCCCGAACTACCCGCGGCCGTAACGGCCAGAATTGTTCGAGCCACCAGCTCGGGATTGTCGATCATCGGGACGTGTCCGACGCCGGGCAGCGTCGTGAACGACGCCTGGGGCAGCCGTTCCCGGGCGATCGGGTCGCACATGGGAACCGGGATGATCGCATCGCTGCCCGACCAAGCGATGGTCACCGGACATGGCACCGGATCCAGCGGTGCGAGGTAGAGATCTGAACCGAGAATGTCGTCGACGTTCAGGGTGCATGCGGAGATATCGTCGACTGCCTCAATGCTTTTCGCTGCAGAGAGCCGATCCCCGTGCTGGGCGGCCTTGCGAAAGCCGACGCGACGCACAATTGCCGATTTCATTGCCAGCGCCACTAAAGGTCGAGTGGGACGGGCGAGTCGTCCCATTGCCACGAACTTATGGATCTCGTTCAGCACATGAGCCTGTGCCCTGTCTCCAGGCGACCAGAAGCCCGCCGGCGCCAACGCACACACTGTGGCCGCGCGGCCACGTCGTGCCAGCTCGATAGCCATCCAGCCGCCCAGGGACAGGCCGACCACATGCGGCCGTTCGAGTCCGTGCTCATCCAGGTAATGCTCTACGGCATCAACGAGGTCCTCGACCGTGGCTGGGGATCGCTGCAGGGCTGGCCCCCCGCGGTGGCCGGCAGTAGTTACCGGGTGCACCTGGTGGCGGTCGGAAAGAAGGGGCACCACGTCCTGCCAAGCGTTCCCGGACATGAGGACGCCGTGCATAAGCACCAGGGGAGATCTTGCGGACGCCATGCGGCCAGTCTGTCACCGGGATGGTGTCGGGCAGAGACGTTCGCCGTGAAAGAAACCCCAGCTGAGCCTCGGAATTGCCGCACCGACTTGTCACCCGCACCCGGTAAAGTAGCACATATGTTCGATTCGGCCGATGCAGTTGATGCGGTGAACGCGATGACGTTCGCCGCTCGTTGCGAGGCGCGGGCGATTGCAGAGCGACTCGCCGCAATTGCTCGGCTTTATGCGATACGCAAGCAGACGTACCTCGAAGCGGGTTTGTGGCGTACCGATGTGTTCGAGGCCGTCGGAGCGGAAGTCTCTGCGGCCCAGAACATCAGCAGAGGGCGGGCGGCAAGTCAGGTGCGTATGGCCGTGGCGTTGCAGCAGCGACTCCCGCGAGTTGTGGAGGCATTCCGTCGCGGCGACATCGATTTCCGCATGGTGAAGACGACGCTGACGTGCACAGACAATGTCGAGGACGACGTCATTGCGGATTTGGACGAGGCATTGGCGCCGAAACTCGCCAGGTGGATGCGGTTGTCGGACAAGGTGCTCAAAGATCGGCTGGACCAGTGGGTGGCCAAATTCGATCCTGCCGGTGTGCGAGTGCCACCGATCGCCAAGGACAATCGCTATTTCGACGTCGAACCCGCTACGCCCGGCATGGCATATGCCGGCGGCGTGCTCAATGCAGAAGACGCCGCGGCATTCGACCAACGACTCAAGACCCTGATCGCTACGGTCTGCGCCAACGATCCGAGAACCGAAAACCAGCTGCGGGCAGATGCGTGTGGCGCCATGGGCCGCTGGGAGACGAGCCTGACCTGCCAGTGCGGCGCCGACGATTGCCCGGCGACGACGCTACGCGACTCCGCCGGCCAGGTGGTTATCCATATCCTTGCTGAGCAAGCGACCCTTGACGGCGCATCCGACCACCCGGGCTACATGTCCGGAATGGGGATCCTGCCGGCCGACGAAGTCCGAAAGGCCGCAAAGACGGCCAAGCTCAAGCCGGTTCAGCAGCCCGGAGCAGAACCGGAAAGCGGATATCGGCCGTCTGCGAGGCTGTCTGATTACCTGCGTTGGCGTGATCTGACATGCCGTTTCCCAGGGTGCGACGCGCCCGTCGAGAAATGCGATGTCGACCATACGACGCCGTGGCCGTTCGGCGTCACTCATGCCTCGGCCACCAAGCATTACTGCCGCACACATCATTTGATCAAGACGTTCTACACCGGTCCGAACGGCTGGCGTGACGAGCAATATCCGGATGGCACTGTTGTTTTGACCGCTCCGACGGGCCACGTCTACGTCACAGACTCCGCGGGCGGGATGCTGTTCCCCGCGCTGGCAGCCCCGACCGCGACGTTACCCAAGGCGGACGCCCCGGAGGAGTCGCCCGATAAGTCCGCGATGATGCCGCGACGCAAGCGAACCCGCGAACAGGACCGGGCGTCCCGGATCCGACGAGAACGCCAAAAGCGGATCGAAATCAACGCGGAAAAGGAACGGCAGCATCAGGCCTGGCTGGCCGAGATCTACGAACCGCCGCCCTTCTAAGGATCTGCCGGTTCTGGCATTCTGGTGCCATGACCGAGCCTCCATTCAGCGGCAACGAAGGCGGCAACCCGTATTCGCCTCCGCCGCCACAGCCCGGCTACGTCCCGCCAGGGCCGCAGTACGCGCCCCCGCCGCCCGGCGGCTATTCAGCGCCGGGCGCATATCCGCCGCCGGCAACGGGATATCCCGGTGCCTACATGGACCCGATGGCGCCATACGGTCGGCATCCGCTCACCGGTGAACCCTTCTCGGAAAAATCGAAGGTGGTCGGCGGCCTGCTCCAGCTTCTCGGCCTGTTCGGGCTGGTCGGCATCGGACGCATCTACCTGGGATACACGACGCTCGGCATCATTCAGCTCGTGGTAGGGCTGCTCACCTGTGGAATTGGCGCCATCGTCTGGGGGATCGTCGACGCCGTCCTCATCCTGACCGACAAGGTGCGTGATTCGGAAGGTCGCCCGCTGCGCGATGGCACCTGACCCCAGCGTCGGCAACCGGGGCCGTCTGCTCGCCGGCCTGGGCACCGGCGCCGCGGTGGTCGGCGCGCTCGCATTCGTGGGCATTGGCGACCCGCACAGCCCGAACTTCGTCTTCCCGCCATGCCCGTTCCACGAACTGACCGGCTGGTTCTGCCCGGCGTGCGGGGGAATGCGGATGACGCATGACCTGCTGCACGGCGACTTGGCGGCGGCGTTCGTCGACAACGCGTTCGCCCTCATCGGGCTGCCGCTTCTCCTCGCGTGGGTTCTCGTGCGCCGTCAGCAATCTAAACCGGCGCTCACCGTGCCCGTCTATGCCGTCGTCTTCGCTGCCGCGGTGGCCTGGACGATCGTTCGCAATCTTCCGGGATTCCCGCTGGTCCCGACCGTTCTCGACGGGTGACCATTCCGCCGCGCTGATAGACTCGCCCGACGGGCCGCTGCAGTCCCTGAAGACCATCACCAGGACTGCGGAGGCCCATGTCCATCCTGTTCTCGGCGCTGCCCGAACCCCAAGGTCTCTACGACCCGGCCAACGAGGCCGATTCGTGTGGTGTCGCAATGGTCGTCGATATCAAAGGCCGGCAATCGCATGCGATCGTCACCGACGGCCTGATCGCGCTCGAGCACCTCGAACACCGTGGCGCTGCTGGTGCCGAGCCCAACAGCGGTGACGGGGCAGGCATCCTGATTCAGCTTCCCGCCGATCTGCTCGGCAGCGTCGTCGACTTCGACCTGCCCGCCCCGGCGGCCGATGGAAGCAACACCTTCGCAGCAGGCATCTGCTACCTGCCTCAGGACCTCGCAGCTCGAGCGGATGCGCTCGAGAATGTCCACACCATTGCCGCCGATGAGGGACTCGAGATCCTGGGCTGGCGCGAGGTTCCGGTGGACCCTGACGGCGCCGAGGTCGGCCAGACCGCGCTCGGATGCATGCCCTACATGTCCCAGTTGTTCGTCGCTGCGCCCGAACACAACGGACACCGACCCGGCGGAATCGATCTCGACCGGCGCGTGTACCCACTGCGCAAGCGTGCCGAACGCTCGGGTGTCTACTTCCCGTCGCTGTCCAGCCGCACCATGGTTTACAAGGGCATGCTCACGACAATGCAACTGCCCCAGTACTTTCCGGATCTACGCGACGAACGCTGCGTCAGTGCCATCGCCATCGTGCACAGCCGCTTCTCGACCAACACGTTCCCGTCCTGGCCGCTGGCGCACCCGTTCCGCTTCGTCGCCCACAACGGCGAGATCAACACCGTGCGCGGCAACCGCAATCGCATGCACGCGCGCGAAGCCATGCTGGCCAGCAGCAAAATCCCGGGAGACCTGAGCCGGCTGTCGCCGATCTGTACTCCGGGGGCGTCCGATTCCGCCTCGTTCGACGAAGTCCTCGAACTGCTGCATCTCGGCGGCCGCAGCCTGCCCCACGCCGTGCTCATGATGATCCCCGAGGCGTGGGAGAACAACACCGTCATGGACCCCGCCGAACGGGCCTTCTGGCAGTTCCACGCCTCCCTGATGGAGCCGTGGGACGGACCTGCCTGCGTCACCTTCACCGACGGCACGCTTGTCGGAGCGGTGCTGGACCGCAACGGATTACGGCCGGGACGTTGGTGGCGCACCATCGACGATCGCATCATCCTCGCCAGCGAGAGCGGCGTTCTCGACGTGCCTTCGTCCGAGATCGTGGCCAAAGGCCGGCTGCAACCCGGCAAGATGCTCCTGGTCGACACCGCCGCAGGGCGCATCGTCCCAGACGACGAGATCAAAGAGGAACTCGCGGGTGCCGAAGCCTACGACGAATGGCTGCACGCCGGCCTTCTCGAGCTCAAGACGCTGCCCGACCGTGCCCACATCCAGCCCAACCACGAGTCGGTGGTGCGCCGCCAAGTGAGCTTCGGCTACACCGAGGAAGATCTGCGCATTCTGCTCACGCCGATGGCAGCCTCCGGTGCAGAGCCGTTGGGATCGATGGGCACCGACACCCCGGCCGCCGTGCTGTCACAACGCTCCAAGCTGCTCTACGACTATTTCGTCGAACTGTTCGCGCAGGTGACCAACCCTCCGCTGGACGCCATCCGCGAAGAGGTCGTCACGTCGATGGCCCGGATCATGGGGCCCGAACAGAACCTTCTCGAACCCGGCGCCGCGTCGTGCCGCCAGATCAAGCTCACCTGGCCGGTACTCGACAACGACGAGCTCGGCAAGATCGTCCACATCAACGACGACGGCGAACACCCAGGTTTGCGCACCGCGGTGCTCAGGGCCCTCTACGACGTCGAGCGAGGCGGTGACGGCCTGGCCGACGCATTGGAGGACCTTCGGCAGCGTGCCTGCGAAGCGATCGGCAAAGGTGCACGGACACTGGTCATTTCAGACCGCGACTCCGATCACACCAAGGCGCCGATCCCGTCACTACTTGCGGTCTCGGCTGTCCACCACCATCTGGTGCGCACCAAGGAGCGCACCACCGTCGCGCTGGTCGTCGAATCCGGCGATGCCCGCGAAGTGCACCACATCGCGATGCTGATCGGTTTCGGCGCCGCCGCGGTCAATCCGTATCTGGCGTTCGAATCGATCGAGGACCTGATTCGCGAAGGCGAACTCACCGGCGTCGAACCGACTGCGGCGGTGCGCAATTACCTCAAGGCGCTGGGCAAGGGCGTCATGAAGGTGATGAGCAAGATGGGTATCTCCACCGTCGCGTCCTACACCGCCGCGCAGGCGTTCGAGGCTGTCGGCATCGACAGGGACGTCATCGACGAGTACTTCACCGGGACACCGACCCAGCTCGGTGGTATCGGCCTCGATGTCATCGCCGAAGAGGTCAAGTTGCGGCACCGCCGCGCCTACCCGGAGAACCCGACCGAGCGAGTGCACCGCCGCCTCGAAGTGGGCGGCGAGTACGCGTTCCGCCGTGAAGGTGAGCTCCATTTGTTCACCCCGGAAGTGGTCTTTCTGCTTCAACATTCGACACGCACCGGCCGCTATCAGGTTTTCGAACAGTATTCCGAGGAGGTCAACCGGCTCTCGCGGGAGGGTGGTGCCCTGCGAGGTCTGTTCGAGTTCAAGAGGGGTCTGCGGCCACCGGTGCCACTCGACGAGGTCGAACCTGCGAGCGAGATCGTCAAGAGGTTCAACACCGGCGCGATGAGCTACGGCTCCATCTCCGCCGAAGCCCACGAGACGATGGCGATCGCCATGAATAATCTGGGCGGGCGATCCAACAGCGGCGAGGGCGGCGAGGACACCGACCGGCTCTACGATCCGAAGCGCCGCAGCGCCGTCAAACAAGTTGCCTCGGGGCGCTTCGGTGTCACCAGCGACTACCTCGTCAACGCCAGCGACATCCAGATCAAGATGGCTCAGGGCGCCAAACCCGGTGAGGGGGGCCAACTTCCGGGCTACAAGGTGTATCCCAACATTGCCAAGACCCGGCATTCCACCCCGGGCGTCGGATTGATCTCGCCGCCGCCGCACCACGACATCTACTCGATCGAGGATCTCGCGCAGCTGATCCACGACCTGAAGAACGCGAACGCCGACGCGCGTATCCATGTCAAGCTCGTCAGCTCGGTCGGCGTCGGCACCGTGGCCGCGGGTGTCTCCAAGGCCCACGCCGACGTCGTGCTGATCTCGGGTTATGACGGCGGCACCGGCGCCGCGCCGCTGACCAGCCTCAAGCACGCAGGCGCGCCGTGGGAGATCGGTCTTGCCGACACCCAGCAGACGCTCGTGCTCAACGGCCTGCGGGACCGCATCACCGTTCAGTGCGACGGCGGTATGCGCACCGCACGCGACGTCATGGTGGCGATGCTGCTCGGCGCCGAGGAATACGGTTTCGCAACCGCGCCCCTGGTGGTGGCGGGCTGCATCATGATGCGTGTCTGCCACCTCGACACGTGCCCGGTCGGCGTCGCCACTCAGAATCCGGAACTGCGAGCACGGTTCAACGGCAAGCCGGAGTTCGTCGAGAACTTCTTCCGCTTCATCGCCGAGGATATTCGTAAGTATCTGGCAGAACTGGGTTTTCGCAGCATCGACGAGGCCGTCGGCCACGCCGAGGTCCTCGACACGGCCAGCGGAGTCGCGCACTGGAAAAGCAAGGGACTCGATCTGAGCCCGATCTTCGCGGTGCCGGCGGTGAACGCGCAGCGCGTCCGCACCCGAGACCAGAACCACGGATTGGATCAGGCTCTGGATCGCACGCTGATCCAACTCGCCGAAGGCGCCCTCGAGGACGCACATCCGGTGCGCCTGGAACTGCCGGTGCGCAATGTCAACCGCACCGTCGGCACCCTGCTCGGCAGCGAGGTGACGCGTCGCTACGGCGCGCAGGGTATGCCGGAGGACACCATCCACGTCACCCTCACGGGATCGGCGGGCCAATCGATCGGTGCCTTTCTACCGCCCGGCATCACGCTCGAACTCATTGGGGATGCGAACGACTATGTGGGCAAGGGACTCTCGGGCGGCAAGATAATCGTCAAGCCCCAGGACGACGTGCTGTTTCTTCCCGAGGACAACGTGATCGCAGGCAACACGCTGCTCTTCGGTGCCACCTCTGGTGAGCTGTACCTGCGCGGTCGGGTGGGGGAGCGGTTCGCGGCACGCAACTCCGGCGCGTTGACCGTCGTCGAGGGCGTCGGGGATCACGCCTGCGAGTACATGACAGGCGGGCGGGTCGTGGTGCTCGGCAAGGTTGGCCGCAACATGGCCGCCGGGATGTCGGGTGGTATCGCGTTCGTGCTCGGCCTGAACCCGCAGCGAGTGAACACCGACATGGTGGAGCTTCAGCGCCTCGAACCCGAGGACCTGCTGTGGCTGCGCGAGGTCGTCGCCCAGCACGCCAAATACACCGGCAGCACTGTGGCCACGTCGTTGCTGTCTGATTGGCCAAGGCGCAGTGCGCAATTCACCAAGGTCATGCCGCGCGACTACGAACGCGTGCTGCAGGCCACCCGGATGGCCAAAGCCGAAGGCCGGGACGTCGACTCAGCGATCATGGAGGCAAGCCGTGGCTGATCCGCATGGATTTCTCGAAGTGGCCAGGGTGGAAGCCACGAAGCGCCCTGTTGACGAACGGGTCGGCGACTGGCGGGAGGTCTACGAACGCCAAGATCCCCATGAACGTGCCGGCGAGGTATCGCAGCAGGCCCGGCGCTGCATGGACTGCGGAATCCCGTTCTGCCACTCCGGCACTGCCGGTTGCCCGCTGGGCAACCTGATTCCCGAGTGGAACGACCTGGTGCGGCGCGGCCGCTGGGATGCCGCCAGTGACCGTCTGCATGCCACCAATAATTTCCCGGAGTTCACCGGCAGGCTCTGTCCTGCCCCGTGCGAGGCGGCGTGCGTGCTGTCCATCGCCGAGGACCACACCGGTGGCAGCGTCACGATCAAGCGGATCGAACAGACCATCGCCGACCAGGCCTGGATGGACGGCATCGTCGAACCTCAGCCCGCCGCGATCTCCACGGGCAAGAAGGTCGCGATCGTCGGCTCGGGCCCGGCGGGACTTGCTGCAGCGCAACAGCTCACCCGCGCCGGTCACGACGTGACGGTCTATGAGCGAGACGACCGTATCGGTGGACTGATGCGATACGGCATCCCCGAGTACAAGTTGGAGAAGTCCTACCTGAACCAGCGACTCGCTCAGATGCGCGCGGAGGGAACGCGTTTCGTCACTGAAACCGAGGTGGGCGTCGACCTTCCCGTCGAGCAGTTGAGGGCTCAGCACGACGCGGTCGTGCTGGCGGTCGGTGCGCTGCGGGCGCGGGACAACGACGTGCCCGGCCGCGACCTCAAGGGCGTCTATCTGGCGATGGAACACCTCGTGCCGGCCAACAAGGAATGCGAAGGTGACGGCGCCAGCGACATCTCGGCCGCAGGCAAACACGTCGTGATCATCGGCGGCGGCGACACCGGTGCGGACTGCCTCGGCACCGCGCACCGGCAGGGTGCTGCCTCGGTGACCCAGCTGGACTACAACCCTGAGCCGCCCGAGTACCGCGACGACTCCCGCTCGCCGTGGCCGATGTGGCCGGTGGTGTTACGTACCCGGCTCTCACCTGCCCACGCCGAGGGTGGCCAGCGCCGGTACGAGGTTGCTGTGCAGAGCTTCCTCGGGGACGAGCAAGGGAATCTGCGGGCCATGGTGATCGCCGAGGTTCAGGTCGAACGCGACGACGCCGGGCGCAGACGTATCGTGCCCGTCGGGCAGTCGCTGGAGATCCCGTGCGATCTTGCCCTGCTCGCGATCGGCTTCGAGGGCGTCGAGCACATGGCGCTGCTCGACAAGTTGGGCCTGACACTGAATCGGCGCGGCACCGTGTCGTGCGGCTCGGACTGGCAGACCGACGCGCCCGGGGTCTTCGTGTGTGGAGACGCACATCGCGGCGCCTCGCTGATCGTGTGGGCGATCGCAGAAGGCCGCAGCGCTGCGCACGCCGTCGACACGTACCTGATGGGTGAATCCGATCTCCCGGCCCCGGTGCGGCCGGGAGCCCTACCGCTGGCCGTCGTCTGAATCGATTAACGACTATGCTCAGGAGTCGTGACTAGACGCGGAAAAATCGTCTGTACGCTTGGCCCCGCAACCGCCTCGGACAACGCTGTCAAGCAGCTGGTGGAGTCCGGAATGGACGTTGCCCGGCTGAACTTCAGCCATGGGGACTACCCCGACCACGAAGCGAACTACAAGCGCGTCCGCTCGGCGTCCGACGCGACCGGAAGGGCCGTCGGGATCCTCGCCGACCTGCAGGGACCGAAGATCCGGCTTGGTCGCTTCGCCGACGGTCCCACCGAGTGGGTCAATGGTGAGACGGTGCGGATCACCGTCGAAGACTTCGAGGGCACCCACGACCGCGTGTCGACCACCTACAAGCGGTTGGCCCAGGACGCCAAGCCCGGTGACCGCGTCCTCGTCGACGACGGCAACGTCGGCCTGGTGGTCGAGCACATCGACGGCAGCGACGTGGTCTGCACCGTCACCGAGGGCGGCAAGGTCAGCAACAACAAAGGCATGTCGCTGCCCGGCATGAACGTCTCGGCGCCTGCGCTCTCGGAGAAGGACATCGACGATCTCGAGTTTGCGCTGCGCCTCGGCGTCGACCTGGTTGCGCTGTCCTTCGTGCGGTCACCCGCCGACGTCGAGCTGGTGCACGAGGTGATGGACCGGGTGGGACGACGGGTGCCCGTCATCGCGAAGCTGGAGAAGCCGGAGGCGATCGACAATCTGGAGGCCATCGTGCTGGCCTTCGACGCGATCATGGTCGCTCGCGGCGATCTCGGCGTCGAGCTACCGCTCGAAGAGGTGCCGCTGGTGCAGAAGCGTGCCATCCAAATGGCAAGGGAGAACGCCAAACCCGTCATCGTCGCGACTCAGATGCTGGAGTCGATGATCGAGAATTCCCGCCCGACCCGCGCCGAGGCGTCCGACGTCGCCAACGCGGTGCTCGACGGCGCCGATGCGGTGATGCTGTCGGGGGAGACCTCGGTCGGCAAGTTTCCGTTCGAGACGGTGCGGACCATGGCCCGCATCGTCAGCGCGGTCGAAGAGAACTCGGTGGCCGCGCCGCCGTTGACGCACACCCCGCGGACCAAGCGCGGTGTCATCTCCTACGCCGCACGCGACATCGGCGAGCGTCTCGATGCCAAGGCGCTGGTCGCGTTCACCCAATCCGGCGACACGGTCCGCCGTCTGGCCCGGCTGCATACGCCGCTGCCGGTGCTGGCGTTCACGTCGCTGCCCGAGGTGCGCAGCCAGCTCGCGTTGACCTGGGGGACCGAGACGTTCATCGTGCCGCACATCGAGACCACGGACGGCATGATCCGGCAGGTCGACAAGTCGATGCTCGAGCTCGGTCGTTACAAGCGCGGAGACCTGGTGGTCATCGTCGCAGGCGCCCCGCCGGGCACAGTAGGGTCGACGAATCTGATCCACGTCCACCGCATCGGGGAGGACGACGTCTAGACCTCAGGAGGGGCCGCAGTTGCCAGGGCACGCAGATTTCGACGAGCTCCTGGCGATCCTCGACCTGGAACGTGTCGACGACCGCACCTTCATCGGAGTTCATCCGAGCAAGAACCCGGTCAGAACCTTCGGCGGGCAGATGATGGCCCAGGCGTTCGTGGCGGCCAGCCGCAGCCTGAACCACCCCACGGCGCCGAGCGCGCTGTCGGTGCATTTCATCGCGGGCGGCGACCCAGAGCAGGACCTTGAGTTCCACGTGGTGCGGCTGCGCGACGAACGCCGGTTTGCCAATCGTCGTGTCGACGTCGTGCAGAACGGTCAGCTCCTGACGACTGCGTTGGTCTCGTACCTGTCCGGCGGTGCAGGACTCGAACACGGCGTCGAGCCGCCCATGATCGACGACCCGGAGGCCGTGCCACCGATCGATCATCTGCTGCGCGGGTACGAGGAGATCGTTCCGCTCTTCGTCAACGCGCTGCGGCCGATCGAATGGCGCTACACCAACGATCCGGCATGGATCATGCGCGACAAGGGCGGCAAGCTCACCCACAACCGGGTATGGATGACGGCCCAGGGCGTCATGCCCGACGACCAGGTGCTCCACGCCGCCGCACTGGTCTACTCGTCGGACACCACGATCCTGGATTCGATCATCACCACCCACGGTCTGTCGTGGGGCCATGACCGGATCTTTGCGGTCACCACCAATCACACGGTGTGGTTCCACCGCCCGATCAGGTTCGACGACTGGGTGCTCTACTCGACCACGTCACCGGTCGCCGCGGAATCTCGTGGCCTCGGCACAGGTCACTTCTTCGACCGGGCCGGTCAGCCGCTGGCCACCGTCGTGCAAGAGGGGATCGTCAAGCACTTCCCGTGACAGGGCCTAAGGTGTCGGCGTGACGGTGATGGAGAACTCGTCCTCCACCCGCTGGGTGAACTCTTCAGCGCACTGCTGCACGGCAGCCTGGTCGGAACCGGCCCTGTTGACGCAGTCGATGTAATCGGTGCCGCCGACTTCTTTGAAGAGCGCGACACCGAAAACGCCGACGACGACGAACGCGGCGATCGAGACGATGATGCTGAGGAATCCGAGCACGATGCCGGCCATCGCGACGCCACCATTGGTGGCTTCGCCGCGCTTGACGCGGCCCCGCCCCAAGAAGCCGAGGACGACGGCGACGATGCCGAGGACCACGCCGCCGAACAAAGTGAACAGCGAAATGATGGCGACGACAAGCGAAGCCGTCCCCAGTCCGTTCTTCGGGGCGACCGGGACGGGGGGCGGGTAACCGCCGTACGGCTGCGGCGGATAGCCGCCCGGATAAGTGCCAGGAGGAGGGGGCGGCGGTTCGCTCATGCCGGTGAGATTACCTCTACGGACACGTTTTCCGGCGGGTGATGAGTCGCAACGACGACAGTTCGTTCCGTTCCGAACAACGCACCGGGCGTCAGTAGCTGGGCCATGATCTCGTCGGCGTCGGAGGCATCGAGATGCTCGGTCGGTTCGTCGAGAAGCACCGTTTGGGCGGTCGAGGTCAACGCGCGTGCAAGCAGTAGCCGTCGTCGCTGACCGGCTGACACCGCGGCGGCCCCACCGACGAGCACCGTCGACAGTCCCTCAGGCTGCTGGTCGAGCCATTCCCCGAGGCCGGCGCGCTGCAAAGCGTCCACGAGTTCGTCGTCGGTGGCGTCACCGCGGGCTACCAGCAGGTTGTCGCGGACCGTGGTGGAGAACAGATGTGCGTCTTCGGCGAAGAAGACTCCCGGGGTGCGCATGAGCAGTGTGGTCTTGCCGCAGCCGGAGGGTCCGACGACGGCGACGCGGTCGCCGGGTTGCAGGTTCAGCGGTGTGACGGCGGGCCTGCGGTCGTCGTCGACAGGCTCGGTCAGTGTGAGCAGACGCTGTGCGGCGATGCGGCCGCGGATCAGCGCGATCGCGGCGCCGGGCAACGCGGAGGTGGCTTCGAAGGCGGCGAGCGGCACCAGCATCAGGATCGCGACCGTAGTGGGGGCGACGCTGTCGGACAGCGCGATTCCGGCCAGCGCTGCGCCGAGGACGCTCACCCCGATCGCCGCGGTGGGCGCTGCCGCCGCGATAGCCGCCGGCGCGGCGGCCCGGTCGATCGCGCGGCCCCAGCGGCGTTGCTCGTCGGCTGCGGCGGCGATGACGCCGGACAGGCGCCCGCTGACACGAAGCTCGGGCGCGTGCTCGAGGGCGAGCAGCGCAGCGGCGTCACGGCGCGAATGATGTTCAACCGCAACATTTTCAGCAGCCAGCGCAGCCCGCGCGGCCATTGCGGGTGCGGCGACGCCGGCGACCGTCATGCACAGCGCCAGCACGGCCCCCGCCGCGGGGGAGATGACGGCGACCGTCGCGACGGCGCACACTCCGAGGGCCGCCGCGACGCCGATCGGCACCACGGCACGCACGAGAACGTCGGCGAGTTCGTCGACGCCGTTGCCTACCCGTGCGACGAGATCGCCGCTGCTGCGCCACATCACGGCATCGTCTGATCCGGTGGCCAGCCGGGTGAAGAGTCGTTCGCGCGCACCGGCTGCTGCACGCAGCGCCGTGTCGTGGGAGACCAGCCGTTCGCAGTAGCCGAGAAGTCCGCGTGAGATTCCCAGAGCACGCACGGTGACGGCGGCGACGGTCAGGGTCAATACGGGCGGCATCTCCCATGCGCGGGTGATCAGCCAGGCCGACACCGCGGTCAGGGCGAGTGCGCTGCCGAGCGACAGCGCGCCGAGTGCGACGGCGAGTGCGACACGCGAAACCTTCGGCCGCATAAGCGACCACGCCAGCAGGAGCGGATCACGGCGCGACACGGACACCCCCCATGTCCACAACTGTGTCGCCGATCGCCAGCACCCGGTCGCGGTGACCGACGACAAGTACGGTGTCCCCGCGGTCGGCGCGCCTGGCGATGGCGTCGAGCACCCGCGCCTCGGTGGGCCCGTCGAGATGGGCGGTGGGCTCGTCGAGCAGCAGGAGTGACGCCGTGGAGCCCAGTACGCGGGCGAGGCCGAGCCGTTGCCGCTGTCCCAGGGACAGCCCGACGCCGCCGCGGCCGATCGTTGTCTGCAGGCCGTCTGGCAAGGTGGCCAGCACCTCGTCGAAGCATGCGGCGCGGCAGGCATCTTCGAGGTCTGACAGGGGGCCGAACAGTTCCAGGTTCTCCTGCACCGTGCCGGGAATGAGCACCGGCCGCTGAGCCAGCCACGCGACCCTGGTCCACCATTGCCGAGGGTCCAATTCCGACACGTCGACCCCGTTGACCGCGACATTGCCCGAAACGGGGGGACCGAGGCCCAGGATTGCCTGCAGCAGAGTCGACTTGCCGACCCCGTTGGGTCCGGTGAGCACCGTGACCCGGCCGGGTGAGGCCGTCAGTGACGGATCGTCGACACGAACGGTCAGCGGGCCATCCGGCGCGGGACGGGTCCCTGCCGGGGCTGGCTCCTGCGTGTCGATGAACCGGAAAGCCGCCTGCACGGCGGTCTTTCCGTCCTGAGCGGAATGGAATGCGGCGCCGACCCTGCGCAGCGGCCAGAACACCTCGGGAGCCAGGAGCAGGGCGGTGAGCCCAGCGGCCAGCGTCATATCGCCGTAGACCAACCGCATTCCCACGCCGACGGCGACAAGGGCCACCCCGAGGGTTGCCAGAAGCTCGAGCACCAGCGCGGACAGGAAGGCGATACGCATTGTCGCCATCGCAGAACGGCGATGTGCTGCACCGAGTTCGGCGATGCGGGCGGCGGCGCCCTCGGTGCGGCCGAGGGCCCGCAGGGTCGGCAATCCGGCCACGAGATCGAGCAACCGGGACTGCAGCGTGGCCATCGCGGTCAGCGCCGCTGCGGACCGGTCCGCGGTGGCCATCCCGATCAGGATCATGAAGATCGGGATGAGGGGCAGTGCGATGGCGACGATGACGGCGGATCGCCAGTCGTAGAGCGCGATGACCACCGCTGTTGCCGGGGTGAGGATCGCGGCCAGCGACAGCGACGGTAGGTAGGTGGTGAAGTAGACCCGAAGGCCGTCGAGCCCGCGAGTGACGACGACGGCAGCGTCGTCGCGTTGCGCGGCGAGCTCGCGGGGCGGCAGCGATGTCGCCGTGGTCAGCACCTGGTCGGTGAGGTCGGCGATGACCGCGCTGGCTCCGCGCTGCGCGAGCGTGCCCTGCTTCCAGTGCACCAGGGTGCGGACCGTCCAGAGCGCCAGCAGGATCACCAGGGATCCGCCGAGTGCAGCGACGCTGCGCGAAGCCGGGTCGGTCACGACGCGAGCGACGACGGACGCGAGCACCACCGCCGCGGCGATCGTGCATGCCGCGATCAGGACGCCGCAGGCCGTCGTGGCGACGAGAAACCGACGCATCGCCGTCGAGGCCCGCCACAACCGCGGGTCGATCGGGGCGTTCGTGCGGTCTGTCAGGGCACTCGCCTCGACAAACCGATCGATGCGGGAATGGCATCCGCGCTGACGCGCTTACGGAACACCCAGTACGACCACGCCTGGTAGCCGAGCACCAGCGGAAGCAACGCCAGCGACGCCCACGTCATGATCTTGAGGGTGTACGGCGTGGACGACCCGTTGTAGATGGTCACGCTCCAGTCGGGATTCAACGTCGAGGGCAGGAGATTCGGGTACATCGAACCGAAGATCAGCACGGCGACGGCGGCGATGACGACGACCATCGACACGAACGCGATTCCCTCACGGGTCTCGCGCCACATCAGCGCTACCGCAACCAGCAGCGCGACAACCGCCGCGGCGAGCGCCAGCCACGTCCATGTCTGGCCGTAGGCGAGCTGGGTCCACAGGCCGAATCCTCCTGCCAGGGCGATCACGGGGACCGAGAGCAGCCGGCCGACGCGGAAAGAGTCCCCGTGCAGGGCGCCGGAGGTCTTGAGCGCCAGATAGACCGAACCGTAGAACAGGAACAGCGAGGCCGTGGCCAGCCCGCCGAGCAGTGTGTAGGGGCTCAGCACGTCGCCGATACCCGGGTGGGCGATGCCGTCGGCGTCGATCGGCAAGCCCCGCAACAGGATTGCGAAGGCCACGCCCCACAGGATCGCGGGAAGCCAGGAGCCCAACGCGATGCCGATGTCGGCCCAGCGGCGCCACTGCGGATCGTTGATCTTGCCGCGCCACTCGATGCCGACGATGCGCAGGATCATGCCGAAAAGGATTGCCAGCAGCGGCAGATACAGCGCGGAGAACAACGTGGCGTACCAGTTCGGAAATGCCGCGAACATGGCGGCGCCGGCGGTGATCAGCCACACCTCGTTGGCGTCCCACACCGGGCCGATGGTGTTGAGCACCGCGCGGCGCCGGTTGTCAGGATCGCCAGGGCCGCGCGACCCCATCGGCGCCATCAGCATGCCGACGCCGAAATCGAATCCTTCCAACACCAGAAAGCCGAGGAACAGCACGGCGATCAGGAGAAACCAGATTTCCTGGAGTGCCATGACGATCTCCTAGTACGCGAACGAAAGTGGGGCGACATCGTCCTTGTCGGGCGGTGCCGGCGGTGCTGGTTCGGAGTCGTGCTCCAGCGGGCCTTCGACGACGTAGCGCCGCATCAGGTACAACCACACAACTGCAAGGGCTCCGTAAAGGAGGGTGAACACCGCCAGCGAGAACATCACCGTGCCCGCCGCATGGTTGGACACGCCTTCCTGCACGGTCATCCGCACCATCGGGTCGCCTGTCGGGTTGGGTACGACCACCCAGGGCTGGCGCCCCATCTCGGTGAAGATCCAGCCCGCGGAGTTCGCGAGGAACGGCGTCGGGATGGCGAGGATGCCGGCCAGCCCGTACCACCGGTGGTCGGGGATGCGGCCCCGGCGGGTCAGCCACAGCGTGACGAGTGCGAAAGCTACCGGGACGAGCAGCAATCCAATCATGGCGCGGAACGCCCAGTATGTGACGAACAGGTTGGGCCGGTAGTCGCCGGGACCGAACTTCTGCTCGTACTCCCGCTGAAGGTCCTGCACGCCCTGTAATGTGACGCCGCTGAACTTGCTCTCGGCGAGAAACGGCAGCACGTAGGGCACTTCGATGAGGTGGGTGACGCTGTCGCAATTGTTGTGCGTGCCGACAGTCAGGATCGAAAAATCGGGGTCGGTTTCGGTGTGGCACAACGATTCTGCAGAGGCCATCTTCATCGGCTGCTGGACGAACATCAGCTTGCCCTGGATGTCGCCGGTGAAGAACAGGCCGCCGGCGGCGACGAGTGCGACGAGGCTGCCCAGGACAGCGGCGGGCCGGTACATCGATGTCGCGTCGGGCGGCGCGGCGTCGCCGGGGTTGCGGCGACGCTCGCGCACCATCAGCCAGGCCGAGATGCCGGCCACGAACGCCCCCGCGGTGAGCAGTGCTCCGGCGATCGCGTGGAAAAAGGCCCACACGGCAGTGTTGTTCGTCAGCAGGGCGCCGAAGTCGACGAGTTCGGCGCGGCCGGTCTCCGGGTTGTACCTGGCTCCGACCGGGTGCTGCATGAACGAGTTGGCTGCGATGATGAAGTAAGCCGAAGCATTCACGCCGAACGCGACGATCCAGATACAAGCCAGGTGCACCGCCCTGGGCAACCGGCTCCAGCCGAAGATCCACAAGCCGATGAACGTGGATTCGAAGAAGAACGCGATCAGTCCTTCGAAGGCCAGGGGGGCGCCGAAGATGTCGCCGACGAACTTGGAGTATTCGCTCCAGTTCATCCCGAACTGAAATTCCTGGACGATGCCGGTGGCCACGCCGATCGCGAAGTTGATCAGGAAGAGCTTGCCGAAGAATTTGGTCAGCCGATACCAGGCGGTGTTGCCGGTGACATGCCAGATCGTCTGCATGACGGCGATCAACGGCGCCAGTCCGATGGTCAGCGGGACGAAGATGAAGTGGTAGACGGTGGTGATTCCGAACTGCCACCGAGACACATCCAGTGCGTCCATGTGTCACTCCCAGGCGTTGACGAAGCGATCTCCTCCGCTTCTACGACACAGTGTAGTAGCTTTCTGGGCGCCCATCGCTAGAGACTTTGGACACTTACTCAGGCGCCGGTGTGCGCCGGAGGTCTTTGCTCGCAGAACGGATACCGAACGCGGAGATGACCTCGAAGATGCCGAGGACGACCAGCCAGATGCCGACGACCATGGTCAAAGTCTCGATCGAGTCGAAGGGTGAGGCCAGCATGATCACGCCGGCGATCAGGCTGATCACGCCGATGAAGATCTCCCAGGCGCGCCCCGGCAGGTTCGGATCGCTGATGGCCGAGACCGCGGTTGCGACACCCCGGAAGATGAAGCCGATCCCAATCCAAATGGCCAATAGGAGAATGGCATTTCCGAAATTGCGGAAGCACATCACGGCCAGAATGAGCGCTGCGGCTCCGCTGAGGAACAACAGCACCCGCCCGCCCGCCGATACGTGGAGGGCGAACGCGAAGATCACCTGCGAGATCCCGGTGATCAACAGGTATGCGGCGAAGAAGATGGCCGCGACGAAGACGCTGATGGCGGGCCAGAACCACACCATCGCACCGAGAATGATCGCGAGTATCCCGGACAGCAGTGCTGACTTCCAGAGATGCTGCAACATGGTTGGGGGAGCAGCGGTTTCCATGCGCGAAGTCTGACATACCCGCGACACGCCCCGGCAGATTTCGCAGTACGGCTGTGGGGTCTCAATCGTGTCGTTAATGTCTCGTTACCGGCGCTGCGCGCCGGATCATCGGTCGTTAACGTTCCTGGCTGGGATACCTGGTTTGGGGAACTCAGCCGGAAGCGCGGACGACCCGAGAAGAAAGTAGAGGCAAAGCAGTGTTGGGTGGAATCCAAGACCGTCGGACGAAGGTCTGGCGCATTGTTGCGGTCTTCGCCGCCACAGGTGCCATGGCGCTGTCCGGCTGTTCGAGCAGCTCGGAAGCACCGAGCGAAGAGGGATCCCCGACCGCGGCAGCACCCGCGGAGAAGGTCGACGAGATTGCGAACACCGTTCCGGAGGCAATCAAGTCCACAGGCACGCTCGTCGTCGGCGTCAACGTGCCCTACGCCCCGAACGAGTTCAAGGATCCGTCGGGCAAGCTCGTCGGCTTCGACGTCGATCTGATGAACGCCGTCGCCGGAACGCTCGGTCTGACCGCCGAATACCGCGAGGCCGACTTCGCCAAGATCATCCCGTCGATCCAAGGTGGCACGTTCAACGTCGGTATGTCGTCGTTCACCGACACCAAGGAGCGCGAGGAGCAGGTCGACTTCGTCACCTACTTCTCGGCAGGCACCCTGTGGGCTCAACCTGCGGGAGGCGACATCAACCCCGAGGACGCCTGCGGCAAGAAGGTCGCCGTCCAGGCGACGACCTACCAGGAGACCGACGAGCTTCCCGCGCGCAGCAAGAAGTGCACCGACGAGGGCAAGCCCGCCATCGAGATCGTTCCCTTCGACAGCCAGGACGCGGCCACCAACGCGGTGGTACTGGGTCAGGCCGATGCGATGTCCGCGGATTCGCCGGTCACGCTGTATGCGATCAAACAGACCAACGGCAAGCTCGCTCAGGCTGGTGAGACGTTCGACGCCGCACCCTACGGGTGGCCGGTGCAGAAGGGTTCACCGCTGGCGCAGTCGCTGCTGCAGGCGCTGGAGCACTTGATCGAGACCGGCAAGTACAAAGAGATCGCGGCCAACTGGGGCCTCGAAGAAGGCATGATCGACAAGCCGGTGATCAACGGCGCGATCTCCTAGAGCGACGTCGACCCTCATGAGTGATGCCGGTACGCCGCCACCGTCCGATCCGCCGCAGTCCATCGACGCTGTCCCGCTGCGCCATCCGTGGCGGTGGGTGGCGGCGACCGTCATCATCGTCCTCGTCGGGCTGTTCCTCTACGGGGCGGCCACCAACCCGGCCTACGGGTGGTCCACATTCGGCGAGTACCTCTTCAACGAGCGAATCTTGTTGGGAGTCTTCAACACACTTCAGCTGACGATCTACTCGATGATCATCGGCATCGTGCTGGGCGTCGTTCTCACCGTGATGCGGCTGTCCGACAACCCGGTGCTCAGTTCCGTGGCGTGGGTTTTCCTCTGGATTTTCCGCGGCACGCCGATCTACGTGCAGCTGGCGTTCTGGGGCCTGTTTCCGACGATCTACCAGAACATTCAGCTGGGTGTGCCGTTCGGCCCGTCGTTCTTCCACCTCGATCTGCAGGACTTTTCGATTCCTTTCGTGCTCGCGGTGATCGGCCTGGGCCTCAACGAGGCGGCCTACATGGCCGAGATCGTGCGTGCCGGCATCATGTCGGTCCCCGAAGGCCAGATGGAAGCCTCGACGGCGCTGGGCATGTCGTGGGGCAAGGCGATGCGCCGAACCGTCTTGCCGCAGGCGATGCGCGTGATCATCCCGCCGACGGGCAACGAGCTGATCAGCCTGTTGAAGACGACGTCACTGGTCACGGCCGTGCCCTACGCATTCGACGTGTACAGCATCGCCACCCGCGAGATAGCGGCACGTATCTTCGAACCTGTGCCGCTGCTCCTGGTCGCCGCGACCTGGTATCTGATCATCACGAGCATCCTGATGGTCGGGCAGTTCTATCTGGAGCGGTACTTCTCGCGGGGCGCCTCACGCAAGCTGACATCCAAGCAACTAGAAGCGCTGGCGCTGGCACAGAAACCCGCGGCAGGGTGAAAGGGCGCACACGGTGAGCGATACCAACGGGCGGCCGATGGTCAAGGCAGAGCTGGTCTGCAAGGACTTCGGTGCGTTGAAGGTGCTCAAGGGCATCACGCTGGAGGTACAGCAGGGGCAGGTGCTGGTGCTGGTCGGGCCTTCGGGCTCCGGCAAATCCACGTTCCTGCGGTGCATCAACCATCTCGAGACCGTCAGCGCCGGTCGGCTCTATGTCGACGGATCCCTTGTCGGCTACCAAGAGCGCGGCACCAAGCTTCACGAGATGAAGCCGCGTGACGTCGCCAGGCAGCGCCGCGATGTCGGCATGGTGTTCCAGCACTTCAACCTGTTTCCGCACCGCACCGCGTTGGGCAATGTCATCGAAGCTCCGGTCCAGGTGAAGGGGATCAAAAAAGCCAAGGCCATTGAGCAAGGCAAGGAGTTGCTGGCTCAGGTTGGGTTGGCGGACAAGGCGGAGGCCTATCCCGCGCAGCTTTCGGGTGGCCAGCAGCAGCGCGTCGCAATCGCCCGCGCGCTGGCGATGGAGCCGAAGCTGATGCTGTTCGACGAGCCGACGTCCGCGCTGGATCCCGAACTCGTCGGAGAAGTGCTGGCCGTCATGAAAAAGCTTGCCTCCCAGGGCATGACGATGGTCGTCGTCACGCACGAGATGGGTTTCGCGCGCGAAGTCGCCGACGAGCTGGTGTTCATGGACGGAGGCGTCGTGGTCGAGCGGGGCAACCCTCGCGAGATCATGGCCAATCCTCAACACGAACGGACGAAGGCGTTTCTCTCCAAGGTGATGTGACACCTGATCCGGTCACGCCGCTGTGGCGGGCCGCTCAGGTGTTCCGTCTGCTCAGCTGTGTCTACGCCTTCGGATTCCATCTGGCGATCAACCCGGACCTGGAGTCCCCGGTGGCCGGATGGCTGTTGTTCGGGGTGCTGATCGCGTGGAGTGCGGCGTGCGCGGTGGCTTACCTGCGGGGTTTCGGGCGCAGGCCCGGCTGGGTGCTTGCCGAGATAAGCGTCGTCGTGGCCCTGATGCTGTCAACCGAGTTCGTCGCATCCGATCAGTGGGCGCTCGACAACCAGTCCTGGCCCACGACGCTGTGGGCGACCAACGCCACGATCTCGGCGGCGATCCTGTCGGGTCCCGTCACAGGAATGCTGGCGGGTCTGGTCATCGTCGCCGCCAGTGCCGTACTCAAGGGGTACGTCAGCATCGACCTCGGGCGCAACGCCACGGTGGTGATCGAGCTGGCCGTGGGTCTCGCCGTCGGGATGGCCGCGCAGACCGCGCGCCGCGCACACGCCGAGCTCGAGCGCGCCGCTCGGTTGTCGGCGTCGATGGAGGAACGCGAGCGGCTTTCCCGTCAGGTGCACGACGGCGCAATCCAGGTGCTGGCGCTGGTGGCCCGCCGCGGACGCGAGATCGGCGGCGACACCGCGCAACTGGCCGAGCTGGCCGGCCAGCAGGAGCGAGCACTGCGTCGTCTCGTCAGCGCCGCCGATGCGACGCCGAGGGGCGATACGACGTCGGACATCGGTGCGATGTTGCGGCGCCGTGCGTCCGACCGGGTGTCGGTGAGCGTTCCTGCCGAGCCGGTGCTGCTGAACGCCGCGGTTGCCGAGGAGTTCTTCGCCGCGGTGACCAACGCCCTCGACAACGCGGAGGCGCATGCCGGGCCGGACGCCCACGCGTATGTTCTCCTCGAGGATCTCGGTGACTCCGTGACGGTGAGCGTGCGTGACGACGGTGTCGGCATCCCCGAGGGACGGCTGGAGGCTGCCGTGCGCGAGGGTCGGGTGGGCGTGGCGAAATCGATTGTCGGACGGATGAATTGGTTGGGCGGCCGGGCTGAGCTGAGCACCGGGCCGGGAATGGGGACGGAATGGGAGCTGACCGTACCTCGGTGATGGTCGTCGACGACCATCCGATCTGGCGTGATGCGGTGGCGCGCGACCTCGCCGACGACGGGTTCGATGTGGTCGCCACCGCCGACGGCGTCGCTTCGGCCAAACGGCGGGCGGCGGTGGTCAAACCCGACGTGGTGCTGATGGACATGCGGTTGGGCGACGGGGACGGCGCGCAGGCGACCACCGAGGTGCTCGCGGTGTCCCCGTCGTCACGCATCCTGGTGCTGTCGGCGTCCGACGAGCGCGACGACGTCCTCGAAGCAGTCAAAGCCGGCGCGACCGGATACCTGGTGAAGAGCGCGTCGAAGCAAGAACTCGGCGACGCGGTGCGGGCGACCGCGCAGGGCCGTGCCGTGTTCACGCCGGGGCTGGCGGGGCTCGTGCTGGGGGAGTTCCGCCGCATCGAGCGCGACGCTCCGGCCGGTTCGGAGGGGCCGACCCTGACCGAGCGGGAGACGGAGATCCTGCGCTACGTCGCGAAAGGCCTCACAGCCAAGCAGATCGCGTCGCGGCTGTCGCTGAGCCATCGCACCGTCGAGAACCATGTACAGGCCACGTTCCGCAAACTGCAGATCGGCAATCGGGTGGAGCTGGCCCGCTACGCCATCGAACACGGACTGGACGAGTAGTAGTACTCATCCGTTTGCCGCAGATCTGCTGCGACGATGCTGGTATGACCGAACCGCACACTGCCGTCATCACCCGGCTCTCCGCGGACTTCGCCGCGATCTCGCAACAGCTCGCACGGGTGTCCGCGGATCTGGTCGAGCTCGACCGCATCCTCGCGGACCGACCCCCGGCCGCACCTGTGGCACCGCCGGTGCAGGTGCCACAACCGGTGCGCCCGCCCGTCATGCCGTACTGGCCGCAGCAGTACGCACCGCAACCTGCACCGTTCCGGCCCTACCCGACGCCGCCCGTGCCGAAGCCGCCCAAGGAGCGATCGGAGGGCTGGATCGGCAAGCTGCTGGCCGTCGCCGGTGTGGCCGTCACACTCATCGGCGTCGTCCTGCTGCTGGTGCTGGCCGCCCAGGCCGGAATCCTGCGGCCGGAGTTCCGGGTCGCCGCGGGTGCAGTGCTCGCCGGGGCGCTGGTGGCCGCGGGATGGTGGCTCAACAGTCGTCCGGGCGGACGGGTCGGCGCTATCGCTCTGGTCGCCACAGGCATCGCCGCGGCCTATATGGACGTCATCGCCGTCACCACCATTTACGAATGGGTGTCCGCACCGGTCGGCCTGATCGTCGCCGCCGTGATCGCCGGTGCGGGCCTGACATTGGCGCGCCGCTGGGACTCCCAGCATCTCGGCCTGTTGGTGCTGGTGCCGCTGATCGGTTTGGCTCCCATTGTCGCCGACGGAATCACGCTGCTGCTCATCGGTTTCATGCTGGCGCTGGCGGCGGTGTCGATGCCCGTACAGCTCGGCAAGGACTGGATCTGGCTGCACGCCGCGCGCATCTGCGCAGCGGTCCTGCCACTGATGGTGGCTCTGGCGGCTCGGTACTTCGACAACCGCGACGACCTGCTGCTGGCCGGAGCCTGCGCGATCGCGGCCGTCATTGCTGTTGTTGCGGCGTTGATCCTGTTGCCGGGCACCAAGAATCGCGTTGCCATGGCGCTGCTGACCGCCTTCGGCATGGTGCCGGTGCTGTCGGTGAACCTGGCGGTCGACCGTGTCGTCGCGTCGTTGATGGCCGCGACGGTGGCCGCAGCGCTGCTGGCGATCGTGCTCGTCGGTGACAGGCTGCCGGGTGTGCCCGGCGCGGTGCGGCACGTCTTTGCGGCGACATCGGCGGTGGCGGCGCTGATCGCTGTGACAGCCGCGTTCGACGGCCGGATCGCAGGGCCGATGTTGCTGGCCATGGCGGTGGTGGTTGCGGTGGCCGGCCGCCACGACGTCGTCGCGCGGTGGGCTGCGATCGGCTTCGGACTCGTCGGTGCCGCGGCGCACCTGACCTACTCGCCGCCGGGGGCGTTGCTCGAGGCCACCCGCACCGGTACTGCCGCCGGCATCTCGACGCTGGTGTCGAGCGTCCTGCTCGCCGCTGCGGCCGTGGCCATCGTGTGGGCGTGGGACCGCACCGAGAGTGCGCTGTGGGTGGGAGCCGCCGTGGTGATCGTCTACGCCGTGACATCGTTCACGGTTACTGCCGGGATGTTGATCAGCGCGGAATCTGGAGGTTCGGACGGCGGCTTCTACGCCGGACACATGGCCGCGACCATCATCTGGATTGCGATGGCGGCTGCGCTGTTCGTCTATGCCGCGCGACGGCCACGCGACGACCGCTCCGTGCCGATCGGTGGTGGGCTGGGGCTGGTGGCAGCGGCGATGGCCAAGCTGTTCCTGTTCGATCTCGGCACCCTCGACGGCATCTTCCGGGTCGCGGTGTTCATCGTCGTCGGACTGATCCTGCTGGGCATGGGCGCCGGATATGCGCGACTGCTGGACAAGCAGGACAAGCAGGCTGTGACTAGCCACATGGAATAGCCTGGCGTAATCTGGACTCAATCCAGATTAGGAGGCGTTGACATGAGCATGGCAACCACAACGAATGCACGACGCGCAGAAGCAGAGGTCGCAGGATTCCAGGCCTCACCGGAACTCAGCGGAGCACTCCAGCGGGTGCTGGTCGATCTGATCGAACTGCACATCCAGGGCAAGCAGGCGCATTGGAACGTCGTCGGAACGAACTTCCGGGACCTGCACCTGCAACTCGACGAGGTCGTGGACTTCGCCCGAGAGGCCAGTGACACCGTCGCCGAACGGATGCGGGCGCTCGACGCTGTCCCGGATGGCCGCTCGGACACCGTCGCCGCCACCACGTCGCTGCCGCAGTTCCCCGCCTACGAGCACAGCACCAGTGACGTCGTCGACCTGATCACCGTTCGCATCTACGCCACCGTGGACACCTTGCGGACCGTCCACGACTCGGTCGACGCCGAGGATCCGAGCACCGCGGACATCTTGCACCAGCTGATCGACGGGCTGGAGAAGCTGGCCTGGCTCCTCAAGTCGGAGAACCGAAAGGTGTGATCGCCTCGGCCCGTTGCCCCACGAGGTACCAGGTGTGCATCGGGCCCTTGCCCTTGACGTCGACCACGCCTCGCTCCTCGAACTCGAAAGCATGGCGAAGACGTTCATACACGTTGTCCGGCACCTGAATTCGGCCTTCGACGTCCGTCGTCTCCATCCTCGCCGCGACGTTGACGGCGTCACCCCAGACGTCGTAGAAGAACTTCTTCGCGCCGACGACACCGGCGACGACGGGGCCGGTGGCCATGCCGATGCGCAGTGGAACATCGCGCCCCTGAGGATCTTTCAGGCCTGCGACCGCCTCGGCCATGTCGAGAGCCAGCCGCGCGAGGGCCTCGATGTGGTCGGCGCGGGGGATCGGCACACCGCTGACGACCATGTACGAGTCGCCGCTGGTCTTCACCTTTTCCAGCCCGTGCCGGTCCACCAGCGCGTCCAGGTCGGTGTAGAGCCGATCCAGGAACCGGACCAGTTCGGCGGGGGCGGTATCGCTGGCACGCTTGGTGTAGCCCGCGATGTCGGCGAACAGGATCGACGCGTCCTCGTACTTGTCGGCGATGACGGTGCGGGTCGGTTCCTTGAGTCGGTCGGCGATGGTAGCCGGAAGGATGTTGGCCAGCAGGCGTTCTGAGCGTTCGTACTCTGCCTCCATGGCCGCCTCGGCGCGGTCGATCTCGCGAAGCGTGTACCAGATCGTCAGAACCAGCATCGTCGCCGACGAGACCACGGCGCTGATGAAGCCTGCGGTCAGCGTCCAGGGCGGGCCGAGGCCTCGGTCCTCGGGAACGGTCACCTCGAGAAGGATGGTGATCACCACACCGATCGCTGCAATGGATGCGGCCAGGGCGATGCGCTCGATACCGAGCACCAGGACCGCGAGCGATGACGCGACGATGAAGTAGAACTGCAGTCCGGACCCGGTGCCGATGGTGTAGCAGATGAACGTCACCGACACATAGGCGAACGTCACGAAGGTCAGCGGAGCGACGAGTTCACCCAGCGGGCACAGCCGAGGGATCCATAGAAACACCAGGCCGCACATGATGTTGACGGCGCCGAGCCACCACAACTGGCCTCCGAGTGTCAGCTGAAAAGCGCCGAACGCCGCGGAGACGGCGGCCGCGATCCAGCTGGCGATCATCAGCACGCGCAGTCGACGGCCGACACGGTCGTCGCGGTGCCGGTCTGGTGACCATGTCTGACCGTCCGCGGTCACCTCGGGAACGCAGGCGGGCCGAACGTTGAGCACGCCCGAGCCTATCGCCGAAGGCCCGACTAGCCTGGTCGAATGACACGTATCGCGTGCTGCCAGCTCGATCCGGTGCTGGGCGATCTCGATGCCAACAGCGGGCTCATCGAGTCTGCTGTTGCCGATGCGGTGGGCGCAGGCGCCGACATTGTGGTGTTGCCGGAGCTGGCGACGTCGGGCTACATGTTCGCCGACGGCGACGAGGCCCGCGTGGCATCCTTGCCCGCGACTGATCCGCGGTTCGCGAAATGGTCTGGTGCGGTGAGTGATTCGTTGGCCGTCTTAGGCTTCAGCGAATGGGTGAGGATGGAAACCTGTACAACAGTGCGGCGGTCATCGATTCCGGCGGACCGATTGCGATCTACCGCAAGACACACCTGTGGGATCGGGAGAGATTGATCTTCACGCCGGGATCGCAGCGCCCGCCCGTGCTGAACACACGTCACGGTGTGATCGCCGTGATGGTCTGCTACGACCTCGAGTTCGGCGAGTTGACCCGGCAGGTCGCCGTAGGCGGTGCCGAGTTGATCGTGGCGCCGGTGAACTGGCCGCTGTTCCCGCGACCGGAGGGCGAGCGGCCCGGCGAGGTGATCACCGCGATGTCGACGGCGCGATTGAACCGGGTGGCCATCGCGGCATGTGACCGCTCAGGTGTCGAGCGCGGGCAGGAATGGACGGGCGGCACGGCGATCGTGGATCAGAACGGGTGGGTCGTCGCGTCCGTGGGTTCAGGTGTCGGGATGGCCGTGGCCGATGTCGACCTCGCGCTCAGTCGCGACAAGAAGCTCACCGAGCACGTCGATCTGCTGGCCGACCGCAGGCTCGACCTGTACTAGATCGGGCGCTCAGGGTTGGCACTCCAGAATGCTGGCTTCGATCACCTGCATCGCAGGCTCCCGGGCCTCGGCCACCGTCTCCGTGCGGATGCAGTCGACAAGTTCCTGCCGGTCATTCGAGTGCTCAAATTCCAAGTAGAGCCAGGACCCCAGAATCGCGCCGGAAACGACGACGACGAGTGCCATCGCGAAAATCGCCATCTTGAGCTGATACGTCACCGTCTCGCCCTCCTCCCTGGTGGAGACCGTAGCTCCGGGGAGAATGCTATTGCTGAGGAGAAACTGAGCGTTGCGCGTCAAAGCGATGAGATGTGGTGCCCTCGGTGAGATTCGAACTCACACTGGACGGGTTTTGAATCCGTTTCCTCTGCCAGTTGGGATACGAGGGCGTTCGCGGCAACCTTAGGTGGCGCGGCCTATCACCATAGAGGATGGCCCCGCGCTCGCCCCTATCGCCTGCTGCCTTCACAATGTCTTCCATGTCTTCCGCGTCTTCCGGGTCTTCTGCTCCCGCGTCGCCGTCCGACGCCGCTGCCACGCCGCATCGCGTCCTCATCGCCGAGGACGAGGCCCTCATCCGGCTCGATCTGGCCGAGATGCTGCGCGAGGAGGGCTACGAGATCGTCGGCGAGGCCGGGGACGGCCAGGAGGCGGTCGACCTCGCCGAGTCGCTGCGCCCCGACCTGGTGATCATGGACGTCAAGATGCCGCGTCGCGACGGCATCGACGCCGCCTCGGAGATCGCGAGCAAGCGGATCGCGCCGATCGTCATCCTCACCGCGTTCAGTCAGCGCGAACTGGTGGAGAAAGCCCGCGACGCCGGCGCGATGGCCTACCTGGTCAAACCGTTCAGCATCACCGATCTCATTCCAGCGATCGAGGTCGCCGTCAGCCGCTTCAGTGAGATCGCCGAGCTGGAGAGAGAGGTCGCATCGCTGTCCGACCGCCTGGAGACCCGCAAGCTCGTCGAGCGCGCCAAGGGTTTGCTGCAGTCGAAGCAGAACATGTCAGAACCCGAGGCGTTCAAATGGATCCAGCGCGCCGCGATGGACCGCCGCACCACGATGAAGCGGGTGGCCGAGGTCGTCCTCGAGACCCTTGACCCGCCGGCCGGCACGCCCGACGCCGCGCCGAAATAACGGCGCTTTGCGGCACCGCCCGTTAAGTCTGCGTTTCCGCAGCCGACTTTTGACCGGCTCAGCTCGCTCAACCACGCGACGCGTGTTCCAACACCACGCGATCAGCCTGTGGGTTGGCTATGGTCGTCGGCGAAGCATCGGCGATGTGGTCGCACTCGGACCCCGGACGGACACCCGACGATGCCGAGCAAAACACTGAACCGGAGGTGGGACGTGCGCAGTCGTGTGGCTCGCAAGGCATTTGCTCTCGGTGGTGCTGGTCTGATTGCGCTGGCTGTTGCCGGCTGCAATCAGGGCGCGCCCGAAGAGGAAGCAGCGCAGAGCAATCTCAGCATCGTCGAGAAAGTACAGATCGACGAGAACGGCGCCGAAGTCGCCGCGAGCACGGGTGCAGCACCCGCAGACCCCGCCGGCGACGGCAAGGCCACCTGCCCGCCGGTGTCCATCGCCATGGCCGGCGCGCTCAACGGACCGGACGCAGCGCTCGGCATCAACATCAAGAACGGCGTGCAGCTGGCGATCGACAAGCACAACGACAACAACCCGGGCTGCCAGGTGCAGCTCAAGCCGTTCGACACCGAAGGCGACCCGCAGAAGGCCACCGCGATCGCTCCGCAGATCGTCGACGACCAGTACACGATCGGTCTCGTCGGCCCGGCATTCTCGGGTGAGACCAAGGCCACCGGCGGCGTCTTCGACCAGGCCGGCCTCGTGTCGACCACCGCGTCGGCCACCAACGTCACGCTGTCGGAGAACGGCTGGAAGACCTTCTTCCGCGGTCTCGCCAACGACGGCGTCCAGGGCCCGTCGGTCGCGAACTACCTCAAGAACACGCTGCAGCACAAGAAGGTCTGCGTCGTGGACGACAGCACCGACTACGGCCTGGGCCTGGCGCAAGCCGTCCGCGACACCCTCGGTCCCGTCGCCGACTCGGCCTGCAACATCTCGGTGAAGAAGGGTGACAAGGACTTCTCCGCCGCGGTGACGCAGATCAAGGGAGCGGCACCGGATTCGGTGTTCTTCGGCGGCTACTACGCCGAGGCCGCGCCGCTCGTCCAGCAGCTGCGCGACGGCGGCTACGAAGGCACCTTCGCAAGTGCGGACGGCACCAAGGACCCCGAGTTCGTCAAGCAGGCCGGCGAGTCCTCCAAGGGCGCTGTGCTGGCCTGCCCCTGCGGGCCCGCCACCGGCACGTTCGCCGAGGAGTACAAGGAGAAGTTCGGCCAGGACGCCGGCACGTACAGCGCCGAGGGCTATGACCTGGGCACCATCCTGCTCAAGGGCATCGACTCCGGCGCCATCACCCGCCCGGCCCTGCTCGACTTCGTCCGCAACTACAAGGGCCAGGGTGTGGCTCGCGAGTACCAGTGGACACCGGAAGGCGAGCTGACCACGACGTTGATCTGGATCTACGACGTTCAGTGACATCTGATGCGAAACGCGTCCGAGAGTGTTGGCTCGGACGCGTTTCGTTTCTCCCCTCAACCCCGCCCCACCCCTGAGGAGCTCTCCACCGGATGAATCTGGCCGCAAACATCAACTTCAACGTCGGGGCGCTGGTCGACAGCTTCTGGCAGTTGACGATCGACGGCCTGTCGTGGGGAGCGATCTACGCGCTGGTCGCTGTCGGGTACACCCTCGTGTTCGGTGTGCTGCGGCTGATCAACTTCGCGCACTCCGAGATCTTCATGCTCGGCATGTTCGGTGCGTATTTCGCGCTCGACATGATCCTGGGCTTCACCCCGAGCGGCAATGCCTACAACAAAGGTGTCGCGCTGACGATCCTGTACCTGGGTATAGCGATGCTTTTCGCGATGCTTGTGTCGGGCAGCGCAGCCGTCGGACTTGAGTTCATCGCCTACCGGCCGCTGCGCAAACGCAATGCACGTGCACTGACCTTTCTCATCACCGCGATCGGCATGTCGTTCGTGCTGCAGCAGTTCGTGCTCTTCATCCTGCCGAAGATCATTTCCGGCTACGGCGGACCCAACGCCCAACAACCAATCGTGCTGGTGCAGCCCAAGACCCAGTTCGAAATCTTCGGGGTCGCGATCTCCAACATCACCATCGTCATCGTGGCCTCGGCTCTGGTACTCGCGGTGCTGACGGATCTCGCGATCAACCGCACCAAGTTCGGACGCGGAATCCGCGCCGTCGCCCAGGATCCGACGACGGCGACGCTGATGGGCGTCTCGCGGGAACGAATCATCATGACGACGTTCCTGATCGGCGGTCTGCTGGCCGGTGCCGCGGCGCTGCTGTACACGCTCAAGGTGCCGCAGGGAATCATCTACTCGGGCGGATTCCTGTTGGGAATCAAGGCGTTTTCGGCGGCGGTGCTCGGTGGCATCGGAAACCTACGCGGCGCTCTGCTCGGCGGACTGTTGCTCGGCGTGATGGAAAACTACGGGCAGGCGGTCTTCGGCACCCAGTGGCGTGACGTGGTCGCTTTCGTCCTGCTGGTGCTAGTCCTGCTGATCCGTCCGACCGGCATCCTCGGTGAGAGCCTCGGGAAGGCACGCGCATGACGGCCACGTGGAACAAAGTGATGGCGTGGTGGGACGGGCTGAGCCGTCCCCAGAAGTGGGTGTTCGGGGTCATCCTGTTCACCGGTGTGGCGCTGTCGCCGCTGTTCACCCCCGGCTTCATCGACACCCCCGGCATCAGCTTCGGCGGCACGATGGCGCAGTTCGCGATGATTGCGATCATCGCGATCGGGCTGAATGTCGTTGTGGGGCAGGCCGGCCTGCTGGACCTGGGTTACGTCGGGTTCTATGCCGTGGGTGCCTACACGGTCGCGCTGCTCACCAGTCCGGAGAGTCCGTGGAATCAGATGAGCCCCAGCGGCTTCTTCAGCACGCCGTGGGCGTGGCTGTCGTGTGTGCCGCTTGCCATGGCCTTCACGGCGCTGACCGGCCTCATTCTCGGCTTCCCGACGCTGCGGTTGCGCGGTGACTATCTGGCCATCGTCACCTTGGGCTTCGGCGAGATCATCCGGCTCATGGCCGACAATCTCGCCGACATCACCAACGGCCCCCGCGGGCTCAACGAGGTCGCTTTCCCGCACTTCCGGGAGGACGCCACGCACCCCGAAGGGGTGTTCTCGGTATCGAATTCGAGCGGCGACGCGAACTACGGGACATGGTGGTTCTGGCTCGGGCTGATTCTGATCGTCGTCATCCTTCTGTTCGTCGGGAACCTGGAGCGCAGCCGCGTCGGGCGTGCCTGGATAGCCGTCCGTGAGGACGAGGACGCCGCAGAAGTCATGGGCGTCAACACGTTCAAGTTCAAGCTGTGGGCCTTCACCATCGGTGCGGCGATCGGAGGCCTGTCCGGCGCGCTGTACGCCGGACAGGTGCAGTACGTTGCCCCACCGACGTTCAACATCATCAACTCGATGCTGTTCCTCTGTGCGGTCGTCCTCGGCGGACAGGGCAACAAGCTGGGCGTGATCCTGGGCGCGTTCATCATCGTCTATCTGCCGAATCGCCTTCTCGGGGTTCACTTCCTCGGCATCGACATGGGCAATTTGAAGTACCTGTTCTTCGGTCTTGCCCTTGTGGTGCTGATGATCTTCCGGCCGCAGGGGCTCTTCCCGGTCCGTCAACAGCTGCTCACCTACGGCAAGGCGGCGCGCGATCTGTTGAGAGCCAAGCCCACTGATACGGAGCCCGCGAAATGACCGCGCCGGAGAACGAGACGGTGGAGGCCGCGGAGGACTTCGAGCACAACGTCGCCGAGATCGCCGGCGTGCATCGCGAGATCCACGCCGACGAGGGCGAGGTTCTGCTCCAGACCACCGATCTGACCGTGAAGTTCGGCGGGCTCACCGCGCTGGATGCCGTCACGTTCAATATCCGGCGCGGCGAGATCCTCGGTCTCATCGGGCCCAACGGGGCCGGGAAGACGACGTGCTTCAACGCCATCACCGGCGTGTACCGGCCCACCTCGGGTTCGGTGACGTTCGACGGTGCACCGATCGGGCGCATCAAGCGCCACCAGATCACCCGTCTCGGGATTGCGCGCACCTTCCAGAACATTCGCCTGTTCGGCGAGATGACCGCACTGGAGAACGTGATGGTCGGTACCGATGCCCGGCACCGAACATCGGTGCCCGGGGCGCTGATTCGCTCACCGCGGCACCGCCGCGAAGAGAAGTCGGCGATCGAGAGATCGGCTGCACTGCTGCATTTTGTGGGGATCGCCCATCGCGGCGAAGAGAAGGCGAAAAACCTTCCCTACGGAGACCAGCGCCGGCTGGAGATCGCCCGCGCGCTGGCCACCGAGCCGAAACTGCTGTGCCTCGACGAACCGGCCGCCGGCTTCAACCCGAGCGAGAAGTCGGCGTTGATCGACCTGATCCGCAAGATCCGCGACGACGGATACACGGTGCTGCTCATCGAACACGACATGCGGTTGGTGATGGGTGTGACCGACCGGATCGTTGTGCTGGAATTCGGGCGCAAGATCGCCGACGGGCTGCCCGCCGAAATCCGCGAGGACCCGAAGGTCATCGCCGCCTACCTGGGGGTGCCAGACGATGACGTCAGCTGAGGCTCGACCCGTCCTGCTGGAGGTGCGCGACATCGTCGTGCACTACGGGCGGATCAAGGCATTGCATTCGGTGTCGCTGACAGTGCACGAGGGCGAGCTCGTCACACTGCTCGGCTCCAACGGAGCGGGCAAGACCACGATGATGCGCGCGATTTCCGGCCTGCTTCCGCTGACGTCGGGCTCGGTGTGGTTCGACGGCAAGGACATCAGCAAAGTCAAGGCGCACAACCGGGTTGCCCTGGGCCTGATACAGGCGCCCGAGGGGCGTGGAGTCTTCCCGGGCATGACCATCCTCGAGAATCTCGAAATGGGTTGCTACGGAAGGAAGTTTGCGAGCAAGGCCGAGCATGAGGAGCGGCTGGACTGGGTGTTGGAGACATTCCCCAGACTTGCCGAACGCAGAAGCCAGGTAGGCGGCACGCTGTCCGGCGGCGAGCAGCAGATGCTGGCCATCGGGCGTTCGCTGATGGCGCGACCCAAGGTGCTGCTGCTCGACGAACCGTCGATGGGCTTGGCGCCGATGGTGATTTCGCAGATCTTCAAGATCATCGCCGAGATCAATGCCAGCGGCACCACCGTCCTGCTGGTTGAGCAGAATGCGCAGCAGGCGCTGAGCCGTTCGGATCGTGCCTACATACTCGAGACCGGTGAAGTCACAAGGACCGGAAACGCGCGAGAGTTGCTGGCGGACGACAGTATTCGTGCGGCCTACCTCGGAGTGGCCTGACACCCGATTCGCGTTTGCACCGCGAGCGCGCGTGTCTGCACGCCGACGCGCCGCGGTATGACGGCATTTAGCGCGCGCTCGTCGCCCATCACGCGATGCGGAAGCGCTTCTGCCGCGCCGTCCCGCCGGAGACCAGTTCCACGCGACTCGGTGGCACGCCGAAATGCTCGGCGAGCAGCCGGATGACGGCCGTGTTGGCCTTGCCGTCGACAGCGGGCTCGCGCACGTAGACGGTCAGGGTGCCGTCGTCGCGGCGTTCCACCAATGGACCTTTGCGGCTCCCCGGCTTCACCCGAATTGAAACAAGTTCAGCCACAGCGCTATCGAACTCCGCGACGGCGCTCAAAATGCCAGTTTCCGCGGCGTGTCGGCGTGCAAACACGCGCGTTCGCGGTGCGGATTGTTACCGCGCGACGATGACGGAGGAGCCGTGGCCGAAGAGGCCTTGGTTGGCGGTGATGCCGACGGTGGCGCCCTCGACCTGGCGGCCGGTGGCTTGGCCTTTGAGTTGCCAGGTGAGTTCGCAGACTTGGGCGATGGCTTGGGCGGGGATGGCTTCGCCGAAGGAGGCCAGTCCGCCGGAGGCGTTGACGGGGATGCGGCCGCCGATCGTGGTGGCCCCGGAGCGCAGCAGGTGTTCGGCGTCGCCCTTGTTGCATAGCCCGAGGTGTTCGTACCAGTCGAGCTCCAGCGCGGTGGACAGGTCGTAGACCTCGGCCAGGGAGAGGTCCTCGGGGCCGATGCCGGCTTCGGCGTAGGCGGCGTCGAGGATCTGGTCTTTGAACACCCGCTCCGGCGCGGGGACCACGGCGGTGGAGTCGGTGGCGATGTCGGGCAGTTCGGGGAGGTGTTGGGGGTATTGCGGGGATTGCAGGCTGATCGCGCGCACCGACGGGACACCGTTGACCGAACCCAAGTGCTTCTCGGCGAAGGCTTTGGAGGCCACGATGAGGGCGGCCGCACCGTCGGAGGTGGCGCAGATGTCGAGCAGGCGCAGCGGGTCGGACACGACGGGGGAGGCCAGCACGTCATCGACGGTGGCTTCTTTGCGGTAGCGGGCGTTGGGGTTGTTGAGGCCGTGGCGGGCGTTTTTGACTTTCACCTGGGCGAAGTCGTCGACGGTGGCGCCGTAGAGGTCCATGCGGCGCCGTGCCAGCAGGGCGAAGTAGACGGTGTTGGTGGCGCCGATGAGGTGGAAGCGCTGCCAGTCGGGGTCGTTGCGGCGTTCCCCGCCCACGGGGGCGAAGAATCCTTTGGGGGTGGTGTCGGCGCCGATGACCAGGGCGACGTCGCACAGTCCGGCCAGGATCTGGGCCCGGGCGCTTTGGAGGGCTTGGGAGCCGCTGGCACACGCGGCGTAGCTGGAGGTGACGGGGATGCCGTTCCAGCCGAGCTTTTGGGCGAAGGTCGCCCCGGCGACGAAGCCGGGGTAGCCGTTGCGGATGGTGTCGGCACCGGCGACGAGTTGGATCTGGCGCCAGTCCAGGCTGGCCTCGGCCAGGGCGGCCCGTGCTGCCACGACGCCGTATTCGGTGAAGTCGCGGCCCCATTTGCCCCAGGGGTGCATGCCGGCGCCGAGGATGTAGACGGGCTCAGGGCTCATGCGATCCTCCAGGCGTGGGTGGTGCGCTCGATGCCGTCGTCGTCGACGTAGAGCGCCATGGTGGTCAGTTCCATCTCCATGCCGATGGTCAGGTCCGCGGCCAGGGTGCCTTCAACGACCTTGCCGAGCACGATCAGGCCCTCGTCGGCCAGTTCGACCGCCGCGACGGCGAAGGGTTCGAAGGGGTCCGGCGAGGGGTAGGGCGGCGGTGGGGCGTAGCGGTTCTCGGTGTAGCTCCACAGCCGTCCGCGCCGCGACAGCGGCACCTGGGCGAGCTCGTCGCCCGCGCAGCCGGGATTGGGGCAGTTGGTGGCCCGCGGCGGGAACACATAGGTCCCGCACTCCACACACTTACCGCCGATCAGGTGCGCATCACCGGACCCGTCGAGCGCGAACCAACCATCGATCGCAGGTTGAGCAGAAGCTGACACGCGGGTCAGCGTACCGAGTCCGCGGCCAAATACTGAAACATGTTCCAGTTTTCTCGGAGTTGGGATCGGTAGTAGGGGCCGAGGTGTGGACTCAACGCAAGCCACCAGGGCGACGACGAAGGAGACCACGATGGGTTTTTTCAAGAAGGCAAAGGAAGCCGCACAGCAGGCGCAGCAGGCGTTCAACCAGCCGCAGGGCTACCAGCAGCCGGGAACCGTACACGTTCAGGGCGCCGGACCGATCGACCCCGCGGCATTTGGCGGGCCCTCCACCCGGTCGGTTGCAGGCGATGATCCGATCTGGGAGCCCATCAACGGCATCTCGCTGCAGGACTACGCCGACCTGGCTCGCGAGGCGCAGGCCCGCGGCATCAATGACGAGGCCGGCATGATCCGGCTGGCCCAGGAGCGCGGCTGGAATCCCGCCGATACGAAGGCCGCACTTGACGGCTGGGTGCAGAGGATGGGTCAGTCGATGGCTGTGGGCCAGCAGTTCCGCAAGTTTCTGGGCTACTGATGCCCAACCCGTTCAAGGACTGGGCGCGAATGTACGGCGCCAACAAGCGGTATCTGGAGTCCCAGGGACGCCCGTCCTCATTCTTCGGTCAGATCGCCGACATCCCCCATCAAATCCACGAGGCGGCTGATGCCAGCGAGATCGGCATGACGATGGTGCGGCATTCCCAGCTGACGAATGGAGGTGGCCTGTCGGCCACCGCCACCGTCGAGGCCGTCTGGTCCGTCGGCTCGTACATGAACATGTCGCCGGTTCTCCGGATCCAGGCGAACGTGTCACGCGACGACGGAACACCGCCCTACGGCGCGGTTTTCGACGAAGTCGTCGCTGCGATGCATCTCGCCCGGGTGCAGCCCGGCGCAACGCTCGCCGTGTCCGTCGACCCGCAGAACCAGGCGGACATGGCGATCGACTGGATTCGCACAAGCCGAATCTGAGTCAGGCCGCCGTGTCGAGCAGGATGCGCAGAAGATCGCCGGGGCTGTCGCGCATCAGATTGTGCTTGCCGTCGAGCTCGTGAGTGATCCAGGCCGGATCGTCGCGGACACGGTCGTAGGACGGTTCCAGCGGCGACTCTCCCGGCCAGTTCAGCGCGTAGACGAACACACGTTTGCGGTGGCGGTTCAGGTTGCCGGTGAGGCGCAGCGGCTGCAGCACCGTGGCCAACGGGTGCGAGGTCGTGCGCGAGTCGAAGAACGGCATGGGCGGGACGCCGAACCCGGTGTTGTCCACCTTCACATAC
The DNA here is from genome assembly GCF_002101705.1 of Mycolicibacterium iranicum. Lineage (GTDB taxonomy): Bacteria > Actinomycetota > Actinomycetes > Mycobacteriales > Mycobacteriaceae > Mycobacterium > Mycobacterium iranicum. The sequence continues at coordinate 82,761 of NZ_LQPC01000031.1, read as the reverse complement.
CACTGGCGCTCCTCGTCGTTGACGAGGTCCCAGCAGGCCTCGCCGTCACGCGGAACCACGGCATCGACGAAGATCAGGGAGTCGACAAGGTCAGGGATGCGGTCGGCGACACCGGTGATGACCATGCCGCCGTAGCTGTGCCCGACCAGGATCAGCTTGTCGGCGGCGCCCGTGCGGGCGTGGATCTCGGCCAGAACGTCGGTGATGTGGGTGTCGAGGTTGACGCCCCCGGGTATCAGGTGCGACCGCTCGGCGACACCGGTCAGAGTGACGGCCAACACGTGATGGCCGGCGTCTCGCAAGGAGTCGGCGAGGTCGTCGAAACACCAAGCGCCATGGCACATTCCGGGAACGAGTACGTACGTGGTCATGTCGAATTCCTCTCTGTGCCTACGCCGTCGCCGGTGGTGACACGGGCGATCTGCCTTTAGTTCCACCGTGCCTACGCTGGTTCTATAAGTCCAATAGGATCCTGCACTAATTCTTATAATCAACGCTTATGGAGCTACGTCAGCTCGAATATTTCGTTGCAGTCGTCGAGGAGCGAAGTTTCACCCGCGCCGCCGAGCGAGAGCGCGTCGCCCAGCCCGCCGTCAGCGCGCAGATCCGTCGCCTTGAACGGCTGGTGGGTCAGCCGCTGCTCGTACGGTCCAGCCGCGACGTGCGGCTCACCCAGGCCGGCTCCGCGTTGCTGCCCCATGCGCGGACGGCGCTGGCCGCAGTCCGCGCAGCGCAGGCTGCGGTCGACGATGTCGCCCAGTTGGTGCGCGGTTCCGTGACGATCGGCACGGTCACCCTGCATCCGGTGGACGTCGCCCGATTGATAACCGACTTTCATGCCGACTATCCCGACGTCGAGATCACGCTGGGCACCGACAACTCCGATGCGCTGCTGGCCAAGCTTTCCGACGGCCGTCTGGATGTCGCGATCGTGTCCATCGGCGTCGACGAAGAGGTCGAGGGACTGGACTTCACGGTGATCACCGACGAGGCGCTGGAGGCTGCGGTCGCGACGCAGCATCCGCTTGCGCGGCGCAAGACGTTGCCGCTACAGGCCCTCTGCGATCACCCGCTGATCTCGTTGCCTCCAGGCACCGGTCTGCGTGCCCGCCTCGACAAGGCTTGTGCCGCTGCGGGACTACGCCCTCGGATCGCATTCGAGGCGACCAACCCGCTGGAGCTCGCCAACCTCGCCCGCCACGGGCTCGGGGTGGCAATTCTGCCGCAGTCGATGGCGCGCAACAGCTCCGATCTGCACTCCCTGCGATTGGTACCCGAACTGCGCGGCAGGTTGGTGTGGGCCTTGCGCAGCGACATGACGAGCCCCGCCGCGCGCCTCCTCAGCGAGCGAGCGCGGCGGATGATTGCCGGGTCACGATGACCCCGCCCAGGGTGGGCCGGCTGTCGGACCGGGTGCCTAGAGTGAAGCCGTGAGCCCAGCCAAGACCGCAGCGGCGTCCAACGCCGGTAAGCAAGCCGCCGACGACAAGCCGACGCTGATGCTGCTGGATGGCAACTCCTTGGCTTTCCGGGCCTTCTACGCGCTCCCCGCGGAGAACTTCAAGACCCAGGGCGGTTTGACCACGAACGCGGTCTACGGCTTCACGGCGATGCTGATCAACCTGCTGCGCGACGAGCAGCCGAGCCATATCGCGGCCGCATTCGACGTCTCGCGTCAGACGTTCCGCAAAGAGAAGTACCCGGAGTACAAAGAAGGCCGGTCGGCCACACCCGACGAGTTCCGCGGCCAGATCGACATCACCAAGGAGGTCCTCGGCGCCCTCGGCATCACCGTGCTGGCCGAAGCCGGATACGAAGCCGACGACATCATCGCCACGCTCGCGACCCAAGCGCAGAGCGAGGGGCACCGAGTGTTGATCGTCACCGGAGATCGCGACTCGCTGCAGCTGGTCAGCGACGACGTCACGGTGCTCTACCCGCGCAAGGGTGTCAGCGAGCTGACCCGGTTCACACCCGAGGCGGTCCAGGAGAAATACGGGCTGAGCCCCAATCAGTACCCGGATTTCGCAGCGCTGCGCGGAGACCCGAGCGACAACCTGCCCGGCATTCCGGGCGTCGGGGAGAAAACCGCCACCAAGTGGATCGCCGAGTACGGGTCACTGCAGTCTCTGGTCGACAATGTCGACAAGGTCAAAGGCAAGGTCGGTGACGCGCTGCGCGCCAATCTGTCCAGCGTGCTGCTCAATCGGCAGCTGACCGACCTGGTCAAGGACGTGCCGCTGGCGCAGACGCCCGACACGTTGCGGATGCAGCCGTGGGATCGCGACCACATCCATCGGCTCTTCGACGACCTCGAGTTCCGGGTGCTGCGCGATCGGCTGTTCGACACACTCGCCTCGGTGGACCCCGAGGTCGACGAAGGATTCGACGTTCGGGGAGGTGCACTCGAACCGGGGACGCTGGCTGGCTGGCTGGCTGAGCACAGCAACGGTGAGCGTTTCGGCGTGGCGGTCGTCGGCAACCACCTTGCTTTCGACAGCGATGCCACCGCGGTCGCGATCGTTGCGTCCGACGGTGACGGCCGGTACATCGACACCACCCATCTGGATCCTGAGGACGAGGCCGCGTTGGCGTCGTGGCTCGCCGATGCGACTGTGCCGAAGGCGCTCCACGAGGCGAAACTCGCCACGCACGATCTGCTGGGTAGGGGCTGGATGCTGGCCGGCGTCACCTCCGACACCGCGATGGCCGCGTATCTGGTTCGCCCCGGCCAGCGAAGCTTCGCACTCGACGATCTGTCGTTGCGCTATCTCAAGCGCGAGCTGCGGGCGGATAATCCTGAGCAGCAACAACTTTCGTTGCTGGACGACGGTGAGGGCGTCGACGAGCAAGCCGTGCAGACATTGCTTCTGCGCGCGAACGCCGTGAAAGATCTCGCCGACGCGCTCGACGAGGAACTGGACCGCATCGATTCGTCGGCGCTGCTGGGCAACATGGAACTCCCTGTCCAGCGCGTGCTGGCCGAGCTTGAGACCGCAGGCATTGCCGTCGACCTGCCGAAGCTCTCGGAGCTGCAGAGCGAGTTCGCCGGCCAGATCCGCGACGCGGCCGAGGCGGCGTACGCCGTGATCGGCAAGCAGATCAACCTCGGTTCGCCCAAGCAGCTGCAGGTCGTGCTGTTCGACGAGCTGGAGATGCCGAAGACCAAGCGCACCAAGACCGGCTACACCACCGACGCCGACGCCCTGCAGTCCCTGTTCGACAAGACGGGGCATCCTTTCCTGCAGCACCTGCTGGCTCACCGCGACGCCACCCGGTTGAAGGTCACCGTCGACGGGCTGCTGAACGCCGTGGCGTCCGACGGCAGAATTCACACCACGTTCAATCAGACGATCGCGGCGACCGGCAGGCTCTCGTCCACCGAACCGAACCTGCAGAACATTCCGATTCGCACCGAGGCCGGACGCCGCATCCGCGACGCGTTCGTGGTCGGCAACGGCTACGCCGAGCTGATGACGGCCGACTACAGCCAGATCGAGATGCGCATCATGGCACATCTGTCGAAGGACGAGGGGCTCATCGAGGCGTTCAACACCGGCGAGGACTTGCATTCGTTTGTCGCGTCCCGGGCGTTCTCGGTGCCGATCGACGAAGTAACCCCCGAACTGAGGCGCCGCGTCAAAGCGATGTCGTACGGCTTGGCGTACGGCCTCAGTGCCTACGGGCTGTCTCAGCAGCTCAAGATCTCCACCGAAGAAGCCAAGGAACAGATGGAGCAGTACTTCGCCCGGTTCGGCGGAGTCCGCGATTACTTGCGCGATGTTGTCGACCAGGCCCGCAAGGACGGCTACACGTCGACCGTGTTCGGCCGCCGGCGGTATCTCCCCGAACTCGACAGCAGCAACCGGCAGGTGCGCGAGGCCGCCGAGCGGGCGGCGCTCAACGCGCCGATCCAGGGGAGCGCGGCTGACATCATCAAGGTCGCGATGATCAATGTGGACCAGGCCATCAAGGACGCCGGGCTGTCGTCACGCACCTTGCTGCAGGTCCACGACGAACTGCTCTTCGAGGTCGCCGACGGGGAGCGGGACACACTCGATGCGCTGGTCCGTGAGCACATGGGCAGTGCCTATTCACTGGACGTGCCGTTGGAGGTGTCGGTGGGCTACGGGCGCAGTTGGGACGCCGCGGCGCACTAGCCTCTTGGAGGGCGGTACCCGGCCATCTGCTGCAGCGCAGGCGAAGCCGCCCGGGCCGCGTACACCGCGTAGGCCTCTTCGTTGAGCAGCGCTGTCACCCGCGGATCGCCGAAACCGCGGTCGATCCGGTCGCGCACGAAGGCCAGCTCGACCACCTGCTGCGCGAATCGCTTCACGGATTCGCCTGCCTGTTTGCCACCGAACCGGGTCGCCTCGGCGACCGCCTGCTTACGGGTCGCCAGCGACCCCAGCCAGGTGGCTTCACTGGGCGTGATGATGGCGGCCGCCACCATTCCCGGCAGCTTCTCTGCGACGATGCGCTGCTCTATGCGCCGGCTGCGCACCGCCAGCACGATCGCGAGCGCGAACACCGGCATCATCCAGAAGACGTAGGTGGCGAAGTACGCGCCGGTGCCCAGGAACGACGAGCCGTTCCACATCGCGTGCAGGATCACCGCCCCGAGGTACCCCAGCAGGATGCACCCGGCCTTGGCGAGCGCACCGCGCTTGTGCAACGCGAACCACACGCCGAGGGCGAACATCGTGGTGAAAAGCGAATGCGCGAACGGTCCCATGATGAGCCGCAGCGCCGCGGTGAACAGCGACTCGGCCAGCGATTCGCCGTTGGCGATGTAGAGAATGTCTTCCAGCCAGGCGAATCCGGCTCCGACGAGACCCGCGTAGACCAGGCAGTCGGTGAGTGAGTTCATCTCGTTGCGGCGTGCACCGGTCATCATCAGCAGCAGGAACAGGCCTTTGGCAGCTTCCTCGGTCACCGGAGCCCCGATGATCAGGGTGAATGCGCTGACGCCGGTCTCGGCCGCGTCGACAGCGGGGTTGAGCCAGGCGTCGAGGACGATCTGCAGGATTGCCGACACGATGACCGCAACCGACGTGCCCCAGATGAAGGCGAAGATCAGCAACCGGGGCGGTTCGGGTTCCCACCGATCGAGCCACAGGTAGGCCACGACGACCGCGGTCATGGTGACGCTCGACAGCACGAATCCGACGGCTGCGCCGACCGGGTTGGCCAGGGTCAGGAAGATGACGATCAGACCCGCCAATGTCCCGAGGGCGATGAGTACACCCAGCGGAGCTCCGACCTTGCGAATTCGGCGCGCGAAAGGCGCGCCGTACTGTTGAAATTGGTGTGGCCCCCCGGGAGCGCCTGCATTAGACACGAGTGCAGGTTAACCGCTGCGGGGAGGTGGGTTTGTCCTGCATGGACCCAGTCGAGTAGCCTTGACTCGTATCTGTGTGCGCCATTCGCAGGTGCAGCCAACAAAACAATTTTCTGTCCCTACGATTAAACCTGTCCGGAGCAACCCACCACATGCCAAGTCCCTCCGTCACATCTCCGCAAGTAGCCCTCAACGACATCGGCTCAGCGGAGGATTTCCTCGCCGCCATCGACAAGACGATCAAATACTTCAACGATGGCGACATCGTCGAAGGGACCATCGTCAAGGTTGACCGCGACGAAGTCTTGCTCGACATCGGCTACAAGACCGAAGGCGTCATCCCTTCCCGCGAACTCTCGATCAAGCACGACGTCGACCCCAATGAGGTTGTGTCCGTCGGCGACGAAGTCGAAGCGCTGGTCCTCACGAAAGAGGACAAAGAAGGCCGTCTCATCCTGTCCAAGAAGCGCGCGCAGTACGAGCGCGCCTGGGGCACCATCGAAGAGCTCAAGGAGAAGGACGAGGCCGTCAAGGGCACCGTCATCGAGGTCGTCAAGGGTGGCCTGATCCTCGACATCGGTCTGCGCGGCTTCCTGCCCGCATCACTGGTGGAGATGCGCCGTGTCCGCGATCTGCAGCCGTACATCGGCAAGGAGATCGAGGCCAAGATCATCGAGCTCGACAAGAACCGCAACAACGTGGTCCTGTCCCGCCGTGCCTGGCTGGAGCAGACCCAGAGCGAGGTTCGCAGCGAGTTCCTCAACCAGCTCACCAAGGGCGCGATCCGCAAGGGTGTCGTGTCGTCGATCGTCAACTTCGGCGCGTTCGTCGATCTCGGCGGCGTCGACGGCCTGGTGCACGTCTCCGAGCTGTCCTGGAAGCACATCGACCACCCGTCCGAGGTCGTCCAGGTGGGCGACGAGGTCACCGTCGAGGTGCTCGACGTCGACATGGATCGCGAGCGGGTTTCGTTGTCGCTCAAGGCGACTCAGGAAGATCCGTGGCGTCACTTCGCCCGGACCCATGCGATCGGTCAGATCGTGCCGGGCAAGGTCACCAAGCTCGTTCCGTTCGGCGCGTTCGTTCGCGTCGAAGAGGGCATCGAGGGCCTGGTGCACATCTCCGAGCTGTCCGAGCGCCACGTCGAGGTCCCCGACCAGGTGGTCCAGGTCGGCGACGACGCGATGGTCAAGGTCATCGACATCGACCTGGAGCGTCGCCGGATCTCGCTGAGCCTCAAGCAGGCCAACGAGGATTACTCCGACGAGTTCGAGGCCTGGAAGTACGGCATGGCCGACAGCTACGACGACCAGGGCAACTACATCTTCCCCGAGGGCTTCGACGCCGACACCAACGAGTGGCTCGAAGGCTTCGAGAAGCAGCGTGACGAGTGGGAGGCGCGCTACGCCGAGGCCGAGCGTCGTCACAAGATGCACACTGCGCAGATGGAGAAGTTCGCCGCCGCCGAAGCAGCTGCGGTCGCGGAATCGGCAACTCGTCCGTCCAATGGTTCGTCGCGCTCCGAGGAGTCGTCGGCCGGAGGGTCGCTCGCCAGCGACGCCCAGTTGGCCGCCCTTCGCGAGAAGCTCGCAGGCAACGCCTGATTCGTTTCGACGGACGGAAGCCCCGGCTCTTCACAGAGCCGGGGCTTCCCCCTTTCTCGACCGGGCCTGCCGAGCTGACACACTGGTGCGGTGCTGCGCATTGGATTGACCGGAGGTATCGGAGCAGGCAAGTCGACGGTGTCCGCCACGTTCAGCGAACTGGGCGCGATCGTGGTCGACGGAGACGTGATCGCCCGCGAGGTCGTCGAACCGGGCACCCCCGGCCTGAAGAAGTTGGTGGAGGCGTTCGGGGACGAGATCCTGCATCCCGACGGCGCGCTGAACCGGCCGGCGTTGGCGGCGATCGCGTTCAGCGACGACGAGAAGCGCCAGACGCTGAATGGGATCGTGCATCCCCTTGTCGCGCATCGTCGTTCAGAGCTCATCGATGAGGCGCACGAAGATGCCGTGATTGTCGAGGACATCCCGCTACTGGTGGAATCGCAGATGGCTTCGATGTTCCCGCTGGTGATCATCGTCAACGCGGACCCAGAGCTCAGGGTCAGGCGATTGATCGAATACCGGAACTTCACTGAGGAGGACGCGCGGGCCCGCATCGCCGCGCAGGCCAGCGAAGAGCAGCGCCGGGCAGTGGCCGACGTGTGGTTGGACAATTCGGGAAGCGCCGGCGAGCTCGTCGCGAAGGCACGGGCGTTGTGGCACGAGCGGATTCAGCCGTTCGCACACAACATCAAGACCGGGCAGCCCGCCCGCTCGGCACCGGACCTGGTACCCGCCGACGCCGGCTGGGCGGCCGACGCGCAGCGGATACTGGCCCGTCTGCGTACCGCGTGCGGACACCGCGCCATGCGGATCGACCACATCGGATCAACCGCGATTCCCGGTCTGGATGCCAAGAACGTCATCGACGTTCAGGTCACCGTGGCCTCCCTGGACGTCGCCGACGAACTCTCCGAACCCCTGTTGGCCGCGGGATATGTACGGACTCCGATCACCCAGGACACCGTCCACACCGACGATCCCGCGCTCTGGCAGAAGCGGCTGTTCTGCTCGGCAGATCCCGGGCGGCCGACCAATGTGCATGTGCGCGTAAACGGTTGGCCGGGTCAGCAGTTCGCGCTGCTGTTCGTAGACTGGCTGAAGGCCAACCCGTCGGTGCGCGACGAGTACCTGAGCCTGAAGCGGCGGGTCGCCGCGCAAGGGCACGAAACGACGTCAGATTACGCCGACGCCAAGGAGCCGTGGTTCCTGGACGCCTACCGCAGGGCACGGGTCTGGGCGGACACCACGCGCTGGAGTCCCGCCGGCTAGGCCGGCGGCACGACGGGCAGGGGCTCGACGGGTTGGTCGGGCGGCAATGCGTCCGGTGCGGGTGCGAGCGGAGCTGCATTCGGCTGACCCCCGACAGGCGCCTCGCACGTGAGTGCTCCGTAATCGGGGTCGTCGCGCTGAGGCAGGACCCGCGGCGCGATGAAGTCATCGGCTTGAGCGACGAGCGCGTCGTCGACCAGGATCTCGCAGTGCAGATTCGCCGAGTACGGCCACTCGATCGATACCCGCATGTTCGCGATCCCTGATTCGGGCAGGACCGTCATCACCTCGAACACGCGGCCGGGCACCATCGTCGGGTTGGCGAACAGGATCTGGTCACCTTCTGCCTTGTAGGTGATCGCCGCTCCCCGGGAGACCCCGTCCACGCGGGCGCGGTAGGTGATGTTGTGAAGCAACTCGGGAGCTTGTGCCTCGACCTCGGCCTGGGGGTCAGGCTGGGCCGTCGCCGCGGCGGGAAAGAGCAGCAGACCCGCCAGGGAAACCGCGGCGGCGCCGACCACCGCGGTACGTGTCCGTCTCGCACTCACATCCAGAGTCTATGCGTCGCGCCACGTCAAGATCATGCCGTTGGCCGCAAGCCAGCGGTTGAGGTCGTAGTCGTGCCTGGCCAGAGCGTCGACGGTGTCCACCGCAGTGTGGATCGCCCGCTCGCCTGCAGCGGGGCTGAGCACACCCGAAGCGACCGCGGCGAGCAGTTCGTCGACGTCAGTGACATGGACGTCCCTGCCGGTCCGGATGACCAGGTCCAGGTAGTGGTCGACACTGTGCCAGCGGTCGCCGTCGCGGGTGTACTCGCCGACGTCGAGGTAGTAGTCCTGGTCGCGTTCGTGCCCGGGGTTGAAGTGGAACACCGTGGCACGCAGGCGCAGCGACGGCAGCAGCCACGACTCGATGTAGTGAAACTGGGCCCGGCCAGGCGTGGGACGGGCCATGTAGAGCCCCCACGGGTGGACGGTGTACACGTCGACCGCGCGGACGATGCCCTTCGGATCGGTGTTGGTCGCGGCCGCGACGTCGAAGATCTCGTGCTTGGGAGGATGAATGGGCCCAGGATAGAGGGCCCGCGTCCCGTCCAGGAACAGAACATGTCAGCCCCGGGTTCTAACCTGGTGAACATGGCCTTTGCGACCGAACACCCCGTGCTTGCGCACTCGGAGTACCGCCCCGTCGACGAAATCGTCCGGTCCGGCGCGCGCTTCGAGGTGGTCAGTGAATACGAGCCCGCCGGTGACCAGCCCGCCGCGATCGAGGAGCTGGAGCGCCGGATCCGTGCCGGCGAGAAAGACGTCGTCCTCCTCGGCGCCACCGGAACCGGCAAGTCGGCGACCACCGCCTGGCTGATCGAACGGCTCCAGCGGCCGACCCTCGTGATGGCGCCGAACAAGACCCTGGCCGCGCAGTTGGCGAACGAGCTTCGCGAGATGTTGCCCAACAACGCCGTCGAGTACTTCGTGTCGTATTACGACTACTACCAACCCGAGGCCTATATCGCCCAGACCGACACCTACATCGAGAAGGACAGCTCGATCAACGACGACGTCGAGCGGTTGCGGCACTCGGCGACGTCGAATCTGCTGTCCCGCCGTGACGTCGTCGTGGTGGCATCGGTGTCGTGCATCTACGGCCTCGGCACACCGCAGTCGTACATGGATCGCTCGGTGGAGCTCAAGGTCGGCGACGAGGTGCCCCGCGACGCCCTGCTGCGGCTGCTCGTCGACGTCCAGTACACCCGCAACGACATGTCGTTCACCCGCGGGACGTTCCGCGTGCGCGGCGACACCGTCGAGATCATCCCGTCCTACGAAGAACTGGCGGTGCGCATCGAGTTCTTCGGCGACGAGATCGAAGAGCTCTACTACCTGCACCCGCTGACCGGTGACATCATCCGCAAGGTCGACTCACTGCGGATCTTCCCCGCGACCCACTATGTCGCCGGGCCCGAGCGGATGGCCCACGCGATTTCGACCATCGAGGCCGAACTCGAAGAGCGCCTCGCCGAGTTGGAGGGGCAGGGCAAGCTGCTGGAGGCCCAGCGGCTGCGTATGCGCACCAACTACGACATCGAGATGATGCGGCAGGTCGGCTTCTGCTCGGGCATCGAGAACTACTCGCGCCACATCGACGGGCGTCCGGCAGGGTCGGCCCCGGCGACATTGCTGGACTATTTCCCGGAGGACTTCCTCCTCGTCATCGACGAGTCGCACGTCACAGTGCCCCAGATCGGCGGCATGTACGAAGGTGACATGTCGCGTAAGCGGAACCTGGTCGACTTCGGCTTCCGGCTTCCGTCCGCCGTCGACAACCGGCCGCTGACGTGGGAGGAGTTCGCTGACCGCATCGGTCAGACGGTGTATCTGTCGGCGACGCCGGGCAGCTACGAATTGAGCCAGACCGGAGGCGAATTCGTCGAGCAGGTGATCCGGCCGACCGGCCTGGTCGACCCGCAGGTCATCGTCAAGCCGACGAAGGGACAGATCGACGACCTGATCGGCGAGATCCGCAAGCGCACCGAACGCGACGAGCGTGTGCTCGTGACGACGCTGACCAAGAAGATGGCCGAGGACCTGACCGACTATCTGCTGGAGATGGGCATCCGGGTCCGGTACCTGCATTCCGAGGTCGATACGTTGCGCCGCGTCGAGCTGCTGCGTCAGCTACGGCTGGGGGAGTACGACGTGCTCATCGGCATCAACCTGTTGCGGGAGGGCCTCGACCTGCCGGAGGTGTCGTTGGTGGCGATCCTCGACGCCGACAAGGAAGGCTTCCTGCGTTCCCCGCGCAGCCTGATCCAGACGATCGGGCGTGCAGCGCGAAACGTCTCCGGCGAGGTGCACATGTACGCCGACACGATGACGGATTCGATGAAGCAGGCGATCGACGAGACGGAACGGCGTCGGGCCAAGCAGATCGCCTATAACGAAGAGCACGGCATCGATCCGAAACCGTTGCGCAAGAAGATCGCTGACATTCTCGATCAGGTTTACCGCGAGGCTGACGACACCGAGTCGGTGGAGGTGGGCGGTTCGGGTCGCAACGCGTCCCGCGGCAGGCGTGCGCAGGGCGAACCGGGCCGGGCGGTCAGCGCCGGGGTGTTCGAGGGTCGGGACACGTCGAACATGCCTCGCGCCGAGCTGGCCGATCTGATCAAGGATCTGACCGCGCAGATGATGGCCGCCGCGCGCGATCTGCAGTTCGAGCTGGCGGCACGGATCCGTGACGAGATCCAAGATCTGAAGAAGGAGCTGCGGGGCATGGATGCCGCCGGGATCAAATGACTTGATCTCAAGCGCAGTTGAGGTTCTACGGTCATCGTCGTGACCAACACTGTGGCCGATACCGTCATCGGAACGTGGCGTGCGCTGCTCGGCCCGAAGAACCTCGGTGCCTCGCTGGTATTGGCCGGCGGGGTGGCGTTGTACGCGACCAACGAGTTTCTGACGATCAGCCTGATGCCCAGCGCCGTCGCTGACATCGGCGGCCACCGGTTCTACGCGTGGGTGACGACGGTGTACCTCGTTGGGTCGGTGATGGCAGCGACCACAGTGCACGCGGTGTTGATGCGACTGGGGCCGAGGTGGGCATACCTGTTGGGGCTCAGTGTGTTCGGGCTGGGCAGCTTGGGGTGTGCAATCGCGCCGAGCATGGAGATCCTCTTGGTCGGGCGCAGCGTCCAGGGCCTTGCGGGCGGGCTGTTGGCGGGTCTCGGCTACGCGGTGATCAACACCGCGCTGCCGAGCGTGTTGTGGACGAAGGCATCCGCGCTGGTGTCGGCGATGTGGGGCGTCGGCACCCTGGTCGGCCCCGCCGCGGGTGGTCTCTTCGCTCAATATGGTTCGTGGCGTTGGGCTTTCAGGATTCTCGTGGTGATGACCACGGCGATGTCGGTGTTGGTGCCCGTCGCCCTGCCCGCGCGCAACAATGCCGAAGTGCCCCGGAGTCGGGCCCGGATTCCGGTGTGGTCGCTGCTGCTGCTCGGAGTGGCCGCCCTGGCGGTCAGCGTGGCGGGTATTCCGCACAACCGGTGGGCCACCGCCGGGCTGATGGCGCTCGGCGCCGCGCTCGTGATGCTCTTCCTGTTCGTCGATAGGCGGAGTCGGGTAACTGTGCTGCCGCCCAGCGCATTCGGGCCCGGACCCCTGAAATGGATCTACCTGACATTGGGCGCTTTGATGGCCGCGACGATGGTCGACATGTTCGTCCCGCTTTTCGGCCAGCGCCTTGCGCATCTGACTCCGGTGGCAGCGGGGTTTCTGGGGGCAGGCCTGGCGATCGGGTGGACTGTGGGGGAGATCAGCAGCGCCTCATTGCGACGCGAACATGTGATCGTGCGGACGGTGGCGTTGGCACCGTTGGTGATGGCGACCGGCCTGATCATCGGGGCGCTGTCGCTGCGCGACGACGCATCGCCGGTATGGGTGGCGCTATGGGCGGCCGGTCTGGTGACCAGCGGCGCTGGTATCGGCATGGCGTGGCCGCACCTTTCGGCGTGGGCGATGAGCAAGGTCGACGACCCCACCGAAGGCCCGGCTGCGGCGGCCGCGATCAACACGGTGCAAGTCATCTGTGGAGCGTTCGGGGCGGCCCTGGCGGGCGTCATCGTCAATGTGACCGACACCGGAGACGCTGCGGCCGCCCGCTGGCTCTTCGCGTGCTTCGGGATAGTGGCGGCCTTGGCCGCGGTGGCGTCCGTTCGAAGCGGACGTCCGACTGTCAGACGATCACGGTGAGCCGAACTGTGGGCACCCGGCGACGAGGATGGCAGCCTGCACAGCAGTGCGGGTGTGGCTGAGTGGCTAGGCACCGGCCTGCAAAGCCGTCTACACGGGTTCGAATCCCGTCATCCGCTCGCAGGGAGAGGCCGCCCCACCCGGAAAGGATGGGGCGGCTTACCCCGATGCTGGCTTGCGCGCGGACGAGCACGGCAACGCAAAAGCCGGGGTCGTCACGGCTTTGCCGCGCAGAGGTAGAGTGCGCGCGTGTCTGCCTTCGTCGGGAAGTGAGCATGGGGGACAGGGCGTGATGACATGGCTGCTGCTCGTGCTCGCCATCACCAGTGAAGTCGCGGCCACCCTTTCGTTGAAGGGCTCGGCAAGCGTGCCCTCGCTCTATGGCGTCGTGGTGCTCGGTTATCTGGCCTCGTTCGTCTTCCTCGCTCTCGTGCTCCGACGCGGCATGGGACTCGGGGTGGCATACGGGATCTGGGGTGCCGCAGGCGTGGCGCTGACCGCGGTGCTCTCGGCAGTGATCTTCGGCGAGGCGTTGACTGCGCTGATGTTCGTCGGGTTGGTCTGCATCATGGGCGGGGTCATGCTGGTGGAATCCGGATCGCACGTGGGTGAGGAATGATTCAGTACCTGCTCCTGGCAGCGGCCATCGGTTGCGAGGTGACGGGAACGTTGGCTCTGCGGGTGGCCGCGCGGGGCCGCGTGGCCTTTTATGGGGTGGTCGTCGTCGGCTACGTGCTGGCCTTCACGCTGCTGTGGGGCTCGCTCAGGCATGGAATGCCGCTGGGCGTCGCGTACGGCGTCTGGGCGGCGTCCGGAGTAGCTCTGACCGCGATCCTGTCTCGGTTGCTGTTCGGCGAGCCGCTGACTCGGAAGATGCTCGGCGGAATCGCTCTCATCGTGGTCGGGGTGCTCCTGGTCGAACTCGGTGCAGCCCAGTGACCGGCCGCGCACGATTATCCACACGGCCGCGACGGCACACCTCTTGATGCAACACAGATCTGCATCTGTTGAATCACCATTGCATCGCGGCGCGGTTCATCTTTGCTGAAACTGTGTCAGCGTTGTCGGGTGTTCGCACGCCAGGTGGCTCGTGTCTTAGCGATTGCAGTGGTGACAGCGTCGGCGCTGTCGTATTCCACAGCGACCGCTTCCGTTGCTGTCGCTGCAGAATGCCCGGACGTCGAGGTGGTTTTCGCGCGCGGAACCTCCGATGCGCCGGGAATCGGTTTCACTGGTAGACAGTTCGTCACCGCGCTCAAGAAGCTGCTGCCCAAGAAAACTGTCAATGTCTACGCCGTGAACTACCCGGCCAGCTGGAACTTTTCGAAGTCCACGAGCGCAGGCGCCCTCGATGCCAACAAACAGGTTCAGTACATCGCGGGGATGTGTCCGAGGACCAAGATCGTCCTCGGCGGAATGTCCCAAGGCGCCGGTGTTATCGATCTGATCACCATCGGCAAGCGGACGATCTGGTTCTTCACGCCGGCGCCGTTGCCGGACACGATGGTCAACCATGTCGCGGCGATTGCCGTGTTCGGCAATCCATCCCGGGATATCGCCACCCTCGGCCCCCTGACGAAAATCAGCCCGCTCTACGGCAGCAAGGCCATCGACCTGTGCGCTGACGGTGATCCGTATTGCTCGAAGGGGAACAACTTTTTCGCCCATTTCGCCTACCCGTGGAATGGCATGGTCACCGAAGCGGCCACATTTGCCGCCGGCAAGGTGCTCGGAACTCTGAGCTGAGTTCGGCTGCCGTTGCGGTCGACGAGCGACGCACACTGCTCGGTGTTCAGCAGAAGGCAATGCCCTTGCAGCCATTGGCTTTCCGGGATCCCTCTACACGGCTGACGGTTGAGAGCGCAGGAGGTGGCCCTAGTCCCCTCAAAGCTGTTGCACTGCAGCCGATAACGATGCCGCGCAGAGCCCTCGGCAACCTCGGCCGCCGGTTTCCCGTGGTCACCACCCCCTTGGTTGCGACCCGCGCCGACTGTTCTGTGCAGGCATATGTCCCCGCGATGCCAGTGGTCCTTCCCGCGTCGTAGGTTGCTTCGGTCGCGCAGCGCCGTCGAGCGACGCGCTGGTCGAGATGCCGCGTCAAATTCTCCCCGACAAGCACTGGGGTGTTGCCTGACGCGACGTCACACCGCCAGTGAGGCGAACCACACTCGGCGCAGGTGCCATTCCCTTTGGCGCAGCGCGTGATTGCGCGAGATGTACCCGTCGTCACGTCGAGAGGTCATGCGTGATCCTGCCTTCGCCTGAAGTCCTGTCCTGGGTAGATGCGACGCGTGTGTGGTGAATCGCACCCACATTCGCCGCTGGGCGGGTTACTGTCTCGGTTGGCGTTGCAACCGACACTGGGAGGATATTGATGACCGGCTATCAAACGGTGGTGGTTGGTACGGACGGATCTGATTCGTCGTTGCGTGCCGTGGACCGCGCCGGTCAGATCGCGGCTGGCGCCCACGCGAGGCTCGTCGTCGCGACGGCCTATTTCCCGCAGAGCGAGGACGCGCGGGCCGCCGACGTCCTCAAGGACGAGGGCTACAAGATGTCGGGCAACGCGCCGATCTACGCGATCCTTCGCGAGGCGAGAGACCGTGCCAAGGCTGCCGGAGCTGAGAACATCGAAGAGAAGGCCGTCGTCGGAGCACCCGTTGACGCACTTGTCGAATTGGCCGAAGAGGTGAACGCGGATCTGCTCGTGGTCGGCAACGTCGGCTTGAGCACGATCGCCGGCCGCTTGCTCGGATCGGTGCCCGCAAACGTGGCGCGACGGTCCAAGACCGACGTGCTCATCGTGCACACTTCCTGACTGAGACCGAGAACGAGAAACCCTGAGCCGGCGCAGCCGACCCAGGGTTTCTCTGTGGTCAGGAGTTGGACGCCTTCGCGATCGCAGTGATCGCGGAGTCCAGGGCGGCGTTGAACTCTTCGTCGGTCTGCTGGGCCGTCAAGCCCTCGGTCAACGCCCGCGAGAAGCTCGCAATGACGCCATGGTTGGCGGCAAGCTTTTCGCAGGCCTCCTCGCGGTTGTAACCACCCGAGAGCGCGACCACCCGCAGCACCTTCGGATGCTCGACAAGCTCGCGGTAATGGTTGTCGACGTCGGGCAGGGTCAACTTGAGCATCACGTGCTGATCGTCGCCGAGCTTGTCCAGTTCGGACAGGATCGCGGCCTTCAGCTGATCCTCGGCCTTCGCCTTCTCGGGGCTGTGGATGTCGACCTCGGGCTCGATGATCGGAACCAGGCCTGCGGCGAGGATCTGCTTGCCGACCTCGAACTGTTGGGCGACGACCTCGTCGAGGCCCGACCCGGGCAGCTTGATCACCGAACGCATCTTCGTGCCGAAGACGCCCTTGTCCCGTGCGCGCGCCAGAAGGTCGTCGAGACCGGGGATCGGCTTCATGACCTGGGCGCCGTCCTTCTCCTCGGCGAGGCCCTTGTCGACCTTGAGGAACGGGACGATCTGCTTGACGTTCCACAGGTAGTCGGCGGTGTCGCGGCCTTCGATCTGCCGATCCATCGTGTCCTCGAAGAGAATCGCGCCGAGGATGCGGTCGCCGTCGAAGCTGGGGCTGGTGATGATGCGGGTACGCATCTCGTGCACCAGGTTGAACATCTCCTCGTCGCCGGAGTAGGCGTCCTCCGCGATGCCGTACAGCTTCAACGCTTTGGGGGTGCTGCCACCGCTTTGGTCCAGTGCCGCAATGAAGCCGGCGCCACGCTGCGCCTTGTTGAACTGATCGCTGTTCATGATCCCTTTCTGACTTTCTTCAACTGACCGCGGTTCACCAACCGCGCTCACGCCATTCGCCCAGGTGAGGGCGCTCGGTCCCGAGCGTCGTATCGTCGCCGTGTCCTGGATAGACAACGGTCGAATCGGAGTAGACGTCGAACACCCGGCTGCTCACGTCGCCGAGCAATTGTTCGAAGTCGCCGTCTTTCCAGGTCTTGCCGACACCGCCGGGGAAAAGGCAGTCACCGGTGAACAGGTGCACCCTGCCGTCGGTGGCCGGCCCGCCGAGAGCCAGTGCCACTGAGCCGGGTGTGTGTCCGCGCAGGTGGATCACGTCGAAGCTCAGATCGCCGATCGAGATGGTGTCGCCATCGGAGAGCACCCTGTCCGGTACCACCGGCAGCGGCCCGGCGTCGAGACTGTGGGCAGCCGTCGGTGCGTTGGTGGCTGCTGCCACCTGCTCGAGAGCGATCCAGTGGTCCTGATGTTGGTGGCTGGTGACGATCAGAGACAGCTTCGGGGCGTAGCGTTCGATCAGTTCGAGGAGGATGTCGGCATCGTTGGCGGCATCGATGAGTAGCGTCTGACCGGTCTGGGAACAGGTCACGAGGTACGCGTTGTTGTCCATCGGGCCCACCGACACCTTGACGATCGACGCGCCGGGAAGTTCGCGCCGGGCAGCTGTTCGCGGTTCGACGTGACCGGTGTAGTTGTCGTCGACGAGCGTCATGGTGACTCACGTTACTTCCCGGTCGACGAGCTCTCGTCCGGGGCTTGTCGGTGGGCAGACCTAGCATGGGGTCTGTAGTGCGCCCAGCGGACGGAACGCGGGCGTATTCCAGCGGAACAGAAGGGGCATCGGTGGCTGACCGCCTAGTTGTCAAGGGTGCCCGGGAGCACAATCTGCGTGGCGTCGATCTCGACCTGCCACGCGACGCGATGATCGTGTTCACCGGGCTGTCGGGGTCGGGGAAGTCGTCGCTGGCATTCGACACGATCTTCGCCGAGGGGCAGCGCCGCTACGTGGAGTCGCTGTCGGCGTACGCGCGGCAGTTCCTCGGCCAGATGGACAAACCCGATGTCGACTTCATCGAGGGCCTCTCCCCGGCGGTCTCGATCGACCAGAAGTCGACCAACCGCAACCCGCGGTCGACGGTGGGCACGATCACCGAGGTCTACGACTATCTGCGTCTGCTCTACGCGCGGGCGGGCACGCCGCACTGCCCCGTCTGTGGTGAACGGATCGCGAAGCAGACGCCGCAGCAGATCGTCGACCAGGTCCTCGCAATGGACGAGGGACTGCGCTTCCAGGTGCTCGCCCCGGTGGTGCGCACCCGCAAAGGCGAGTTCGTCGATCTTTTCGACAAGCTCAACACGCAGGGGTACAGCAGGGTCCGGGTCGACGGCGTGGTCTATCCGCTCACCGACCCGCCGAAGCTGAAGAAGCAGGAAAAGCACGACATCGAAGTCGTCGTGGACCGGTTGACGGTCAAGACGTCTGCCAAGCAGCGGCTCACGGACTCGGTGGAGACGGCGCTGAACCTCGCCGACGGCATCCTCGTGCTCGAATTCGTCGACCGCGAAGACGATCACCCCCACCGCGAACAGCGTTTCTCCGAGAAACTCGCCTGCCCGAACGGTCATCCGCTGGCCGTCGACGACCTTGAACCGAGGTCGTTCTCGTTCAACTCGCCCTACGGAGCCTGCCCGGAATGCGTCGGTCTGGGCATCAAGAAGGAGGTCGATCCCGACCTCGTGGTGCCGGACCCTGACCTCACGCTCGCCGAGGGGGCCATCGCACCATGGTCCATGGGTCACACCGCCGAGTACTTCACCCGGATGCTGTCGGGCCTCGGCGATCAGCTCGGGTTCGATGTCGACACCCCCTGGAAGAAGCTTCCTGCCAAGGCGCGCAAGGCGATTCTGGAGGGCTGCGACGAACAGGTCCACGTGCGGTACAAGAACCGCTACGGACGCACCCGGTCCTATTACGCCGACTTCGAAGGCGTCATGGCGTTCTTGCAACGTCGCATGGAGCAGACCGACTCCGAGCAGATGAAGGAGCGGCTCGAAGGCTTCATGCGCGACGTACCGTGTCCTGAATGCGACGGCACGCGCCTCAAGCCGGAGATCCTCGCCGTGACGATGTCCGCGGGGGACTTCGGAGCGAAGTCGATCGCGCAGGTGTCCGAGCTCTCGATCGCCGACTGCGCCGCGTTCCTCAACGCGCTGACGCTGGGCGCCAGGGAAGCGGCGATCGCCGGCCAGGTGCTCAAGGAGATCCAGTCACGCCTAGGCTTCCTCCTCGACGTCGGCCTCGATTACCTGTCCCTGTCCCGCGCCGCAGGCACGCTCTCCGGTGGTGAAGCGCAACGTATTCGATTGGCCACACAGATCGGTTCCGGGCTCGTCGGCGTTCTCTACGTGCTCGATGAGCCGTCGATCGGGCTCCATCAGCGCGACAACCGCCGCCTGATCGACACCCTGGTGCGGCTGCGCGACCTCGGCAACACGCTGATCGTCGTCGAGCACGACCTCGACACCATCGCCCACGCCGACTGGGTGGTCGACATCGGTCCCGCGGCGGGCGAGCACGGTGGCCAGATCGTGCACAGCGGCACCTACCAGGATCTGCTCAAGAATCCCGAATCCATCACCGGCGCCTACCTTTCCGGCAAGGAGGAGATCGAGGTGCCGGCGATGCGACGCGTCGTCGACAAGAAGCGCCAGCTCACCGTCGTGGGGGCCAGGGAACACAATCTTCGGGAAATAGACGTGGCCTTCCCGCTCGGGGTCCTGACGTCGGTGACGGGCGTGTCCGGCTCGGGCAAGTCGACGTTGGTCAACGACATCCTGGCGTCGGTGTTGGCCAACAAGCTCAACGGAGCCCGGCTGGTGCCCGGCAGGCACACCCGGATCAACGGCCTCGACCACCTCGACAAGCTGGTGCGTGTCGACCAGTCACCGATCGGACGCACCCCGCGGTCCAATCCGGCCACCTACACCGGCGTCTTCGACAAGATCCGGACGCTGTTCGCGGCGACCACCGAGGCCAAGGTTCGCGGCTATCAACCCGGCCGGTTCTCGTTCAACGTCAAGGGCGGACGCTGTGAGGCGTGCTCGGGTGACGGCACCATCAAGATCGAGATGAACTTCCTGCCGGACGTGTACGTGCCGTGCGAGGTGTGTCAGGGTGCGCGATACAACCGCGAGACCCTCGAGGTGCACTACAAGGGCAAGACCATCGCCGAGGTGCTCGACATGTCGATCGAGGAGGCGGCGGAGTTCTTCGCGCCGATCAGCTCGATCCACCGCTACCTGAAGACGCTCGTCGACGTCGGCCTCGGTTACGTGCGGCTCGGACAACCGGCGCCGACGTTGTCCGGCGGCGAAGCGCAGCGCGTCAAGCTGGCCTCGGAGCTGCAAAAGCGTTCGACGGGCCGGACGATCTACATTCTCGACGAGCCGACCACCGGTCTGCACTTCGAAGACATCCGCAAGCTGCTCGGCGTCATCAACGGCCTTGTGGATAAGGGCAATACGGTGATCGTCATCGAGCACAACCTCGACGTCATCAAGACCTCGGACTGGATCGTCGACATGGGGCCCGAGGGTGGTTCCGGCGGCGGCACCGTGGTGGCAACGGGCACGCCGGAGGATGTCGCCGCCAATCCCGACAGCTACACAGGACACTTCCTGGCCGAGACGCTCGGGGTGGCGCGGCCAAAGCCGAAGCCGCGAAGCAGGCGCGCAAAGGTCAGCGCTTAGTCGGATGCCGCCGCCGGTGACGGTACGTCCTGCCACGGCGGCCGACATCGATGCCGTCCGCGACATCTATGCGCATTACGTGCGCACGAGCGTCGCCACGTTCGAGGTGGAGCCGCCGTCGCGCGAGGAGTTGTTGGCGCGGCTCGGCGCCGCGCGATCGGCGGGATTGCCGTACCTGGTGGCCGCCGTCGACGGCAGGATCACCGGCTATGCGTATTGCGCCCCGTGGAAGACCAGACCGGCATACCGCTACACGGTCGAGGACTCCGTCTACGTTGCGCCCGACGCCGTCGGGATGGGCGTTGGAGGTCGGCTTCTCGATGCTCTTCTCGAAGACTGCGCCGCGGCGGGCATCCGCGAGGTGATCGCCGTGATCGTCGACGCCGACGCGAATGGCTCTTTGACGTTGCACCGCCGGCGCGGCTTCGTCGAGGCGGGCCGGCTCGAGCGCGTCGGATTCAAACACGGCCGCTGGCTGGACACCGTCCTGCTGCAGAAGAGTTTGGCCTAGCCGGCAGAACCCTTGCTGAGCGGTGACGGAAACCTGGGGTTGATCCGTACGCCGTCGAGCCACGCTGTCAGCTCTTCGGCTTTGGCCCGCAGCGCTTTTGCGGCTTTGCGGCCGACGTCTTCGAGCAGCGCCACTTCGACACGACCGTCGGTGTCGTGACGCCACGCCCCGACAACCCGGCCGTCCACCCAGACCGTCGGGCCGGCGTTGCCGTTGCGGTCGAATACCTGGTTCCGGTGCTCGCCGAGGTACCACCCACGGTCGGACCACCCCATCGTCGTCACATCGAGGCCGGGAAGCAGCGCGCACCATGGCTCGACGGCGGGCTCTGGTTCGTCGTCGCCCGGAAGCACAAAGCCCGGGGTGCCGTCCAGATCCACGGCGACCGCATCGAGGTCGGCAAGTGCCTGGCGCGCCCACCCGAGCGTGTTGCCGAACCACCACTTGATGTCAGTGACTGTGGCCGGGCCGAACACCGATAGCCACCGTCGCACCATCTCGGTGCGCGCCTGCTCTGGCGTGAGCGCACCGGAGGGCTCCAGCCACTGCGAGGCCGCGACCCAGCGTGGTCGGGAGGTGGTCCAGCCGCCGTCGTTCGGACCACGAACGATGTGGCCACGGGCGGACAGTACCGTCAGTACCCGCGGGGCGAGGTGGCCTTCACCGCCGTACGGCTTGCCGGGGGCTGGGTCGTATGTCCCGGTCAACTCGGGCAGCGCTTCGCGTAATTCTCGCGCCGTGCACGGCCCGCGGGAACGCAGATGACGCACTACCGCCGCGCAGGCAGTCTCCAACCATGCGGCCCCGTCCGGCGCCACCCCGGAATTCTGCGCGTCGGCCGCCAGCCTGCGGGTCTCGTTGGCGGCGACCCGGTCGCTGGCCGCCGCCTGGACCGCAGGCAAGTCCTCCGCATGCACCACCCACAGCGTGCGCCGCATCGCGAGGTGTTTGACGACCGAGTGTTCCTCGTGCAGAGCGGAATTGAGGTCCGCGGCGGTGAAACCGGGCAGCCGTGCCCATAAGGACAGATGAGGCGTAGTCGGATCGGTGGCGTGTAGTCCCACCAGCTGCGCGGCCAGCGCGCTGACCGTATCGGCGGCGCCGGGACCGACGACCAGCTGGTGGCGTCTGGCCAACCGCGCACGCCGTTCTTCGACGGTGAAGGTCCTCATCTGACCCTGCTGCTCTTCGCGCACGCACTCATCGACATCGAACCGTACCGCCGCTCACCGACACCGCCGCGAAAATTGGGATCGGTAGCCGATATCTGCGGATTGACTTCATCCCGACGACGCCACTGGGGCGAAGCACGACGAAGGGAAACATCATGAAGCGAGTTGTCGCAGGCGTGATCGGTCTGGCCGCGGGTGCCGCGATGCTGGTCGGCTGCTCGGACGACAAGGGCACGACCGCCGAGAGCTCCTCCTCGCAGAGCTCTGCGGCCTCACAGACCTCCGCGGCCGCCGACGGCGGAAAGACCGAGGTCAAGGTCGACGGCGCCGATCTGGCAGGCCTGGATCTGAACTCGGTGACCTGCGTCAAGCAGGGCGGAAAGATCACCGTCGCCAGCGGCGCGATCGGAGGCCAGCAGGGTCTGGGCATCGTCATGACCGACGAGGCGACCCCGGTTGTCGAGTCGCTCGGCATGGTGGTCGACGGCAACGCACTCGCCGTCGCGAACGCGATGGGAGCCAAGTCCGGCAGCGCCGAGGTCAAGGTCGACGGCGACAGCTACACGATCACCGGCGAGGCGGTCGGCGCCGACATGAGCAATCCGATGGCGGGCATGATCACCAAGCCGTTCACCGTCACAGTGACCTGCAGCTGATCGCATGCCACAGCCCGGAGCGGCGGGCGTGCCCGACACGCCCGCCGCTTCCTATGATTGCGCGGTGACCCCGCTTCCCGGTCATCCCGACATCGAGCACGATCTCGATCGGGCACGTCGCCTGGCCTTCGCCGCGGACGAATTCGCGGCCAAAGACTTCTTGCTGTCGCTGATGCCCCGCATCGAGGAAGTGGACCGCGACGACCTCATGCTTGAGGTCTACGCCCAATTGGGCGAGCTCTACCTGGTCCGCACGGCCTACGACGGGGTGACCGAATGCGCGAAACGTATCGAGGACTGCCTGCAGATCTATCGAGAGATACGAGCAGGCCAGCGTCCGGAGGACGCCGCGAAAGTCATCTTCTCGCCGGCCGACGTCGACCACATGATCTGCCGGTACAGCCGACGGGCGCTGTTCCTGCGCACCGGGATGGCAGCCGCGCACGGCGACCACGAGACGGCGGCGACGCAGCTGCAGGCCCTGATCGAGGAGCCCGGCATGTTCGATGACCTATACGCCGAACACGCCTACCTGATCACCCATGCGCGGATCCTGTGCGCGGTGGGACTGTGCGACGACGATCTGCATGTGCAGTCACTTCCCCTGTGGGAGAGGGTGTTCGACGCCATCGAAGGGCCCGGGGACGGGAGCGAGTTCGACGACAACCTCCGCGTGCTCGCCGGCACGGGATACGGCCGATTCTGCGTGGAGACCGGGCGGCTCAACGAAGCCGAACCATGGCTGCGGCGCGCCGGGGCCCGAGCGCAGGCGCGTGGCTGGCGACTCGCCACCGCCCGCACCCAACTCGAACGCGCGACCGCGGCATGGTCAGCCGGTGACCGGGCCCGAGCGCAGGACTTGGTCCACGAGGCCTACCCGGCGATCGCCGAGGGCAATCGCGCACACGACGTGTCGCGCAGCTGGCTCTATTTCGGCTTGATCGCTATATCGGTGGGGGAGCTCGACGATGCCGACGAACGACTCAGCCACGCCGAGCGGCACTGGCGCGAAATCAACAATCCGCTGCACATACACCGAATCCTGTTGCAGCGCAGCTGGGTCGACATCTTGCGTGGCGACTTCGCTGCCGCCACCGACCGTACAGCGGCGGCGCGCGAACTCCTCGACAGCTGGCCCCGACACAGCTGGCTGCAATATGCCAGGCTCGACGACCACCTCGGCTCGATTCTGCGGGCCGAGGCGATGGCAAACCCCTCGTCGGCCCACGAGAAGTTCGAGCAGGCGGCCGACCTGAAAGTGCCTGCCGCCCTTGCCGTCGACTCGGTGCGCTACGCCATCGGCGACGCCGATGCCAGGATGCGATGGGCCACCCACGTCTCGTCGCGGGTGCTCGCGGGGGCCTTCGCGGTGGCCTGGGAATGGGGTAACACGGCCCTGGTCAGCGAGCTCATCGAATATCACAGCGCCCGAGGGACTTTCAGCATCCCGCAGTCGCCTCAGACTGCAGACTGGGCCGACACGGCAACGGCCGCGGTTCCTGTCGACGATGCCGACGAGTACGCCCTGGTCGCCTCCGGACCCGGGACGGTCGGTGGCGCCATGCTGACCAAACTCGGCGCCCTGCCGCCTCTTCGAATGAATCCGAACACCGAACCGGTGCTGAAGTATTACCGCGAATTGGCGCAGCTGCGATACGGCCGCACCGTGACCTCCGCCGAACCCGAATGGAGCACCTGGCCATGACTGCGCCGACACTGGTGCTGCGCTTCGCCGACGTCGGCGTTGCCACCTACGCCAGTCTGCGCGCTGTCGGTCGGCCCGAAACCACCGTGACGTGGGTGGTGGAGGAATCAGCGCTCGCGACGGTGCGGGACCTGCTCGCCGACGCACTGCCCGATCCGCGCCCGTCGGAAGATGTGCGTCAGGCCCTCGAACGTGCGCTCACCGCAGGCTTTTTCGCAGATCCCGCCGCCGAACATCACCTCGCCGCCATGCTCGGAGAGCAATTGATTCCCGCCGCGGGCTGGCAGCTGATCGGAGAACACCACCATCCGACGCTGTTCGTCGCACCGACCGGCAGGCTCGCGCAGGTTCCGTGGTCGCTGCTTGCGCGCCCGGCAGCGCCGGGGGACCGGCTCATCGAACTCGCTGACGTCCTTCTCGCGGCGCCGCCGAACATCGCCAATGCTCCGCGCGCGTCGATGAACTGGGAGGGACGCCGCGACAACGCTGCCCTGCTGATCCTGGACCCGCGCGTACCGGGGCAGCGACCTGATTCGGCGCTGGGCTCCGTGCTCGGCCGACCCGACCCCAACGGCCGTCTTACGCAGCATTTCGCTCAGGTCAGAGCCCAGCGCGACGTGTTGCCCGAGGTTGCCGCCACCGTCGAGCTGTTCCGGTCCACCCAGGCCGACCGCGGCTGGCTGGCGGCCCAGCTGATGCGGTCGCCGAGCCGGTTGCTGTTCGTCGGCCATGCCACCGCGGCCGACGGCGATGTGGGGCACGCCGACCGTGCCGCGGTGCACCTGGCCGACGAACATCCGCTGGCGGCCGGAGACCTGATGGCAGCGCAGTTGCCGATCCCGCCGCGCTCGGCGCTGCTGGCCTGCTCCTCAGGCGGCGATTACCGATTCGACGAGGCGACGGGACTCGTGGCCGCGTTGATCCTCGGCGGTGCCCAGCTCGTCACCGCCACGCTGTGGTCGCTTCCCACGACGGCCGGCTACCGCCAGTTCTGCCGAACCGCAACCGATTCGTCGGATCCGATGGCCGAGGCGGTCATCGCCGTCGACATCGCCCACGAGGCCCAGGACGCGGGTCGCGCGGTCAACGCGTGGCAGCGCCGGCAGCTGACCCGGTGGCGCGACGGTGATTCGGACGCGAGCCCGCTGTACTGGGCCGCCCTGGTCAGCTTCGCCGTGGACGGCGCGCGATGAGCGTCACCGGCGCGGTATGCGCACCGCGACCGAGGACTCGTCTCCGGGACGGTAATACATGTCGATGATGCTGCCGGGCGTGAAGCTGGCGAGAGCGCTCTCGGGGATCAGGGTCGTCTCGCGGGCCGGGAACTGCCCGCCCTCGGGACGGCTGACCATGACGTCGAGTTCGACCTCATGGCAGTCCGCGGAGAAATCTCCGGTCAGGCGAAGTCCGACGACGACGCCGCGGGACCTGATCACAGTGCTCGTCGGCACGAACAGCACCGCCACCGTGCCGGCGAAAAGGAAGCTGAAGAAGATCAGGGTCAACACGCTGGGCATGCCCTCAGGGTCGATGAGGCCCACAGCTACCAAACCCAACTTCTATCCTGTTCCGGTGAGCACGGGAACGGACACCTCGGTGGCACTGCGGCAACCCCGCCGCGCGGTCATCGAGCGTGCCTGGCGGGCGATCGGACCGGGTGTCGAGGTGCTCAGCGCTGACGACGGCGGACCGCTGAGTCGCACGGTCAAGCGCATCATCGATCCCCTGGTGCTCCGGCTGCGGTCCAACACCAAGTTTTCGGCGCCGTTCGTCACCGCCGACGTCGCCGCCGAGATGCACGACACCATCCTCGGGCAGGCGGACGCGCTGCGGGCCACCGCCCGGTGGTTCGAGCTGCTCAAACGCGGCCGCCGCAGGCTGCGCATCACCACCGGCAACGCTCAGGAGATCTACTTCCCCCTGTGTTTCGAGCTTGCGGTGACTCGCGGCATGCCGGGTGAGCAGGACGCCGACGCTGCTGATGCGATCCTTCGGGAAGTGCATTCCGACCGCGACCGCACCGCAATCGAGGTGCTCAACCGCCACGTCGACGACGAGGACGTGGTCGCCGCTCTGGCGGCGCAGGTCTCCGACAGCTGGCTCGACGTACGGGCGGGAACCGAGATCACGGGTCCGTTCCTGGTCGGGCTCAGCACCGTGCTGGGCAAGGCCGACGGACACAACGCATCGGTTGCGCGCCAACGTGTGTGGTCGGCATTGGTCGCCGACGCGACCCCGTACAACCTGGGCGCGTCGGCGCGCAGCGACGCCTCGCGCCTGCCGTGGTCGATCGTCGCGCTCGGCCTGAGTTCGGCTGAGCCGCAGCAACCTCCGGTCATCACCGGAGGTGAGGGCGGTCGACCGCTCGACCGCAGCGTCGTGGACCGGGTGCGGGCCACCTTGCGCCGCGCTCTGGCCCGGGACGAGCTGCCCGACATTCCACTGCTGTGCGCCGAGGAAGTCGACCGGTCCTGTGCGCCATGGGGATTGCTCGGCGAAGACAAGCAGGCGACGTTGATCGCGGGCATCGAGGTCGCCGTCGACCTCGCACCCCTCGACGAGGCGGCGCAATGCCGCACCGACCTCGCACGTCAGATCCAGGCGCGGCTACGCAAAGAGGCGTACGTCCTGCATGCCCGGCGCTACCTCGCCGAGGGTGGCCCCGTACACCCGCGCCAGCAGACGATCGTCGACGAACTCGCCGCGTTCTGCCGGCCCTACCTGAACCGATTGTGGGCGCGTCTGCATGGCCGGGACGTCTGGCAGGAGCCCTGCACCGACGTCGACGACATCCGGGAGCTTCTCGAAGGAGTGTCGCGGTCGGTCAGTCTGGATCATCGTCAGCGCATCAAGGCGATGCTCGAAGCCCAGGACGTCCAATGAGGTTCATCGCGGAGTCGGGGCTGTGGGCGACGGAAGCGCCACGCGACGCCGTTCCGCTGACGGCCGTCCTCGAGGTGTCCGGCGCGGTTCTGTCGTGGACGGTGGATGATCCGGACGCGCCCGTGCATATGGCGTTCACCGACCCGGTTCGCGCGGAATGGCTTTGGCGAATCGTCGGCGAGGACGGGCACAGCTCCATCGTGTCCGCACTGGCCGCGCCACCCGAAGGCCAGCTCGATGTCGACGGCGTCTCCTTCGACGCGGGAGCGCTCGAACCGCTGCGACGTCTCGCGCTGGGTCATTGGCTGCGTCGCTGGTGGCCGGCGAGCTACCGCGACGGCATCGTCGAACTCGACGACGCGCTGCTCGCCGGGGAACTCGCTCAGCTGACTGCGTCCGCGGAGGATTACTTCGCCGACGGCACGTTCGACTCGGATGTGGCGGAGCTGCTGGCCCCCCATGCTGAAGTCCTCACCGCGCTTGCACGATTGGGCGATCCGAGGGTCAGCGAGTTGGTCGAGGCCTGCACCGAGCTCGCCGAGGACACGGGGATCTCGATCGAGACACCGGTCGTTGCGGCGCAAGTGGGTACCCGCGACGA
This sequence comes from Mycolicibacterium iranicum, assembly GCF_002101705.1. Lineage (GTDB taxonomy): Bacteria > Actinomycetota > Actinomycetes > Mycobacteriales > Mycobacteriaceae > Mycobacterium > Mycobacterium iranicum. The sequence continues at coordinate 54,757 of NZ_LQPC01000031.1, read as the reverse complement.
CTACGCGCTGGTGGCGGGAGCCGGCGCTGCCGGTGGCACAGCCGAAGCGGTCGCACGAGGTGTGGCCTCGGTGAATTGGGCGGCGGTTCCGCCACGGGTGTTCGACGCCGCTGAGGGGACCGTCGACTGGCAGGTCGAAACCGACGGTGCCGTTGCCAGCGCTGTGGTGCGCACGCAGCTGTCGGGTCCCGGCTCGCCGGCGGGCATTGCCGTCCACGTCCGCTCGGGGGGGATCACCGGTGCCGGCCAGCTGGACAGCACCGGCACGGCAACCGTTGCGCTGCTCGATGAGAAGCGCACCCCGGTGACGGAAACGCTTGCCTGGAGCCGTGATTGGCGGGAAACGGCGGTCCGGATCGGCGTCGATATCGGCGAGTCGTCCGACGTGCGGGACCGTGTGCGGGCCTTCGCTCGAATGAGGCTGCAACGGCTCGGGGCCGATGCCTTCCTCGCAGAGGTGCTTGCGGCCGAGTCCGACTACTGATCGGGTTTCGGGTCCATCGATTCGCGGATCTGAGCCAGCCGTTCGGCCGCCGCCCGTTGCCGGGCGTCGTATTGCTCGGCGATGGTGCGCCCTTCCGGCGTCTCGGCGTCCAGCTCGGCAGATCCGATCGACGTGGCGTAGCGGTTTTCGATTTTCTCCCGCACGGAGTCGAATGTCGGCACGCCTTCAGGGGTGTAGCCCGTGTCAGCCGGAGTGGTTGATTCGGCAGGCACGACTTCGGCGTCGATGATGGGCTCATCCGGCATGCCCACCACGCTACCCGCGGATGGCCCCCGGGAAGCCGATCTGCGCGACACCGGGGGTGCCGATCTTGCCTGCCAGCCAGGGCAGCGCGGCGGCGAAAGCGTTCGAGGCGAAAGGCCAGTCGTGGTTGCCCGGTTGGGACACCACGGCGCACTCGATGCCTGACTTGCCACCCAACCCGCACAGCGAGCCTGCGGCGAGCGCCTGGTCGTTGGGTTTGGCGCCTGGAGTCGTTGCGGTGTTGACGTCGAACCACCCGGCGATCCCCTGATACGGCCCGTGCCGGGTGATCACCGCGGTCGGGTCGAACGACGCGTAGGCCGCGGAGTTGCCGCCGAACAGGCGGTCGACCGTCTCGGTCTGCGATCCCGAGTTGGGTGCCGCGTCGCCGGCGATGTCGACGAAAGAACTGAACGTATCCGGATGCATCACGGTCAGGTCGACGGCGCAGGTGCCGCCCATCGACCAACCGACCACGCCCCAGTTCGCAGGGCTGGCGCTGACGCCGTAGGTCGACTTCATGAAAGGCACAACGTCTTTGACGAGGTGATCCGCGGAGTTGCCACGCGGTCCGTTGACGCATTCGGTGTCGTTGTTGAATGTGCCGCCCGGATCGACGAATACGAACACGGGTGCGTAACCGCCGTGAGCGGCGGCGAAGTCGTCGAGGATCTTCACCGCGCCACCTGCGCGCATCCAGTCGGCAGGGGTGTTGAACTCGCCGCCGATCATCATCACGGTGGGCAGTGCGGGTGGCGGGTCACTCGCGTACCAGGCAGGCGGCAGGTAGACGAATTCCTGCCGGTGCTTGAAACCCGATGCGCTGTCCGGGATGTCGACGGGGACGACGCTGCCCTTGATGGGGATCGCGTGCTGCTTCTGCATCGCAGCGACCGTGACCGGATCGGTTTGGTCCGGCAGCGGGCCTTCGGTGAGCTGATTCCACGCGGTCTGCACCGTGGGGAAGTAGCCGACCCACAGGTTCAGTGCCAGTGCCGCCGACAGCGCGCACAGCGGTACCGCGACCAGCGCGGCAACCCGTGGCCACCATCGGCTTCCGCGCCATCCCGACATCAGTACGCCGACGGCGAAGCCTGACAACGCGATCCACAGCCACAGCGTGTGCGGCGCCGGATTGGAATCGTCGGCGATGCCCGCCGAATCGATGTAGAGATAGGTGCCCAGCGCGAGGATCGCCCCGATGAACGCCGACCACGGTAACCAGATCAGCCGCCACCGCCTGGTGCGCCACCCTAGGGCGAGAATGACGGCGGTCGCCGCCAGGATCTGCACGGTCAGAGGTAGCCACCCGTGCATCAGCGACAGCGGGTGGCGCAGGGCTTCCGGAAAAGTCCCATGCAGCGTCACGCCTATACAGTGACGGGTGACCCTTGGGAATCCCTGTGACCCCGCTGTCAACTCCTAGCGGGGTTTGGCCAACGGGAAGGGCAGCGTCTCGCGAATGCTGCGTCCGGTGATGAGCATGACCACGCGGTCGACACCCATGCCGAGCCCACCGGTGGGTGGCATTGCGTACTCCATGGCTTGCAGGAAGTCCTCGTCGAGCTCCATGGCCTCCGGGTCGCCGCCCGCGGCCAGCAGCGATTGGGCCTGCAGCCTGCGGCGCTGCTCGACCGGATCGGTCAGCTCGCTGTACGCGGTTCCGAGCTCGACACCCCACGCGACGAGGTCCCAGCGCTCGGCGACGCCGGGGATGCTGCGGTGCGGCCGGGTCAGCGGCGACACCGACGTCGGAAAGTCCTTGTAGAACGTCGGTTCCGTCGTCTGGTCCTCGACCAGGTGCTCGTACATCTCCAGAATCACCGCACCGGTGTCCCAGTGCGTCAGGTAAGGGATGCCCGCTTTGTCGCACAGGCGTCGCAACGTCGCCAGATCGGTCTCGACGTCGACGTGCTCGCCCAGGGCTTCCGAGACAGCGTTGTGCACCGTCTTGACTGACCACTGGCCGGAGATGTCGTGCGGCTCCAGCGTGCCGTCTTCTCGGGGACGCATGAAGACCTGAGAACCGTTGGCGGCCTGCGCAGCATTCTGGATGAGCTCACGGCATCCGTCGATCCAGACGTTGTAGTCGGCGTGCGCCTGATACGCCTCCAGCAGCGTGAATTCCGGGTTGTGGCTGAAGTCGACACCTTCGTTGCGGAATGCGCGGCCCAGTTCGAAGACCCGCTCGACCCCGCCGACGCACAACCGCTTCAGATAAAGCTCGGGGGCGATACGCAGGTACAGGTCGAGGTCGTAGGCGTTGATGTGCGTCAGGAACGGGCGTGCGTTGGCGCCACCGTGGATCTGTTGCAGAATCGGCGTTTCGACCTCCAGGAAGCCCTTTCCGACAAGGGTTTCGCGGATGGCGTGCAGCACCCCGCTGCGTGCCCGGATGAGGTCTCGGGCGTCGGTGTTGACCGCAAGGTCGACGTAGCGGGCGCGAACCCGAGCCTCTTGGTCGGTGAGACCCTTCCATTTGTCGGGCAGCGGGCGCAGACACTTGCCGATGAGGCGCCAGCGCGTGACCAGCACCGACCACGTGCCTGAACGGGTACGGCCCATCGTGCCGGTCACTTCGACGAGGTCGCCCAAATCGATCGTCCGGGTGAAGTCCGAGGTGGAGCCGTCGCTCAACAGCGAATTATCAAGGGAAAGTTGGGTTTCTCCCGACCAGTCGCGTAATTGTGCGAACAGTACACCGCCGTAGTCCCGCAGCCGCAGCACCCGGCCCGAAACGGTGACCTCGGTTCCCGCCGCGGCGGCCAGTGCCTGTGCGACGGTGTGGCTGGGCGGGCTGCCCACCGGATAGGCGTCGACGCCGCGGTCCTGCAGTTCTTTCAGTTTCGCCATCCGGACCCGCACCTGCTCGGGCAGACGCGGCGCGACGTCCTCGTCGGCGAGGTCCGCCTCAAGGCCGATGGCATCGGGTGCGGTGCCATCGCTGTGCAGCAGCCCCGTCGCGACCAGAGATCCAGGTGCGGCGATGTGGTGACCCGTGTGGGGCTGCTCGTGACGACGCGAAAACGGAAGCACCAGAAAGCCTTCGGCGATCACCGAGGCCACCCCGACCCGGGGGATCAGCCTCGCGTCCTCGTAGCAGGCGAAGCGCGGAACCCACTCCGGCTGGTACTTCATGTTGGATCGGTACAGCGTCTCCAGCTGCCACCATCTGGAGAAGAAGACCAGTAGCCAGCGCCACAGCCGTGCCACCGGTCCTGCACCGAGCTGGGCGCCCTGCTCGAATGCGGAGCGGAACATCGCGAAGTTCAACGAGATTCGGGTGATACCGATGTCCTCTGCCTGCAGGCACAGCTCACTGACCATCAATTCGATGGTGCCGTTGGGGGATTGGGGCGCGCGCCGCATCAGGTCGAGGGAGACCCCGTTGCTGCCCCACGGCACCAGCGAGAGCATCGCCACCACCTGATCCCCCTGCAGGGCCTCCACGAGCAGGCAGTCGGCGTCGGCGGGATCGCCGAGCCGGCCCAGCGCCATCGAAAAGCCGCGCTCATCCTCGGTGTCTCGCCACGCATCGGCGTGCGCGACCACCTCGGCCATGTCCTCGGCGGACAGTTCACGATGCCTGCGGAAACGCACGCTGACGCCGGAACGCCGGGCGCGGGTGACCGCTTGTCGCACGGCCCGCATGTCCGAGCCGGACAGCCGGAACGCGTCCGGGTGCAGGATTGCCTCATCGCCAAGCTGCAGCGCGTTCAATCCTGCCTCGCGGAAGGCTTGTGCACCGGTCGCACTGGCGCCCATGACGCCCGGCGCCCAACCGTAGGTCTCGCAGAGCTTGAGCCACGCCTCGATGGCTTGCGGCCACGCCTTCGGGTCGCCTACGGGGTCGCCGCTGGCCAGACACACGCCCACCTCGACGCGATAGGTGATTGCGGCGCGCCCGTTGGGGGCGAACACCACGGCTTTGTCGCGACGGGTTGCGAAGTAGCCCAGTGAGTCGTTCTTGCCGTAAACCTCGAGAAGACCGCGGATGGCCGATTCGTCTTCACCGGTGAGGGCATTGTCGGCGCGCTGCGACTGGAACAGGACCACGGCCGTGACCATCAACGCCATCGCACCGAACAACCCGAGCAATGCGTTGACGAATACGTGCGGGTGGCCGGAAAACGCGCTGGCGTCCGCACCCGCGAAGGCACCCACCCGGTTCAGCGCGTACCAGAAGCGGTCCGGCCGGGCCAGCGACCCCGGGAAGAGTTCGAGGAGCCCCCAACCGATGAGCGTGCCGATGGCCATGCCGGCGACGAGCGTCGCGGCGGCTTTGAGCAGTGCGCCGCGACGCACCCGGGCCCAGAACTCCTTGCGGGCCAGAAGCAGGAATGCGACCGCGGCGAGGTGGAACACCAGGCCGATGACCTCGCCGATCTCTTCGAACCATCGCTCTTCGCCGCTGATGAGATCGACGACATTCACGAAGACCGCGGCGATCATGTAGCCGATCAGGATCCACCAGGCGATGCGTTTGCGCGCCGCGAGGGCGGCGGCGAGCAGGGCGAGGACGAATGCCCAGGCGAAGCTTGTGTCGGGAAAGTTGAAGATGTAGTCGTCGACGAATTCGCGGGGAACCTTGATGACCGAGCGGACCAGTGGCGAGATGCTCGCAATCAGCGACAGTGTCGCGATGACGCCCACGATCCAGCCGGCGGCCGCGGGCACCCACCGGTAACCCGACTTCGGATGCGCCCTGACGAGACTGGTGGGGGTCATAGGGCGCGAGGATATTCGCAAAGGCTGCGACGCGGTCGGATGTTCGGCTCCGCCGCGCGGTTGGATGTTCGGCTCCGCCGCGCGCGCTACCAGACGGGCCCGGTGTACTTCTCTCCCGGACCGTGACCCGGTTCGTCGGGCGCGGCGCTGGCCTCGCGGAAGGCCAACTGGAGCGTCTTGAGTCCGTCACGCACCGGTCCGGCGTGCGGGCCGAGGTACTCCGCCGACGCTGTCACGAGTCCGGCCAGACCGGTGATGAGGCGCCGCGCCTCGTCCAGGTCGCGACTGGGGCTGTCCTCGGGATCGTCATCCGAAAGGCCCAGTTTCTCCGCGGCGGCACTCATGAGCATCACGGCACACCTGGTGATCACCTCGACGGCGGGAATCTCGGCCAGTTCGCGGATACGGGGATCATCGGTCACGAGTGCTAGACTTTCACGCGCGACCGTCCCGGCTTTGGCCAGGGACAGCAAGTGGAGTCCCACTCCCACCGCTTACCACGATTCGTTCAAAGGTACTGCGGTCCGGTCACAGACATCGACGATGTCTGTCCTGGTCGGCATTGGGCCCTGCTTCTAGCAGGGCTCGTCTGTTCTACAGGAACAGTTGTGCCGCTGGCGTGGGGGGCTCCTGAGGACAACATAGGAGGCCCCATCAGCACTGAGACCCGCGTCAACGAGCGCATCCGCGTACCTGAAGTCCGTCTTATCGGACCGGGCGGTGAACAGGTAGGCATCGTGCGCATCGAAGATGCACTCCGCGTCGCCGCGGATGCCGATCTCGACCTTGTCGAAGTTGCCCCCGACGCCAAGCCGCCGGTGTGCAAGATCATGGATTACGGCAAGTTCAAGTACGAGACGGCACAAAAGGCGCGCGAGTCTCGCAAGAACCAGCAGCAGACCGTCGTCAAGGAACAGAAGCTGCGTCCCAAGATCGACCCGCACGATTACGAGACCAAGAAGGGTCACGTCATCCGCTTCCTCGAAGCCGGGTCGAAGGTCAAGGTGACGATCATGTTCCGCGGACGCGAGCAGTCGCGACCCGAACTCGGCTTCCGGCTCCTGCAGCGCCTGGGCGCAGACGTCGCCGACTACGGCTTCGTCGAGACGTCCGCCAAGCAGGACGGCCGCAACATGACGATGGTGCTGGCACCGCACCGCGGCGCGAAGACTCGCGCCAAGGCGCAGCACGACGCCGACGAGCCGATTGCGCGTAGACCAGCACCAGGCTCCGACGCCCCCACCGACACACCACAGAACTGAGGAAACATGCCCAAGGCGAAGACCCACAGCGGCGCTTCGAAGCGGTTCCGTACCACCGGATCCGGAAAGGTCGTCCGTCAGAAGGCCAACCGCAGGCACCTACTGGAGCACAAGCCGAGCAAGCGAACGCGCCGACTCGACGGCCGCACCGTGGTGGCCGCCAATGACGTCAAGCGCGTCAAGAAGATGCTGAACGGCTGACGGCCGCCCTTTCCTGAACCAGACCCTCCGAGATAAGGACTACCCATGGCACGCGTGAAGCGCGCACTCAACGCGCAGAAGAAGCGGCGCACCGTACTGAAGGCCTCCAAGGGCTACCGCGGGCAGCGGTCACGCCTGTACCGCAAGGCCAAGGAGCAGCAGCTCCATTCGTTGACCTACGCCTACCGCGACCGGCGTGCCCGCAAGGGCGAGTTCCGCAAGCTGTGGATCTCGCGTATCAACGCCGCCGCCCGCGCCAACGACATCACCTACAACCGGTTGATCCAGGGCCTGAAGGCCGCCGGTATCGAGGTTGACCGCAAGAACCTCGCAGAGATCGCGGTCAGCGATCCGGCCGCCTTCACCGCACTGGTGGAAGCCGCCAAGGCCGCCCTGCCCGAGGACGTCAACGCTCCGTCGGGCGAGGCTGCCTGACGCTCACCGAGCGTTCTGCCCGGGTGGCGGCGGCGGTCAAACTACACCGCCACACCGGGCGCCGCCGCGCCGCGCGCTTTCTCGCCGAAGGTCCCAACCTCGTCGAGGCAGCGTTGCGGCGCGGACTTGTCTGCGAGATCTTTGCCACCGAGAGCGCCGCGGAGAGGTTCGCCGCCCTGCTCGGCGAGTCGCCGGTGGAGATCGTCACCGACAAGGCCGCAAAAGCACTCTCGGACACCGTGACTCCGGTCGGACTCGTTGCGGTTTGTTCGCTCCCGGGGGCGACCCTCTCCGATGTGCTCGATGCCAAGCCCGCCCTGCTGGCGGTACCGGTTGAGATCTCAGAGCCCGGCAACGCCGGGACGCTGATCCGCGTGGCCGATGCGATGGGCGCCGATGCCGTCGTGCTCGCGGGTGACAGTGTCGACCCCTATAACGGCAAGTGCCTCCGCGCCTCTGCCGGGAGCATTTTCTCGATCCCCGTGGTCAGTTGCCCCGATGCCATGGGCGCGGTCACACAGATCAGCGCCGCCGGGCTCCACGTGCTCGCCACCGTGCTCGATGGCACCGTCAGCCTCGACGACATCGAGCTTTCCGGGCCCACGGCGTGGCTGTTCGGGCCGGAGGCACATGGCCTGCCCTCTGCTCTCGTCGAGCTCGCTACAGCCCGGGTACGTATTCCGATGCCCGGCGAGGCGGAGAGTCTGAACATCGCATCCGCCGCCGCGATCTGTCTGTATCAGAGCGCGAAGGCACACCGGCCCGACTGATCAATTCGACGTCCGTCAACGGGCTGGAGCCGCGCATCAGCGTAAATTTCGACAGCTTTGCTGATTTTGTAAAATCAGACGCGTTCGGCTGTGCCGCACAGGGTGCCGCGTTTCCAAATTTTCGCGAAGAGCCTCTTCAAGCGCCTGTTTCTAAAACGAGGAGCATCCCTACGTTCGCGTGGTGACGACTGGGTACTGGTTGCTTAGTCGTGCTTCGAGTAATAGCCTGTGCGACAGCAGCAAATTACTTAGGTATTGACTCGACGCGAACGGATGGTCCATGAAGCGGTTGTGTGCAGCAGTGGGAGTCCTCGCTGTCGGGTGTTCCCCGGGGCTCGCGAGTGCCTCGACCGCTTTGATTCTCGGTGGCGCGGGGCGGTATGCCGACCTCACAGACGAGGAACTGGCGAATGCGCTCGGCGGCTACTTCGCCGAATACGATCACCGGGTCAACGTGCCCTTCGCGGGCACTGACGACTTCGGCGAATCCATCGACGCGGCGGCCGACAGCATGTACGACGCCGTGTACAGCACACCGGGCAAAAAGACTATCGGCGGTGTCTCGCAGACCGCGCCGGCCATCGCGGAAGTGCTACGGCGGCTCGAAAACGACGCGGACGCACCGCCGCCGAGCGAACTCGATGCCGCCATGTACGGCGCGCCGAGCCCCTTCTTCTTCCGGCTCAGCGGCGTCGACTACCAGCCGTTGCCCGAGACGCCCTACAACCTGCTGATCGTCAGGGCCGAATACGACGGTGTCGCCGACTTTCCCGACAACCCGTTCAATCTGCTCGCCGTCGTCAACGCATACATGGGCTACAACCAACTCCACTATCAGGCGGCGTTCACCGATATTTCGCAGGTGCCCGAGGAGTACATCACCAAGACCGAGAACGCGAAGGGCGGAACGACGACGACCGTTCTCATCCCCACCAAGGTCCTGCCTGTGCTGAAGCCATTCGCCGACGCAGGCATGTCTGATCAGACTGTCGCCTACCTGGACAAGATTCTGCGCCCGCTCATCGACTCCGCCTACGACCGTCCGGAGGGGGGTGCGGCCGAAGCTGAAGTGTCGCAATCGGATCGGCGCAGTGTGGCGGTCGCCGCCGAGGCCGTCACCGACGTGGACGCAGTCGACGACGACTCGGATCAAGACGACTCGAATCAAGACGGCGCCGCCACCGACGGCGCCGTTACCGACGACGCCGCCACCGACGACGGCGGCGGAGGAGGCAAGGCCGACGCGGGGAAGGCCGACGAAAGCGCGCCGCGCGCCGGCAAGCATGCGAAGCCCGATGACGACACGCCCGGCGAGCGTGAGTCTCGGCAGACGACCAAGAAATCAGCAGGCAACGATGTCCAGCGCGGTAAGCACGCCAGAGACGACAGAGACGACAAGCGCGCCGCCAGTGACACCGACGGAAAAGCAGCTGCATCGGACACCGCGGCCTGATTACCGTGGCCCGGTGACAGAGACCGAGCAGCGTGTCCCCGCTGACCGTTGGCGCGCCGAACTACGCAAGCGCCTGCTGGTGGCGCGCAAGAACCGCGATGCGCTGCGCACCTCAGTGCTGCGGTCGGTGCTGAGCGCGGTCGACAACGCGGAGACGCCCGGCGGCCCGATCCCGCAGGCCGGGGCCATCGCCGACAGTGCGGCAGGTCTTGGAGTCGCCGAGGTCGCCCGTCGTGTGTTGACCGACGACGAGATTCGTCTCGTCGTGCGGCGAGAGATCGACGATCGTCTTGGCGCCGCCGAGCAGCTCGAGGCTGTTCAGCCGGAACGCACCATCATGTTGCGCGACGAGGCCCGAATAGTCGCCGCGATACTCGCCGAGGTCTGATCGGCGACAAACGCCTTGAGCCGGTCGATCTCGTCCCAGCGGCGCGGCAAGCGCGATGGCGCCACCACGAGGTTGCCAATTCAGTGGTTGGCTTTGAGCATCCGCTCCGACACTGCCAGTAGTAGCTTGCGCGGCGTCACGCGGTAACCGGAGGCCAGGATGTTGTTGCGAAAGCCGGATACGACCGTCGGTGACGACTTGTCGAGCGCGGCGAACGCGGTGTCCACGACCTGAGCCGACGTCTGTCTACCGTCGGTCAAGAACTCCTCACCGGTGCGGTCGAAGAACTCGGTTTCGGTGGCACCGGGGCACAGGGCGAGAATCCTCACCCCGGTGCCGCGGCACTCCTGCCACAGCGCCTCGGTGTAGGACAGCACGAACGCCTTGGTGGCACCGTAGACCGCCATGCCGGGTGTCGGCTGGAACGCCGCGGTTGAGGCGACGTTGAGTACGACTCCGCGACGTCGCTCGACCATGGCGGGCAGAAACCGTGCGGTCAGATCAACCAATGTGCCGCAGTTCAATTGGATCTGGGCGGCGTTGGGTTCGGGCTCCTGGCTGATGAACTTCCCGTGCAGCCCGACGCCCGCGTTGTTGATGAGAATGTCGACCGAGCGGCCCAGTTCGCGAACGCCCGATTCGAGTTCGGCGCCCGAACCGGGAACGGCGAGATCGGCGGTGAGCACGTCGACCACGATGCCCGGATGTCGTGCGGTGAGGGTCTCCCGCAGCGCCGCCAGCTTCTCGGCCCGGCGCGCGACCAGAATCAGATGTGCTCCCCGGCGGGCGAGCTGAATGGCGAACTCCTCGCCGATCCCTCCGCTCGCTCCGGTGACCAGTGCGGTGACGTTGGTGAAATCCACGGCGGCGCCTCCTTCGTCGGCGCCACCAAGGCTAACCGCTCAGCAAGCCCCTGGCCACGTGCGTGATCTGCACTTCGTTGCTTCCGGCATAGATCATGAGCGACTTGGCGTCGCGCGCAAGCTGCTCCACTCGGTACTCGGTCATGTAACCGTTGCCGCCGAATACCTGCACGGCCTCCATCGCGACGTCGGTCGCGGCCTGCGAGCAATACCACTTGATCGCCGATGCTTCCGCCAGCGAAATTGGCGTTCCGGTCTGGGCGGCTTCGATAACGCGAAACAGCATGTTGCGCACATTCATTCGTGCCACCTCCATCGACGCGAGTTTCAGCTGGATGAGCTGGAACTGGCCGATCTCCTTGCCCCACAACGTGCGTGATTTCGCGTAATCGACACACAGGCGCAGGCATTCTTCGATGACGCCGAGCGCCATTGCCGCGACCCCGATGCGTTCGGCCGAGAAGTTGGACCGCGCACTGTCGCGGCCTGCGTCCCCGGCCTCGTCGCCCTCGGTCTCGCCCAGTAGACGATCCCGCCCGAGGCGAACATCGTTGAAAAACAACTCGCCGGTGCGCGACGAGTGAATTCCCATCTTGCGGAACGGCTTCGACTGGACGAAGCCTTCCATGCCGCGGTCCAGCACGAAGGTCAGGACCTTGCGGTCGCGCTTGTCGACGCTCCGATCGCCCTCGTCCAGCTTCGCGTAGACGACCACCACATCGGCATCCGGTCCGTTGGTGATGAACGTCTTCTGCCCGTTGAGAATGTAGTCGTCGCCATCGCGCACGACATAGGACTTCATGCCGCCGAACGCATCCGATCCGGAATCGGGCTCGGTGATCGCCCAAGCGCCGATCTTGTCGTAGGTGACCAGGTCGGGCAGCCAGCGTTCCTGCTGGGCCAGCGTGCCGCGGCCCATGATTGTCGGCACGGTCAGACCGAGGCTGACCCCCATGCCGGTGACGATGCCCATCGATACCCGGCACAGTTCGCTGATCACGACGAAGCCCATGCCGCCCGAGCCGCCGAACATGCCGCCTCCGCCGGACGACGTCGGGTTCTCGCCGCTGCGCAGCTTGGCCAGTCGCTTGTCGAGGGAGTCGCGTGCCATGTCGGCGATGCCGAATGTGGCGAACAACTTCCGAATGATGGGGTAAGGCTCCATCTCGCCGCTTTCGAGCGCGTCGATGTGCGGGCGGATCTCTTTGTCGACGAACTCGCGCACCGCGTCGCGCACGGCAAGGTCGACGTCTGACCAATCAAGCATGTGTTCAGGCTGCCTTATTGCGGCCGCGCGCCGGACGGACCCCCGCCAAAGAGAAGGTCGTGTGCACCAGGGAACCCACCCTGTCGAGCAGCGACCTGTGGGGCGGCAGATAGTGCATCGGCATGTTGCGGCGATCGCGCGGCGGCGACATGAACGCCGGCGCCTCGACCAGAGGGGCATCGTCGGGAATCCTGCCGTCGGCGCGTCGGTAGGCGGCGACGGCCCGCGGGTGCAGACGGATCTCGTCGGGCACCGCCACGAAGGCAAGTTCGACCAGCTTGCCGAACAGCCGGAGCGCGACCTCGTCTCCGGGCGTCCACCGCATACCGGCGCGCTCGCGCACCATCGGGTCGAACAGCCCTGCGGCGATCCAGCGTTGGGCTCCCACCATCGGTTTGAAAATCTGATCCCACAGCGGCGTCGGCATCAGCACGAACCACGGCTTCGGGATTCGGATGGACAAGATGTCCATCGTCGCCCGGTTGATCTCCAGCTCGTCGCGGCACTTGTGATCCCAGTACTCCTGGAAGTCAGCCCACGACTCGGGAACGGGTTTCATGCTCATTCCGTACATCCGGTACCACTGCACGTGCTCGTCGAACAGTTGCTCCTTCTCCGCCTCGGTGAGGCCTCCGCAGAAGTACTCGGCAGTCTTGATGATCAGCATGAAGAACGTGGCGTGCGCCCAGTAGAACGTCTCGGGGTTGAGTGCGTGATAGCGCCTGCCGTCGGCATCGACGCCTTTGATGGTCCGGTGATAGTTGCGGATCTGGGCGCCCGTCTGCGCCGCGCGGTCCCCGTCGTAGACGACGCCCATGATCGGATACACGGATCGAGCGACGCGTTGCAGCGGTTCCCTGAGCAGAATCGAATGGTCTTCGACCCCGGCGCCGAGTTGGGGATACATGTTCTGGATGGCCCCGATCCAGACGCCCAGCATCCCGGTCCGCACATCGCCGAAGTACTTCCACGTGAGCGAGTCGGGGCCGAGCGGAAACACCGCCGGATCCGACTGAGCATCGGAGGAGCATCCAGAGCCTGCCATCGCCGCTGATCGCACCCACCAAAGATAGGTGTTGACAACATTCGTTGTCTACGATTTCGCCGTCGCGGCGGGCCTGCGTTACGCAGACTCCACCGCGCAGCCATTGACCTGTGACCTGCCGGTTTATTGCCGCCACCGCCCTCGATTAGGCTTGGCTTCGTGGATGACGACCCGCCAGGTGAACCGGGCCGTTCTACGGGCCCGCTGGACTGGTTCAAGAACGTCAACCACAACGAAGGCGTCATCTCCTTTCTTCGTCGGGCCCGCCGCGCGCTGCCCGGCGACCCCGAGTTCGGCGACCCGCTGTCGGTCAGCGGCGTCGGGGGTCCTCGCGCGGCGGCACGGGCGGCGGATCGGTTGCTCGAGCGCGAGGCTGCGACGCGAGAGGTCAGTCTGGGCGCACTGCAGGTCTGGCAGGCGCTGACGGAGCGGGTGTCCGGCCGGCCTGCCAACGCCGAGGTGACCCTCGTCTTCACCGACCTCGTCGGATTCTCGACGTGGTCGCTGAGCGCAGGCGACGAGGCCACCTTGCGGCTGCTGCGCCGCGTCGCCCAGGTGGTTGAGCCGCCGCTACTGCAATCGGGCGGGCATATCGTCAAGCGCATGGGGGACGGGCTCATGGCGGTGTTCGCCGACCCGGTCACCGCTGTGCGGTCGGCCATCGACGCCCGCGAGGCAGTCAAAGCGCTTGACGTGGACGGCTATCGGCCGCGGATGCGGGTCGGAATCCACACCGGGCGGCCACAGCGCATCGGTTCGGACTGGCTCGGCATCGACGTCAATCTGGCTGCCCGAGTGATGGAGCGAGCTACCCGCGGCGAACTGGTGGTATCGGAGGCGACGCTGAAGCGGATCCCGGAAGAGGATTTCGACGCGCTCGGTGTGACAGCGAAGAAGCTTCGCAGGCCGGTGTTCGTGGCCAAGCAGGATGGCGTGCCCGCCGATTTCGGCATGTATCGGCTGCGAACTCGCAGGCAACTGACAGGTGACCAGGACGAGGGCGAGGCGTCGGCCAGCGGATAGTGGTCACGGTGCTGTCCGGTTGCCTTGGCCGCGTCGCCCGAGTGCGGGTCACGCTGTGCTACGCCGCGGTCGTCGCTGCCGTCACGACCGTCATGGTCGATATGACGCCGCGCGTGCAGGCCGCCGTGATCAGGCATATGAGCACGAACCTGCACAACCTCAGCCACGGCAGGATCGGGACGCTCGTGGGCAGCGCGTTCGTCGTCGACGCGGGCCCGCTGTATCTCTGGCTGCCGGGGCTGATCTGTCTGCTCGCGGCCGCCGAATTGGCATGGGGTAGTAGGGCCCTGGCTATCGCGGCGGCGTTGGGCCACATCGGGGCCTCGCTGCTGGTCGCGGCCGGACTCACCGTCGCCGTGACCTTCGGATGGATCGCACGTTCGGTGGCTCGCGACCCCGATGTGGGGATGAGCTACGTCGCGATGGCCGTGCTCGGCATGCTCACCGGCGCCATGCCGGCACGATGGCGAGCCGCATGGGCCGTGTGGTGGATCATCGTGGCGGCAGTCGTCGTTGCCGGCGGTCCCGACTTCACCGACGTTGGGCATCTGCTCGCGCTGGTGCTGGGGATGATGGCGTCGGTGCGGTTCGGTAAAGCGCGCGCCTGGACCACGCCCATGGTGGTGCTTCTGGCGGTCGGCGCCGCGTTCGGCTTCCTGGTGCTGGCCAACGATGCAGTGTCGATGGTCTCCTGCGTAGCCTGGGGTGCGTTCGGCGCACTGGTCTGCCTGGGCTTGGCCCGGTTGCGTGCCCCTGCTGCGTCAGAACTCGTCCGCTGACGCTGCGAGCCAATCCGCGAGCCACGACTCCGGCGGATCTTCGAGTAATTGACCGGGTCTCAGCCAGTCGTAGATCTCGGCGTAGGTGCGGGTGCGCTGACCTTCGATGCGACGGTTGAGCATGGCCGGAGACAGGTCACCGAACCCGGCCAGCCCCATCGAGGCGACGATCTGGGCGGCGCTTGCCACCGTCGCCCGCTGGAAGTTGAACACGCGGGCGGTCTTGTCCGTCACGTCGAGCGCTTTCGCGCGGGCGGGATCCTGTGTCGCGACGCCGGTGGGGCAGTGGTTGGTATTGCACTTCATCGCCTGGATGCAGCCGACCGCGAACATCATCGCGCGGGCCGACATGGTGAAATCTGCGCCCTGACAGATCCGGCTGACGATGTCGACCCCGCTCGCGACTTTGCCGGACGCCCCTACCTTGATTCGGTCGCGCAGTCCGGTTCCGACGAGGCTGTTATGCACCAGCATGAGCCCCTCCGTCAGCGGCATGCCGACGTGATCCTCGAATTCCTGTGGTGCAGAACCGGTTCCGCCTTCACCGCCGTCGACGATCACGAAGTCGGCTGTCACACCCGCCGCCAGGAATCCTTTGCAGATCGACAGGAACTCCGAGCGCGCACCGACGCACAGCTTGAACCCCACCGGTTTGCCTCCGGATAGTCCGCGCAGCGTCGCGATGAAGTGGGCGAATTCGACCGGTGTGCCGAACGCACTGTGAGCAGGCGGCGATACGACGGTGCGCCCCACCGGAACTCCGCGTGTCGCCGCGATCTCGGGGCTCACCTTCGCCCCGGGCAGGACCCCACCCAGGCCCGGCTTGGCTCCTTGCGACAGCTTCACCGAGATCGCCTTGACCGAGGGAAGGGCCGCCTTCTGGGCGAAGAGGGCCGGATCGAACCGGCCGTCGGCGTCGCGGCACCCGAAGTAGCCGGAGCCGATCTCCCAGATGAGGTCACCACCGCCCTTCAGGTGGTACGGGCTTATTCCGCCTTCGCCGGTGTCGTGGGCGAAGCCGCCGCGCGCAGCGCCGCCGTTGAGTGCCTCGATGGCGTTCGCCGATAACGCCCCGAAGCTCATCGCCGAGACATTGAGCAGGGCGATGTCGTAGGGCTGGGTACAGTCCGGCCCGCCCAGACGCACCCGAGGGGCGAGATCGTCGGCGAAGCGGGCCCGCAGCGAGTGGCGCAGGAACTCGTAGCCGAGCGCGTTCACGTCCCGCTCTGTTCCGAACGGCTCGTCGCCTTTGGTTCCCTTGGCACGCTCATAGACCATGTCCCGGGTCTCGCGGTCGAACGGCGCTGCCTCGGTGTTCGACTCGATGAAGTATTGCCGGATCTCGGGTCGGATGAATTCCATCAGGAAGCGGACGTGCCCCAGAATCGGGTAGACGCGAAGGATCGTGTGCCGCTTCTGCAAGACATCCCAGGTACCCAGCGCCGCCAACGCCAGGATGACCGCCGCAAGAATCGCCCAACCGCCGTGCGCTGTGATGGCGAGCGTCAGCACCGCCCCGCCGAGGACCCATACCGCGCCGATGATGAGGGGCCGGATCGCCACCGCGCGAGGGTATCGCCGCCGCGCGACAAATGCAGGCGAAGTGCTATCGAACCCATCCCATATGATCGCCGGGTGGCTGAGCAGCCGGTGGATCTTTCAGACGAGGCGTTGGCCGCAGCGGTCAGCGCTGTCAGGGATGCGTTCGACGAGGCCTCGACGCTCGACGAGCTCGCCAAGGCCAAGACCGAGCACCTCGGGGACCGTTCCCCGATCGCGCTGGCGCGCCAGGCCCTGGGATCGCTGCCGAAGTCCGAACGCGCCGACGCCGGCAAGCGGGTCAACGTGGCGCGCACCGAGGCGCAGAGCGCCTACGACGACCGGCTCGCGGTGCTGCGTGCCGAACGTGACGCCGCCGTTCTGGTCGCCGAACGCATCGACGTCACGCTGCCGTCCACGCGACAGCCGCTCGGAGCCCGGCACCCGATCACGATCCTGGCCGAGCATGTCGCCGACACATTCGTCGCGATGGGGTGGGAGCTTGCCGAAGGCCCCGAGGTGGAAACCGAGCAGTTCAACTTCGACGCGCTGAACTTCCCGCCCGATCACCCTGCCCGCAGCGAGCAGGACACCTTCCACGTCGCGCCGGACGGCTCTCGACAGGTGCTCCGCACACACACCTCAC
This sequence comes from Mycolicibacterium iranicum, assembly GCF_002101705.1. Lineage (GTDB taxonomy): Bacteria > Actinomycetota > Actinomycetes > Mycobacteriales > Mycobacteriaceae > Mycobacterium > Mycobacterium iranicum. The sequence continues at coordinate 37,610 of NZ_LQPC01000031.1, read as the reverse complement.
CGGTGCAGATCCGCGCGCTGCTCGAGCGCGACCTGCCCGTCTACATCATCTCGATCGGGCGCACATTCCGCACCGACGAACTCGACGCCACGCACACGCCGGTCTTCCACCAGGTCGAGGGGCTGGCCGTGGACAAGGGACTGACGATGGCGAATCTGCGCGGCACGCTCGATGCATTCGCGCGCGCCGAATTCGGGCCGCAGGGCCGCACCAGGTTCCGTCCGCACTTCTTCCCGTTCACGGAACCCTCGGCCGAGGTCGACATCTGGTTCCCCAACAAGAAGGGCGGGCCCGGCTGGGTCGAGTGGGGCGGCTGCGGCATGGTCAATCCGAACGTGTTGCGCGCCTGCGGTATCGACCCGGAGATCTATTCGGGTTTCGCATTCGGTATGGGTCTGGAGCGAACTCTGCAGTTCCGCAACGGAATCCCCGACATGCGCGACATGGTCGAGGGCGATGTCCGGTTCTCGCTGCCGTTCGGAGTGGGAGCCTGATGCGCATTCCGTACAGCTGGCTGCGAGAGATCGTGCAGGCCGGCGCACCGGGCTGGGACGTGTCGCCCGAGGAGCTCGAGCAGGCGCTGATCCGCATCGGCCACGAGGTCGAAGAGATTCTCCCGGTGGGCCCGGTCACCGGACCGCTCACGATCGGCCGGGTCGCCGAGATCGAGGAACTCACGGAGTTCAAGAAGCCCATCAGGGCGGTCAAGGTGGATGTCGGCGAGCCCGACCTGCGCGACATCGTCTGCGGTGCAACGAACTTTGCAGTCGGGGACCTCGTCGTCGTCGCCCTTCCTGGCACGGTGCTGCCTGGCGACTTCACGATCGCCACCCGCAAGACCTACGGTCGGACCTCCGACGGGATGATCTGTTCTGTCTCGGAGCTGAACCTCGGCTCGGACCACTCCGGCATCTTGGTGCTTCCGCCCGGCACCGCCGAACCGGGAACTCCGGCGCACGGCGTGCTGGGTCTCGACGATGTCGTGTTCAACCTTGCGATCACCCCGGACCGCGGCTACTGCCTGTCGCTGCGCGGGATGGCCCGCGAGGTCTCCAATGCCTTCGATCTCGACTTCGTCGACCCCGCCGACGTACCCGCGCTGCCCGCCGAAGGCGACGCACTGCCCGTGACGATAGACGCAGGCACCGGTGTTCAGCGTTTCGGGTTACGGCCGGTCACCGGAATCGATCCGAAAGCGGTCTCGCCGTGGTGGATTCAGCGCAGGCTACTGCTGAGCGGCATCCGCGCCATCTCGCCGGCCGTGGACGTGACCAACTACGTCATGCTCGAGCTGGGCCATCCGATGCACGCGCACGACCGTAGCCTGATCACCGGAGGTTTCCGCGTTCGGTTCGCCGAGCCGGGGGAGACGGTGATCACGCTCGACGACGTCGAACGCAAACTGGACCCCGCCGACGTTCTGATCGTCGATGACGTCGCGACTGCCGCGATCGGTGGAGTGATGGGCGCGGGCACCACCGAGGTTCGCGACAGCACCACCGACGTGTTGCTCGAAGCCGCCGTCTGGGATCCCGCCGCCGTCTCGCGCACGCAGCGGCGTCTGCATCTTCACAGTGAGGCCGGGCGCCGCTACGAGCGCACCGTCGACCCCGCCGTATCCGTTGCCGCGCTGGACCGCTGCGCGACGCTGTTGGCCGAAATCGCCGGTGGCACAGTGGAACTCACGCTGACAGACTGGCGCGGTGATCCACCCCGCGGCGACTGGTCACATCCGCCGGTCAGCATGCCCGCTGACCTGCCCGACCGTACAGCGGGAGTCGAGTATGCGGCCGGCGCGACGCTGAAGCGTCTGAGACAGATCGGCGCCGAGGTGACCGTCGACGGTGACCTCGTCACGGCGACACCGCCGAGGTGGCGCCCCGATATCCGACAGCCCGCCGATCTGGTCGAAGAGGTGATGCGGCTCGAGGGCCTCGACGGCATCCCGCCCGTGTTGCCGACCGCGCCTGCCGGCCGCGGCCTGACGTCCGTTCAGAAACGAAGGCGTGCCGTAGGCAAGTCGTTGGCGCTCAACGGTTTCGTCGAAATCCTGCCGACCCCTTTCCTGCCCGCCGGAATCTTCGACCAGTGGGGGCTTGACGCCGACGACCCGCGCAGAAACACCACCCAGGTCCTGAATCCGCTCGAATCAGACCGGCCCAGCCTGGCCACCACGCTGCTTCCCGGCCTGTTGGAAGCGCTGAGCCGCAACGTCTCCCGTGGCGCCGTGGACATCTCGCTGTTCGCCATCGCGCAGGTGGTGGAACCGACGGCCGACACCAGGGCGGTCGAGCGGATCCCGAATGACCGCAGGCCCACCGACGATGAGATCGCCATCCTCGATGCGTCCCTGCCGCGTCAACCCCAGCACGTCGGCGCAGTTCTGGCCGGGCTTCGCGAACCGGCCGGCCCGTGGGGTGCGGGACGCGCGGTCGAGGCGGCCGACGCCTTCGAGGCGGTACGGGTGATCGGTCGGGCTGCGGGCGTGGAGTTCACGCTGCGCGCCGCGCAACACCTGCCGTGGCATCCGGGCCGCTGCGCCGAGGTGGTGATCGGCGACGTCGTCGTCGGCCACGCCGGACAGTTACATCCGGCGGTGATCGAACGATCGGGACTGCCCAGGGGAACCTGCGCGCTGGAGATCGACCTTGACGCCGTCCCTATCACCGAAACACTTCCTGCACCGGGGGTTTCGCCGTTCCCCGCCGTGTTCCAGGATGTCGCGCTGATCGTAGGCGACGACGTCTCGGCCCAGAGCGTCGTCGATGCGGTCCGCGCCGGGGCCGGAGAACTGCTGGAGGACGTCCGGATCTTCGACGTCTACACCGGTCCGCAGATCGGTGACGGCCGCAAATCGCTGGCTCTGGCGCTGCGATTCCGGGCGGCCGACCGGACCCTCACCGAAGAGGAGGCCAGCGCGGCCCGCGATGCCGCGGTGGCGGTGGCCGAGAAGCAGGTGGGTGCCATTCAACGTCGTTGACGGGAGGGGGCGTCATGACCGAGATGCATGGACGGACAAGGGGTTCCGTCGATGGGGTGGCGGTGTTCGCGGTTTTCCTGCTCGTCGTCGGCGTCACCTACAGCGGCGACATCGTTGAGTTCGCCCATACCGGAGCGGGAAGCACGGCTCAGGGACCGCGGTGGCTCATCGCCGTGATTGACATCGGGCTGATTCTCTCGGCGCTACCTCTGCAGCGATATGTGCTTGCGCGGGCGAAGCCCGAAAGGCAGCTCCACTGGCCGGAATTCGCGGCGATCGTGGCGCGCAGCTGGTGGCCCGTGGGAATGGTGTTGATGGTCGTGGTGCACGTCGCGATGATCTTCACCCCTCGGATCCTTTGGGTGGATCTCCTGGGCACGTTGCTGTCCACCGTCGCGATGACGTTCGCTCTCGTTGCAGCGCTTGATATCTCCGAAGGCGGGCGCAGAGCCGTCGGCAACAGCTGGATCATCCCGATATCCGCGGGAACTCTCATCGTCCAGGTGGCGTCGGTGTTGTGGTTTCCGGTCATCAACGTCGAAGGTGAGTGCGCGGACACCATCTCACCGGAGTTTTTCTCGCAGATGGTCCAGGTCATTCCGATGCTGCTGATCACACTCGGCATCGAGCTGGGTTACCTTCGGCGGGCGCGAATTGCCATGACACCCGGGGAGAGGGCGGCACCGATCCTGACTGTCGTATTGCTGTGCCTCGCCGAGGGTCTGACTTTCTCGATGCTCGTCGCCGACGATCGGCTCAAATGCGGACTGATAGTCACGCTGCAGGAATACGCCGCGTTTGTCGTGAGTATTCAAGCCACTGCCGTCGCGCTGGCGACGGTGGTCTGGCTGCTTTTTGCGAATGCGGACGCCGAGCACGCGTCTGCGGTCGGCTAAGCGACCGGGTTGGTCAGCTCTGCGAAGCCGGTGCCCAGTTCGCAGCGCACGGTGTCGCCGGGTTCGATGCCGACCGCACCCGGTGTTCCCGTCGACAGGATGTCGCCGGGGTAGAAGGGCATTACCTGGCTGTGGAAGCTCAACAACTCGGCGGGCGAGAACGTCATCCCGGAGACGGTGTCCTCGCGGTGCACGGCGCCGTTGTGGATCGTGGCGACCCGCAGACTCTCCAGCGGGCCGTACGCGAGGGCCTCGTCGAGCGTGATGAGATCGGGTCCGAAGGCGAAGAAGGTCGGATAGTTCTTCACGCGGGTGAGGTAGCGCGGGTTCTCCAGCAGGATGGCTTCGGCGGTCTGATCCAGGATGGGCACGATTCCGGCGACGTAGGACATCGCCTCCTCGACACTGACCTGGTAGCAGATCTTTCCGATGACGAGCCCGAGCTCGGCCTCTGAGGTCACCTTGCCGATATCTGGCGGCACGACGATAGGTTCGCCGGGTCCGACGATGGTGTGGTCACCCTTGAGGAACGACGCCGGTGTGGTGCGTGGCGCCGTCTCGCCGAGATCGCCCGCGTGCGCGCCGTAGTTGAGCCCGATGCCGAAGATCTTGCGCGGATGCTTCCACGGTGCCAGCACTGGTGCGTCGGCCGGCACACAGGCGTCGTCGGTCACCCCCGTGTCGACCGCGACCGCAAGCTCGTCGAGGCTGCCTGTCTCCAGCAGCGCCACCAGATCGGTAGGGGCGCCCGGCAGCACCTTGTCGACGCGCGCGAGGCGGCCGTCGGGCAGTGCGACGCAGGCCAGCGGATGGTCATCGAGCAGAACAGTGCGTAGACGCACGGGATCTCCTTCAGGTAGCGAAGTTTCGAGTTAAACGATGGAGCGGATCAGACCGCCGTCGACGCGCAGCACGACCCCGGTGATGTAGGAAGCGCGGTCGCTGCACAGGAACGCCGCGGCATCGGCGTATTCATCGGGTGTGCCGTAGCGGCCCAGGGCCATCGTGGCCGCGCTGGCCGTCGCGATCTCTTCGACACTCTTGTGCTCGCGCGCGGCACGCTTCTCGTCGAGGAAGCGGGTGCGGTCGGTCGCGATGCGCCCGGGCACAAGGACATTGCTGGTGACTCCATCGCGGCCCACCTCGTCGGCCAGCGTCTTCGACCATGCATGGAGGCTGGCGCGCAGCGTGTTGGAGAGCCCCAGGTTCGGGATGGGGGACAGTGCTCCCGACGACGTCGACGTCAGGATCCTGCCCCAACCGCGTTCCCGCATACCGGGTACCACACGGTCGGTCAGCGCGATGACCGAAAGGATCATCGTCTGGAAGCTGTCGCGCCAGGTTTCGGTGTTCTGGCCGGAGACCGGAGTCGGCGGAGGGCCACCGGTGTTGTTGACCAGGATGTCGATCGGACCGAATGCCGACTCTACCTCTGCGACAGCGGTTTCGATGCGAGCCAGCTCCTCGAGATCCCAGGTCAGCGGCAGGGCTTTGACTCCCGCCTGTTCGATGCGGGCTGCCGTGGCGGCCAGTCCTTCCTGCGAGCGCCCGGCGACCGCGACGTTGGCGCCTTCCTCGGCGAGTCGCGCAGCGATCGCGCCGCCGAGCCCACCGCTGGCGCCCAGCACCAGGGCGGTGCGGCCGGCGATACCGAGATCCATGGATTCTCCTTACCGGGAGGTGTGGTCGATGACGGGAAGCGTCGCCAGATGTCGATCGAGTAGCGGAACCAGCGAGGCCGGTAACGACAGTGCGGGGGGCCGGACTCGGGCACCGGCGATGACACCGCGCCGCCGCAGGACCTCCTTGCGGATCGACAGTCCGACCCGAAGCTGGCCCTCGAAGTTCGCCAGCGGCAGCCATGGTGCGAAAACCTCGCGAGCAGAAGCGAATCCGCCCTCGTTGTGGGCACGCAGCACAGATGCGAGCACCGCCGGATGGCTGAACCCCGTCATCGCGCCGGCCGAGCCCGCCGCCAGTTCGTCGAGCAGGCCGACCCCGCCGAGTCCGCCGAACACCGGCACGTCGACGCTGGATGTGAGATGGGCGACCGCGACCGAGGTCGGTGGCGTCTCGGACTTCACTCCCACTGCGAACGGACATGCCCGTACCAGTGCGACGACCTGCTCGTCGGTGACGCTGACACCAGACACCACGGGATAGTCCTGGATCAGCACCCCGATACCTGTCTCCTCGTAGAGCCGCCGCAACGATTCGGCAGCCACCGCCGGATCAGCGTCACTGATCTGGGCCATCAGCGCCGTCGGCGGCCGTGACACTGCGCCGAGCAGCTGCAGCGCCTGGGACACCACCGAATCCGGGCTGCGCTCCGAAAGTCCCAGGACGTACGGAAGGTCCGTCGACGACGAGACCGTCTGTGCCACCGCGGCGGCTTCCGCCGGCGTCAGCGACGCAGCCTCGCCGAATACGCCGAGAGCGACCAGTCCGCAGCATCCGTCCTCGGTGAACGACGCGACCTCGTTGCGTAGCGACTCGAAGTCGACGCTGAGATGCTCATCAAACGGTGTGGCCAGCACGCCCCAGAGCCCCTTGTCGAGAAGACCTGTCATGCTTGGCCTTCCAGTGTCGAGACGACGTGTTCGGCGATGGCCAAGGCAGAAGTCGCCGCCGGGGACGGGGCGTTGCGAAGCACGACGATGCGGTCACGGATGCTGATGCGGAAGTCGTCGACGAGCCCGCCGTCGGCGTCCAGTGCCTGGGCGCGGATGCCCGCGGTGCCCGGCACGACGTCGTGGTCGGAGAGCTCGGGAACATACGCCCGGGCAGCGGCGACGAAGCGCTTCTTGCTGAGGCTGCCGTACATCTCCCTGATGCCGGTGCGCCAGTGCTGGCGGGCGAACCGCCAGAATGCCGGGGTGCGTGCCACACCGGCGAGATCCGCGGGGGACACGTTCTTCCACGTATAGCCCTCACGGGCCAGCGCCAGCACTGCATTGGGGCCGATCAGAACCTCACCGTCAACGCGTGGCGTGACGTGAACACCGAGGAACGGGTAGCGGGGGTCTGGCACTGGATAAACCAGGCCGTTGACCAGCCCTCGGCGGTGTGGCTTGAGCGCGTAGTACTCGCCGCGAAAAGGCATGATCACCGGATCCGGTCCGTCACCAGCCATCTCGGCGAGCCGGTCGCTCTGCAGACCGCCGCAGGCGATCACCTGGTCGAACGCCTCCTCACCGAAACCGCCGCCGCTTCGTGTACTGACAATCACCTCGCCGCCCCGCACCCGCAGCCCGGTGACTTCGTACCCCAGCAGGATTTTCGCCCCGGCCGCCGCTGCGTCCGCGGCCAGAGCGTGCGTCACCTCGGCGTAGTCGACGATCGATGTAGACGGCGAGTGCAGCGCGGCGATGCCCTGCACGTGCGGCTCCAACTCCCGCAGTTCCGCCTTGCCGATGACGCGGATGCCGGGTACGCCGTTCGCCCTGGCACGGTCTTCGATGTCGGCCAGTCGTAACCGTTCCACCTCGTTGAGCGCCACCAGTACCTTGCCGCACGCGATCCGTGTGATCCCGCGTTGCGCGCAGTACTCCTCCAGCAGCCCGACGCCGCGGCGACACAGCAGGGCTTTCGCCGACCCCGGCTGGTAATACAGGCCCGCATGTACGACGCCGCTGTTGCGACCGGTCTGGTGTGATGCCAGCCGGTCCTCCTTCTCGAAAACCGTGACCTCGGCATCCGGCCGGCGGACCAGCAGTTCTCTGGCGACCGCCGCCCCGACGATTCCTCCGCCGATCACTGCGACCCGTCGGCTCATCGGCCACCTCCTGTCGATGCGTAGTCCGCGAACACCTCATCCTGGTCGGCGCCCAGCCCCGGAGGGGCTTCCGCCCGGCGCTGCGCAACGTCGGAGAGGTGCAGCGGCGATGCAGGCATTTCGAGATCTCCCAGCGTCGGGTGGGGCACCGTCATGATCATCGATCGACGGACCTGTTCCCAGTCGTACACCTCCGGGACGGTTCGTATGCGCCCTGCTGGGACTCCGGCGGAATCCAGCGCGGCGATCACCTCGTCGGCGCGGCGTTCAGCAAGCAGTGCGTTGATCTCTTTCTGTAGTTCGCCCGCGCGGGCGACCCTGGCGATGTTGGTGGCGATGTCGTCCCTGTTGGGATCGAGGCCCACGATCGGAGCGAACTTACGCCACAGCGCCTCGGAGCCGACTGCGATGACGATGTCTGAGTCGGTGCACTCGAACACCCCGTACGGGGCGATGGAGGGGTGTCGGTTCCCGGTGAGGGCCGGTTCCACCCCGGCAGCCAGCCAACCCACCCCGTGGAAGACGTGAACCCCGACAACCGCTGCCAGCAAAGAGGTTTCGACGTGCTGCCCGCGGCCGGTGCGCGCGCGGGCCTGCAGCGCCGTCATCACTCCGAAGGCCCCGAACATCCCGGCCAGGATGTCGCACATCGGAACGCCGACGCGTTGCGGTCCCGTGGTCGGGCTTCCGGTCAGCGTCATCAGGCCGCCCTCGGCCTGCACGATCTGATCGAATCCGGGTCGCTTGCCGTCGGGGCCGTCCTTTCCGAAACCGGTGATCGACAACGTCACCAGCCGGGGATTGAGCTGACGCAGGGCGTCGAGTCCGAGGCCGAGCCGATCCAACACGCCGGGTCGGTAGTTCTCGACGAGCACGTCAGCCTGCGAGGCGAGCCAGCGAAGTCTGTCGGCGCACTCCGGGTCCTTGAGGTCGAGCACCACGGAACGCTTGTTGCGGTTTGCGCTCATGTAGTACGCCGATTCGCGGTGTCCGTCGCGGTCGACGTACGGCAGCCAGTTGCGGCTGTCGTCACCGCCCGGCGGCTCCACCTTGATGACGTCGGCGCCGGCATCGGCCATCATCATCGTCGCGTAGGGGCCCGCGAGGGCACGGCTGAGGTCGACGACGCGGATGCCGGACAGCGGACGAGCAGCGGGCGGGGGTGTTTCCATCAGCGGCCTCCCATGAGTTTCAGGCCAACCGTCATGAGCACGATCACTGACGTGATCCGCAGGACATGGATGGTCAGCACGATCGGAACGTTCGCTCCCGCGGTCGCCGACATCGCGCCCATTTGCGCGATACCGCCTGGTGCGGTGGCCAGCAGCGCGGTGATCGAGTCGAGGTTGGCGAATTTCCACAGCAGCACCGCTGCGACCAACCCGAAAACGAGAAAGGCAACGACGGTGACGACGATCGGAACCGCAGCAGACTTCAACTGCGACAACGTCTCCCGGCTGACGGTGGCACCGAGCAGCCATCCGATCAGGACGTAGACGATCCACTTGCCCGCCGACGGGATTTCGAAGACCGAGCTGTGCAGGATGTTGACGAGGGCCACACCTACCATCGCGCCCAGCAGCGGTGCAGCGGGCAGGTGCAGCAGCGTCGCCACCGCAGCGCCTGCCACCGCTGCTGCCGCCGTGAGCAGCAGTGTGCCGATGTTCATCAGGCGTGTTCCCGCTCTTTGATTTCTTCGGCGTTGCCGCGGCGCTTCAGCGAAACCAGTTGCAGCGCAGCGTCGGTCACCTTGCGGACCGGCTTCTTGATCACAGGAATCAGGAACAGGAACGCGATGAAGCAGAGGATGCCGATCGACGTGCCGCGCTGGACGAACACGTCCAGGCTGCCTCCGGAGATCACCATCGTCTGCCGCAGTGTCTCCTCGGCCAGCGGACCGAGAACCAGTGCGATGACAAGAGCCGCGGGGGACAGGCCGTAGATCCGCACGAAGAACCCCAGCACGCCGCATACCAACATGATCTGCACGTCGAGCAGGCTGTTGTTGACGGCGAACGTGCCCAGCACGCAGAGCACGATGACGATCGGTCCGAGCACCCGGAACGGCACGCGGGCGATGCTCGCGAAACCGGGGATACAAAACACGTTCACCAGGAGCAACATGATGTTGCCCAGGAACATGCTGGCGATCAGGCCCCACGCGAACTCCGGATTCTGTTCCATCAGCAGCGGTCCCGGTTGCAGACCCCACATCAGGAAGCCGCCGAGCAGTACCGCGGTCGCGCCGCCGCCGGGGATTCCCAGCGTGAGAAGCGGGGCCAGGGCGCCGGAGGATGCCGCGTTGTTGGCGGCTTCAGGGCCGACCAGTCCGGCCATCGCGCCTTTGCCGAACTTCTCCGGCGTCTTGGACACCGATTTCTCGACGTTGTAGGCCATCAGCGAAGCGATCGTCGCTCCGGCGCCCGGCGTGACGCCGACGCCGAATCCGAGGAAGGATCCGCGCAGTGCAGGACCCGTCGACTCGCGGATATCTGTCTTCGTCGGCCAGAAGCCGCGGCTTCGTGCCGAGACCCCGAAGAAGTCGAGCTTCTCCAGGTGTCCGCCACGCCACAGTGTGTGCAGGACCTCGCCGACGGCGAAGAGGCCGATGGCCACCGGGATGAAGTCGATGCCGTTGATCAGGTTCACCGACCCGAAGGTGTAGCGCTGCTCACCGCCGCCGATGTCGATGCCCACGGTGCCGATGGCGAAGCCGATGAGGGCCGAGAGGGCTCCGAGGAGCTTGTTGCCCTTGAGGATCACGATGACCGTCAGCAGGCCGGCCAGCACGATGAGGAAGTACTCGGGAGGTCCAAACGTCTTGGCGAAGTCGGCGATGGTGGGGGCTGCGAACGCCAACAGCACTGCGCCGATGGTGCCTGCTACGAACGACGCGAGGGCAGCCATCACCAGCGCCGGGCCGGCCCTACCTTGTTTCGCCAGCGGATAACCGTCGAACGTGCTTGCCACCGTAGCGGATTCACCGGGTGTGTTGATCAGCACCGAGGTGATCGTTCCGCCGTACATCGAGCCGTAGTACACGGCGGCCAGCATCACGATCGCGCCGGTGGGATCCAGCCCGAAGGTCAGCGGCAGCAGGATCGCCAGGCCGGCTGACGGTCCGACTCCGGGGATCACGCCGACGACCATGCCGATGAGCACACCGCCGGCGAGCAGAAGCAGGTTCTGCAGCGTGAGGATCGCGTAGATCCCCTCAAGAAACTGACTCATGGGATTTTCCTCAGCCGATCGGCAGAATTCCCTGCGGAAGCCCGACATTGAGGCCGGACTCGAACGCAAGGTAGAGAAGGACTGGCACTGCGATCGCGACGATCACCGCGCGCAGGTGGTGCTCGCGGTCGAGGGACCAAAGCGTCGCGCCGAGAAACAGGATTCCGGACAAGGCTGCGCCAAGGATTCCGAACAGACCGACGAATGCTGCTGCAGCAAAGACGAATCCGAGGAGGGCCACCGGGTGTCGGCCGAGATCGGGCTCGGCGGCTTCCTCCGCGGCTTCCGCGGCGTCGACGGGTGCGTCGGCCGCGGGCCTGCGCACCAGCTCCCGGACCATCGCGACGACGGTGATCGCGATTGCCAGGAATCCGAGCAGCCTGGGGAAGTAGCCGGGTCCGATCCGTCCGGCCACGGTGCGCCACTCCATGCCCATCGCGATCTCGGTGTAGAAGGCGAAGCCCAGCAGGATCAACCCGAGGAACGTCAACTTCGGCCAATCTATGTGCCGTTTGACCTTGTCGGCCTTGGCCATGGCCACATTCATGGCGGGCACGGGGTCGGAGGCTGCAGCTCGCGGGACGGTTGTCACAGTGCCCCCTGATCTTTGAGCGTCTCCTCGAACTCGGTGGTGGTCTGCTCGAGATACCTGGTGAAGTCGTCGCCCCACTTCAGATCCTCGGTGAGATAGTTGTCGGCCAGGTACGTCTGCCACTGGTCGCTCTTGACGACGTCCTGCATCGTCTTGATCCACCAGTCCTTCGCGTAGTCGGGCACATCGGGCGGCAGGATCAGCCCGCGCGGCATGGACGGCAGATCACTCATGCCCTTCTCGGCACCTGTCGGCACGTCGGGAAGCGCTTCGAGCCGCTCGGGGCCGGTGAAAAGCAACGGTTGCATGTCCCCGGCTTCGATCTGTCCGAGGATGGAGCCGGGGTTGGAGATCATCGCGTCCAGTGCGCCCGAGAGCAGCGAGGTCTGCACCTGGCCCTCCTCGTTGTAGGGCACGTACTCGATGTTGTAGCCGGCGTGCTCGGCGATCAGGGACTGCAGGATGAAGTCGACGTTCACAGTGCCGATCCCGCCGACGACGACGGTGCCCTTGTTCTTGGCGAAGCCCACCCAGTCCTCGTAGGTCTTGATGTTGCTGTCGCCGTTGACGAGCAGCAGCGCATCGTCGGTGGCCAGCAGCCCCACATGGGTGAAGTCCTTATAGGTCCAGCCCGGATTGGACTGCAGCGGGGTGGTGAGGAACGAACCCGAGGTGGTGGACACGTTGTAAGGATTGCCGCGCTGAGACAGCAGATAGCCCCATCCGGTGGCGCCGCTGCCACCCTCACGGTTCTCGACGGCGATGTCGCTGGGGTAGAGGCCGTCCTCCTGGATGATCTGCACCAGCTTGCGGGCCATCAGATCGTTGCCGCCGCCGGGGCCGAATGCCACAGTCCAGTCGAGTGTCTCCGACGGGTAGTCCTCGGCCGAACCGGTGTTCGTCGTACCGCCACCGCACGCGGGAACGACGAGCGCCACGGCGGAAAAGGCAGCTGCCAGTGCGATTCTCAGTCGCATGATGGTCTCCTCATTGAGTCAAAGTGTCGGGCTGGTGATTCAGTTGTTTGCGTCGTGGCGGAACCACGAGCCGTTGGCTGTGGCAACTAGGCGTCCTGTGTCGTCGAGCATTCGTGACTCCAGCTGAACGATTCGCTTGCCGGGGTGGATGATTCGTCCGGTGGCGGTGACGTCGGAACGGACGGGACGGACGAATCGCATCTGCATTTCGACGGTCGAGCCGGCCGACAGATAGCGGTTGCAGGCGTGCCCCATCGAGATGTCGAGGACGGTGGACAGCACCCCACCGTGCACCCCGCCGCCTGCGTTGCAGAGGTGGGGCGCGAAAGGCAGGTGCACCGTGCATGCCTGCTCGTCGTCGAGGTAGCCGACAGTCAAGCCGAGGAAAGGGATGAGGAAGTACTTTCCGAACTTCGGCTCGGCCACCTCGGCGGCGTGCATGGCCGCAGCGACCGGGTCACCGCTGGTGCGTGGTCGATCAGTGGTTGTCATGACCAGGTGAACCTCGGGGGACGCTTCTCCAAGAACGACCGCACACCCTCGGCGTAATCGTCGGTGTCGAACGACGAGTTCCTGATGTCGATGGTCACGTCGTCGTCGACGGTCTGTCCGCCCAGTACGAGGTCGACGATCCGTTTCGACGAACGGACGCTGTACTGCGCACGCGTGGTGACGAGGCGGGCGAACTCGTAGGTCTGCTTCTCCAGGTCCTCGGCCGGGATCAGCTCGTCGATCAGTCCGAGTCGCAGAGCGTCCTCGGCGTAGACGTGCTGGCCGGAGAACAGGATCCACTTGGCGCGCGACGGGCCCACCACATCGACAAGCCGTTTGGTGGATTCCAGGCTGTAGACCAATCCGAGCTTGGCGGGCGTGATGCCGAAGCGTGATCGCTCATCGGCGAACCGGATGTCGCACGCCAGTGCCAGACCGCACCCCCCACCGATGCAGTAGCCGTGCACCATCGCGATGGTCGGCTTGGAACATCCCTCGACGGCATGCTCGGCCGCCGCGACGTCCTCGTTGTAGGCCTTGGCAGAAGCACTGTTGCCACGCACCTGCTCGAACTCGCTGATGTCCGCGCCCGAGGCGAAGCTGCGGGTTCCCGCGCCCCGGATCACGATCACCTTGACGGTGGGGTCGGCGTCCAACTCTGCGAACACCTCCGGGATACGGCGATACATGGCCAGCGCGATGGCGTTGTGGCTGTCGGGGTTGTGCACCTCGACCGTCGCGATCTCCGAGGTCTCCGCGTCACGGGAAACCCGAATCTCTTTGGTCATGCTGTTTTGCCCTCCTGCATCTCGGGGTGGGCGTCGTAGAGGACGCCGTCGGCGAACAATGTGTCGATCTCGTCGCGCTCGATGCCGAGCTCGGCAAGGACATCAGCGCTGTGCTGGCCGAGCCAGGGGGCGGGCGAGCGGACACTGAACTCAAGCTCGGAGAACCGCGTCGGAGGCGCAATCGTCTTCATCGGCCCGATGATCGGGTGCTCGAGGTCGACGACCATTCCGCGCGCCTGGATGTGCGGATCGGCGAGCGTCTCGTCGTACGTCAGCACCGGACCTCCCGGTACGCCGGCCGTGTCCATCCGGTCGACCCACGCGCTGGTCGGCAGCGTGGTGGTGATCGCCTCGATCTCCTCTTCGAGGTCGTCGAGATGCGCCATGCGTGCCGGCAGGTCGACGAAGCGCTTGTCGTCGGCCCAATCCGGGCGTTTGAGGACGTCGTTGATCAGGCGCAACCACAGCCGGTCGGTGTTGGCGCCGATCGTCACGTAGCCGTCGGCGGTTCGGTAGGCCTGGTACGGCGCCGAGCGACGATGGCGCGTCCCCGTCTGCGCCGGAGTCTCGCCGCTGCCGAAGTAGGCGCCCGACTCCCACACAGTCCAGGCGAGTCCAGCGTCGACCAACGAGATGTCGATGTACTGGCCTTCTCCGGTCTGTCTGCGGTGCAATTCGGCGGCAAGGATCGAGTAGATCGCGGTGGCCCCCGCGGCAATGTCGTTGATGGCAATGCCGACCTTGGTGGGCTTGCCGTCCGGTTGGCCCGTCATCCGCAGGAAACCGCCGATGCCCTGGGCCATGATGTCGAAGCCGGGGCGGTCACGGTACGGCCCGGTCTGGCCGAAACCGCTGATCGCGCAGTACAGAATGTCGTCTCGCACCGTGCGCAGCGACGTGTAGTCGATGCCGAGACGCTTGGCTACGCCCGGCCGGAAATTCTCGATCACCAGATCGGCGTTCGCGGCGAGCTCGAGGAAGAGTTCGCGGCCGCGGTCGGACTTCAAGTCGACCGCGACGGACCGCTTGCTGCGGTTCGGCATCGCGAACGGGTAACTCTCGCCGTTGACTTTCGGCGCCATGCGGCGTGAATCGTCGCCCGTTCCGGGCTGCTCGATCTTGATGACATCTGCGCCGAGCTCCGCCAGCACCATCGTGCAGTAGGGGCCCGACAGGAATCTGGTCAGGTCCAGGACTCGGAATCCGCTGAGTGGTCTCATTGATCCTTCCCGCAATGTGGGATATGTTTTGCGCTGTGCGGAAAGACTAAAGGCGTGATCGGAGTCACGTCAAGCCTTAGGTGCGATACGCGTCACGACGTCAAGAGCGATTTGCCCCTCGGGGGCGGATGGGGGCAATGGAAGATGTTGACCGTGGATTTGAGCGAAGACGGAGTCTCGGAACGGACGGAGCGGCGGGGCGGCGTGCAGTCAATCGACCGCGCTGTGGCGATCCTGCGGTGCTTCGACGGCCGCAGGCCCGAGCTCGGCGTCAGCGACATCTCCCGCGCGACGGGGCTTTCGACGAGCACCGTCCACCGGTTGTTGAATGCCATGCAGGAGAACCACCTGGTGCGGCAGACCGGCACGAAGCGCTACGGGCTCGGTCCGCTGCTGATGCAGCTGGCCAACTCGGGTGCGATGCCCCGCACGCTGCGTGAGGCGGCGCTGCCGTTCATGACCGAGTTGCGCGACGAGTTCGACGAGACGATCGGTCTTCACGAACTGCTGGGAACGGGGCAACGCATCGTGGCGGCCCAGGTCGAGAGTCACCAGGAACTGCGCCGCACCTACACCGACATCGGGGTGCCGATCCGGCTCGCTTACGGCGGGCCGGGAAAAGCGATCCTGTGTGCGTTACCCGAAGCGGAACGGGCGCAACACCTTTCCGAACCGATCACGGCGCTCACCACAAGCACCACCGTCGACCCCGCCGCCGTCGTGCGTGAGCTCGACGAGGCGCGGCTGCGTGGCTATGCCGAGTCGAACGGTCAACGTACCGTTGGTATTTGGGCTGTCGCCGCTCCCGTTTTCGACCACACGCAGCGGGTCGTGGGCGCCATCGGCGCCTCGGTTCCGGCGGTGCGGATGACACCAGAGCGGCAGTCCGAAATCGGTGCGCGAGTGCGCGATGTGGCCTGGCAGCTGTCGACAGCCCTCGGTGCGACGGCGGAGGGCGTGCACGCTCTCGTGCCGGATGTCAGATTGGGCTGAGATGGTCATGTACCGGACGTGCATAATTGGTTTGCATCTCGTTGCATAACCATGCATGATCGATGCATGACATCCGTCGCGGTTGCCGGTGCCAGTGGCTACGCCGGGGGAGAGATCCTGCGCCTGCTCCTGGGTCATCCCGCCTACGCTGACGGCAGGCTGACCATCGGCGCGCTGACCGCGGCGGCGAGTGCCGGAACCGGGCTGACCGAGCACCACCCGCATCTACTCCCGCTGGCCGATCGCACCCTCGGCCCCACCGAGCTCGATGTGCTCGCCGGCCACGATGTGGTCTTCCTCGCGCTTCCGCACGGGCACTCGGCGGCACTGGCCGATCAGCTCGGGCCCGACACCCTGATCGTCGACTGCGGCGCCGACTTCCGGCTCACCGACGCCGGTGACTGGGAGCGCTTCTATGGATCCGAGCATGCCGGCAGCTGGCCGTACGGTCTGCCCGAGCTCCCCGGCGGTCGGAACCGACTGCGCGATACGAAGCGCGTCGCGGTACCCGGCTGCTATCCCACCGCGGCGCTACTGGCGCTGTGGCCCGCACTTGCCGAGGGGCTCATCGAGCCCGCTGTCACGGTCGTCGCGGTCAGCGGCACGTCCGGCGCCGGCCGCGCAGCCAAGGTGGACCTGCTCGGCTCGGAGGTCATCGGCTCGGCACGTGCGTACAACATCGGCGGCAAGCACAGGCACACCCCGGAAATCGCGCAGGGACTGCGCGGCGTCAGCGGCAGTGAGGTCACCGTGTCGTTCACGCCGGTCCTCATCCCGACCTCGCGGGGCATCCTGGCCACCTGCACGGCCCGCACCCAGGCGCCCGTGTCCCAGCTGCGTGCGGCGTACGAAAAGGCTTATATCGACGAGCCGTTCGTCCACTTGCTCCCCGAGGGGCAGTTGCCGAAGACAGGAGCGGTGATCGGCAGCAACGCCGCACAGCTCGCGATCGCCGTCGACGAGGACGCCTCGACGTTCGTCGCGATCGCGGCCATCGACAATCTCGTGAAGGGAACCGGAGGAGCGGCAGTGCAGTCGATGAACCTTGCCCTGGGATGGCCTGAGACAGAGGGGCTTTCGATCGTCGGGGTCGCACCGTGAGCAAGCTGCTGCGCACCCAGGGAGTTACTGCGCCTGCCGGCTTCCGGGCCACCGGTGTCGCCGCCGGTATCAAAGCGTCCGGGGCGTTGGATCTCGCGCTGGTGTTCAACGAGGGCCCCGACCATTCGGCGGCAGGCGTGTTCACCCGCAACAAGGTCAAGGCGGCACCGGTCCTGTGGTCCCAGCAGGTGCTCACCACCGGACGGCTGCGCGCGGTCATCCTGAACTCGGGCGGAGCGAACGCGTGTACAGGTCCGGGCGGTTTCCAGGACACTCACGCCACCGCCGAAGCCGTCGCGGCTGCGCTGTCCGATTGGGGCACCGAGACCGGGGCCATCGAGGTCGCGGTGTGCTCCACCGGCCTCATCGGGGACCGGCTTCCGATGGACAAGGTGCTCGCAGGCGTCACGGCGATCGTCCACGAGATGGCCGGTGGCCTCACCGGCGGAGAAGAGGCCGCCCGGGCCATCATGACCACCGACACCGTGCCAAAGCAGGCGGCGCTGCACCACGACGACAACTGGACCGTCGGTGGAATGGCCAAGGGCGCAGGCATGCTGGCGCCATCGCTGGCGACGATGCTCTGCGTCATCACCACCGACGCTGTCGCCGGTCCGGAGGCTCTTGATGCCGCGCTGCGCCACGCGGCCTCACGCACGTTCGACCGGCTCGACGTCGACGGCAGCTGCTCGACCAACGACACCGTTCTGCTCCTGTCGTCGGGCGCCAGCGAGGTCACGCCCTCCCAGGCCGAACTGGACGAGGCCGTGCTGCGGGTGTGCGACGACCTCTGCGCTCAATTGCAGGCCGACGCCGAAGGCGTCACCAAGCGGATCCTGGTGACCGTGACCGGTGCCGCGGGCGACGAGGACGCGTTGACGGCCGCCCGGGTGATCGCCCGCGACAGCCTGGTCAAGACCGCGCTCTTCGGATCCGACCCGAACTGGGGCCGGGTGCTGGCCGCGGTGGGTATGGCGCCGGTGAAGCTCGATGCCGAGCGGATCACAGTCTCGTTCAATGGTTTTCCGGTGTGCATTGATAGCGTCGGCGCGCCCGGCGCGCGTGAGGTTGACCTGTCGGGCGAGGACATCGCGGTTGTCGTCGACCTCGGCGTCGGAACGGGGTCGGCCTCAATCCGCACGACGGACCTTTCCCACGCCTACGTCGAAGAGAACTCGGCGTACAGCTCATGAGCCCGTCAACCGCCGACAAGGCTCAGGTGCTCGCCGACGCGCTGCCGTGGCTCACCGCCTTGAACGACAAGATCGTTGTCGTCAAGTACGGCGGCAACGCGATGACCGACGAGCGGCTCAAGGCGGCCTTCGCCGCCGACATGGTCTTCCTGCGCAACTGCGGCATTCACCCGGTCGTGGTTCACGGCGGCGGTCCACAGATCTCAGCCATGCTCAAGAAGCTAGGCATTGCAGGTGATTTCAAGGGCGGTTTTCGCGTTACCACTCCCGAGGTACTCGAAGTAGCCCGGATGGTGCTCTTCGGTCAGGTCGGCCGTGAACTGGTCAACCTCATCAACGCCTACGGTCCGTACGCAGTCGGAATCACCGGAGAGGACGCGCACCTATTCACTGCGGTGCGTCGCAGCGTCCTGGTCGACGGAGTGGCCACCGACATCGGTCTGGTGGGTGACGTCGAGAAGGTCAACACCGATGCTGTGCTCGACCTGATCGAGGCCGGGCGGATTCCGGTCGTGTCCACAATCGCGCCCGACGGTGCAGGTCTGGTCTACAACATCAACGCCGACACCGCAGCCGCAGCCCTGGCCGAAGCGCTTGGCGCCGAGAAGCTGCTCATGCTCACCGACGTCGAGGGTCTCTACACTTCCTGGCCCGACCGTAATTCGCTGGTCAGCCAGATCAATTCAGTCGAACTGGCCGAACTCCTCCCCACCTTGGAAGAGGGTATGGTGCCCAAGATCGAGGCCTGCCTGCGTGCGATCGAGGGAGGCGTTCCGAGCGCGCACGTGATCGACGGCCGCGTGGAGCATTGCGTACTCGTCGAACTGTTCACCAACGAAGGGGCGGGTACAAAGGTGGTCAGCGCATGACTCGGCTCGTGGATCGCTGGTCGGCGGTCATGATGGACAATTACGGCACCCCGCCGCTGGCCCTTGCCGGTGGGCACGGCGCCGTCGTGACCGACGTCGACGGCAAGTCCTACATCGACCTGCTCGGCGGCATCGCCGTCAACATACTCGGCCACGGTCACCCTGCGGTGATCGAAGCCGTCACGCGCCAGATGAGCACTCTCGGGCACACCTCCAATCTGTACGCCACCGAGCCCGGCGTCGCGCTTGCCGAAGCCCTCGTCGGCCATCTGGGCGCGTCGGGGGCGAGCGGAGCGACGGGGGAAGTCACGGCGAAGGCATTCTTCTGCAACTCCGGCACCGAAGCCAACGAGGCGGCGTTCAAGATCACCCGTCTCACCGGGCGTACGAAAATAGTTGCGGCACAGAATGCTTTTCACGGGCGCACGATGGGTTCCCTTGCGCTGACCGGTCAGCCGAGCAAGCAGGCACCGTTCGCGCCTCTGCCCGGTGACGTCACCCACGTAGCCTACGGGGACGCCGAAGAGCTTGCGCGCGTTGTTGATTCGGAGACGGCGGCGGTCTTCCTCGAGCCGATCATGGGTGAGGGCGGCGTGGTCGATCCTCCCGCCGGATACCTTGCCGCCGCGCGCGAGATCACCGCCGGAGCCGGCGCCCTGCTGGTCCTCGACGAAGTGCAGACCGGGGTCGGCCGTACCGGCGCCTTCTACGCTCATCAGCATGACGGCATCACCCCCGACATCGTCACTCTCGCCAAGGGTCTCGGCGGTGGTCTGCCGATCGGTGCGTGCCTGGCCATCGGTGACACCGCTGACCTGCTGACCCCCGGGATGCATGGCAGCACGTTCGGCGGCAACCCCGTCTGCACCGCGGCGGCGCTTGCCGTGCTCAAGGTGCTCGCCGACGAGCAGCTCATCGAGCGGGCCGACGTCCTGGGTAAGACCATCGCCCACGGGGTCGAAGCCCTGGGCCATCCGCTGGTCAGCCATGTCCGTGGCCGCGGCCTGCTGCGCGGCATCGTGCTGACCGCCGAGGCGGCGAAGCCGGCCGAAACCGCCGCGCGCGACGCCGGTTTCCTCGTCAACGCGGCGGCACCGGCCGTCATCAGGCTCGCCCCACCTCTGGTGATCACCGAGGCGGAGGTCGAGTCGTTTCTGGCGGCACTGCCCGCGATCCTCGACAAGGCTCAGGAGAACTCGAAATGACCCGGCACTTCCTGCGCGACGACGACTTCAGTCCCGACGAGCAGGCCGAGGTGCTTGCTCTGGCAGCGGAACTGAAGAAGGACCGGTTCAGCAGGCGGCCGCTGGACGGGCCGCGCGGTGTCGCGGTCATCTTCGAGAAGAATTCGACCCGTACCCGATTCTCGTTCGAGATGGGTATCGCCGAACTCGGAGGCCACGCCGTCGTCGTCGACGGCCGCAGCACTCAGCTGGGGCGCGAGGAGACCCTGGAGGACACCGGCCAGGTGCTCTCGCGTTACGTCGATGCGATCGTGTGGCGGACCTTCGCGCAGGAGCGGCTCACTGCCATGGCGACAGGATCGACGGTGCCCATCATCAATGCCCTCTCCGATGAGTTCCACCCGTGCCAGGTGCTCGCCGATCTGCAGACCCTGGCCGAACGCAAAGGGGAGCTGAAAGGATTGCGGCTGACCTACTTCGGCGACGGTGCCAACAACATGGCGCACTCCCTGATGCTCGGCGGCGTCACCGCGGGAATCGACGTGACGATCGCCGCGCCGCACGGTTTCGAACCGCATCCAATGTTCGTCGCTGCCGCCGAAACCCGGGCTCATCAGACGGGTGCCACGGTGACTCTCACCGACGACCCGGTCGCCGCGGCGACGGGGGCGGACGTTCTGGTGACCGACACCTGGACCTCGATGGGTCAGGAGAACGACGGGCTCGACCGGGTGCGCCCCTTCCGTCCCTTCCAGGTGAACAGTGACCTGCTCGGTCACGCGGACTCGGAAGCTGTTGTACTGCATTGCTTGCCGGCACACCGCGGTCATGAGATCACCGACGAGGTTATCGATGGACCGCAGAGTGCGGTGTGGGACGAAGCCGAGAACCGGCTGCACGCGCAGAAAGCCCTGCTGGTCTGGCTGCTGGAGCGCCCATGACGGCGGCCACCACCCGCGCGGGCCGTCAGGCCCGCATCGTCGCGCTGCTGTCGGCGCAATCGGTGCACAGCCAGACCGAACTCGCTGCGCTGCTCGCCGACGAAGGCATCGACGTCACCCAGGCGACGCTGTCGCGTGACCTTGAAGAACTCGGCGCGGTGAAGCTTCGCGGTGCCGATGGCGGTGTCGGCGTGTACATCGTGCCCGAGGACGGCAGCCCGGTCCGCGGCGTCGCCGGTGGCACCGAGCGGGTGACGAGGCTGCTCGGCGATCTTCTCGTGTCCACCGACCACAGCGGCAACCTTGCTGTGCTGCGCACACCGCCCGGTGCGGCGCACTATCTGGCCAGCGCGATGGACCGTGCTGCGCTGCCCTACGTTGTCGGTACGGTCGCCGGTGACGACACGATCCTCGTCGTGGCACGGGAACCGATGACCGGCGCCGAGCTGGCCGTCACCATCGAAAACCTCTCCAAGCCCTGAACCAGCCCCACCCTAAGGAGTTTCGTTATGTCCGAGCGCGTCATCCTGGCCTATTCCGGTGGCCTGGATACCTCGGTAGCCATCAGCTGGATCGGTAAGGAGACCGGTCAGGAAGTTGTCGCCGTCGCCATCGATCTCGGGCAGGGCGGTGAAGACATGGAGGTCGTACGGCAGCGCGCGATCGACTGCGGCGCCGTCGAGGCCGTCGTCGTCGACGCCCGCGACGAGTTCGCCGAGCAGTACTGCCTGCCTGCCATCAAGTCCAACGCCCTCTACATGGACCGTTACCCGCTGGTGTCGGCACTGAGCCGACCACTTATCGTCAAGCACCTCGTCGAGGCCGCACGCGCCCACGGCGGCAGCGTCGTCGCGCACGGCTGCACCGGCAAGGGGAACGACCAGGTGCGCTTCGAGGTCGGATTCGCCTCGCTCGCACCCGATCTCAAGGTGCTCGCGCCCGTCCGCGACTACGCGTGGACGCGTGAGAAGGCCATTGCCTTCGCCGAGGAGAACGCGATCCCGATCAACGTGACGAAACGCTCGCCGTTCTCGATCGACCAGAACGTGTGGGGCCGTGCGGTCGAGACCGGCTTCCTCGAGCACCTCTGGAACGCCCCGACCAAGGACGTCTACGACTACACCGAAGACCCCACCGTCAACTGGAACACCCCGGACGAGGTGATCGTCGGCTTCGAGAAGGGGGTGCCGGTCTCGCTGGACGGCGAGCCGGTCACGGTGCTGGAGGCCATCGAGAAGCTGAACCAGCGCGCCGGCGCACAGGGTGTTGGTCGCCTCGACGTCGTCGAGGACCGGTTGGTCGGCATCAAGAGCCGCGAGATCTACGAGGCACCCGGTGCGATGGTGCTCATCACGGCCCACACCGAACTGGAACACGTCACCCTGGAGCGCGAACTCGGCCGCTTCAAGCGGACCACCGACCAGAAGTGGGGTGAGCTGGTCTACGACGGACTCTGGTATTCACCGCTCAAGGCCTCGCTGGAGGCGTTCGTCGCCCACACCCAGGAGCATGTGACGGGGGAGATCCGAATGGTGCTGCACGGCGGCCACATCGCGGTCAATGGCCGGCGCAGCGCCGAATCGCTCTACGACTTCAACCTTGCCACCTACGACGAGGGTGACACCTTCGACCAATCGTCGGCCAAGGGATTCGTCCACGTGCACGGCTTGTCGTCGAGCCTGTCGGCGCGGCGGGATCTGGCCGGACAATGAGCACTCGCACTGCGAGCGCGCGTGTTTGCACGCCGACGCGCCGCAACTTGTGTGCAGCAGCGCACGTTCGCGCGGCAGAGAGGGTGCGCTCATGAGCACGAACGAGGGGTCGCTGTGGGGCGGGCGGTTCGCCGACGGCCCCGCCGACGCCCTGGCTGCGCTGAGCAAGTCGACACACTTCGATTGGGTGCTGGCTCCCTACGACGTCATCGCTTCGAAAGCCCATGCGCGCGTGCTGTTTCGCGCCGGCCTACTCACCGAAGAGCAGCGTGACGGATTGCTCGCCGGCCTGGACAGCCTGGGCTCCGACGTCGCCGATGGCAGCTTCGGGCCGCTGGTCACCGATGAGGATGTGCATGGCGCGCTGGAACGCGGCCTGATCGACCGGGTCGGACCCGACCTCGGCGGCCGACTGCGCGCGGGCCGCTCCCGCAACGACCAGGTGGCGACCCTGTTCCGGCTGTGGTTGCGCGACGCGATCCGACAGATCGCCGATGCCACGCTGGAGGTCGTCTCCGCGCTCGCGACCCAGGCCGCAGCGCATCCGACCGCGATCATGCCCGGCAAGACCCACCTTCAGTCGGCGCAGCCCGTTCTGCTCGCGCACCACCTGCTGGCGCACGCCCATCCGCTCCTGCGCGATGTCGATCGGCTCGCCGACTTCGACAAGCGAGCAGCGATATCGCCGTACGGGTCGGGCGCGCTGGCCGGGTCGTCGCTCGGGCTCGACCCCGATGCCATCGCCGAAGAACTGGGATTCGAAGCGGCCGCCGACAATTCGATCGACGCCACCGCATCGCGCGACTTCGCGGCCGAGGCCGCGTTCGTGCTGTCGATGATCGGCGTCGATCTGTCTCGGCTCGCCGAGGACATCATCCTCTGGAGCACCACCGAATTCGGCTACGTGACGCTGCACGACGCGTGGTCGACGGGCAGTTCGATCATGCCGCAGAAGAAGAATCCCGATATCGCGGAGCTCGCCCGCGGCAAGTCGGGCAGGCTGATCGGTAACCTCACCGGACTGTTGGCCACGCTCAAGGCGCAGCCGCTGGCCTACAACCGCGACCTCCAGGAAGACAAGGAACCCGTTTTCGACTCTGTGGCGCAGTTGCTGCTGGTGTTGCCTGCGATGGCGGGCCTCGTCGGCACCCTGCGGTTCGACGTCGATCGCATGGCCGAGCTCGCCCCGCTGGGATATACGTTGGCCACCGATGTTGCCGAGTGGCTGGTGCGGCGCGGAGTGCCGTTCCGCGTGGCGCATGAGGCGGCCGGTGCGGCGGTGCGAGCGGCCGAGGCGCGCGGCGTCGGGCTGGAAGAACTCGAAGACGCCGAGCTGGCCGGCATTCACGCTGAGCTGACTCCGGCCGTGCGCGACGTGCTGACAACCGAGGGATCGGTCAATTCGCGGGACGCGCGGGGAGGCACAGCGCCGATCCAGGTCGCCAAGCAGCTCAGCGCTGTGCGAGAGGCCGCCGACACTCTGCGGATCCGGCTGCGCCGCTAGCATCCACCGGTATGGACGCCCAGCCACCTGAGCCGGCGGTGCCCGCCCGTAGGAGGGCCCGTGCGCGAGAGTGGGTCGCCCAGCGCAGGCTCAGTCAGTCGTGGAAGGCGGCACTGGTCGCCATTCTGGCGGTCGCTGCGCTGTTCGGCGGATTGGACCGTGTCGATACCAGCGCCACGCCGTTCGCTCCCGGCGAAGAGTTCAGCGACGGGCAGTTCACCGTCACCCTCGAGCGGGCCCGCCTTGTCGAGAAGATCGACAGTGGCAGGCGGGTCATCGCCCCGGCCAAGCCGGGTCGGATGTATCTGGGAGTGGTGGCTACTCTGCGCAACGACGGGACGGTGCCGGGTGGGCTGCGCGACGAGTTCGATCTCCGTGACGTGCCGGGTAAGGAGTTCTACGGCGTCTTCCGCAATCGGGATGCCTCGTTGATCACCAATCTCGGCCCGGGATTGACCGAGCAGTTGATATTCCTGTGGAGTCTGCCTGTCGATGCACTGACGAACGACAGTGTCGTCACCATCCGAGTGTGGAAGAAGGCTTTTCGGCAGCTCATGGTGACCTACGGCGGCAAGGTTTGGCTCGACACCGATGACTACGGCGTGACGGAACTGATTGTGGGAGCGCCGACAGCATGACCACGTGGAAGACGAAACTGAGAGCTTTGTGGTCGCCGCTTGCCGTCATCGTTGTTATCGCCGCCTCGGTGGTGATATGGCACAACCTCCCGACACCGACGGACCTGTACGGTCCCTTCGAGGTCCGCGGCCGCGCTGGAGAACCGGTCGAAGGCCGCGCAGTCAAGGCCACCGTCACCGCAGTGCACATCGCCCCGCAGGTGAATTCGGCAGAGGCTGCGGGCACCTGGGTTGTCGTCGATGCCGCACTGGAGGCCACTGGTGCGACCGCGCTGTTGCGGGCCGACCTGGTCGTAGGCCCCAACACCTACGATCCGTCCGACCGATTCTTCTTCGACACCCTCGACAACGAGATCTCCCCGGGATTGATCGAGCGCGGTAGCTGGGTGTTCGACGTGGCCTCGGAGCTGGTCGCACCGGACGCCGACGAGCCGTTGCTGGTGAGGGTGTGGGTGAACAGCGACATCCTGGATTCCCGGCTCGTCATCGCTATTCCGTTGAGTGACCCGGTGATTACGAGAACCGACGAGGTGCAGCTGATGGAACACGAGGTCGGAGTCACGTGACGCGACTCTCGAAGCTCTGGCAGCGCAACGTCATCGGCGCAGTCGTGGTCGCGTGCGCCGTCGGCGCCTATATCGCCATCGATTTCGGACCGTACTGGTCGGCCTACCGCAACACCTACACCCCGCAACTGGTGGTACCCGACGGCGAGACCGGCGCATCGGACGGACAGACCTGGAAGCTCGAGTCCATCCGCTACCTCAACGAGAGCCCGCTGAGCTTCGGTCCGCCGCTTCCGCAGGGCACGGTGTTGACCGTGATCGTCGTGGATTGGTCCGGCACGGCGCTTCCGGGTTTGTGCACGGCGGTGCTCACTGACGGTGTACGGCGGTGGGACGCCGAACGGAGCGGCGGGTTCGCGCCGATCCCTCCCGAGGGCTTGCAGTCGCTGTGCCATCAGCCGGGCAGGACTCAGTTCGCGTTCGTGGTGCCGTCCGATGCCGTACCCACCGCGGTCGACATCACCCACGACGACCAGATCACGGTGCGCTTACTGCTGTAACTTCCTTTGGGCGAGCATGTTCGACGCAATAGGCGACGGTGGAGGCGATCAGGCACACTCGCAGCGGCTCGATGATCAGGTGTGAGGCGAATACCAGCGCCGGCTGCGCCCAATCCCAGAATGCCTTCGGGTGCGGGCCGATGAGCCACGCCGTGCCCCGGAAGAGGTACCCGGCCCGAACCTCGGGCCGATAGAAGCTGCCCGCCATGTCCAGCCAGGCAAGACCGAGATAGCCCAGGACGTACAGAGACAGCGCCAACACGCCGCCGTGCAGAATGAGCCGCGCCGCATCGGTGATGTTCCGGTAGTTGCCGAGGTGGGACAGGAACCAGTCGCGGACCTCGTCACGTCGTACGTCCGGGAGCTGCGACCACCGTTCCCGCACCCGCTTCTGCCTGGCCGCGCGCTCGAAGACCCAGTCCGCCCTCTGTCCGGCGACGCGCCGGGCCGCACCTCTCCAGTCGTCAGGCATCGTCACCCCGTAGACGATCGCCGCGACGGCCAGCCACAACAGCGGAATCGTCGCACCACCGAACACGGTCGACACCGCCCACGTGACGGTGTCCCACCAGACCTCGAGCGGACGGAAATGTGAGAAGAGGTCGGCACGGATGTCGTTGAACCAAACCACGATCCGGCGCTCCGACAGCCATCCGGTGGGGTTGAGGATGAACGTCAGATCCTTGCTGGCTGCAAAGCTCACGCCGAGGAACACCCACAGGGCGTCCACATACACGCGGATCGCGATCATCCAGCCCGGCAGGCGTTCCTTGAATCGACTCAGCACATATCGAGCAATGAGCGCTGCGAAGATCAGCGCCCAGGTGAGATTGCTTACCGGCAGGGTCTCCGGGTGCAGCTCGACTTCGCCTGGCGTCGCTATCGCGTCGCCGATCCGGTAGTCGAGCGCGGCGGCCTCGAAGGCGATCCAATCCTCGGCGAACAGCTTCCAGGCCAGATAGATCGCGAAGAACGGCACGATGACCGTCGAGAACACATCAACGCTGCGCAGCGACCGCGACGGTAGCGCCGCGAGCGCGGGCAGGGCCTGCCGAAGCACGAAGAACATGGCGACATAGGACCCGAGACGAGCCATGCCTGCCAGGGGCATGATCAGCGAGGCCCAGCCGTCGTTGTCCCACCCCGCCCACGCGGCCAACTCGATGGCACCACGACGGCCGAGGAGTCCGAGGAGGTAGCACGCCGCCAGTTGCGGCCAGTAGCGAAGACACAGCTGAAACGGCCGCAGCAGGTACGTCATGCGTCCTCCAGGCGTTCCGAGAGCTCCATCCATCGTGACTCATGCTCGGTCACTTGGCTTTCCAGATCCCGTAATTCTGCGGTCAGCCGACCCAGCCCGTTGTGATCCGATTGATCGTGGGCGGCCATCTCGTCGTGCTTGGCGCTGATGCGATCGGACAGTTTGGTCAGCGCCCGATCGATGGAGGCGATCTCCTTTTCGATGGCGCGCAGTTCGGCACCCGTGAGAGTTGCCGAGGCGATCGGCTTGTTCTGCTGCACCGGCGCCTCGGAGCGTTTCTGCGCCAACCGCAGATACTCGTCGACACCGCCGGGCAGGTGCCGCAGCCGGCCGTCGAGGATCGCGTACTGCTGGTCGGTGACCCGCTCGAGCAGATAGCGATCGTGAGAAACCACGATCAGGGTGCCCGGCCAGGAGTCCAGGAGATCCTCGGTCGCGGTGAGCATGTCGGTGTCGACGTCGTTGGTCGGTTCGTCAAGCACCAGCACGTTCGGTTCTGACAGCAGAACGAGCATCAGCTGGAGTCGTCGCCGCTGGCCACCGGACAGCTCACCGACACGTGCCGAGAGGTGTTCGCGCGGAAAGCCCAGCCGCTCAAGCAACTGCGCGGGAGTGACATCCTTGCCGTCGATCTGGTAGGTGGTCTGCAGACGCCCCAGCACCTCGCGGACCATGTCCCCGGCCAGCGGCTCGAGCTCGCGGGACTCCTGATCCAACACCGCCAGCTGCACCGTCTTCCCCCGTTTCACCCGACCACCCGTGGGCGTCACCGTGCCCGCGATCAAGCCGAGCAGGGTCGACTTACCGGCGCCGTTGGCGCCGAGGATGCCGGTGCGTTCACCGGGGGCGATCCGCCATTCGATGTCGCGCAATACTTCTCGCCCACCGGAGGCGCCGGGGTAGGTGACGGAGACGTCGAGGAGGTCGATGACGTCCTTGCCGAGGCGCGCCATCGCGGCGCGGGACAACTCGACGCTGTTGCGCAGCGGAGGAACATCCGAGATCAAGGCGTTGGCGGCGTCGATGCGGAATTTGGGCTTCGACGTCCTCGCCGGTGCGCCGCGGCGCAGCCACGCGAGCTCTTTGCGCATCGAATTCTGGCGCTTGGCCTCTACCGCGGCGGCCTGGCGGTCGCGCTCTACGCGTTGGAGCACATATGCGGCGTAACCGCCCTCGAACGGTTCGACGACGCTGCCCAAGGTGCCTCGTCCGCCGGGGTGGACCTCCCAGGTCGTCGTCGCGACTTCGTCGAGGAACCAACGATCGTGGGTGACGAGCAACAAACCGCCCGATGCCGGTGTCCACCGCTGCTTGACGTGCTCTGCGAGCCAGGTGATGCCCTGAATGTCCAGGTGGTTGGTGGGCTCGTCCAGCGCGATGACGTCCCAGTCGTCGATCAACAGCGCGGCCAACTGCACGCGGCGCCGCTGCCCGCCCGACAGCGTGCCGATGAGTGCGTCGAACGCGATATCGGCGACCAATCCGCCGATCACGTCGCGGATACGGGCATCGCCGGCCCACTCGTGGTCGGCCCGGTCACCGACCAGCGACCAGCCCACTGTGCTGTCGGGATCGAGCGTGTCTTTCTGATCGAGGGCACCGACCCGCAGGCCGCCACGGCGCGTCACCCGACCGGCATGGGGGGCGATCTGGCCGGTGAGCAAGCCCATCAGCGTCGACTTGCCATCCCCGTTCCGCCCGACGATGCCAATCCGATCGCCGTCGCTGAGCCCGACGGTGACAGAGTCGAACACCACCCCGGTCGGGTACTCCAGGTGGAGGTTCTCGCCCCCGAGCAGGTGTGCCATCGCCCGCCGAGACTAGTGGGCCCGCGCGGATTACCAGAAACCGGCAATCGCGCCTGTGCCATCATGGCGACGACGAAGTCGGGGCTCGACAGCAAAGAGGGGAGCGCGCAGTGGTGGACCTCTCGGCGATCACACGGCCTGTGGGGCGGTTGGTCGCCACAGCGCAGAACGGTCTGGAAGTTCTGCGCTACGGCGGTCTCGAGACCGGTGCGGTGCCGTCGCCGTTCCAAATCATCGAAAGCGTTCCGATGTACCGGTTGCGTCGGTACTTCCCGCCCGATACCCGACCCGGCGCCAAGCCGGCGGGACCGCCGGTGCTGATGGTGCACCCGATGATGATGTCGGCCGACATGTGGGACGTCACCCGGAACGAAGGGGCCGTCGGCATCCTGCACAAGGCCGGAATCGATCCGTGGGTGATCGACTTCGGTTCGCCCGACAAGATCGAGGGCGGGATGCAGCGCAACCTCGCCGACCACGTCGTGGCGTTGAGCGAGGCGATCGACACTGTCAAGACGGTGACAGGCCGCGACGTCCACCTCGCGGGTTACTCGCAGGGCGGCATGTTCGCCTACCAGACTGCGGCCTACCGCCGGTCCAAAGATCTGGCCAGCATCATCGGTTTCGGCTCACCCGTCGACACCCTGGCCGCGCTGCCGATGAACCTGCCCGCCAGCCTCGCGCCCGCGGCGGCCGACTTCATGGCCGACCACGTGTTCAGCAGGATCGACATCCCGGGTTGGCTGGCGCGCACCGGCTTTCAAATGCTCGATCCGATCAAGACCGCGCAGTCGCGGGTCGACTTCCTGAGGCAGCTGCACGATCGCGAAGCGCTGTTGCCGCGCGAGCAGCAACGTCGCTTCCTGGCCTCCGAAGGTTGGATCGCATGGTCGGGCCCGGCGATCTCTGAGCTGCTCAAGCAGTTCATCGCGCACAACCGGATGATGACCGGCGGCTTCTCCATCCATGGCGACCTGGTCACACTCTCCGACATCGACTGCCCTGTGCTGGCTGTTGTCGGTGAGGTCGACGACATCGGCCAGCCGGCGTCGGTACGCGGTATCAAGAGGGCCGCCCCCAAGGCCGATGTGTACGAGTTCCTGATTCGCGCAGGGCATTTCGGGCTCGTCGTCGGGTCGAAAGCGGCCACGCAGACCTGGCCGACGGTCGCCGAGTGGGTGCGCTGGCTCGACGGCGGCGGATCGATGCCCGACGGCGTCACGCCGATGGCTCTGCAGCCCGCGGAACCCACCGAGAGCGGCGTGACGCTCGCGTCGCGGCTGGCGCACAGCACCGCCGCAGCGACGGAGATGGCGCTGAGCCTCGCCAAGTCCGCCGCCGACGCGCTGGTGGCCGCGAACAAATCCGCCCGCACGCTTGCCGTCGAGACCGCGAGGACCTTGCCGCGGCTGGCCCGCCTCGGCCAGGTCAACGATCACACCAGGATCTCGCTGGGGCGGATCATGTCCGAACAGGCCCGCGACATGCCGCACGGCGAGGCGCTGCTCTTCGACGGCCGGGTGCACACCTACGAGGCCGTCGATCGCCGCGTCAACAACGTCGTCAATGGTCTGATCGAGGTCGGCGTGCGGCAGGGCGCCCGGGTCGGCCTGCTGATGGAAACCCGCCCCAGCGCGCTGGTCGCCATCGCGGCGCTGTCACGCCTCGGCGCGGTGGCGGTGTTGATGCCGCCCGACGCAGACCTCGCCGAGGCGGCCCGGCTGGGCGCCGTCACCGAGATCATCGCCGATCCGAGCAACCTCGACGTCGCGCGCACGCTGAACACCCGGGTGCTGGTGCTCGGTGGCGGTGAGTCCCGCGAGCTCAACCTCGCCGGCCGCGAGCCCGAGACCGCCGATGTCATCGATATGGAGAAGATCGACCCGGACCGCGTCGAGTTGCCTGGCTGGTATCGCCCCAACCCCGGTCTGGCACGGGACCTGGCATTCATCGGATTCAGCACGATCAGCGGGGAGCTCGTCGCACGACAGATCACCAACTACCGGTGGGCGCTGTCGGCGTTCGGAACCGCCTCGGCGGCCAACCTCAGCCGCAGCGACACCGTCTACTGCCTGACGCCGTTGCACCACCAGTCCGGTTTGCTGGTCAGCCTCGGTGGAGCTGTCGTCGGTGGCGCCCGCATCGCGCTGTCGCGGGAGCTCCGCCCGGATCGCTTCGTTCAGGAGATCAGGCAGTACGGCGTCACCGTGGTGTCTTACACGTGGGCGATGCTGCGACAGGTCATCGACGATCCAGGATTCTCGCTCAACGGAAGTCATCCGGTTCGCCTCTTCATCGGGTCGGGGATGCCCGCCGGGTTGTGGGAGCGCGTCGTCGACGTGTTCGCCCCAGCCAATGTCGTCGAGTTCTTCGCCACCACCGACGGTCAGGCGGTCTTGGCGAACGTCAAAGGCGCCAAGATCGGCAGCAAGGGCAGACCGCTGCCGGGCGGCGGAGAGATCGCGCTGGCCGCCTACGACCCCGAGGACAACCTGATCCTCGAAGACGAGCGCGGCTTCGTCCGCCGTGCCGAGATCGGCGAAGTCGGTGTCCTACTCGCACATCCGAGGGGACCGGTCGATCCGCTCGCTTCGGTCAAGCGCGGTGTATTCGCGCCCGCCGACACCTGGGTGTCCACCGAGTACCTCTTCCGCCGCGACGAGGACGGCGACTACTGGTTGGTGGACAACCGCGACGCCGTCATCCACACCGCGCGAGGACCGGTCTTCGCGGCGACCGTCAACGACGCTGTCGGGCGGCTCGGTGCCGTGGACATGGCGGTGACCTACGGCGTCGAGGCCGACGGGCAGACGTTGGCCGTCACGGCACTGGCGCTTCAACCGGGCGGGAGTGTTCCGTCGGCGGATCTGTCGGAGGCATTGGCCGACCTCCCGGTGGGCAGCGGTCCCGACATCGTGCACGTGGTGGCCGACATGACGCTGACCGCGACGTTCCGGCCGTTGGCGGGCCCGCTGCAGAAAAAGGGCATTCCGAGGGCGTCACGTAACGCCTGGTACCTCGACCCCGATACCCATCGGTACAAGCGGTTGACCGCAGCCGTGCGCAGCGAGATCGTGGGCAGTCAGCAGTGATGCCCACCTCGCGAGGCACTGTTACGCTCGCCGGGTCGGCCGTCCCATTGCGCTGGAGGATCTGATGACGTCGCAGAACAGCACCAACGGTTTGTCGCTGCCCCGCGCGGTTTCGGGGGCGCTGGTCGGTGCAGCGCTGGCGTTCGGTCTGGTCAGCGTCGGTTCTCCGGCTGCCTCGGCGCAACCGACCACGCAGAAGGAACAACCTCCCGCGCCCCGCATTTCTCCCGATCAGATCCTCGCGATGATCTCGAACGAGTACCAGACGGGCAGCGGCGGCGGTCAGGTCTCGAAGCTGATCGAACAGGTGATGACTTTGCGCGCGCGTGGCATCCGGCCGTCTTTCGGCAACACGCAGGCCCTGGCCGCCGCGCTTGAAGAGCGTCCGAACCAGAAGCCGCTCATCGATGCCCTCAACGCCACACTTGTCTACCAGCGCAAGGTGATGGCTCAAGGCGCCAATCAGATGCCCGCCACCAACGGCGGCGCGCCGCCAGTTGCAACCCCGGGCAGCCCGGGCGGCGGCATGGGTCCGGCGTGGGGACCCGGCAATCCGATGCAGCAGGACGGCAACACCATCTTCCCGATGCCCGGCCGCTGACCGGATGGCGCTGGACGAGACTCTGCTCGCCATCCTCGTCTGTCCCGAGGATCGCGGCCCGCTGTTGTTCGTAGACGACTGCCTCTACAACCCGCGGTTGCACCGGAAGTACCGGATCGACGACGGGATCCCCGTCTTGCTGGTCGACGAAGCTGTAGCGGTGGACGACGACGAGCACAGACGTCTGGTCGCCGCGGCGGGTCAGTCCTGAGACAGAGCCGACAGGTCCCCGGTCAGATACCGCTGCAGGTTCGGTCCGATGGTGTCGGCCACCTGCTGGACCGGCAGTGACTTGAAGGGCTCAAGCTCCAGGATGTAGCGCGCCATGACGATCCCGACCAGTTGAGAAGCGACGAACTGCACGCGGATCCGTCCGGTGCCCGGCGGGTTGTCCACGCGGGGGCCGACCTCGGCGGCGATCACCTCTTGGAGGAACGATCGCACCATCGAGACGTCGGCGGCGCTTCCGCCCAGCAATGAGCGCAGGGTCGCGATGAACCCCTTGCCGATCTCGGAATCCCAGATCGGCAGCAGAAGTGTCGGGATCACGTGCCCAATCTCCTCGACCGGTACCTCACGCAGCGGGCGGATGATCGACATCGGATCGATCGGAATGTGGATGGCTGCGGCGAACAACTCGGTCTTCGTGCCGAAGTAGTGGTGCACCAGCGCGGGATCGACACCGGCATCCGCGGCGATCGCCCTGATTGACGTGTTGTCGATTCCGTTGCGCGAGAACAGTTCACGCGCGGAGGAGAGAATGCGATCGCGGGTATCCGAGGTCCCGGGGGGCCGGCCCGGTCGCTTGCGGTCGGGTGTGGTGGTCGATCTGTTCAAGGTGTCCTTCGCCGTAGGGTCGCCGCGGCCAGGCCAAGCGCCAGCACCGCGAACCCGACGACGACCGCGATGTCGCGCACCGCAATCGTGGTCAGGTCCGGGTGGGCGCCGACTTCCTGAAGTGCTTCAAGAGCGTAGCTCGCAGGCAGGACGTTGCTGATCCATTGCAGCCATTCGGGAAGTTGCCCGCGCGGAACGATGATGCCGCACAGCAGCAGCTGCGGAGCAATTACGAGCGGCATGAACTGGACTGCCTGAAACTCGGTGCGCGCGAAGGCGCTGCACAGCAGCCCGAGCCCGACCCCGAGCACCGCGTTGATGATCGCGATGGCGAACACCCAGACCGGACTTCCCTCGGTGTGGAGACCGAGGAACCAGAACGACACCACGCACGCAAGGGTGGCCTGCGCGGCCGCGGCGAGGGAGAACGCGGTGCCGTAGGCGGCGAGAAGGTCCAGCCGCCGTAGTGGTGTGGTGAGGATGCGCTCGAGCGTCCCGGATACACGCTCGCGCTGCATCGTGATCGAGGTGATCAAGAACATCACAATCAGCGGAAAGACGCCGAGCATGACGAGGCAGGCGTTGTCGAAGGGCGACGGGGAGCCAGGTGGTCGCGGACCATCGGAAACCTCGACAAACATGAAGTACATCAGCGTGATGATGAGGCTCGGTACCACCAGGATCATCGCGACGCTGCGGTGATCGCCGCCGAGTTGGCGCAGGATGCGCGTCGTCGTCGCCAGGTAGGCCCGGGGGCTGAGTCGGTTCAGCCGGTCAGGGCGGCGGTGCCGCGCCGGATGATGGACAGAAACGCTTCCTCCAGTGACTGACATCCTGTGTCCTCTCGCAGTTGATGGGGTGTGGTGTGCGCAAGCACCCGGCCGTCACGCATGAGCAGCAGGTCGTCGCAGTGGTCTGATTCGTCCATCACGTGGCTGGACACCAGCAGCGTGGTTCCGCCCTTGGCCAAGTGGTCGAATCGTTCCCAGAGATCGGCGCGTAGCACGGGGTCGAGTCCGACGGTCGGTTCGTCGAGGACCAGCAGGTCAGGATGGGCGACCAGGGCGCACGCGAGCGATACGCGGGTGCGCTGCCCGCCGGAAAGGTTGACCGCGAGAGCTTTCCGATGGTTGTCGAGTCCGACAGCTGTGATGGCTTCGTCGATGTCGGATGGACTCGACCCGTAGAGCGCCGCGAAATAGCGCACGTTGTCGATGACCCGTAGATCGCCATAGATGGTGGCGTCCTGCGTGACATATCCGACCCGATGCCGGAGTTCGGGGGAGCCGGAGGGATGTCCGAGCACGGTCACGGATCCGCCGTTGACGATCTGGGTGCCGACGACGCTGCGCATCAATGTGGTCTTTCCGCAGCCCGACGGCCCGAGGAGGCCCGTGATCGCCCCGGCGGCCACTCGCAGGGTCACGTCATCGAGAGCCACGTGCCCACCCCGACGAACGCGCAGGTTGACGATGTCGATTGCCGGTTCGGGAAGCGATTCATACAATTCATCACGCGATGAACTCATCATGTGGTGAATATTGCGCGCGCCATCCGCCGCTGTCAAGGTGGTCCGTAGGATGTCCACGGTGACAGCAGTTGACCTGGCGATTGACCCGCTGAGCGCCGCCAGGTTGCTGCTCGGTTCGCGCCTGACGGGCCGCGGCGTGACAGCGTCGATTCTCGAGGTCGAGGCGTACGGAGGTCCCGAAGACGGTCCATGGCCCGACGCCGCTGCGCACTCCTACCGCGGCCCGGGTCTGCGGAACTCGGTGATGTTCGGCCCGCCCGGCAGGCTCTACACGTATCGAAGCCACGGCATACACGTGTGCGCGAACGTCGTGTGCGCCACCGAGGGCGTGGCCGGGGCAATACTGTTGCGCGCTGCGGTCATCGAGGCCGGGCTCGAGATCGCCTGGGGGCGACGAGGCCCGGCGGCGCGGGAGGCAGCCCTGGCGAGAGGTCCGGGCAACCTGTGCTCTGCGCTCGGAATCACGATGGACGACAACGGAATAGACCTCTTCGACTCGGCCTCTGAGATAAAGATCACGCTAGGGGAGTTGCACGTCGGCGAGGCCGGCCCGCGGGTCGGCGTCAGCAAGGCCGCGGATCGACCATGGCGGATGTGGCTGTCGGGGTATCGGGAGGTGTCCGCATACCGGCGCAGCCCACGGGCACCGGCTCCCGGCGAGAGCGACTAGTACGGAAAGATCGGCCCCATGGGCAACTCGATCCTCGATGAGTTGGAGTGGCGTGGGCTGATCGCACAGTCCACCGACCGCGATGCGCTTGCAGAGGCGCTCGATGACGGGCCGGTCACCGTCTATTCCGGCTTCGATCCCACAGCGCCGAGCCTGCATGCCGGCCACTTGATTCCGCTGCTCACCCTGCGACGTTTCCAGCAGGCGGGACATCGCCCGATCGTTCTCGCCGGGGGTGCGACAGGCATGATCGGCGACCCACGCGACGTGGGGGAACGCACCCTCAACACCGCCGACACCGTCGCCGACTGGGCCGGCCGCATTCGCGGCCAGCTGGAACGATTCGTCGAATTCGATGATTCGCCGACCGCAGCTGTTGTCGCCAACAACCTGTCCTGGACGGGAGAACTGTCGGCGATCGAGTTCCTGCGGGACGTCGGCAAGTTCTTCTCGGTCAATGTGATGCTGGACCGCGACACCGTGCGCCGGCGGCTCGAGGGCGACGGCATCTCCTACACCGAGTTCAGTTACATGCTGTTGCAGGCCAACGACTTCGTGGAGCTGAATCGACGATACGGATGCTCGCTTCAGATCGGTGGCTCCGATCAGTGGGGCAACATCATTGCCGGCGTGCGATTGGTACGACAGAAGGCCGGCGTCACGGTGCATGCTCTGACCACTCCGCTGGTCACCGACTCCGAGGGCAAGAAATTCGGGAAGTCGACCGGTGGGGGAAGCCTCTGGCTGGATCCGGAAATGACCAGTCCCTATGCCTGGTACCAGTACTTCATCAACACCGCCGACGCTGACGTGGTTCCGTACCTGCGGTGGTTCACGTTCCTCACGGCCGACGAACTTGCCGAGCTCGAACAGGCGACAGTGGAGCGGCCACATGAACGCGCCGCCCAGCGACGGCTTGCACGCGAGCTGACCAATCTCGTCCACGGAGAGCAGGCGACGGCGTCCGTCGAGCATGCGAGCCAAGCACTTTTCGGCAGGGGAGAACTCGGGCAACTCGATGAGCCGACGTTGGCCGCCGCGCTCCGGGAGGCGTCGGTGGCCCAGCTGGAACCGGGTGGACCCGATTCGATCATCGATCTGCTGGTCGCCAGTGGGCTCTCCGAGAGCAAGGGTGCGGCGCGACGCACCGTGGCCGAAGGCGGGGCGTACGTCAACAACGTGAAGATCGCCACAGACGCCTGGGTTCCGCAGCAGGCCGACTTTCTTCACGGGAAGTGGCTCGTGCTGCGCCGCGGCAAGCGGAATTTTGCGGGGATCGAGCGTGTTACGTGATGCACCGGGGCTGAACGACGTGGTCAAGGGGATGGCGCCGAGCCGGTCGCGAGTCGACGTACCAGCGCGGTGCGTGCGCCGAAGCTAGCCGAAAGACACGCGTTAGCAGGCCATTTGACTCAGAGTTATCCCTGACGTAACTTAT
The DNA here is from genome assembly GCF_002101705.1 of Mycolicibacterium iranicum. GTDB lineage: Bacteria > Actinomycetota > Actinomycetes > Mycobacteriales > Mycobacteriaceae > Mycobacterium > Mycobacterium iranicum. The sequence goes on along the minus strand of NZ_LQPC01000031.1, from coordinate 220 downwards.
CGGAGTCGCTGCGACACGGGCCGAAAACCCGGGGAGCGCGGCGGCACTCCAGAGAGAAGTTCGCTTCGGCGGATATCCTCGACTGTCCGCACGAGAGACAACGGCTTTTGGCCGGAGGATCTTTGCGCGGTCAGACTGGGGCGTGTTGTTTGAGAACTCAATAGTGTGTTTGGTGGTTTTTGTTTGTTGTTTTTGTCGTGCCCCGGATTTTCCCGTTTGT
>NZ_LQPC01000030.1 GCF_002101705.1 Mycolicibacterium iranicum | reverse complement strand
ACCCGCACCCACGCCCGCCCCGGCGCCCAAGCCCGCCCCGGCGGAGCCGGAGCCTGAGCCGGCACCTGAACCCGCCGCGCCGAAAGACGTTGAGCCTGAACCGGTCCCGGAACCGCCGCCGCTTCGTCAACCGTCCGCGCCGGCCGTGGAAGCTCCGCCGGCGACTCCTGCCGCCGCCGGTCAGCCGAATGCGGCCGCGGTGCGCACCATGTGGACGACGGTGCGTGAGAAGGTCCGCGAGCGCAGCCGCACCACCGAGGTAATGCTCGCAGGGGCCATCGTGCGGGCGGTCGAGGGCGACACCCTCGTGCTGAGCCACGAATCGGCGCCGCTGGCCAAGCGCCTCGTCGAGCAACGCAATGCCGACGTCATCCGGGAAGCGCTCAAGGATGCGCTCGGAGTGGACTGGAAGATCCGGTGCGACATCGGGGGCGAAGCGCCGGCGGCACCTGTATCTGCCACGCCGCCGCAACGTGCCGCACCGCCCCAGCGGGCCGCGCCTCAGCGGCCCCGCGTCGAGCGCATCCCCCCGCCGGAGACCCCGCCGCCACCGCCCGAGGACGACGAAGAGGACATGCTGGCCGAGGCGAGCAATGTCGATCCCGCCGCACCTCGGCGGGACCCGGAAGAGGTGGCTTTGGAATTGCTGCAGAACGAGCTGGGGGCACGCCGCATCGACGGTTAGCCGGGAAACAGGTATTCGACTACGCAGGCGCGCGGCGCGCCAAGACGCGATGATCACCCCATGGTGCTCCCCGACATTGCGCGCAAGGTGCTCGCGACGATCCGGATCCTCAACGGGGCCGCGGGCCTGCTGATCCCGGAGAAACTTCTCGGCCGGCTCGGCGTCGACACCGCGACGGATCGCTCGGGAACCTATCCGTTCCGCATGTTCGGCATCCGCACCGTGCTCATCGGTCTGGACCTGCTGCTGCTGACGGGCGACGAGCTACGACGAGCTGAGAAGCTGGCCGTACTGATCCACGCCGCCGACACGGCGTCGGCGACCGTCACCACCGTCCGCAACGATCTGCCCCGCAAGCAGGGCCTCACCGCTGTCGCCATCTCCGCGGTCAACACCGGTCTGGCGGTCATCGCCTGGAGAGGAGGGCGACATGTCGAACCGCGGCGCACAGCTGTTCATTAAGCTCGCCGAGTTTCTCGATCGCCGCTGGGGCTGGGACAACCTGCCGCCGACGCTCGGCCTGCTGTCGCTGGTCGGGATCCGCAATCGGCTCCGCGAGGACAATCTGTACGACACCTACGACGGGTCGCCACAGGCAGCGCCCGCGCGAGAACCTCAGGAGTACCTGACGGTGCGCACCGTCGACGGCTCCTACAACGACCTGTCGGCGCCGTCGATGGGCATGGCGGGCACACGTTTCGGGCGCAACCTGCCGCCCGCATCGGCGCCCGCCGAGCAGCCGCCCCGGCTGTTCGACCCGAACCCGCTGACGATCAGCAACGAACTCCTGCGGCGTGAAACCTTCAAAGGTGCCGGGCAGGTGAATGTGCTCGCCGCGGCGTGGCTGCAGTTCGAGGTGCACGACTGGTTCAGTCACGGCACCACCACCGACCGGATGATCGAGGTCCCCCGGCCCGCAGGCTACGAATGGCCGACCGACCCGGTCCGCGTCCCGGCGACGCCCGACGACCCGACCGCGTCGGGCGACACCGCGTCCAAGACCTACCTCAACGTCGACAGTCACTGGTGGGACGGCTCGCAGATCTACGGCAGTACGGTCGCCGCACAGCAGGCGGTGCGCACCGGTGAGAGCGGCAAGCTGACCATCGACGACGACGGGTTCATCGCCACGAATCCCACACCGAAGGATCCTTTCCTGACCAACGAGGGATGGTGGCTCGGTCTGGAACTGCTCACCACGCTGTTCATGAACGAACACAACGCCATCTGCGACAAGCTCGCCGCCGCGTATCCACGGTGGTCCGATGATCAACTCTTCGAGAAGGCCCGCCTCGTCACCACCGCGCTCATCACCAAGATCCACACGCTGGAATGGACCCCGGCGTTGCTCGGACATCCGGCGCTGGAGCAGGGCATGCGCGGGAACTGGTTCGGCGCCGCAGGGGAGCGTGTCAAAAGACTTGCGGGCCGGCTGAGTTCCAGCGATTTCATCAGCGGCATCCCCGGGTCGGCGACCGATCATCACGCGGCGCCGTATTCGGTCACCGAGGAGTTCGTGACCGTGTACCGCATGCATCCACTGTTGCCGGACGACTTCGGGTTCGTCACGCTCGACGGCGCCCCGTCCCTGTCGTGCGCGTTCGACGACATCCGTAGTGCCCAGTCGCGGGGTGCTCTGGAGAAGATCGGCCAGGGCAATGCGATGTATACCTTCGGTATCGGTGAGGCCGGAGCGCTTGCGCTGCACAACAGCCCGCGTTTCATGCAGCGGTTCGACCGGTTGGACACCCTGGCCATCGACCTCAACGCAGTCGATGTACTGCGGTCACGGGAGCGCGGAGTGCCGCGCTACAACGACTTCCGGGAGAGTCTGCGGCTGCCGCGGGCGCGCAGCTTCGACGAGATCAGCCGAGGAAGCCTGGAGACAGCCGAGAAGCTGCGCCACATCTACGGCGACATCGACGCGGTCGACACCGTGGTCGGCATGTACGGGGAGCGCCTTCCCCGCGGATTCGCTTTCGGCGAGACGGCATTTCGCATCTTCGTGCTGATGGCGACGCGCAGGCTCAAGAGCGACCGGTTCTACAGCGTCGACTTCACCCCGCGGATCTACACCCCCGAGGGCATGGCCTGGGTCGACGACAACGACATGGCGTCAGTGTTGATCCGCCACCACCCTGAGCTCGCGCCCGCGCTGCGCGGACAGGGCAACGTCTTTCTGCGCTGGAAACCGCTGCGGTGAGCCCTCAGGCGTTCCACCACGGCCGCAACGGAAGTCCACCGTCACGGCCACGCTCGTCGAGCTTAACTGCGAGCACCTGATGCAGCTGAATGGAGTTCTGCTCGAAGCCGACTCGAGAGCCAGCCATGTAGAGGCCCCACACCTTCGCGGTGGCCAAGCCGACTTCGGCGACGGCTTCGTCCCAGTGTTCGACGAGGTTACGGCACCAGTCACGCAGCGTCATCGCGTAGTGATGGCGCAGGTTCTCCTCGTGGACGACTTCCAGCCCGATGTCCTGGATTTCGGTGATGATCCGTCCCGAACCGGTGAGTTCTCCGTCGGGGAAGACGTACCGGTCGATGAATCCCCCTGCGGCGGGCCCGGTCTTGTTGTCGTGACGGGTGATGCAGTGGTTGAGCATCAGTCCTCCGCTGCGGAGCTTGGACTTGATGAACCGGAAGTACGAGGGGTAGTTCGCCACCCCGATGTGCTCGGTGAGGCCGATGGAAGACACTGCGTCGAACTGCGATTCACGCACATCGCGGTAGTCGCTGTGGCGAACTTCGGCCAGATCGGCGAGACCCTCTCGCACGATGGCGGCCTGCGCCCACTCCGCCTGCTCCTTCGACAGCGTCACCCCGATGGCCTTGACGCCATGCCGTGCGGCGTAGCGCACCATTCCGCCCCAGCCGCAGCCGATGTCGAGCAACCTGTCGCCGGGCGCCAGTCGCAGCTTCTCGAACACCAACCGGTACTTGTTCTCCTGCGCCTCCTCCAGGGTGGCGTCGGCGTGCGGATAGCACGCACACGTATAGGTCATCGACGGTCCGAGCACCCACTCGTAGAAGGTATTCGATACGTCGTAGTGGTGGTGGATGGCGTCAGCGTCGCGAGTCTTGCTGTGTCGCAGGCCTTCTGCGATGCGTCGCCATCTCGGCAGCGCCTCCTGCGGGGGCGGTGCGATGGGCATGAGGTGCTCGATGCCGATCGAGCGAACGATATGGGCGAGCACGCGAGCCGGTGGTCGCTTGAAGTTCAGCTTCTCGACCAGCGCGCTGAGCAGGTGGTACGGATCACCCGGGTGTACGCCGAACATCTCCAGATCACCCGACACGTAGGCCCGCGCCAAGCCGAGATCACCGGGAGCCGTTGCCAAGTAAGTCGTTCCGCGTGGGGTCAGCAGTTCCAGGCCGAGTGGCGCGTCATCGGGTCCGGTGCTGCTCCCGTCGTACGCCGTGAACTTCAGCGGCAAACGACCACTGGCGAAGATCTCCAGAACCTCGGCCAACGTGAGCCGGCGGTCCGAATCGTGTGACGGACCGCTCGCGCGCTCCCTAAAAGTGGTCACTGCCTTCGCACCGCCTTTGCATAGAGGTCCAGGAAACGCGAATCCGGGTCATAGGTCTTCTTCACGGTCCGGTAGATCTCCCCGCCGTAAAGAGCATCAAACTCCTCTTCGGAGTAATAGGCATCGGAGTACAGGGATTTGTGCCCATCGAGCTCGCTGACTTTCCGCTCGATCATCTTGTTGGTGTACCCGTCCTCGGGACCGACCGGGACCGATGACCAGAAGCCGACGTTGACGTAGGTGTGGTTCGGCCGGATCGGGTAGAGCGACCAGCTGCGGTCGTCGCGGAGGCGCAGCGGACACAGCCAGATCGGCTCGATCGGCACGGTGTCGAGAAACCAGCGCAGGAACTCGACCGTCCGCTCGATCGGAACCTCGACGTCCTGGACGACGCGCTCGCGCGGGGGGCGGCCGTTGCGCATCTCGATGCGATCGGCGATGTCGAACCGCTGGTCGTAGCCGATGAGCTTCCAGTAGAAGCTGCTGCGCCGGTACCGTCTCGGCCACCACCGCCGGATCCGGGGATTCTGCGCCCCGAATGCCCTTGAGCACCAGAACCAGTCGGTGTCCCAGCGCCAGAGATAGTCGTGGATGGTGAGCCGGTCGTGCTTCTCGCCGTCGCTGTGCTGGATGGAGCGGTAATAGACGTCGCTGCCGGTGTAGTCGCTGACAGGGCCGGGTGTGCCGGTCTGGGTTCCGACGCACAGGTAGCTCTCGTCGGCGCTGAACACCACCCCGTCGAGGTAGTCGACGCGGTCGCCGTGCAGTCCGCCGGTCTCGATGATCCTGTCCATGGCGTCGATCAGGTCGGGCACCGAATGGAAGCGCAGGTGGCGCAGCGACACGAACGGTTTGACCGCTTCCAACTCGATCTTCAGACGTACCGAATAGCCAAGCGTGCCATAGGAATTCGGAAATGCCCGGAAGAGGTCAAGATTCTCGTCCTCCGACGCACGAACGATATCGCCGGTGCCGGTAAGGATATCCATCTCCAGCACGGACTCGTGGGGCAGTCCGTTGCGGAACGACGCCGACTCGATTCCGAGGCCAGTGACGGCGCCGCCGAGGGTGATGGTTTTGAGCTGCGGCACCACGAGCGGCGAAAGTCCGTAGGGCAGGGTCGCGGCGACGAGATCCTCGTACGTGCACATGCCGGCGACATCGGCGGTGCGCGCCGCCGGGTCGACGGCGATGACGTCGGTCAGCCCCGAGGTGTCGAGGCCTTTGGTCCTGGTCTTCGCGCGGGCGCGAAACAGATTGGACGTGGGCTTGGCCAGGCGGACGGCGGCATCGGCGGGGATCGCGCGATAACTCGCCAACAGGCGCTGCACGCCGTCGGCGTGAGCGGCCCGTGCGTCGGTCGAGGCAACAGACACGGATATACGCTAGTCCCCGGTAGCAGTGGATGCGACCGCAACGTCACTGCTCACAGCTTTCTGTGCCCCCACTTGAACAAGGAGTTTGCACTGATGGGACAGGTCAGCGCGTCCAGCACGGTTCTGATCGACGCCGATCCGGCGACGGTGCAGGCAGCCGTCGCCGACTACGAGGCCATGCGCCCGAAGATCCTCTCCGAGCACTACAGCGGCTACCGCGTGCTCGAGGGCGGACAGGGTGCCGGCACCGTCGCGGAGTGGAAGCTGCAGGCCACCAAGTCGCGCTCCCGCAACGTCAAGGCCACTGTCGACGTCGCAGGGCACACCGTTATCGAGAAGGACGCCAACTCGTCGATGGTGACCAACTGGACCGTCGCACCGGCAGGGCCAGGGTCGTCGGTCACGGTGAAGACGTCCTGGCAGGGTGCCGGCGGCATCGGCGGCTTCTTCGAGAAGACGTTCGCACCGATCGGGCTGCGCAAGATTCAGGCCGAGGTGCTCGGGAATCTCAAGCGGGAGGTCGAGGGCACTCTCGGCGTCGAGAACACCTAGCCCTGCTGCAGGAATGCCACGATGCCGCGCACGACGGCGTCGGCGTACTTCTGCCTGCCCTCGGGGGTCTTCATCAGCGCGGAATCGACGGGGCTCTTCATGTTGCCCAGCTCGACGAGGATCGAGGGGTACTGCGCCAGGTTGAGACCGGCGATGTCCTGTCGCGGGTTGAGCCCGGAGGTGCCGATGTACGTCGCCGGCGGGATACCCGACCCGGCCAGCTGATCGCGCATGATGCGGGCGAACTGCACCGACGGCCCGGCCTGGGCCGCGTTGAGCGGGGGCGACGAGTACAGCACGTGGAAGCCCCGCCCCGTCGGCGGGCCGCCGTCGGCGTGAATCGAGACGACGGCGTTGGGCCTGATCGAGTTGGCCATGGCGGCGCGCTCGTCGACGCACGGCCCAGGCCCGGTGTCATCGCCCCGCGACATCGCGGTGCGAACCCCCAGTGCCGTCAGCGCCTGACGGATGCGCAGCGTGGTGTCCCAGGCGAAGGTGTGCTCGGCGAGGCCGTCCTCGGTCGAGGTGCCGCTTGCCTGGCAGTCCTTGGTGCCGCCGCGGCCGGTCGGGACCTGACGGCTCAGCCCTTCCATCGAGCCCTGATGGCCCGGATCGAGAAACACGATCTTGCCCGCGATGTTGGACGGGGCGGCCTGCGCGGGGAAGGCAGGGATCGCGGCGACGAGCACTGCGGCCACCGCAGCGGCCCCGACACGCAGGCTGGCTGGCATAGGCACGGCGCCACGGTAGCCCGAGCGCCGACTACGCTGAAAGCCCGAAGTGCCGCTTGAAGGGCGAGCGCAACCAAGTCGATACCGCACTGCAATCAATACGTAGAGGATTCCTCATGCAACCTGGTGGCCAGCCCGACATGTCAGCCCTGCTCGCCCAGGCGCAGCAGGTGCAGCAGCAGCTGATGGAAGCCCAGGAAGCCCTGGCCAACGCCGAAGTGCACGGCCAGGCCGGCGGTGGCCTCGTACAGGTCACGATGAAGGGCAGCGGCGAGGTCGTCGGCGTCGCGATCGACCCGAAGGTCGTCGATCCGTCGGACGTCGAGACGTTGCAGGATCTCATCGTCGGCGCGATCGCCGACGCCGCCAAGCAGGTCACCATCCTCGCTCACGACAAGCTGGGACCGCTGGCCGGCGGTATGGGCGGCCTGGGCCTGCCGGGTATGTGACTTGTTCGAAGGACCAGTTCAGGATCTGATCGACGAGCTCGGCAAGCTGCCGGGTATCGGGCCCAAGAGTGCCCAGCGGATCGCGTTCCATCTGCTGTCGGTCGAGCCGCCCGACATCGACCGGCTGACCGCCGTGCTGAACCGGGTGCGCGACGGCGTCACGTTCTGCGCGGTGTGCGGCAACGTCAGCGACGCGGAGCGCTGCCGGATCTGCGGTGACCCGCGCCGCGACGCATCGCTGATCTGTGTGGTCGAGGAACCCAAGGATGTCCAGGCGGTGGAGCGGACCCGTGAGTTCCGTGGGCGCTATCACGTGCTGGGTGGAGCGCTGGACCCGCTGTCGGGTATTGGCCCCGACCAACTGCGAATTCGCGAGCTGCTCAACAGGATCGGGGAACGGGTCGACGGCGTCGACGTCGCCGAGATCATCATCGCGACCGACCCCAACACCGAGGGTGAGGCGACCGCCACGTACCTGGTGAGGATGCTGCGCGACATCCCGGGGCTGACTGTCACGCGCATCGCGTCGGGGCTCCCGATGGGCGGGGATCTGGAGTTCGCCGACGAGTTGACGCTGGGGCGCGCACTGGCGGGCCGCCGCGCGATGGCCTAGGCCGGCACTTGTCGGTGACGTTTCACACCCAAATCCACTTTTTGCAGCGAGTTACTCGTAAAACCGCTGCAAAAGGTGGATTTCGACGCTTGTCGGTGGGCGTTGGCACGATGACGCCATGGCCAACGTAATTCTCGGTGGGGAAGCCGTCAGGGCAGGTGTTGCGACACGTCACGAGCTGGCACGCGACTACACGAAGCTTTACCGTGGCGTGTTCGTCCGCAAGGACGTCGAGATCACCTTGCGCGAGCGCGCGATCGGAGCATGGCTGGCCACCGGGCGAAAGGGTGTGGTCGCCGGGTCGGCGGCCGCGGCCCTTCACGGAGCGCCGTGGGTGGACCCGACTACTCCGATAGAAATCACCGGAGTGAAGGGTCGACCACAAGAGGGCCTGGTGCTGCGAACGGAACGTGTGGCGCCCGACGAGGCCACCCGCCGGTCGGGCCTCCCGGTCACGACTCGTGAACGGACCGCTTTCGACCTAGGGCGCCACCTCGACAGGTTCGATGCGCTGGCGCGACTGGACGCGTTGATGTGGAATCAGCACTACGACATCGCTGACGTGCTCGATCTCGCCGATCGGCACCCGCATGCCCGTGGTGTCATTCAACTGCGCGAGTTGCTTCCGCTCGTCGACGGGGGAGCGGCGTCACCGCGGGAGAGCATGCTCCGACTGTGGTTGCTGGACTGCGGATTTCCCCGTCCTGAGACGCAGATCCCCGTCTTCGACGGATCCCGGCCTGTCGCGTTCTTGGACATGGGGTGGTCAGAGTACGGGGTCGCTGTCGAGTACGACGGCGACCATCACCGCAAGGATCGGCAGCAGTACGTCAAGGACATTGCGCGGCTGCGGATGCTGCAGCAACTGGGTTGGATCGTCATCCGAGTCATTGCCGAAGACCGGCCACAAGACTGGTTGGCACGAGCCGAAAAGGCCTTGGCCAGCCGCGGGTGCCACCTCGAGATCAGCGAGGTCCAGAGGTTCGCACGGGCACGCGCGGCGTGAGGACCGCGGGCAATCGCCGGTATCCGTGCAAATTCACCAGGCCTCGTGGTTCTGCCGGTGCCCGCAGCTGCAGATCGGGATACCGGACGAACAACTCCCGCAACGCCGTTGCGCCTTCGATGCGTGCCAGCGCCGCGCCCAAACACACGTGGATACCGGTCGCGAACGCGAGGTGGTCGCGTGCGTTCGGCCGCGTGATGTCGAAGACGTCGGGACGGTCGAACACGTTCGGGTCCCGGTTAGCACCGCCCATCAGCAACACGACCACCGCGCCCTTGGGGATTCCCACCCCCGCGATCTTTTTGTCGCAGAGCGCCGTTCGCGCGGTCATCTGCACCGGGCTGTCGTAGCGCAGGATCTCCTCGACAGCAGACGGCCACAGCTCGGGGTCCTGGCGTAGCAGAGCCAGCTGATCGGGGTGCTCGAGGAGAGCGGCGATGCCGTTGCCGATCAGATTCACCGTCGTCTCGATACCTGCTCCGATGAGAAGCGCCGCGTTGGAGGTCAATTCGCGGCCCGACAGACTGCCGTCGAGCGCTAGCTTGCGCAACGGTGTCTCGTCGCCATCCTGCAGACGAAGCCGCCCGAAGTGCTCGCCCAGATAGCTGTCGACGTCGAGAAGGTCGTCGATCGCGGCTCTGAACGGCCGCCACGCGATGCCGATATCCAGGAGCGCGGCCACGGTGGTGCCCCACCCCAGGATGCGCGCGCGCTCCGAGGTCGGTATCCCCAGCATCTCCGAGATCACCGCCGCGGGCAGCTGCGCCGCATAGTCGGCGATCAGGTCGACCTCGGCCCGCCGACCCAAGTCGTCGAGCAACTCTGCGGTGAGCTCGCCGATTCGGGTGTCCAGCGCCGCAATGGACTTTGGCGCGAAGCTGCGCGCTACCAAGCGCCGGTACTCGGTGTGCTGCGGCGGATCGGTCATCAGCATCGCGGGCGGTTCGACAGGGTTGGGCAGCGCCGGGTCGGCTCGGCGGACGAGCCCGAGTAGCGAGTCGGGAAGCCCGGTCTCATTGGGATCGGCCACGCCGAAGTCGTTGTCGCGCAGCACTGTCCGACATACCTGGTAGTCGGCGCTGGCCCAGACCACCGGTGTGCGCAGCAGCGGCCCGGCGGCGCGGATCTCCTCGATGAGCGCCAGCCGGTCACCCTTGCCGAGAATGAGACGCGCCAGCGGTTCGCCGCGCCACGCGCGAGTGGAGAGAAAAACCCGTGGTACGCCGTGCACCGACGCCCAGCGCAGCCAGATGCCTGCTCGCGAGGTGGTAGCCATGCCCCGACGCTACGGAGATCGAGCCCTAGGATCGTCGTGCCGCGGGCCGATCTGTGTCTCCTACCAAGGTAGGAGAACCGATGCCTACCTGAGGCTGATGCCGGTGCCGCCGCCGCACCCCTAAACTGGCGTGATGCTGGCCGTGGTGAAGCGCCATTTCCGGCGGTATCTGCGCCGCAAGGGCGAGATGATGCCGGGCGGGTTCTCCTGGCCGATCGTCGTGAGCATCGACGTCACGATGCTCATCGTGTCGGCGGTCGCTTTGCTGCAGCGCCCAGAGTCGCAATGGTGGATCGCCGTGATCGGCCTCGTCGTCGCGTACTCGCCCTACATCGTTTTCTTCGCCATCGACATGACCGTCACTCCTGCGCTCGAAGCGTTCGCTTTGGGATTGGCCTGGATGCTGGCCATCTCGATCTGGATATTCGGCATGTCGGGACCGATCGAGGGAGACTTCGCCCCGGTGCTGCTCGGGCTCGTCACCGGGGTTATCGGCGGGATGACCTCGATACGAGGCGGAATGTTGGCCGCCGGTACTGCGGCGGCGATCCTCGGAGCCGCGGTCTGGACCGGCCGCGTGGAGACACCGTGGCTGTACCTGAGTTTCATCGGGATCGGTTGGCTTGTCGGCTATCTGATGCGTATCCAGCAGCAACTGCTCATAGAGCAACGGGACGCGCAGCAGAAGCTGGCCGAACACGCCGCATCCGATGAGCGCCGGCGCATCGCCCGCGAAGTTCACGACGTGATCGCGCACTCTCTTTCCGTCACCCTTCTTCACGTGACCGGTGCACGGCGCGGGCTGCAGGAGGATCGCGATGTCGACGAGGCGCTCGAAGCGCTCGAACAGGCTGAACGATTGGGTCGTCAGGCCATGGCCGATATCCGACGAACTGTCGGACTACTCGACGACACTGTCGGCAAAGTCGCCCCCGAACCGGGCGTTGGTGACATCCCCGCGCTCGTCGGCGATTTCGTCCGCGCCGGTCTGGCGGTGCGATTCGAGGCGAGCGGCCCGCAGGACAGGGTCTCCGCGGCGGCCGGCCTTGCGCTGTATCGAATCGCGCAGGAGTCGCTCGCCAACATCGCCAAGCACGCACCCGACGCAGAGTCGGAGATGATGCTGAGGGTGTCGAACGGGGCGGCGATGCTCACTGTCACGAACAGGCTTCCGGTGCCGGTCACCGCGCAGCGTGTGGACGGGCGGGGCATGCGAGGCATGCGCCAGCGCGTCGATCTGCTCGACGGCACCATCACGGCGGGACCCAATGACGACGTCTGGGTGGTGCAGGTGACGATCCCGCTCGACGACGACTCCTGCCCGATTAGGAGCTGGGGTGCATGGCCGACGGCATGATCACCACCCTCCTGGTCGACGACCAGGAGTTGGTTCGGTCGGGACTGCGCAGAATCCTGCGGCGCAAGGACGGCATCGCCGTGGTCGGTGAGTGCGCCGACGGGGACGAGGTGGCCGCGGCGGTCGCCGAGCATTCGCCGGACGTCGTCGTGATGGATCTCCGGATGAAGCGCGTCAATGGGATCGAGGCGACGCGCCTGCTCACCGAAGCCGGTGGCCCGCCAGTTCTGGCTCTGACCACGTTCAACGACGAGGAGCTGCTGTCGGGTGTATTGCGTGCGGGCGCGGCCGGTTTCGTGTTGAAGGACTCGCCGGCCGAGGAGCTCATCCGCGCGGTGCACGCGGTGGCCCGGGGCGATGGCTTCCTCGATCCGTCGGTGACGGCGCGGGTCCTCGATGTCTACCGCGCGACGGCCGAGGAGCCGAACCCAGAGGCTTTCGAGGACCTGACGCCGAGAGAACTCGACGTGCTGCGGCTGGTGGCCAAGGGACGCTCCAACGCCGAGATCGCCGACGAGCTCGTAATTTCCGGTGTCACCGTCAAGAGCCACATCGGCCGGATTTTCCTCAAGCTGCGGTTGCGTGATCGCGCCGCGGCGATCGTGTACGCGTACCGGAACGGAATCGTCGCGCGCTGATGAGCGCTTGCGCGAAGAAGAGACGGGCGGGATGAGCGCTTGCGCGAAGAAGAGACGGACGGGTGAGCGCTTGCGCGAAGAAGAGACGGACGGGTGAGCGCTTGCGCGAAGAAGAGACGGGCGGGATGAGCGCTAGACCCGCCGCGGGGCCGCCAGTCGTTCCTTGCGGAGTTGCGTGACTTCGGGAAGTTCCAGCGGCGCAAGGGGGCCCACTACCTTGCTGAGTAGGTAGTCGGCTAGTTGCGGATTGCGGGCCAGGCAGCAGCCGTGCAGATAGGTCGCGACGATGCTGCCCTGTACAGCGCCGTCGATACCGTCACCCGCCCGGTTTCCCGCCCCTTTCGTCACCGCCGCCAGCGGTTGCGCCAGGGGACCGAGAATTGTTCCGCCGCGGTGATTCTCGAAACCGGTCAGCGGTTCGGTGAGGCCTTCGACCAGCGGTGTGGAGGCGACCTCGCCGATCGTGCGCTCCGGCTGCGGCGACGTCGTCACGTCGAGAATTCCGACCCCGTCGACGCGCTCACCGGCCGAGGTCTCATACCAGTGACCAAGCACCTGGATCGCCGCGCAGATCGCGAGCACCGGTGCACCTCGCGAAACCGCCTGCTGCAGACCGGGATAGCGGATCAAATGTTTGGTGGCCAGTCGCTGTGCGTAATCCTCGGCGCCGCCGAGTGTGTACAGATCGAGCTCCGCAGGCACCGGATCGTCGAGGGCAATCTCGACAATTTCTGCATCAATTTCCCTCAGCCGCAACCGCTGTCGCAACACCACGGCGTTGCCGCTGTCTCCGTAGGTGCCCATCACGTCGGGCAGCACCAGTCCGATCCGCACCGCCGACTCGGTCATGGCAGCCGCCTGTTCAACTGCAGGAACGCCGTGTAATTGGCCAGCACCTCGACGTGGCCCGGCGGGCACGAAGCGATGGCATTCAACGTGTCGTGTACCAGGGTGTGTTCGACGCCGGCGTAGCCGAGCCGCACCGCGAGGTCGGTGCCGCGTTCACCGGCGGCCACCACCGCGACCGTATCGAAGTGTTCGAACCGCACGTCCCACAACCACGACAGGTCTTCGCCGTCGGGCACTTGGCCGTTGACAGCGATCACTACACCCGCCGCGTCGCGGTCCACCATCGACAGCGCCTCTTGCCATCCGGCCGGATTCTTCGCCAGGAGCACTCGCACGGTGTGGTTGCCCACCCGGACGGTGCGGTAGCGGCCGGCGACCTCGTCGACCGCTGAAACCGCGGCCACCGCCGCGACAGGGTCGGCGCCCAGTGTCACCGCGGCGGCCACCGCCTGCGTCGCATTGCCGCGGTTGACGGTTCCGGGCAACGTGAGCGTCATCGGCAGGGCCAGCCCGTCCGGTCCGTAGATGTGGGTGTCGTCGAACCACCAGTCGGGGTTGGGTCGCTTGAAATCCATGCCGGTCGAATACCAGTGCTTGCCGTCGCGGACGATGACCTCGCCGGAGCGCGGGCAACTCACCGAGTCGCTGGCCCAGCTACCGCCCGCGGCCACCCACACCACGTGCGGGCTGTCATAGGCCGCCGAGGTCATCAGCACGTCGTCGCAATTGGCGATGACAACGGTCGACGGATGCCGGGCCAGCCCGGCGCGCAGCGTGCGTTCGATGTGGTTGATCTCGCCCACGCGGTCGAGTTGGTCGCGGGACAGGTTCAGCAAGATCGTCACCGCAGCTGGTACCGCATCCAAGACATGCGGAACGTGCATCTCGTCGACCTCGAGGGCGGCAAGCGTCGCGTCGGGCTTGGCGGCCAGCGCCGCCACTAGGCCGGCATCCATGTTGGCGCCCTCGGCGTTGGTCGCGACCGGGCCGACCGTGGCCAGCGCGGCCGCCGTCATCCGGGTCGTCGTCGACTTGCCGTTGGTGCCGGTGATGACGACGGAGCGCCGCCCGCGGCCCAGCTGGCCGAGGATCGACTTGTCGAGCGTCATGGCCACCAGGCCGCCGATCATCGCGCCGGCTCCTCGGCCGGTGACGCGGGACGCCCAGCGTGCGCCGGCGCCGGCGGCGAGCGCGACTCGTCCACGCACCGAGATTTCCCGGTCGCTGCGCTCCTGCCCTCCGACGGTGACCATGCCCGGCAGTTTAGAAGAGCGGCCGACACGCGGTGAGATGGAGCAAGGCATGTCAGCGGTGCGTGCCATCCTCGGTTCATGAGCTCAACCGCCGAACGTCGCTGGGGTCGGCCCGCCGGCACCGACGGCGCGGGCTGGGCCGTCGTCGACGTCGAGACCTCCGGTTTCCGGCCCGGTCAGGCGCGCGTTGTCAGCATCGCCGCACTGGCGCTCAGCGACGACGGCAATGTCGAGAAGAGCCTGTACAGCCTGCTCGACCCGGGTGTCGATCCCGGGCCCACCCACGTACACGGGCTCACTTCGGAGATGCTCGCGGGCCAGCCGACGTTCGGTGACGTCGTGGACGATCTGTGCGACGTGTTGGAGGGCCGCACTCTCGTCGCTCATAACGTCGGTTTCGACTACTCATTCCTGGCTGCCGAGGCCGAAATGGTGTCGGCGGAGCTACCCGTCGACACCGTCATGTGCACCGTCGAATTGGCGCGGCGCCTCGACCTCGGCTTGGACAATCTGCGCTTGGAGACGCTGGCCGCCCATCACGGCGTCACGCAGATGAAGCCGCACGACGCACTCGACGACGCGATGGTGCTGGCTCAGATCCTCAAACCGGTCCTGGTGGTCGCGCAGGAGCGGCGCAAGTGGCTGCCTGTGCACCCCGTGACGCGACGTCGGTGGCCCAACGGTCGCGTCACACACGACGAACTGCTGCCGCTGAAGGCGACGGCCGCCCGTCTGCCGTGCCCGTACGCCAACCCGGGAACCTTCGTAGAGGGTCGCCCACTGGTCCAGGGCATGCGGGTCGCGCTGTCAGCCGAGGTCAGCCACACCCACGAAGAGATGGTCGAGCGCATCCTGCACGCCGGGCTGGCGTTCACGGATGCCGTCGACATGAACACCTCGCTCGTCGTGTGCGACGCCGACGCACCCGAGCAGGGCAAGGGCTACCAGGCCCGGGAGCTCGGTGTCCCGATGCTCACCAGTGCTGCGTTCATGCAGCACATCGACTCCGTCATCGGCGGGTCGGCCATCGAGGCGTTCACCGAGAAGTCCCCGGCCGGGGATCAGTTCACGCTGTTCTGACGACGTCAGCCGGCGAGGGCCTTCGTTTTGAGGGTCTGGTATTCGGCGTCGCTGATGGTGCCGGCGTCCAGCAACGCCTTGGCATCGGCGATCTCCTGGGCCGGATTGCGGCCTGCCGCCTGCCGGATGTAGTCGTCGGTCTCGCGTTTCGCCTGGAGCGCCTGCTCACGTGCCCTCTCCGCCATCCCTTTGCCGCGGGCGACAAGGTAGATCAGCGCCGTCAGGTACGGCAGCACGATCAGAAAGATGACCCAGACCGCCTTCACCAACCCCGACGTCTTGTGGTCTCGCCAGAAGAGGTCGGCCAGGATGTTGAACAAGATGATCAGGTATGCGATGAACGCGAAGATGACGATCATCGACCAGAAGTAGTCCCAGAACGAATCCCACATGACCGTCAGTCAAGCAACCACCGCGGGGCGGGATCAGAGTCCAAAGTCCTCGAACAGCGGACTAGAGGCCACCCTGACGTGCGGCCCGGTTCACCGCAGAGACCACCGCACGCAGCGAGGCTGTCGTGATCGAGGTCGCGATGCCCACACCCCACACGGTCCTGCCGCCGATCTCGGCCTCTACGTAGGCCGCGGCCTGGGCTTCTTCGCCCGCCGACATCGCGTGCTCGGAGTAGTCCAGCACGTTGACGTCGAAGCCGACGGCGCCGATCGCGTCGACGAAGGCCGCCAGCGGGCCGTTGCCCGCGCCGACGATCTCGCGCTCCTCGCCGTTGACCTTCACCACGGCGGTGATGGTGTCGGTGCCGCCGTCGACCTCCGCCGCGTCGACCTTCTGGCGGATCCGCTCCAGCGGGCTGATCGGCGCCAGGTACTCCTCGTAGAACGCGTCCCACATCTCCTTCGGCGAAACCTCACCGCCTTCGCCATCGGTGATCCGCTGGATGGCTTGAGAGAACTCGATCTGCAGCCGACGCGGCAGCGCCAGGCCGTGGTCGGCTTTCATGATGTAGGCGACGCCGCCCTTGCCCGACTGGGAGTTGACGCGGATGACCGCTTCGTAGGTGCGGCCGACGTCCTTGGGGTCGATCGGCAGATAGGGCACCTGCCACAGGATGTCGTCGACATCTGAATCCTGTTCGTCGGCAGACACTTTCATCGCGTCCAGGCCCTTGTTGATGGCGTCCTGGTGGCTGCCGGAGAACGCGGTGTAGACCAGATCGCCACCGTAGGGGTGACGTTCGTGCACGCCCAGTTGGTTGCAGTACTCGACGGTGCGACGGATCTCGTCGATGTTGGAGAAGTCGATCTGCGGGTCGACGCCGCGGGAGAACAGGTTCATGCCCAGCGTCACCAGGCAGACGTTTCCGGTGCGTTCGCCGTTGCCGAACAGGCAGCCCTCGATACGGTCCGCACCCGCCGCATAGCCCAATTCGGCTGCGGCGACCGCGGTTCCGCGATCGTTGTGCGGGTGCAGGCTCAGGATGATCGAGTCGCGTGGCGTCAGGTGCCGGTTCATCCACTCGATCGAGTCGGCGTACACGTTGGGCGTGGCCATCTCGACGGTGGCGGGCAGATTGACGATCAGCGGCCACTCCGGGGTGGGCGCCACGATGTCTGCCACCGCGTTGCACACCTCGACGGCGTACTCCAGTTCGGTGCCGGTGTAGGACTCGGGCGAATATTCGTAGCGCCACAGGGTGTCCGGGTACTTCTTGGCCTCCTCGACGCACATGCGGGCGCCGTCGGTGGCGATCTTCTTCACCGCGTCGCGGTCGGCACGGAACACCACGCGGCGCTGCAGGATCGAGGTGGAGTTGTAGAAGTGCACGATCGCACGGGGTGCGCCTTCGCACGCCAGGAACGTGCGCTCGATCAGCTCGGGCCGGCACTGGGTCAACACCTGGATCGTGACGTCCTCGGGGATCGCACCCTGCTCGATGATCTCGCGGACGAAATCGAAGTCAGTCTGCGAAGCAGAGGGGAAGCCGACCTCGATCTCCTTGTAGCCCATCCGGACCAGCAGGTCGAACATGCGGCGCTTGCGTTGCGGGCTCATCGGGTCGATCAGCGCCTGGTTGCCGTCGCGCAGGTCGACCGCGCACCACGCGGGGGCCGTCGTGATGATCTTCTCGGGCCAGGTCCGGTCGGGCAGCCGGATGGGCTCCACTTCTTCGTCGAAACTGCGGTAGCGAGCCACCGGCATCTGCGAGCCGCGCTGCGTGTTCCAGGCAGGTTGACCGGGATGCGGGTCGCCCGCGGGGGTAGAGATGGTGCGTACCGAGCTGAAGGCATCGGTGGAGGGATTGAAATTGTCAGTCATGGTGTGCTCCGGTTGGGTCTCTAGGGGACTTCAGACCGGCGCATCGCGAAACACCCGCGACGGGAGGCCAGTCTGGATCAGACCCCGTCGCGGCGTCCGAGAAGGAGCACCCGCTGCACGGAGCTCACCATACTCCTGCCGCTGCGAGCGTCAAAACCTGTCAGACCTGGGAGTCGGGGAAGGCGATCACCGACAGGAAGCGGATGGGCAGCTCGACGAGGTCGACGGGACCGTGGGCGCCCTCGCCGTCCATCTGCAGTGAGTCGCCGGGGTGCAACCGGTACACCGAGCGGCTGTGGCTGTAGTCCATGACGCCTTCGAGCATGTAGATGAACTCGGTGCCGGGGTGCTGGAACAGCGGATAGGTCTGGCTCTTCTCCGACAGCGTGACGTGCAGGCATTCCAGCCGCTTGTGCTCGCCGCGCAGCGATCCGAGCACCTGGTATTCGTGGCCTTCGCGCGTGCCTTCCCGCACGATGGCGGCGCCGGTTCCCGCTTTGACGAAGGCTGCCGGACGTTCCACATCGGCGCCGCGGAACAGGCTGGTCACGGGAACGTCGAAGCCCTTGGCCAGTAGCGCGAGCGTCGACAGGCTGCACGAGGTCTGCGCGTTCTCGATCTTGCTCATCATCGCCTTCGAGATGCCGATGCGGGCCGCCGTCTCGGCGACGGTCAGACCTTGCTGTTGCCGAAGCAACCGCACGTTGCGACCGATCGCCGACTCGATCTCGAGCTCTTCGACCGGCGCTGCGGGGTCGCGGTCCCGCGCGGTTCCGGAGGTGTTGCGCAGCAGATCGTCAGGAGAGGCCACAGTGCACCTGTCTAGCGCATCTGTCCGGCCCCGACGTATGGGTAGGGCGTCTTGAGCGGGTCGTTCTCGGCGAAGCGGGAGAACCGGAAGTCCGACGCGGGGATGCGGGGGTCGCTGCTGCGGCCGTCGATGACGATGTCGGCGACGAGCGTGCCGACGGCGGGGGCGATCTTGAAACCGTGTCCGCTGAACCCCGCGGCGATGACGAGTCCGTCCATCGGCGCCTGCGAGATGATCGGGTTCCAGTCGGGCGTGACGTCGTAGCAGCCGGCGTAGCTGCTCGAGATCGAGGCGTCGAACAAGCCGGGGAAGCGGGTGCCGACCTTGTCGACGGTGAGGTCGATGAAGTCGTCGGTGGCGCGGTTGAGGTAGCTGTCGGGGTCGGTCGGGTCGATGTCGGCGTAGCCGGGCAGGTCGCTGTTGCCGAACAGGATCTCGCCGCGGACTTCGGGTCGCACGTACTGCAGCGACACCAGGTCGGAGAAGACGGGCACCTTTCCGACGTCGACGCCCGGGTCGATCATCACGATCTGTTCGCGGATGACCCTGATCGGCACGTCGACGCCGTACGGCTGCAGAAACGGTCTCGTCCATACACCGGTCGCGACGACGACGGTGCCCGCCGAGATCTCCGACCCGTCAGCCAGCCGCACTCCGGTGACTCGGTCGGCGTCGACGAGCAGTCCGGTGACAGTAGCGCCCTGACGGATTCGCACTCCGGCAGACCGCGCGGACGCCGAGAACGCCTGCGCGGTCTGGTAGGCGTCGCCGTAGCCCCCGCGGGCCTCCCAGCCGAACGCCGCGAACGGCGTGAGATCGGCGAACGGCCACAGTTCGGCGACGTCGGCCTTGTCGATCTCCTCGGTTTCGACGCCGACGGACTGTTGCGCGGCAAGGCTTTTTCGCAGCGCCTCGACGTTCTGCTCGCCGACGCCGACGACGTAGCCGGTCTGGCGGAAGCCGATGTCGAGTGCGTGATCTCCCAGAAATTCTTGAGGGGCCTCGAAGATCTTGAGGCCCTCGGCCGCCATGGCCGCCAGGGAGCTGACGCCGTAGTGGCAGCGCACGATCCCGCTGGACTTTCCGGTCATGCCGGAGCCGACAGTATTGCGCTCCAGCACAACGGCATCGGTAATGCCGCGTCGACTCAACGCCCACGCCGCAGCCGACCCTTCGATGCCGCCGCCGACGATGACGACGTCCGCGGTCTCGTTCACCACTTCTGCCCGGGGATCCAGTCCGTCCCGGCAAGGGGAACCTTGGCCATCGCGGCCGCTTCGATGCTCACCGCGACAAGGTCGTCGGGCTCGAGGTGGCACACGTGGGACTTGCCGCACGCGCGAGCGATGGTCTGTGCCTCCATCGTCAGGACGCGCAGGAAATTGGCCAGCCGCCGTCCTCCGGCAATCGGGTCGAACCGCGCTGCGAGCTCCGGATCCTGCGTGCTGATCCCCGCGGGATCTCGTCCGTCCTGGTAGTCATCGTAGAAACCTGCTGCACTGCCGAGCTTTTCGTACTCCGCGGCGTAGCGCGGGTGATTGTCGCCGAGAGCGATCAGCGCCGCGGTACCGATCGCGACGGCATCCGCGCCCAGCGCCAGCGCCTTCGCGACGTCGGCGCCGTTGCGGATTCCGCCGGACACGATCAACTGGACTCCTTTTCTTCCCGTCGCTCCGCTCGCCCCGGTCCTATGGACGCCCAGTTCTTGCAGCGCTTGCACCGCTTGCGGAATCGCGGCAAGGGTGGGAATCCCGACATGCTCGATGAACACGTCCTGGGTCGCGGCAGTACCGCCCTGCATGCCGTCGACGACGACGACGTCTGCGCCTGCGTGCACTGCGAGTTTGACGTCGTAGTACGTGCGCGTGGCGCCGACCTTGACGTAGATCGGCTTCTCCCAGTCGGTGATCTCGCGCAGCTCGTTGATCTTGATGGTCAGGTCGTCGGGGCCGGTCCAGTCCGGGTGACGGCACGCCGAGCGCTGGTCGATCCCCTCGGGTAGCGTGCGCATCCCGGCGACACGCTCGGAGATCTTCTGCCCCAACAGCATTCCACCACCGCCGGGTTTGGCGCCTTGACCGAGAACCACCTCGATGGCGTCGGCCTTGCGCAGGTCGTCGGGGTTCATTCCGTACCTCGACGGCAAGTACTGGTAGACGAGATACTTGCTCTGGCCGCGCTCTTCGGGCGTCATGCCGCCGTCACCGGTCGTCGTCGAGGTGCCGACCTCGCTGGCTCCGCGCCCCAGGGCTTCCTTGGCGGGGCCGGACAGCGCCCCGAAGCTCATGCCGGCGATCGTGACCGGGATATCCAGGTGCAGAGGGTGTTTGGCGAACCGGTCGCCGAGCACGACATCGGTGGCGCACCGCTCGCGGTATCCCTCGAGCGGATAGCGGGACATCGATGCGCCGAGGAAGAGCAGGTCGTCGAAGTGGGGTAGCGGACGTTTGGCGCCCCAGCCGCGGATGTCGTAGATGCCGGTTTCGGCCGCTCGCTGGATCGCGGCGATGGTGGCGCGGTCGAAGGTCGCGGATTCGCGTAGGCCAAGACGGGCCCGCTCGTCACTCGTTTGGCTCATCAGTAGCTGCTCGCATTGTCGACGTGGAAGTTGTACAGGCTTCGTGCGGATCCGTATCGCGTGTAGGCAGCGGTGTCGTCGCCCTCGAACCCCGCCGCTTTCAACAGCTGTCCGAGTTCCTGGTGGTGCTCTTCCCGCATCGGTTTCGCGATGCAATCCGCGCCCAGCGACGCCACCTCTCCACGAACGTAGATGCGGGCCTCGTAGATGGAGTCGCCGAGCGCTTCCCCTGCGTCGCCACGGATGACAAGCCGACCGGCCTGCGCCATGAAGGCGCTCATGTGGCCGACGTTGCCGCCGACGACGATGTCCACCCCTTTCATCGAGATGCCGCAGCGCGCAGCGGCATTGCCCTCGACGACGAGCAGGCCACCGTGCGCGGTGGCACCCGCGGATTGCGAGGCATCGCCTTTCACCCAGACCGAACCGCTCATCATGTTCTCGGCGACACCGGTCCCTGCGTTGCCGTTGATGACGACATCGGCCTGCTGGTTCATGCCTGCGGCGTAGTAGCCGACGTGCCCGTCGACGGTGACCGTCGCCGGTGCGTTGAGGCCGACGGCGACGTTGTGTGCCCCCGCGGGGTTCTCGATGATGACCTCGCCGGCCAGATCCGGGGCGTGCAACGCGGTGTTGACCTCGCGAAGCGGGGATGAGCGCAGGTCGAAGACTATCGCCGACGAGCGCTCGCGCGAGGAGAAATCTATCGCTGCCATGCGTACACCACCTCGGGCTCGGGCTCCCAGATCTTGGCCTTCTCGACGCCGGGAAGTGCTGCCAGGGCGCGGTATTCGCTGCCCATGGCGACCCATTCGTCCGTCTCGGCGATCACGGCGGGCTTGCATGCGATCGCATCACGCACCACGGCGAACGAATCGCGGTTGGACACCAGGAGCGTGTAGAAGCCATCAAATGTGGCACACAGCTCTTTCAATGCGCTTTCGACATCGCGGCCCCGCGAGAGCTGTTCGGCAATGAATCGCGCGCCCACCTCGGTGTCGTTCTCGCTGTCGAAAACCACACCGGCTGCCCGCAGCTCGCGACGGATCGTCGCGTGGTTGGCGAACGAGCCGTTGTGCACCATGCACTGTCCGGGCCCCACAGCGTACGGGTGACAGCCCGCGGGGGTCACGGCCGATTCGGTGGCCATCCGGGTATGCCCGACGCCCTGCCACCCCTGGGCGTTCGCCAGACCCCATCCGTGGGTGAGTACACGAGGATGGCCGACACCTTTGAGAACTGCCATGTCAGAACCGAATCCTGCGATGAGCGCGTCAGGATAGGCGGCGCGGACTGCGGACAGCAGCACCTCGGAATCCACCGCGGCCGACAGGACGTGGCTGACTCCGACGGCGGAACCGGCGACGTCGCCGCCCAGGGCTGCGCCAACGGATGCGGCAACCTGGGTGGTGTCCTCGGTCGACTCCGTGCCGAGATCGGCGATCGACACGCAGCCGTGGCCCGGCGGCGACCAGTTCGGGTCACCGTAGACGGCGACACCTGCCGAATCGCCGCCGCGATCGCCCATCTCGCACAGCATTCCGGTCAGCAACTGCCCGAGTCGGGGATAGAGCTCGGGTGTCCGTAGGTGCAGCCCGATGATCCCGCACATGACTTGACCTCTTTCCTGTGAAGCGACGTCGTCCTAGAAGGCGGTGAGGTAGCTGTCCAGCTCCCACGAGCTGACCGAGCTGTGATAGGCGAAGAATTCCTCGCGTTTGAGGGTGGCGAAGTAGGTGGCGACGCCGGCACCCGCGGCGTCGAGGACACCGGTGACGACCGGGTCGGTCTCGAACTCGTCGACGGCGTGCAACAGGGTGGGCGGCAACGCGCGTGTGCTCAGGCCCGATCCGACTGCCCCCGGATCGGTGCTCCGCTTGATGCCGTCGATACCCGCGCCGAGGGCGGCCGCGATCGCCAGATAGGGGTTGGCAGATCCGTCGCCACCGCGCATCTCGATCCGATCGGAGTCCGGGACCCGAATGTAATGCGTGCGGTCGTTGCCGCCGTAGGTTGGCAACCGCGGAGCCCATGACGCCCCAGAGGACGTGCTGACCGCTCCGGTTCTTTTGTAGGAGTTGACGGTTGGTGCGACCACCGCCTGCAGTGCGCAGGCGTGTTCGAGGATTCCGCCGATGAACCCGTAGGCGGTGTCGGACAGCCCGAGGCCCCGGTCATCAAGGCCTTCCCCTCCTGCCGGGAAGACGGGGGTTCCGCCGCTGGTGAGTGACAGATGCAGGTGCAGCCCACTGCCTGTTTTGTCGCCGAAGGGCTTCGGCATGAAGGTGGCGATCATCCCTCGTTCGGCGGCGATCATCGAAAGCAGATAGCGCAGAGTGATGACCCGGTCCGCGGTCGTGAGTGCGTCGGCGAACTTGAAGTTCTGCTCGAACTGTCCGTTGCCGTCTTCGTGGTCATTGGCGTAGTTGGACCAACCGAGCTTGTTCATCGCGGTTGACACGGTGGTGAGGTGGTCGTACATGCGGGTGACGCCGCGAGCGTCATAGCAGGGCTGGGATGCGGTGTCGGCGGTGTCGGCGACCGAGACAGAGCCATTGTCGTTGCGACGCAACAGGAAGTACTCGACCTCGGCACCGACCCACGGTTCGAATCCGGCGTCCGCGCAGCGCTGGATCAGTGACTTGAGGATCACGCGCGGGGCGTAGGGCCACGGTTGGCCGTTGACGTGGGGATCGCAGTGCACGATCGCCAGTCCGTCCTTGATGAAGGGGACAGGTGTGAACGACGCCGGGTCGGGGATGGCCATCAGATCGGGATCTTTGGGCTCTTGGCCCATGGCGCCGACCGCGTAGCCGGCGAAACCGACGCCCTCGGTCGCGAGCAGGTCGACTGCTTCGACGGGCACAAGCTTGGCGCAGGGTTTGCCGCGGAGGTCGACGAACAATGCGAGGACGAACCTGGTTCCGGCGTCCGCCGTGAGGTCCTGGAGCGTGGGGGCCATCGGAGTCCTTGTCTCTTGTTGGGAATCAAAGTATCACTAAAGGAAACACGGTGCACAACGAAAACGGCCGGTGCGAGCCCACGGGCCCGCACCGGCCGTCGTGCGCCTTAAGCCGACGCGGGCTGCAATTCGTACGAGGCCTCGCGATGGAACGCCGCGTCGATGCCCTTCTCCTCATCGTCAGGCGAGATGCGAATGCCCACAGTCTTTTTGAGCGCGAAAGCGATCAGGAACGCGACGGCGAACGAGTACGCCATGACTGCGCCAGCGGCAACCGCCTGCTTCCAGAGCTGCTCCACGCCACCGCCGTAGAACAGGCCATTGGTGGCGTTGGGCATCGAATCGCTGGCCAAGAAGCCGATCAGCAGCGTGCCGACGACACCGCCCACCAGGTGCACCCCGACGACGTCGAGCGAGTCGTCATACCCGAAGCGGTCTTTGAGGCCCACGGCGTACACGCAGATCGCGCCCGCGATGGCACCGAGGATGATCGCGCCGACCGGCGTGACGGCACCGCAGGCCGGAGTGATGGCCACGAGGCCGGTGATGGCCCCGGATGCCGCACCGACACCGGTGACGTGGCCGTCCTTGAACTTCTCGACAGCAATCCAGGCCAGGGTCGAGGCGCATGTCGCGACGAACGTCGTCACCATGACGATCGCGGCCGAATTGCCCGCGGCCAGAGCGGAACCGCCGTTGAACGCATACCAACCCGCCCACAGCAGGCCGGCGCCCAGCAGGGTCAGCGGCACGTTGTGTGGCTTGCGCAGCTGTCCCCAGTTCTTCGACTTGCCCAGCACTATGGCCACCGCGAGGGCCGCCGCGCCCGCGTTGATGTGGACCGCGGTGCCACCGGCGAAGTCGATCGCTTTCAGCTTGTTGGCGATCCATCCGCCGACCGAGTCCTCGGTGACGACCCCGTCGAACGCGAAAACCCAGTGGGCAACCGGGAAATAGACGAGGACGGCCCACAGCGTCGCGAAGCCCATCCACGCACCGAACTTCATCCGGTCGGCGACCGCACCCGAGATCAGCGCGACTGTGATCGCGGCGAACAGGGCCTGGAAGATGGAGAAGAGGCTGATCGGCAGCCCGGAGATCGTGGTCTGTGACTCCAGCAGATCCTTCATGCCTGCGAACTCCGTGAGGCTACCGAGGTAGCCGCCATAGGAGGTGCCGAACACCATCGAGAATCCGAAGAGGACCCAGATGACGCCGACGACGGCCACGGCGCCGAAGGTCATCATCATCATGTTGGTCGAGCTCTTCACCGAGACCATGCCGCCATAGAACAGCGCGAGTCCGGGAATCATCAGGGTCAGCCCGATGATGCAACACAGCATGAAAGCCGTGGTGCCGGTGTCCACTACATCCATTTCGAATCCATTCGAACCAGTCCTTCTTCGGAAATGTGCGGCTGCCAGACGAGCCGTTCACCGGACAGTTACCGACGTGTCTGTTACGACGGTGGTCGCGTTGCGTTTCCGGCGAGTAACGACCTTCATCGGGCCGACAGCGCTACGTTGATCGCGTGTGCACACGAGTGGTCTACCTGGGAACCGGTGAGCGGATCGTCACCGGACGGTCGATGGACTGGGAAGTCGAGATCGGAACCAATCTGTGGGCGCTCCCGCGAGGCGTGGAGCGCACCGGCAGCGCGGGGCCGGGCTCGCTGGAATGGACCTCGAAGTACGGCAGTGTGGTGGCCAGCGGCTACGACATCTCGACAACCGACGGCCTGAACGAAGCGGGACTTGCGGCCAACCTGTTGTGGCTCGCGGAGTCGCAGTACCCCTCGGGTGAGGGCACGCATTCGGCGCTGTCACTGTCGCTGTGGGCGCAGTACATCCTCGACAACTATGCGACGGTGGCTGAGGCGGTTGCTGCACTGACGGCGACACCGTTGCACATCATGACCATCGAGGTGCCCGGCCAGCAGCGCCTGGCCACCCTGCATCTGGCGTTGTCGGATGCCAGTGGCGACAGCGCCATCGTCGAGTACATCGACGGCGAGCAGGTAATCCATCACGGCCGCGAATTTCAGGTGATGACGAACTCGCCGATCTTCGACAAGCAGCTGGCCATCTCGGAGTACTGGAAGGAGATCGGCGGGACGGTGATGCTGCCGGGCACCAACCGCGCCGCCGACCGGTTCGTCCGCGCCTCGTTCTACATCGATGCGGTTCCCAAGACCGCCGACCCGCTGGAGGCTGTCGCCGTCGCGCTCGGTGTGGTGAGGAACGCGTCGGTTCCCTACGGAATCACCACGCCCGAGGCGCCGAACATCTCGTCGACGCGGTGGCGCACCGCCATCGACCACACGGCGCTGCGCTACTTCTTCGAATCGGCCTTGTCGCCGAGCACCTTCTGGGTCGATCTGAAGAACCTCGACCTCAGCGAAGGGGCGCCGACCCTGCGCCTCGAGCTGGGGGAGGGGCAGAAGACCGTCTACACCGGCGAGACGAGCGCGCAGTTCAAAGAGGCGGAGCCGTTCACGTTCCTGGGCGTGGCGTAGGCGGGCAGCGGGGCTGTGGCGCGAATACACGGTTTCTGACGAATTCCGGCAGTTTTTCGTCAGAAGGCGTGCACTCGGTGGCCGGGGATCAGGGGCCGGGCCACCCGCGCTGACGCAGTGCGCGGTCCACGCGCCGCCAGATGTCGCGGGGCTCGCGTCGCAGGTGGTGCGCGCTGACGCGGACGATGGTCCATCCGCGCTCTGCCAGAAACTCCAGACGGGCGATGTCGTCCGCGTGATTGGCCGGGTCGGTCCAGTGCTGTTCGCCGTCGTACTCGACTCCGACGCTGTATACGGGCCAACCCATGTCGATGCGCCGGACGACCCTGCCCGCTGCGTTTCTGATCGGGATTTGGGTCTCGGGCCTGGGCGCCCCACTCCTGACGAGCAACAAGCGCACGCGCGTTTCCTGGGGTGACTCCGCCCCTCCGTCGACCAACTCCAGGACGTCCCTCAAACGACGGATTCCCCGCGCGCCGGGGTGACGCGCGGTGACCCTGCTGATTTCCGTGGTCGGGCAGCGGGTTGCATTGAGGAGTGCGTCGATTCGGATGATCGCTTCGTCTCCCGCGATTCGCCGGCCGAGGTCGAATGCGGTGCGCGCCGCCGTCGTGCAGTCGACGCTCTGTACCAGGCACACCTCGTCGTCGAGAAGCGTCTCCTGGTGGATCACGATGCCGTCGGCGTTCCCGCAGCGGACGCGTGTGAGTTCAGCAGGAGCGTCGGACGGAATCCACCGCGCGCCGTGCATCGCCGCGGCCGACAGCCCCGCCAGCGTGGCTGATCGTCGCGACCACAGCCACGCCGCAAAGGCTCGATCTCGGGCAGTCAGCGTCAGCCCGGCCGGTGCGTAGACGTTGTGGTGCACCTTGACGAACCGGCGCCGAAGGTCGTGACGGGTCAACTCTCCGGCGGACAGTGCCTCCGAGGCAACGACGAGTTCGCGCACATAACGTTAGGCGCGTTGGAAGGCCGAACGGTTCCGCGAATGCACGGCTTCTGACGAGAATCAGCCGAATTCGCTCAGAAACCGTGCATTCGCGGCAGTTGAATCCCAGTTGAGCACCACCTCTGACAACGGCAGCCGCTCGCGTGGTCTCGCATCTCGCTCGGCGATCTCCTGGGTGGCATGCTCGGCGAGCCGTCCAACGGCGATCATGACCACCGGATGCAGGGTGTCCGCGAGGTCGAATGCGCGGGAGGCTCCAGGGACGTCGAAGCCTGCCATCGGATGTGCGATCAGCCCGCGCGACACGGCCTCGATGAGCAGGTTCGCCATCGCCGAGCCCGCGTCGACCGTGGAGTACAGCTTCGTCCGGTCGTCCTCGCCCTCGTCTGCGCACAGCAGGATGAGGGCGCCGGCCGCCCTCGCGTAGCTGTTACCCCTTCTGAGCAGCTCGGACAGGGCCTGGAACGTGTCGTCCCCGCGGAGTCCCACGATGAACCGCACCGGTTGGCGATGACCCCACGTCGGCGCCCAGCGGGCGGCCTCCAACAGTGCGATCACGTCTTCTCTGGGCACATCCGCGGCGGCATCGAAAGCCCGCGGACTCCAGCGGCAGGCGATCGGGGGATGGATGGGGACCGAGGTATCGGCGAGCCGATCGGGCATGTGGTGCACGTTACCGACGCGACCGGCGGGAAAAATCGCGTGCGCGCAGCCCTTATCCTTGATCGGGATTCCCCCGATTCGAAAGGCTTGAGCAAGTGGCGCTCGTCGTACAGAAGTACGGCGGATCCTCGGTGGCGGACGCCGAGCGGATCCGTCGTGTGGCCGAGCGCATCGTCGAGACGAAGAAGGCGGGCAACGACGTCGTCGTGGTCGTCTCGGCGATGGGCGATACCACCGATGAGCTGTTGGACCTGGCCAAGCAGGTGTCGCCGGCCCCGCCCGTCCGTGAACTCGACATGCTGCTGACCGCCGGCGAACGCATCTCCAACGCGCTCGTCGCGATGGCCATCGAATCGCTCGGCGCCCAGGCGCGGTCGTTCACGGGATCGCAGGCAGGCGTCGTCACCACTGGCACCCACGGCAACGCCAAGATCATCGACGTCACCCCCACCCGCCTGCGCGCGGCGCTCGACGAGGGCCAGATCGTCCTCGTGGCGGGCTTCCAGGGCGTCAGCCAGGACACCAAGGACGTCACCACGCTCGGCCGCGGCGGCTCCGACACGACCGCCGTCGCTGTGGCCGCCGCTCTCGACGCCGACGTGTGCGAGATCTACACCGACGTCGACGGAATCTTCACCGCCGACCCACGGATCGTGCCGAACGCCCAGAAGCTCGACAACGTCTCCTTCGAGGAGATGCTCGAGATGGCCGCCGCGGGCGCCAAGGTGCTGATGCTGCGCTGCGTCGAGTACGCACGCCGCTACAACCTGCCCATCCACGTCCGGTCGTCGTACTCCGACAGGCCCGGCACCGTCGTCAAAGGATCGATCGAGGACATCCCTATGGAAGACGCCATCCTGACCGGAGTTGCCCACGACCGCGGAGAGGCGAAGGTGACGGTTGTCGGCCTGCCCGACGTTCCCGGGTACGCCGCCCAGGTGTTCCGCGCGTGCGCCGACGTCGATGTGAACATCGACATGGTGCTGCAGAACATCTCAAAGGTCGAGGACGGTAAGACCGACATCACCTTCACGTGCTCGCGCGAGAGCGGCCCGGTCGCGGTGGAGAAGCTGACGTCGCTGCAGGACGAGATCGGTTTCACCCGTGTGCTTTACGACGATCACATCGGCAAGGTCTCGCTGATCGGTGCCGGTATGCGCTCGCACCCCGGTGTGACGGCGACCTTCTGCGAGGCTCTCGCCAACGCGGGCATCAACATCGACCTCATCTCGACCTCGGAGATCCGGATCTCGGTACTCATCAAAGACACTGAGCTCGACCGCGCCGTGGCGGCGCTGCACGAAGCCTTCGGGCTCGGCGGCGACGAGGAAGCTGTCGTCTACGCGGGAACGGGGCGGTAGAAAATGGTAAGCATTGGTGTCGTAGGGGCGACCGGTCAGGTCGGCCAGGTGATGCGAAATCTGCTGGTGGAGCGCGACTTCCCGGCCACTGAGGTGCGGTTCTTCGCCTCGGCCCGCTCGGCGGGTAAGAAGCTCGAGTTCCGCGGTCAGGAGATCGAGGTCGAGGACTCTGAGACGGCTGATCCGTCCGGTTTGGACATTGCGCTGTTCTCCGCGGGTGCGACGATGTCGCGGGTGCAGGCGCCACGCTTCGCCGCCGCGGGAGCCGTCGTCGTGGACAACTCCTCGGCGTGGCGCAAGGACCCCGACGTTCCCCTGGTGGTGTCCGAGGTGAACTTCGAGCGCGACGCCGGCAACAGGCCGAAAGGCATCATCGCCAACCCCAACTGCACGACGATGGCCGCGATGCCGGTGCTCAAGCCGCTGCACGACGAAGCCGGTCTGACGAGGCTGATCGTGTCGAGCTACCAAGCGGTTTCGGGCAGTGGCCTGGCCGGCGTCGAGGAACTCGCCACGCAGGCCCGCGCCGTCATCGACGGGGTCGAGCAGCTGGTGCACGACGGCTCAGCCCTGGATTACCCGGCGCCGAACAAGTACGTCGCGCCGATCGCCTTCAACATCGTCCCCCTGGCTGGTTCACTGGTCGAGGACGGCTCCGGCGAGACCGACGAGGACCAGAAGCTGCGCAACGAGAGCCGCAAGATCCTCGGCATCCCCGAGCTGCTGGTCTCCGGCACCTGCGTGCGCGTCCCGGTGTTCACCGGGCACTCGCTGTCGATCAACGCGGAGTTCTCCCAGCCGCTTTCGGTGGCTCGGGCCACGGAGATCCTCGGCGGCGCGCCCGGGGTGACGCTGACCGACGTGCCCACGCCGCTGGCCGCCGCCGGTGCCGACGACTCCCTCGTCGGCCGCATCCGGCAGGACCCCGGCGTACCGGACGGTCGCGGACTTGCGCTGTTCGTCTCAGGTGACAACCTGCGTAAAGGCGCGGCGCTCAACACGATTCAGATCGCCGAACTCCTGGCCGCGCAGGGCTAGTTTGCGCCGAAACTGCATTCCACGCGGTCTTTTTGCGATCTTTTGCGCGTGGAATGCAGTTTCGGCGATACCGGCGCATGCGACGCCGGTGACGCTGCCGCCGCTGATGCCGGGGCAGGTACTGCGGCTGGCGGCGGCCGCCGGGACGGGCACCGCGACAGCTGATTACGGTATCGGCGCCACTGATCTGTGCGAGTTCATGGAGTTCCCGAGCGGCACCCTGCAGGTGTGCGGCGACAGCTTCGCCGGACAGGCCGTCGGGTTCGGCGGGTGGTACTCACCGATCGCATTGCACGTGGTGGGCGACTCGCTCGAAGACGCGGGCGGGGTGCGCTACGACGGGGTGACCGGTGTCGACACCCCACTGCTGGCCGATCCGACACCGCCCGGCCAATCGCAGCTGCCCGCGGGCATCATCGAGATCAACCGCGAGAACTGGATGATGGTGACCACGACCAAAGATCTGCGCCCGCAGACGTCGCGACTGGTGAAAGCGGAAGCAGGCAAAGGTAATTGGGAGACTGTACCGGATTCCGAACGGGATGCGGCCTATGCCGGCGGCAGGCAGACGCAGATCAGCGGCTACTACGACCCGATTCCGACGGCCGATTCGGAGCGCGGCTGGGTGTACATCGTGGCCAACAACTTCGACCGCAGCGGGCCGGCAGTGCTCTACCGGGCGACGCCGCAGACCTTCACCGACAGGTCCGCGTGGCAGGGCTGGACGGGAACGACATGGGGTGGTGAGCCCGCGCCGCTGTGGCCCGACAAGGTGGGTGAGATGAGCGTGCGGCAGATCGACGGTATGACAATGCTGTCCTACTTCAACGCGACCACCGGCAACATGGAGATCCGCGTCGCCAACGACCCGACGCAGCTCGGCACCGCGCCGATGACCACCGTCGTCGTCGCGGCGCCCTGGCCTGAGCGGGTTGAGGACCTTCCCCCGCCGTATGACAACCGGCTCGCTCAGCCCTACGGCGGCTACATTTCCCCCGGGTCGGCGCCGGATGCGGTGCGGGTGTTCGTCAGCCAGTGGAACACCATGCCGCGCGGCGGAACACCGTACCGCGTGATCCAGTACGCGGTGAACCCGATAAAGCCCTGGTGAGCGCATGCTCGCCCGATTGAGCCAGAGCTGCCCGCCGGAGTCGAGCTAGCTACCTTGGATGCGTCTCGTGTAATCCGTCCGCCGTTCCTCGTTTACATCATCCTGAAACACTCGTTCGCCTCCGAGCATTCGTTCGATCGACTCGTAGGCCCACCGCGGCAACAACTTTCGACCCGGTAGTGCGATGGCTCCCATCGAGCGCGGCACGATGGTCCGGGGCCGCGGCTTTTCGATCAACCGGGCGACGGCGCGGGCGACGTCGATCGGGTCGATGTTTTTGATCCCACGCACCTTGCCGACACCGGAAATCATCTCGGTATTGGTCAAAGCCGGGAGCACGACCGAGAAGTGGACCCCGCTGCGACGATTCTCGAGCCGGAGCGCGTCGGTGAAACCGAGGACGGCGTGCTTTGTCGCCGAGTAGGTCGCAACTCCTGGCACGGCAATCAGGGAGCTGGTCGAGGCGATGTTGATGATGTGCCCGCTGCCTCTATTGCGCATGCGTGCGAGCGCCAACTTGCTCCCGAGCATCACCCCGTACGCATTGACCTCGAGAACGCGACGTGTGACGGCGTCCGGTTCCTCGACAAACGGACCGACCGAGATGATGCCGGCGTTGTTGACCAGAACGTCTACAGGGCCCAGCGTCGCCTCAGTACTGTCCAGAAACATCCTGAACGATTGCTCATCGGTCACGTCGAGCGCGGTGGCAATCTTCAATCCCAACGTAGATCCCGTCTCGGCGGCCGCTTCGGCGTCCAGGTCCCCGATTGCGACGTGCGCCCCCAACTCGCTGAGAAGCACTGCGATGGAGCGCCCGATGCCCCGCCCGCCGCCGGTTACCGCCACCACCTTGTTGTGAATCGGCATAGCGTCAACCCCTCATGCGCCGCACTGCTCGAATCAGGAAACTACTCGTGTCGTCGCGAATTCGGGGCCCAGCTCATAGCTCATTCACAGCTGACGCCTAATCGGCGCTGTGGATCGGAGCGGAGGATCACCGCATGAGTGACATCAGACCCGAACAGCCCGAGCAATCCGAGCAGGTCGAACCACCGACGGGGCCTGTGCTGACCGCGCCACCGGCGGCGGCTCCCCCTCCGCCGCCGGTGGCGCCCCAGACGATCTACGTCCCGCAGCCGCCGAGCCGGCTGAACAAGGTGGCCGCCTGGGTCGGCATCGTCGCCGGGTCGGTCTTCACGGTCGCCGTCATCTTCGGCACCGGCTTCATCGTCGGCAAGCACGTCGGTGACGGACCTCGGGACCATTTCCGCGGTACCGAGATGGTCGTGCGTCCAGGTCCTGCCATGTTCCCGATGGGTCCCCCCGGCGGCTTCGAGCGCGGCCCCGGCTTCGCGGGCCCGTTCGGTCCCGGACCGATGATCGACGTCCCGAGGCCGCCCGGCCCCCCTGCGCAGGCGCCGACGACGCAGCCTCGGCCCTGACCGTTTCGCTTTCGGGATTATTCGGGATTTTTCGGGTACCCGGCCCTCGAGATCGACGGCCCAGCCCGGAAGCCGCCCATCCCCGAGGAGAAACATGTCTGAGAAGTACGCCACCACCGACGCGGGCGCTCCCATCCCGAGCGTCGAACACTCCCTGACCGTCGGATCCGACGGCCCGATCCTGCTCCAGGACCATTACCTGATCGAGCAGATGGCCAACTTCAACCGCGAACGCATTCCGGAGCGTCAGCCCCACGCGAAGGGGGGCGGCGCCTTCGGTCAGTTCGAGGTGACCCACGACCTCAGCGCCTACACGAAGGCGGCGTTCCTGCAGCCCGGTGCCAAGACCGAGATGGTGGCCCGCTTCTCGACGGTGGCCGGAGAGCGCGGTAGCCCAGACACGTGGCGCGACCCCCGTGGCTTCTCGCTGAAGTTCTACACGTCCGAGGGCAACTTCGACATGGTCGGCAACAACACGCCCGTGTTCTTCATCCGCGATCCGATGAAGTTCCAGAACTTCATCCGCAGCCAGAAGCGGATGGCGGCCAACAACCTCCGCGATCACCACATGCAGTGGGACTTCTGGACCCTGTCGCCGGAGTCCGCGCATCAGGTCACATGGTTGATGGGCGACCGCGGCATTCCGAAGACCTGGCGCCACATGAACGGCTACTCCAGCCACACCTACAGCTGGCTCAACGACAAGGACGAGCTGTTCTGGGTGAAGTACCATTTCAAGACCGACCAGGGCATCGACTTCCTGACCCAGGATGAGGGTGACAAGCTCGCGGGTGAAGACGGTGACTACCACCAGCGTGATCTGTTCACAGCAATCGAGGACGGCAACTTCCCGAGCTGGACGCTGCACGTGCAGATCATGCCGTTCGAAGACGCAAAGACCTACCGCTACAACCCGTTCGACCTGACGAAGGTGTGGCCGCACAGCGACTATCCGCTGCACGAGGTCGGCAAGATGACGCTCAACCGCAACGTCGTCGACTATCACACCCAGATGGAGCAGGCCGCGTTCGAGCCCAACAACATCGTTCCGGGCACCGGGCTGAGCCCCGACAAGATGCTGTTGGCCCGCGGCTTCTCCTACGCCGACGCCCACCGGCACCGACTCGGTGTGAACTACAAGCAGATCCCGGTCAACGAGCCCCACGTCGAAGTCAATGCGTACTCGAAGGACGGTGCGATGCGCATCCGCAACGCGACCGATCCGGTGTATACGCCGAATTCGATGGGCGGACCGGAAGCCGACCCCCGACGTGCCTCCGAGGTCCACTGGGCCTCTGACGGGGACATGGTCCGATCCGCGTACGCGCTGCGCCAGGACGACGACGACTGGAGTCAGGCGGGCACGCTTGTTCGCGAGGTTCTCGACGACGAGGCGCGGGACCGCTTGGCCAACAACATCATCGGGCATGTGCTCGACGGGGTGAAGGAGCCCGTGCTTTCGCGAGTGTTCGAGTACTGGAAGAACGTCGACCCCGACCTGGGCAAGAAGGTGGAGGAGGGCGTCCGCGCAGGCGGCTAGCCGTTCGGCTGCACCGAGTGCACAGAAAATGACGCAGAACGTCGATTCTTCGTCATCAAGGGTGCATTCGGCGCGACCGTCAGCCCTGTCCGGGATACGGCAGCAGCGCCATCTCTCGCGCGTTCTTGATCGCGATGGTGACCTGGCGCTGCTGCTGGACGGTCAACCCGGTCACCGTCCGCGACCGGATCTTGCCGCGTTCGGAGATGAACTGACGCAACGTCGAGGTGTCTTTGTAGTCGACACGCTCAATCCCCAGCTGTTTGAGCAGATTTCGGCGCTTCTTGGGTGCGGCCTTGTCCGGAGATCTGCGTTTCACCAGCTGGACTTCCGAACGCCGGGGAGATGACCGTCGTGGGCGAGTTCACGCACGCGGACGCGCGACAGGCCGAACTTGCGCAGATGCCCGCGCGGCCGTCCGTCGATCGAATCGCGGTTGCGTACGCGGACCGGACTCGCATCGCGCGGTTGGCGATTCAACTCCGACTGGGCGGCGGCACGGACCTCGGGTGACGACGACGGGGATTTGATGATGCGTTTCAGCTCGGCCCTGCGATCGGCGTAGCGGGCGACGATCTCGCGGCGCCGTTCGTTCTGGGCGATCTTGGATTTCTTCGCCATCAGCGCTCCTCACGGAAGTCGACATGCTTGCGCACGACAGGGTCGTACTTGCGCAATACGATCCGATCCGGATCGTTGCGCCGGTTCTTGCGGGTGATGTAGGTGTAACCGGTACCGGCGGTGGACTTTAGTTTCACCAATGGCCGGATCTCGTTGCGCGCCATCAGATTTTCTGTCCTCCTCGGCGTAGACGCGCCACCACGGATTCGATTCCGTCGCGGTCGATGACCTTGATTCCCTTGGCGCTGACGCGAAGCGTGACGCGCCTGCCCTCGGACGGCAGGTAGTAGGTCTTGCGCTGAATGTTGGGGTTCCAGCGGCGACGGGTTCGGCGGTGCGAATGCGACACCGTGTTGCCGAAGCTCGGCGCGCGGCCGGTGACTTGGCAGTGCGCGGACATGAAGCCCTCCTTGACCTTATTGAAAATGATTTTCGACAACCTCGCTCGAAGACTGTAGCGTCAACGTCTGATTATTGAAAATCATTTCCATTAGAGGAGGCTTGATGCGCACCCCAGTTGTCGTCGTGACCGGTCGGGGAGACGTCGAGGACATTGCGGGTGTGCTTGTCGGCGGGCAGGGGACGGCCCTGGTCGAACACCACTTCGACGGGCACGTCGTGCATCGCAAGACGACGATCATGCAGCGGGGGATCGCGGTCAGCGCCGACGCGATCCTCGAGCTCACCAACTGCTGCATGTCGTGCACGGTGCGCAACGATCTGCTGGAGCACCTCCGCCGGCTGCACCGCAGGCCCGACGTCGACCGCATCGCGGTGCGGTTGAGCCCGTGGATGGAGCCCGAACCCGTCTGCTTCGCCATCGGCCACTCACCGGCGTCGCGGGACGTGTCCATCGCCGCGGTGGTCACCGCCGTCGACACGTCGTCGTGGCTTCCGGACGCGCTTGGGGAGGACGAGCTCGACGACGGCCGCACGGTGGCGCAGGTGGCCGTCGCTCAGGTCGAATTCGCCGACGTCCTCGTCCTCACCCGTCCGCATCCCGACACCCTCGCCGTGGCGCGTCGGCTCGCGCCCCGGGCGCGCGTCACGGTCGGGACCGAACGGCTCGAGCTGGCGTTGGCCAACCTGGAGTCCGACGCTCGTCGGGGCCGCAGCGACGATCTGCACGGCTCCCTGTTGGCGGGTCAACCGCCACTGGAACCTGCCGGTCCGGTACGCCTCTTCGAGTTCCAGGCTCACCGACCCTTCCACCCGCAGCGGCTGCATGCCGCGGTCGACTCTCTGCTCGACGGTGTCGTGCGCAGCAGGGGTCGGCTGTGGGTCGCCAGCCAGCCGGACCAAGCGATGTGGCTGGAGTCGGCCGGCGGCGGACTGCGGGTCACGCGTGCGGGGAAGTGGTTGGCCGCCATGTCCTCCCGTGAAGTCGCCTACGTCGGACCGGAGCGGCGCGCGATGGCCGATTTGATCTGGGACTACCGGCACGGTGATCGGCATACCTCGATGACGGTGCTGACGTGCGGCGCCGACCCCGCCGAGATCCTGGCGGCTCTGCAGAGCGCACTGCTCACCGAGGTCGAGATGCGGCGTCCCGAGGAGTGGGGCCGCTACGACGACCCCTTCGGAGACTGGAATGCCGACGAGGCGCGGCTGGCATGATCGGGTGAATGAGCATCGAAGTCGTCTACACCGCAGAGTCCACTGCGACCGGTGGTGGCCGCGACGGCCACGTCAAGTCCACCGACGGCAAAATCGACCTCGACACCCGTCCGCCGAAGGAGATGGGCGGCAGCGGTGAGGGTGTCAACCCCGAGCTGCTGTTCTCGGCGGGATACGCCGCCTGCTTCCTCGGCGCGCTGCGGCTCGTCGCCAAGAACGAGAAGGTGAACCTCGACGAGGCCAGCGGCATCACCGCCCAGATCGGTATCGGAAAAGACGTTGACGGCGGCTTCGGTCTGACCGCGCAGTTGATCGGCTATCTCCCGGGCCTCGACCAGGACGTCGCCGACGACCTCATGGAAAAGGCGCATGGCGTGTGCCCGTACTCGAAGGCCACTCGCGGCAACATCGACGTGACGCTGAAGGCCAAGGTCTTGTGATTCGGTTCGTCGCATCAGGATTGGCGGTGGGCGCGGCACTCGCGCTCGCCGCACCTGCGGCAGCCCGTCCGTCCGATCCGGGCGTGGTCAACTACGCCGTGCTGAACAAGGGCTCCGTCGGCAACATCGTCGGGGCGCGATTGGGATTCGAGACGACATTCACGAATCCGTTCCAGGCGTTCTACGTCGACAATCCCGCGTGCAACAACTGGGCGGACATCGGACTGCCCGAGGTCTACAACGACCCGGATCTGGCATCGTTCAGCGGCGCCGTCGCCCAGGAATCGCCGACCGACATGACGCATTTGGTCAAGCAGACGGTGGGGGTATTCGCCACCGCCGACGCGGCCAACCGGGCGTTCTACCGGCTCGTCGATTGGACGGTCGGCTGCAGCGGTCAGACCACCGCGATGCACCTGGACAACTTCACCACCCAGGTGTGGACCTTCACCGGCGGGCCGACCTCGGCCACGGACGCGAACTGGGTCAAGCAGGAAGCCGGCACCGACCGGCGCTGCTTCGTCACCACGCGGCTGCGGGAAAATGTTCTGCTGCAGGCGAAAGTGTGCCAATCCGGCAACGGCGGTCCCGCGGTCAATGTGCTGGCCCAGGCGATGCAGAACACACTGGGGCAATAGTCCCTGGCGAATGTCACCGGTAAGTCACTGATTAAAACTGGGGACTTTGTCGGTCGGCTCTGGAAGATGGGTACAGACGAGAGCGATCGTTCCACACCCGGAGGGGGTGGCTGATGGCCCGCACCGTGGCGTCCGATGATGCCGTCGACCAGTGCAAGGGGGCTTTGACCAGCGCGGAAGCAGCCGCGCAGCACATCGTTGAGTCGTGCTTGAAAGACGGTCCGGTAGGGCCCGTCGGTCTTGAGATCGAGGCGCACTGCTACGACATGGCCGATCCGTACCGCCGACCCGGCTGGGACGAACTCACGGCCAGGATCGCAGAGCTCCCGCCGTTGCCCGGCGGGAGCCTCGTCACGGTGGAGCCCGGCGGCGCCGTCGAACTGTCCGGTCCGCCGATGGCCGACACAGCCGGCGCGGTGTCGGCGATGGCGTCGGACCGCGGCGTGCTCCGGGCCGCGTTCGCCCAGAACGGACTCGGGCTGGTGCTCCTCGGCGCCGATCCGTTGCGGCCCGCCGGTCGGGTGAATCCCGGCGCGCGGTACTCGTCGATGGAGCAGTTCTTCCGCGACAGCGGGACCGGTGACGCCGGCGCCGCGATGATGACGTCGACAGCGTCGGTCCAGGTCAACCTCGAGGCGGGACCGCGCTCAGGATGGGCAGATCGGGTGCGGCTCGCGCATGCGCTGGGCCCAACCATGATCGCGATCGCTGCCAACTCGCCTCTCCTCGGCGGCGGCTTCACCGGATGGCGCTCCACGCGACAACTGATCTGGAGCCGTTTGGACTCGGCACGTTCCGGACCGATCCTCGGCGACGACGGCGACGACCCCGGAAGCGACTGGGCGCGCTACGCGCTGAGGGCACCGGTGATGCTCGTGCACCAACCGGACCCGACACCCGTCTCGCAGTGGGTGCCGTTCGCGGACTGGGCCGACGGTCGGGTGCGCCTCGGTGACCGTCGCCCGACGATCGCCGACCTCGAATACCACCTGACCACGCTGTTCCCGCCCGTGCGGCCGCGCGGTTTCCTCGAAATCCGCTATCTCGACAGCGTGCCGGACGCGCTCTGGCCGGCGGTCGTCGGCGTGCTCGCCACCCTCCTCGACGACCCCGCCGCCGCCGACATCGCCGCCGCAGCGACCGAATCGGTGGCCACGGCATGGGACCGTGCCGCCCAGCTCGGACTGGAGGACCGGCGGCTGCACGCTGCCGCCACCCGGTGCGTCGAGGCCGCAGCCGAACGAGCGCCTGCCGAACTTGAGGAATCCATGTCGCTGCTGATGCGTTCGGTGGAGCAGGGACGCAGCCCGGCCGACGACTTCGCCGACCGGGCAGTGAAATACGGGATCGCCGGTGCGGTCAATCAATTGGCGCGAGGAGAGTTGTGACGACGCGCGAGACGCTCGCCGGTGAACTGACCAAAGCCAGGGATCGCACGCTGCGGCTCGTCGATTTCGACGACGCGGAACTGCGCCGCCAGTACGACCCGCTGATGAGCCCGCTCGTGTGGGACCTCGCGCACATCGGCCAGCAGGAAGAACTCTGGCTGCTGCGGGGCGGCGATCCCGACCGGCCTGGTCTGCTCACCCCGCAGGTCGACCAGCTCTACGACGCGTTCGTCCACTCCCGCGCCGCCCGGGTCGACCTGCCGCTGCTGCCGCCGACCGACGCGCGCAACTACTGCGCGACCGTCCGGGGCCGGGCGCTGGACAAGCTCGAGGCGCTGCCCGACAACCACCCCGACGCCTTCACCTTCGCACTCGTGACCAGCCACGAAAATCAGCACGACGAGACGATGCTGCAGGCGCTGAGCCTGCGCACCGGAGCGCCTCTGCTCGACCGTGGAAGGCCTCTGCCGCGCGGTAGGTCCGGGCTGGCGGGCACATCGGTCCTGGTTCCGGCAGGAGAGTTCACGCTCGGGGTGGACGCCGCCACCGAGCCGTTCTCCTTGGACAATGAACGCCCCGCGCACACCGTCGACGTCCCCGCCTTCCGTATCGGACGTGTGCCGGTGACCAACGGCGAGTGGCAGCAATTCATCGCCGACGGCGGATACCGGGAGCCGCGCTGGTGGTCGCACGCCGGGTGGACGCATCGGCAGCAGGCCGGCCTGACCGCCCCGCTGTTCTGGAATCCCGACGGCACCCGGACCAGGTTCGGTCATGTCGAGGAGATCCCCGCCGACGAACCGGTCCAGCACGTCACTTACTACGAGGCTGAGGCGTTCGCAGCCTGGGCGGGGGCCCGCCTGCCCACGGAGATCGAGTGGGAGAAAGCGTGCGCGTGGGACCCCGAATCACACAGCCGGCGCCGATATCCCTGGGGCACAACACAACCCAACGCCGAGCTGGCCAACCTGGGCGGTGAAGCACTGCGGCCGGCGCCGGTCGGCGCCTACCCGGGCGGAGCCTCCGCCTACGGGGCGGAGCAGATGCTCGGCGATGTGTGGGAATGGACGACATCACCGCTGCGGCCGTGGCCCGGCTTCACTGCGATGGTCTACAAGCAGTACTCCGAACCCTTCTTCGAAGGCACCACCTCCGCCGAGTACCGGGTGCTGCGCGGATGGTCCTGGGCGGTTGCCTCGGGCATTCTGCGTCCCAGCTTCCGCAACTGGGACCATCCGATCCGTAGGCAGATCTTCTCCGGCGTCCGTCTGGCCTGGGATGTGTAGACATCTGGCGTGGCTCGGCGAGCCCGTCTCGGTGGCATCGCTGGTGCTCGAGCCGTCGTCGGGACTGCTGGTGCAGTCGTATGCCCCGCGCCGCCAGAAGCACGGCCTGATGAATGCCGACGGTTGGGGCGTCGGCTTTTTCGACGGTGGCGTACCTCGGCGGTGGCGCAGCGCCGCACCCCTGTGGGGTGACGCGTCGTTCGCCTCCGTCGCGCCCGCGCTGTCGAGTGGCTGCGTGGTCGCCGCGGTCCGGTCGGCCACGGTCGGCATGCCGATCGAGGCATCAGCGTCGGCACCGTTCAGCGACGGCACCTGGCTGCTGTCCCACAACGGAATCGTTGATCGCGCGGTGCTGCCCGCCGCGCGGCACACCGAATCGACCAACGACAGCGCGCTGCTGGCGGCGTTGATCTTCGACCGCGACATGGAGGCGCTCGCGGACACGATCACCGGCGTCGCCGCCGACGACCCGAACGCGCGGCTGAACATTGTGGCGGGCAACGGTTCCCGGCTTCTGGCCACCACCTGGGGCGACACGTTGTCCGTCCTCCGCCGCGACGACGGGGTGGTCCTCGCCAGCGAACCTTACGACGACGACCCCGGGTGGCAGGAGATCCCGGACAGGCACCTTGTCGAGGTCGAAAATTCGCGCGTGCACCTGACACCGCTGAGAGGATCGTGACGATGTTCGCACTGGAAAACTATCTGGCTGCCGACGCCGCCGAGGAGGCGCTGCGTCGCGACGTCCGGCACGGACTATCGCAAAGCCCGAAAACTCTGCCGCCCAAGTGGTTCTACGACGCAGCAGGCAGCGATCTGTTCGATCAGATCACCCGCCTGCCTGAGTACTACCCGACGCGCACGGAGGCGCAGATCCTCAAGGCGAGGGCCACGGAGATCGCCGATGCGTCGAACGCCGACACGCTCGTCGAGCTGGGCAGCGGGACGTCGGAGAAGACGCGCATGCTGCTCGACGCGCTGCGCGACGGTGGATCGCTGCGCCGGTTCATCCCGTTCGACGTCGACTCCAGCGTGCTGCGGGCAGCCGGCGCCGCGATCCAGAACGAGTACCCCGGTGTCGAGATCGAGGCCGTGTGCGGAGATTTCGAGGAACACCTCGGCAAGATCCCGCGGATCGGCCGGCGCCTCGTCGCGTTTCTGGGCTCGACGATCGGCAACCTGACACCCGGGCCCCGGGCCGAGTTCCTGGCATCGGTGTCGGAGATGATGCAGCCGGGCGACGCGCTGCTGCTCGGCACGGATCTGGTCAAAGACCCGGCTCGGCTGGTGCGCGCCTACGACGACAGCGCGGGCGTAACCGCGCGTTTCAACCGCAACGTCCTCACGGTGGTCAACCGCGAGCTCGGCGCCGACTTCGACGTCGAGCAGTTCGACCACGTCGCGGTGTGGAACGCCGACGAGGAGCGCATCGAGATGTGGTTGCGCTCGACTCGTGCGCAGCGAGTCCACATCGCGGCACTGGATCTCGACATCGACTTCACCGACGGCGAGCAGATGCTGACCGAGGTGTCGTGCAAATTCCGGCCCGAAGGAGTGGAGGCCGAACTGGCCGCCGCGGGTTTGCGCCGGACCCACTGGTGGACCGACGACGCCGGCGATTTCGGACTTTCCCTTGCGGTGAAGTGATGGAATCGGTGTCATGACGCTCGCCGAGACCTGGCGCGCCGCGCGCCCGCCCGCCGCCGGAGTGCACGTGGACAGCGCGGCCTGCTCGCGCCAGAGCTTCGCCGCCATCGAGGCCGCTTCCCAGCACGCCCGTCACGAGGCCGAGGTCGGCGGCTACGTCGCCGCGCAGGCCGCGGCACCGGTACTCGACGCCGGCCGCGCCGCCATCCGCGCCCTGCTCGGGATGCCCGATGCCGGCGTCTCCTTCACCACCGGATCCAATCATGCGCTCGACATCCTGCTCGGGGACTGGACGGGGGAGCGGACGGTCGCGTGCCTACAAGGCGAGTACGGCCCCAACCTGGCCATCATGGCCCGGCACGGTTTTGACATCCGGCTGCTGCCGGTCGATGAGTTCGGTCGCCTCGACGTCAACGCGGTCGGGGCTGCACTGGCTCACCATCCGCCTGCGCTGGTGCATTTCACGGTGTTGGGCAGCCACAGCGGAATCGTGCAGCCGGTCCATGCGATGGCCAGCGCGTGCCACGGGCACGGCATTCCGATGTTCGTCGATGCAGCGCAGGGTTTCGCGCATTTGAGTATGGCTGACATCGGCGCCGACGCCGTCTACTCGTCGTCACGCAAATGGACCGCGGGGCCGCGGGGGGTTGGCTTCCTGGCCACTCGTCCCGGTTTGCTGACAGATTCGACGCGGGAACGGCTCGGCCATGCGGAGACGAATGTCGGCCTGCAGGTCGGATTTTCGGTCGCGCTGGGCGAGCACGTCGCCGCAGGCCCCAGCGCGGTGCAGGCTCGGCTGCGAGAGGTCGGTGCGGCCGCCCGCACGGCGCTCGCCGAGGTACCCGGTTGGCGGGTGATCGAACACGTCGACGAGCCGAGCGCGATCACGACCCTGCAGCCACCCGATGGCGTCGACGGCGCACAGGTGCGGGAGCGCCTGATCGCCGAGCACGGCATTGTGGCCACATATGTCGGGATCCAGCGTGCGCCGCGCCAGATGCATCATCCCGCGCTGCGGATCTCCCCGCATGTCGACGTCACCGACGACGACCTCGCCGCCGTTGCCAAGGCCCTGACAGCCGTCACGCGCTGAGTGCGCCGTCGGTCGACGGAATTGCCGGGCACCGATTAAGCAGATTGCGCGCCAGCTCCGCGACCCGAGCTCGATCGAACGTGATGACGGTTTCGAAGCGACGATCGTTTTCCTGGGCAGCGCTTCCGGGTGGTTCCAGCTCGCGAGCGATCAGGGCTGCGGCGGTATCGGGACCGATCACCACCATGTCCCATTCCAGCGTCATCGGGTCGTCCACGCCGATGTCGACCCATCGCAGGGCCGAGTCGAGTTCGTCTACGGCGTTCACGGCGAAGGCGACGACGAGCGGCGACCTCTTCGCGAGCGCGGTGAAGTTCTTCCGCGTCTGGCCGCGATAGTTGCCGTGCTGTTGGAGGGTGAAGAGCACGATCGGCGGACTTTCGGCCGCTGATGCCAAACGCTCGAGGTGGCGCGACAGTTCGATCAAGGTTCGCTTGCGCATCGTGCGTGCACCGCTGTGCGTAATCGCCAGTTCAAAGGGCGTCAGGGATGTTTCGGGCTGACCGGTCGACGGCGGCAGCTGCGGAACGCCGGAGCTGCGATCCACCGCGCCCAGAGCGCCGGGGCGGCCGAACCGATAGCCCTGCCCCAGGGTGGCACCGTAGGCGAGCGCCTGCTCCAGATGCTCGTCGGTCTCGATGCCCTCGGCCAAGATGGTCGCGCCCGTGCGTTCGTGATGGGCGATGACGGCGGCGATGGTCCGCGCCTGCAGCTGATTGGGTTGCCGCTGAACGAGTCTCAGATCGATCTTCATCACGTCGGGGGAGATGATGTCGAGCAACGCCAGCGAGTCCGGATGCGCACCGATGTCGTCGAGTGCGATCATGCCCCCCAGGGAGCGCAGTGCAGCCACCTTTCGGAGCAGCGCCGGGGGATCGCGCAACAGTCCCCGCTCGGTCAGTTCGAACATCAAGCTGAAGTTGCTGACCGCTTCTGACAGCGCGGTACCCGCGGGCACGTCGATGCCCGCAGTAGTCGGCTCGCAGTTGACCAGCAGCAGCATGCCTGCAGTCGAGGGGACGTCGAGTGCGGCGCGCGCCGCGGAGCTGATACACGCGTGGTCGAGTTGGTCCAGTCGGTCCGTCGCCGCGGCATGAGCGAACACGTCCGCCGGCGGGGGAGAGTTCAGGGACGGCCAGCGCGCCAACGCCTCGTAACCGACGACCACTTCATCCGGGAGTGTCACCACGGGCTGGAAGGCGGGTACCAGACCGCGCCCCGACACAGCGGCATCCAGCTGCGTCGTCGACAGAGCGCTGAAGGACTGAATGTCGGACTCGTCTCGTAGCAGTTGGTTGACGGTTTCACCATTGTGTACCCAACACCCGAGGAAGTTCAGTGTTTGCCGA
Source organism: Mycolicibacterium iranicum (assembly GCF_002101705.1). GTDB lineage: Bacteria > Actinomycetota > Actinomycetes > Mycobacteriales > Mycobacteriaceae > Mycobacterium > Mycobacterium iranicum. The sequence continues at coordinate 445,315 of NZ_LQPC01000030.1, read as the reverse complement.
CGTGTCGATGACCGCGCTCAGGCGGGCAGCCGGGCCTGCTGCAGCGTCACGGGCATCTGGCGCACTCCCGGCACCATCGTGGCCTGCATTCGCACGACGTCACCGTCGAGCTCGATGTGCTCGAAGCGCCCCAGCAGTTCCTCGAACAGTACGCAGGCTTCCAGCCGCGCCAGTTGAGCCCCCAGACACGAGTGCTCCCCGCATCCGAAGGCCAGATGCGGGTTCGGGTTGCGGGTGATGTCGAGGTGCTCGGAGGTGGGGCCGAACACCGCTTCGTCACGGTTGGCCGATCCGTACAGCATCGTGACGTACTGCCCTTCCCGGATCAGCCGTCCTCGGATTTCGACGTCGCGGGTGGCGCAGCGGGTCATGTTCGCAACCGGTGAGGTGAATCTGAGCAGTTCTTCGACCGCCGACGGGATCAATTCGCGGTGCTCACGCAACAGCTGCAGCTGATCGGGGTGTTCGATGAGCGCCAGCGTTCCCAGCGCGATCAGGTTGCGCGTTGTCTCGTTCCCTGCGATCAGGAGTAGCAGACAGAACTGCAGGAGGTCCTGATCGCTGAGGCGCACGCCGTCCACCTCGGCGGCCACCAGCACGGACAGCAGATCGTCGGCATCGTTGAGCGCACCGGTGCGGCGCAGCGCGATCAAGCCTTCGAAGTATTGGTAAAGCTCACCCATCGCGGCGAACGTGTCGAGCTCGATCTCGGGGTCATCCATTCCCACTGCCGCATCCGACCATCGGCGGAACTGTTCCCAGTCCTGGTCGGGCGCGCCCAGCAGCTCCGCGATCATCCGGGTGGGCAGCGGCGCCGCAATCTGTTCGGCGAACTCGATGCCCGCTGTCGGGTTGATCGCGTCGAGCGCCGACCGCGCGAAAGTGCGCAGTTTCGGCTCGAGGACGGCGACCTGGCGGCGGGTGAATCCCGAATTGATCAGCTTGCGCAGCTGTCGGTGCCGGGGCGGATCGGTGAAGATCAGGCTGCCTTCCATCACCGGGTTCTCGATCGCCGGATCTGGAACGGTGATTCCCCGTGCCGACGAGAACAGAGCGGGATTGGTCGAGACGTACCGAACGTCCTCATATTTGAGCAGCCCCCAGAAGCCGTGCTCGTCGTTCCAGTGGACGGGGTCGGTGGCGCGCAGCTCCCGGTAGGCCGGAAATGGATCACCTGAGTAGAACGCCGGTGAGTGCAGCGGATAGGACATGGCGATCTCCTTGTCGGGGCGAGCGAAGCGACGGGGTGAAGTTGTCGGGGCGAGCGAAGCGACGGGGTGAAGTTGTCGGGGCGAGCGAAGCGACGGGTGTCACGGGGTGGACGGACGGCAGGTGCGCAAACCCGCGAGGATGATGCGCAGGCCCTGATCGAATCTGGCGTGGGCCTCGTCGGAGCCCGCGCCATGTAAATGGTGTTCGAGCTGCACCGAGCCCAGCAGATGGATGTACAGGACGACGTGGGCGGCGTCGAGATCCTCGGCAGGCCAACCGGACTCGGCCATGATGGTCTTCGCGGCGTGGTCCATGGTTCCTGCCAGGCCGGCCAGCGAGCGCTGCTGCAGCAGGGCGGCGATCCCGGGGACTTCGACCATGGCCCGCCACGCGTTGGTGTGGAGTTCGGCGATGCGCTGCTCCCAGTCACCGTCGGTCGGGATGGCGATGCCGCCGAGCACTGACTCGGCGAGCAGATCGAGCAGTGCCGCCTTGTCTTTGACGTGGTAGTACACCGACGACGCCGACGTACCCGCCTCGGCTGCCAGCGCCCGCATCGTCACGTTCTCCACCCCGACCCTGCGGGCCAGCTCAAGCAAATGCTTGACCAGGTGTTCACGGTCCAGCGCGCCGTAGGGAAGCACAGACACCGTCCTGCGGGTTCTGGGCATCGCGAGCCTTTCGAACATCGTTCGGTTTCGAACGTTGTTCAAATACAAGCATCGGGATCCACGTGGGTCAAGAGTCGGGTGCGAGGTGACGCACTTGTGGTCATCCCCCCACCACGAGTGGGAGGGATGTGCCGGGATGACGGCTGCCAAGGACGAGTCCGAGGATCGCCCACTTCCTGATGATGTCGACGATCGCGCTGCGCATACGGGTACCCCTCCAACCAGGTAGGTAGCGCCCTGCCCGGTCGAGTGCACTTGTGCTGCCCGACGATTCGGTCTTGCCCTCGAGCTGTTCCGTGGCTCACACCCGCGTGCCTAGCTTGGTGTCCGATACCCGTGCTGCATCGGACAGCGAGCCTCGAGAGGACCAGCCATGAAGGTCGAAGATCTCCTCAAGCCCTTCCCCATCAAGGAGTTTCACCCATTCCCCCGAGCCATGATGGGTCCGGGCGCCCACGAGATGGTCGGCCCCGAGGCACTCAAGATGGGGTTCAAACGAACCCTGCTGATGAGCTCGGGTCTGCGCGGCACCGACATCGTGCACAACATGGCCGAATCGTTGAAATGGCACGGTCTCGAGGTCGTCGTCTACGACCAGGTGGAGTCCAATCCCAAGGACTACAACGTGATGGACTCGGTGAAGCTCTACCAGGAAAACGAGTGCGACAGCTTCATCTCCATCGGTGGCGGCTCCACCCACGACGCCTGTAAGGGCGCCCGCATCTCTATCGCCCACGACGGCCGCAACGTCAACGATTTCGAGGGATTCAACAAGAGCGAGAATCCGAAGAACCCGCCACACATCGCGATCTCGACGACGGCGGGCACCGGGTCGGAGACGTCATGGGCCTACGTCATCACCGACACCACGACCGACCCCGACAACCCGCACAAGTACGTCGCCTTCGACGACGCCTCGGTCGCCACGCTGGCCGTCGACGATCCGGTGCTCTACTACGAATGCCCGGTCGACTACACGGCGCAGTGCGGCTTCGACGTTCTCGCGCATGCTTCGGAACCTTACGTCTCACGACTGAACTTCGAACCATCGCTGGGCAACGCGATCCGCGCCATCAAGCTGACCGCCGAGAATCTGCGCGAAGCCACGTGGAACGGAACAGATCTCAAAGGCCGCGAAGGCATGATGTACGCGCAGTACATCGCCGCCCAGGCCTTCAACTCCGGTGGTCTCGGCATCATCCACTCGATCTCGCATGCCGTGTCAGCGTTCTACGACACCCACCACGGCCTGAACAACGCCATTGCCCTGCCCCGGGTGTGGGCGTTCAACATGCCGGTGGCCTACAAGCGGTTTGCCGACATCGCGCAGGCGATGGGTGTGGACACCTACGGCATGACCGATGTCCAGGCCGCCGATGCCGCGCTGGCCGCGGCTATTCGACTGCTGCGCGACGTCAACATCATCGAACGCTTCGTCGACGTCAAGCAGGACAGCTACTCGAAGAACCGGCTGGGCCAGGGCCCGACGAAGTTCTACGAGAACGCCAAGGTGATCAAGGGTGACAAGGCCGACGTGGATCGCATCACCAACCATGTGCTCGGTGACGCCTGCACGCCGGGCAACGCCAAGGAATGCACCTTCGACACGGTGCGACCGGTGGTCGAGCACTGCATGAACGGCAGCCTCGACGAGCTGCTGCCCTGACCATGTACTCATCTGTTGACGAGGTGCGCGAGGCGCTCGCCGGGGAGGGCTACCTGGCCGACGAGCGTCTCGCCACCACGGTGTTCCTGCAGACCCGGCTGGACAAGCCCCTCCTGATCGAGGGTCCGGCCGGCGTCGGAAAGACCGAACTGGCGAAGGCTCTCGCTGCGGCGACCGGCCGGCGGCTCCTGCGGCTGCAGTGCTACGAAGGTCAGGACGAGACCAAGGCGCTCTACGAATGGGACTACGGCAAGCAGCTGCTCTATACCCAGATCCTGCGCGAGAAGATCGGCCAGATCGTCGCGGACGCCCCGGATCTGGGGGAGGCGGTCGAGCGGATCGGCGCCCAGGAAAGCGTGTTCTTCTCCGACCGATTCCTCGCACCGAGGCCGCTGTTGGAGGCGGTGCGCTCCGAGGAGCCGGTGGTTCTGCTCGTCGACGAGATCGACCGCGCGGACGAGGCATTGGAGGCGGTGCTGTTGGAACTGCTTGGCGAATACCAGGTTTCGGTTCCCGAGATCGGGACATTCATTGCCAAGCATGCGCCCTACGTCATCCTGACGTCGAACAACACCCGCGACCTGGCGGCTGCGCTCAAGCGCAGGTGTCTGCACCTGTTCCTGGACTACCCCGCAGCAGAACGCGAGTTGGAGATCGTCCGGTCGAAGAACACCGGACTCTCCGACGCCCTGGCCGGCGAGCTCGTCGATATCGTCCGCGGGCTGCGCGAACTCGAACTCCGCAAGGCGCCCAGCATCTCGGAGACCATCGACTGGGCACGCACCCTGGCGGTGCTGGGTGTCGACGAACTCAACGCCCGGATACTCTCGGACACCGTCTCGGTGGTGGTCAAGTACGACAAGGATGTCCGCAAGGCACTCGATGCGCTGCCACGCCTGATCGATCCGAACGCGAAAGTGCCCTCTTCGCTTGGGCATTCGCACGGCCATGGTCACACACATGGGCATGGGCACAGCCATGACCACCATGACCACCACGATCACGATCAAGACGACGGACCGGCGGTGCGGGCGGCGAAGGACAAGCCGGGACGCTTCACCGACGGGTACTACGGGACGCCGAAGAAGGCCGGGCAGGAGTCGGCCACCGCGACACTGGGCCGGCGCAGGGCACTGTAGCCATGGAGGCGACCCTGCACCGGTTCGTCCGCCTGCTCCGTCTCGGCGGGGTGCGCGTCTCGGTCCCTGAGGCGCTCGACGCGATGCGGTGCGCCGGGCAGCCCGGTGTCTTGTCCTCCCGCACCGTGCTGCGCACCGCTCTGCGCGTGGCCCTGGTCAAAGATCAGCGCGACGAACCCGTCTTCAATGAGATCTTCGACGCGTTCTTCTCCCTGGTCCGGGTGGGAGGTGACGACGACGGCCACGGGCACACGCACACCCACGACGACCTCGTCGACTCGGGGGAGCTCGAATCCTTCACCCTTTCCGAAGAGCCAAGTGAGACACCGGAACCCGGCCACGAGCACGGGAAGCCGTCGAGCATTCGTGACTATTTCAAGCAGGAGGATCTGGCGCAGCGCTACAACCTGCACCAGGAGGCCAACAAGATCGACCTCGCCGCGCTGACCGACGAGATCACCTTCTCCAAAGACGCCCGCGACGGCGCCGACGATTCCTACCGGGTTCAGTTGGCCACCGACCGATTGGCAGGTGCGGGATCGGCAGGTGAGCTTGCGACGTCGGCGGGCACATCCGTAGACGCCGAGCTCACGATCGCCGAGCAGGATGCCCTGCTGGGATGGTTGGAAGACGAAGTGTGCTCCGCGGGCGATGAATTCGATGCCGCCGCGCTGCGCAAGCGGCTGGCGGGCGTGCTGGAGAACCTGCCGCAGGCGCTGAAGCGCCACCTGGAAGCGTTACTCGCGTTGGAGAACACGATCGTCGAATCGCGCGAACGGCGGGAAGCCCGCGTCGACCGCATCGGGGAGCATGAGCGCGCCGAACTCGAGGACTCGCTACGCAGGCTGGCCCGCACCCTGCACGGCGCACTGACCCACCGTCGCCGCACCGCGGCCGCCGGCCGGGTGGATCCCGGGCAGACGATGCGCCGCAACATGCGTTTCGACGGCGTGCCGTTCAAGCCGGTCACGGTGCGGCGCAGCGAGGACCGTCCCCGCCTCGTAGTGCTGGCCGACGTCAGCCTCTCGGTGCGGGCCACATCGCGGTTCACGCTGAACCTCGTGCACGGGCTGCAGGATCTGTTCACCCAGGTGCGGTCGTTCGTGTTCGTCGCCGACGTCGCCGAGACCACCGAGCTGTTTCGCGACCATTCCAGCGAGAAAGCTCTCGGCCTCATCTTCGGCGGCGATGTGATCGATGTGGCAGCGAACTCCGACTACGGCAGCGTGTTCGGCGAGTTCCTCGCCGAACATTCGTCTGCCGTCACCCGCCGCACGACGGTGCTCGTGCTGGGAGACGGCCGCAACAACGCCAAGGACGCGAACCTGGCGGCGTTCGAGGAGATCACTCGGCGCGCCCGCGAGACGGTGTGGCTGACGCCGGAGCCGCGATTCTCGTGGGGCCTGGGCAGCTGCGACCTGCCGTCCTACGCGGAGTTCTGCGACCGCGTCCGGGTGGTCAGAGACCTGACGGGACTGGATACAGCGGCGCACGACTTCGCGGCCGAAGCGGTTGGGAGGTGACGCGACGGGGTCGTACGCTGGACCGGACAGTGTTGTCCGGGTCACAGTCGGTGCGCCCGGAGCGGACGGGGCGAGGCGAGGCAGTGACAACGGCGGACACCGGCGCGAGGGCGGCGAAGGCGCGATACGCGGCGCTGCATCCCGATCACGACCGCGGATGCGCGACGACACCGTCACGCCTCCTGAAGTTCCACGCACCCGAGATCGTCTTCGGCATCGACTCGATGGTCGAGGCCGCGCACGCGGCCATCCGGCTGGGCGCGCTGCGCCCCATGCTCGTCACCGACCCCGGCCTCATCGAGGCGGGCTGGTCGGACGAGATGCTCACACATCTGGCCGACCAGGGCGTGCAGGGTCGGGTCTGGAGCGATCTGACGCCGAACCCGAAGGACCACGAGATCGCGGCGGGCTTCCAGACGTACGCCGAGCACGGGTGCGACGTCATCGTCGCGGTCGGAGGCGGTTCGGTGATCGACGCCGCCAAAGGGGTGGCGATTCTGGCTTCTAACGGCGGCGACATCCTCGACTACGAGGGTGTCGACAAGGCACAGATGCCGATTCCCCCTTTGGTGGTCGTGCCGTCGACATCCGGCACCGGAGCCGACGTCTCGCAGTTCTGCATCGTCACCGACACCGTCCGCAACACCAAGATCACGATCCTGGGACGGGCCCTGGTCCCCGACATCACCGTCATCGATCCGCGGCTGTTGACGACGATGCCGCAATGGCTCAGCGCCGCCACCGGACTCGACGCGCTCACCCATGGCATCGAGGCGTTCGTGTCCTTGGGACACAACCAGCTCACCGACCACCACGCACTGCGGGCCGTGCAGATGGTGACCGACAACCTGGTGGCGACCATCGAGCGTCCCCACGAGATGCCCGCCCGTGTCCTGATGGCACAGGCCGCGCTCGAGGCCGGATTGGCCTTCACCAACGCGATCCTGGGCGCCGCGCATGCGATGAGCCATCAGGTCGGCGGACTGCTCGACCTGCCCCACGGCGTCATCAACGGCGTGCTGCTGCCGCACGTGATCCGGTTCAACGCCGAAGCCGATCCGGAGCCGTACCGCGAGATCGCCCTCTGCCTCGGCGTCGCCGATCCCGGTGCGCCCGCCGCTGAAGCGGCCCTCGCGCTGGCTGAGCGCATCGACACGCTGGCCCGCGATGTCGGGGTGCCGCGCGGTCTCGCCGAACTCGGTGTGCACGAGGACGATCTGTCGCGGCTCGCGAAAACCGCGCTGCAGGACGCATGTATGAGCACCAACCCGCGGGAGGCCGACGAAGCCCAGATGCGGGCATTGTTTCAGGCGGCGATGTGACCGCGGCCGACGCCAGAATGCCGGACCTGGCCAGACTCACCGGCCTGCGGACCGGAAAGGGGCGCTTCTACCCCGAATTACGCGTCACCGCACAACGATTGGACCGCGTCGTCGCCGCGTTGGACACCATCTCGCGCGCGCTGGTGCAGACGATCGACGGCCCGGAGAATCTGGTACGCGCGGTGGCCGAGGCGGCACGGGCGAACCTCGACGCGGACTGGGTACTGCTGGCGCTGGCCGACGGAGCGCTGCCCGAGGCCAGCGTGCGCCACCTCATCTTGGACTCCGCCGGCGTGGCCTATGCGTTCGAAGGGCTTTCCGGGGCCGAGGATCCCGGCCAGTCGCTGCCCGATGTCGTACTGAACCGACTGAACGACATCCTGCGTGGGCAGCTGGCGCAATTCCGGCAGCCCGTGATCGAGAGGCAGCATGCCCACGTGCCGATCGAACTCGACGGCGAGGTGATCGGTGCCTTCGCCGCGTGGACGCCCCCGCGCCGCAGCCTCGACGACACCGACGGCGTGGTGATGCGGATTCTCGCGAGCCAGACCGCGGTGGCCCTGCAGAATTCGGCGTTGTTCACCAAATCGGTTTCGCTACTGGCGCATTCGGAGGCGCGAAACGCGGAGTTGCTGGCGACCCAGCGTGAGCTCGGGGCCGCGCAGCGGCATCAGGTGCTCAACTCCGAGCGGCATCGCATCGCCCGCGAGCTCCATGACAGCGTGGCGCAGACGGTGCTGTCGGCGGGAATGCAGATCGAGGTGTGCCGCAGCGAGATCGGCAATCAGGACGGGGCAGGCGAGCTGGTGGGCCGGCTCGATCTGGCCAAGGATCTGACGCGCTCGGCCACCGAGCAGCTGCGCTCGGCGATCTACGCGCTGAACCAGCCGGGCGACGCGTGCCGGTCGAGCCTCGCGGAGATGCTCGACCAGCTGGCGACGGTGCACATGCCCGAAGACCTGCGGGTGTCGCTGCGCGTCGAGGGAGGCGCCGCGGAGCTCGCCAGCGACATCGAGCATGCGCTGTTGCGCATCGCGGGCGAGGCGCTATTCAACACAGCGATGCACGGCAACGCAACTCGCGCTGTGGTGCGGCTGTCATACCGTGATGATGCGGTCACCCTGTCCATCTCCGACGACGGCACGGGCGACCCGGCCAAGCTTCGTTTGATGCTGCGACTGGCCGAAGCCGCCGACGTCGACGGGCATCATCGCGGGCTGGCCAACATGCAGGCGCGCGCCCGTGAACACGGCGGAACGTTCGACGTCTACCGCTCCCGCATCGGAGGGGTGCGTGTGGTGGCTCGCATTCCACGGCCAGAAGGTGTGAGCACATGAAACCCATCAGGCTGGTCCTCGTCGACGACCACGCGATCCTGCGTCAGGGCCTGCGATCGGTGCTTGAACGCGCCGACGACCTCGTCGTCGTCGGCGAGGCGGCATCGGAAAGCGAAGCCGAGACGATCGTGCGCGCCACCGATCCCGACGTCGTGCTGCTGGATCTCAAGCTCTCGGCGGGGTCGGAGTTCGAAGGATTGACCTTGTGCGCCAAGCTGTCCGACGCTTATCCGAAGCTGGGCCTGCTAATCCTGACGACGTTCCTGGACGAGGATCTGGTGGTCCGGGCCGTGCACGCCGGTGCGCGCGGATACGTGGTCAAGGACGTCGACACCACCGAACTGGTGCGCGCCATCCGCGCGATCTCGGCGGGCGACAGCGCGTTCGACTCGCGCAGCGCAGCCGCGGTGGTGCGGTCGCTGTCGGGCCGCGCCGAACCGCGCCAGCAGCTGACCGACCGCGAGGTCGAGGTGCTGCGGCTGCTCGCAGCGGGGTTGTCCAACAACAAGATCGGCGAGAAGCTCTACATCTCGGCGACCACGGCCAAGTTCCACGTCAGCAACATCATGCGCAAGCTTGAGGTGAGCCGACGGGCCGAGGCGGTGTACGCGGCCAGCAAGCGCGGCCTTATCTAGCAGGTCTCGCCGTCGGCCCTTGCACCGCAGCCCTTGCACCGTTGCTCTTACACCGCGAGCGCGCGCGTCTGCACGCCGACACGCCGGTGCGCGCGTACATTTCGGCGCCGCTCGTCAGGGATGACCGCGCGCTCACCGCCGCGATGTGCGGCGTGTTGCTGTGCAGACGCGCGCGCTCGCGGTGCGAGTCAGCGGTCGAGGATCAGCCAGCCGCCGTGAAATTCATAGGCGCGTACGGATATTCCGCGATGACGCTCGGCCATGTCATCGGCCATCCGCCGCAGCGTCGTCAGGTCGAAGCGTTGGATGTGGCCGTAGCACTCCCGTGGCGAGTCCTCGAACGGCACGGCCACCACCACCCGGCGGCGCGCCAGCCGGACCGCTTCGTCGAGAACTGCGGTGATCGAGTCCGTCGGCAGATGCTCGATGAGGTGCAAGGCCGTCACGGTGTCGGCGCTGCGGTCGGGGAGCGGCACCGCGGCCGCGTCACACGCCATCGTGGTCAACGGCCGCCGCAGGTGTGAGCTGATCTGCTTGAGCAAGTGCATCACCGGATCGCTGAGATCAGTTGCCAATACGTCGATCCCACGCCGCGCCATCCTCAGCGGGAAGAACCCGAAGCAGGAACCGAGATCGATCATTCGATGGCCCTGGACCTGCCCGGCGGCCCAGGTGTGGATCGCGGCGAACGGGGTGGTGCCGTGTTCGAGTTTGTCCAGCGAGTTGCGATAGAACCGCAGCCACGCGGGCAGGCCGCCGTGAACGGTGGACCGCACGATGCCGGTGAAGACCAGTTCGAACTCCGATTGCCCACGCACGGCGCCGGTGTCGACGAGTTGTTCAGCGAGCATCACCGCCAGCTCATCGCACAGTTCGTCGGGTGTCAGGTTGTGCTCGACGCTCAAGTGACCGCCCTGGCGCTGCGCGCAGAAGCGTGGCGTGCAGACGGTGTGGAGACCGCTGTGCCGGCGATGCAGGCCCTGTCTGCGGGTCACCCGGACACCGTGACCGCTCCATGTGCCGTGCGGTGCCGGCGCAAGAGGATTGAGAACAGCTGTCGCCATGTCCGACAACGCTATTGCTGTGCACGGGTCCGATGCGCGCCCCGATTGGGTGTGATATGCGACCCGTCCGGATGGGTGGGAAACTGCCCATTCGGCGAGTCCGTTCCGGCGCCTGGCGTCTTAACGTCGTCGGTGAATGAAGGAGACGAGCATGTCCTGGTTCGAGACCGTCGCCGAAGCACAGCGTCGCGCGCAAAAGCGCCTCCCCCCCAGCGTCTACAAGGCCCTGGTCGCCGGATCGGAGAAGGGCATCACCGTCGGCGACAACCTGTCGGCGTTCGGAGAGCTCGGCTTCGCGCCGCACGTCGCGGGGCTTTCCAGCAAGCGTGACATGGCGACAACCGTGATGGGACAGCCCCTCTCGATGCCCGTGCTGATCTCACCTACCGGCGTCCAGGCCGTCCACCCCGACGGCGAGGTCGCGGTGGCGCGCGCGGCCGCGGCCCGCGGCGTCCCGATCGGACTGTCGTCGTTCGCCAGCAAGCCTATCGAAGAGGTCGCCGCGGCCAATCCGCAGACGTTCTTCCAGATGTATTGGACCGGCGGACGCGACAAGCTGCTCGCGCGAATGGAGCGTGCCCGTGCCGCCGGCGCGGTCGGCCTCATCATCACGACCGACTGGTCCTTCTCCAACGGGCGCGACTGGGGCAGCCCTTCGATTCCAGAGAAGATGGACCTCAAGGCGATGGTGCGGTTCGCTCCCGAGGGGATCCGCAGGCCGCGTTGGCTTCTCGAGTTCGCCAGGACAGGCCGCGTGCCGGACTTGACGGCTCCCAACCTCTCCGATGGCGGGCAGGCACCGACGTTCTTCGGTGCGTACGGCGAGTGGATGCAGACGCCGCTGCCGACGTGGGAGGACATCGCGTGGCTACGTGAGCAGTGGGGTGGGCCGTTCATGCTCAAGGGCGTGATGCGCGTCGACGATGCGAAGCGGGCCGTCGATGCCGGCGTGACCGCGGTGTCGGTGTCCAACCATGGTGGCAACAACCTGGACGGCACCCCGGCGCCGATCCGCGCGCTGCCCGCGATTGCCGAAGCCGTCGGCGACCAGGTCGAGATCGTCCTCGACGGCGGCATCCGCAGGGGCAGCGACGTCGTCAAGGCGGTCGCGCTCGGCGCCCGCGCGGTGATGATCGGCCGCGCATATCTGTGGGGTCTGGCCGCAGGCGGGCAGGCCGGTGTCGAGAACGTCCTCGACATCCTGCGTGGCGGAATCGATTCCGCGCTGTTGGGACTCGGTCTGTCGTCGATCCAGGAACTACGTCCCGAGGATCTGGTGATCCCGTCGGGATTCCGCCGCGACCTCGGAGTGTGAGGCGCTAGGACGCCTTGTGAGCACTTAGCAGGAACGCCTGCATCCGCATCCGGCCGGTGTCGTCGAGCATGTCCAGCGGTGGGGGCGGCATGCCGGGAATCTTCGGCACGTTCGTGTGGATGAGCGCGGGACGGATGTCATCGATGGTCCAGTACGTCGAAACCGTTTCGCGGAGTTCGATTTCCGAGACCTCGTTGGGGCCCTGCTCCATTTCGGGCGGGAACGCGCCCTTGGCGAAGACGAGCACGAAGAATCCCGCCCCGGGCGCGGCGGCCCGGTGCACCGACTGCAGGTACCCGTCGCGTGACTCGACGGGTATGGAGTGGAAGAGCGTGCTGTCCACGATGGTCGAGAACCGGCCGTCGAATCCGGTGAACGAGGTGATGTCGGCGGCGACGAAGGACGCGCGCTCCGACAGACCGCGCTCGGCGGCGGCCTCGGTGGCCGCCGCGATCGCCGTCGGGCTGATGTCGATGCCGGTCACCTTGTAGCCGTCGGCGGCCAGGGCCAGTGACAGCTCGGCGTGCCCGCATCCGGCGTCGAGCACCTCGCTACGGAACTTGCCGTCCCGCCACAGGGCGGCGAGTTCGGGCTGCGGCTCGCCGATGCTCCACGGCGGCGGTCCCTCGAACTCACTCTCGCCGCGATACACGTTGTCCCAGTCCATCACCTCGGCCATGGACGCCAAGGTACCCGCGGGACTCAGGCGGGCAGGTCCCAGGTGTGCACGGGCTCGTTGGCGTGCATCCGCTCGCAGTACAGCCGCAGCATCTCGGCCAGGGCCTCGGGCCGGCTCATCCCGCGACCTTGCAGTGCGGTGACCGTGGCGGATTGCCAGGCCGCGCCGTTGCGGCCCGTCTTGGCGCGTCCCTCGATCACCCCGAGGTAGCGGTCCCGGACTTCGGCGGAGACCTCCCAACGGCGCAGCCCGTCCTCGGCCAGCAGCAGGAGCTGCCGCAGGACGAGCTCGTCGGGCGTGACCTCACCGAGGCCGGGCCAGTACAGTCTGGCATCCATCCCGTGACGGGCAGCAGCGACGAAGTTGGCTTCTGCCGCAGCGAAACTCATCTTGGTCCACAGCGGGCGGTCTTCCTCGGACAATGCCCGGAGCACCCCGTAGTAGAAGGCGGAGTTCGCCATCATGTCGACGACCGTCGGGCCGGCGGGCAGCACGCGGTTCTCCACCCTCAGATGGGGCCGCCCGTTGACGATGTCGTACACGGGACGATTCCAGCGGTAGATGGTGCCGTTGTGCAGGCGCAGCTCCGACAACTCCGGGGTGCGACCCTCTGCGAGGACAGCGACGGGGTCCTCCTCGGAGAGTTCGGGCAGCAGCGACGGGAAATACCGCACGTTCTCCTCGAACAGGTCGAAGATCGAGGTGATCCAGCGCTCCCCGAACCACACGCGGGGACGGACGCCCTGCGTCTTCAGTTCGTCGGGGCGGGTATCGGTGGCTTGCGCGAACAGCTCGATGCGCGTCTCGGCCCACAGGTGGTGGCCGAAGAAGTACGGCGAATTGGCGCCGAGGGCCAGCTGCGGACCGGCGATCACCTGGGCGGCGTTCCAGTTGTTGGCGAAGTCGGCCGGGGACACCTGCAAATGCAATTGCATACTGGTGCAGGCTGATTCAGGGGCAATGGAGGCAGCCTGCAGGCTCAGCCGTTCAGGCCCGGCGATGTCGATCATGATGTCCTCACCGCGGGCGGTGAAGATCGAATCGTTGAGCGCCTGGTAGCGGACCGACTCGCTCATCCAACTGCCCGACAGGTGCTCGGGCATCAGGGTCGGCAGGATCCCGATCATCACGATGTGCGAACCGTCGGTGTTGGCCTTCGTCTCGGCGGCGTTAAGACTCGCGCGGACTTCGTCTTCGAGGTCGAGAGCGGCCCGCCCCGGCAAGCGCCGAGGCGGGACGTTGAACTCGATGTTGTAGGCGCCAAGCTCGGTCTGATACGCCGGGTCGGCGATCGCCTCCAGCACCTCGGAGTTGTTCATCGCCGGCTGATATGCGGAGTCGACCAGATTGCACTCGATCTCCATGCCGGTCAGCGGCTTCTCGAAATCGAAGCTGGACTGGGCCAGCATCGTCTCGAACACGTCGAGACACAGCTGCACTTTGCGGCGGTACTCGCGTCGGTGCGCGCGACTGAACTCGGCCTGCTTCAGTTCTTCGCCCACGGGACCGAGCCTAGTGAAGGTTCAGCTGATAAGCCGGTGATCGGAAGATGTGGTCGGGCCGACTCGTGGAACCTGACCTTAAAACTTCCCTGTCAGGCCTTATGGCGCCGGGCGCGCGTCAGCCGGCGTTGGATGAGGTGAATCATTGATGTCGCCCCTCTGTTAGATCGTAGTCTGGATGCGGTGTTCAACCGCGGCGGAAGCCGCGGGTCAGTCGTCTGTGAATTTGTCGGATCATCGGAAGGTCACTCTCCTTTCTGGGTTCGAGCCGGGAGATGTTCCACTGTCGCGATGTTCGCAACTGAGCCGTCTGCGCGTACAGCGAAGCGGGTATGCGGTCATAGCCGATGTCGCCGGGCGCGCATCAGCCGGCGATGCAGATTCAAGATCACAGATTTCTCCGTTGGTTAGTTCTGACCAATCTCGGGGTCCGCCGTGGCTGTGGGCGTCGCACGAGGTCCGAGCATTGGCAGAGATGTCGTGAGGTGCTTCGGTCCAGATCTCGACTCATGAGTCGGCTCCATTCGAAGACGACTGCTACATCTTGCTGCGTCGGGCGCGGGTTAACCTTCGTTGCATTTGCCGCATCAATTGAGGCTTTCCTTTTCAGATTCGTGTTCGTGCCGGGGTCAGCGGCTGGTGCGTCGTCCGCGGGCGAGCCGTCGGTGCAAATGTCGAAGCATCTACTTCCTTCTGATGAAGTCGACTGCTGAAGTCGAGTCGGCGTGTTCGGGATGGGCGCAGCTGTCGCTAGCTTCTGTGGCGTCGCGCGCGTGCGAGCCGACGCTGCATGAGCCGGAGCATTGAGATCACCCCCGGTGGCGTCGCGCGCGGGTGAGGCGCCGCTTTATCTTGAGAATCATGTTGTCCTCTGCAGTATTTCGATGTCCGTCTAGATCAGCCGCTGTGCAGCCGACCGAGCACCAGCTGGCTTCCCAAGACTCCAATCGTGTTGTGGATGATGGCCTTTGTCTGAGGTGCAACCTGGGCTTTCGGCTGGCGTTGCGCTCAACTCCGGTGACGCTGGTCTCGGTTCGATCGCCATCGCAAGTGCTGGATCAGTTTCCTGATCCGTTCTATCTGCATTCGTTGGTCAGCTTCGGCCGCGCCTTCCGCGGGCTAGCCGGCGTCCCATGCATCGGATCATCCGATCCTCCTTTCGATTCACGCGTGAGGTGTTAACCCCTGCTTCGTCGCCCTCGAGCCAATCGCCGATTCATGTGCCTTAGCAATTTGTCACTTCCTTCAAAGGTGTTGTGAGATTCTGTCTTAGCGCGCATTGCGTCGCCCGCGAGCGAGTCGGCGTTGCAGTTGTCGAACCATGTGATCACCTCCCCTCAGCTGTCTCGAGACTCGATCGTCAGCTTCGACTGCGCCGTCCGCGGGTCAGTCGCCTCTGCATGTGGTGGATCATGTGCTCACCTCCTTCTGTTCCGCGGTCGTCCGTTATCGGCTGTTGCGCCTGCCGCGCGTCAACCGGCGTTGCAGCTGGCGAAGGGTGTTTACTTCTCGGTTCTCGTGATTCATGGAGACACTGTCGCGGCGCGTTCTTGGCGGTTTCTTGGAGCCCTCAAGACGGTGCCGGTGTCCTGCCTCTTCGCTGGTCATCGGCCGGTTATGGTCAGCATGGGATTTCTGCGAAGGGGGCTCATCGGGATGACGACACCGGGACCGGCGTTCATCGTGCTGGGACCGCTGCAGATGTCGGTCGGCGATTCACCCGTTCCTGCAGGGACGCCCAAGCAACGTGCCGTGCTCGCCGCGCTGTTGGTCAACCGCAACCGAGTAGTGGCTACGGACTCGCTCGTCAGCGCCGTCTGGGGCGAGGAGCCGCCGTCGGAGTCGCGCGCCAGCCTGCACGCCTACATCTCCAACCTGCGCCGCCTATTCCGTACCGGCGGCGCCGACGGCCGCGACATCTTGCAGAAGGCCGCGCCGGGCTACCGGCTGGTCGTCGCAGACGCCAACGTCGACGTCGGCCGGTTCAACCAGCGCCGGAGCGAGGGTCTCGAAGCTGCGGCAGTGGGCCGATTCGAGGATGCGAGCGTCCACTTCGAAGCCGCGCTCTCCGAGTGGCGCGGTGAGTTCCTCGAGGATCTTCGCGACTTCGGGTTCGTCGAACCGCTTGCCGTCGCGCTGACCGAGGACAAAGTCTCGGTGCACACCGTGCACGCCCAAGCCGAGATCGCCTGCGGACGTGCCGAGTCCGTGATCAGCGATCTCGAAGAGCTCGTGGCGACGCACCCGTTCCGTGAGCCGCTCTGGGCACAGTTGATGACCGCTTACTACGTCACCCAACGCCAGTCAGACGCGCTGGAGGCATTTCGCCGCCTGAAATCACTGCTGGCTGACGAGCTTGGGATTGACCCGGACCCCAGTGTCCGTGACCTCCACGAGGCGATCCTGCAACAGCAGCCATTGAACGTCGAGCGCTCGGCCAAGACGACCGCCGCCGACACCTTGATCGCGACGGCACACCACCTGGCCTTCACGCCGTCATCCGGCGCAGCGCTACGGACCGATGCCGGCACCGTCTACCCGGTCGCCGGTCCGGTCACGAGAATCGGTCGACACAGCGGAAACGACATCGTGATGACCGATCCAAGAGCTAGTCGCTACCACGCCGTCATCCTCTATACCGGCTCCGGTCACGTCATCAACGATGCGGGTTCCGCCAACGGAATATTGCTGCAAGGCATAAAGGTTCAGGGAAACGCCGCATTGGCCGACGGTGACCGGATCATGATCGGCGACACCGCGCTCACTTTCGAGATAGACCGTTCCTCCGGCGGGTAGCCGCCTCCTAGAAACTTCCAAGCGCACCCCGCGACCCTTCGGTCAGTGAGGGCGCAAGGAGGTGGGAAGACATGATCCGACGGATCGAACGCCGGCTGACGAGAGGTCGACGCGGCAGTCGCTGGCCCTAGGTCCTGCCGCCTCACGGTCCACGATTCGCTGCTGCTGAGGGGACAGTAGCGATGACGACTCACGTGGGGCGGCCCTGTCTCGGAACGCACGAGAATCTTGGGGGAGATTCGAGTGCCGTTCCAACCATCCCCCGGGTGCGTCCGCTTCTCTGCGGCGCACCCGGGGTGATGTCAAGGCCCTTTAGAAAGCTCCAAGCCCTACCGCAGACCGTATGAGCACACCGACGACAGACACACGACTTCGAAAGCAGGGCGACGATGTCCGGAGATCCAACCGACACCATTGCGCAGGCACCCTTGCCGCGGCCCGCCGAAATCGACGAGTCTGACAACGCTCTCCGGTTCGTCGACGGCGTCAGCTGGCGGGTGAGCAAGCGCGGTTTGATCGTCTGCACCCCGGGCGGGTCGCCGCTGCTGATCGCGCACGACCGAGCTTCCGATATTCCGGCGCTCGTCCGCGATGCTGCGAGGCTTGACGAGCTGAGGGTGGGACTCGGTGGCACCGCTGCCGACCGCGAGCTTGTCGATGCGCTCGTCGCGGAACGCGTGATCTCTGAACAACCGTCGATGGTCATCGACATCACCCCCGCCAAGCGCATGACCTTCAGCCGCTCGGGGATCGAATTCACCGGCATTGACGGCATCGCGCGCCGAGTCCACCGCGTAGTTATGCCGGTAATCGAATCGTGGACGGGCCGGTTCGCGCTGACGGCGATCGTCATTGCGGGACTGGCGTGCCTGGTCATGGGCCGCCCGGACGGTCCGCAGGTCAGTAACGAGCCGTGGGTGGACGCAACGCTGGGAATGTTGTTGGGGTTCGCCCTGTCGGGA
The DNA here is from genome assembly GCF_002101705.1 of Mycolicibacterium iranicum. Taxonomy (GTDB): domain Bacteria; phylum Actinomycetota; class Actinomycetes; order Mycobacteriales; family Mycobacteriaceae; genus Mycobacterium; species Mycobacterium iranicum. Next base: position 427,492 of record NZ_LQPC01000030.1, on the reverse strand, counting down.
CTCCACGAACTGGGTCACGCGGTGGCGCTGGTTCACTACGGACGCACCCCACGCTCGGCTGGATGCGGATTCTATTGGGGCGCAATGTGTTTCTATGTCGACTGCTCGGACGGGATCACCCTGCCGAAGCGCGCCCGCGTCGTCAACGCACTCGCTGGACTGGCCGTGGACCTCGTGACCATGTCGGTGCTGCTCATCATGTCGCATACTGTCGCCGGATCGGTTTTGTTGGTCAGCGTCTGCTGGCGTCTGGCGATCACCCAACTCATCGGGATCTTCGAGAACGGTATGCCGATCCTGGAAGTGGACGGCCATATCGCGCTCTCGGACTACCTCGACGAACCCGACCTTTCACCACGCTCCCGGGAAGCGTTGAGCCGCAGACTGCGTGGTGTCACCGACAGCGACGAGCCCGCGTGGCTGGCGGGTTACGGAGCCTTCAGCATCATCGGCGGCGTCGTTCTGCTCGTGGGCGGCACCTGGGCGTGGTGGCTGGCCGCAGGAGACCTGGTCTCTTCGCTCTTCGGGGGCAACGTCATCGAGATCCTGCTCGGCCTCTATATCGTCGTTCCGGTGGCCATGGCGGCACTGTTCTCCGGAATCGGGCTCGCGCTGGAGCTCACCTCAAAAGCGCCTGCGACCGAGGCCGAGCAATCCTAAGCGCCGAGCTGCCCGACAGTGAGAGCATCCCGGGCCCGAACCGCTTCTGGAAGCGCGCAATCGGCTGGAAGCTTGGCGAGCGCTTCGCGAAGTGCCGGAAGTGAATCTCCGCCGCGGAGGTCGTAATCATCGAGCGCTGAACGAAGTTCAAACAGCGGAGCGTCTTGGCGGCGGGCTACCTCCATGGCGGCCTCGAGATCGGCAGCTCGCGTGTCCGGATCGAGGTACGTCTTGGCCCGCGCGCGCAGAAGTTCGGCGTCATAGAAATGCATCCCGGTGTCCTCGGCGATCTGCAACGCTGTGTTGATCCGCTCCCGTGCCTCTTCCAACCGGCCGGAAGCGATCAGGAGTCGACCGATGACACAGTCGTACTGCGTCTGGTAGGCATACAGCCCGAGGGACCGCCACAGATCGGTGGACTGGGTGAGCTGTTCGACTTGCGATGAGATCTGTTCTTCCTCAACACTATCGGCGTTCAGCAAAATCTGACCATGGACGATACCCAACCCCAGGGTCGCTCCGAGCGCCTGCCAGAAATCGATACCGTAACGCTCGGCGTGCTCGACCATGTTGGTGACGAGCTTCTCGGCGCGGTCGAGCTGTCCTGCTTCGCAGCGCAACCAGATCTCGATGTGACTGGCGTAGGCCTGGTTGTAGGGCCCCCATGGGAAGGCGAGTTCATCTCCTCGGCTGACTGCCTTCGCCATGTTGGATTCGGCTTCGGTGACATCGCCGTGCAGCAGGTGATAGATGGAAAGGTGCTCGAATGCCAGCGCGACAATATCCCAAGGGATAAACCAGAGTTCCTGCATGCTGTTCTGGCCCTGGTCGTCGAAACCGCGGCTGGCTTCTTCGAAATGCTTGCGAGCCTCGGTGAATTCGCCGCGCATGAAGGCGGCCATTCCGAGAACGCAGGCAATCGCAGGGCTCCACTGCTGCCTCTGTTCGTCCGGTTTGGCGAGCATGACTTCCGACAGTTGGCGGGCGCGGCGCAGGTCGGACTTGTTGATGTAGTAGCTGCTGACGGAGAGTAACGTCCCGAAGACTTGATCGTCGTGCAGGTCAGACCCGACGAGTTGCAGGCATCGTTCCAAATCTTCAGTCACCGACGGGCTTTGATATCCCTCGGCCGTCGACGTGAGGAAGCAGTGTTCCAGCCTCGGCTCGATCTCCAGGCGATCCCTGTCTCGACCCGGTGGGCACAGTGCCACCTGTGTCAACGAATGTCTGAGGTAGGTGCGAGCCTCTTCGAGGGCGCCGCGCCGGCGCGCATCTGCAGATGCCCGCCGGTAGGACGTCGCGGCATCGGCGTGGCGCTCGGCGTGCTCGTAGTGACTGGCTACAAGCCGCCAGTCTGGTTCTCCGGCAGCGACTTCCATCAGGACGTCAGCCGTCTTGCCGTGCAGCGCACGCCGTACGCTCGGCGGCGCCAATTCGGCGGCGACTTCACGGAGCAGCTCGTGCCGGAACTTCCACGCGTCTGGTCCATGCGGTTCGAACACCTTCGCGTCTTCGAGCTCGTCGATGACGTCGTCGACCTTGTCTTCGCTGAGCCCGGAGACGGCCACCAGCAGCCCACGATCTACGTGGCGGCCGATGACTGCAGCTGCTTCGACGACGGGCACGACGTCCGGGACAGCGAGAAGTCGGGCGAACAGCGGCTCGTAGAGAGAATCGGGGACGGTGGGCCCATCGGTGTCGCCGGAGGAGCTGAGTCCGTTGACCACCTGCTCGATGTAGAACGGGACGCCACCGCAGCGCTGCCTGACAGCCGCGCACTGTTCGGGCGCGATCCTCGGATCCAGGGCAAGCACGAGCTCATCGGTCTGTTGGTCGGTCAGCGGAGCGAGATTGAACACCTTGGCGGGCCAGTTGTCGGGCAGCCAGTTCCCGTCACGGCCTGTGATCACTGCGAGCAGGCGGCCGTCGGTCATCGTCAAAAGCGAACTCAGAACGTCCAAAGTGGACGGGTCGAACCAGTGCGCGTCCTCGGCGAGCAGCAGTCCCGGCCCTTTGCCTAGGGCGGCCAGCAGGTATTCCCGCAGCGCTGTGGCAATCAGCTCCTGAAGCTTGCGGCCCTCCGCCTGCGGGGTTCGGTAGCCCAGTGATGCGTCCAACCCGAGAATGGGTGCCAGCAGCGGAATTTCGGAGTCGGCGTTCAACCCCTGGGTCCTCACCTCGGCTTCGAGGAGCTGAAGCCGGCGAGCAGGATCCGTCACTCGCGTGATGCCTGCGCGCCGCTCCAGGAGCAGTCGCGCGGGATACAGTCCGACGTCCGTATGCACGGGGGAGCCGACCAACTCGAGGACCGTCCCTCCGTCCTGCTGCACCAGTTCCGAAGCTGCAGCGGCAAGGCGGCTCTTGCCGATGCCCGCCTCGCCTCGGAAAACGATCGCCGGGGTGGTTAATGTTCCCGCGCGGGCTCTTTCCCAGCTCTTCTGGAGTCTGGCGAACTCACGGTCGCGGCCCACCAGCGGGCCCATCGGTGTCGCTGCCGCGTAGGCCCGTTCACCCAGAACGCGGAAGGGATTGATGACTTCGTCGGTGCCGACCATCGCCTCGGAGGGGAGGCTCTCGAGGTCAAACGCGTTGCGGATCAACGGTTCCACGGAATGCGAGACGGCGACACCGCCGGCGGGTGCAAGGGCCGAAACCCGCGCGGCCAGTGTGACGGCCAATCCATAGACGTCGTCTTGATTGTCGTCGAGATAGACCGGCCCGCGATGCACGCCGATCCGGACCTCGATGGTCCGTTGAACCGACGACGGGCCTGTTCGCCGAGGCGCTCGACGTCGCGGGAGATGTCAAGGCCCGCCTGGACGGCACGGTAGACGTCGTCCTCGTGCGCGTTGGGGTAGCCGAATACGACGAGCAGTCCATCGCCTTTGGTTCCGCTGACGTGGCCCTCGTACTGGTCGGCGGTCTGGCGGACAAGGTCGCGGAACCGGCCGACGAGAAGTCGGTGGGTTTCCGGATCCATGCGCATTGCCATGTCCGCGCCGTCGACGAGGTCGGCCGAGACGAGGGTCAATCGTCGGATTTCGCCACCCGTGGTGGGTGCGCGGAGCAGGTCCTCGGCTTCGGCGTTGCGATGGTCGACTGCGAGCACCTGGTCGGCGAGCGCTGAGGCAACGTCGCGATCGCCGCGGTTGATCGCCGCGACCGCTCGATCGAGCAGGTTGTCGATCGAACTGCCGACACCTCCGGGATCCAATGTGTCAGGCGCCGCGGTGTCGAGCGGACCGTCCCCCAGCATCGTCGCCGCGAACTCGCTGTCGTCGAGCCCCCCGGCCATCGTCGCCGACAGGCCTGCCGTGGAGGCTGCGGTCCCGCCGAGGGCTCTGGCTGCGGCCTCGGCGAGCTCGATAACCGTCTGATAGCGGTCGTCGGGATTCTTGGCCATCCCCTTGGCGATCACGGCATCGAACCCTGCGGGCACGCCGGGGTTGATCTGCGAAGGCTGCGGTGGAGGAGCCGTGAGGTGCGCCATCATCTGCTGCTCGACGCTCTGGCCGGCGAACGGTGCTGTTGCGGTGAGGCACTGCGCCAGGACGCAGGTTAAGGAGTACACGTCCGAGCGAACGTCGCAGGCGCCCTCGCGGAACCGTTCCGGCGCCATGTATTGGACGGTGCCCACGAGATGGCCCGAATTGGTCAGGGCAGTCTGCTGAGACGCACGGGCGATGCCGAAATCGATCAGGTAGGCGAAGTCGTAGCGGGCCACCAGGATGTTGGACGGCTTCACGTCACGGTGGACGAGGCCCTCGTGGTGCGCGGCGTCGAGTGCCATCGCTACTTGCTCGATGATCGCGACGGCACGGGCGGGCAACAGCGGGCCGCCGGACAGGAGCGAGTGCAGATCGCTGCCGTCGATGAGACGCATATCGACGTAGAGGCGGCCCTCGATCTCGCCGTAGTTGTGGATGGGAACGACGTGCGGTTCAGTCAGGCGGGCTGCAGCGTGTGCCTCGCGACGGAATCGCTGCAGGTAGAGATCGTCTTGAGCCCACTGGGCAGGGAGCACTTTCAGGGCGACGACACGATCTGTCGCCGTGTCGTACGCGCGCCACACTTCCCCCATGCCGCCGCGACCTAGCAGATCCACCAATTGGTAGCGCCCGAAAGGCGTTCCTTCCATGGTCCCCCCGTGCAAGAACAGCAATCGTCAATCTGTCTACATTAGACTCCGCTCCTTAGGTGCACTACCAGTTCAGACATCCCTCATGAACTTTATTGACGGCCGGCCGTCAGCGAATCATGTGCGGTCGGGGGAAGGTGCCGAAAGGCTCAGTTTCGGATGATTCTGCGCCGCGTCAATCGACGATTGATCTTGCGAGTCATTCCTCACCTCCTTGAATGTCAGTACGCACCGCCTGAGAGCTGCGATCGGGTAGGCGGTGTTTACCCGCGGTTACGTCTACCTCGGGTCAACCGGCGGCTCATTTGTGTGAACATTTGGGTCACCTGCTTTGCATGTCAACCGCGGGCTTTTCGGGCACGTGCCAGTCGACGATCCATATGACGAATCATGCTGTTATTACGATTCTTTCGACGCTCAGCAGAGGGCCCGCGTGGCGATCCCGACGACGGCGATGGATCCCTTGTCGGTCTTCTCGAACTTCATGTTCTTCCTTCCTGAAGAGGCTGCGTAGATTGCTGCCTGTAGGAAGAAGATCCGGCTGAGTGCTTGGAGGTTTCTAAACGCCGAAGACCGACGCGCAACTAGCGGCGCCGCAGCACGGCCACTTGCGGACTGAACAACCCGCCCCGCAATTCGATGTCGATGGACGGTCCGGCGTGCGCGGCCAGTACCCGCAGCGCCGACGGACTGTAGGCGCGCAACGAGCTGATCACGCCGTCGTGCACGAACGGGATCACCGGCGCCAGCGGGAGCATCGAGGCCAGCCGCAGCAGGTGCAACGGCGCCGGCGGACGCGGCAAATCGATGATGAGCAGTGTGTCGGCAGCGCGGGTGCCTTCGGCGATCACCTGGACCGCGGCGTCGGGTGCAAGGTGATGAAACGACAGAGCGAACACGGCCAGCGCGAACTCACCGTCGGCCGCGTCCAGGTCTGTCGCGTCCAATTCCCGGACCTCAGCGCGGGGATGCGATCCGAGATCGGTGGCCGCCATCGCCGCCACCGAGGCCGGTTCGATGTCGGTGACCGTGACGTGCGCGCTCGGATGCCAGTCCAGCAGCTTGCGCGACAGCGCGCCGTGCCCGGCACCGAGTTCCAGGATCTTGGGGTCGGGGACGTCAGCGACCTCATCCAGCGCAATCTTCGCGAATCGCTCGTGATTGCCGAACACCTCGCCGGTCCAGTCCAGCGCGCGCACGACGCTGCGCTTCATCGCTTCGAGATTGTCGTCTCCGTCGGAGTCGCGGTCCAGGTACTCCAGGCGGTCGGTCTCGAGCAGCCGATCCAGGCACGACGCATTCGGCCCGCCACGCGGCATGTCCGCGAGGCCCGCCGTCAGCGGTGCGGTCTTCAGGGCATCATCCGAACGGTAGGAGAAGCGGAACGCCGCCGGGCGCCGTGAACGTTTCGGGCATCTGCGGGCGTTCCGTCGGAACCTTCGCCCCATCCCGGTACACCAGAGTGCCGGTGTAGACGCCGTTGTCGTAACTGTCGTAGTAGAAACTGCCCGTGACGATGTACTGGCATTCGGCATACGTCGCCGTGACGGGAACGAAGACGCCGCCGAACTCGGGTGATTCGCACCCGATCCGGGGATCCACGGGCGGGGGAGCCGGCTGGGCGTGGGCGGCTCCGCTGAGCAGGACCGGCGCGGCCGCGAATGCTGCGGCAAGGCCGGCAAGCCCGCAGCGTCGGGGTCGAGTTTCGATGAGCGGCACCTTTCCGTCGCGCCTCTGCGCACTCTAGCGCGACCCGGCGGGGCGGCGAGGCGTTCGGGAGATCAGCGCAGGCTCGTAGTCCATCATGGACACATGGCCGACTTCGTCGCTGCAATCGACCAGGGCACCACCAGCACGCGGTGCATGATCTTCGACCACAACGGCGCCGAAGTCGGACGTCACCAACTCGAACACGAACAGATCCTGCCGAAAGCGGGCTGGGTCGAGCACAACCCCGTCGAGATCTGGGAGCGCACCGCATCGGTGCTCGCGACGGCGATGAACAGAACCAACCTCTCGACCGGCGATCTCGCGGCGCTCGGCATCACCAACCAGCGGGAGACGTCGCTGGTCTGGAATCGCCGCACCGGAAGGCCGTACTACAACGCGATCGTCTGGCAGGACACCCGCACCGATCGGATCGCATCGGCACTGGATCGAGACGGCCGCGGCGAGGTCATCCGGCAGAAGGCAGGCTTGCCGCCGGCCACCTACTTTTCAGGCGGCAAACTGCAGTGGCTGCTGGAGAACGTCGACGGTTTGCGTGAAGCCGCCGAGAAGGGCGACGCCCTGTTCGGGACGACGGACACGTGGGTGCTGTGGAATCTGACCGGCGGCCACCACGGCGGGGTGCACGCCACCGACGTCACGAACGCCAGCCGGACCATGCTGATGAACCTGGAAACCCTGGACTGGGACGACGAACTGCTCGGCTTCTTCGGCGTGCCGCGCCAGATGCTTCCCGAGATCCGACCGTCGTCAACCACGGAGCCGTTCGGGGTGACGGCGGTGGTCGACGGTGAGTTGCCGATCACGGGCATCCTCGGCGATCAACAGGCAGCGATGGTCGGGCAGGTGTGCCTCGACGCCGGGGAAGCCAAGAACACCTATGGCACAGGCAATTTCCTTCTGATGAACACCGGTGAAGACATCGTGCGATCGCAGAACGGTCTGCTGACCACCGTCTGCTATCAGTTCAATGACGCCAAACCCGTTTACGCGCTTGAGGGTTCGATCGCCGTCACCGGCTCGGCGGTGCAGTGGCTGCGCGATCAGCTGGGTATCATCAGCGGGGCATCCCAGAGCGAGGCGCTGGCCCGTCAGGTCGAGGACAACGGCGGCGTCTACTTCGTGCCCGCGTTCTCCGGCCTGTTCGCCCCGTACTGGCGTTCGGATGCGCGCGGCGCCATCGTCGGGTTGTCCCGCTTCAACACCAACGCCCACGTGGCCCGCGCGACACTGGAGGCGATCTGCTACCAGAGCCGCGACGTCGTCGACGCCATGGAAGCCGATTCCGATGTGCACCTTGAGGTTCTGAAGGTCGACGGCGGCATCACCGCCAACGACCTGTGCATGCAGATCCAGGCCGACGTGCTCGGCGTCGACGTCGTCAAGCCCGTGGTCTCCGAGACGACAGCGCTGGGCGCCGCCTATGCCGCCGGATTGGCCGTCGGATTCTGGGATGGCACCAACGATCTGCGCGCGAACTGTCAGGAGGACAAGCGGTGGGCACCGCAGTGGTCCGACGACCAGCGTGAGTCCGGATACGCCGGTTGGCGCAAAGCCGTTGATCGAACCCTAGATTGGGTCGACGTCGACTGATCAGCCGCGGTTGTCGAAGAGTCTTCGTCCTACGCGGACGGGTACATCTGCCAGGATGCGATGTCAGGCACGCGGCGTCCGGCGCATACATGACGAGCAATGTCCAGTGATCAAGAATCCACACCGAGTCCTGTCACTCCGCTGGGAACTAAGCCTCCGCGGAAAAGAGTGCGATCAATCGGCGACGGCCCAATACCGGTAGGAGAGTTTCCAGAAACGTCTATCGACGTGACGACACTCGTCAGCGAATGGCGACCCAGCCTCTGCTGTCGGACCCTGCACATACGCTGGCCCGTGAGCTACCCGGAGGAGGTCTGAGTTGAACAGGGCCGAGCGTCTGTGGAGCCTGCGGGACGGAGTTCTCGCTTGGCTGTACGAGCTACGAATCGAAGGAACTGCCATCGCCGAGGCGAAGCCGGCGGCCTTCATGGAGGTGGCTTCCTGGTCTGACACTGAGGTCACGCGGGAGGAATTGAGCGCCGCACTGCAATGGCTGATTCAGGAGGGTTACGTCGACGGGACTGGCACGATGCAGAGGATCGTTCTCCGGCCACACTTGACGCCCTACGGGGAGAAGTACGCCGCGTCGGGCAAGTCGGTGCGTGACCTACCCGGTATCGCCGAGGTGCAGAGTCCGTACCTGCACATAGAAGGCAGCAGCGGTGTCGCTATCGCCGTCAACAGTCACGGCGCCATTCAGACCGTTAATGTAGAGCGGGCGATCAAGCAAGCCCGCAATCTCGCCGACGAGATCGAGCAGGCACTGCCCACGGTGACCGACGCGGAGGTCCGTGCCCACGCCGAGGATCTGGTATCCGCGATCCGTGGTGAGTCGAACGCCGCCTCCCCGTCGCCGGGCCGATTCAAGACATTGGCCACTACGGCGATGACCGCGATAGCGACGGCTGCCGGCACAGAGGCCGGTAAAGCGATCATCGAGGCGGCGCTACCGCTGGTGTCGTAATCCCGACATGACCACGGCCTGTTGCGAGGTTGATGAGTTCGGATCGACGTCGGTCACCTCGGTTCATGTTCATCGGCGGGGCCGAAGCGCCCCGCTGTGCTGGCTGCGGCACACTGACACCGTGCACGGAAGGAGGTGGCGGGCACTGTGGTAGTACGCGTCAGTGTCGCCCCGAGCATCCTGCGGTGGGCCGTGGAGCGTGCGGGTTGGGACGACGAGACCACACAACGCCGCGCCCCGAAGCTCGACGAGTGGATTAGCGGTGAGCGTCAGCCGACCCTCAAGCAGTTGGAGAGCTTCGCGCAGGCGACTCATACCCCGTTTGGTTTGTTGTTCCTGTCTGAGCCGCCGAACGAGTCGGTGCCCATCCCGGACATGCGCACGGTCGGCAACACGACGGTGCCCCGCCCGTCCGTCGACTTGCTGGACACGATCTATATATGCCAGAACCGACAGGAGTGGTATCGCGACTACGCCCTCGACCACGGCGCTCCCCGGTTGGAGTTCGTGGGCTCCGCGACCACCGACACCCCACTGGCCGACGCAGCGCGGGCGATCCGCGAGGCCATCGACTTCGACCTGACTGAGCGCGCCGTGTTTACCAACTCCGACGATGCGCTGAGGCAGTTGATAGACCGCATCGAGGCCATTGGTGTGCTCGTTATGGTGAACGGCATCGTCGGCGGGGACACACACCGGGCCCTGGACCCGGAGGAGTTTCGCGGTTTCGCGCTCTCTGATCCGGTCGCTCCGCTGATCTTCGTCAATGGCGCCGACACCAAGGCTGCGCAGATTTTCACCCTGATCCACGAGCTCGGTCATGTTTGGCTCGGCGGCAGCGCCCTGTCCGACGCCGCCATGGTCGTCCGCGACGGGGTGTCCGAGGAGCTGTGGTGCAACCAGGTCGCAGCCGAGGTCCTGGTTCCCCTGGCGGCACTTCGTCGCGACTATCAGGGTGAGTCGACAACCCAGGAGTTGACACGCCTGGCTCGCCGGTATCGGGTGAGCACGTTGGTAATCCTTAAGCGCCTATTCGATGCGCACTTCCTCGAGTGGGACGACTACCGGTCGCGATATGAAGCGGAGAGAGACGCCGTCGTCGAGCTGGCCAAGCGCCGACGCGGAGAGAACTCTGGCGGAAACTACTACAACACCCAGCCGCTGCGCCTGAGCCGCCAGTTCGCTCGCGCGGTCGTCACCAGCACCTACCAAGGCGATACAAGCTTTCGGGATGCCTTCAACCTGCTCGGGACCAGGAAGCATGAGACCTTCGCCCGCCTGGCTGACGAGATCGGGGTCGGTTGATGTACCTGGTTGACGCGAACGTTCTCATCGAGGCGAAGAATCGCTACTACGCCTTTGACATCGCCCCCGGATTCTGGGCGTGGCTTGAAGGTGCCCATGCTGCCGGAGAGGTGGGCAGCATCGAGACCGTCCACAAGGAGTTGGTCAGCGGCAACGACGAACTGGCGGACTGGGCAAGAGCGAACAGCTCCTTCTTCCAGCCCATCGATCAGGCCACTACGTCACATTTCCCGGCGCTGACCGCGTGGGCGGTGTCTCGCCCGTTCACGCCGGCCGCACTTGCGGCTTTCACCGGCAACCAGGCCGACTATCAACTGGTAGCCCACGCGCGTGGGCACAACCATGTCCTGGTCACTCACGAACTCCCGGAACCGAACTCGCGAAAGCGTGTGAAGATTCCCGATGCCTGCGCGGCAATCGGCGCCACATACATGAACCCGTTCGAGATGATGCGGCGCACTGGAGCGAAGCTAGTACTAAGCACCTAACCCAATTACTGGCCCGCCGCGACCAGCGACCGCAACTTCACGTCCGGGTTCTCCCGTACCACGTTCTCCAGTCGCCACTTCGTCGAGAACACCGCGAGCATGACGCCGTCGGTCCTGGTGAAGACCTCCACCGACGCCAGTTTCGCCAATAGCTCGGCGTCCTCGGGGTCGCAGATGCGGGCCACGGTGTAGGGCAGCGGCTCCAGTGAGATCGGCGCGCTGAACTCGGCTGTCATCCGGTGACTGGCCACCTCGAACTGCATCGGCCCGACTGCGGCGAGGACCGGAGCCTGGTCGCCGCGGCGGTCGGACTTCAGTACCTGGACCACACCCTCTTGGTCGAGCTGGTCGATGCCCTTGCGGAACTGCTTGTGCTTGCTCGGGTCGGTGCCCCGCGCGACCGAGAAGTGCTCGGGCGAAAAGCTCGGAATCGGAGGGTATTTCACCGCGACATCTTGATAGAGGGTGTCGCCCGGCCGCAGCGCTGCAGCATTGGCCAGGCCGATGACGTCACCCGGCCACGCGGTGTCCAGGGTCGAACGCTCCCGGCCGAATACCGACTGCGCGTACTTGGTGACGAACGGCTTACCGGTCGAGGCGTGCGTGAGCACATCCCCCCGCTCGAAGGTGCCCGAGCACACCCGGGCATAGGCGATGCGATCGCGGTGGGCCGAGTCCATGCCCGCCTGCACCTTGAACACGAACGCGCTGAACGGTGCGTCGGCCTCGCGGAGGTTGCCGTCGACGTCACGTTGCCCGGCCGGCGGTGGCGCGAGTTGTGCCAGGACGTCAAGAAGCTGGTTCACGCCGAAATTGAGTGCGGCGGAGGTGAACAGCACCGGCGTCGAGGTGCAGTCGAGGAACGTTTCGGGATCGAAGTCGGCGCCGTCAGCTTCGAGCAACTCGGACTCCTCGACCGCGGTGTCCCAGTCGTCGCCCGCGACGTCGTGGGCTCGGGACGGGTCGATGTGTTCCTCGGGAGCGGCGGTTGCGCCACCGGCGGTACGGGTGAAGCGGATGAACTTGCCGGTGCGACGATCGAGCACACCCTTGAAGTCACCCGCGATGCCCACCGGCCACGTCAGCGGTGTCGGTCGCAGGCCGATCTCCGCCTGGATCTCGTCCATCAACTCCAGCGCGTGGCGGCCGGGACGGTCCCACTTGTTGATGACCGTGATGATCGGGATCCGGCGATGCCGGCAGACCTGGAAGAGCTTCAGCGTCTGCGGCTCGAGGCCCTTCGCGGCGTCGATGAGCATCACCGCCGAGTCGACGGCGGTCAGCACCCGGTAGGTGTCTTCGGAGAAGTCCGCGTGACCCGGGGTGTCGAGCAGGTTGATGACGCAGATGTCGCCGGCGTTCGTCGTGTACGGGAACTGCAGCGCCGTCGACGTGATCGAGATGCCGCGCGCCTTCTCCATCTCCATCCAGTCCGACACCGTAGAGCGCCTGCCGGACTTGCCGTGAATGGCGCCCGCCTCGGTGATGGCCTTGGCATGCAGGACCAGCGCCTCGGTCAGCGTGGACTTGCCGGCGTCGGGGTGGCTGATGACGGCGAAGGTTCTGCGTCGGCGCGCCTCGGTGGAAACGGCGGTGGGATTGCTCATTGTGCAGGCGATTTTATTGGCGGTGACCGCCAAACCGATAATCGCGCGCGACTTGGGTGCCGTCCGTCAACGTCAGCGTGACGAGCGACACCGAAATCACGGTCTACGCGGCCGCGGCGTCGAGCTCTCGCTTGGTCTCCTCGTCGAGCTCGATGTCGCGGACCGCGGTGTTCTCCTCCAGATGGCCCACCGACGAGGTGCCCGGAATCAGCAGCACATTCGGTGCGACCGACAGGGTCCAGGCCAGCGCAATCTGCGCCGGGGTGCGGCCGAGCTTCTCTGCCTCGCGCACGACCGCCGGGTGGTTGAGAACCGGGTTGTCGGGCATGAAGCCAGAACCCAGCGGAAAGAACGGAACGAATGCGATGTCGCGTTCGGTGCACAGTTCCAGGACGGGCTGTGACGTCCGGTCGACGAGGTTGTAGGCGTTCTGCACGCAGACGATCTCGGTGCGCTCCAACGCAATTCGCAGGTGGTCGATGCCGATGCTGCTCAGCCCGATGCCGTCGATGAGCCCCTCGTCGCGGGCGGCGATCATCGCCGTCAGCTGGGCGTCGAACAACTCCCGGTCGACCTCGGCCGGTGCACTGGGGTCGTCGTTGCCCCCGAACACACGCAGGTTGACGGCGGCCAACTTGTCGACGTCGAGAGTCTTGAGGTTCTCCTCGATGCCGCGGCGCAGCTCGTCAGGTTGCTGGGCACCGAGCCAGTTGCCCTGGTCGTCGCGCTTGCCGCCGACCTTGCTGACCAGGGTGAGGTCGGCGGGGTAGGGGTGCAGCGCCTCGCGGATCAGTTCGTTGGCGACGTTCGGGCCGTAGAACTGTGCGGTGTCGATGTGGTCGATGCCGAGCTCAATGACGCGCTTGAGCACGGCGATCGCCTGGTCGTGATCGCGGGGAGGCCCGAAGACGCCCGGACCCGGGAGTTGCATGGCGCCGAAGCCGACGCGTCCGACTGTGTGTGAGCCGAGGGAGTAGCTGTCCATGCTTCCTCCTTACACGGGATCGGGGCGGTTTCTTCCGCTGTGGCCGAAAGAAACCGCCCGGAAGGGGAGAGCGTCACTCCCTCCCAACGTGTTCGGTCAGTTCTCGCCCAGGATCGAGTAGATCTCGCGGCGGGCGTTGTTCACGATGTCGACGATGCGCTGCTGCTGCTCGGGCGTGGCTGCGTGCGCGGACTGCGCGACGGCGCCCATCAGCTGGCCGACCGCATTGCGCAGGCCGAGTGCGCCCGGGTCGGCATCAGAGGCGATCTCATCCCACGGTGCCGTCTCGATCTTCTCGGCGGCGGCGCGGCCTTCGTCGGTGAGCTCGAAGAGCTTCTTGCTGCCCTCGGCCTCGGTGGAGACGAGCAGGCCTTCGTCGACCAGCAATTGCAGCGTTGGGTAGACCGAGCCGGGGCTGGGCTTCCAGAGCTGCTGGCTACGCTCGTTGATCTCCTGAATCATCTCGTAGCCGTGCATCGGTCGGTCGGTCAGCAGCTTGAGGATCGCGGCGCGCACGTCGCCGCGCCTGCCGCGTCCACCGCCCCGGGGTCCGCCGCGTCGGCCGCCGGGGCCGAATCCGAAGCCGGGACCGAAGTTTCCGGGACCGAAGCCGAAGCCGGGGCCTAAGCCCCGTCCGAAGCCGGCGTCGCCACGATGTTCGCGGACGTGATCGCGGAACTCGCGGCGGGCCTGCCTGCGCTGCTCGTGAAGTGTCTTGCGGTCCTCGGGGCTGAACCCGAAACCGAAACCGCGGCCCTCGAAGGGGCTGCTTCCGAACGGACCAGGGGTGTTCATAGGGGTGTTCATGTCTTGTGTCCTTCGTTCGACAGGAAGCACTCTCTGCGCTTCCGATACGTAGACGATATATCGGAAACTATCGCGATGCAACGGCCTACTTCGCGTCAGGTCCGAAGCTGGTCGATGACCGCACGCGCCCACTGCGCCTGCATCGCGTTGAGTCGCAATCCGTAGTCAAGCGCTGCCAGGCCAAAAAACCCCTCGTCAGAGGCGTCGACTTCGCTCCCGCATGTCAGGGACTCGCGTAGGTCGGAGAGTCGTCGGATCTCCTCGTCGGAGTGCTCGGCCATGTGTTGCAGATGCGAGCGGGCCTGTTCGGTCGGGATCAACCCCAGCAGGAAGACCCTCAGCAGCGCTGCGCTTCGGAACGGGGGATCGTCCTGCGGGCTGATCACCCAGCGCACCAGCTCGGCGCGGCCGGTCTCGGTGATCCGGTACTCCTTGCGGCCCCTCGGTCCGATAGCGATGACCTCGATCAACCCGCCGGCGGACAGCTTGTTGAGCTCGGAGTAGAGCTGACTCTGGGTTGCCGGCCACACGTTTGCCATCGACTTCTCGAAGTGCTTGAGCAGGTCGTACCCGCTGGCCGGGCCCTCGGCCAGCAGGCCGAGCGCTGCGATCCGAAGGCTCATGGCGGCATCGTACGGCTCGACATTCCAGAACTGGACTATCGACGCGGATCAGTGACATTCCACTATTGACATGTCACTAGTGGGGTGTCACTGTGGAGGCACCACTTCAGGAGAGGCCAGCCCATGACGGAGACCACGTCCGCCGCTACGGAATCGCCGGCAAGTGACTCGCGCGAGAGCTCGTCGGAGTTGTTCGGCACCGGGAACTTCTTCCAGGTCGGCAACTACGCGCCCGTCTCCGACGAACTCACGGCCTTCGACCTGCCCGTCGAGGGCAACATTCCGGCCGAGCTCGACGGCTGGTACCTGCGCAACGGACCGAATCCGCGCGAGGCGACCGGACACTGGTTCGCCGGCGACGGCATGGTTCACGGCGTGCGCATCGAGAACGGGCGCGCGGCGTGGTATCGCAATCGGTGGGTGCGCACGGACAGCTTCGTCGACCCGTTCCCGCTCTACAACGAGGACGGCACGCGCAACCTGCGGGCCAGTGTCGCCAACACCCACATCGTCAACCACGCCGGCAAAACGCTGGCTCTGGTCGAATCGTCACTGCCGTATGAGATCACCAGCGATCTGGAAACGTTGGGCGCCTACGACTTCGGCGGCAAACTCGTCGACTCGATGACCGCGCATCCAAAGATCTGCCCGACCACCGGCGAGTTGCACTTCTTCGGGTACGGGAATCTCTTCGCCCCGCATGTCACCTACCACCGCGCGGATGCCAACGGCGAGTTGGTGATTGAACGTCCGCTCGACGTCCCCGCGCTGACGATGATGCACGACTTCGCGCTCACCGCGAACTACGTGGTCTTCATGGATCTGCCGATCGTGTTCAACGCGGACATTGCGATGAGCGGTAAAGGAGACATGCCATACCGCTGGGATGACGGCTACGGCGCGCGGCTGGGCGTGCTTCGCCGCGACGACCCGCACGGTGAAGTGCGCTGGTTCGAGATCGACCCGTGCTACGTCTTCCACGTCGCGAACGCCTACGACAATGAACGTACGATCACGGTGCAGGCGGTGCGCTATCCCGAATTATGGCGTGACAACGGTGGATTCGAGGCCGACGGGGTGATGTGGACGTGGAAGATCGACTTGCAGAACGGCACGGTGAGCGAGAGCCAACTCGACGACCGTGTCGTCGAGTTCCCCAGGATCGACGACCGTCTCGCGACGCTTCCCGCGCGCTACGCAGTGTCTGTCGGTAACTCCAGCCTGGTTCGGCACGACCTCACGACCGGCGCGGCCGAGGAACACCGCTTCGGCAACGACGGCGGACCCGGCGAGGCTGTGTTCGTGCCGTCGACCTCTGGCCCCGCCGACGAGAGCAGCGGCTGGTACCTGGGATACGTCTACGACCCCGGCCGCAACGGCAGCGACCTCGTCATCATCGATGCGTCCGACTTCGCAGGCCCACCAGTCGCCAGAATCAAGCTCCCACAACGGGTTCCGTACGGATTTCACGGGAACTGGATCGCCGGTAGTCACTGGGGCTGACCCGGTAGGGCCGCTCGAGGGTCAGGACGGCGGGGCGAACCCGTCGTCACTTGGTGCGGGTGCCGCGGGAGGCTGCGGTCGCGGCGGGGGTGGTAACCACTGCGGAGCCGGCGGCCCCGGCGCAGCTGCGGCCTGCTGCAGACGGCTCAGCTCCCGGCGGTGCCTCTCGGCGAGGACGGCCGCGAGGACCATCGCGGGCGGGGTCCCCGGCGGGGGAGGCGGCGAGATCTGGGCGACCATGTCCATGGTGATCCGGTACGCCATTTGGTCACGCACCTGCGGATCCAATTGCGTTGCTCGAGCCAGGAATTGGCGGGCAATATCGGCCTGCGACGGGCTGAGTCCGGACAGCTGCAACGTCGACGCCCACCATGCCAGCTGGGGCGGCATAACCGGGGGCGGGGCCTGTTTGGGTGCGCGCTCGCTGATGACTACGGTACCCGCGAAGATGTCCCCGATGCGCTTGCCTGTCGGCGAGAGCAGGCTGCACAGCACCGCCGGACCGCCCGTCAGCATCCAGAGTTCGATCACGCCCGCCAGCGCACGGAACAAGGCCTGTCGGAAGCGCTCGGGGCTGCCGTCTTCCGACACCACCCGCAACCCCAACGCCATCTTGCCCAGCGTCTTACCTCGGGTGGCCGTCTCGAACACAGTGGGATAGCCGACGAGGGCGACCACCGTGAAGATGATCAGGACGGCCGCGGAGAACGCCGGGTCCATGTCCGTCAGCGTCACGGCCCACAGAATCGTGCCGATGACGTAAACGAGCATGACGACGGCGACGTCGATCAGCGCCGAGGCCGCTCGGACCGGCAGTTGGGCGATCTGGATCTCCAGAACGACGGCGTCACCGGTCACCACGGGTTGTTGCTGGCCGACCATAACCAGCCACGCTACTAAAGTCTCGGGAGTGGATGTCGATGCGTTTGTCCTGGCGAACCGCCCGACCTGGGACCGCCTCGAACAACTCGTGAAGAACAAGCGGCATCTCACCGGGGCGGAGGTCGATGAACTGGTCGATCTGTACCAGCGGGTGTCGACCCATCTGTCGATCGTGCGGTCCTCGTCCACCGACGCGGTTCTGGTAGGCAAGCTGTCCGGTCTGGTGGCGAGGGCGCGCGCGGTCGTGACCGGCGCCCACGCGCCACTGTGGCGGGAGTTCGTGCGCTTCTGGACGGTGTCGTTCCCCGTGGTGGTGTACCGGTCCCGGCGGTGGATCGTGGCGTCGGGAGTGGCGTTCTACGTCGTCGCCGCGGTGATCGCGGTGTGGATCGCGCATAGCCCCGAGGTGCAGGCGTCGATCGGGACGCCGAGTGAGATCGAGCAGATCGTCAACCACGAATTCGCCAACTACTACAGCGAGCATCCCGCGGCCTCGTTCGCGTTGCAGGTCTGGGTGAACAACGCGTGGGTGACCGCACAATGCATCGCCATGGCTGTGCTTCTCGGAATCCCCATCCCGTACATCCTTTTTCAGAACGCCGCCAACCTCGGCGTGAACGCAGGCCTGATGTTCGAGGCGGGTCGCGGTGACGTCTTCCTCGGGCTGATAACCCCGCACGGACTGCTGGAGCTGACGGCGGTGTTCGTCGCCGCCGGCGTCGGGATGCGGCTGGGCTGGTCGGTGATCTCGCCGGGAGACCGCCCGCGCGGCCAGGTACTGGCCGAGCAGGGACGTGCGGTGATCTCGGTGGCAATCGGGCTCGTGGTGGTATTGCTGGTGTGCGGTGCGATCGAGGGTTTCGTGACGCCGTCGCCGCTGCCGACGTTCGTGCGCGTGCTGATCGGCATCGCAGCTTTCTCGGCGTTCGTCGGATATGTGGTGTACTTCGGCCGCAAGGCGGTGCGGGCCGGGGAGACGGGCGACATCGAGAACGCCCCGGACGTGGTCCCGACCGCCTGACACTTCGCGAGACCGCCACCACGGTAGTGAACGAGCCGCCGGGACTACCGTCGTGGCCGTCTCACGAGGTTACATGCGGCGCTCGTGCAGGAATGGCGGCTACAGGCGGCCGGCTGCTTTCATCGCCAGGTAGTGATCGGCGAGGTCTGGTGCCAACTCCTCCGGCGGAGCATCGACGACGTCGACACCCATTCTGCGCAGCAGCGATGCGACCGCCCGGCGGTCGTTGCGAGAGCGTTCCGCCGCGGCGGCGTCGTACACCTCGACGGCATCGGCGCGGCCGGCCGCAAGCTTGTCCACGCGCGGGTCGGCGACGCTCGCCACAATCACCCGATGCTTGGCGGTCAGCTGCGGCAGCACGCTGAGCAAGCCCTCGTCGATCGCCGAGGCATTGAGATCGGTGAGGATCACCACGAGCGCCTGCCGTCGCACGCGACGCTGCACCGCGGCCACCATCGCCCTGGCATCCGACTCGACCAGTGCCGGTTCCAGCGGCGCCATCGCTGCCACCAGATGGGCCAGCAGCTCGGTGCGCGACGCATTGACCACGGCCGCGCGCGTTTCCCGGTCGTGGGCCAGGAAGTCCACATGGTCGCCTGCCCGGGCAGCCAACGCCGCCAACAGCAGCGCGGCGTCCATCGACCAGTCGAGCCGGGGCCAGCCGCCCGGATCCTGGGCAGTTGGATCGACCCCCACCCGACCTGCCGACGTCCGCCCCGTGTCCAGCACGATCAGGACCCGCCGATCCCTCTCCGGACGCCAGGTCCGGACCACCACGTCGGCGCGGCGGGCCGTCGCGCGCCAGTCGATGGAACGGACGTCGTCACCGACGACATACTCACGCAGCGAATCGAATTCGGTGCCCTGCCCGCGAATGAGCACCGGCGTCATCCCTTCCAGCTCACGCAGCCGCGCCAGCCGTGACGGAAGATGCTTGCGGGACAGGAACGGCGGCAGGATGCGGACCTGCCACGGGATGCGGTGCGAGCCCTGACGCCCGGCGAGCCCGAGCGGGCCGATCGATCGCGCGGTCACGAGCGCGGAGTTCTGATCGCCGCGGCGTACCGGTTGCAGCGTGGTATCGAGTTGAACCCGCTGTCCGGCAGCGATATCGACCGCGTGGGTCCGAGGTTGGGCGCGGGCGCTCGGCGCCCAGGCGTCGCGGACGACGCCGCGAAATCGGCCGCGCCCGGCGTTGTCCACCGTCAGCGCTACGCTCACCGGCTGCCCCAGCCGGGCCGACGTCGGCCCGCCTCGGGTCAACCGCAGTGAACGCGGGCTGCCCGCCAATGCCACGTCCAGGATCACGGCGGCGGCAAGAAGAACCGCAAGCACGGCGAAAGTGAGTGCGGGACTGGGGGAGAGCGCCACGGGAAGCGCGCACAACAGTGCGATCAGCCCGGCGCGGCCAGTGAGAACCACTAGCGTGGCACGGGCACCGACGACAGGATGCCCTCGATCACTCCGTCGGCACTGGCCCCCTCCAACTCGGCCTCCGGCCGCAACGCCACGCGGTGCCGCAGCGTCGGCCGGGCCATCGCCTTGACGTCGTCGGGGGTCACATAGCCACGTCCCGAAAGCCACGCCCAGGACCGGGCCGTGGCCAGTAGTGCCGTCGCGCCGCGCGGGGACACACCGAGTTGCAGTGATGGGGAATGCCTTGTCGCGCCGACGATGTCGACGATGTAGCCGAGGACCTCGTCCGCGACGAGCACTTGACGGACGGCTTCGCGGCCCGCGGCCAGCTCCGAAGGTCCGGCGACCGGCTTGATGAACGACAGGTCTCGCGGATCGAATCCGCGCGCATGCCTTGTCAGGATCGCAATCTCTTGATCACGCGGTGGCAGAGGCACAGTGAGTTTGAGCAGGAACCTGTCCAGCTGCGCCTCGGGAAGCTGATAGGTGCCTTCGTACTCGATCGGGTTCTGTGTCGCGGCGACGATGAACGGGTCGGGCAACGGGCGCGGCTCGCCGTCCACGCTGACCTGCCGTTCTTCCATTGCCTCCAGCAACGCGGCCTGCGTCTTGGGTGGAGTGCGGTTGATCTCGTCGGCCAGCATCAGGTTGGTGAACACCGGACCCGCCCTGAACTCGAATTCGGCAGTGCGGGCGTCGTAGACCAGAGACCCGGTGACGTCGCCGGGCATCAGGTCCGGAGTGAACTGGACCCGCTTGAACTCCAGCTGCAACGCCGACGCCAGCGTGCGCACCAGCAGTGTCTTCGCCACGCCTGGAACGCCTTCGAGCAGCACGTGCCCGCGGCACAGCAGCGCGATCACCAGACCGCTCACCACGGCGTCCTGGCCGACGACCACTTTGGCGATCTCTGCTCGGAGGGCCATCAGTGCGTTGCGGGCAGCCTCGTGGTGGGTGGGCTCTGTCACGACTGTGCGACCTGCCTTTCGATGTCGTCGAGTGCGCGGGCGAGATTCACCAGATCGGCGTCGGTCGCCGGTGGTTGCCCGTACAGGGTATGGCCGACGGTCTGCGGATCCAGGCCACTGCGATCGGCGACGGCTTGGACCACCTCGGACTCAGAGGCCGCCGGATGGAGACCGAGACGGGGCAGCATGCGTTGCCGCGTCGCCGTGCGTAGTGACTCGGCGGCGATATCCCTCGCGCGCAGGGAACGGTACAGCCGGCCGCGACCCTCGACGGTCTCCGACGCGCGCACGACCACCGGCAGCTGCTCGGCAACCAGCGGCCCGACCCGCCTGCCGCGCCACCACGCCAGCAGAGCCACTCCCACCGCCAGCTGCAGAACCATCCAATACACCTGGGTGGGAATCAGATCGGTGAACTCTGCCGATCCTGAGGAAGCGCCACCCTCGCTGCGCTGCGGGGCGTACCAGATCATCCGGGGTCGGCTGCCGGCCAGGTTCATGGCCAGGGCCGCATTCCCCTCGTCGAGCAGGCCGGAGTTCACCACGAACTCGTCGCTACCCACGACGGTGACGGTGCGTCCGTTGTCGATGTATCGCGTCAGCGCACCGCCATAGCAGCGGGTGACCGGTACGGAGCCCTTCGCCTCGAAGGTGTCGGCGACCCCGAATTGCACTGTGCCCGCCTGGTTTGCCTCGCGTAGATCGCAGTCGGGTGACAGGCCGGTGTATTCGGTGGTGTCCACGCGCTCCAGCTCAGGCGCGAGTGCTTCGCGTGTCCTGCCAATGGGCGCGATCAGAAGGCGGTCACCGGGAAGCTCGGAAAGACGTTGCAGCAGTTCGTCGTCGAAGAGGTGAAAGGTCTGTGCTGCGACGAGCAGGGTGTCGCCGCGTGCCTCGCGCTCGACGTCGGCAATCGTGTCGGCTTCGATGACGGTGACGCCGTGGTCGCGCAGCAAGGCCATCAGCGCGTGGACGCCTTCGGGTGAGGTCGACGCCGGGTCGAGTCTGCCGCCAGGCCGCGGTGCGGTCAGCCACGTCGTCAGCGCGGCGACAGCGACGATGGCGGCCAATGCCAGCAGCACCGATCGCGCCCCGCGCCACCGCTGCGAGATCGTCGTCCCCACCGCCGTCGACGTGCTGACGCTCATCGCAACTCGGCCCACGGCTGAGAGGCGATCGCATCGCCCGCACCGTCGAGGGGCGCCGCCGTCTGCTTGCCCAGCCTGCCGTCCAGCTCGGCGATCATCCGGTATTGCGGTTCGGTCGCGGGCTGTTCACCGTAGGTGACGTCGTTGAAAATGTCTGCAGCGGTGCGTAGTTCGCCTGCCAGGCTGGGCAGCGCACGGCCGGCGGTGCGCGCGAGCTCGGTGGCGGTGCGCCCGGGTATGGGATCGAGGACACCGTTTTCCTCCAGCTGACGCGCGACGGCACGCAGGCGGTGACGGATGGCGGGACCCCAATCGCCGGACGCCGCATAGCGTTCGGCCGTCGCCCGATGCTCGGCGGCGCTCAGCGTGTGGTCGTCGAACAGCGCGGGTGCGTCGTTTCGACTGCTACGCATGGCACGCCGCGCGATGCGGACCGCGACGACAATGGCAACGGCAACAAGAATCACGAGGACCGATACGGTGAGCCATCCACCGGGGAAGTTTGACGCTCCTGCGGTGAGGCGGTACAGCACCTCCTCCAGCCAGTCGCTGATCAGTTCCAGCGCCGACGGTTTCGGGTAGATGGATTTCCCGAGCTCGGCCTGCGCGGCGTCGTGCGCGGCGTCCCGGCCGATGTCTATCGTCGACACGTCAACGCGGGCCGGTCAGCCAGAGGTCATCGGTCGAGCTGGCCGGCGCGTACGGGCCTGCGGAGGCGCCCGTCTGCAGCACAAGGTCGAATGCCTCGGCACGGATGCGACGGTCGGTGTACTGGAGCACCGCGACCCCGGCCGTGAAAGGCCCCGTGATGATCTGGCCGATCGCGCCGCCGACGGAGGCCAGCACGAGCGACAGCATGAACGACGCCGTGGTCGCCGACACCGTCAGTGCTACCTGGCTGCCGATGCTGAATGGGATCGACACCGCACCCGCGACGAACTGCGCGACGATGTAGGCGAGCAACCAGATGCCGAAAACCCGCCAGAAATCACCCTTGATGAGCGAGAACGAACGGGTGATCGACGTCATGATGTCGCGGCGCTCCAGCACGATGATGACCGGCGAGAAGGTCAGCATGACCGATACCCAGATCGCCGCCAAGCTGGTGATCAGCACCAGCGGCACGGCGATTACGAAGGCTGCCACTCCGCCCACTGTCGACACTGCCAGCACGATGAGTCCGCCTGCCAGGGCGAACCACAGCACGAACGCGAGGGTCTTGAGCAGCGAAAACCCGATGAGCGCCCACACGCGGGGCTTGAGCCGCTGCCACGCCTCGCCGATCGTGATACCCGATCCGAACACCGAACGGCCGATGACCACGGTCAGCAATCCGCTCAGGATGGTCATCGACAGCGCTGTGGCGAGAGCGCCCGCGAGTGCCGACGCCACCCAGCCGATGATCAACTCGGCAGAGGCCTCGCCGTCGAGGGTGCTTGCGATGTCGCTGGTGAAAGCGAGCGGGAAAAGGGACAGCACCAGCGTGATGAGCTGTGCGATGACGACCACGATCGTCGTCAGACCCAGTGTGGCTTTGGGATTGGCGCGCACGTAGGCCACGGCACCGTTGAACATGTCGGAAAGCGTCAGCGGTCGAAGCGGGACGACGCCGGGCTTGATCACTGGCGGCTGCCCATTGGGCGGGGGGTACCCTGCGGCCCCGTGACCGGGTGGGTATCCCGGCGCCTGCCAGCCGGGCGGCGGACCGTAGCCGGGAGGAGGACCGTAGCCGGGAGGAGGACCGTAACCCGGCGGTGGACCGTAGCCGGGGGGTGGACCGTAGCCGGGAGGAGGACCGTAGCCAGGAGGCGGACCAAAACCGGGCGGCGGATATCCCTGAGGTGCCGTGCTCGGGGGTGGTGGCCCCGCCGGCCCATAACCGCCGACGTCGTAGGTCATGGGCACCATCCTGTCGATCACCGGCGAAATTGACAACGTCAGCCGGCGGGGACGCGCTCCCACAGCTCGTTGCAGGCGATCCAGTGCAGAACGTCGTTTTGCTTCGGCCACCCCGGGTACACGACGCGCATGACTCGATTCGGCTACACCCTGATGACTGAGCAGAGCGGACCGAAAGACCTTGTCAGCTATGCGGTATCGGCGGAACAGGTGGGCTTCGACTTCGAGGTCTCCAGTGACCACTACTTCCCGTGGCTGTCGTCGCAGGGCCACGCACCGTACGCATGGTCGGTGCTGGGCGCTGTCGCGCACGCGACCGAACGCGTCGAGTTGATGACGTACGTCACCTGTCCGACGGTGCGCTATCACCCGGCGATCGTCGCGCAGAAG
Organism: Mycolicibacterium iranicum; assembly: GCF_002101705.1. GTDB lineage: Bacteria > Actinomycetota > Actinomycetes > Mycobacteriales > Mycobacteriaceae > Mycobacterium > Mycobacterium iranicum. The sequence goes on along the minus strand of NZ_LQPC01000030.1, from coordinate 403,367 downwards.
GCGGCGACCCTGCAGATCCTGGCCGACGGCCGTTTCACGCTGGGCCTGGGCAGCGGGGAGAACCTCAACGAGCACGTCGTCGGCAAGGGATGGCCCACCGTCGCGCGGCGCCAGGGCATGCTTAAGGAGGCGATCCAGATCATCCGGGAGCTGCAGACCGGCGAGATGGTCGACTGGAAGGGCGAGTACTTCGAGGTCGACTCCGCGCGGCTGTGGGATGTTCCCGACGTGCCGCTGCCGATCGCCGCGGCGGTATCGGGTGACCGCTCCGTCGAGATGTTCGCGCCGCTGGCCGACCATCTGATCGCCGTGCAGCCCGACAAGGATCTCGTCGACTCGTGGCACGAGACTCGCAAGGGTACCGGCCTGCCCGGCGACGTTCGCGTCATCGGCCAGATCCCGATCAGCTGGGACCCCGACCGCGACGCGGCGATCGAGCGCGCCCACGACGAATTCCGCTGGTTCGCCGGCGGATGGGCCGTCAACGCAGACCTGCCGACGACCGCCGGCTTCGACGGCGCGACGCAGTTCGTCCGCAAGGAGGACGTCGCCGAATCGATCCCGTGCGGTCCCGACCTCGACGCGATCGTCGAGTCGGTCCGTGAATACTGGGAAGCCGGGTTCACCGATATCGCCCTCGTGCAGGTCGGCGGGGACACCCAAGACGCTTTCCTGAAAGAGGCAGCAGCGCCGCTGCTCGACAAGCTCCGCTCCGCGTCACACTGAGAGGCTCATTCATGACCCGTGGCAAGGGAATCTACGACGACGAAGAAGGATCCACCGCGTCGACCTCCGTCGACACCGAGAAAGATCCCGAGAAAGACACCCCGGACGTCGACAAGGACGCCGACGAACCGACCGCCTGACTTATCGCGCAACGACGGGGTCGCGGCGCCGTTTGGTCTCCAGACGGTGCCACGTCCACCAGAACAGCAGCGCTGCAAAGATTGACCCCGCCGCGGCCAACCATTGGGCGCTGAGGAACAACTCCCATTCCACGGCTTCGTCGATGTCCTCGGACAGGGCGGCGAGCAGAGACACCGCGCCCAGCGCGAGGCTGACGGTTCCGACGAAGACGACCAACGCGACGAACACCGTCCGCAGTGTGAACCGGGCCGCGCCAGGGGACACGACAGCTCGGATGCGACCCGTCCGGGCAAGGAAATGCGCTGCGCCACAAGCCACCACGAGCGTCACCGCATCGGCGGCCAGGACGTCTGAGAGCCGGTGCCAACGCGCGATGACGGTGTAGGCGCCGATGCCGACTGCCCAGGTGAGCGCCGCGAACATCGCCACTCCGCGGAAGCGATAGGGCATCACGATCAGCGTCGCGAAGAGCACCGACATCGCAGCGGTCGTGTGGCCGCTGGGCAGGGTGTTCTCCAGGTACTCGTTGGTTGCCAGCAGCTCGGGCCGTTGCAGCACAACATATTTGAGGATCTGTGTGGCGGCCTGACTGCCGAGGATCACCGCCATCGCCGCGACTGCCAGATGAACCTGACGTCTCATTAGCCCGACCGCGCCGACCAGCACAGTCGCCAGCGCCAGCGACGAATAGGTGATGGTGCTCAGCGCTGTGCTCGCCGCGAGGAACGCGCGCTCTCCGACCTGTTCGGCACCGTTGAGGGCAGCGTTCTCGACGGCCTGACCCGTGGTGGTGCGCACGGCCAGCACGTACACCGCGATGAGGAACAGCGATGCGCAGATCGCGATCACCGTCCACCGGCGCTGCGCACGGGCAAGCCGCCGGTGGGTTTCGTCGATGTCGGAGCGCACGAGTGGCAAACCTTAGCCGACGGCCTGGCTGCGCCGCAGGCGCGCCTCTTCGTGCTGGGTGATGTTGGAGTTGTCGAGCACGATGGTCAGCATCCGCGCGAAGAATCGGGCGGGGGTCAGCTCGTCAGGGACCAGGTCGGTGCGCAGTGTGACGTCCGGGAGGGCGGCGAGTTGCGCCGTCACATCGACGGCGGGCGGACTGTCGATATGCGCATCTCCGAGATCCTCCTCGATGTCGAAGAGGTAAGGCTCGATGACGGCGTCGTCGGCAGGCGGTGGTTCGTCGATCGGTCCGTCACCCATCCATTCGGGTACCACGAGGGCGCACGCGTCGTAGGCGTCATCCTCCCTGCCCAGCTTGATGAGAAGGTCGACGATCCAGTCGAACTGCCTGCGCTCCTCGGTGTACGCCGTCGAGCGCAGTGAGTACATGAAGCCCAGCGCGGCAAGAGGGTGGCGCAGCGCGAGGTTCTTGGCATCGCCGTAGGACTCCTCCACGCGGTTGGCGGCATTCTTGCCGAACGAGGAGTCCATGCGCTTGGTCGAGATGAGCAACTCGGGGCCCGTCTGCCATGACGACATGATCACGTCGACCTGTTTGAAGTAGTTCTTGCCCGCGATGTTCGCCGAGGCCGCGCCGATACCGCCCCCGGCGCGGAGCCGCTCCATGAGCTCGTTGCGCGCCGACTTCGGGATCGATCTGACGAAGTTCAGCACATCGCGGTCGACCACGCGTGGCGCCTCCGCCCGCGGCCACACCGCGTCGGGATCGAGACCGGCTCGCCGCAATTCGTAGGCGACCCACACATCCAGCGCGAGGGCCGGTACACCCGAACGGCTTTCGGCACCCAGCAGGATCGGCACCGCGAGCAGCTTGCGCAACGCGTCGTAGTCGGGCGAGAACGTGCCCTCGGTGGTCCACGGGTTGACGTCCTTGAATGCCGACCGGTCCACGATCGCGTCGAAGAGCGGCCAGGCGAGCGACTTCGAGCTCGGTTTACCTGCCACCGTTGACTTTTCCCCGGGCGACACGGCGTGCGGTGAGGCCGGCGTGATCCCGGCGGATGGCCCCGAGCGCTCGCCGGTTCAGGCTCGACGTGCCGATCAGCAGCGCCTCGTCGACCACGGCCACGGCCTCGAGCAGGCGGCCCTCGCTCAACAGACTGGCCACCGCGGGCCGGGCGCTGCGCAGCTGCGCAGCATTGCCGCGCACGAGATCTGGTGACGGCACCGGCAACACGTCGGCTTCCCGCGGCTCGATTTTCAGCATGCCCCCACCGTAGGCACGTCCCACCGTCTCGGCGCCGAGCAGGGTCACCGAGTTCAACGACGCCAGAGGCAGCAGGTTCATGCCGTCGCGGCGCAACTCGTCACGCAGGTACACACCATGCACCGAGTTGAGGTGATGAGCGCGGGCGCGGTTGCTCGTCAGCCGCGGGGTGTCGGCGTTCATGTAGGTGAGGAACAGATCGGCGGGACGCAGGTACGGCACACGCCACCAAGGGTTTCGGACGCGGCACTTGTACGCGGAGTGCACATCGAGATCCTCGCCGGAGCGGATGTAGTGCCAACCTGCCTTCGAGGGTTGTGTCGCGGGCCGGAACAGGTACGTCGAGCGGCCGGCTTCCCCGAGGGCATGCAGCGCCTGTGCGGTCAGCCCGAGGCCGCGCAGATGACGCGAACCCGGTGGCGACAACGCGATCACGTCGGACTCGGCCAACCCGAGCGTCTCGACCTTGGCGGGGGAGAGGGTGAAGAACCGGTTGCTGCCGGTCACCATTCCCAGTGTCGTATCACCCCACGTCTCGAGAGAGGTGAACGCGGCGCTGCCGACGATGGCGTCGAACGCGGACAGACCCGCGGCCGACATCAGCCCGGCCGACCACTTGGCCCCGTTGGCCGGAGGCGTCCAGCTCCGCTTGGAGGTTTCGCGGTCGAGCGCCTCGGCATCCCGAACCTGGGACAACTGCATGTGTGTGGCCCCGCTGCCCCCGCCGGGGTGGAATCCGTCGGCAAGCAGGAGCACGACCTCTTCGAGCACCCCGGGGAACACTCGCTCGTCGAACAGCACGAGGCCCACCGAATGGAAGTGGTCCATCAGGAACTGCCGGACGCCTGACGCGTAGTTGACGCTGAGCAGTTCGGCAGGCAGCACGAGCCCCAACCGGCCGCCTGGCTTGAGATGAAGCGCCGAATGCACGGTGAACGCCGCCCACGACGACGCCAGGTTGGACAGGCTGACCCCGGCGCGCAGTGCCGCCTGTCGTGCCCGGGCGCGGGATTCGCCCGCGAAATCCTGGTAGCGGACGTAGGGCGGATTGCCGACCACCGCGTCGTAGGTGCCGAACTCGTTGTGCAAGAAGAAGTCCCGCGCATGAATCGTGACGTCGAGACCGCTGGCCCGCAGACTGCGCTCGGCGGCGGTCGCGGATTCTTCGTGGATCTCGACTCCGACGAGCGGGCCCTCGTGCTCGCCGCGGCGGCCGATCTCGTGCAGGAACACCGCCTCGCCGCAGGACGGTTCGAGAACCGCGTGACCCGGATGCCGCACCGCCCAGCCGGCGAGGAAGCGGGCGACCGGGGCGGGGGTGAAGAACGCGCCGCGCGCCTTGCGCAGCGAAGCCGTGTCACCCGGAAGCATGCCGATATCGTGCCGCAGGCCACCGACAGACCACCGCTGACCCGCCGACCATCGGGGTGGTGTGCCGCTACGTGCGCATCAGTTCGTCGAGCACCACGGTGACGCGGAATCCGCACAGCACCAGGATGTGCATCACGAACAGCCACAGCGCCAGCGCCGTCACCGCGCCGACAATGGGCAGGCCGCCGAACGGCGCCGACCACGGAATCGGAATGGCCAGAAACAGCAGGAATCCCTGAAGGAACCCGGCGACGATGGCTCCCGTGCTGAACGCGCCGATCACCACGGGACGCAGCCGCAACCGTCCCGGCCCGATGAGACCGAACACCCCCAGCAGCGCTGTCGACACCGCGATCCACACGATGTGGAATGCGACCACCACGCCCCACACCATCGACCACCCGCCCGCCGCATACAGCGGGCCCACATAGGACGACGACGCCAACACCGCGAGCACCAGGAACGGGGCGACCGCCGCAACGCCGAGCAGCCCGGCCCGCCCGCGCCAGCCGGTCAGTTTGTCCTTGGCGGCCGTCATCTGGACAAATGCCCGCCGAAGACCCTCGCCGTACAGGCTGGCCGGGAACAACACCACCAGCGCCTGCGGCCACGACATCGCCAGCGCCACCGACGTCAGGGTGCGCAACGCCTCCGGCGTGCCGTGCCCGGCGGGCAATCCGGCGATCCCGGCATCCATGGCCGCGACGACGGCGTCCTCGCCGACCAGCCGGCCGACCGCCCACAGCGACACCAGCGCCAGCGGCACGAGCCCGATCACCCCGAAGTAGGTCGCGCCGGCCGCCCACAGCGTGAGATCGCTGACCGGGAAAGTCCGCCCGATATCGGAGGCGAGTTTGCGCACCCGATTCATCGGCGTGCCTGGCAGGCTGGAGTGATGACGGACGGGCCGGCCGACGGGACCGCCGACAACGCGCACTGGTCCTCGCTGCACAGCGGAGTGCAGCCGTCTCTGCTGGTGCGCGGTTGGCTGCGGATGATCTGGGCGCTCACCAGGGGGCCGGTGCTGCGTATCCCGCCAGACGTCTTGTCGCTTCTGGGGCTGCTGGCACTGGTCGGGGCGTGGGCGGCGGCGGTAGCTGGGTGGCCGGTGCTGACGGCTGTGCTCGTGGTCGCCTCGGGCTTCTTCGACGGCCTCGACGGCGCCGTCGCGCTGTGCACGGGTCGCGCGCGCCCCCTCGGCGCGGTCGTCGACGCGGTGGCCGACCGTCTCGGCGATCTCGCCCTGGGTGCGGCGCTGCTGGCACTCGGTGCGCCTCTGCCATGGGTGCTGGCGTCGCTGGCGCTGCTGTTCGTGATGGAGTACCTCCGAGCTCGGGCACAGTCGGTCGGGATGCCGGGCGTCGGTGCCGTCACCGTCGCCGAACGGCCTACGCGGCTGATTGTCGTGGCCGCGGCCGCGATCGGCGCGGCGACATTCCCGACCGGTATACCCCCGATGGGGTGGGACTGGGCCACAGCGCTGGCCGTCACGTGGACTGTGGTCGGGATCGTCGGCATGGTGCAACTGGTCATCGGTGTCCAGCGGACGATTCCTGCGGCGTTCCCGCCGGACCGATGAGTCCGGCGACGATCTCGGCCGACATCAGGACCAGCGGGATGCCACCACCGGGATGGGCAGACCCACCGACCAGGTAGAGCCCGGGGATCGCCCCCCGGTTGGCAGGACGGCGCAGCGCCGCGCGCGGGCCGTGCGACGCGGTGCCGTAGATGGCGCCGCCCGGGGCGCCGGTGCGGCGCTGCAGGTCCGCGGGCGTCACCGCCTCGACGAAGCGGATACGGTCGGCGACATCGACGCCGCGGGCGGCGAGGACGTCCAGGACCCGCCGGGTGTAGCTCTCACGCAGCCCGGGTGCGTCCCAGTCGACTCCCCGGTTCGGGTCGTGCGTCGGGGCGTTGACCATGACGAACCAGCCTTCGTGGTCGTCGTCGGGACGCAGCGCAGGATCGTCGGGTGCGTGCACATACACGGTCGGGTCGGCCACCGGGTGCGGCCTCCGCCCGAAGATCGCATCGAATTCGGCGGCGTAGTCGGCCGGGAAGTACACGCGGTGCGCGGTGCCCTCCGAGCGGCCCGACAGCCCCAGCAACAGCACGAAACCAGCCATCGATCGCGGCGTGCGGCGGACCCGACGCCGGGCACGCGCCGCAACGCGGGACGGGAAAAGGCCGTCGTACAACTCGCTGGCGTCGGCATTGCACACCACCACGTCGGCGGGAATTTCGCGGCCACCCACCCGCACCCCTCGGGCTCGGCCGCCGTCCGTCAGCACCCCCTCGACCCGGCTTCCAGTGTGGATGACCACACCGAGCTCGTCACAGCGGGCTGCGACCGCTTCGATGATCCGGCGCAAACCCCCGGCCACATACCAGGCGCCGAATTCCTGCTCGACGAACGACGTGACCGCCAGCACCGACGGGGTGCGGCGCGCGTCGGAACCCGAATAGGTGGCATACCGGTTGAGCCACATCCGCATTCGCGCATCCGGCAGCAGGCTCCTGCCGAGCCCGTCGATCGTCTGCCACGGCGCGACCGCACGCAGATCGGCCGGCCGCACACTCATCCGGGCCAGCGCCGGAAGCGACACCGGACGGCGCAGCACAGGTTCACCGACCAGCTCCCACAGCCGCCGCGACCGGGCGTGCAGCCGCCGCCACGCGTCTCCGGCACCGGCGCCGAAAGCCTCGTCGAACGCCTCCGGGATCCGCGCGGGGTCGTGCGGCACCGTCAGCTCGGTCCCGTCGGCGAAGAAGTACGAAAACGCGGGTTCCACCGGCTCCAGCGCAAGGCCCCCCGGCCCGCCCGTGTCGGTGAACAACTGCTCCAGCACTGCGGGAATGGTCAGCAGCGACGGACCGGTGTCGAACCGGAACCCGTCGCGTTCCCACAGCCCCAACTTGCCGCCGACCTCGGCGGAACCCTCGAAGACGGTCACCCGATGACCGGCCGCGGCGAGTCGTGCCGCGGCCGCCAACCCGCCCAGGCCGGCGCCGATGACCACCACCGCGCTCACAGCGCGCGGCCCTTCCAGTGCAGGGTGCCCCGCACCCGTCCGACCCAGGACGCGGCCAGCAGCCCCACCAGCGCGACGACGGAGACGGGATGGGCGACCGCGTCCCACGGCCGGCCCGACCACCGCGCCGCGAACGCCCGCCCGATGGCCGCAGCGGCGTAGCCGACCACCCCGACCCGGTGGCCGCGCACCGCGCCGACGGCGGGGACGACGTAGACGAGAAGCAACGCCGCACCGACGGCCGCCGCACCCGCAGGGGAGCCGAACGCCGCCCATAGCGACTTGCGGTACCCGTCATAGAGTTCGCGCCCGTCCAGGTACATGTGGCACGACGCCAGGCGTGACCCGTCCGCCAGCCCGGTACGGCCGCCGGCGGACCGCACGGCGCGCGCCAGCCCGATGTCGTCGAGCACCAACCCCGACACCGATTCCCACCCGCCAGCACGCGCGAGCGCATCGGCGTCGACGACGAGGAACTGCCCGTTGGCCACGGCCATCGACAGGCGCGGGGACCGTTCGGCTACCCGCAGCGGAAGCGTGGTCAGCCACGACCACGCCAGCAGCGGCTGAATCAGCCGGCCGAGTACACCGACGGCGACCTGACGGGGCCACGGGCACACCAGATCGAACCGTTCCGGCCCCCGCAGAACGGCCACGGCCGCCGCCACCGCGTCGGGAGCCAGGGTCACGTCGGCGTCGACAAACACGAGGATCTCGCCGCGCGCGGCCGCCGCCAGCTGCGCGCACGCGTGCGGCTTGCCCAGGAAACCGGGGGGCGGCGCGGTGCCGGTCAGGATCCGCAGCCGCGGATCGCCCGCCGCAGTCGATTCGACGACATTGGCGGTACCGTCAATGGAGTTGTCATCAAGAACCACCACCTCGACGTCGTTCAGGCCACGCTGGGCGAGCACCGACCGGATCGTCGGCGCGATTCGGTGTGCCTCGTCGCGCGCCGGGATCAGCACCGACACAGCGGTGTCCACCGGCGGCGGATCGACCGGCGGGCGTCGCAGCAGGCGCTGGTTCAGAATCTGGTGGGTGGTACCGACGCAGGCCAGCACAGACCCCGCCACGGTTAGGATCCGCAGCGTTTCAGGCAGACGAGCACCAGGCATCTGCAAACTCTACGGAGCCCGGCCGCTGCGCCCATCGCAGGTACGACATCGTCGCTGTCCATCATCGATTCCGGAGGTCCACGCGTGGCTGTGGTCGCCCCAGTAGTTCGATTCGGCGCGTCGCGCGTCAGCTGGTCGCTGGTGGCCGCGGCCATCGCGGTGCAGATCATGTATCCGCTGATGCCCGAGCCTTGGCGTACCTCGGTGACGGTGACGAGCGTGATCGTCTTCTTCATGGCATCGGTGGCCGACGTGGCGCGCCTACACGGCCGAAGCGGCGCGGTGCTGCTGATCGCAATCGCCGGCGGTGGCGGGTTGTTCGCCGAGGCAGTCGGGGTCGCGACCGGCTTTCCGTTCGGCGGCTACGCCTACACCGGCACGCTCGGGCCAGAACTGCTCGGAGTTCCGCTGGTCGTTCCGTTGGCGTGGGTCATGATGGCGTGGCCGGCGCTGGTGGTGGCTCGCACGCTCGTGCGGCGCGGTGTTGCCGTGGTGTTGATCGGCGCGTTCGCGCTGACGGCGTGGGACCTGTTCCTGGATCCGCAGATGGTGGCCGCGGGGCACTGGTTCTGGTTCGACCCCGATCCGGGGCTGCCCTTGATTCCCGGGGTGCCGCTGACCAATTACGCCGGGTGGCTGCTGGTGTCGTTGGTGGTGCTTGGCCTGTTGAACGCGACACTGCGTCGCGGAGACGGACCGTCGGGCCCCGCAGCGACGCTGTACCTGTGGGTGTACTTTTCGTCAGTCATGGCGCATGCGGTGTTCTTCGGTCTGCCGGGCTCGGCGGTGACCGGCGGGGTGATCATGGGTGCGGTAGCGATCCCCTTCGCGGTGACACTGTGGCGGCGTCGTGGCTGACCCGTTGAAGCGGCGCGCGGCGCCGCTGCGCATGCGGCGCGTCCGTCTGGTGACGCCGGATCCCACGCTTGCCCGCGATGTTCCGCCGGGGACCGAGGCAGTGGTCGTCGGTGGCGGTATCGCCGGGGTCTCCGCGGCCGTGGTGCTCGCCGAGCGCGGCGTGCGCGTGACCCTCCTCGAAGCCGCGGGCCATCTCGGTGGGCGGCTCGGCGCCTGGCCGGAATCGCTGCCCGACGGCAGCACGCAAATCATCGAGCACGGCTTCCACGCCTTCTTCCGCCACTACTACACATGGCTTGCGATTCTGCGTCGAGCCGACCCGGACCTGACCTTCCTCGACCCGGTGCCGAATTACCCGGTGATCTCGGCGACCTGGCCCGCCGAAGATCTTTCCGGCCTGCCCGCCGCGCCGCCGCTGAACCTGCTGGCGCTGGTGCTGCGGTCGAAGAGCCTGACCCGCAGCGAGATGCTGCGCGCCGACCCCGAGGCGGGGCGGGCCCTGCTGGCCTACGACCGCGCCACGACGATCGCCGATCTCGACGACGTCGACGCGGCGGCCTTCCTGGACCGGCTCGGCATGACCGAGCGCACCCGCAGCATGCTGTTCGAGGCGTTCGCCCGGTCGTTCTTCTGCAACCAGAACGCTTTGTCGGCGGCCGAGTTGGTGGCGATGTTCCACTACTACTTCCTGGGCAACCCGGAGGGCATCGGCTTCGACGTGCCCAACACCGACTACGCGACAGCGATATGGAACCCGTTGCACGAGTATCTGATTCGGCACGGAGCCGATGTCCGGCGGGGTGTTACGGCGACGGGCGTCGCACCCGAACGTCACGGATGGCGCGTCGAGGTCGAGAGTGGGGAGGCGCTGTCGACCAGGCACCTCATCCTGGCGCTCGATCCGGGTGCGCTGCGGTCGCTGGCAGCGGCCTCGGAGTTGACGTCGATCGCCCCTCAGCTGGCCGGCCTCTGCGAATCCCTCACAGTGGCGCCGCCGTTCGCGGTCAGCAGGTTGTGGCTGGACCGCGACGTCGCTGCGGACAGGGCAGTATTCAGTGCGGTGACGGGCCAGCCGAACCTGGATTCCATCGCGATCTACTCCAGGCTCGAGGAACCCAGCAGGCGGTGGGCCGAATCCACAGGCGGATCGATCATCGAATTGCATTCGTACTCCTGTTCATTGAACGACGCCGACGATGCGGCGGCTGCGCTGCGCCGCGAACTGGCGGTGCTGTGGCCGGAGACCTCCGAGGCGCAGGTGCTGCACAGCCACAACCGGCTGGAGGCGACGGCTCCGGCGTTCCCGCCGGGCTCGTCCGGGTCGCGGCCCCGTGTGCGCACCGATGCCCGAGGCCTGCGGGTTGCCGGAGACTTTGTCGAACTGCCGTACCTGTCCGGCCTGATGGAGCGCTCCTCGATGTCGGGGGTGCTGGCGGCCAACGACGTGCTCGCCGAACTGGGGGTCGCCGCCGAGCCGATCGACGGGATCCCGCAGCGGGGCCTGCTCGCCGGCGTGCCGGACATTCCGCGCCGCAAGCGCTAAGGCGCGCCGCCTAAAAGCGCGCGGCGAGCTTCGCGAGATGCTTCAGCGAGTTGTCCAGGTGCTCGGGCCGGAACGGCGGAAAGTCGATATCACGGTTCTGCACGCGTGACCAGTCATAGGTGAGCGTGACAATGGTTCGGTCTGCGCCGTCGGGTTTCAGATCGTATCGCCAGATCCACCCGCCATACTCGACGGCGTCGCCCTCGGCGGGGTCGCGACCGGGAATGTGGCGGGGTTGGGCTCCCGGCATCCACGCAATGGCCGTGGGCGGGTCGAAAACTTCGATGCGATTGGCCATCTCGTACTGCTTGTTCGGGTGGCCGTCGTGGTACATGCCCATCCTGAAGATCTGCCCGACCGCGGTCAGACGGTCGGTGTCGGCCGGCTGCTGCACCCAGCCGGTGCCGTCGATCGCGGCGTGCGTTGCCGGATCGGTCAGCACTTCGAAAACAGTCTCGGCCGACGCGTTAATGGTGATGCGCGCGGCCACGGTGTCGTCCGTCATGAGCGGGCAGACCGGTTCTGGTGTCAGAACTCATCGGCGCCGCACGGGAGAATGTTCGTGTGACTGCAAGGCCGAGCCTCCCGGAGTCGATTTGGTCCGAACTGACGGGCACCGTCGCGGTGGTCGATCTGGAGGCGGCCTGCGCGCTGTACAGCTTTGATTCGTTGCCGTTTCCCCTCGGTCGTAGCCGACCGGTCGGGTCGGTGTGGCTTGCCACCAGGAACGTGCGCCCGATCGACGAGCGCTTGAAGGATGAGTTGCACGGGGTTCGGGCATGGGTGGAAACCCTTGTGCGGTCAGATTTTTGCGTGGAGTGCCGGGTGCGCCTTTCCGCCGAGGACACGCCGGATCTGCGTATGCATGGTCTACGGTCGGGTGAGTCCGCGTTCGTCGCGGTGCAGGGCAGCGACCGTGGTGTGGACATCGTCGACCTCTATGCGGTGTCGCCGGAGATGATGGGTCCCGCCATCGTCGAATCGGTCGGGCTGGTCGGCGCCGGTGCGCACCCGCGCATCGCGGTGACGGCCAGCGGGGAATCGAGTCCAGACGCGTCCCATGAGTCCGATCTCGACTTCCTTGCGCCGCCACCGTCCGACGTGACGGTCCCGCGTGTCGGCATCCGAGACGTGGTGGCGACGGGAACGGTGCAGGTGCGTGGTGGTTCGGACGTCTCGGTCCTGCAGTGGGTCCAGATCCGCGACGACGGCGACTACGTCTTCGATTCGGGTGATGCCGAGAACGCCGAACCTGTCGACGTGGAGACGCTGACGGCGTACGTCAACGGCATGATCGCCGACGTCACTCGGTGGTGAACGCCTGCTCGTCGAGGCGGTGCACGGCTCGTTCGTCGAGTAGCTCGCCGCGGTATTCCGGGTGCTGCCAATAGAACCGCACCCATTCGCGCAGTGCGTCACTGTTATCGGTGAGGGCGTCGGAGTACAAAACGGCTTCGGGTCCATTTGTTGGAGCGAAGACGATCAGCTCGTTGAAAGGCTTCCGCCCCTTGCGTTTGTGATCCGCGATGTCGTCGAGTTCATCCCACGAGCCGCGCCTGAACGAGTTCCAGTGGCTGTTCCACACTTCGTAGCCGGCCGTGTCGACCCGCAGGTGTCCGCCGCCCTTGTGTTTGACCATCCGGTATAGCGTCGGTACACCAAACAGCACAAGGAAAATGCAGGCAAGAGGAACGGCCCGCGCAATGCCTCTCGTCACATAGTCCACCATGCCGAGTGGGGCGAAGACGAGATGAAGTACACCGGCCGATGTCATCGCTGCTACTGGCGCAATGGTTACCGTGTCGACGAACCTCGGAGGGCGAAGCAGAGTGCCCGAAGTGCCGCTTTCGATTCGTGGCTTCCCTACCCCTAGGGCAGTGCTGGTGAAGTACGCCGCGAAGCCGAAGCCCCAAACGGTCACAGCCAGCATGATCAGTGCGGTCACGTAGCTGCCGCGGACTGCCCACACCACTGACCAATAGCTGGTGAAGGCGCCGATTCCCGCCAACGCAATGGCGAGCACGATAGGTCGTGCAGGACTTCTCATCGAGGACAAAAGGTGTTTCCAATCCAATTACCGAGCGCCGTACCTCCTTCGGAGGCGGCGATTCCGACCAGAATGGCGGTCCCAGGCCCCGCTTCCGACGCCGCCAAACCGGCGAGCGTGCCCGTCGTGAAGGATGTGACCCCCTCCGCTGCGGCCACGCATCTTGTGAATCCCGTTTCCGCGGTTGCCACGTCCCACAACGCCGAACCGATGCCCAGTGCAGGACCGCCGTACTTGGCTCCGATCTGGACCCGCTCGGCGGCTTCCTGCGACAGCATTGGGAGGCCGCGGGCAGACTCCAGCCCGGTTAATGCGGTTTCGGCCGACGTCAGGATTGGCTTGTTGAAGAGCTCCAGTGGCACATCGGCCGGAGGTCGACCCGGTACCTGGACGGTGGCGCTCTTCCCACCACCGGGGTACTCGACGAGCGTGGTGACGGTTTGATTGGGAAACGTGACCGTGGTGACATGCGCGTTTCTCATCCCATGGTCCCCTAGGTCATTAAACGTGAACGAGCTGGTTTCCGAGATCTCGTTGCCGTCCTTGTCGTAGTGAATTTCGGTGGTGGTCGGTCCTCGATCAGGGAACGTCGGTCGGGCGTTGACGGTGGTGACGTGCTTGCTGCCGTCTTGCTTGTAAATCGTTGTGGTTGTGGAGATCTCGTCGCCGGTCTCGGGGTCGTACTTCGTCTCGGTCTTGGTGTCGCGAACGGTCTGGGCCATATCTGTATCCCGGATGATGGCCTGTTGGGTCATGCCCATTGCATTCGACGGGTTGGGGACCTCGTCGATCGGTCTCTGCGAGCCGGGCGTCGGGATGCTGAACGGATCGTCGGAAGCGCGGGGCATTTCGAATCCATGCGGGTTCGCGGCGGCGGTGAGACTGTCGGCCGTCGCATCGTCGGCAGCGCCCACCGCCACCAGCAGTCGGTTGACGATGCCCTGCTCTGCCTGCGCCCGCCTTTCCAGCTCCGCCGCCTCTTCGAGAGTCATCTTGGCGCCCGTGATCAACACCACCCACTGATCGTTGACGTACAACTGGCCCGTCATGTCGATCTGATCGGCCTTGTCCAACAACGCCGTTCGGGCCCGGCCGATCGTTCCGGCGCCTGCGATGAGGGCGTCGCTGATCGCGGATGTATAGGTCGAGAAGCTCTTGGTCTGGTTGCTCGCGCGCTCGAACATCCTCGTCGCGGCGTCGTGTGCGTCGCCCGACCAGGCTCTGGTCTCGGGCATCGTCGAAATGTTCCTGCTCAACGTCGACACTGAATCCGCGACGGCCTGGCCTTGATCTCTGACTGCTCTCCCGGTGTATGTCAGGGAGTCCGGATTCCAGCTCTCCAACCGGGAACGGGAGGGCAGCACTGGTCGGCAAGTTCCATTCAGCTCGCAGGTTCGACGGGTCATCAAGAACACTAGGCGAGCCCACGGGAGGTTCCGGGCACCAATTCGGTCAACCGACTGAACGTCGGTTCACCATCGCGATCCGAATCCGCGTGTCACCGAAGGAAGCCAGCCCCTGCCGGCTCGAGCACCACCGGTCTTAGCCTTCGTGCGGCACCATGCAGAGATCCGTGTTGTACTCGGCCGACGGGGCCATCGGATCCGGACTGCACGCGTCTTTGTTGTCAATGTCCTCCCAAGGAGTCTCACCACCGCCTGGGGCTCCATACCCGGGTTGTGGGGGCGGCCCACCTGGATCCGGATCGGGTTGCTGCGCGGGTGCGGGCGCCTGGTTGACGGCCTTGCGGCTGGAGGCAGCGGCGTTGGCGTCGAACATCTGTTGCCTGAATGCAGGCGTCACGCAGATGGTGTCGCCGTCGAAGGCCTCGCGCCAGACGAAGCCCGAAGCGCAGCCCTGTGGTCCGGACCCGGCGCTGGGGTCCTTGTGGGCGCCCGGGTTGGCGTTCTGTTGGGCGACCGCGTCGCGGATGTCCGGCGTGACGCATACATTGTCGCCGCCGCGGGCTTCGCGCCACACGAAACCCGAGATGCAGGTGTCCGGGCCGTAGGGTTGGGCTGACGCCGGGGCGCTGCCTGCGCCCATGGTCAAAGCAAGTGCCACGGTTGGTACCGCCATGGCCGCGGCAAGCTCGATGTTCATGCTTCCTCCTGAACACGCGCCCTCGCGGCGCGACTCAGGGCGACGTTAAAGTCTGCGAACCAGGATTGAATCAGGTGTTTCCCTGTACTTTTGGCGGTTCTGAAGTCGGCAGATCTACAGAGCGGCAGACCACGTGGGGCGTCCTTATCAACGGCCCCACTGTCGAGCCGATCCGCCGCCTCACCATCGGCCCCGCCAAGGAATCCCAACCTCCCGGGAACCCCCTGCGGTCGGAATGAAAGAAGGCCCCGAAACCGGAAATCGGATCAGGGCCTCTTCTGATTCACACGAGTCGGGGTGGCGGGATTCGAACCCACGACCTCTTCGTCCCGAATGACGAGACCAGCGCGTTTGATTGAGCTGGTTACGTGGGTGGCGTTTGAAATCCCAGGTTAGGGCCGCTTGAAGCGTTGGGAACGTGTGCGTGGCGATTGGTCTGCTGCGGACCGGCTGCGGACTACCCTCGTCCACCGGTGTCGATGCAAACCAGTCGGCCGCTCTGCTTCTTCCGGGCTTGCTCCGCACATCGTCAGAACGATCGGCTCGGAACCGTCGGACTCTGCGGCAATAGAGCTTAAGTGACCTTGGAGAGAAGCTGTTGCATGGTACGTGTGTGACTTGAGCCCGAAGTGGCGTGTCGGGTGTGGGGTGCGCGTCGCACGTCGAGGCAATGGTTCACGAGGGGGCACGCGATTAGTACTGGCAGGATCGAGCCCATCGAGCCCCAGGTTTGCGAACCGCGGGCCAGTCGCACGCCTAGCCGCCGCTTGGACACGCTGAGCAGGGAATACCAGGTTTCCGTCGGCGGGCACAATTACTCTGATGTCGAGGGCTTCTGTTACCGCACGTGAAAAGGGAGGGCGCTGGTGGTGCTTATTCATCCATCTCGGAGCCTTCCGGCTCGGATGGAGCGACCCACGACACGTGATCTACAGCACGAGGATCTGCCATGTGTACAGAAATTGTTGGCTGTTCTGCCGGAGCTGTACCCAAACGGTGGCGCGTGGCTTGAGCGTCGACTGGACGATGCGTTGGCGGGCAGGGCTCGCTGCACTCTCGTCGAAGTTCATGAGGCGGTAGCGGGAGTGGCCATTGAGACGCCGAAGGGATTCGGCCGGCTCAAACTGAGCACCTTCCTGATCGCCGACGAGTTCCGCAACTGTGGTGTCGGCGGAACGTTCATTCGGAACCTGCACGACCGCTGGGTGCACGAGGGAGTTCAGCAGGTTCATGTCACGGTGGCCGAACACCACCACGATAGTGTGCACCGCGCCTTCGCCCCGGTCGGTTTCCTGACCGTGGCCCATGAGCCGGACCGGTACGGCCCGGAACGCAGTGAGTACGTGATGGCATGCCTGCCGACGGAGCTGCGTTGAGCGCTGTGATGTCGATTCGGGCCCCGCACGCTGACCGAATCTATCGAGGCGATAAGCGGTTCGAGTTCCGGCGTCAACGTCCTCGGTTCAGTCCCGGTCTCAAGGTGTTCATCTATGAGCCGACGCCGGTTCGGGCGGTAACCGGACACTTTCGCGTCGACGGTCTCGTCGACATCGGTGACGGCGATCTGCGCGCGCTGGAGCCGGATGATGGTGAGCGCGGTTTCGTCGAGTCGTATTTGCGCGGCGCACGCCGCCCCACCGCGATCGAGATCGCTCAACCAAGGCGTCTAGATCATCCGGTGTCGTTGGACTCGCTCGGGGTGAACGTGGCGCCGCAGTGTTACGTCTACATCCCATCGCGATAAAGGGCCGCCGTGGGGTACTTCGCCGTCTTAAAGCCAACCGATGCCGACGCCAACGCCACATTCACGATCACCCGATGCCACATCAACGTGTGGGTGCTCCGATCCTTTGCGCCCGGTCGACGGCTCCTATACTTCGACCTGGGCCTGGCGATCTCGGCGACTGGTTCCGAGCCGGTCGAAGCTGTCGAACTTCTTCTTCCGTTTAAGGTTGAAGACGGGAACAAGTGGGACCAGTTCAGGGGTTGTCTGGACTTGCATGACACGCTGCTTCACCCCGAGACGGCGGAGCTCATCTTTGGTGAACCCGTCACCGTCTCAGGGACCAGTCCGGACCATTCCCTGAAGCTGAAGTCGGGCGACGAGTTCCACCTACGCCACGTCGACACCACGAACATGACCGCGATTGAGCAACCGGACGAACTTCACCGCTCCTCGCACTACCGGGTTCCGCTGGCATCCCCGCTCGCACCGGGGTCGGAGGTGTACGTGCGGTTCCGACTGCGAGTGTTCGCCAACAGGCCGCTCCTGACCCCGAGGAGTCCCTTCGGGGGAGTGATCCTGGACTTCCGGATCGCCGATGTACGCGAAAGTCGAAATCGCGCAAGGGAAGTGACGCTTCGTCCCCGAATCGTGCCGATCGAAGTGGTGAACTTCTTCGCCATGCTGCCCGACCAATACCAGCTCCTGACGGCTAGCCCGCAGCCGCGAAACATGCGGATCCTGGAGACCCGTGCGTGGAGCACCTATTTGCAACGCGTCGCCTACATGCACCCGGCGAACGTGCAGCTGGTGTACTACTGGCGCAGCGACCCGGACGTATCATCAGACAACCCGTTCCGGGTCTTCGCCACCTACGATCGCCATCTGAACAAGGCGAAGATCTTGTTCTGGTCGTTCATCGGGGTGCTGCTCGCTGCAGCCGTGGTGCGCTCGGGCTGGATTCCGGTTGTCACCGCCGACCACGTCCGCACCGCGGGGAAGTTCATGGTGTCGTTCCTCGGCCTGGCCAGCCTCGCCGGCATTATCGCCGTAGGTCGCTGGCTGGTCGGTTTCGCTATGAACCGCTTCGAAAAACCCCGCATGTGGGTCCGGTGGTGCGAGCGGCTGCTGCTCGGGCGGCGACCGGGCCCCTGATCACAACCTTTCGTGAGTCGGCGGGGTTGGCAACCGCGGGGGATCGACGGTCAGGGTGGACGCCGACGTTCTGGCCGGCGTTGTCGGCGAGCTGCTGCGGTACCCATGTAACCGCTGCCACCGCCGCAATTTTGAGGGCGACGGCAATCTCGCTAGCTGCCGTTCTGTCTCTGCTACTTCAACGGTCTCATTAATGGCCAAGACGAGCGCCCGATATCTCCCTCGCAGTCCTCGCGAGGCGCGTCTGGCTCTGATCGGGGCATCGAACCAGCGGAAGTCACCATCGAATTGTCCTTCGTCGACGACCTGGATATCGACTAGCTATCAATGGTCGAGATCGCGTCCAGACCCAGGACAAATATGGCGTGAAGATCCCCGACGAAGACCTCGCAGGCCTGCGCACCGTCGGCGACGTCATCGCATACCTCCAACAGCTCGCCGAAGACAACCGCGAAGCCGCGGAAGCGATCCGCGCCGAGTTCGACAAACGAGCCGAATGAGACGCCGTCGCGAGGGACGTCAGCATTCACGAACAGCGACAGACGTCAAAGACTGACCGTCGACGAGATCTACGAACAAACGACGCCCCGATCGACAGCCAAAGTCAAGCAGCTGTCCGCCCAGCGCCCGGCCTGTGTTTAGGGCGTCGGTCAGGAGCGCTTGGTACTCGGGGAGCCAATCCGCCGCTTCGCAGATCAGCCAGCGTCCGGTGCCGTACTCGGGCAGGTCGGGCGGAACGTCGCGGCGGTCTGCACGTTGCGCTGCTTTTTGATCCAGCGACTGCTCGCGAGTAGATAGCCTGGCGCCGAATTCGACCCTCAGCACTTATTCGACCTCACAACGTGATAGCAGTATGGGACCTCGCTACCAGCAGCGATGACAACCCAAGAAGCCGGCGCCCCAAGTGGACATGTGGAACCTTGGCCTCGTTCACAGCTATCGTCGGGACGTGAGCGATGGCCTTCAACAGGCAATCCGGCAACTTGGCGAACGGGTCGTCCGAGACCCCGACGTGCGTGTCAGTCAGTGGTACGGACCGCCGCCCGAGGACGATTGCCCCTGCGGGTCTCGGTGTCAGGCTATTCGGTGCCACCGCGCGGCGGATGGATCGTGGATTGCCGTACCGCCTCCGCCACTGCTTACCGGTCCACGCACGGGCTACGCGAACCCGGGCTGCTATGCCCGTGCGAGCAAGGACTGTGACGGAGAATTGACACGCGAGCACTTCATCACCGACGACGTTCTGAACGCAATCTCAGCTGACGGGAAGGTCGTCGTAGTCGAAGGTGCCGCATGGCAGAGCAAGACCGAACGGCGTAAGCAGATCGGCTCTCCCGCAAGATGCTGTGCCGCCGCCACAACAACGCCCTGTCACCGTTGGACAAGATGGCCGCCGAATTCTTCCGCTACTCCGTAGAAGATCACCTTGACGTCTTCAGGTACCTCGGCAACGACGATCGGGACAGCTTTCCGCGTGGTTTCACCATGGTGAGTGGTCCCTACTTCGAATTGTGGATGCTCAAAGTGCTCTGGGGCGCGGTCGAGGCCGGCGCCCTCGAAGTGGACGGAAGGACTGCCTATCGTTTCCGACACGGTGTGACGACCGAGCAGTTGGCCGAAATTCTCTGGCGGGGAGCTCCGTGGCCCCAGGCGTGGGGGCTCTACGTTTTGCTTGATCGCGATCACGATCTTCCGTCGGTACCGAAAGCCATACGTCTTCGGCCTGCGAGTGTGGGTAGCGAGATCCTTGGTGGTTACGTGCAGATCGCTAGTTTTGAGTTTCTTATCAGCTTTGAGTTGCCACCAGCGGCACAGATCTACCGTCCCTGCGGGATCACCTTCTCGCGGGCTGGCTCTCCGAAGAGCAGCTACAAGATGATGGCATTCGCGTGGCCTGAGGTTGGACACCCAATCATCAACGCCGTGTCCGCGGTGCCGCCTGACGAGGACTATTCGGTGCCGCGCAATCCCCGAGCTGCGAAATTTCACGGTCAGATCGCGCCCAATTCTCTGAACGTGACACCGGTTTCGAGTCGGCCAACAAGGAACTTCCGGCCAACCGATTTGGGCGAGCTTTGATCTGGGAGGGGGTGCAGCATGAGCGCTTCGCCTGACACCGCCTGGCTGAAACTGTTCCACATCGGCGCCCACGGTGGCGATGTCGATCTTCGGCCCGAACTGGCGGACCTCGGCTTGGATGCCGTGCATGGCGTCTGTGACCGCGTGTGGGAGTACAGCCGCAGTGACTTCGAGCCCGATCCGTTCGCTGACTTACGCACCAGCCAGTGGCGCGAGACCTGCGCACTGGCAGGGTCGATGGCGGAATCGCTGATGATCTGCGCAGCAACCATGGTCGAAGTGGTCTGGCACGCGAAACTGATAGAGCACGAGCGCCAGCGGCCTGGCATGGCGCTCGCACAGCGATTCCTCGCCGACACCGTGTGCGACACCGCGGTCAGCATCGGGCATCGACTGGTGAACTTAGTCGTTCGTGTTGCGCGGACCGACCCTATGGTTCGCGACGCGCTTGGGGGTATACGGGGTTTGAAGAAGTTGGGCGCTACCTACCAGCCGTTTGTCACCAACGACGCGGGCGCCTGGTTGTCGCTGCGCGAAGATACGCTGGTTTCGCTCCGGTCAAACCTGCCGGCGATTCATCAGCCGGCGGTGGACCGGTTGGAGCAGTTGCGGACGTCGGCCGAGTGGTCGGCGGTGATGGACATCCGCGGAGAGAACGCCCATCGCTGGCGCAAAGAGCACGAGGCGGTCCGCGGAGTTGATGCTCAATCAGGGTTCGCAGAAAACACCTATGATTACGCGGGCAACCCCAACGGAATTCGTGTGTCGGCTATAGCGCGTCGGCACGTCGCCAGTGATGGCCTCACCGCCCGCACTACCGATGTGGCGCGTCGCGCCATTGCGGTCATCGCCACGGCCCTTGACGCGACCGTCGCTGACACTTTGCAGAACCTCGCCACGCTCACCGGCGGTCGGATGAGTCTGCAGATCGATGACCAAGGCCGGGGCCGGATGACGCAACGGCTGATGTAGGGCCACGGCGCCGTAGTGCTCTGCGCAGTACGCGATGGACGCGTAGGCGCACGGCTTATGAGTAGTGAAGCGGGCTAACTCCGAAGTTCGAGCCGATCGAAACGTCAGTGTCATGTCCAAAGCCTCGCGGCCAGTACGGTGTCATGGTGCACATGTAGCCGACGGTGCCACGGACGCGCCGCAACTCCTTCCGGCACTTCGGCGATGCCACCGGGCCTGGACTTCTTCGAACTGCCGACGAAAATCTGCTAGCTGG
The DNA here is from genome assembly GCF_002101705.1 of Mycolicibacterium iranicum. GTDB lineage: Bacteria > Actinomycetota > Actinomycetes > Mycobacteriales > Mycobacteriaceae > Mycobacterium > Mycobacterium iranicum. Next base: position 382,067 of record NZ_LQPC01000030.1, on the reverse strand, counting down.
TTGTCAGCGCGCTTCCTTAGCCTTGACTACATGCACACTCGTGACAGTATCGACGCCGAGTTGAGGTTGCTCGTCGCTGTTTGCAAGTCGATCCGCGAACAGAGCGGCGAACCGTCGAGCTGACAGATCAACGAGTTGCTCGATGAATGGGCCGACGCTCATGTCGGGTAAGTCTCGCTACCGGGGTCCGCGCGGCGGCAGGGGCACGCCCAAGCCCAACCCTCTGTTCGCCTCGGGCCGGGTGCCCCCTGCGCCCGGAAATCGGCCGCCGCCGTGGATGCCGCCGCCCGGAAATCCGGTGACAGATGACTTGATGTCACACACTATGTCCTACTTGACGTCGCAGCCGCAGCTGATCGTCTGCGGACTGCTTGGATTGAACCCGCTGACAGACGATGAGCGACGCGAATTACTTGCCAGCATCGACCTTTACGACGCTCTGGAAACTGTTGCCCGACTGCAGGCGCAGTGGGACGTCGCCTACACGACAAGTCTGGGCGTACGCGACGTTGAGGGCGATTTCCTCGCTGGCGGCGGCACCGGGGGCGTTTGCGAGAAGGCCCTCAACAGGATCGTCATTTACAACGACATGCTTATCTCGCCCCGTGCGACCGCGCAGCTTATACGCGAGGTCATCGAATACGCCACAGCAGCCGAGGCCGCACCGGTCATCGACCGCAACATTCTGACGCACATGCTGCTGTCGATCACGACGGAACAGAACCTGAACTCCGAGTTCTCAGGCGACGTGCCCACCGCCGCCGAGATTGCGATGCTTCAGCGCAAGCTGCCGAAGATGGGCGCTGAAGAGCTGCACGAGTACGCCAAGCCGCTCATGCAGGAGGAAGTCGCGTCGGCGCTCTTCAACGCGCCGCTGAGATTGGAGATCGTGCTTTCGAACTCCTTCGACTTATGGTTCACGGAGTGGGCATCGAGGTCGACGACGACCGGCCTGGGGGCGACGCCCGCGGAGGCCTTTAAGATCGCCACCGGTGTCGAACTACTCGACGTCATGCGTCTCGGACGCCGGATCATCAAGCGCAGCACCAAGAGCCATCAGGTCCGGTTCACCCGCGATGAACTAGTGGCCGACGGCGCGTCGGAGTCCGCGATCGACTACCTTTTCGCGAACATGGCGCCGCGACTGGAGGACTTCAAGGCCAAGCTGCAGGAGGATCGCAACGCTGGGCCAATCAGTCATCAGCGCTACACCCTCACGCAGTACCCTTTCCTGGCCGTCGACGACAACACATTCGTCGTTATCCGCCATCAATGGGCCCTCGACCGGCTATGCGGTGCACAGCTCTACTTCGAAGCGTGGGCCAGTTTCCCAGCAGCGCTGCGCAATCGGTTCAAGACTGCGATGAATGACGCGTTCGAACAATTCGTCAGCGGGATTCTCCATCGCATCCACGGCAAGTGCCCCCATCTGCGGGCGATCGTCGACGAACACGATATGCAGGTCGCGTGGACGCAGAAGAAGGGCGAAGCGCCGTCGGTCTGTGACTGGATGCTGTTCGGTAAAGACCATTGCATCGTGATTGACGCCACCAACCACGCGGTGAAAGCGGATGCGGCGCAAGGCCTTGCGAGTTGGGAAGAATACAGCGCCGACGTCGAGAAGATCTTCATGGACACCGACAGCGGCAAGTACAGGCAACTACTCTCCACCATCGACCTCGTCCAGAAGCACGGCGGCTGGGAGAACGAAAAGGTCGACAACAAGACGATGTACGCTCCGCTCGTCATCGTGCCCGACGCCGGCGTCGTCACTGGACTGCTGGCTCAGTTTGATATCAATCTCCGAAGTATTAATGCGTTCAAGCATCTTCAGCCGCAGGTGTACGCCCCCGGGATCGTTCCGCTGTCAGACCTTCAGTTGCTCGAGGGGATGGCTGACATTGGGGCGAAGGGCGGAATGAATCCCAACATGATGGAATTAATCGCGAAATGGCGCACTGCCGCGTCCAAAGGTGTTGCTTCGCTGCAGTTGTACCTGCTCAGCTATGGAATACCGATATTGCCCGTCAGTGACCATATAATGCGCAACAGCCGTAGGGTGATGAAGCTTCTCGACAAGCAATAATCATCATGGCCAAGATACACGCGGAGCGTGCGATCGCAGCATCGCCGGCGCACGCACCAGCGTCGTTGACACCTTTACAGATAACTAATGGTGCCCACGCCGAAACCTAGCGCGCCCAAACGCACGTGGGTAACAGTTCTGAACACCCCAAAATCGACTTATCGATAACGAATCTGAAAATGATGTAGATAGCCGGCTCTCTGCTACAGGTTTGGGTTGGTCATGGAGTTTGGCTAATCACCCGAATCTTGCGGACGCCACTGTCACGCCGACTCTCGGGAAAACACGGCAACGAGGCGATCAATGATGGAGGCTGGGTCGGATCCGGACGCGCACTGATCTGAAGCACGTATCCGTCAGGCGCGTAACCGAACCGGTTGTCGAACCCGTCCCGCTCAAGAACCTGCCACCCCCAGCTTTTCCACAGTGCGCCTGTCTGATCAATGAGCGCGGCGAAGTCCGTTCCCTCCGGCGGTTCGACGTCGCGCCAGTCGGTCACCCTGACCGGCGGATCGTCTCCGCTGGGGTTGTCTTCGCAGAAGGAGGTGCCGTCTCCGACGATGTAGCGGGTTCCGTCCAACGTGGTCCCCTTGGGCATGGCGTTGACTGTGTCGGACAGGTAGCGATTGATCGTGTCCTGCGCTTGTCGCTGGCTCTCCGGGACGACGGGCGACGGGACGATAGGTGTTGGTTCCATTGGCCCTCCGGGTATTTCAGTGGAACCTGTCGGCACCGGCGGACCGAGTGATTCAGGCTCGGACGTCAAACATGCAGCAAGCAGGAGCGCTGCCACAGTGGCCGTCGTGATGACGCGAATGATGCGATCCTGTCCAGTCATGGTGTGAATGTGGGTGGGGTGACATCGGTCCTGCCGGCAATGATGCGCCCCATGTTGAGAAGCGCAGGATTGCTGGGAGACCAATAGCTGCTGTGGGCGTCGATCGTGGGTGTGCCAAAAGGCCCTGCCGCCCCAGGTGCCGCCTCGAACGGAATCGCGCCGAAGCCCGCTCCCATAGGGTCTGGCCCGAGGGTCGCGTACGTGGCAACGCCGATGAGGTCATTCTCGGCCCGCGACGCGAACACGTTTGCACCAGGGGCGAGACTGAGGTCGGTCGCGTGGTCGGCAAGAATGCCGGGACTCCCCACGGCCACAACGTTATTGGCGTCGAGATGACCGTCCAGTCCAGCGGCACCCACCAGCGTCGAGCCGTAACTGTGACCGATCACTGTGTTGACGGACGGGCCGGCGGCCAGGTCATGTGAGGCGCGCATCCCGGCTTGGAAGTCGTCCAGCGCCGCGGCGCCATCATGCGCGAAGCTGGGCGACGGAGCATCGGTCAGGATACTCATCGGACGGTCGTAGCCCATCCAGGTCGTCATCGAAACATCCTCAACCTTGAGGTTGCGGTCGGCTTCGAGCGTTGCCTGCAGCATTGCTTCCGATTTCGACGTGCTGAATTCCAGTCGGCTCAGGTCTTGCCCGGTACCAGGAACGAACGTGCCGTTCCTGGTGGCTGTGTCAGGATTGTTTATCGACACCGCCGCGTGGCCTTGGTCATCAATGACGCCGAGGTAGCGCTGCAAACCGTCAGGTGATTCCAGAGCCCGCTGTACCTGCTCGTATCCCTGTCGCGTCTTGTTTGCATTGTCCCACTGTGTTTTCCACTCGTGGAAGCCGGGCGAGCTGGGGTTTGGCGTATCAGGCTGGCCGTCGGTCCAGCCGGGATGTTCTTTGGCCAGGCGATCGAGCTCGGCTTGATTGGCGGACTGAAGTTCGCCGAGGTGCATCCGGTTGTAATGGTCTTTGTCTTCGAAGGGCATGCCCGGGTGTTGCCGATGGCGTGGTCCTGCTCATACAGCCAGTCCTTCTGCTCCTGGCTCAACTTCTCCCATCCGTTATGAAATCGCTGCGGATCCTCGGGCGGATTATTCAGCATGTCCTGTACTGCAGGATCGTTCGAGTGCGGCCCCTCTGGAATTGGCTCGGCACCGGTGGCCATGGCAATTGCGCTGGCGAGTTCCTGGTCGGCTCGGGCAGCCTCGGCCAGAATCGCGGTCAGGCGCGCTTGTCTGCTAGCGCCGCCGCCACGCGGCGTTTTAAGCGCCGGGATCGTTAACGTTGTTGGCAGCGTCGGCGGAACCGCGCAGATCATCGACCGTCATGATGCGGCGGGTCGGCTGGTCCGACTGCTCCACGCATCTGTCAGGGCTTTGCGCGCGACGACCGCTCGCGGGATCACTTATCGGCCGTCTGACGGCCGTTGTCATCGTCGTCGAGACCTGGCGAATCGGGGTTGGGCTGATCCATCTGCCCGCGGATGGCGGCTACGCGAGCTGCGCGTTGCGGGTCAGCCAGCAATTTGGCCAGGCGTGCGCTGCCACGATCCCGGGCGGTCATGGTTGTTCTCCTCAGGCCCGACGGGCCCATGCACGGGAACGAGCGTTGCATCGGCGGTTCATCGAACGAATGCTGATCTGATTGTTCATGCTTAACGCTAAATGGGTGAACCGTCTCTCAACCAACACCGGGCCAGCCGCATGAAGACTTTTCGGCGACTCATAGATTCGATGGTCAGTGATGCCGGCGGCCGCCAGGCCGGTCACTTGCGCATCAAGGTCGTGGCCAATAGTGCTGACGCGGGCATGACCCAAGATTGTCGCCACTCCGACGACGGCTGTCACATCCTGCGCCGAAAGTGAAAATTCGAGGCACGCGGTGGGAGACAAGAAATGAGACCCCTCGACCTGGGGTAACGCAGCGGGGGGGCTGGGCGCTGTCTTGCTTTTCTAGAAATGAGACAGTCATAGGCGCCTTCAGCCGCGACGACTCGAACGCGCTAAGTCAGGGAAGGTGAGTACGACGTCGTCGTCCGCAGACGAATAACCTGCGCTTGCTAGTTGCAGCAACTCACACCAACTCCCTTGATGACTTCCTGAGCGGTGCCTGTCAGCGCGTCAACAGCTGGCACACTTTCGGCGAGTCTCGCAAGTGCGTCTTTGAGAATCTTTTCAAGTTCGGGCCCGACCGCGTCATCGTCGGGGTTGAGCCCTGCATCGATGACCCACTGCCGAGGATTGGCGATAAACTCCACCAAAACAGGAAGTTCTGTCAATTTTCTCTTCGCCTCGTCTAACTGCATGATGCCTCCTTATTTATACTTACTGACGTTGGTTTAGGCGCTAATGGTGAAGAAAGATTGGCTGACGAGAAAATCCGACATGTCTCTGTCGTCCCGTCTTCGGCGCCACGCATCAAGTCGGCAACGCATGGGAAGCATTCCCGGTTGAACTCGCAGCTCCGGCACGGCTCCATGCGCTGTAATAGGTTATGTGTTGACCGCTGTTGATCGAATGCGCTTAGCAGTAAGTTTTCGCGAATGCTGTAATTCTCGGTGGTAATATCGGCCGAAGGGGCGCGGTGCTCGAACAGCGATTTCGGCCCGTTTTCGTATGCCATGGCTGGGCATGGCAAATGATTGCCTTTGAGGTCGACGTAAGAGTAAACGCCTGTGCCAGGGCATGCCGGTTTTGAACGTTCGATCGTCAAGCCGTACCGTTCTTTCATGTATCGAACGACACGAGGCGGGGTGTCGATACGAATGCGCATCCTCCTGGAGAAATATTTGTAAAGAATCACCTGTTCAATGGCAAGGCGACGCCCAAACAGGTCGGCGTCCAAGTCTTCACGATTATCAGATGCGAAACCCGTAAAGTGCACGGGGGTCACGCCGAGAACGTCAACCAGATTGTCTTCGCAGAGGCGGAATAGATCGCCGATCGAACATGCATTCACTCCAGAGAGTACGAAGTTGACCTCCAATTCGGGGCGCGTTGTTGATTGAGCTCGGGCCTGATTGTAGAGGGAAATGTTATTCAGCGTTCTACTGAACGCACCGACTCGGCCCCTTACCTTGTCGTGAATATCCGCTCGACCACCATCGATACTTACGATGAATCCAGAGAATGCGGAGTAGGAAGCTAGCTTCGCAAAGTCAATCGTTTTCAGGGTCAAGTTAGTGTTGTAAGTGACCGCGATTCCAACTGCGCCGGCGTGCTCCAAAATTGGATACAGCAGAGGGTCTGAAAGAGGCTCTCCGCCCAGTATGGTCACCCGGGTGGTGCCATTTCTTGCTAGGTTGTCTAGGCTGGTCTTAAATTGGCTTAGCGAAAGTCCTGCTCTTCTGCTTGAGAGATCTGGACCGACGGAACAATGAATACACCGTAGATTGCAGGAGTTCGTTCTGTAAATTACGGCACTGCTCATTGTTACTTGTCCCAGCCCCCTACGGAAGTAGCGTGCGAGCAGACCGCCGAGAGGGCGAAGCTCTGCACCGCAGCCTCCTTCTGCGAATGATGAGCTAATGTACACGCGCACTGTGCTGACAGAACAAACAATTCGAAAAGTCGGCTCCCATCCCAGCCGTGCCGACGCGAGGAAAGCACGCGGCGGTGTTTTGGATCGGCGCGGCCTCGATAAGCTGGCGTGGTCCGTCGCTGCCTGCCCACGCCCACGCGATCAATACCGTGTTTGACCTTCCTTGTCGAACTGGTCGCCCACGGCACCAGTTAAGTTCCGCGCCACCGACCCCACACCACCGCGCGGCGCCTGCTCACGGCCATTGACGGGATCGGCGTCCAAACTGGCACGGCCACAATCACTTCCGAGGATGCCGCCATGGCACACACCCGGGCGAGCGATCCTCGCATCACATGCACGCCCACCACGCCCGGCTATCTCGGCGTCGACGAACTTAAAGCCATCGCCTGCGATTTCGCCCGCTATAAAGTCGGCCTCACCGCCTAAATCGGGGCGTGCGGACACCCAAATCCATCGAGACTCTCAACGACGATGTCAAGCGTTGACACCATCATTGGCGTGAACCCTGGGGTGGTGACTTCAACGGGGACAACAAGGCCATCAAACTTGGTTGCTGGCATTGAAGGCGGGGGCATACGGTCGCTTTATGCCTGCGGATGCGCCGACCATTCTGGCGACCAGCGGCGGTATCGCCTCGGGTCGCCGGACCCGATTCGCCTTCACCGCGCTGACAGATTTCGCAGTAGATCGATCGGGGGTGACGGGCCGATCGCCACGAATCTGCCTGTTGGCCAACGCGATGGGCGATGACAAGGCGGTACTGCACTACCTCACCGAGGCCACGCAAGCCAGCGGCTTTACGCCATCGCACCTGGCCTTGTTCCCAATGCCGACATAGGAGGACATCACCTCCCATCTGCGGGCGCCAACGTCAAGGCGGTGCAGACGATGTTGGGGCACGCTTCGGCGGTGCACACGTATGCCGACCTATTCCCCGATGATCTAGAGCTGGTTTCAGCGGCTCTGGACGATGCTCGAACCAAGTCTCTGGAACCCGCTGCGGACCAACTGCGGACTGGAACGAGAGAAGGCCCCGCACTGGCTAACCAGTCAGGGCCCCCTACCTGCACCAACACGAGTCGGGGTGGCGGGATTCGAACCCACGACCTCTTCGTCCCGAACGAAGCACGCTACCAAGCTGCGCCACACCCCGAGTGAAGCCACGACAGCGTATCGCACCGCACACCGTCGAAGCCAAACGGCCGTCGGGTTTACGACACGCCGTGGGAAGGAACAGAGGTGTCGGTGGCGTTATGCACACTGAGAAACAACATCGACCGGAACGGGGCGTGACATGACTGGGTTGGGCGCATCGATCTACCTGGGCTTCTTCGCGCTGGCAGCACTGTGGCTGTTCCTCACGTCCGATGTACCGCTGACGCGGCGCCCCAAGGATCAGGGCCAGCGGCCGGAGCGCTCGAACTCGGCCAGCGATCCGGCTGACTCCGACGGTTCGATGCCGTGGCTGCTCAGCCATTCCTCGCAGAAGTAGGTGTCTGCGTAGCGGTCGCCACTGTCGGCGAGCAGCGTCACCACTGACCCGCTGCACCTCTGTTCGACCATCTCCGCCAACACACTGAACGCGCCACAGATGTTGGTTCCCGTCGACGGGCCCACGCGCCGACCCAGCACCCGGCTGACGTGGTGGGCAGCGGCGACAGATGCGTTGTCGGGAACCGACACCATCCGATCCACCACACCCGGCAGGAACGACGGCTCGACACGGGGACGGCCGATTCCCTCGATCCGCGACGACTTTCCCGTCACATAGGCGGGATCGTCGCGCTCGTAGGACGGGAAGAACGCGGAGTTCTCGGGATCCACCACGCACAGGCGCGTCGGGTAGCGCCGATAGCGGATGTAGCGGCCGATTGTCGCGCTCGTCCCGCCCGTGCCCGCCCCCACCACGATCCATTCCGGCACCGGGTGGGTCTCTTCGCCGAGCTGCTCGAAGATCGACTCCGCGATGTTGTTGTTGCCGCGCCAGTCCGTGGCCCGCTCGGCGTTGGTGAACTGATCGAGGTAATGTCCGCCGGTCTCGTCTGCCAGTCGCTGCGCCTCGGCATAGACCTGAGCTGACTCTGAGACGAAATGGCAACGGCCGCCCTGTGATTCGATCAGTGCGATCTTCGACGCGCTCGTCGAGGCCGGCATCACCGCGATGAACGGCAACCCGAGCATCGCCGCGAAGTACGCCTCCGACACGGCCGTCGAACCCGACGACGCCTCGATGACAGTGGTGTCCTCACCGATCCATCCGTTGCACAGCGCATAGAGGAACAGCGAGCGCGCCAGCCGGTGCTTCAGACTGCCGGTGATGTGGGTCGTCTCGTCCTTGAGGTAGAGCGCGACATCGACATCACCCGACCAGCTCGACGGCAGCGGATAGCGGAGCAGGTGGGTATCGGCGCTGCGGCGCGCGTCGGCCTCGATCAGCCGGACCGCATTGTCCACCCACGCCCGCGACTGGCGGCGACAAAGGACAGGCGGGCTCACCGCGCCGATACGGTCGGGTGCTGCTGGCCGGCTCGTGAGCCGGTGTCGGAACCGCCGGTCGGCGCGGCGACCAATGTCAGCAACGTCGCCTCGGGACGGCAGCAGAAGCGCAGCGGTGCGTACGGCGACGTGCCGATACCCGCGGACACATGTAGCTGGGTGCGGGCACCCCACCGCGACGGACCCTTGACGCGGGACCGGTCGAGTTCGCAGTTGGTGACGATCGCGCCGTAGAACGGCAGGCACAGCTGGCCGCCGTGGGTGTGGCCGGCCATCACCAGCTGGTAGCCGTCGGCGGCGAAGCGATCGAGAACCCGAGGTTCGGGGGAGTGCGTCAACCCGAGCGTCAGGTTCGCAGCCGGGCTCGCCGGGCCGGCGATGGTGTCGTAACGGTCGCGGGTCAGGTGCGGATCGTCGACGCCGGCGGCAGCGATGTGCAGGCCGGCCACCTCGAATTCGCGACGCGTATGAGTCATGTCCAGCCAGCCCCGCTCGGTGAACGCCGCCCGCAGGTCCTGCCAGGGCAGCGGCTCGCCGTGGATCCGGCGGGTCGGCTTCGTCAGATAGTTCGCGGGGTTCTTCAGCTTCGGCGCGAAGTAGTCGTTGCTGCCGAAGACGAAGACGCCGGGGACCGCCAACAGGTCACCGAGCGCCTGCACCACCGAAGGAACGGCCTTGGGGTGGGACAGGTTGTCGCCGGTGTTCACGACGAGATCGGGCTCCCAGCGGGCCAGGTCGCGCAGCCATGCCTGCTTGCGACGCTGCCCGGGCCGCATGTGGATGTCGCTGATGTGCAGCACCTTCAGCGGCGAGGAGCCCGGCGAGAGCACCGGCATCGTCGCCTCCCGCATGACGAAGGCATTGCGTTCGATCAGCGATCCATATGCGATGCCCGCGACCAGGGTGCCGATGGAGGCGACGGCCGTGGTCTTCAGAATGTCACCGGCTGAAGCAGACATGAACGCCAGACTACTGCCAGAGCCTGTGAGGGACAGTCTGTCGGGGTCAGCCCGGCGGCGGTGGCGGCGGCGCGGGTGGCGGCGGCGGTCCCAGCACGGGCACCGTGATCGGTGGCAGGCCAGGGATCTGAATGACCGTCTGCCCCACCGGCGGCGGAGGGCCTCCCGGCGGAGCCCCAGGCGGCGGCGGAGGAGGTGCCGGCGCGATGCCGTTTGAGATCTGGATCGTGACAATCGAGCCGGGCACCGTCTGGCCACTCGGCGACGTACCGACCACCGTGCCGTAGGACGACGCGCTGTTGACCGGCGTCGCCTGGTCGGCGACCTGGAAACCTGCCTCACGTAGCCGCTGCCGGGCGGTGTCCTGGCTCAAGCCTGCGACACTCGGCACCCGCGAGCCCGGTGCTCCCTCCACGTACCGAGGATCGGTCGGAGGCAGTGCCACATCACCGAACGCCGTTGCGATCGGCTGCATCGCGGTGAACCACGTCCTGGCCGGCTCGTTGCCGCCGAACAGGTTTCCCGAACCGCACTGTCGCAGAGGGAACGAGCACAGCTCCGTCGGCGCGGGCGAGTCGTCGTAGATGTAGCTCGCGGCCGCGTACTGGTTGGTGAAACCCAGGAAGGCCGACGAGCGGTTGGCCTCGGTGGTGCCCGTCTTGCCCGACATCGGCAGGCTCCAGCCGACCGACCCGGCAGCGCCTGCCGCGGTACCCGCTCCCGTGTCGTCCTTGCTCATCGCGTTGGCCAGGGTGTTGGCGAGGCCCTCGGGAACCACCTGCTCGCACGTCTCGGTCGTCACCGACACCGGCTCGCCGTATCGGTCATAGAGCTCGGCGATCGGATTCGGCGGGCACCACGTGCCGCCCGAGGCAAGCGTCGCCGCCACGTTCGACAGTTCCAGGGCATTCACCTCGATCGGGCCCAGGGTGAACGAGCCGATGTTCTGACGCTTCACGAAATCGGCCAGGCTCTCGTTGCTCTCGGGGTCGTAGTCACGGGCCGTACCGGGCAACGCGTAGGACCGCAGGCCCAGGCGCACCGCCATGTCGACGGTCCGCTGCACACCTACCTGAGCGATCAGCTTCGCGAACGCCGTGTTCGGTGAGGTCGCCAACGCGTCGGTGACGCTCATCGTGCCCCGGTAGTTGCCGGCGTTCTGCACACACCAGGTGGCCGGCGGGCAGCCCCGCGCACCGCCGCTTCCCAAGCCTTTCGCTTCGAAACGCGACGGGGAGTCCAGCTGGGCGTTGATGCCCATCCCCATCTCCATGGCTGCGGCGGTGGTGAAGATCTTGAACACCGACCCCGCACCGTTGCCCACCAGGGAGAACGGCTGCGGCTGCATCGTCTCGCCGGCATCGAGATTGAGGCCGTAGGTGCGGTTGCTCGCCATCGCGAGAACCGGATGCGATTCCTTGCCGGGTTTGATCACGCTCATCACGCTCGCGACACCGGGCAAATCGGGGCTGGCGAACTGGGTGATCGCGTTCTTGACCGACGCCTGGACGTCGGGCTCCAACGTCGTCTTGATCAGGTAGCCGCCCTTGGCCACCTGGTCCTTGCTGATGCCCGCCCTGGCGAGGTAGTCCAGCACGTAGTCGCAGAAGAACGCACGGTCACCCGCGGCGATGCAGCCCCTGGGTAGCTCCTTGGGCTGCGGCAGGATGCCGAGCGGCTGCTGACGAGCCGCGCGCAGCTCCTCGGCGTACTCGGGCAGGTTCTCGATCATGGTGTCGAGCACGACGTTGCGACGGGCCAGCGCGCCATCAGGATTGGTATAGGGGTTCAGCGTGCTCGTCGACTGCACCATGCCGGCCAGCAGTGCCGCCTGCTGCCAGTTCAGCTCCGAGGCGTTGATCCCGAAGTATGTCTGGGCGGCGTCCTGTACGCCGAACGCGTTGTTACCGAAGGACACCAGATTGAGGTAGCGCGTCAGGATCTCGGGCTTGGTGAACGTCTTGTCCAGCGTCAACGCCATGCGGATCTCGCGCAGCTTGCGCGCGGGCGTGGTCTCGATCGCGGCGCGCTTCTCGGCGTCGGTCTGGGCGATCACCAGCAGCTGATAGTTCTTCACGTACTGCTGCTCGATGGTCGAGCCGCCGCGGGTGTCGAGGTTGCCCGACAGATACCCGGACAGGCCCGTCAGAGTGCCCTGCCAGTCGACGCCGTTGTGGTCGGCAAACCTTTTGTCCTCGATGGAGACGATCGCCAGCTTCATCGTGTTGGCGATTTGATCGCTGGGAACTTCGAAGCGTCGCTGGGTGTAGAGCCAGGCGATGATGTTGCCCTTGGCGTCGGTCATCGTGGAGACCTGAGGCACCTCGCCCTCCACCAACTGCGCGGAACCGTTGGCAACGACATCGGAGGCGCGGTTGGACACCAGGCCGAACCCACCGACGACGGGAAACATCAGGCCGGCGACGACGACGCTGGCGAGCAGGACGCACCAGGCGAGCTTGATGACCGTCACCGCGCGCGGCGGGCGTGTCGGGGGGTGCTCCGGCATGCGTACAGACTAGCGACGAGTATCGGCAGAGCCTCTATCGAGCAGCTCGGATCTCTCATGTCAGGGCATGTCAAACGCCGAAGTTCGGCACTGTACACATTTGACGGCACGGTCGTCCCAAAAAAGTGGTCACGAATGTATTGCGCAGAACGCCCGTGACCACCTAAATTGAGCGCACAGTGCGATGCAGGTCACACCCAGTACTCGCAATGTGGCGTAGATCGCACTAGCGATCGACGCGAGGGTAAACAGTCGTCTGCGTTGTCGGGGCGCGGCCAGAACGATAAGGGGATCGCTGGTGTCAACTATCAAGCCCGCGGCTCGTAACACCACCTTGAATCCATCTGCCCAGCTTATTGTGCAGGGTAAAGAGGCAGAAGCCCGTATTGCTTGGGTTTCGCAGGCTCGGTGTCGCCAGACCGATCCGGACGAGCTGTTCGTCCGAGGGGCCGCGCAGCGCAAAGCCGCGGTGATCTGCCGGCACTGCCCGGTGATCGCGGAATGCGGTGCCGACGCCCTGGACAATCGCGTGGAGTTCGGTGTGTGGGGAGGCATGACCGAGCGTCAACGTCGCGCACTCCTCAAGCAGCACCCCGAGGTTGTTTCCTGGGCTGACTTTTTTGCCGCTCAGCGCAAACACCGCACTGCTGGCTAATTAGTCCGGCGGGGTTTGGCAGCAATTAAGCCGCGATTGCCTGATTCGCGGGTTGGCTCATCTGTCAGACACCACAAACCTGGATCGACGGACGCCGCGCTTGCCTGGGCGCGGCGTCCGGCGCTTCCTAGGCCGACTTTTGGACGCAGATCTGATCCGCGATAGCCCGCAGCGCTTCGAGGTCGGACACGTCGAACGGCAATGATGGGACGCCGACGATGGCGACCGCCGGATTTGCGCCGGTGAACCGGGACAGCAGACGGACTTCCCGTTTGGCCGTCGAGGCGCGCGCCGCGTGGATGCGCAATGCGGCGGCTGCCACCGAGTCCGGCTGAGACTTCTCCAGCTCCTCGGCCGCCTCCTCTGCCTTGTCGGCATGAAGCTCACACAACGTCGGATGCGTGCGGTTGAGGATCAACCCTGCCAGCGGCATGTGCTCGCCTGCGAGACGGTCGACGAAGAACGACGCCTCGCGCAGCGCGTCGGGCTCGGGTGCCGACACCACGACGAACTGGGTGCCGCGCCGCTTGAGAAGCTCATAGGTGCGGTCGGCCTTCTCGCGGAAGCCGCCGAATGTCGCGTCCAGGGATTGCACGAAAGCTGCTGCGTCCGAAAGCATTTGCGAGCCGAGGATGGTCGACATCCCCTTCATCGCCAAGCCCATCGCACCCGTCACCAATCGGCCGATTCCTCGTCCCGGCGCCAACAGGATCCGCCACAGCCGGCTGTCCATGAAGCTGCCCAACCGCTTCGGCGCATCCAGGAAGTCCAGCGCGTTGCGCGACGGCGGGGTGTCGACGACCACCAAGTCCCATTTGTCTTCTGCCAGAAGCTGTCCCAGCTTCTCCATGGCCATGTACTCCTGCGTGCCGGCAAGAGAGGTGGCGACCGTTTGGTAGAACTGGTTGTCCAGAATGGCGTCGGCGGTACCCGGCCCGGAGTACTGCACCACCATCTCGTCGAACGTGCGGCGCATGTCGAGCATCATCGCGTGCAGCTCACCGGTGACCTCGGGTGCCAGCGGCACCCGCTGAGGCGTGTTCCCGAGACTGCGGATGCCCAACGCCTGCGCGAGCCGTTTGGCCGGATCGATGGTCAGCACGACGACGGTGCGCCCATATTCGGCCGCCCGCAACGCCATTGCGGCAGCGGTCGTCGTCTTGCCCACACCGCCCGCGCCGCAGCACACCACGACGCGGTTGGAGGTGTCGCGCAGGATCGAAGCCATGTCGAGGGCTGCCGGGGTCGTGCTCATCGTTTCTCTCCAGTCACCGCACGCCCTGATGGGCGAGCTCTTCGGCTAGTTCGTACAGGCTTCCGAGGTCCACACCGTCGGCGATCGCGGGCAGATCGAGCCGCGCCACGTCGAGATCGGCCAGCTGCTGCGCGCTTTCGGCGCGCGCTGCGATCCGAGTCGCGTGCTGAATCGTCTCGGTGAGCAGACCTGCGAAGTCGGCCTCCGACAACGTGATTCCCGCGGCTTGCAGGCCGGCTTGCACCGCGTCCGCGTCGACGACTCCCTCGGCAGCTTTGGCCAGATCGTCCGGCGCCAGATAGGTCGGGATGTTGCGGTTGACGATGACGCTGCCGATCGGCAGGCCCATTTCCCGCAGTTCAGTGATCGCCTCCAGCGTCTCCTGGACCGGCAGTGCCTCCAGCAGCGTCACCAGGTGAATGGCCGTCAGGTCGGAGTGCAGCAGTTTGACAACGCCCTCGGCCTGAGAGTGCACCGGACCGCCCTTGGCGAGATCGGACACCGCCTTCGTCACGTCGAGGAAGCGTGCGATGCGGCCGGTCGGCGGCGAATCGACGACCACCGCGTCGTACTTCGACCCCTTACCCCGTGGCTGCTCCTTGTCGGTGCGGGTGACGATCTCTTTGATCTTGCCGGTCAGCAGCACGTCCCGAAGGCCGGGCGCGATCGTCGTCGCGAACTCGACCGCGCCGATACGGCGCATCGCGCGGCCGGCCAGATCCAGGTTGTAGAACATGTCGAGGTACTCGAGGAACGCGGCTTCGGTGTCGATCGCCAGCGCGTTGACCTGGCCGCCGCGTTCGGCGGTCGCGATCTTGACCTCTTCGTAGGGCAGCGGCGGAACATCGAAGAGTTGCGCAATACCTTGGCGCCCTTCAACTTCCACCAACAGGACGCGGCGGCCGCCCGCGGCCAGCGCGAGCGCGAGCGCCGCGGCGATGGTCGATTTGCCGGTGCCGCCCTTGCCGCTGACGAAATGCAGGCGCGCTTTGGTCAGGCGCGACGGCCAGCCGACCGGTTTGGGACCGTCCGTTGTCCCAGGAGAAGTGGTAGCCACCCCAGCATGCTAGCCATAGCGGCTCGGCGGCCGGATAAGCTCAGCCGCATGAGCGAACAGACGAGGTGGGCAGCGTGAGCGAAGCGACCAAATGGGAATACGCCACCGTTCCGCTGCTGACCCACGCGACCAAGCAGATCCTCGACCAGTGGGGCGAGGACGGCTGGGAACTCGTCTCGGTCCTGCCTGGCCCGACCGGCGAGCAGCACGTCGCATATTTGAAGCGAGCCAAATGAGTCACTGGTCGGCCCGACTGACCGAACTGGGCATCGAACTGCCGCAGGTGGTGGCGCCGCTGGCGGCCTACGTGCCCGCAGTGCGCACCGGGAACCTCGTCTACACCGCCGGCCAGCTGCCGATCCACAACGGCAACCTGCTCGCGACCGGCAAGGTCGGCGCCGACGTGCCGCAAGAAGATGCCAAGGCGCTGGCGCGCCAGTGTGCACTCAACGCGTTGGCGGCGATCGACGCGCTCGTCGGCATCGACGCGGTGGTCAAGGTGGTCAAGGTCGTGGGCTTCGTGGCCTCCGCCCCCGGCTTCGACGGGCAGCCCGGCGTCATCAACGGTGCGTCGGAGCTGTTCGGAGAAATCTTCGGGGACGCGGGCGCGCATGCTCGCTCGGCGGTCGGGGTCTCGGAGTTACCGCGCAATGCGCCGGTGGAGGTCGAAGTCATCGCGGAGATCGGCTAGGACGACCCAGTGGAGCACCCCGCGTACGGACTGCTGCGGCCGGTGACCGACACCGCGTCGGTGCTGCTGTGCGAGAACCCGGGGCTGCTCACGTTGGAAGGCACGAACACCTGGGTGCTGCGCGGTCCGGGTACCGACGAAATGATCGTCATCGACCCCGGACCCGACGACAAGGACGAACACATCGAGCGTCTCGCCGCGCTCGGCCCGATCCCACTTGTTTTGATCAGTCACCGGCACGCGGACCATACGGGCGGAATCGACCGGATCGTCGACCTGACCGGGGCGGTCGTCCGCTCGGTGGGCAGCGGGTTCCAGCGAGGACTCGGCGGACCGCTGACCGACGGGGAAGTGATCGACGCGGTGGGCCTGACCATCACCGTGATGGCCACCCCCGGGCACACCGCAGACTCGGTCTCCTTCCTGGTCGACGATGTTCGGGGCGACGGGAATGGTGCCGTGTTGACCGCCGACACCATCCTCGGTCGCGGTACGACCGTCATCGACAGAGAAGACGGCGACCTCGGCGACTATCTCGAATCGTTGGTCCGGCTACGCGGGCTCGGCCACCGCACGGTGCTGCCGGGCCACGGCCCCGAACTCGACGACATGGTGGCCGTCGCCGACAGCTATCTCGCCCATCGCGAGGAACGCCTCGAGCAGGTGCGGCGAGCCCTGCGGCACCTCGGCGAGGACGCGAGCGCGCGACAGGTTGTCGAGCACGTCTACACCGATGTCGACGAAAAGCTTTGGGACGCAGCCGAATGGTCGGTGCAGGCCCAACTCGACTATCTGCGGCGCTGACCCCCCGCCGGAATTGCTAGCGTGCGCGGCGCGCCAGGCGTTCGGAGTCGGAGATCAGGACGCTCTTGCCCTCCAGGCGGATCCAGCCGCGGTGGGCGAAATCGGCGAGCGCCTTGTTGACGGTCTCTCGCGACGCTCCGACGAGCTGAGCGATCTCCTCCTGCGTCAGGTCGTGCGTCACGCGCAGCGCACCGCCCTCCTGAGTGCCGAAGCGCTGCGCGAGTTGCAGCAGCTGCTTGGCGACGCGGCCGGGCACGTCGGTGAAGATCAGGTCCGCGAGGTTGTTGTTGGTGCGGCGAAGGCGACGGGCCAGCACGCGCAGCAACTGCTCAGCGATCTCGGGGCGGTCGGCGATCCACGCCCGCAGCGCCTCACGGTCCATGGATACGGCGCGCACCTCGGTGATGGTGGTGGCGCTCGACGTCCGCGGGCCGGGGTCGAAGATCGACAGCTCGCCGAACATGTCGGACGGACCCATGATCGTCAGAAGGTTTTCCCGACCGTCCGGCGAACGCCGGCCGATCTTCACCTTGCCCGAGATGATGATGTACAGGCGGTCGCCGGGCTCGCCCTCGGCGAACACGGTGTGTCCACGGGGAAAGTCGACGGGTTGCAGCTGCTTCGTCAGCGCGGATACGGCGCTGGGTTCCACACCCTGGAAGATTCCGGCCCTTGCCAGGATCTCGTCCACGTTGCCCCTCTTAAAAGCGTTCGGTTGTCAGACAAATGACGACCTCGAAAGATCGCCAAGTCAGTTTAGAGGTACGCCGTCGCAGACGTTGCCGACGATGACACCCCTAGCGTGACCAGCCCACGCTACACACGATTGGCATGCCGGGTCTGCCGAAACTCCGTATTGGCGAGGTGCTGGAGATAGTCGTGTGTCGGCAAACCCGGTGCCGAGATCGGCTGGATGAAGTCCCGCGCCGGTGTCTGGCGTACATCGACACGTCGGTGAGTGCTGAGCTGCGCGTGATCGATCCCGGTGCGAGCGAGTATGTCGACGTCGGCCGGGGTGATCGTGTCGCGGCGCAGGCCCGACTCGACGCGCTCGAGCCCGAGGGTCGCCAACATCAACAGACCCGGGATGAGCGCGACGAGCAACCACGACACAAGGACGAAGTAAACACGGCCAAGATCTCGTTGGGATCACGAAAAGTCCACGTTAAGGACCGATCCACGGCCGGGAGTGTCGGAACTCCTCAGTAGGCTGGCGAGGTGACCGTGAGTGAGTCGTCGGCCGGGGGCCGGGCAGTGGCCAAAGCACCACGCCGGGCGTCTGCTGCCAAGTGGGACAAAGAGACCCCCCTGGGCCTCGTCCGTCGCGCCCGCCGAATGAACCGGACTCTGGCACAAGCGTTTCCGCATGTGTACTGCGAGCTGGACTTCACCACCCCGCTCGAGCTGGCGGTGGCGACCATCCTGTCGGCCCAATGCACGGACGTGCGGGTGAACATGACGACACCGGCGTTGTTCGCCAAATACCGCACCGCACAGGACTACGCCACCGCCGACCGCACCGAACTCGAGGAGCTGATCCGCCCCACCGGGTTCTACCGCAACAAGGCGAATTCGCTCATCGGGCTGGGGCAGGCGCTCGAAGAACGATTCGACGGAGAGGTGCCCCGCACGCTCGACGAGCTCGTCACGCTTCCCGGCATCGGCCGCAAGACCGCCAACGTCATCCTCGGTAATGCCTTCGACATCCCCGGCATCACCGTCGACACCCACTTCGGCAGGCTCGTCCGGCGCTGGCGGTGGACGTCCGAAGAGGATCCGGTCAAGGTCGAACACATCGTCGGCGACCTCATCGAGCGCAGCGAGTGGACGCTACTGAGTCATCGGGTCATCTTTCATGGGCGGCGCGTGTGCCACGCACGCAAACCCGCCTGCGGCGTCTGTGTGCTCGCCAAGGACTGCCCGTCCTACGGCGCAGGGCCCACCGACCCGCTGATCGCGGCACCGCTGGTCAAAGGACCCGAGACCGAGCATCTGCTGGCGCTGGCCGGGCTCTAGAGCCCGTGAGAGCGTCGGCCCGCTGGAGCATCGTGGCGTTGGTGATTCTCATCGCGCTCGGTGTCGCGCTGTATTCGGAACTCGGGGACCAGACGGCCGCGCCATCGAAGCGCCAGGATTCCATTTCCGCGCGTGACCGCCGCGATGCCGACACCGCAGAGGCTCTCGCGGGCCCGCGGGCCGAGGCGCGACTGCAACCATGCCCGGCGCCCGGCGGCGGGCCGGGTCCGGAGGCGTTGCGCGGCATCGAGCTCGAATGCGTTGGCGACGGGTCGCGGTTCGACGTCGCCGGAGCCCTCGCCGGCCGCCCCGTGGTGCTGAACCTCTGGGCCTACTGGTGCGGACCGTGCGCCGACGAACTCCCGGCGATGGCCGAGTATCAGCGACGGGTCGGGCCCGAGGTGCTCGTGCTGACGGTGCATCAGGACGAGAACGAGACGGCTGCTTTGCTCAGGATGGCCGAGCTGGGCGTGCACCTGCCGACGGTGCAGGACGGACGCCGCGCCATCGCCGCTGCGCTGAAGGTGCCCAACGTGATGCCTGCGACGGTGGTGCTGCGCGCCGACGGTAGCGTTGCTGAGATCCTGCCCCGGTCGTTCGCGACTGCCGACGAGATCGCCGCGGCGGTCGACGGGAAGATTGGAGTGGCGTGAGCTGGGATTGCCGCGAGGGTGAGCTGACCGCGTCCGCAGCGCCGCCCTGGCTCGCACCGCTGGTCGACCGGCCCGGAGCCGTCAAGGCCGCCTACCGTCGCCGCGTCCCCGCCGAGGTGCTCGCCGCGTTGACCGCGGCCAACACCACCGCCGCGGTGACCGGCGCCCGACGTGATGCCGCTGTGCTCGTACTGTTCTCCGGGCCGGATCACGGCGAGCGCGGGACCCTGCCCGACGATGCGGACCTGCTGGTCACCGTCCGGGCGTCGACGCTGCGGCATCACGCCGGGCAGGCCGCCTTTCCCGGAGGCGCGGCGGACCCCGAGGATGAGAGCCCCGTGCACACCGCGCTGCGGGAGGCCACGGAGGAGACCGGCATCGAGGCGAGCCGGCTGCGGCCGCTCGCGACCCTGGAGAAGATGTTCATCCCGCCGTCGGGATTCCACGTGGTGCCTGTGCTCGCGTACTCGCCCGATCCCGGCCCGGTGGCCGTGGTCGACGAGCACGAGACGGCGCACGTCGCCCGGGTCCCGGTGCGCGCGTTCGTCAACCCGGAAAACCGGATCATGGTGTACCGCAGCGAGAACACCCGGCGCTCGGCCGGGCCGGCGTTCCTGCTCAACGAGATGCTGGTGTGGGGTTTCACCGGCCAGGTGATCGCGGCGATGCTCGACGTCGCGGGCTGGGCGGTGCCGTGGGAAAACGACAAACTGTACGAACTGAGCGATGCAATGGCGTTACTCGACGCCGAGGGCAGCTACGGTGATGCGCAACGATGAACTCGTCACAGTGGCTCGACATAGCCATCCTCGCCATCGCGCTCCTCGCCGCCATCTCGGGTTGGCGGTCCGGGGCGCCCGGGTCGCTGCTCGCCCTCGTCGGGGTGGTGCTCGGCGCCGCTGCCGGAATCCTTCTCGCCCCGCATGTGGTCAGCCACCTCAACGGGCCGCGCACGAAACTCTTCGTGACGCTTTTCCTGATCCTGGTGCTCGTCGTGATCGGCGAAATCGCGGGCGTGGTCCTCGGCAGGGCGGTGCGCGGAGCGATCCGCAACCCTGGTCTGCGTATCGCCGACTCGGTCGTCGGGGTGGCCTTGCAATTGGTCCTCGTGCTGACCGCGGCCTGGCTGCTGGGCACAGCGCTGGTGTCCTCGCCCCAGCCCAATCTGGCTGCCGCCGTCCAAGGTTCCCGAGTGATCGCCGAAGTCGACTCGGTGGCACCCAGCTGGCTGCGGTCGGTGCCCAATCGGCTGTCGTCGCTGTGGGAGACCGCGGGGCTGCACGACGTTCTCAAACCGTTCGGCCCGACGCCCGTCGCCGCGGTCGACGCGCCCGACCCGACGCTGGCGGCGTCGGCTGTCGTGGGCACCACCCAGCCGAGCGTGGTCAAGGTGCGCGGCGTGGCGCAGAGCTGCCAGAAGGTGCTGGAAGGCACCGGGTTCGTCGTCGCGCCCAATCGGGTCATGTCGAATGCGCACGTGGTCGCCGGATCCGACAGTGTGACCGTCGAGGTCGACGGTCAGACCTACGACGCGGGCGTCGTGTCGTATGACCCCGACGCCGACATCTCGATCCTCGATGTTCCCAACCTACCGTCCGCCCCGCTGCAGTTCGTCGACGAGCTCGCGCCAAGCGGCACCGACGGCATCGTCATGGGCTACCCCGGTGGCGGCGACTTCACCGCGACGCCGGCGCGGGTCCGTGAGGTCATCGAGCTCAACGGTCCCGACATCTACCGCAGCACGACCGTCACCCGCGAGGTGTACACGATCAGAGGCACTGTGCGTCAAGGTAATTCGGGCGGTCCGATGATCAACCGGCAGGGCAAGGTGCTCGGCGTGGTCTTCGGGGCGGCAGTCGACGACGTGGACACCGGGTTCGTGCTCACCTCCCAGGAGGTGGCCGCGCAGATGGCCAAGGTCGGCAACGTCGCGCGGGTGGCCACCGGTACATGCATCAGCGCCAGCTGATCAGCCGTACACCTGGGCGAGGAATCGAGACAGCTGTTCGTTGACCTCCGCGGGCGCCTCTTCGTGGCCGAAATGTCCGGCGCCGTCGATCGAGACGTAGCGCCCGTGCGGCGCGAAGCGTTGGGTCCGATACACCGGGTCGGCAAGCACGTAGGGGTCGGCGTCGCCGCGCAGATGGAGGATCGGCACCGCCAGCGGCCCCCTCATCGACCGCATGAACCGTCTACCCTCACTGCGTACCTGACTGCGTACCGCCCAGCGCTGATATTCCAGCGCACAGTGCGCCGCCGACGGAATCTGAATGGCCCGGCGCAGATGAGCGATGGTCTCCGCGAAATCCTCACCGGCCTGCCACCTGGCGCTCGCGCGGCTCCGCACCAGACGTTCCAATTCGGCGCCGTCGTTGCGGGTCAGCGCGTGTTCGGGCCACATCGGCATCTGGTAGCGCAGCATCCACGGCAGCAGGGCCCTGCCCTGATCACGCCGGCGCAGCGTCGACGTCCGCAACGCGCTCGGATGGGGCGAACTCACGACGGCGATCGCGCGCACGACTCGGGGATGCAGCACCGAGGTGGCCCAGCAGACCAAACCTCCGTCGGCGTGGCCGACGAGCGTGGCGGAGCTGTGGCCGAGCGCCCGCACCAAGCCTGCGGTGTCACCGGCCAGCGTCCATCCGTCGTAGCCGCGGGGCGGCTTGTCGCTGCCGCCGTAGCCGCGCAGGTCGACGGCGACCACACGGGCGCCGGACAGAGCTCGCAGTTGATGCCGCCAAGACCACCAGAACGACCCGAAGCCGTGTAACAGGATGACCAGCGGGCGATCGGTCAGTGGCCTCGACGGGTCGACTGTGTCGTCAACGCCGTCGGCGCGTTCGGCTTCGACGACGTGGAACCGAATCCCGTTGGCGTGTACATCCAGATGTCGCCACGGTCCGCCGATGCGCACAACCGACGGATCGGGTCGGCCCATTACCAGCCTGACGGGTCTTTTTGCGGTGCAGGCTGACCGTCCGTCGCGGTCACGGCTTTCTTGTCAGGGCCCGGCGTCAACGCCTCGGGCAGTTCCCTGACCGACTCGATCGTCTTCTGCGGACCGCGGATGCGGCGCACCTTCAGGTACCCGAACAGCGCGAGCACGCCGGTGAGGACCACCATGATGCCGAACACGATCAGATACGCGGCCCATTTCCACAGCCAGTTGTCGAGCAGCTCGGCGAGAAAGAAAAAGAAGAAGAACGTCGAGTAGAAAAGCACCACCAGCGCCGCGATGAAGAAGACGCTGCCGGTGAGGCCTTTCTTCACATCCCGGGTGATCTCCGCCTTGGCCAGTTCCACCTCGGCGCGCACCAGCGTCGACACCTGCGCTGTCGCATCCTTGACCAAATCGCCGATCGACGGATCGGGCTTCGGTGCGTGGGGATCCACCAGCGGTATCGACGTCACGGTGTTGGGCACGCCGTTCCTGCGGTCGCTCACGACAAGCTTCCTTCCCGCCTGTGGTTCCTCGGTCGCGTTCATGTTGCCATGTGGCGTCGCCCTAAACGATTCCGGCCGACGATAGACTGCCTAGGTTCCTTGCTGGGCGGGTCGGGCGCTCACTGTTTCGAATATTTGGGAGTGACTTCGTGAGAACCCACAGCCTCCGGCTGACGGTTCGTGCCGTGCTCGTGAGCGCGGTCGCCTGCCTGGGCGCTGCGGCCACGTTCGCCGCCGCACCCGCGAACGCACAGCCGCCGATCCCGCTCGGCGGCGGGTCGGGACTGGTGGTCGACGGCGAAACGCTGTGCACGCTGACCGCCATCGGCACCGACAGCAAGGGCGACCTGATCGGATTCACCTCCGCGCACTGCGGCGGCCCCGGCGCCGTCGTCGCCGCGGAGGGTCTCGAGAACGCCGGCCTGGTGGGCAAGATGGTGGCGGGCAACGACATCCTCGACTACGCGGTTATCAGGTTCGACCCCGCCAAGGTCACGCCCGTCAACGAGGTCAACGGCTTCCGCATCGACGGCCTGGGCCCCGACCCGGCGTTCGGCGACGTCGCCTGCAAGCTCGGACGCACCACCGGCTACTCCTGCGGCGTCACCTGGGGACCCGGGCAGGAACCCGGCACGATCGTCAACCAGGTCTGCGGAGGCCCCGGCGACTCGGGCGCGCCCGTCACGGTCAACAACCGGCTCGTCGGCATGATCCACGGAGCGTTCTCCGAGGACCTGCCGACCTGCGTCGTCAAGTTCATCCCGCTGCACACGCCCGCTGTGACGATGTCGATCAACACGCAGTTGGCCGACATCGCCGCCAAGGGACGACCGGGCACCGGGTTCCGGCCGATCGGCTCCTAGATCACCGGACAGCACGGCGCAGCCGGATCGCGGCACTGACCACCAGCGCGATCACAGCACCCACGCCTGCCGCGCCCAACAGCGCAACACCTTGGGCCACATCGAAGTTCCAGCCCACGAAGTTGATGGTGGTGTGGACGGTGTTCTGCAACGCGAAGACCGCCAGGGCGACGGTGAGGATCAGTGCGAGAACCAGGGTCGCCTTGACGGCTCCGCCCGAACGACGGGCCGGTTTGCGGTCGGAGTTGGTGAGTGCGCTCATGTGATCGCTCCTTTCGGGATTGTGTGTCTGTCATGAAGACGGATCCCCGGAGCGAAACCGAACGCCGGTGCGGCGTGATGTACCGCACCTACGCCCGGCGCTTACTTGCTGGCGCGGATCGCCTCGAAGACGCTCGGATCCACCAGCGTGGAGGTGTCGCCGAGTTCGCGGCCCTCGGCGACGTCGCGCAGCAGCCGACGCATGATCTTGCCGCTGCGCGTCTTCGGCAGTTCGGGCACGACGTGGATCTCGCGGGGCTTGGCGATCGGGGAGATCTCGCGGGCCACCTCGGCGCGGAGTTCGTCGACCATGTTCTTCTCACCGCCGTGTGCACTCGACTTCAGGATCACGAACGCGCAGATCGCCTGACCGGTGTGCTCGTCGGTCGCACCGACCACCGCTGCCTCGGCCACTCCGGAGTGCCCGACGAGCGCCGATTCGACCTCGGCCGTCGAGATGCGGTGCCCCGAGATGTTCATGACATCGTCGATGCGGCCCAGCACCCAGATCTCGCCGTCCTTGCCGTACCGGGCACCGTCGCCGGCGAAGTACCAGCCCTGCTCGGCGAACCGCGACCAGTAGGTCTCCCGGTAGCGCTCCTCGTCGCCCCAGATGCCGCGCAGCATCGCCGGCCACGGCTTGTCGAGGACCAGGTAGCCGGTGACATGTTCTCCGAGGTCGGGTTGCGGCTCGAGCTCGTTGCCGTCGTCGTCGACGATCTTGGCCGAGATCCCCGGCAGCGCCCGCATTGCCGACCCGGGCTTGCACTCAGTCACGCCGGGTAGTGGCGAGATCATGATCGCGCCCGTCTCGGTCTGCCACCAGGTGTCGACGATGGGGGTCTTGTCCCCGCCGAACGCCATCCGGTACCAGCGCCACGCCTCGGGGTTGATCGGCTCACCAACCGAACCGAGAAGCCGCAGGGACGACAGGTCATGCTCGGCGGGAATCTGGCGACCCCACTTCATGAACGTGCGAACCAGTGTGGGAGCGGTGTAATAGATTGTGACACCGTATTTTTCGATCACCTGGTAGTGGCGGTGCTCATTCGGCGAGGCCGGGGTTCCCTCGTAGACGACCTGCGTGACGCCGTTGGACAACGGCCCGTACACGATGTAGCTGTGGCCGGTCACCCAGCCGATATCTGCTGTGCACCAATACACATCGGTCTCGGGCTTGACGTCGAAGACGTTGAAATGGGTGTAGGACGCCTGGGTCAGATAGCCGCCCGAGGTGTGCATGATGCCCTTGGGCTTGCCGGTGGTGCCCGAGGTGTAGAGCAGGAACAGCGGATGCTCGGAGTCGAAGGCCTCCGGGGTGTGGTCCGTCGAAGCCTTCGGCACTACCTCGTCCCACCAGAGGTCCCGGCCCTCGGTCCACGGTGTGTCGATCCCGGTGCGGCGCACCACGAGTACGTGCTCGACGGGGCTCTTGTCGCCGAGCCCTCCGATGGCTTCGTCGACACCTTCCTTGAGGGACACGGCCTTGCCGCGGCGGTACTGGCCGTCGGTGGTGATCACCAGCTTGGCCTGCGCATCGTCGATGCGAGCCTTCAGCGCGGACGCCGAGAAGCCAGCGAACACGACCGAGTGCATGGCGCCCAGGCGCGCACACGCGAGCATCGCGATGATCGCCTCGGGGACCATCGGCATGTAGATCGCGACGCGGTCCCCGGACTTCAGGCCGAGCTCGGTCAGCGCGTTGGCAGCCTGGCAGACCTCGTCTTTGAGTTCGGCGTAGGTGATGCTGCGCGAGTGATCGACGGGTTCGCCCTCCCAGTGGATCGCAACCCGGTCGCCATTGCCTGCCTCGACGTGGCGGTCGACGCAGTTGTAGGCGACATTGAGCTTGCCGCCGACGAACCACTTGGCGACCGGCGCGTCCGACCAGTCGAGCACCTCGGTGAAGGGCGTGTCCCAGCTGAGCCGGTTGGCCTGCTTGGCCCAGAAGCCGAGCCGGTCAGCCTCGGCCTCGTCGTAGAGGTCGGCTGTGGCGTTAGCGTTCTCGGTGAATTCGGGAGCCGGAGGGTAGGACATTTGGGCGTCCACGTGCGTCTCGGTCATGACTGTGAGGGTAGTCACCCAACGTTGCATCGACGTTGGCAACTCACAGCCGGGGCTGCAGGCGGCATCTGCGGCGCGACGAACGTCGAGGCTCGCCGGTCCAACGGTATCTTCTGGGGCGTGACCGACCCGCTGGCTCCGCTGACCGAGCTGCCCGGCGTCGCCGACGCGGGCGAGGAAGCGCGTGAGGCGCTCGGCAGAGCCCACCGGCATCGCACCAATCTGCGCGGCTGGCCGAAGACCGCCGCCGAAGCCTCGCTGCGGGCCGCCCGCGCGTCGTCGGTACTGGACGGCGGGCCGCTGCAGTTCTCGCCAGAAGGGGGGGACTCTGGCGGTTCCGCACCTCACGACCGGAGCGACCCGGTGCTCGCCGGCGCGCTGCGTGTCGCCGAGGCGCTGGAGGGTGGCGAGGGTGCACTGATCGGTGTGTGGCGACGCGCGCCGTTGCAGGCGATCGCCCGGCTGCACTCGCTCGCCGCGGCGGACCTCGTCTCCGACGACAGGTTGGGTCGGCCCCGGGAAGGAGCGGGTCGCCGGCTGGAATTGTTGGCCGACATCGCGACCGGTGGCACAAAGGTGCCTGCGACGGTGCTCGCGGCGGTGGCCCACGGCGAACTGCTGACGTTGGAACCCTTTGGCAGTGCCGACGGTGTGGTGGCCCGCGCGGTCTCGCGACTGGTCACGATCGCCAGCGGACTGGACCCGCACGGACTCGGCGTGCCAGAGATGCACTGGATGAAGCGCTCGAACGACTATCGAGCTGCGGCACGCGGATTCGCATCCGGTACCCCGGACGGCCTCACGGCATGGTTGCTTCTCAGTAACGAGGCGCTGCACGCCGGCGCGCGGGAAGCCCTGTCGATCGCTGCGGCGTCGCAGTCCTAGACCTTCTGCCCACCCGCCCCAGCAACATGAAGCGGGCGGTGCTCCGAATGGTCTTGCGACCCCATCGGCTCACCGCCCGCTAGCGCGGGGCTCCGGTTACCAAGCGTGCGTATCGGGTTGCGTGGGTGGCCTCGGCGTCCTTGCGCTCCGCTTCGACCGCAGCCCCACCCAAAGGACCGTCGAGGTCGTCCGATCTTCGCAATTACGCAGGCCCGCAACACTCTTACCTATATCGCGGTATGTGCTCCGCGTGGGTTCCGGGACCCGTGCTAGGAGCCGAGGTCGGGAGATCGAGCCTTCTCTTCCGGCTCGACCTTGGCCTCACCCGGCTTCCGTGCTTCCTTTGTACTCCGTGACCGGAGTCACATCAAGGGGCAATTGGGTCGCGAGCCCCGATCGTTACAAGAGCGCTCCAGCTACCTGCGTGTAGCCCGACATCAGAAAGCGAATCGGCGCAGCAGCGAGTAGGTCAGGGCGCCGGCCGCAAGCGCGCTCAGGCCGACCGCCGCCGTGGTCGCGACGGCGGCCCCCGACGGTGTCGGCACCCGGTCGCGTAGGGACACCGGCTTGGAGAAGGTGCGGATCGGCCAGTCGCGGGACACGGCTTCCTTGCGCAGCGTGCGGTCCGGGTTGACGACGGTCGGATGGCCCACGGATTCGAGCATCGGCAGGTCGGTGATCGAGTCCGAGTAGGCATAGCAATGCTCGAGCGCGTAACCCTCACGTTCGGCCAGCGCGCGGATCGCTTCGACCTTGCCCTCACCAAAGCAGTAGAAGGCGATATCGCCGGTGTACTTGCCATCTTCGACGACCATGCGTGTCGCCATCGCATGGGTGGCACCCAACGCCCGCGCGATCGGCCCCACAATCTCCTCGCCGGATGCCGACACCACGACAACATCGCGGCCGCACAGCTTGTGGTCGGCGATGAGCTCGGCGGCCTCAGCGAACACGAGGGGGTCGACGATATCGTGCAACGTCTCGCCGACGACAGCCTTGACCTGCTCGACATCCCAGCCTGCGCACATGTTCGTCAGGTAGGACCGCATCCGGTCCATCTGCTCGTGGTCGGCGCCCGACATAAGGAACAGGAATTGCGCATAGGTCGACTTCAGAACGGCGCGCCGGTTGATGAGTCCCTGGCTGAAGAATGGTTTGCTGAAAGCCAAAGTGCTCGATTTCGCAATGACTGTTTTGTCGAGATCGAAGAACGCGGCGGTGCGAACGGGGCGGTCCGATGAGGGGGACGCGTCGAGCGCCTGGCTACTCTCATCCGCCGGATCGGGTGAGGTCACACGGTCAGCATAGATGTGGGTCGCGTGACAGATCGCTTCCGATCGTACAAATTGGCAGTTCACGACACGTGTCTGCATCTGTAATCTTTCGCGCGCCACACCGAAGTCGTTGCCATTTCGATACTTGCGCTGGCCCTGTCGGGCGTGTGTATAGTGGGCTCTACTCGGCTTATGCCGGGTGTGCATCAGCCCGACCCCCCGGGGCTGATACACGACGACCTCCGCCTCCTCCCCCCCTGGCGGGGGTCGTCCCTTTTGTGGGGTCTTTTCGTCAAGCGGATAGATCACGCGGCGTCAATTTGTTGCGGAACGGCGTTTTCACCGCCGCTTTCGCATTCTGTCCTACGTCGCATCGCGAACTGTCCACACATCCGAGTTGATCCACAGATCCTTGCTATGACCCTTTCGGGCCGTGCTATTCCGCCGCAGGCTTGGACCCATGAACGCCACGGACGGGATCCTTTCTCTCGTCGATGACGAGGTTCTCATCGCCGACATCGACCGGGTGGTGGCGGCCGCCGGCCTGCGGATAGTGCGGACGAGCGATCCGTCGAACCGGCGCGTGTGGATGAGCGCCGCGGCGGTGCTCGTCGACTCGGCCGCTGCGCGCCGATGTGCCGCCCGCGGGTTGCCCCGACGCGCTCGCGTCCTTCTGATCAGCACAGTTCCGCCCGCGCCTGCGGATTGGGAAGCCGCCGTCGCCATCGGCGCGCAACAGATCGTGACGTTGCCGACGGATGATCGCGAACTGATGGCGGTGCTCGCGGATGCCAGCGAGACCGGCAGTGAAGCGGACGCCCGCGGTCCTGTTGTCGCGGTCATCGCGGGTCGTGGCGGTGGCGGGGCGTCGGTTCTCGCAACCGCGGTCGCCCAGGCGGCCACGGAATCTCTTCTCGTCGACGGCGATCCGTGGGGCGGCGGTCTCGACCTGGTGCTGGGCAGCGAGACCCAGCCCGGACTCCGCTGGCCCGATCTTTCGCTGGCAGCTGGCCGGGTGAGCTATTCGGCGCTTCGCGACGCACTCCCGAAGCGGCATGGGGTCACCGTGCTGTCGGGAAGCCGCGTGTTGTCTGGCGACGGATCCAGCAACGACATCGACGTCGCACCGCTGGGCGCGGTGATCGACGCGGGCAGCCGCGGCGGCGTGACCGTCGTGTGCGATGTGGCTCGGCGCCCGAGCGCCGCCAGCGAGATCGCGGTGGCATCTGCCGATCTTGTGGTGTTGGTCACTACGGCGGATGTGCGCTCTTGCGCCGCCGCGTCGGCGACCGCTCAGTGGGTCACGGCGGCCAATCCGAACACCGGCGTGGTGGTGCGCGGCCCAGCGCCCGGTGGCCTGCGGCCCGTTGATGTCGCGCGGATCGTCGGTCTACCGGTCCTTGCCGCCATGCGGCCGCAGCCCGGAATTGAAGCGGCCTTGGAACGCGGTGGTTTGCAGGTCCGGCCCAGGTCCCCTCTGGGCAGGGCCGCGCGCGAGGTGCTGTCGGTTCTTTGCCAAAACCCGCACTTGCAGAGCGTCATGGTGGCCGCATGAGTGCGCCGTTGATCGAGCGCGTCCGGGAGCGTCTCGCTGCACAGGCTGTCCCGCTACGCCCGAGCGTCGTCGCCGCAGCCATCAGAGCCGAGTCCGGCGGTGTGCTCGGTGATGCGGAAGTTCTGACCAGCATGCGTGAGCTGCAGACAGAACTGGTCGGGGCGGGCGTTCTCGAGCCGTTGCTGTCGGCCCCGGGGACGACAGACGTCCTGGTGACCGCACCCGACTCGGTCTGGATCGACGACGGCATGGGCCTGCGGCGGGCGTCGGTGCGATTTGCTGATGAGGCGGCTGTCCGCAGGCTGGCGCAGCGGTTGGCGTTGAGCGCTGGCCGCCGCCTCGACGAAGCTCAGCCCTGGGTGGACGGTCATCTATCCGGTCTGAGCGCCGGCGATCCGAGCGGCGCGCTGACGGTTCGCTTGCATGCGGTGCTGCCCCCGATCGCGGCAGCCGGGACGTGTTTGTCGCTGCGCGTTCTGCGACCTGCGAACCAGAACCTGGAGGCGCTGATCGGCGCGGGCACCATCGACGACGATGCAGCAGCGCTGTTGAAGGACGTGATCGGCGCGCGGCTGGCATTCGTGGTCTCCGGCGGAACGGGAGCGGGAAAGACGACACTGCTGGCCGCGCTTTTGGCGGCAGTGCCTGAACAGGAACGCATCGTCTGTGTCGAGGACGCCGCCGAACTCGAGCCCGACCATCCGCATCTGGTCAAGCTGGTGGCGCGTAACGCAAATGTCGAAGGTGCAGGGGAAGTCACGGTTCGCGATCTGGTCAAGCAGGCGTTGCGGATGCGGCCCGACCGGATCGTCGTCGGCGAGGTTCGCGGCGCCGAAGTCGTCGACCTGTTGACCGCATTGAACACCGGCCACGACGGCGGTTCGGGCACTGTGCACGCCAACAGTCCCGCAGAGGTGCCTGCGCGGTTCGAGGCGCTGGCCGCACTCGGCGGACTGGACCGGGCAGCGTTGCACAGCCAACTGGCGGCCGCGATTCAGGTGGTGCTCCATGTGGCCAGAGACCGTTCGGGGCGCCGCCGGCTCAGCGAGGTGGGGCTGCTGCGTCGCGCAGCAGACGGCCGCGTCGAGGTCGTCTCCTGCTGGCACTGCGAACGCGGCTTCGGGTCCGGAGCCGACGCGCTGCGCGACATGGTCCGCACCCGGGGGCTGCCGTGACGGCGGCGGCGGCGCTGGCCTTGGCGCTGGCTGCTTTGCTCCTGCCCGCCGACGCACGCTGGCGCGCCCGAGAGTTGGTCTCGGTCGGAAGGCGACGCAAGGCACTGCCAGCGCCGGCCTGCGCGGCAGCGGCATGCGTGACCGTGTCGCTGGCCTCGACGCCGATGGTCGCGGTGGCGCTGGGATTGCTGCTCGGCACGCTGCTTGTCCGGCGCCGCATCGCCGCGCGGCGACGCCGACGTGCCGGCGAAGGGATTGCACTGCAGGGGGCGCTCGACGTCCTGGTCGGTGAACTGCGTGTCGGTGCCCACCCGGTGGCTGCCATTGACGCTGCCGCCCAGGAGACAGATGGCCGGATGGCCGCCTCGCTGGGAGCGGTCGCGGCACGCGCCGTCTTGGGCGCCGATGTCGCGGCGGGGCTGCGCACCGAGGGCCGGTCGTCGCCCTCGCCCGGACACTGGGATCGACTCGCGGTGTGCTGGCAGCTCGCACAGACGCACGGTCTGGCGATCGCGACCCTGCTGCAGGCCGCGCAACGGGATATCGCCGAACGGGAGCGGTTCCGTGGCCGCGTCGAGGCGGGATTGGCCGGTGCGCGGGCCACGGCCGCCATTCTGGCCGGCCTTCCGCTGCTGGGGGTGCTCCTCGGCCACGCCATCGGAGCAGAGCCGGTCACCTTTCTCCTGTCCGGCGGGGTCGGTGGATGGCTGTTGGTGGTGGGCATGCTGTTCGTCTGCTGCGGCCTGCTGTGGTCGGACCGGATCACGTCGCGGGTGCTGTCGTGATCTGGTCAGCGGTGCTTCTCGCCGCGGCGGTTCTCGCACTGCCTCCGGTGTCGCTCACCAGGGTGCGACGCGGCCTGGGCATCGCGGGCGACGAGCAGAGACGCGAACCGGACGAGGATCCCCTTGCTGTCGCCGCAAGCCTCGATGTGCTGGCGGCGTGCCTGCGATCCGGCATGGCGGTCTCGACGGCCGCAGCCGCTGTAGCGGCATCGGCGCCCACGCAGATGGCGACTCTTCTGCAGCGCGCCGCCGACCTTCTCGCGCTCGGCGCCGAGCCTGCGCATGCCTGGGCGAATCCGGCGACCGTGGCGGAGGGTCATCTGAACGCCTTCCTGCGGATGGCCAGGCGGTCGGCGGCCTCCGGTAGCGCGCTTGCCGGCGGCGTTGAGGATCTGGCCGTTCAACTGCGCGGCGAGGCGTCCGATGCGGCGAGCGCGAGAGCCGAGCGGGCCTCGGTATTGATGGCCGGCCCGCTCGGGCTCTGTTACCTCCCGGCGTTCCTGTGTCTGGGCATCGTGCCCGTGGTCGCAGGACTCGCGGGCGAAGTTCTGCAAACAGGAGTGTTGTGACGGAATGCAAAGGAGAAACAGTGGTGAGACAACGGCTTCAGGATCTGCGGACACGGTTGATCGTGCTCGCGGTCGACGACGACGGGATGTCGACTGTCGAGTACGCCATCGGCACCATCGCGGCGGCCGCGTTCGGGGCCATCCTCTATACGGTTGTCACGGGCGATTCGATCGTCACCGCGCTGACCAACATCATCAACCGGGCTCTGAGCACGAACGTCTGAGCGACGATGCCGGAATCGCCACTGCAGAAGCGGCATTCGCCGTGGTGGCGCTGGTGGCCGTCCTGGCTGTGTGTCTGGCCGGACTCACCGCGATCAGCATGCAGGTGCGGTGCATCGATGCGGCGCGCGAGGCCGCGCGGCTGGCCGCGAGAGGTGATGCTGCATCGGCGACACGCACCGCACAGGGCATCGCACCGCCCGCCGCGGTCATCGATGTGCGAAGCGACGGCGATTTCGTCGTCGCGAGGGTCACCACGACATCGGCGCTGCTGCCGATGGTGTCGATCAGTGCCGAGAGCGTTGCCGCCGCCGAGGAGAGTGGTCGATGAGCGGGGCTCGGCAAGCCTGGTCGCGGCGGCGATGTGCGCGGTGCTGCTGGCCGTCACCGTCGGCGGAGCGCAGATCGGCGCGACGGTGGTGGCACGTCATCGGGCCCAGGCCGCCGCCGATCTCGCTGCGCTCGCCGGCGCGGCGGCTGTACCCGCCGGTGTTGGACCTGCGTGCGCAAAGGCGTCGACGGTGGCGCAAAGGATGGCGACGACCGCCGTGGGATGCTCCGTCGACGATCTCGATCTGACCGTGACGGTCGATGCCCCGGTCTCTCTGCGGCTTTTCGGGGCCGTCCATGCCCGCGCGCTCGCCCGCGCCGGACCGGCGTAGTCGAGACGGATTCAGAGCCTGGCGGTGCGGGGTTTACGCCCGCGCAAGGCGGGATACGCAGCCCGCATGACGGGCCCCGAAACGCTTGTCGGCCGCTACGAACTCCGCGGCCAGCTCGGCATCGGCGGGATGGCTGAGGTTCGCGACGGCTGGGACACGCGACTCGACCGTCCTGTCGCCGTCAAGCTGCTACATCCCAGCTTCAAGGCCGACCCCGACGCGCGACGACGGTTCGAAGTCGAGGCACGCTCGGCTGCGCCACTGTCGCACCCCAACATCGTCGCCATCCATGACTTCGGCACAGACGGCGGTACACCGTTCATCGTGATGGAGCGTCTGCCGGGCCGCACCCTCGCCGATGTCATCGCCCGCGGGCCGATGCCCGCGGAGCAGGTTCGCTCCATGCTCGATGAGGTGCTGGCAGCGCTGAGCGTCGCGCACGGCGCGGGCGTGCTGCATCGCGACATCAAGCCCGGCAACGTCCTCCTCACCGCCGACGGGCGCTCGGTGAAGGTCGCCGATTTCGGTATCGCCAAGAGCGCCGGAGCTGCGCTGACCGCGACGGGGCAGGTCATCGGCACGATGTGTTACATGAGCCCGGAGCGGGTCGCCGGCGCGCCCGCATCGGTCTCGGATGATCTCTACGCCGTGGGTTTGATGGGGTACGAGGCGCTCCTCGGCCATCGCGCCTTCCCGCAGGACAACCCTGTCGCGCTCGCGCGCGCGATCATGGATTCGCCACCGCCGCCTCTGAGTTCGCAGACCGGGGTCGATCCCGTGCTGGCCGCCGTCATCGACCGCGCGATGAACCGAGATCCGCGCGCACGCTTCGGCAGTGCCGCCCAGATGCGCGCCGCACTGGCCGGTGACATGACGGCCCTGACGGCGGCCGCGGGGCTGCCGAGACCGGCGACGCGCGTACTCGCCCAACCGCTGCCCGATCCGACAACACACTTCGTGGCTCCGCCCGCCCGACCGCAAAGCCGCAGGCGCAAGTACCTGCTTGCCGTGGCGGCCCTGGCGGCCTTCGCCGTCGCCGCACTCGCCCTGGCATTCGACCCGTTCACATCGACCGCCCCTCAGGAAAGCGTCAGCACCAGTACCGTCGTGCCGCCCCCGCGGCCGACCAGCACTCCGCCGACGGCTCCCCCGATGGTTCCGGTCACCCAGCCCGTACCGGCACCCGTGCTTGAGGAACCGGTGAAACCGGACAAGCCCGGCAACGGACGCGGCAACGGCAACGGGAAGAAGCCGAAACCCTGAGACTTCGGCGTTCGGCGTCTAGCTTCTGCGCAGTGGGTCGTTGCCGGGGCGCGGCGCTTCCGAGTCGGGGTGCTCCTCGATTCCCGCGGCGGTGAGTTCGGCGGTCGTCGGCATTCGCAGCGACGCCAGGCCGGCGTGAATGCCCCTGCCGAGCTCCACCCGATTGACCGTCACGTGCACCGGGGTCCAGCCTCCGTGATGGCCGACCATCCGCAGTACTCCGCTGGCGGCGCCCGTATCGAAGTCGGCGGCCATCTTCTTCATCGTCTGTCGATCTTGCGGATGGACGGCCTGCTCGCGGACCATGCCGGCGCGCCAGTCAAAGAACGGCACCGGATCGTCCAGCCACTTCAGCAGCGTCCAGTTCTTCGGGTCCACCAGTGCTCGGTGCACGCCCGGCTGCGCGAGACCGTCGAGGATGCGCTGCGCCAGCAGGTCGTGCTGGATGCCTGGGCCTTCGCGGACGGTGCGCCAGTTCATCGCGCGGCAGATGAGCCGTTCGCTGCCGTCGTCCTGGGTTTCGGGCACCGATCGCGCGACGAACCCAACGGTGATCGGTTCACCGCGGTAGTCGATCACATCCCACGTATCGCAAATGGTCACTCCCGCTTCGGGATTGATCACCATGCTGATGACTTCGGCTTCGTTGCGCTTCAGTTCGCGGCGCGGCAGGTCGTCGGCGAAGGCGCGCCCGTGGGTCATCTGTTTGGCCGGGTCCCATCCGCCCACCTGAAGGGATTCGACGGTGTCGGTCGCGGTGCCCGCGGTCAGGTCCCACATCAGCGAGCCCACCAGGGGGCGCTCGGGCGGCGCTTCGTCGGGCGCTCCCAGCCACATCTGTACGCCGTGGATGCGGCCGTCCGACATCTGGACCACTTCGGTTCGGATCACCCGGTCGTTCTTGGGTGTGATGCTGCTCAGGCCGGTCGCACTGCGCACCGTTTCGCCGATGGCGGTCTGAATGGCCATCAGATGGGGGCTGCGGCGCAGGAAGGTGCCGATCGGAATCAGGTCTTTGGTGTGGGCACCATGTGCGACGACGACAGGCACAGTGCCCAGTGTTTCCACGAGCATCCAGTCGTGGGTCATGGGCAGATCCTACCGACGGCCATTGTCACCTTTCGCCGCCAGGGCGCCCGTGACCAGGCGCAACACGCGAACGGCTCCGGCCTTGTCGAGCGGGTCGTTGCCGTTGCCGCATTTCGGGGACTGAACACACGACGGGCAGCCCGCCGGGCATTCGCATGCCTCGATAGCTGACGCGGTCGCGTTCCACCACTGGCTCAGCGTGCGGAACCCGCGGGCGGCGAAGCCGGCGCCGCCGGGGTAGCCGTCGTAGACGAAGATCGTCGGCAAGCCGTCCACCGGGCCCACCGCCGTCGACCCCCCGCCGATGTCGCCGCGGTCGCAACTGGCCATCAGCGGCAGTAGTCCGATGGCTGCGTGCTCGGCCGCGTGCAACGACCCCGGCACTCTTAGCGGATCAATTCCGTTGTCCTGCAGCACTTCCGGAGTCATGGTGCACATCACCGCCATGGTCTCCAGGTTGCGTGTCGGCATCTCCAGTTCGACGAAGTCGATCACTTCACCATCGAGGCGGCGGCGCAAGTATCCGGTCACGGTGTTGCTGACACACACGGGCACCAGGCCGACGGTGACGGGCCCGTGTTCGGTGCGTTCCCCTGCTCCGGTGACCGTGATGCCGGTGATCTCCCGTGCGAATGTCGTGTAACCGGGATCCTCGGCGTGCACGAAGGCGATCCCGTCCTCGAAATCCAGGGAATCGACGACATAACTCTCCCCCTGATGTAGATAGACGGCGCCAGGGTGCACCGACGCCGGGGCCTGACCCGCTCCCGCGCTGCCGAGCATTCGTCCCGTGCCCGCTTCCAGGATCGCGATCTGCCCGCCGCCGGAGCCGCGAATGTCGACAGCGGGGTGCGGGTCCAGGCCAGGGGCGGGAAAGTATCCGCTCGGACGACGGCGCAGCAGCCCGTCATCGACGAGCGTCGCGGCCACCGCCTCGGCATCCCACATCCGCACCTCGGCGTCGGTCAGCGGCAATTCGGTTGCCGCGCAAAGCAGCTGAGGGCCCAGCACGTACGGATTCGCGGGATCGATCACCACCCGCTCGATCGGTTTGTCCAGCAGCGCCGCCGGGTGGTGCACCAGGTAGGTGTCGAGCGGATCATCGCGGGCGATCAAGACGATGAGCGCTCCTTGGCCGCGGCGGCCCGCACGGCCGGCCTGCTGCCAGAACGACGCGACAGTTCCCGGAAAGCCGGCCAGCACAACGGCATCGAGGCCCGCGATGTCGACTCCGAGTTCCAGCGCGTTGGTGGTAGCCATCCCGCGCAGCCTGCCGTCGGCGAGTGCGTGCTCGAGCTCGCGGCGGTCCTCGGCGAGATATCCCGCTCGGTACGACGCGACCTGCTCTGCCAATTCGGGTGCGGTGTCGGCCAACCGGGTCCTGGCGCCCAGCGCTGCGAGTTCGGCTCCCCGACGGGATCGCACGAATGTCAACGTGCGTGCGCCTTCGGCCATCAGGTCGGCCATCACCCTGGCGGCTTCGGCGCCGGCGGAACGCCGCACCGGAGCGCCGTTCTCGCCCAACAGGTCGGGGAGCAGGGCGGGCTCCCACAATGCGACGGTGCGGGCACCCTGAGGTGAACCGTCTTCGGTCACCTCCGCCACCGTCTGCCCGATCAGCTCCGACGCGGTCGCCGCGGGCTGTGACGTCGTAGCGCTGGCGAAGATGACGGTCGGCATGCTCTCGGTTGGCGAATAGCGCGCGCACAACCGCAACAGCCGACGTAGCACCATGGCCACATTCGAGCCGAAAATGCCTCGGTAGTAATGACATTCGTCGACGACAACATACTGGAGGTGACGAAGGAACACCGCCCAGCGCGCGTGGTTGCGCAGCAGGGACACATGAATCATGTCCGGGTTCGAGAAGATCCACCGTGACCGCTCCCGCGCGAAACGGCGCACCTCTGAGGGGCTGTCTCCGTCGTAGGCCGTCGGTGCCACGTCGTTCAGACCGGGGATCGCGGCCGTCAACGCTGCGGCGGCGCGCAATTGGTCGTGGCCGAGTGCCTTGGTGGGGGATAGGTAGAGCACCCGCGACCGAGGGTTGTCCTTCAATCCCGTCAATATGGGTAGCTGGTAGGCCAACGACTTGCCTGACGCGGTACCCGTGCTCAACACCACATGGCGTCCATCGCGGACGAGTTCCGCCGCGGCCAGTTGATGGGACCACAGCGACTCGACGCCTCGATCATGGAACGCCCGCACCACATCTGGGTCTGCCCAGGCCGGCCACGCGTGCGTCCTCGCCCGCCTCGGCGCCAGGTCCGCGACATGGCGGAGCGGCTGCTCGTCGGCGGGGGTGCCCTCGACCGCACATGCGAGCAACTCGCGACCGAAATCCGGCACCGGATCTGTCATCGGACCCTTCCGGTTACGTACTCGGGCCGCCCAAAACCCGGCCCAGAACTTGTTGTACGTGAATTGTTCACCATGTGATGACCGCGAGACTGTCGCCACAGCCATGAACGTGGTTGACTGATCGCGGTCGCAGCTTCTGTGTTCGTGTAAAAGCACTCGCAGGAACGACGTTGCGATCGCGGTTCCTGCGAGGGTTGTAGGTCGGGTCGAGTTCCGAGCACTCCACGAAGGTATGGCGGTCGGAACCGGCCCGGACTGCCGAGAAGCGGCGGACCGCACCCGGTGAATATAGAGAAGGAAAGTACGAAAGATGCCACAGGGAACTGTGAAGTGGTTCAACGCGGAGAAGGGCTTCGGCTTCATCGCCCCCGAGGACGGCTCCGCTGACGTTTTTGTCCACTACACGGAGATCCAGGGTTCCGGCTTCCGCACCCTGGAAGAGAACCAGAAGGTCGAGTTCGAGGTCGGCCAGAGCCCCAAGGGCCCGCAGGCCACCGGCGTTCGCGCCGTCTGAGCAGAACACACCAAAGACCTCACATCACCCCCGCGCCGTCCACTCGGATGACGCGGGGGTGATCTCTTGTGGGACCAGGCCTGCGGCCGGGCAACACGTCTGCCGGGGGTCGCTGGCCTAATCTCGTCGTTGTGAGCCAGCTGTCCTTCTTTTCTGCGGAGTCGGTGCCCCCGGCGATCGCCGATCTGACGGGCCTGCTGGCCGGGCCGGGGCAGGTTGTGCTCGTCAGCGGTGCTGCGCGGCTGTCGGTCGTGGTCGAGCACCTGTGGCGCGCCGAGGCGCTGGCCGAGATGATCGCCGATGCGGGATTAGAGCCTGAGATCGCCCGCACCGACGAGAACAACCCGCTGGTGCGCACCGCTGCGGACTCCCGACTGGCCGGAATTGCCGCTGAGTGGACGCGTGGAGCGGTCAAGACCGTCCCGCCGCAGTGGCTGCCCGGGCCGCGGGAATTGCGGGCCTGGACGCTGGCGTCAGGCACTCCGGAGGCCGATCGCTACTTGCTCGGACTGGATCCGCATGCGCCCGACACGCATTCTGCGCTGGCGTCAGCGATGATGAGAGTCGGAATCGCGCCGACTCTCATCGGTACCAGAGGGTCGCATCCGGCGCTGCGAATCAGTGGACGACGACGTCTATCGCGCCTGGTAGAGAACGTGGGGGAACCTCCCGCGGTCGCCGAGGCGTTGTCGCAGTGGCCGCGGATCTAGCCCGGCCGCGGCACCTCGGCAGGGGGGCGACGGTTTGCGTCGGCAAGCCCGGGGTGCGAAATTGTCAGTTGCCGGAGCGGGTCGCATGAGTAAATGCAATCCGCAGGCAGCAGAAGAAGTGGAGCTTTTCGAACAGTGGCTGACGGGGACCGCGGCAGCGGCAGAAACGGGTCAGTGCGACGACTCGTCATAGTCGAGTCGCCTACCAAGGCGCGCAAAATCGCTGGTTACCTCGGGTCCAATTACATCGTCGAATCGTCTCGGGGGCACATCCGCGACCTGCCGCGGGCCGCTGCTGACGTGCCGGCCAAGTACAAATCGGAACCGTGGGCCCGCCTGGGGGTCAACGTCGACGCCGACTTCGAACCGCTCTACATCATCAGTCCCGACAAGAAGAGCACCGTCGCGGACCTGAAAGACAAGCTCAAGAACGTCGACGAGCTCTACCTCGCCACCGACGGTGACCGCGAGGGCGAGGCCATTGCCTGGCACCTCCTCGAGACGCTCAAGCCCCGCATCCCGGTCAAGCGGATGGTGTTCCACGAGATCACCGAGCCCGCGATCCGGGCCGCCGCCGCGGACCCCCGCGACCTCGACAACGACCTGGTCGATGCCCAGGAGACCCGCCGCATCCTCGACCGGCTGTACGGCTACGAGGTCAGCCCCGTGCTGTGGAAGAAGGTCGCGCCCAAGCTGTCGGCCGGCCGCGTCCAGTCGGTGGCCACCCGCATCATCGTTCAGCGCGAACGCGAGCGAATGGCGTTCCGCAGCGCCGGGTACTGGGACGTCACCGCCGAGCTGGATGCCAGCGTGTCGGACGCGCAGGCCAGCCCCCCGACCTTCGTCGCCAAGCTCAATACAGTCGACGGACGTCGCGTGGCCACCGGCCGTGACTTCGACTCCCTCGGTGCGGTGAAGAAGCCCGACGAAGTGCTGGTGCTCGACGAGACCGCCGCCAACGCGCTGGCCGGTGGCCTGCGCGGCGCCCAGTTGGCCGTCACGTCTGTCGAGCAGAAGCCGTACACCCGCAAGCCGTATGCGCCGTTCATGACCTCGACGCTGCAGCAGGAGGCGGGCCGCAAGCTGCGATTCTCCTCCGAGCGCACGATGAGCATCGCGCAGCGGCTGTACGAGAACGGCTACATCACCTACATGCGTACCGACTCGACCACGCTGTCGCAGTCGGCGATTGACGCCGCACGCAACCAGGCCCGCCAGCTCTACGGCGAGGAATACGTGCACCCGACGGCGCG
Organism: Mycolicibacterium iranicum; assembly: GCF_002101705.1. GTDB lineage: Bacteria > Actinomycetota > Actinomycetes > Mycobacteriales > Mycobacteriaceae > Mycobacterium > Mycobacterium iranicum. The sequence goes on along the minus strand of NZ_LQPC01000030.1, from coordinate 341,559 downwards.
CCAGTACACCCGCAAGGTGAAGAACGCGCAGGAGGCCCACGAGGCCATTCGTCCCGCCGGTGACGTGTTCCAGACGCCGGGGCAGCTGCACAGCCAGCTCGACACCGACGAATTCCGGCTCTACGAGCTGATCTGGCAGCGCACCGTCGCTTCGCAGATGGCCGACGCGCGCGGCACCACGCTGAGCTTGCGCATCGGCGGCAACGCAGTGTCCGGCGAGCAGGTCGTGTTCAACGCCAGCGGTCGCACCATCACCTTCCCCGGCTTCCTGAAGGCATATGTCGAGAGCATCGACGATCTGGCCGGTGGCGAATCGGACGACGCCGAGAGCCGACTGCCGAACTTGACGCAGGGCCAGCGCGTCGACGCCAAGGATCTGACCGCCGACGGTCACACCACGTCGCCGCCCGCGCGCTACACCGAGGCCTCGCTTATCAAGGCGCTCGAGGACCTGGGCATCGGCAGGCCGTCGACGTACAGCTCGATCATCAAGACCATCCAGGACCGCGGTTACGTCCACAAGAAGGGCAGCGCGCTGGTCCCGTCGTGGGTGGCATTCGCCGTGATCGGTTTGCTGGAGCAGCATTTCAGCCGTCTGGTCGACTACGACTTCACCGCCGCGATGGAAGACGAGCTCGACGAGATCGCCTCCGGGCATGAGCGAAGGACCAACTGGCTCAACAACTTCTACTTCGGCGGCGAGCACGGCGTCGACGGATCGATCGCCCGCGCGGGCGGGCTGAAGAAGCTCGTCGGCGGCAACCTCGAAGAGATCGACGCGCGAGAAGTCAACTCCATCAAGCTCTTCGACGACGCCGAAGGTCGCGCGATCAACGTCCGCGTGGGGCGCAACGGCGCCTACCTCGAGCGCATGGTCGCCGACCCGGACAATCCCGGTGAGCTCAAACCGCAGCGCGCCAACCTCAAAGACGAGCTGACGCCCGACGAGCTGACCCTCGAGCTGGCCGAAAAGCTGTTCGCCACACCGCAGGAGGGCCGCTCGCTCGGGGTCGACCCGGAGACCGGGCATGAGATCGTCGCCAAGGACGGACGGTACGGCCCCTACGTCACCGAGGTGCTGCCCGAACCTGCGTCGGGGAACCCCGACGATGGCACTGCGGGTAGCGGCGCCAAGAAGGGCAAGAAGCCGACCGGTCCCAAGCCGCGGACCGGTTCGCTGCTGAGGTCGATGGACTTGGAGACGGTGACGCTCGAGGACGCGCTGCGGTTGCTGTCGCTGCCCCGGGTCGTCGGCGTCGACCCGGCCAACGGTGAGGAGATCACCGCGCAGAACGGCCGCTACGGCCCATACCTCAAGCGCGGCACCGATTCTCGGTCGCTGGCCACCGAGGAGCAGATGTTCGACATCACCCTCGACGAGGCTCTGAAGATCTACGCGGAGCCGAAACGGCGCGGCAGGCAGGGTGCGGCGACACCACCGTTGCGCGAGCTCGGCGTCGACCCCGTCTCGGAGAAGCCGATGGTGATCAAGGACGGCCGGTTCGGGCCCTATGTCACCGACGGCGAGACCAACGCCAGCCTGCGCAAGGGCGACGACGTGCTGTCGATCACCGATGCGCGCGCATCGGAGTTGTTGGCCGATCGCCGTGCGCGCGGACCGGTGAAGAAGAAGGCGACCAAGAAAGCCGCCAAGAAGACGCCCGCCAAGAAGGTGGCGAAGAAAGCCGCCAAGAAGGCTTAACTGCTCCTGCTGGACACGTCGTCGGCGACCTGGCTGTCGACACTGCCCGGCGTGAACAGGTTGACCGGTCGCGCCAGTTGGGTCGGCGCCGTCCGGCCACGCAATTCGACGATCTCGCCGACGTCCCAGCACAGTGCCTCGGCGTCCAGTGCCTGTGACACCGCGATCGAGGACGCCAGCACGTGGCCGGGCTCCAACTTGGCCAGCTCGGTGAGCCGGGCGGCTTCGTTGACCGGGTCGCCGATCACGGTGTACTCGAAGCGGGCCTGTGCACCGATGTGGCCGGCGATCGCTCGGCCCGCCGACACCCCGATGCCGAACTCGGTTTCGCCCAGCACCTCGATCAACTCGTCGTGCAACTCCCGTGAGGCGGCCAGCGCGGCCCCGGACGCATCGGGGTGTTCGATCGGGGCGCCGAAGATGGCCAGTGCTGCGTCACCCTGGAATTTGTTGACGAACCCGCCGTGCCGGTTGACGGTGTCGACGACGACGCGGAAGAACTCGTTGAGCAGGTTGACGACCTCGGCGGCCGGAATCGTCGCGGCCAGATGCGTGGAACCGACCAGGTCGACGAACAGCACCGCCACGTCGCGTTCTTGGCCGCCGAGCTCGGTGCCGCGCTCCAGCGCTCGGCGGGCGACGTCTTCGCCCACGTACCGGCCGAACAGGTCCCGCAGACGTTGTCGTTCGGCGAGGTCGCGCACCATGTCGTTGAACCCGGCCTGCAGCAGCCCGAGTTCGCTGGCGTCGTAGATCTGCATGTGCGCGTTGTAGTTGCCGCGCTGCACCTCGCCGAGGGCCCAGCGCAGCTGGCGCAGCGGGTCGGCGATCGACATGGCCACCAGCACCGTGCTGGACAGCCCGATCACCAGCGCGACGATCGCCAGCAGCAGGATCGTGGTGATCACCCGGTCCGCGGGCGCGGTCAGGACGTCGAACTTGCTGGCCACCAAGGCCAGCAGGATCGCCACCAGCGGGACGCCGGTCGAGAGCACCCAGGTCAGCACCTGGCGCAGGATGACACCGGGTGCCCGGAAGTTCTCCGGCACACCGCCGCGCAGCGCCGCAACCGCCACCGGTCGCAGGACCCGCTCGGACTGCAGATATCCGATGATCGCGGTCGCGGTGGCGCCCAGGCCGGTGGCGACCGCGACGACGGGCGCGGACTTGCTGGCCACCGGCCAGCTGGCGACGATGAACACCACCGAGCCCAGCAGCCAGTTCGTCGCGCTGATCAGCGAGCGGTAGAAGGGCATCTTCAGCGCACGGATGCGCGCGACCTCGGTGTCGGCGGGGTCGCGGTCACCGAGCAGCATGTCGCGCCGCTGCCAGCGCATCACCGGGATGAGCATGCGCAGCGTGAAATAGGACGCGACGGTGAACGAGACGAAGAGGTAACCGAGGAAGATCGCCAGGTTGAATGCGGGCAGATCCTGGAGCTGGATGCGGTCCTCGGGGGGTAGCCCGAAACGCAGGAAACCGAGCACCAGCAGGGCACCGATGATGTCGGCCTGAAGCATGCCGAGGGTGAACACCGGCCACGGGGTGCGCGCGACCCATCGGACGAATGCGCTGATTCGTCCGATCTCGATCGCTTCGGCGGCCATTGGTTTACCGTATCGGGCCGAGCTGGCCCGGAAGTGGCGTCTGGGACGGACGTGTCGGTTCGCAGCATTACTGTTATCGGCGATGGCCGGTGTTTTCTCGCGTCTGGTGGGTCAGGACGCAGTCGAGACGGAGTTGGTGGCCGCGGCACGCGCGGCGCGGGGTGATTCCGCTCACAGCGACCCTGGCACTGGGACCGGGACCATGACGCATGCGTGGCTCATCACCGGTCCGCCGGGTTCAGGGCGTTCCGTGGCGGCCCTGTGCTTCGCCGCGGCGCTGCAGTGCACCTCCGAGGGAACACCGGGCTGCGGGGAGTGTCGGGCCTGCACAACGGCGATGGCGGGCACGCATGCCGACGTCCGGCGCATCATCCCCGAGGGCCTGTCCATCGGCGTCGATGCGATGCGCACCATCGTGCAGATAGCGTCGCGCAGGCCGGGCACCGGCCGCTGGCAGATCGTCGTGATCGAGGACGCCGACCGACTGACCGAGGGCGCGGCCAACGCGCTGCTCAAAGTGGTCGAGGAGCCGCCGCCGTCGACGGTGTTCCTGTTGTGCGCGCCGTCGGTCGACCCCGAGGACATCGCGATCACGCTGCGGTCGCGCTGCCGCCACGTCGCCCTGGTCACCCCGCCCGTGGACGCCATCGCGCGGGTCCTGATCGACTCCGATGGGCTGCCCGAGAAGGACGCGGTGTGGGCTGCCTCGGTCAGTGGCGGCCATGTCGGGCGCGCGCGCAGGCTGGCGACCGACGAGCAGGCTCGTGAGCGGCGGCTTCGGGCATTGGGTCTGGCGCGCGACGCCGCGACCCCGTCGCGGGCGTACGCCGCTGCCGAGGAGCTGGTGGCCACCGCGGAGGCCGAGGCGAGAGCCCTCACCGGAGACCGCAACGAGACCGAGGCCGAGGAGTTGCGGACGGCTCTGGGCGCGGGCGGGACGGGCAAGGGCACCGCCGGCACGATGCGCGGCGCTGCGGGAGCTCTCAAGGACCTGGAGAAGAGACAGAAGTCACGGCAGACCAGAGCGTCGAGGGATGCGCTGGATCGTGCGCTGATCGACCTGGCGACGTATTTCCGGGACGCGCTGCTGGTGTCCTCAGGTGCCGGAAACGTGTCGCCCAACCACCCCGACATGGCGGAGAAGGTGGCCGCGATGGCGGCCCATGCCTCGCCCGAGGCGCTTTTGCGCTGTATCGAAGCGGTGCTGGAGTGTCGCGAAGCGCTGGCGGTCAACGTCAAGCCGAAGTTCGCGGTCGACGCGATGGTCGGGACGGTTGGGCAGGCGCTGCGAAGCTGACCGGGGGATCGTTTTGGGTGGTGCGGGGACCTACCGTAGACTCACCACGCTGGTCACGGGTGCTTGGCACTTCGCGCAAGCGCCCATCGGCCAGCACGCCGCCTTAGCTCAGTCGGTAGAGCGATTCACTCGTAATGAATAGGTCGGGGGTTCGATTCCCCCAGGCGGCTCCGAAACAATCCAGCTCGTCCGCCGAGCGTGCGCCGACGGCGGGCAAATCGGCGGTTTCCCGCCCTCACCGCACGTTCGCGACGCCTTCGGGCTCCCGATCGGTGGCCGGACGGCGGAGGAATCCACTGCGCTCAGCGCGGTATGTACGTCAATAAGGTCTTCCCGCTTTCGGATTCAGCCCGAACAGGGTCGGTGCGGCGATGCCGAAGCGTGATGAACCTTTGATCGAATCGAAGGATTGGAAACAACTTTCGCGCACTATCGTTGGTTTTCGACCATCAGTTTCCGATGGCGCTGCAACCTCGAACGATACGGAGTGCCATGCGCGTGGCTGTGCGGAGTGCCTTCGTGGTGGGCATCGTGGCTTCGACCGTGGTTGTCGCTCCGGCCGAAATTCGCGAAGTGGCAAGTTGGACACCGCAACTCGACATTGCGTCGATGCTCCCTGCGGAGGGCGCGGTCGTCGGAGTGGCGCATCCTCTGGTCATCACCTTCGACAACGTGGTGGTCGATCGGCGCGCCGCCGAGCAGGCCATGCGCGTCAAGTCTGAGCCGCCGATGACCGGCACCTTCGAATGGGTCGAAGGCAATGTGGCGCACTGGGTTCCGAACTCGTTCTGGCCCGCGCACAGCACCGTCAAGCTCACCCTGGGTGACCTGCCCACCAGGAAATTCGACGTCGGTCCCGCCGTTGTCGGCGTCGCCAACCTCTCCGACCACACGTTCACCGTGACGATCGACGGGAAGCCCCCTTCTGAGCTGCCGGCGCCGCACCATCGGCCCTTCTGGGGACAACATGGGGTGTTCCCGGCGTCCATGGGCCGACCGGAGTACCCCACCCCGGTCGGGGTCTACTCCGTTTTGGCCAAAGAGCGTGACGTGACAATGGATTCCAGCAGCGTGGGCATACCTGTCGATGCTCCCGACGGCTATCTACTGGATGTGGAGTACGCCGTCCGGTTCACCCAGCGCGGCCTCTTCGTGCATTCGGCTCCGTGGGCTGTCAACCAGATGGGCTATGAGAACGGCAGTCACGGATGCGTCGGGCTCAGCACCGAAGATGCCGAATGGTATTTCAACACCGTCAACGTCGGTGATCCGATTATCGTGCGCGAGAACAGCGTTGAGGTGCCGCAGGCGGTACCCCGGTAGGATTCGGCCACGATCGATGAGAAACGCCCGTCATTGAGACGGGCGTTTCTGGCGTTCGGGCACTAACGAACATCAGGTGCCCGAGACGCCAATGACGGCCCGCCCCAGGGGGACGGGCCGTCAAAGACGATCTCGGCTACCGAGCGGGGCCCGGAGCGGTCGGCTGACCGGGGACCGGGGCGCCACTGGGCGCGGGGCCGGTCAGGTCGCCCTTGCCCGCAAGGCCGCCCATCGTGGTCAGCGGGAGTCCGCCCGCTGCGGCTCCCGCCACAGGCACCGGCGGAATGACCGGTGGCGGCGCCAGCGGTGGAACCACCGGCGGAACCACGGGCGGCGGCGCCAACGGTGGCACGACGGGCGGCACGACCGGTGGCGGCGCCAACGGTGGCACGACGGGCGGCACGACCGGCGGCGGTGCCAGGGGTGGTGGCACCGGCCCGGGCAGGGCCATCGGAACGCCGGCCATCTCCGACATCGGCGCGCACGCCGCCGCTGCTGCCGGATCCGTACCGGCAGAGCTGTAGAAGCATTCGCCTCCGCCGGCTTGCGCGACGCCGGGGCTGAACGCCAACGCGACGCTGCACAGGCCGGCGCCGACGGCGGCCACTCTGATGCTGAGTCGATCAAAGACCGCCATCAACTACCACTCCTTCACTGACAATCACACATTCCAAGGCCGTCATCAGAACGACTGCGTAAATTTATCGGCATTCGTGGTGGCGCGGAATGTGTCGTTTCCGAACAGATACGTGCGATCCGGTTTGATACCGGTCTGTATCGGAATCGGTTGAGAATGAGATGATTTCGAGACTCGCGCGTGCGCGTTTCGCAAGAACAGGGACGGTGACCGTCGCCGGTGCTATGGCGACGCGAAATCGCCGACGGCAGTCATCATGGTGCCGTTGGACGCCGTCGCGAAACCGGCTGCGGCGAATGCACAGTTCAGGATGATCGCCCGGTGTCCCGGACTGCCCATCCAGAAGGCCAGCGCGGCATCCGCGGTGGCAGCGGAGCCGGTGGCCCAGAAGACGATCTCCCCTGTGGAGGAGGCCTGGCTGAAGCCCGCAGCCGCCATCCGTGCACTCGGTGACGAGCCGTCCGAACCGACGTGACTGAAGTTGCTGTTCGTCAGCATGTCGTTGGCATGCCGCTGCGCCGCCGCGGTCAATCGCGGATCCTGACGAACCGCCCCGCAGGATTGACGAAGCTGGTTGACGCCGGCATACAGCCCGGTCGCCACGTCGGCCTGCGCGGAGAAGTCGGCGGTCGTGCCGAGGGTCGTGATGACGGCCGCGCTGATCGCGACCGCACCGACGAGCTTCGCCTTCATTATCTCTACGTCGCGTTGCCGCCGACTTCCGTTACACAATCGAGATAGAGGCCCCTGGCGTCGCCCGGATCAGCTGACGGGCGCGACGAATCCGACGGGTCCGGCGGCGACGCACACCGACAGCGCGGCGGTGACGGCGTCCACGGTGATCGCGTCGCCGGCTCCTGGCAGCCGGACGTACACGCGGTTGAGGCCGGGGCGCACCGGGACCTTGACCTGCTCGCCCTCTGACAGCGACAGCGTCATCGACCCGTCGCTGTTGCCCAGGTAGTTGAGCTCGACGGTCCAGTCGGCGGGTAGCAGCGGCCCGTCGAGCGGCATCTGTACCGGAAAGTCGGGTTGCACGAGATAGCCGCACTGCGCGTCGGGGCCCTGACGGATGCTGCGCACCCACGTCACCTGTGCGTCCACCAGATTTCCTGCGACGTCCAACATGCGAAGATCTGTTGTCGCCGGGGCGAATTCGGGACGGTCGCGGAGAAGAGCGAACATGTGGGAGGCGAGGTTCTCCGGCCAAGCCACCCGCTGCAAGACCAGAGGGTCCACCTCCTGGTCCAGCATCGGGTCCTGAGAGGTGGCGTGTGCCTGCGCCAGGCCCGCCCGCGCGTTCTGCAGGTACGGCTTGGCAGGGTTGTCCCGCCAGCTCGTCAAGAACGTCGCGGTGGAGTAGAGGCTGCTCGCCACGAAAGCTGTTGCCAGCAGCACTGATACGGCCGTCCGCCGCGCTGAGGCGTCCAGCCATGCCGAATCCCGGTTGGGTGCACACAGCCCGACCGCTGCCAACAACGCCAGCACCACGACCAGGTCGGGCAGATACCGCAGCGTCTGCGCCAGTTCCAACGCGGTGTACTGCGAGGAACGCATCAAATAGATGGGTACCTGGCACGCGACCGCATACCCGAGCGCAGCCAACCACACCGGGCCGAGTCGGCGCTTGCGCGCCAACGTCACCGCCACCACAAGCGCCAACCCCAGCCAGCCGACCACCATGACAGCCACCGGCGGCGTCGCCCACGGCGACGCCGGCGCCCAGCGCTGCCAGTCCCACGGACCTCCCACGAGGCCGGGCACAATTCCGTGGGTGAAGGAGCGGCGCAACAGTTCCCACGTCATTCCGAGGTCGAAGCTCCAGCGCTGCTGATCGACGACCAACAGGTACACGCCGACCCAGGACGCCGTCAGCACCAGTGCCGACACCCACAGTCGTGCGCCGCGCCGCCACACCTCACGCAGGGCGGCGTCCTCGGTGACATACCCGTGCAGCGCGACGACGGCGAACGCGACGAACGGGATGATCGCCGACTTCTCGAAGAACAGCAGCCCACCGAGGTACACCAGAGCACCCGAGAGCGCATAGCGCTGATTGCCGGTGCGCACCAACAGGACTGCGTCAGCACAGACCCACGCCATCGCCGCCAACATCGGCAGCGAGTTCAGCCCCGCCGCCCACCACGCATAGCCGGGCACGGCCAGCGGGGTGAACAGGGCGAACGTCAGCGGAATCAGCAGGACCGGCCGCCAACCCAGGAGCACGTACAGCGCGCGAAGCAGTGCCAGCGATGCCAGCAGCGCCAACACTACGAGGCTCAGGGCCGGCCCGATCCAGTCCAGCGGCGCGAGCCTGGTGATGGCGCCGGCGACCAGGAACGCACCGGGCATCACGTGCCCGTCGTGATCGTCGAACAGATACTGCGGCGACAGCAGGCTTTGGGTACCCGCCCGGCCGACGAGTATGAGGTCGTCCCAGTAGAAGTAGCCACCGAACGCCAGCACCGCCCGGATCACCAGGTGCAGCGCTATGAGCGCCACGGCGATACGGGCGACGGCAGATCTCATGGGACTAGCGGGGATATGCGTCCCCGGCATGCTGGCGTGCTCGCCACGCGGAAGTCACCATCTCGTCGAGGGTATGCCGGTTGCTCCAGTCCAGGTCGCGCGCCGCGAGATCGCCGGCCGCGACGATGCGGGCCAGATCGCCGGGCCGCCGCGCGACGACCTCCGGCTCGAAGTCGATGCCGGTGGCCTTTCGCATCGCGGCCATGATCTCGCGCACCGACGTGCCCTCGCCGCTGCCGAGGTTGTAGACCGGTTCGACGTCCAACCCTTCGGCGAGCCGGCGCGCTGCAGCGACATGGGCCAGCGCGAGGTCGGTCACGTGGATGTAGTCGCGCACGCAGGTGCCGTCCGGCGTCGGGTAGTCGTCCCCGTTGATGCGCGGCGTCTCCCCGCGGAACAGCATGTCGAAAACCCTCGGGAACAGGTTGTGCGGGCTGGCATCGAACAGGTCGTCGGATCCGGAGCCGACCACGTTGAAGTACCGCAGGCTCGTGTGCCGCAGCCCCGTCGCCCGGCCGGCATCGCGGAGCAGCCATTCGCCGATCAGCTTCGTCTCGCCGTACGGCGACTCCGGCATCGTCGGCGTCGACTCGTCGACGATCGCGACGTCGGGCGTGCCGAATGTCGCAGCGCTCGACGAGAAGACGATCTTGTCGACGCCCCGCTTTTCCATCGCCTGCAGCAGGATGACGGTCGCCGACACGTTCTGCTCGTAGGTGTGCAACGGCCGCTTCACGGATTCACCGGCGTACTTGTAGCCGGCGATGTGAATGACACCGCTCACACCCTGGAGGGTGTCCTCGACCAGAGCCGCATCGAGCAGGGTGCCCTTGACGAACGTCGCGGCGTCCGGGACGAAGCTCTCGAAGCCGGTGGACAGGTCGTCGATCACCACCACGTCCAGGTCGGCGTCGAGCATCGCGCGGACCACGTGTGAACCGATGTAGCCGGCTCCGCCGGTCACCAGCCAGCTCATGTCGTCTCCTCAGTCATCGATGGCAGCATAGGTGGGTGCCGTGTTGCGGCGGTGCCCGGCAAGCGCGGCCAGGTGCACGACGATGCCTGCCAGCGGTCCGCAGAGCAGCGCCACGACCGTGCGCATCTCCAGGTCCAGCGGCAGCAGCAACAGCAGCGTCGAGGCCACGGTAGCGATGACCCATCCCGAGGCGTAGGCCCGGTGCAGTGCCGCGGCGACGGTGGCCGCGCCGGTCAGCGTCAGCAGCGCGATGACCACCGCGGCGGCCGTCAGCCAGCCCAGCAGCGCGCCGTCGGCGACATACTGTGCCCCAAACGCCTCGCGCAGCAGCCACGGTCCGAACGCCGCCGCGAGCACAACACCCGCCGCGCCGACCGCCACGACGAGGGCCGACGGTGCGATGAGAGCCTTGAGGCGGTGGTCGCGCTGGTCGACGAAATGTGCGATCAGGTTGCCCTGCATAGCGGTCAGCGGGACCAGCAGCGGTGCCCGTGTCAACGTCACCGCGAGGATCACCACGCCGCCCGCGGCGCCGAGGTCATCGGAGGTGGCCTTGAGCAGGACGGGGAAGCCCATCACCAGGATCGCGCTGGCGCCCGCGGCGGCAATCGAATGTCCTGTGCCGCGCAGGAATGTCACCGTCCCGCTGGACGTCCGCACCACGGCCGCGGCGCGGGTCGCGGGGGAGATGACGACCATCAGCACCCAGCCGAAGGCGCCGGCCACGGTCGCCCACAGATAGCCGCCGAGCCCCCAGCCGACAACGAAGCTCGCCATGGCGACGGCGACCCGGAGCAAGGCGTCGGTGACCATCAGCGCGCCGTATTCGCCCCATCGGTTCATCCCGGCCAGCGCGCCCAACAGCGTGGTGTGCAGGCAGAAACCGGCCAGTCCGGCGCACAGCAGCACCACGCTGAGCGCGCGGGCCTCGGTGAACACGTGCGGCGACCACAACGGGGACGTCACCGCGATGACGGCGGCGGCCGCAAGTCCGACCGCCGCGGCGACACGCAAGGGGTGGGTGCGTCTGCCGGCGGGATCGGTCGACGGGGAACGCACTTCGCGCGTGGTCTCCTGCAGCAGCCCGAAGGCGGCGCCGCTGGCCAGCCCGAACGCGCCCCAGAACACACCGAACACCGAGAATCCTGCCGGCTCGAGGTCGCGGGCCGCCAGGTAGAGCACGGCATATCCACACAGCGCCGAGATCGCCGTCGCCGCTCCGACCCGGACCACGCTGCCCCGGCTCACCGCGCCCGAGGGCCCCGCAGTCGCGTCGGTCACGACCCGCTGTCCAGTGGCGGGACCCGTGTCGAGTACAGCCATGCCGCCCACAGGGAGCGCAGCGAATCGTCGGAGTACTGCTTGGCCAGACCGATGAAGTCGTCGGTGACGACACTGCTGTGATGGTAGCGGGCAGTCCAATCCTGCAGTAGGGCAAAGAAGTTCGTGTCGCCGATGCGCCTGCGCAGCGTGTGGAGGGTGAGGGCCCCGCGCTTGTAGACGCGGTCGTCGAACATGTCGCGCGGACCCGGGTCGGCGAGAACGAGGTTCTGCGCCGAATTCTTGAGCCGGTGGTGGTAGTGGCGCGCCCATTCGTCGGCGGTGCGTTCACCGCAGTGCTCAGACCACAGCCACTCGGCGTAGCAGGCGAAGCCTTCGTGCAACCAGATGTGACGCCAGCGCTGCACGGTGACGGAGTTGCCGAACCACTGGTGGGCCAGCTCGTGGGCGATGAGACGCTCCGAGCCGCGCTTGCCGTCGCAATGGTTGGCGCCGAATATCGAAATACCCTGTGCCTCAAGAGGAATCTCTAGATCATCGTCTGTGACGACCACGGTGTACCCGGTGGCCAGCGGATACGGCCCGAACAACTCCATGAAGAGCTTCATCATCTGCGGCTGGCGCCCGAAGTCGTGGTCGAAAGCGGTGCGCAGCCGGGCAGGCAGCACCGCGAAGATCTCGACGCCGTTCTTGGCCATCCGGTGCCTGTCGTACACCCCGACCTGCAGGGTCATCAGATACGTCGAGGTGGGCTCCGCCTGTTCGTAGACCCAGGTCGTCATGCCTGCACGAGGCCGCTTGGCCAGCAGCTTGCCGTTGGCCAGGGCGAAATACGGGCTCTCCGTGGCGATCTGGACACGGAAGCTGGCCTTCGCGCTGGGGTGGTCGTCGCACGGGAACCACGAGGACGCACCGTTGGGCTGGCCCGCGACGAGCGCCCCCTCGGTGAGTTCCTCGAAACCGACCTCACCCCACAGGGATCGGATCGGGCGCGGGTTTCCGCCGTAGCGGATCGCGATCGTCATCGCGGCACCCGCGGGAAGCCGTTCGGTCAGGGTGATGTGGAGTTTCCCCATCGCCGCGCGGAACTGGGCGGGCCGTGTGCCGTTGACGGTTACCTTGGTCACCGACAAGGCGCGGGACAGGTCCAGGCTGAACGTGGTGAGTTCGGCCAACGTCACCGCCGTGATCGTCGCGGACCCGGCGAGGCGGTTGATCGCCACCTTGTACTCGAGCTCGAGCTCGTAGCGCGAAACCCGGTAGCCGAAGTTCCCCGCGTTGGGCAGATACGGGTCGATGACGGGTGGTGTGCTCTTCTTAGCGGCCCGCTTGCGTACCGTCACGCGGCCGCGGGCTTCTTGGGCTTGGGATCACTTGCGCTGCCCCGCTTCTTGCGAGGCGGAGTCCACGGCGCGATCGGGTTGCCCTGCCACCGTGTCGAGGGCGGTACCTCGTCGCCGCGCATCACCAGCGATGCGGGCCCGACGGTGGCGGCTGCGCCGATCCGAGCCGCGGGCAGCGCCACGCAGTGCGGGCCCAGTGTCGCGCCTTCCTCCAGGACCACGGTGTCCATCCGCATGATCCGGTCGTGGAACAGGTGCGTCTGCACCACGCAGCCGCGATTGACGGTGGCGCCCCTCTCGAGCGTCACCAGGTCGGCTTCGGGAAGCCAGTAGGTCTCACACCACACACCGCGTCCGATCTTCGCGCCCAAGGCCCTCAGCCACAGGTTCATCACCGGCGTACCCGATGCGGCGCGGGCGAACCACGGCGCGGCGACAGTCTCGACGAAAGTGTCCGACACCTCGTTGCGCCACACGAACGACGACCACAGCGGATGTTCGATCGCGGTGATGCGGCCCACGAGAAGCCATTTGGCGATGACGGCGATACCACCGGCCACCGCGCCCGCGGCCAGCAGGATCAATCCGGTCGCCAGGGTCGCCCAGATCCAGCCGTGTGTCACGGCCAGCGACTGGATGGCGAACAGCACCGCCACCCCGATCGCGAACGTCACGACGACAGGCACGAAGCGGAACGTCTCGACGGTGGCACGCAGCGCTTTCAGACGCGGGGACGGGTGGAACGTGCGTAACGCGTCGGCGGCGGTCGGCTTGCGGCGCAACCGGACCGGTGGGCTGCCCAGCCACGACGAGCCGGCCTTCGCCTTGTGCGGCGTGGCCGACAGGACGGCGACGAGGCCGTCGTCGGGCACCCGGCGTCCGGGCTGGGTGATACCGGAGTTGCCGAGGAACGCGCGCTTGCCGACCGTCGCCCGCGCGACGTGGATCCAGCCGCCGCCCAGCTCGTATGACGCCACCATGGTGTCGTCGGCCAGGAACGCGCCGTCGTCGACGACGGTGAATTTCGGGATCAGCAACGCCGTCGAGATCTCGGTGCCCTTACCGACTTTCGCGCCGAGCAGGCGCAGCCACCACGGCGTGAGCAGGCCGGCATAGATGGGGAACAGATAGTTGCGCGCACCGTCCATCAGGCGCTCGGTGGCCCACAGCTGCCAGCCCGAGCGGCTGCGCACCGGGTGGTAGCCCTCCCGCAGGCCCAGCGACAGCACCCGCACGCCGAGAAAAGTCAGCACCGCGTACACCGCGACCGCGGCCATCGTGGCGGGCACGACCCACACCAGCGCGGGCACGATCGCTTCGACAACGGTCGTGGTGCCGCGCACACCCCACCCGACGACCGCCAGGCCCGCAGCGAGTGCGGCCAGCGGAAGAGCGCCGAGCAGCATCGAGGTGATGCCGTACATCGCGACCCACACCGGGGCGCGGGGCGGGCGGTGATCGGGCCACGGGTGTTTGGCCTTGCCGGACTTGATTGCGGGTGAGCCCTTCCAGTACTGCCCGTTCTTCACTTTTCCGACCACGCCGGACCCAGGGGCCACGTCGGCGTTCTTGCCGACCACCGCCCCGGGCAGCAGTGTGGTGCGTGCGCCGACGGTGGCGTCGTTGCCGACGGTGATCGGGCCGACATGGAACAGGTCGCCGTCGATCCAGTGCCCGGTCAGGTCGACCTCGGGTTCGATGGAGCAGCGGTGGCCCAGCGTCAGCATGCCGGTCACCGGAGGTGCCGAGTGCAGGTCGACACCGCTGCCCACCTTGTTGCCGAGCAGGCGCGCGTAGTAGACGAGCCACGGGGCGCCGGCCATGTTCTCGGCGCCGCTGGCCTCGGCGAGACGTTCGGCCAGCCACACTCGCAGGTGCACCGAGCCGCCGCGCCGGTACGTCCCGGGCTGCAGGTTGCCGACAAGGATGCGGGCGCCGAACACCGCGATGCCCATCCGTCCCGGCGGGGTCACGAACACCAGGAAACCGGCGAGCACCCACCACCAGCCGATCGGGCGCGCCCAGTCGACCAGCGAGAGTTCGGCGGCGACATTGTTGGCGATCGCCAGCCACACCACCCACTGCATTCCGGTCAGCATGGCCAGCGGCACTGTCAGCGCCACCTGCACCGCCTGCGTCAGCCGCGACACCGGCTTGACGACGCGCGTCTCCACCGCGGGCGGCGGGTCGAGTTCGTCGAGATAGCCGGCGAGCGAGCCCAGGCGCGGGTGGTCGTACAGGTCGGCGACGGTCACCTGTGGATAGCGCTGCCGCAGGGCTGCGATGAGCTGCGCTGCCGACAGCGATCCGCCACCGAGGGCGTGGAAATCGGCCTCGGGTCCGTCGACCGGCGCCGCGAGAACCTCACGCCACAGCCCGGCCAGCCAGCCGAGCGTGCCCTGCCCCAGGTCGGCGCCATCGTCGTCGTTCTCGGCGCCGCCCACCGGCCACGGCAGCGCGTCACGGTCCACCTTGCCCGATGTGCGCGTGGGCAGTTCGTCGACGACGACCAGGCGCGGGACAAGTGCTGCGGGCAGCGACTCCGACAGTTGAGTGCGCGCGTCATGCACGTCGAAGCTGCCTTCAAGTCCCGGGGTCACGGCGATGTAGCCCACCAGAAGTGGTGTGCCGCTTGCCGTTTTGCGCACCGCGGCCGCTCCGCCGCTGACGCCGGGCAGGTTCACCAGCGCGGTGTCGACCTCGCCGAGCTCGATACGGCGGCCACCGACCTTCACCTGGTCGTCGGCGCGCCCCACGAAGTAGAGGCCGTCCATCTCCAGCCGCACCAGATCGCCGCTGCGGTAGGCGCGGCTCCACAGCGCCAGTGGGCTCGGATACGGGAGAGGGGCGTACTTTTCCGCATCCTTTTCCGGGTCGAGGTAGCGCGCCAGGCCTACCCCGCCGATGACGAGCTCACCGACCTCGCCGACGGCGACCGGCTCGCCCTGCTTGTCCACGACAGCGAGATCCCAACCGGGCAGCGGCAGGCCGATGCTGACCGCGCTTTTGCCATCGAGCCGCGCCGCGCACGCGACGACCGTCGCCTCGGTGGGGCCATAGGTGTTCCAGACCTCGCGGCCTGTGGAGTCGGGGCCCGCCGCGAGCCGCTCGGCAAGCTCGGGAGGGCAGGCCTCGCCGCCGAAGATCAGCAGCCGCACCGCTTCCAGGGCCTCGGCGGGCCACAGCGACGCCAGCGTCGGCACCGTCGAGACCACCGTGATGTCGCGCGACACCAGCCACGGGCCGAGGTCCATACCGCTGCGCACCAGCGACCGCGGCGCCGGGACGAGGCACGCACCGTGACGCCACGCCAGCCACATCTCCTCACACGACGCGTCGAACGCCACCGACAGCCCGGCCAGCACCCGGTCGCCCGGGCCCAGCGGGTTGTTCTGCAGGAACATCTTCGCCTCAGCGTCGACGAACGCGGCCGCGTTGCGATGGGTGACGGCGACTCCCTTCGGGGTTCCCGTCGACCCGGAGGTGAAGATGATCCACGCGTCGTCTCGGCTCAGCGGTGACGCAGCGCGCCAGCCGCGGGACGACCCGGGCCCGCGCACCAGACCCTTCTCGGTGATGATCGCCACAACGGATGCCTCGGTGAAAACCAGATCGGCCCGCTCCTGGGGATCGTCGGCGTCGACGGGGACATACGCCGCGCCCGCAGCCAGGGTGGCCAGGATCGCGACGTAGAGCGCGTAGCTGCCCGACGGCATCCGGATTCCGATGCGGTCGCCGCGGCCGATCCCGCGGGCGCCGAGCCACGCCACGCTCTCCTCGACATCGGACATGAGCTCGGCATAGGTGAGCTGCACGGTGCCGTCGTCGATCGCGGGCGCGTCGGGGTAACGGCGGGCCGTCTCGTTGAGGATGTCGATCAACGTGCGGGGCGCCGACGCGTACGCGGACAGCAGATATTGACTGGGGATCTCGGGGGTTGGATCCGGCGCTGTCACGGGTACAAACTACTAAGCGTCCGGGGTCACCTGCTGCCGTCGGGCTGCTCGTTTCGCGTGTCGGGCAGCCTGCTGGCACAATGAGCCGCTTGGAGGGGAGTATTCCTTCGCCGCAGTGTCGTCATCACGTCGTCCGTCATCGGATGACCGGTGCTGCGGGCCTACCGCCGGGTGGTGGTGGTGGAAGAGACCTCCGGCGTGTGAAACGACCGGAGGTTTGATGAACGTAAGTGGTCTTGAGTGGGGCATCACCCTCGCCGTGACGATCGGCATCCTGCTTTTTGATGTCCTCGTCATCGGGCGCAGGCCCCATGAGCCATCCCGGCGCGAAACCGGAACAGCCCTGACGATCTATGTCGGGCTCGCGATCGCGTTCGGCATCTGGACCTGGGTGTTCCACGGCCACCAGTACGGGGTGGAGTTCTTCGCAGGTTGGCTCACCGAGTACAGCCTGTCGGTGGACAACCTGTTCATCTTCTTGATCATCATGGCCAGCTTCAAGGTGCCGCGGATCTACCAGCAGCAGGCGCTGCTCGTCGGCATCATCCTGGCGCTGATCTTCCGCGGCATCTTCATCGCGCTGGGCGCGGTCGCGATCAACCAGTTCTCCTGGGTGTTCTATCTTTTCGGCGCATTCCTGGTGTACACCGCGATCAAGCTGGTCAGAGACACCGACCATGACGACGACGGCGACAACGCCGTGGTCAAGTTCGCGCAGAAGCGGTTCAGGTTCACCGATCAATGGGACGGCCTGAAACTGTGGGTGAAAGAGAACGGCCAGCGGCTGATGACGCCGATGTTCCTCGTGATCGTCGCGCTGGGCACCACCGACCTGCTGTTCGCGCTGGACTCGATCCCCGCGATCTACGGCCTGACCCAGGAGCCGTACCTGGTGTTCACGGCGAACGTGTTCGCGCTGATGGGTCTGCGCCAGCTGTACTTCCTGCTCGGCGACCTGCTCAAGCGGCTGGTGTACCTGTCGCAGGGCCTCGCTTTCATCCTCGGGTTCATCGGCGTGAAGCTGCTGTTGCACGCGCTGCACGAGAACGAGCTGCCGTTCATCAACGGTGGTGAGCACGTGCCGGTCCCCGAGATTCCGACACTGGCGTCCCTCGGCGTGATCATCGTCACGCTGCTGATCACGACGGTTGCGAGCCTCTACAAGACGCGCGTGCACGACGTCCGCAACAACAGCACGTCACCCGACGAAGAAGCTCCCGCGGATCCGCAGACCGACCACACTCGCTGATCGCTCTTTGCGCTCCTGCTGATTGCAACGAGTGCGTCGCACCCGGCCGCCTGGCTAGCGTGGCCGGGTGCGACTTTTCGTGGCAGATGAGCGAGACCCCGACGGGGTGAGTGAGCTCACCGGCGGTGACCAGCAGATCGTCCGCGTCGCCGCGCCGGACCTGCAGCAGGCGAGGCGGGTGCGGTCCCGGATCCGTGCCGGCGCCGACGATGTGGCCGTGATTCTCGACGTCACGGTCGCCGTCGCCGGTGACTTCCGAGCGGCACAGCAGGTTCTCGGCCCCCTGGAAGACGTGGATGCGGCGACTGTGCATTACGCGGGGACGGTCGACGGCCTGGCCGGTCTCATCGCCGACATCGTGTCGGCGCAGGTCGCCGACGGTGTGACGCTGATCCCCGCGTCACCGCGCCAGGACGTGGGCTCGGTGGGACGCGACGTCCTCGGCAGGCTCGATGTGCGGGAGCAGCCGCGCGCGTCCTGACGCCCGGCTCACCAGTTGTCGTAGCCGCCCTCGGGGCCGAGCATGCGCTCTAGACGCGTCCTGTTGATCCGCGCCAACTCGTTGCGCACGATCTTGCGTTCGGTCTCGACGTCGTTGTGCAAGCGGTCGCGCATGGTGGCCAGCACGTCGTCGGCGCCGTAGCCGTCGATGAACATCACGAAGCCGAACCCGAAATGGTCGAGGTAGTTCTTTGACGCCGTGGCCAGCTCCGCCATGACCTCGGGTCGCTCGTCGATGATTGCGCACTGTTCGGCCTGCGACTTCTCGCTACCGGGCCGCCGGCCGACATCGGGGTAGGCCTGCAGGATCGAGTCGATGGACTCCTCGGCGAGCCCGAAGAGCAGGGTGTCGGCGAACCGGAACAGCCGGTCGTGGCAGTCGAAGGGGCGGGCGCGGGCCAGGTCTGCGGCGAGCGGCACGCTGTAGCAGCATTCGTAGACGGCGTGCACGGCGCGGCGCATCGGCAGCGCGTTGAACGCGTCCAGTCCGATTCCCTGATGCAGCAACACACCGTCATGATCGGATCGTCAAGCGGCACGGACGTTACGCCGTGTTACGACCACGCAAATTATTCGCGCGAAGGGGCTAGTGCCCCTCGGTCTTGAACCGCTCGATGGACCGGTTGATCTCGGCCTCGGCCTCCTCGCGGCCCACCCAGTCGGCGGCCTTGACGAACTTGCCGGGCTCGAGGTCCTTGTAGTGCACGAAGAAGTGCTTGATCGCGTCGAGTTCGAAGTCCGACACATCGCCGATGTCCTGGATGTGGTCCCAGCGCGGATCGGCGAGGACGCACAGCACCTTGTCGTCGCCGCCCTTCTCGTCGGTCATCCGGAACATCCCGACCGGACGGGCCTCGAGGATGCAGCCCGGGAACACGGGCTCGGGCAGCAGCACGAGCGCGTCCAGCGGATCGCCGTCCTCGCCGAGGGTGTCTTCGATGTAGCCGTAGTCCGTGGGATAGCCGAACGCCGTGAACAGGTAGCGGTCCAGCTTGACCTTTCCGGTCTCGTGGTCCACTTCGTACTTGTTGCGCGAACCCTTCGGGATCTCGATGAGGACATCGAACTGCACGGCCGTGACTCCTAGGTGTGTGCTGGTCTGCTGACGAGGCGGGTCAACACTAAACGAGGGATACCCTGCACTAAAGAGGCGGCTGGGGTGGTCCCGGCGAGCCGGGCAGGATCAGGAGAGCTATGCGGCCCACACGGTGGCGCCGATCCACGTACTGGATCGTCGGGGTGTCGGTGCTGCTCCTGGTCGTTGTCGTGGTCGCCGCGGCCGCACTCGTGGCGGCGCGCCAACCGAGCGAGCAGGTCGCCGTCGAACCCGCCCCGGCACCCGCCACAGCTGATCCCGGCGTCGTACCCGTCTCCGACTCCGCCGACATGCCCACGCCAGGTGGCCTCGCCGCGGCGCTGCGCATGGCGGCCGCCGACCCCAACCTGGGCAAGTTCACCGGGCGTATCACCGACGCGGTCACCGGTGAGGAGTTGTGGGCGCAGGGCGCGACGGTGCCGATGCAGCCCGCGTCGACGAACAAGGTGCTGACCGCGGCGGCAGCACTACTGACGCTGGACCGGGATGCCCGGTTGACGACGCGGGTGGTGGCGACGTCGCCGGGTGTCGTCGTGCTGGTGGGCGGTGGGGATCAGACGCTGTCGGCGGCGCCGCGCGACGAGGACACCTGGTACCGGGATGCGGCGCGCATCTCGGACCTGGCCGATCAGATCCGCCGCAGCGGGGTCGACGTCAGGTCGGTTCAGGTCGACGTGAGTGCCTACAGCGGGCCGACGATGGCGCCCGGCTGGGACCCCCTCGACATCGACGGCGGCGACATCGCGCCGATGGAGGCGATCATGCTCGACGGCGGGCGCACCCAGCCCGTCAGCGTGGAGTCGCGTCGCTCCCGGACTCCTGCGCTGGACGCGGGCCGCGCGTTGGCCACGGCGCTGCGGGTCGACCCCGCCAAGGTGAGCGTCGTGACCAGGAGCACCGACGGTGACGAGATCGCGTCGGTGCAGTCGCCACCGCTGATGGAGCGGCTGCGCCAGATGATGCACAGCAGCGACAACGTGATGGCCGAATCGATCGGCCGCGAGGTCGCCGAGGCCCGCGGTCAGCCGCAGAGCTTCGCCGGTGCTGCGCAAGCCGTGCTCGACAGCCTTGACGAGGCGGGCATCGACACCGCAGGGGCTCGGCTGCTTGATTCCAGCGGCCTGTCGGTCGACGACCGCCTGACTGCGGCGACCCTGGACGGGGTCATCCAGGCCGCGGCGGGGGACTCGACACCGGCGCTGCGGCCGATGGTCGATCTGCTCGCGATCGCCGGCGGCAGCGGCACGATGTCCAACCGCTATCACGACACCGACGCCGGTCGGGCCGCGCTGGGTTATCTGCGCGCGAAGACGGGTTCGCTAACCGGAACCAACACCCTCGCGGGCATCGTCACCGACGAGAGCGGCCGCGTGCTGACCTTTGCCCTGCTGTCCAACGATGCGGGGCCGACCGGGCGGACCTCGCTCGACGCGTTCGCCGCCACCCTTCGATCATGCGGATGCCGATGACTCCAACCAGCCCAGCTCCTCGAACAAATAAGGCCCGCTTCAACGTCGGCAATGCGGTCGACTGGAATCTGGCCGCCGGGTTGGGTGGGAAGCTGGCCCGTCCCGAGCCGCAGACCACCGACTACACGCGCACCCAGGTCATCGAGCAGCTCGCCGAATCCGCGCGTGCCTCCGAATTGCCGGTGCGCGAGGTCACCGGGCTGATTGAGGGTGGCGAGGTCCCGGAGGCGCGAATCGTCAACCGGCCCCAGTGGATTCACGCCGCCGCGCAGTCGATGCGGGCAATGACCGGCGGCGGTCACGGGGATGTGACGGGTGAGGGCGCCAAGCCCCGGATGCTCACGGGCCGGGTCGCAGGTGTCCAGACGGGTGCGGTGCTGGCGTTCGTGTCGTCGGGAATTCTGGGTCAGTACGACCCGTTCTCAGCCAGCGGTGGCGAGCTGCTCCTGGTGTACCCCAACGTGATCGCGGTGGAGCGCCAATTGCGGGTCGTCCCCAAGGATTTCCGGATGTGGGTGTGCCTGCACGAGGTCACCCACCGTGTGCAGTTCCGCGCCAATCCGTGGCTTGCCGAGCACATGTCGAGTGCGCTCGCGGTCCTGACCGACGATGCCGGCGACGACGTCACCAAGATGGTGGGCCGGCTGGCCGACTACATGCGCGACCGTCAGATCGTCGTGAAAAACGGTGAGCCCGAGCTTGGTTCGACCGGAGTGATCGGGCTGTTGCGTGCGGTGCAGTCGGAGCCGCAACGCAAAGCGCTAGACCAGCTGCTCGTGCTCGGCACCCTGCTGGAGGGCCACGCCGAGCACGTGATGGACGCTGTCGGCCCCGCGGTGGTGCCGTCGGTGGCGACGATCAGGCAGCGCTTCGATCAGCGCAGGCAACGTAAACAGCCTCCGCTGCAGCGGTTGTTGCGCGCGCTGCTCGGGGTGGAAGCGAAGATGAACCAGTACACCAAGGGCAAGGCGTTCGTCGACGACGTGGTGGCCAGGGTCGGCATGCAACGGTTCAACGCGATCTGGACCGACGCCGGAACCCTGCCCCTGCCAACGGAAATCGACGAGCCGCAGCGATGGATCGACCGGGTGCTGTAGCCGAGCTGCGTTCGGCTCTGACCGCCTTCGCCAGTGACTACACCGCCGGTGAGCACCGGTGGTGCGTGGCGCTCTCCGGTGGCCCCGACTCGCTGGCGCTCGCCGCCGCAGCGGCGGCACTGCTACCCACGACGGCACTGATCGTCGACCACGGGCTCCAGCCGGGATCGCACGAGGTGGCGTCCACCGCGAAGGAGCAGGCGCTGGCCGTGGGATGCGTTGCGGCCGAGACCCTCTGCGTCGACGTCGGCACCGAGGGAGGTCCGGAGGCGGCGGCCCGCAGTGCCCGCTACCGCGCCCTCGACAGCGCCAGAAGGGGAGCCCCGGTCTTGCTGGGCCACACCCTCGACGATCAGGCCGAGACGGTGCTGCTCGGTTTGGGCCGCGGGTCGGGTGCCCGGTCGATCGCGGGCATGCGGCCCTACGACCCGCCGTGGTGCAGGCCGCTGCTGGGCGTTCGGCGCGCCGTCACGCATCGTGCGTGCGCCGAGTTGGGACTCACGCCCTGGCACGACCCGCACAACGCCGATGCGCGTTTCACCAGGGCCAGGTTGCGCAGTGAGGTGCTGCCGCTTCTTGAGGGCGTTCTCGGCGGAGGGGTGGCCGAGGCCCTGGCCCGCACCGCGACCGCGCTGCGGGAGGACACCGAAGCGCTCGACGGCATCGCCGCTGAGATCCTGGCCGGCCTCGACGGCGATCCGAGCACCGATGCACTCGCTTCGTTGCCCGACGCGATCAGGCGCCGGGTCATCCGAGGCTGGTTGCTCGCCGGTGGGGCCTGCGGGCTGACGGACAAACACATCCGCGCCGTCGACGAGCTCGTGACCCGTTGGCGCGGCCAGGGAGGCGTGGCGGTTCCCGGTGGGTGGCCGCGCGAGCGGTTGTTCGCCGGACGCAGCAACGGCGTGTTGACGCTGTACCGCCAACCCGTCTGACGTCGGCGGTCACTTCTGCCGTTAGGCTGTGCACGTGCCTGCGCCGACTGCGGACTTATATCCCGGGGACATCAAGTCGGTGTTGCTGTCCGAAGAGCAGATCCACGCCAAGACGGCCGAACTCGCAGAGCTCATCGCCGCCGACTACCGGGACGGTGGATCAGGGCAGGACCTGCTGCTGGTCACGGTGCTCAAGGGTGCGGTCATGTTCGTCACCGACCTCGCCAGGGCGATCCCGCTGCCCACGCAACTGGAGTTCATGGCGGTCAGCTCCTACGGCTCGTCGACGTCGTCGTCCGGCGTGGTGCGCATCCTGAAGGACCTCGACCGCGACATCAACGACCGCGACGTGCTGATCGTCGAGGACATCGTCGACTCCGGTCTGACCCTGTCCTGGCTGCTGCGCAACCTCGCGACGCGGCGCCCACGCTCGTTGAAGGTGTGCACGCTGCTGCGCAAGCTCGAAGCGGTGCGGGCGGACGTCGACATCGAATACGTCGGGTTCGACATCCCGAACGAGTTCGTCGTCGGCTACGGACTCGACTACGCGGAGCGGTATCGGGACCTGCCCTTCATCGGCACGCTCGACCCGAAGGTTTACCTGGAGTAGCCGGCAGCGCATGATCGAGGGCGTGAGCGAAACGGCTTTACGCATCTGCCCTTTCTGCGAGGCCACCTGCGGCCTCACGCTGACCATCGAGGACGGGCGCGTGACCGGTGCGCGCGGTGACCGTGACGACGTCTTCTCCGCCGGGTTCATCTGCCCCAAGGGGGCGAGTTTCGGCGAGCTCGACAACGACCCCGACAGGCTGCGGTCGCCATTGATACGTCGCGATGGAGTGCTGACCGAGGCGACGTGGGACGAGGCGTTCGCCGCCATGGCCGACGGCCTGGGCGCCGCTGTTCGCGATCACGGCGGCGCCTCGGTCGGGGTGTACCTCGGCAACCCGAACGCCCACACCGTCGCGGGAGCGCTGTATCCGCCGCTGATAATCCGAGGCCTCGGCACGCGCCAGGTGTTCTCGGCGAGCACGCTGGACCAGATGCCCAAGCATGTGTCGCTGGGGCTGATGTTCGGCAGCCCGGCCGCCTTCCTGGTGCCCGATCTGGACCGCACCGACTACCTCGTCATCATCGGGGCAAACCCGCTGGTGTCCAACGGAAGCCTGGCCACCGCCGCGGATTTCCCGGGCAAGCTGCGCAGGCTGCGCAAGCGTGGCGGACGGCTTGTGGTCATCGATCCGGCTCGCACCCGCACCGCCGAGCTGGCCGATCGTCACCTTGCACCACGGCCGGGCACGGACGCGGCGCTGCTTCTGGCGGTCGTGCACGTGCTGTTCGCCGAGAACCTGGTGAACTTGGGTTCGGTCGCCGACTACGTCACCGGCGTCGACGAGGTTCGCGCTCTCGCAACGGATTTCGCACCTGAGGCGGTCGCCGGGTACTGCGGCGTCGACGCCGACGAGATCACTACGCTGGCACGCGAACTGGCTGCCGCCCCCAGCGCGGCGGTATACGGACGGATGGGGACCTGCACGGTCGAGTTCGGCACCCTCGGCAGTTGGCTGGTCGATGTCGTCAACGTCCTGACCGGCAACCTGGACCGGCCGGGCGGAGCGATGTTCCCGCTGTCGCCGGTCGCTGCGGGCCCCCGCGGGCACCGTCCGGGCCGCGGATTCCGCACCGGGCGCTGGCGCAGTCGCGTCTCCGGGCATCCGGAAGTGTTGTCCGAGTTGCCCGTTGCCGCGCTGCCCGAGGAAATCGAGACGCCCGGCGAAGGACAGATCAAGGCGATGATCACCATCGCGGGCAACCCGGTGCTGTCCGCCCCGGACGGCGACCGGCTGGACCGCGCGCTCGAGCGCGTCGAGTTCATGGTGAGCGTCGACCCGTACCTCAACGAGACGACCCGACACGCCGACGTCATCCTGCCGCCGCCACCGCCGTCGCGCAGCCCGCACTTCGACTTCGCGCTCAACGGTCTCGCGGTGCGCAACAACGCGCGCTATTCGCCGCCCGCCTTGCCTTTGGACGGCAGGCCCGACGAGGCCGAGATATTGTCTCGAATTGCGTTGGTGCTGTATGGAATCGGCTACGACGCCGACCCGGCGCTCGTCGACGAACAGGTCATCGCGACCACCCTGGCCAAGGAGACGGCCGACGAGGCTTCCCCGGTGGCGGGCCGCGGCGTCGACGAGCTGACGGCGATGCTGCCCGCCGGTCCCGGTTACGAGCGGCGCCTCGACATGATGCTGCGCCTCGGGGCATACGGTGACGCGTTCGGTGTCAGGCCCGACGGACTGACGCTGGCGCGGCTCAAAGCCGCGCCCCACGGCATCGACCTCGGCCCGCTACAGCCAAGGCTGCCCGACGTGCTGCGAACCCCGTCAGGAAAGGTGGAACTCGCACCGTCGCAATGTGTTTCGGATACCGCGCGGCTTCGTTCGAAGCTCGATCAGCCTCGTGACGGGTATGTGTTGATCGGCCGAAGGCACCTGCGGTCGAACAACAGCTGGATGCACAATCTGCCTGCACTGGCGGGCGGGAGTAACCGGTGCACGCTGCGGATCCACCCGGCCGATGCCGCCGAGCTCGGGGTCACCGACACCGCGATCGTCAAGGGTGCCGGCGGCGAGTTGGTGGTGCCTGTCGAGCTCACCGAGGACATCCGCCGCGGTGTGTTGTCGCTGCCGCACGGCTGGGGACACAGCCGTGCAGGCACCGGGCAGTCGCTGGCCGCCAGCCGGCCGGGGGTGAACGCCAACCAGCTCAACGACGGTTCGGTGCTGGACCCGCTGTCGGGCACCGCGGTGCTCAACGGAATCCCCGTTCTGGTGGGCCCAGCGGTCGGTCCTGCGGCCTAGGTCAGTTCCCAGACCACCGTCACCGAGAAGCCGACGGTCTGCTGGCCCGGCTCCATGGGCACCGCGGCCTCCATGCGTGGCGACTGCATCGGCAGTGGCACGGGTGGCGGCGCGCCGCCTGATTCGGAGATCGAGATGACCTTGCCGAGGCTCAGCTGGGAAAGCTCCGCGTACTGCGCCGCACGGTCTTTGGCATCCTCGAACGCCCGGGCCCTGGCGTCGCGCACCAGTTGTGAGTCGTCCTCGATGGAGTAGGCGATGGAGTTGATGCGCGTGGCGTTGCCGCCGGTGCTGACGATCAGGCCGATCGCATCCGATGCCTTGTTCAGATCGCGGATCGTGACGTTGACGGAATTGGTCGCCCGGTAGGCCGCGATAGCAATGTTGTCCGAGCCGTACTGCGGGGCGAGATCGGCGGCTGTGGTGGCGATGTCCTTGCGGTCGATGCCGAGGCCGACGAGCCCGTCGATCACCGCCTGCTGGCGCTGGTTGGTCTGATTCATCGCCGCCGTGGCGTCGGCCTCGAGGAACTCCATCGACGCGTTGATCGTGAGCGTGTCCGGTGTGCCCTGCACTTCGCCGGATCCGACCACCGTGACCTGGCGGCTGTCCGAACTCGGCTGCTGGGTCGACCCGCTTTGCGCGTCGCATGCGGTCAGCGCGGCCGCGGCCAGCCCTGCCGCGGCGAAGGCGGTGAGGGCATTCCTGACTGTCTTCGCGCGCGCTGCGAGGGGCATGCCTGGCACCCTAGCGCGAGGGGTGTCACCGCAGAGGTGTGAGGAAGTCCAGCAGCACGCGCGACACCTCGTCCGGGCTTTCCTCGGTCAGCCAGTGGCCCGCACCGTCGATCATCACCTCGCGATAGTCGCCCGAGACGACCTCGTGGGCGCGGTCCCGCGGAGTGTAGGCAAGCGTCGCGTCCTCGCTGCCGCCGATGAACAGCGACGGCACGGTGATCGTGGGAGCGGGTGTGTCCGCGGTCAGTTCCCAGTTCAGGTCGAAGCAGCGGTACCAGTTCAGCGGTGCGGTGAAGCCGCCGCGGGTGAACTCGTCGACGTAGACGTCGAAGTCTTCCTGGCTGATCCAGTCGGGGATTGCGCCCGGTTCCGGGATGCGATCCAGGAAGCCCTCGGGCCCGGCCTCGCCCACCATCTCCTGGCCCGCGGTCGTCAGCGCGAACAGCCGTCGGAATGTCGTCGCGGGGTCGCGGTCGAGCTCGGCATCGGCGGGACCCTGTTCCTGGAAATAGAGGATGTACATGAACCGGTCTGCGAAGACGCGGCGGAACGCCTGCGTCGTGGGCACCCTCGGTCTCGGCACCGGTGGGAGACTCAGCCCTGCGATCGCCGTGAAGCGCTCGGGTTCGAGCAGCGGCGCACCCCATGCCACCACGGCCCCGAAATCGTGACCGATCAGCGCCGCCGTTTCGGCACCGACGTCGTCGAGCAGCCCGACCACGTCGGCCGTCAGCTCGGCGACGTTGTAGGCCTTGACGGCGGCGGGTTTGTCGGAGCCGCCGTAGCCGCGCTGGTCCGGAGCCAGCACGTGGTAGCCCGCATCGGCCAGCGCCCGCACCTGGTGTCGCCACGTGAACGCGAGCTCGGGAAAGCCGTGGCAGAGCACCACGACGGGCGCCCCCGGCTCCCCGGCCTCGGTCACCCGCAGGGTCACGCCGTTGGTCTCGACTCTGCGCTGAACCATCCGGGTCGTCATGTCCTCCAGTGTGCGTACAGATCGCCAATAGAGCCGAATTCGCGCCCTGGATGCACACTGGGCCCGAGCAGCCCAACCGCCGGGAACTGCCAGACGTTGGTCTAGCGGTAGCCTTGACTATTCCAGCTGCGCGTATTGGAAGGATTGGGCCGGCGAGACGACCGCCGGCCACACACTCATATGAATCGTAAGAATGTGATCCGCACACTCACGGTGATCGCCGTCGTGCTGCTGCTGGGTTGGTCTTTCTTCTATTTCAGCGACGACACCCGCGGGTACAAGCCCGTCGATACTTCGGTCGCGATGGCGCAGATCAACAGCGACAACGTCAACAGCGCGCAGATCGACGACCGTGAGCAGCAACTGCGTCTCGAGCTGAAGAACGGCAACGGCGACACCGAGAACAGCAACAAGATCATCACCAAGTACCCGACGGGATACGGGGTGACGCTGTTCGAGGCGCTGCAGGCCAAGAACGCCAAGACCAACACCGTGGTCAACCAGAGCAGCATCCTCGGCACGCTGCTGATCTACATGTTGCCGCTGCTCCTGCTGGTCGGCCTTTTCGTGATGTTCTCCCGCATGCAGTCCGGCGGGCGGATGGGGTTCGGTTTCGGCAAGTCGCGCGCCAAACAGCTCTCCAAGGACATGCCGAAGACCACGTTCGCCGACGTCGCCGGTGTCGACGAGGCGGTCGAGGAGCTCTACGAGATCAAGGACTTCCTGCAGAACCCGAGCCGCTATCAGGCGCTGGGCGCCAAGATCCCGAAGGGCGTGCTGCTCTACGGTCCTCCCGGCACCGGTAAGACGCTGCTGGCCCGCGCAGTGGCCGGTGAGGCGGGGGTTCCGTTCTTCACGATCTCGGGTTCGGACTTCGTCGAGATGTTCGTCGGCGTCGGCGCATCCCGCGTGCGAGACCTGTTCGAGCAGGCCAAGCAGAACAGCCCCTGCATCATCTTCGTCGACGAGATCGACGCGGTCGGGCGTCAGCGTGGCGCCGGCCTCGGCGGCGGCCACGACGAACGTGAGCAGACGCTCAACCAGCTGCTCGTGGAGATGGACGGATTCGGCGACCGCCAGGGCGTCATCCTGATCGCGGCCACCAACCGGCCCGACATCCTCGACCCCGCCCTGCTGCGGCCCGGCCGCTTCGATCGCCAGATTCCGGTGTCGAGCCCCGACCTGGCCGGCCGCCGCGCCGTGCTGAAAGTCCATTCGGCCGGTAAGCCGATCGCCGACGACGCCGACCTCGACGGTCTGGCCAAGCGCACCGTCGGCATGTCCGGCGCCGACCTGGCCAACGTCATCAACGAGGCGGCACTGCTCACCGCTCGTGAGAACGGCACGATCATCACGGGGCCCGCGCTGGAGGAGGCGGTCGACCGCGTGGTCGGCGGGCCGCGCCGCAAGGGCCGCATCATCAGCGAGCAGGAGAAGAAGATCACCGCCTACCACGAGGGTGGACACACCCTCGCCGCGTGGGCGATGCCTGACATCGAACCGATCTACAAGGTGACGATCCTCGCGCGCGGCCGCACCGGCGGGCACGCCGTCGCGGTGCCCGAGGACGACAAGGGCCTGATGACCCGCTCGGAGATGATCGCGCGCCTGGTGTTCGCGATGGGCGGACGTGCCGCCGAGGAGCTCGTCTTCCGCGAGCCGACGACGGGCGCGGTCTCCGACATCGAGCAGGCCACCAAGATCGCCCGCGCGATGGTCACCGAGTACGGCATGAGCTCCAAGCTCGGTGCCGTCCGCTACGGCACCGAGCACGGCGACCCGTTCCTCGGCCGCACGATGGGCACTCAGGCCGACTACAGCCACGAGGTCGCCCAGATCATCGACGACGAGGTCCGCAAGCTCATCGAGGCTGCCCACACCGAGGCGTGGGAGATCCTCACCGAGTACCGCGATGTCCTGGACACTTTGGCCGGCGAGCTGCTGGAGAAGGAGACGCTGCACCGCGTCGAGCTCGAGGCGATCTTCGGCGAGGTCAAAAAGCGCCCGCGCCTGACGATGTTCGACGACTTCGGCGGACGTGTGCCGTCGGACAAGCCGCCGATCAAGACGCCGGGCGAGCTGGCCATCGAACGCGGCGAGCCGTGGCCGAAGCCGGTCCCGGAGCCTGCATTCAAGACGGCCATCGCGCAGGCGTCCAAAGCGGCGGCCGAGCGGGCGCACAAGAACGGCGGCAACGGTTCTCACGCCGCCCCCGGCTCCAACGGAGCGCCGAACTCCGGGCCGACCCAGCCCGACTACGGCGCCCCCGCGGGCTGGCATGCGCCCGGCTGGCCACCTCCTCCCGGCGGTCCGCACCAGGGTGGCCCCAATCAACAACAACCGCAAGGCTATTGGTATCCGCCGCCACCGCCGCAGGGCGGTTGGCAGGGGCACGGTCCACATGGCACGCCCTATCAGGGCTACCCCCCGTATCAGCCCTACCCGCAGCCGGGGCAACATGCTCCGCACGGCGGTGCACCCGCACCCGGCCAGAAAGAGGACCCCGGTCACGAGGGCGGCAGGGAGAACGGGCGCACCAGCCCCTCCGGCCAGGATTGACGACCGGCCGACACACCTGAACGGAGATTTCGATGACGCGGTCGCACAACAACTCGGCCACGCTCACCACCCCGGATTTCGATCAGGCCCGTGCTGAGGCCGCGGTGCGCGAGCTGCTCATCGCGGTCGGGGAGGACCCGGACCGGCACGGTCTGGTCGACACTCCGGCCCGGGTGGCGCGCGCCTACCGGGAGATGTTCGCCGGGCTGTACACCGATCCCGACGACGTGCTCAACACCACGTTCGATGAGCAGCACGACGAGATGGTGTTGGTCAGGGACATTCCGATGTACTCGACGTGCGAGCATCACCTCGTGTCGTTCCACGGTGTCGCCCATGTCGGCTACATCCCCGGCGCGGACGGCCGGGTGACCGGACTGTCGAAGCTCGCCCGCGTGGTCGACCTCTACGCAAAGCGGCCGCAGGTTCAGGAGCGGTTGACCAGTCAGATCGCTGACGCGCTGATGCGCAAGCTCGACCCCCGCGGCGCCATCGTCGTGATCGAGGCCGAGCACCTGTGTATGGCCATGCGCGGTATCCGCAAGCCCGGTGCGCGTACCACGACGTCGGCCGTGCGCGGACAATTCAAGACCGACAAGGCATCTCGCGCCGAAGCCTTGGACCTGATCCTTCGGAAGTGACTTTTCGGGGCGAGCGAACCGACGGGACCAGTGCCGTGCAGGTCATGGGCGTCGTCAACGTCACCGATGACTCGTTCTCCGACGGCGGCCTCTTCCTGGACCGCGACCGGGCCATTGCGCACGGTGTCGAGCTGGTGGCCCAAGGCGCGGCGATCGTCGACGTCGGCGGCGAGTCGACGCGTCCCGGTGCGACCCGCATCGATCCCGGCGTCGAGATATCCCGCATCCTTCCGGTGGTCAAGGAGTTGGCCCAGCAGGGGATTACGATCAGCATCGACACGATGCACGCGGCTGTGGCACGCGCGGCGCTGGAGAACGGCGCGCACATCGTCAACGACGTGTCCGGAGGCAGGGCGGACCCGGACATGGTGCGGGTGGTGGCCGACTCCGGCGCGCCGTGGATCCTGATGCACTGGCGTTCGGTCGGCAGCGTCCATCCCCACGAGGTGCCGCCGTACGCCGATGTGGTGGGCGAAGTTCGCGACGAGCTCATGGCCGGGGTGGACGCGGCGGTCGCCGCGGGCGTCGAGCCGGCGAAGCTGATCATCGATCCCGGTCTCGGATTCGCCAAGACGGCGCAACACAATTGGGCGCTGCTGCACGCTCTCCCCGAGTTCGTCGCCACGGGCATCCCTGTGCTCGTCGGCGCGTCCCGTAAACGATTCCTCGGTGCGCTGCTCGCCGGGCCCGACGGTGAACCCCGCCCGCCGTCCGGCCGGGAGACGGCCACCGCGGTGGTCTCGGCGCTGGCGGCCTGGAATCACGCCTGGGGTGTCCGGGTGCACGATGTGCGCGCGTCGGTCGACGCGCTGGCAGTGGTGGCGGCATGGCAGGCAGGATCCGATGGCTGATCGAATTGAGTTGCGAGGGTTGACGGTTCGTGGCAATCACGGCGTCTTCGACCATGAGCGCCGGGACGGCCAGGATTTCATAGTGGACATCACGGTGTGGATCGATCTGGCCGTGGCGGCCGCCAGTGACGATCTCGCCGACACCCTGGATTACGGCGTGCTGGCGCAGCGGGCCGCCGAGATCGTGGCCGGGCCGCCGCGTCAGCTGATCGAGGCCGTGGCCGGCGAGATCGCCGACGACGTGATGCGCGACGAGCGGGCTCATGCCGTCGAGGTCGTCGTGCACAAGCCGTCGGCCCCGATCCCTCTGCAGTTCAACGACGTTGCCGTGGTGGCGCGGCGGTCGCGGCGTGGCGGCCGGGGTGCCGTGTGACGCGGTCGGAGAACGCCAGATGACGAAAGTTGTGTTGTCCATCGGTTCCAACATGGGCGACCGGATGGCACATCTGCAGTCGGTGCTCGACGGACTCGGCGCCGGGGCCGTCGCGGTGTCGCCGGTCTACGAGACCGACGCCTGGGGCGTCGTCGAGCAGGACCCGTTTCTGAATGCCGTTGTGATCGCCGACGATCCGGTGCTCGACGGCTACGGATGGCTGCGCCGCGCCCATGAGTTCGAGGATGCGGCGGGGCGGGTCAGGGAGCGGCACTGGGGCCCGCGCACCCTGGACGTGGACCTCGTTTCGTGCATCGGCACCGACGGGGAGGTGCTGCTCGGCGACCCGGACCTCACGCTGCCCCACCCGTACGCGCACGTGCGCGCGTTCGTGTTGATTCCGTGGCTGGCCGTCGATCCCGATGCGACGGTGACGGTCGAAGGACGCGCCCGTCCGGTGGCCGCATGTCTGGACGCCGTCGATGCGGGGGAGAGGGCCGGGGTGCGCCGGACCGGCCTGCAGCTGCGCCTCACGGGTCGCGGCTGATGGGTCTCACCCGCAAGCGCGACCTGGCCGCGGCCGTCGCTGCCGCAGCAGTCGCCGGTTATCTTTTGATGTACGTCGTCTACCGCGTATTCCCGCCGATCACGGTGTGGACCGGGATCTCGCTGCTGGGTGTCGCGGTCGCGATAGCCGGTTGGGCTTTTTACGTGCGGACCAAGATTCGCGACGGTCAGATCGGAGTGAGGGCCGGGCGATTGCACCCACTGGCGGTGGCGCGGACGGTGGTGATCGCGAAGGCGTCGGCATGGATGGGCAGCGTCGTGCTGGGCTGGTGGCTGGCTGTGCTCGCCTACCTGCTGCCGCGCCGCAGCACGCTGCGAGTCGCAGCTGAGGACACCTCCGGTGCGGTGGTTGCCGCGCTGTGCGCTCTGGCGCTGGTCGTCGCGGCGATGTGGTTGCAGCATTGCTGCACCTCGCCCGACGATCCGTCGCAGAACGCCGACCCGGCCCCGGGCTGAGGCGAAATCGGCGCGATGAGGCCGAATCGCCGCAGAGGTCGACACGCTAGATGACCTGTGGCGGGTACAGTCGCCCCATGATCGATCCGACCCGCGGCGGCCGCCTCAGGCGCGGTGGCCGAAGGCCGGGTTGGATACTCATGACAGCGTTGCTGGTGCTCGCCATCGTTGCCAGTTCGGCCCTGGTATTCACCAACCGAGTCGAGTTGCTCAAACTTGCCGTGATCGTCGCGTTGTGGGCGGCCGTCATCGCGGCGTTCGTCTCGGTCATCTACCGCAGACAGAGTGACAGCGATCAGGCGAAGGTGCGCGACCTGAAGCTGGTATACGACCTGCAGCTGGAACGAGAGATCTCGGCACGCCGCGAATACGAGCTGTCGGTCGAGTCGCACCTGCGCCGGGAGTTGGCCTCGGAGATTCGCGCGCAGTCCGCAGACGAGGTGGCCGCGCTGCGGGCCGAACTCGCCGCCCTGCGCGCGAATCTGGAGTACCTGTTCGACGCGGACCTGTCGCACCGGCCGGCGATCGAGACCGAGCGCACGGCCGGCCGGGTCAGCAGCAGCCGCCTCGACACCGAGGACCGCGACAACAACGTCGAGGACCATGCGCCCGAGACGGACGAGAGTCCAATCATCGACGTCCCGGCAGAGCCGCATCCCCCGGAAAGCGAGTGGGCGACGCAGCCCGCCGACGCAGGCGGTGCGCATCGCCGGGCCGGTGAGCAGGCCGGGCGACGCCGCCGTCGGTCCGAAGAAACCGCGCAACCGCAGTGGCCACCCACTCCTGCGCAGGCATCACCGACCCCCACGCCGCCACAACAGCCGCCGCCAGAACAGCCTCAGCCACAGCAGCCCCAGCCGTCGGCTCCCCAGGCCGAACCGCAGTTCCCCTGGCTGCCACCACCTCCGCCGCCGACGACGCCTCCGCAACCACGTCGCCAGGAACCGGCACCCGCGGCATCGCAGTGGCAGCCGGCTCCCGCTGAGGGACAGTGGATTCCGGCCGGCGAGCCGGGCAGCAACTGGGTTGCCCCGGGCAACGGCGCCTTGGGCGAATATGTCGGCAGACGCCGCGCCCCCGAGCAGGGCCCGCCGACACCGCCGACACCGCCGACACCACCCGCCGCCGCCGAACCGCAGCCCGAACCGCCGCGCGGAAAGCATTACTCCGGACCAGAGCAGCAACCTCAGCAGGAACCCACGGAGCCCGAAACCGAGGGAGGCGCCCACACCGGCGGCCAATCCGTCGCCGAACTGCTGGCGCGGCTGCAGGCCACCCCGTCGGGCGGCGGTCGGCGGAGACGCCGAGGCGATTGAGCTAGGCTCTTGGCGACCGTCCGGTACCCGTGGAGCGGACCGGAACGAAGCCAGAGAAACAGCGAGGTCGACTGCGATGCTGCAGCCCTCCGCGGGAGGGAACATCCCCCACGACGGACTCCGCCCGGCCCGTCTGACGATCGGTGTGATCTCCGCGGGCCGCGTCGGCACCGCGCTCGGGGTGGCGCTGGAGCGCGCCGAACACGTCGTCGCCGGCTGCAGCGCGGTGTCGCACGCTTCACGTGCGCGGGCCCAGCGGTGGCTCCCCGACACCCCGATCCTGCCGATTGACCAGGTGGCGGGCCGGTCTGAACTGTTGTTGCTCGCCGTCCCCGACGCCGAACTCGCCACTGTCGTGGGAGGCCTGGCCGCGACGGGCGCGGTGCGGCCGAACACGATCGTGGTGCACACCTCGGGGGCCAACGGCATCGGCGTGCTGGCGCCGCTGGCCGAGAAAGGATGCATCACCCTGGCCATCCATCCGGCGATGACGTTCGCGGGCACCGACGAGGACGTCGACCGCCTGCGGGGCACCTGCTTCGGCATCACCGCAGGCGATGAGATCGGTTATGCCATCGCGCAGTCGCTGGTGCTGGAGATCGGGGGCGAACCGTTTCGGGTGCGCGAGGACGCTCGCACGCTGTATCACGCGGCGCTGGCACACTCCAGCAACCACTTGGTCACGGTGGTGCTCGATGCTGTCGACGCGCTGCGCGCGGCGCTGTGGGGGCAGGAGCTGCTCGGGCAGGAAACCGTCGGCGACGCCCCCGGCGGCATCGCCGAGCGGATCATCGGCCCGTTGGCGCGGGCCGCGCTGGAGAATGCGCTGCAGCGCGGCCAGCCGGCGCTCACCGGTCCCGTCGCACGCGGTGACGCCGCGGCGGTGTCCGGTCACCTGCAGGCGATGTACGAAGTGAATCCTGATCTGGCACAGGCATACCGGGCGAATTCGTGGCGGACGGCCCAACGTGCGCACGCCCCGGAGGCCGTGTTCGACGCGCTGACGGAAGCAGGACAGTGATGAGCAATCGCGATACACCGAAATTCATTGCGGGACAAATCAATGTCTATCAGCGGCCGCGTGCCGTCTCCGATGTCACCCGCGCCCTGCGCACGACGGGCAGACGCATTGTGCTGGTGCCGACCATGGGAGCTCTGCACGAAGGCCATCTGACGCTGGTCAGAGCAGCGAAGAAGACGCCGGGCGCGGTGGTGGTGGTCTCGATCTTCGTCAACCCGCTGCAGTTCGGTCCCGGCGAGGACCTCGACGCCTACCCGCGCACCCTCGACGAGGATCTCGCACTGCTGAGCGCCGAAGGGGTGGAGATCGCGTTCACCCCGACCGCGAACGACATGTACCCCGATGGCAGGCGCACCACCGTCCATCCCGGCCCCATCGGCTCTGAGCTCGAAGGCGCTTCGCGGCCAACGCATTTTGCCGGAATGCTGACTGTCGTCCTGAAGCTTTTCAACATCGTCAACCCTGACCGCGCCTACTTCGGAGAAAAGGACTACCAGCAGCTGGCCGTAATCCGTCAGATGGTGTCCGACCTGAACCTCGACATCCAGATTCAGGGTGTGCCGATCGTGCGCGAAGCAGACGGACTGGCGATGTCGTCGCGCAACCGCTATCTCGATCCGGTCCAGCGCGAGCAGGCGGGGGCGTTGTCGGCGGCGCTGCTCGCCGGGATGTATGCCGCGTCGACCGGGGCTGCGGGCGCCTTGGACGCGGCCCGGGCCGTCCTCGAGGAGGTTCCCGCGCTCGAACTCGATTACCTCGAGCTGCGCGACCCGCTGCTCGGTCCCGCCCCCGCCGAGGGTGCGGCCCGGATGCTGATCGCCGCCAGACTCGGACGGACCCGTCTCATCGACAACATCGCGATCGACATCGGAGCCAGCACGGGCATCGACGGCCACCCGCGGGCCCCGCTCGGCGACAGTCACGAATTGCCCTGGAGGAATTGACGTCGTGCTGCTCGCGATAGACGTCCGCAACACCCACACCGTCGTCGGTCTGATCTCTGGATCGGGCAACCACGCAAAAGTAGTGCACCACTGGAGGATTCGTACCGAGTCCGAGGTGACGGCCGACGAGCTCGCACTGACTATCGACGGGCTCATCGGCGACGACGCCGAGAGGCTGACCGGGGCCGCGGGCCTTTCGACGGTGCCGTCGGTGCTGCACGAAGTGCGGGTGATGCTGGAGCAGTACTGGCCGTCGGTACCGCACGTGCTCATCGAGCCAGGAGTGCGCACCGGGATACCGCTGCTCGTCGACAATCCGAAGGAGGTCGGGGCCGACCGCATCGTGAATTGCCTTGCCGCGTATCACAAATTCGCTACCGCAGCGATCGTCGTCGACTTCGGATCGTCGATCTGTGTGGACGTCGTCTCCGCCAAGGGCGAGTTCCTCGGAGGTGCGATCGCACCCGGCGTGCAGGTGTCCTCCGATGCCGCGGCGGCACGGTCGGCCGCGCTGCGTCGCGTCGAGCTGACCCGGCCCCGGTCGGTCGTCGGCAAGAACACCGTCGAGTGCATGCAGGCCGGTGCCGTGTTCGGCTTCGCCGGTCTGGTCGACGGTTTGGTGAACCGGATCCGCGACGATGTCGACGGTTTCGGCGGCAGCGATGTGAACGTCGTGGCCACCGGCCACGGTGCGCCGATGGTGCTCGACGATTTGCGCACCGTCGAGCACTACGACCAGCATCTGACCCTCGACGGGCTGCGGCTGGTGTTCGAGCGCAACCGCGACAACAAGAACGGCAAGCTCAAACAGCCGCGCTAGAAGCTAGAAATAGGTCCAGACCACGTCGACCACGCGGTCGCCGTCGTCCAGCACCGGAATCGCCCGCCATTTGTCGAAAGTGGTGCAGGGGTGCGAGATTCCGAATCGCACCCAATCGCCGACCTCCGCCGCAGCGTCGAGGTGAACGTAGGCGTGCTGGTCGTTGAGCTTGGTGACGACGCTGCGACCCAGACCCAGCGGAATCGGCAGTCCCTGGTCGAAGGACACGTCGCGGCGGCCCATCGTGACGATCGCCAGATCGGGTTCGGGTCGCGACACCACCTGCCCGTGCACCTCCAGCGCCGGCCGAAGTGCGTCACCGCCGCCCCGGGTCAGCGGAGACGTCTGCGCGTACAGGCCGTGGTCATGGGTGAGGTAGCAGCCGCTGCGCAGCACCGTGCGCGCAGTCAGACCGTCGGGCCAGCCGGTCAGAGCCTCGGTCACGTCATCGAAGTAGGTGCTGCCGCCGGCGCTGACGAAGACGGTGTCGGTCTCGAACAGGGGGGAAAGCCGGACGACGGTGGCGCGCACATCAGCGAGATGGTCGGCCACCGCGCCGACGAAGTTATCGTCGAGCGACTGACCCAGTGCCGCTTCGTATCCGGCCACGCCGACCAGTCGTAGTCGCGGTGACGCCACCGCCGCCCGCGCAACATCGTCGGCTTCGGGGGCCGAGCGGCACCCGGTCCGCCCGCCGGGCAACCCCACTTCGACGCACA
The DNA here is from genome assembly GCF_002101705.1 of Mycolicibacterium iranicum. GTDB lineage: Bacteria > Actinomycetota > Actinomycetes > Mycobacteriales > Mycobacteriaceae > Mycobacterium > Mycobacterium iranicum. Next base: position 303,717 of record NZ_LQPC01000030.1, on the reverse strand, counting down.
CGTCGACGGGGCGCTGCGCGCCGGCCAGCGCCGTCGTCATCAACTCCACCCCGCGCACCGAGTCCACCCAGCACACGAACCGCATTTCGGGGTCGCGATCCAGCTCGGCTGACAACCAGCGCAGCCCGGCAGTGTCGACGAGTTCGTTGGCCAGCACCAGGGCGCGGAACCCGAACTCCCGGAACACCATGGCCTGACTCACGGTCGCGACAGTGACCGCCGTTGCGCCCGCAGACAGCTGGCGGGCGGCCAGCTGCGGCGACATATGCGTCTTGCCGTGCGGTGCCAGTTCGACGCCCCGGGCCCGGCACCAGCCGGCCATGGTCTGCAGGTTGTGCGCGAGGGCCTCAGCCCGCAGGACGCAGAGCGGACCGGTGACCCCTGCGTCGAACAGGTTCGGCGCCTGCTCGGCGATCTCGGTCACACTGCGTCCCCGCCAGGACGGCGGAATCCCCTTGTGGCTCCAGTCCAGTGGCTCTTCGGCGAGCGCGGCGACCTTGCGTTCGTCGAAGCCGCCCTCGCTCGGAGCGATGCCGGACATGGTCACGTGTTCATTTAAGCTGGCTCGTCGTGACGCCCCCAGATTCTCCTGACGATTCTCTCGGCGATATCCCCGAGCAGTTCCGGATCCGTCAGGCCAAACGCGAGAAGCTGCTTGCCGAGGGACGTGACCCCTACCCGGTGAAGGTCGACCGCACCCACACCCTCGCGGAGTTGCGTGTCGCGTATCCCGACCTGGCCGCGGACACCAAGACCGGTCATCTTGTCGGCGTCGCGGGCCGGGTGATCTTCGCGCGCAACTCGGGGAAGCTGTGCTTTGCGACGCTTCAGGAGGGCGAGGGCGCGCAGCTTCAGGTGATGATCAGCCTCGATCAGGTGGGCCAGGAGTCACTGGATTCGTGGAAGGCCGATGTCGATCTTGGTGACATCGTGTTCGTGCACGGCGAGGTGATCAGTTCGCGCCGCGGGGAACTCTCGGTACTGGCCGATTCGTGGCAGATCGCGTCCAAGGCGCTTCGTCCGCTCCCGGTCGCCCACAAGGAGATGAGCGAGGAATCGCGGGTCCGCCAGCGGTATGTGGACCTCATCGTGCGGCCGGAAGCCCGTGCGATCGCGCGCCAGCGCGTGGCAGTAGTGCGGGCGGTGCGTTCGGCCCTGGAACGGCGCGGCTTTCTCGAGGTCGAGACGCCGATGTTGCAGACTCTGGCAGGCGGGGCCGCTGCGCGCCCGTTCGTGACGCACTCCAACGCCCTCGATGCCGACCTCTACCTGCGCATCGCTCCCGAGTTGTTCCTGAAGCGCTGTGTGGTCGGGGGATTCGACAAGGTCTTCGAACTGAATCGAAACTTCAGAAACGAAGGAGCGGACTCCACGCATTCTCCGGAATTCGCGATGCTGGAGACTTATCAGGCCTACGGCACCTATGACGATTCCGCCCTGGTGACCCGTGAACTTATTCAAGAGGTTGCCGACGAGGCGATCGGAACCCGCCAAGTTCCGCTGCCCGACGGCAGCGTGTACGACCTCGACGGGGAATGGCAGTCCATTTCCATGTATCCGTCATTGTCTGAGGCTCTCGGTGAAGAGATCACGCCGCAGACCCCCGCTGAACGACTTTGGCGTATCGCCGACGAGCTCGGGGTCGAGATTGCGCGCGATCGCGGGTATGGGCATGGAAAATTGATCGAAGAACTATGGGAATTCACGGTCGGTGACAAGTTGTACGCTCCGACGTTCGTGCGTGACTTCCCGGTGGAGACCACGCCCCTGACCCGTCCGCACCGAAGCATCGAGGGCGTCACGGAAAAATGGGATCTTTATGTCCGTAACTTCGAGTTGGCGACCGGCTACTCGGAGTTGATCGATCCCATCATTCAGCGGGAAAGGTTTGAGGCCCAGGCGCGCGCCGCTGCTGCAGGCGACGATGAGGCAATGGCCCTTGACGAGGATTTTCTCGCCGCACTGGAATACGGTATGCCGCCGACCACCGGGACTGGAATGGGAATCGATCGGTTGTTGATGGCGCTGACGGGGTTGTCGATTAGGGAGACGGTTTTGTTCCCGATTGTTCGCCGACACGGCAACTGAACTCTGCGAATCGAGCCTTGTTGAATGGTTCGGCCATTTATGGCAGATTGGTGCCCGAGATGTGGGGCATTCCGCGCATCTGGTATCTGGGAAGGGCAGTGGGGTAATGGCAAAAAAAGTTACCGTCACCTTGGTCGATGATTTCGACGGTGAAGGTGCCGCTGACGAGACTGTGGAATTTGGTCTCGACGGTGTGAGCTATGAGATCGACCTCTCTGCAAAGAACGCTGCAAAGCTTCGAAATGATTTGAAGCAATGGGTGGACGCTGGTCGCCGCGTCGGTGGCCGCAGGCGTGGACGTTCCGTTGGTACGGGTCGGGGTCGCGCGGCGATCGACCGCGAGCAGAGCGCGGCAATCCGGGAATGGGCTCGCAGAAACGGACACAATGTGTCAACTCGCGGCCGAATTCCTGCCGACGTAATTGACGCTTTCCACGAGGCCACCTAGGCCTCGGTAAAACGCCAGCATCCGGCGTTTTCCGAAATCTCATTCGCGTTCGCTAGAGGCGAACCTTTTTGCCGGTGACCCGGGAAACGATTTGCAGCCGCCTCTCGTTACTCCTGGCAGCGTGGGGTGGTTTCCATCTGCCGCTCGTGTTGTCACCCGATTGGGAGCGACAGGCGGGGCGCCCGATGCCGTCGCCCATTAGAGTGGACGGCGTAGGTGCACAGCACTGGATCACGGCTGGATCGCAACGGCAGCAGTGCAGGCACCTCCACTATGCGATGGAGAGCAGGTAACCACGGATGTTCGAAAGATTCACCGACCGTGCACGTCGGGTTGTCGTCCTGGCTCAAGAAGAGGCCCGGATGCTCAACCACAACTACATCGGCACCGAGCACATCCTGCTGGGACTCATTCACGAGGGTGAGGGCGTAGCCGCCAAGTCACTCGAATCGCTGGGCATTTCGCTTGAGGGCGTGCGCAGCCAGGTCGAGGAGATCATCGGGCAGGGCCAGCAGGCGCCGTCCGGGCACATCCCCTTCACCCCGCGGGCCAAGAAGGTGCTCGAACTGAGCCTCCGCGAGGCGCTGCAGCTCGGCCACAACTACATCGGCACCGAGCACATCCTGCTCGGGCTCATTCGCGAGGGTGAGGGCGTTGCCGCCCAGGTGCTCGTCAAGCTCGGCGCCGAACTGACCCGGGTGCGCCAGCAGGTCATTCAGCTGCTGAGCGGTTACCAGGGCAAGGAAACCGCCGAAGCCGGTACGGGAGGCCGCGGCGGTGAGGCGGGCAACCCCTCCACCTCGCTCGTGCTCGACCAGTTCGGCCGCAACCTGACTGCCGCCGCGATGGAAGGCAAGCTCGACCCGGTCATCGGCCGGGAGAAGGAAATCGAGCGGGTCATGCAGGTGCTCAGCCGCCGCACCAAGAACAACCCGGTGCTGATCGGCGAGCCCGGCGTCGGCAAGACCGCCGTCGTCGAGGGACTGGCCCAGGCAATCGTTCACGGCGAGGTTCCGGAGACGCTGAAGGACAAGCAGCTCTACACCCTCGACCTCGGCTCGTTGGTCGCGGGCAGCCGCTACCGCGGTGACTTCGAGGAACGCCTCAAGAAGGTGCTCAAGGAGATCAACACCCGCGGCGACATCATCCTGTTCATCGACGAGCTGCACACGCTGGTCGGTGCGGGCGCTGCCGAGGGCGCGATCGACGCCGCGAGCATCCTCAAGCCGAAGCTGGCGCGCGGTGAGCTGCAGACGATCGGTGCCACCACCCTCGACGAGTACCGCAAGTACATCGAGAAGGACGCCGCGCTGGAGCGCCGCTTCCAGCCGGTCCAGGTGGGCGAGCCGACCGTCGAGCACACCATCGAGATCCTCAAGGGTCTGCGGGACCGCTACGAGGCGCACCACCGCGTCTCGATCACCGACTCCGCGATGGTCGCGGCGGCCACCCTGGCCGACCGCTACATCAACGACCGGTTCCTGCCGGACAAGGCGATCGACCTGATCGACGAGGCGGGCGCACGCATGCGTATCCGCCGGATGACGGCTCCGCCGGACCTGCGCGAGTTCGACGAGAAGATCGCCGACGCGCGCCGGGAGAAGGAGTCCGCGATCGATGCGCAGGACTTCGAGAAGGCAGCAAGCCTGCGCGACAAGGAGAAGCAACTCGTCGCACAGCGGGCTGAGCGTGAAAAGCAGTGGCGCTCAGGCGATCTCGATGTCGTGGCCGAGGTCGACGACGAGCAGATCGCGGAGGTGCTCGGGAACTGGACCGGTATCCCGGTGTTCAAGCTCACCGAGGAGGAGACCACCCGTCTGCTGCGCATGGAAGACGAGCTGCACAAGCGGATCATCGGCCAGGAGGACGCCGTCAAGGCAGTCTCCAAGGCGATCCGCCGCACGCGCGCCGGCCTGAAGGATCCCAAGCGCCCGTCGGGCTCGTTCATCTTCGCCGGCCCGTCCGGCGTCGGTAAGACCGAGCTGTCCAAGGCGCTGGCGAACTTCCTGTTCGGCGACGACGACGCTCTCATCCAGATCGACATGGGCGAGTTCCACGACCGCTTCACCGCATCGCGGCTGTTCGGTGCCCCTCCGGGGTACGTCGGCTACGAAGAGGGCGGCCAGCTCACCGAGAAGGTGCGTCGCAAGCCGTTCTCGGTGGTTCTGTTCGACGAGATCGAGAAGGCCCACCAGGAGATCTACAACAGCCTCCTGCAGGTTCTCGAAGACGGGCGTCTGACCGACGGTCAGGGCCGGACGGTCGACTTCAAGAACACCGTGCTGATCTTCACCTCGAACCTCGGTACGAGCGATATCAGCAAGGCGGTCGGACTGGGCTTCACCCAGGGTGGCGGCGAGAACAACTACGAGCGGATGAAGCAGAAGGTTCACGACGAACTGAAGAAGCACTTCCGTCCGGAGTTTCTCAACCGCATCGACGACATCATCGTGTTCCACCAGCTGACACAGGACGAGATCATCAAGATGGTCGACCTGATGATCGGCCGGGTGTCCAAGCAGCTCGCTGCCAAGGACATGACGATGGAGCTGACGGACAGGGCGAAGGCGCTGCTGGCCAAGCGCGGTTTCGATCCTGTTCTGGGTGCCCGGCCGCTGCGCCGGACCATTCAGCGCGAGATCGAGGACCAGCTGTCGGAGAAGATCCTCTTCGACGAGGTCGGACCGGGCCAGCTCGTCACCGTCGACGTCGAGAACTGGGACGGCGAAGGCCAGGGCGAGGACGCGGTGTTCACCTTCACGGGTGGGCCGAAGCGCTCCGAGTCCGCCGCGGATGCCGAACCGGATCTGGCGCAGGCCGGTGCCGCAGGAGCGTCTGCAGCCGAATAACGCTCAGCGTTTCTCGGTATCAGTCCTCGGTGGCCATTTCGACCAGGATCGTTTGGAGGTAGGTGCGCACGAAACCGGCGAACAGATCGTCGGCGGTGGCGTCACCGATTGCCGTCAGGGCGCGGGTCAGCGCCGGATGCTTCTCAGCATCGGGTGTTGGTCCGCGTCCTTCTGGTGTGTAGTCGGCTGCACTTTCGGCAAGTACGGCCGCTCCAATGGTGAGTGCGGTCAGCGCATCGACGATGCGGACGTGGTACCCGGCCGGCACGCCGGCGGCTGCAAGGAATTGGCACAGCACCTCGTACTGATCGAACACGCCCTCCTTGGGCATGAATTGAATGATGAGCGGCGCGCAGGCCGGGTGACGCAGGATGCGTCGCCGCAACTGCATCGCCTGTGCCACGAAGAACTCCGTCCATTCGGCGCCCGCGGATACGGCCGCCGGCGGGTCGTCGCCGGCGGATACCTCACGCGCAATTGCGGCCAGCAGAGCCTCGCGATCAGCGAAATGCCTGTAGAGCGCGGAGGTGCGCACGGACAGCACAGCAGCCAGCTTGGGCATGCTGAACCGTTCCAACCCGTGTTCATCGATCAGCGTGATCGCGGCGTCGACGATCAGGTCCCTGCGCAGAGGCGATCGACCACGTGTCACGCTCCCACTGTCCCAGGTGAATCACCGGGGCGACGGCATCGCCATCGGCACGTGCGCGGCCCCCATGCGGACCAGACGCCGGGCGATGACCGATAGCAAACGAAAAGTCTTTGTGTGACGAACCGGCGCAACACTAGTGAAAACCTTTCACTTGCGGTACGTTCAACCCGCCGTGGGGGAAACATCAATCAGGTGAGCGCACTGTTCACAGCCTGTGGCCTGGATCCGAGCAAAGGACAGTCATGGGTGACGGACGGTTTGTCGGTCGAGTGGGTGCGCTGGCGGTCGCGTTGGGCGTCGGTGCAGCCGCAGCAACGACACCCGCAGTAGTCTGGGCCGACACGTCCGACACCTCCGATGCAGGTACATCGGCGACAACGTCGGACTCGGAGGGGGCGGCGAAGACTGCGGACGAGACCGCCGAGAGCGACCAGCTCGACACCGCTCCCGACGACGCTGCCGATGGTGACGCCGCTGTCGATGGCGACGACGCTGCAGCCGATGAGGATTCTGACGCCGCCGGGAACGACGAGGAATCGTCCACCACCGACGAGATCGACTCGACGCCGGTAACGACCGATGAGCCCGCCGATGAAACTGCGCCCGTCATCGACACTGAGACCGACCCGGTACGCCCGGCTGGGGATGAAACCGAGGCCGCGGACAGCGCCGACGCGCTGACACACACAGTTGACAACGGCGGCGACGGCTCGCAAACCTCCACCACACCTGCGTCGCTGCGCAGCGCCGCCACCGCCACCGCTCCTACCGACTCGCCCGCAGAGTCGGCCGGATGGAGGGCGGCCACAGCGTCGGAGAACGCAATCACCGCTGCCGCCGAGGCCGCCGAGCCCGCCACCCCGATCATCACCCCGGTGACCACTCGCCCGGTGGCGGTCGCGCCGCCCACTCCGGCCGCCGTCCTTGCCGGGCTTCCGGGAGCGTTCATCAGCGCGGCCACCGGACTGGTCGCCCTGGCGGTGGCGCCCTTCGCGGTCCTGCCCGGACTGTTCGGCGTACCGGGAGCCCCTCCGCCGGCGACCGGGGTGTGGATGGTGCTCGCATTCGCGCGGCGCCAGTTCTTCAATTCGCCGCCGAAGCTCAAGCCGACCCCGACCTCGTCGGATCCCGCGACCGGGCTCATTACCGGCAACCTCGGAGGATTCGACGCGGACGGCGATGAGATCACCTTCGAGGTGCTCCGAGATCCGGCGCACGGCACGCTGACCGTTGACGCGAGCACCGGCGCGTACACCTACACCCCCGCCGCGGGCTTCGCCGGCGCGGACACCTTCGTCGTCGCCGTCACCGACAGCGGGCCCGACGGCCTGTTCGGCTTCCTCGCCCCGGCTCGGGGGCACACCACCGTCACCGCGGTCACCATCACCGTGCCGCAGCTCGACCTCGATCCGTCCTTCACCGTCGCCACCGTCGACGCCAAGACCGGCGCAGTCACCGGACGGATCACCGGCACCGAGATCGGACGGCCCGGCGTCACCGCCACGGTCAGCGGTGGTCCGACCCGGGGCACTGCCACTCTGGCACCCGACGGCACCGTCACCTATACCCCGGCTCCTATCGCGCGGGCGGCCGCCGCGTACGCGGGCGGCGCCACGACCGACACCTTCACCGTCACCGTGTCCGACGGCGTCAATGCGCCGGTGGTCGTCAGCATCTCCGTGCCTATCGATGCCACCGATAACGCCCTCGTTTACCAGGTGCCGGTGAATCTCGGTCAAGCCCAGGGCGGAAGCTTCTACCGTTTCGAACGGCCCTTCGCGCTCGATCCGAAGACCGGCCGTGTCTATGCCGCGGAGATTTTCGTCGATCGCGACAATGCCCAGAACGGACTGTCGCCGACCTACGCGACGATCATCTCGGCGGGTCCCGACGGATTGATCCGAAGTGAGCGGGTCCAGATCCAGAATGCGTCCCCGATTGCGATCAATCCGGTGTCCGGGGTCGCGTTCCTGGTCACCACAAGCAGCGATTCGACCGGCGCCACATTCACCAGTGTCACCCGATTGACCGCCGACGGCCGCACCATCAGCGACACCTTTCTCGGCGCGCCTGCGACGACGATCGACTTCGACGGTCGTACCGGAGCGGCGTTCCTGGTGCGGCCCGCCGTTTCTGCCGCAGACCTCGGCAGCACCCGACTGGATGTCTTCGCCGCCGACGGCACCTTCCTGGTCACCAGAACGATCCCGGGCACACCGCACGGCGGCCTCGCCGTCAACTCGATCACCGGGCAGCGTGTGCTGGTCACCCAGGGACTCGACAGCGCCACCTTTCAGCCCACCACGAACCTGACCGTGATCCGCGGTGACGGGACGATCATCACCCATACCGTCGACGGCCAGCCGATCCGCGATGCGGTGGTCAACCCGGTTACCGGCATCACCTACCAGCTCTCGCAGATCCGGCAGGGGGCGGCGAGAGCGACCGTGCTGACCGGTATCGACCCCGACGGCAACGGTGTCGAGCTGCTTCGATACAACGGCTCGGTGGTGGGCGACGTCGTCGTCGACACTGCGAGCGGGGCGGCCTACGTTCCGGTCAGCGCCCTACCCGCGCCGGGCTCGCCGCCGGTGGTCACCGTGTTGCGGGTCGCGACCGACGCCACGGTGAACCAGGTGTTCGAGGGGCCAGGGTTTGTCGAGGGCAATCTCGCGGTCAACCCCCGCAGCGGCGCTGTGCATCTCGTCGTCGCGGCGCCTGGTTCGCAGTCCCGCTCAGTCGTGACCATTGCCGACCGGGCGGCACGTACCGAGTTGCTCCCCGATGGGGTCACCGGACCGATCATCGTCAACCCTTCCGGCAGCAGCGTTTTCGTGACCTCCGCGGTCGGAGACGTCACCTCCATCAGCGTCGTCGACAGCAGTGGAACGGTCCACACGCTGACCGGCCGGCTGGTCGGCGAGCCCGTCGTCGACCCCTCCGACGGCACCACCTACGTCACCACCCGCACCGGCACCTTCGTCGATGGAACCGCCACTCTGACAACATTTTGCGGCGACGGCATCCCGGGCATGTCCTACGACCTCGCCGGTTTCCCGACCAATCCGCCGGTGATCAACCCCGTGACCGGCGTCGTGTATCAGGAGGTCATCGATTTCGGCGCCACCACCGAGAGCCCGGGCCGCGTCACCGTGATCAGCCGCGACGGCGCTCGCGGCACCCTGCAGTTACGCAACGCCTCGGGAATCTTCGCTGCCGGCGCCGGCCAGGGTCGCTATGTGATCGCGCCGAATACCGTCACCGGCCAGGCCTACCTGGTGATCGAGCGTGGCTTCCCGGAGCAACCGGTGAAAACGGTCGCCGTGATCAGTGCCGACGGCTCGGCGGTCAGCTACGTCGGTCCCGACGACGGTGATGCGGGCCCCGTCGGTGTTCCGGTCGGGCCCATTCTCATCAACCCACGTACCGGTGCGGCCTACCTGACCACCCAGAGCTTCGAGCCCGACGGCATCAAAACCCGAGTGTCGACGCTCCTCCAGGACGGCACTGTGAGGTTCACCGACGCATTGCCCGGCGGGACGGTTGCGGGCGGTCTGCTGGTGGATTCGCGCATCGGGACGGTGTATCAGGGCACCAGCGACGGCGCCTGGATCGTCGACGTCGACCCGAACTCGAATGAGGCGTGACGCGGGGTGTCCGAAAGTGACATGTGCTGCTTAAGATGCTCGAGTAATCGACGGGCTTCGGAATCTGGTGGGATTCCAGAACGGTCGCGCCACTGTGAGAGTCAGACCCGGTGTCCGTCGCACCTCTGGTCGGGACGCGAAATCCCGGAAAGGAACCACACATGACTTCTCCTGAGGCGAGCAAGAGACACGCAGGGGCCATCGACTTCTCGGGAACCAAGGCCGCCCTCTGGCTTTCGTTGACCGCGTTCTTCGCGCTCGCGGTGCTCTACTTCATCGGCATGGATCAGGGTGCGACGTCGGTCTTCGGCAGCAACACCTATATTCACGAGTTCGTACACGACGCCCGACACCTTCTCGGCTTCCCCTGCCACTGAGTTACCGGCAGACAGGGACAACAGAACATGGAGAAGCAGATCATCGGGCGCGGCCTGCTGGCCGGCGCCGCCGCAGGCGTACTCGCCTTCATCTTCGCGCGGATCTTCGTCGAACCGCAGATCGAACTGGCCATCGGCTATGAGGACGGCATCGCCGCGGCACACGAGGCGATGGAGACGGCGGCAGGAGTCGCAGGCCACAGCCACGGCGAGGACGGCGGAGGGTTCACTCGCGCTGTGCAGATGAACATCGGCATGGGGCTCGGCGTGCTGCTGTTCAGTCTGGCCATCGGCGCATTGTTCGCCGTCGCGTTCGCCGTGACCTACGGCAGGGTCGGCAACATCTCGGCCCGCCTGACGTCGCTCTACGTTGCGGGTGGCATGCTGTTGAGCCTCTACGTCGTGCCCGCGCTGAAGTATCCGGCCAGCCCGCCGGCGCTGAGCCTGGACGAGACCATCCGTCAGCGGACGTTGTTGTACCTCGCCATGGTGGTGCTGTCGGTGGCCATCCTGGTCGGCGCCGTCGTGCTGGGCAGGCGGTGGGCGCCGAAGCTGGGCGCCTGGAACGCGACGCTGGCCGCGGGGGCGGCCTACGTCGTCGCGATCGCCGTCGTGATGCTGGTCCTGCCGACGATCGACGAGACCCCCGGCCCGTTGGTCGACGACGCAGGCGTCATCGTCTACGAGGGTTTCCCGGCGGACCTGCTCTACGACTTCCGCCTGTACTCGTTCGGGACACAGGTCGTGATCTACGCGACCATCGGCGTGGTGTTCGCCGCCCTGGTGTCGCGCCTGCTCAGCGAACGAAAGCAGCCCGTCGCACGGTGACTCTGAATGAGTGAGGTCGTCCGGCTGACCTTCGTGTCGCACGCCATGACCGATGCGATGGCAGCCGGACGATTCCCCACCGACGAGCCTGTCAACGACCTGGGCCGCAGGCAGATCCAGGCAGTGGACGTCGAGGCCGGCGATCACGCGGTCTGCGGCCCGGAGTCGCGCACCCAGCAGACTGCGGAGCTGCTCGGCCTGACTCCGGCCATCGAGGCCGGGCTTGCCGACCTCGACTGTGGCCGGTGGCGCGGAGATTTCCTCGCCCGGGTGCCGCCGACCGACATGACGATCTGGCTCACCGACCCCACACGCGCGCCGCACGGCGGTGAGTCCGTCGTCGAATTGGTCGCGCGCGTCGGCCGGTGGATGGACTCGCTCACCGCAGGCCGCGCAGAACACTCCCGCATCGTGGCCGTCACGCACCCGGCGGTTGTACGCGCGGCCGTTCTGGTCACGCTGGACGCACCGCCGAAATCGTTCTGGCGCATCGACATTGCGCCGGTGGGCCGTACGGTGATGCACTTCCGCGGCCACGCGTGGACCCTCCGGTCTAACCCCTAGGGATCAGGTCGAACGTCTGCCGCGCGATCGACATCAGCCAGGCCGCTGCGGTTTGGCTGCGGAACTCCGGCCAATTCGACTGCAGGCTCACCACCCAGGGCTGGCCGGTCTTGTCGACTGCGTACCAGCTGAACGTCATGTCGCCGGGCAAGTTGCCCGCCTTCGCCCCGATGTACGGCCATTCGGCGCGATCGAGGTCGATGCCGGGCAGGAACGACAGGATGTCTTTCACCGGTGCGGCCTCGCCCACGGCGCCCCGCTGCAGCGCGGCGTGTAGCCGGCAGATGTCGGCCGCACTGCCGTACCACTCGGCGCCGTATTCGGACGCGGGCATGTGCGTGCGTTTCGGATCCGGCTCGTAGGGGCGGGTATTCGTCTGCGCAAGCAGCTGCGCGCGCACCGCCGGAGAGCCGGTCTTCCACTGCTCGCGCAGATCGGGTGTGCCCCAGCCGACCGAGAACAGCTCGTGCATCGTCGGGAACGGCGTCATGCTCGCGGGATCGTGGTGCCCGGCCGCGACCAGTGCGCGCTCGATCGCGCCGGGTCCGAGTCGGTTGATCAGCAGGTCGGTCGCCATGTTGTCGCTGGCCGAGATCATCTGCTGCGCGGCGTCGCGCACTGTCACGGTCGCCCCGGGCTCGAGCTCGTCGAACCCCGACGAGCCGACGGCCTTGGCTTCTTCGGTGATAGTCAGCGTGTCGGACCACTCCAGCGTGTTGGCCTTCACCGCATCGGCGACCGCAAGCAGCACGTACAGCTTGAAGATGGACGCCAACGGCAGCGACTCATCGGTGTTGGATCCCGCGATCTTCTCGCACCGGCCGTTGTCGACCTTGGCCACCTGGTACGAGTACCGCGCACCCGAGGAGGTCAGCTGCTCGTCGATATCGCTCCACTCGTCGATCTCGGGTTTGACGAGATCGACGGTGAACCGGTCGATCATGCCCGCTTCGTCGGTACGCAGGCGGATGGTCTGCGCCACGCGGTAGGAGTTGACCACGTCCATCGTGACGTATCCGGCACCCACCTCGACGTCGGTCACGGCGAACGGGCGGTCCCACCAGATCCGGTCGAGCGTCACTCCGACGTGTTCGACGAGATCGGGGACCGCCATGGTGCGGACGTTGGCCTCGCCGATCGGCCAGTCGCTGTTGAGCATGTCCATGGTCTGCTTGGCTCGCAGACCCTGAGGAGTGTTGATCTGGATCGGCACGCCGTACGCCGCATCGGCCGGCGCCGGCCGGGGGCCGGCACAACCGCAGGCCAGGGCCGCGACAGAGACGAGCGCGACCGCACAGGTGATCGCTCGGCGCCGGGCCCGGCCCGCGTCACGCCCCTTCTTCGGTCCCTGCGACGTCAAGAACGACCTCGAACTCGAGTAGCGACGCGCCTGTGGACACGGGGTTCTTGCGCTCACCGGCGTGTGCCTCGATGGCAGGCCCGGACGCCCACGCCTGGAAAGCGTCTTCGGATTCCCACTGGGTCACGACGAAGTAGCGGGTCTCGCCTTTGATGGGACGCAGAAGCTGGAACCCGAGGAATCCCGGCTGGTTGTCGACGGCGTGCGCGCGGTGGGCGAACCGCTTCTCCAGCTCCGGACCTGCGTCGGGCGGTACCTCGATGGCGTTGATCTTCACCACAGGGTTCTTGGCGGACATGGGCTTCAGGCTACCGCGCGGGGTCGGCATGATGACCCAATGGATCTGCTGACGTGCCGCGGCGGCGAGGGCCGTCCGCTGGTGCTCGTCCACGGGTTGATGGGCCGGGGAAGCACATGGCCGCGTCAGCTGCCGTGGCTGACGCAGCACGGCCGCGCCTTCACCTACGACGCCCCGTGGCACCGCGGCCGGGACGTGCCCGACCCGTATCCGATATCGACGGAGCGGTTCGTCGCCGACCTCGGCGCAGCCGTGCAGGAGGCGGTGGCGAGCTCGGGTGAGCCGGCGGTGCTGGTCGGCCATTCGATGGGCGCGCTGCACTCCTGGTGCCTGGCTGCAGAGCGGCCCGAGCTGGTCGCGGCCGTGGTGGTCGAGGACATGGCGCCTGACTTCCGAGGCAGGACGACGGGCCCGTGGGAGCCGTGGGTGCACGCGCTGCCCGTCGAGTTCGATACCGCGGAGCAGGTTTTCGCGGAGTTCGGACCCGTAGCGGGGCAGTACTTCCTTGAGGCGTTCGACCGGACGGAGTCGGGTTGGCGGTTACACGGTCATCCCGAGACGTGGATCGAGATCGCGGCGGAATGGGGGCGACGGGACTATTGGGAGCAGTGGCGCGCGGTGTCGGTGCCGACGCTGCTGTTGGAGGCGGAGGGGTCGGTGGCCCCGCAGGGACAGATGGTGGCGATGTCCGAGATGGCGAGCCGGGCGACGTATGTGCACGTGCCCGGCGCGGGTCATCTCATCCACGATGACGCCCCAATGAAATACCGGGAGGCCGTCGAGGCGTTCTTATCGACGTTCACCCGACGCGCTTGAGACGGGCCAGCTGGGGTGCTCTTCGAACCGGGTGCGGATGGCGTCGACGTCGTGCTGGATCCGGTAGGAATCGCGGTCTTCGAACAGTCGGCCTGCCATCGGTGCGGCCCACCGGAACTGGTCGGCATGCAGGCGCAGGGAGCCGGAACGGTTGGCTGCCCAAGCCAGCAGCGCGGCTAGGGCGAACGGTGCGATCAGGATCAGAAAGGCCAGGGCAGTACTCATGGCAGTAATGCTCCGCTTGAACAACTTACCGCCAACAGTGGCAGAAGCGACAGCCGTCGATAAGATACTGCCATGGCGATAAAGACGGTGTCGGTGCTGGTTCTCGACGGCCTCGCGGTCTTCGAGTTCGGCGTCGTCTGCGAGGTGTTCGGTATCGACCGCTCGGCCGAGGGCGTCCCGAACTTCGACTTCAAGGTGTGCGGACCCGAGCCGGGCCGACCGTTACGGACGTCGGTCGGCGCGACGATCGTGCCCGACCACGGGCTCGACGACCTGATCGGCGCCGACCTGGTCGCCATCCCCGCGATCGCAAGCCAGGGGGGCACCTATCTGCCCGAGGCGCTGGACGCGGTGCGGCGGGCTGCGGAAGCCGGGTCGACGATCCTGACCGTCTGCTCGGGCGCTTTCGTCGCGGGTGCGGCGGGCCTGTTGGACGGTCGGCCGTGTACGACGCACTGGATGCACGCCGACGCGCTGGCCGAGATGTTCCCGACGGCCAAGGTCGACCGCAACGTGTTGTTCGTCGACGACGGAAACCTGATCACCAGCGCGGGCACCGCCGCGGGTATCGATGCGTGCCTGCATCTGGTGCGTCGCGAGTTGGGCAGCGAGATCACGAACAAGATCGCCCGCCGCATGGTGGTGCCGCCGCAGCGCGACGGTGGTCAGCGGCAGTACATCGACCAGCCTATCCCGGTGAAGTGCTCGGAGCGGTTCGCGCCGCACCTCGACTGGATCCTGGCCAACCTCGACAAGCCGCACACCGTCACGACGCTGGCGCGCCGAGCCCACATGTCGGGCCGAACTTTTGCGCGTCGGTTCGTGGAGGAGACGGGCCGCACCCCGATGCAGTGGGTCACCGATCAGCGGGTGCTGTACGCGCGCCGCATGCTTGAGGAGTCCACGCTCGACATAGACCAGATCGCCGAGCGGTCCGGGTTCGGAACCGCGACCCTGCTGCGCCACCACTTCCGCCGGATCGTCGGCGTGACGCCGTCGGATTACCGACGGCGCTTCAACGCGGCCGACCAGGACGTCGCGGTCATCGCCTGATCCTCAGTCGGCTTCGCCGCACAGGGCGAACCGTCCGTCGGCGGTCTGCTCCACCAATCCGTCGACGAGAAGCGAGTCCAGGGCCCGGTCCCGCTGCGCGGTGTCGACGGTCCACGCCACGTCCAGTTCGGCGCGCGTGACCGGAGAGTCCTTGCCGCGCAACACATCCAAGAGCCGGCCGCGGACCTGACGATCCGTGCCCGCATACTTCTGAACTCGCTTGGCCGGCGCCGTTCCCGCCGGGAACCCCCGTGCCCGCCAACCACAGTGCTCCAGCGGGCACACGCCGCACCGCGGGCTGCGGGCCGTGCACACCGTCGCACCCAACTCCATCAACGCCACCGAGAACTGCGGTGCCGTCTCGTCGTCGGGGAGCAACGCTTCGACGTCGGCGAGGTCGCGCGTCGACGGCGACCCCGCGTCGGGCAGGCCGTGGACCGCGCGTGCCACCACTCGCCGCACATTTGTGTCTACCACCGGCACCCGTTTGCCATAGGCGAAGCAGGCGACGGCGCGGGCGGTGTAGGTGCCGATGCCGGGCAGGCTCAGCAGGGTGTCCACGTCGTCAGGGACCACATCGCCGTGCTCGGTCGCGATCACGGTGGCACACTCGTGCAGCCGTTTGGCGCGTCGCGGGTAACCGAGCTTGCCCCAGGCCCTCAACACATCGGCGGCTCCGGCGTCGGCGGTCGCAGACGGGGTGGGCCAGCGGGCGATCCACGCCAGCCAGATCGGCTCCACCCGGGCGACGGGCGTCTGCTGCAGCATGAATTCGCTGACGAGAATCTGCCACGCCGACACGCCCGGTCTTCGCCACGGCAGGTCGCGCTGAGCGCGCACATA
This sequence comes from Mycolicibacterium iranicum, assembly GCF_002101705.1. Lineage (GTDB taxonomy): Bacteria > Actinomycetota > Actinomycetes > Mycobacteriales > Mycobacteriaceae > Mycobacterium > Mycobacterium iranicum. The sequence continues at coordinate 287,669 of NZ_LQPC01000030.1, read as the reverse complement.
CCAATCAATCAACGTACTCGCATCGATCACCGGGACCGCCTGGGGCAGAATGACCGCCATGCCGAACACGAGTCCATTGACAGCCTGGAAAGCACTCAAGGAGGGTAACGAGCGCTTCGTCGCGGGGAAGGTCGAGCACCCTAGCCAGAGTGCCGCGCACCGAGCCAGCCTCGCCGGGGCCCAGAATCCGACCGCGATCGTGTTCGGTTGTTCCGACAGCCGAGTGGCCGCCGAGATCATCTTCGATCAGGGCCTGGGCGACATGTTCGTCATCCGTACCGCGGGGCATGTGCTCGACGGCGCCGTGCTCGGTTCCATCGAGTACGCGGTGAACGTTCTCAGCGTGCCCCTGATCGTCGTGCTCGGCCACGACAGCTGCGGCGCCGTCGGTGCAACACTGGCGGCCATCGACACCGGCGATGTCCCGGGTGGCTACATCCGCGACGTGGTGGAGCGCGTGACGCCGTCGATCCTCGCGGGTCGCCGCGAAGGACTGACGCGGGTTGACGAGTTCGAAGCACGGCACGTGACCGAGACCGGCAAGCAGCTACTCGAGCGTTCGACCGCGGTGGCCGACGCGGTGGCCGCGAACCGGCTCGCGATCGTCGGAGTGACGTACCAGCTGGCCGACGGACAGGTGGTGCTGCGCGACCATATCGGTGACATCGGCGAAAGCTAGGCGACACGCCGGGCAACGTCGAACAGGGCGGCGTGACGTGCCCTTACCGTGATGTTGTGCTGGATCTGGAACCGCATGGGCCGCTGCCCAGGCAAATCTACTGGCGACGCAGGGCGCTTGCGCTCGGCGTCGCGGCGCTGGTCATCGCGATCGTGGTCGCCGTCGTCACGGTGGTCGTGCTGAACACCAGCAGCACCGAGCAGCCCACCGCCAGCGAGTCCACGGCGCAGACCGGTCAGGCCGCTGCGCCGACGCCGCTTCCCGGCGAGAACCCCGAAATCAAGTCCCCGATCCAGCCGCCGGCACAACAGGCACCACCGCCAACGCCGACCCCGACGGCCGCGGTGGTGCCGCCGCCGATTCTCAAAGAGGGTGACGACTGCCCCGACTCGACGCTTGCGGTCAAGGGCATCACCAACCAGCCGCAGTTCATCGTCGGTGACCAGCCCAAGTTCACCATGGTCGTGACCAACATCGGTCTGGTCGCCTGCCAGCGCGACGTCGGTGCCGCGGTGCTTGCCGCCTACGTGTACACCCTCGACAACCAGCGGCTCTGGTCGAACCTCGATTGCGCTCCGTCGAACGAGACGCTGATCAAGACGTTCCAGCCGGGCGAGCAGGTGACCACCGAAGTGACCTGGACGGGGATGGGTTCGGCGCCGAACTGCCCGCTGCCGCGGCAGCCGATCGGGCCGGGCACCTACAACCTGGTCGTCCAGCTCGGGAATCTGAGATCCGCGCCGGTGCCGTTCATCCTCGCCCAGCCCGCGCAGGCTCCGCCGCCTGGACCGGCGCCGGCTCCGGTTCCCGCACCCGTCGGATAGGTCAGGCGAGCCGGTCGGCGATCGTCGACTCGGCCAGCTGCGACAGGCCCTCTCTGATGTGGCGCGCCCACATCGAGCCGATGCCTTCGACCGATTGCAGGTCGCTGGCGCTGGCCGCGAGCAGACCCTGCAGTGAGCCGAAGTTGCGGACCAGCAGATCGACGTGGGCGAACTGCAGCCGAGGAATGCCGGACATCGCGCGGTAGCCGCGGGAACTCATCGCCGAGTCCTGAGCCTCGGCAGTTGACGGATAACCGAAAACCCTTGCCAGCGTGGTGAAGTCGAGCAGCTCGTTGTCCGAGAGGCTGTCGAGCTCTTCCAGCGTCGCGCTCACCTGCGCCGAGGTCGGCGGGTCGGGGTTGGCGTGGTAGTCCCGCACGATGAGCTCGCGGTCCGTCTCGTTGTCGCCGACGAGTTCGTCGAGCTGCAGTTTGAGCTGCCGCCCGTCGGTGCCGAGTTCGACCACGTCCGAATCGATTTCGAGGCTGATGCGGCGCACCATCTCGAGGCGCTGGACGACTGTCATCACATCGCGAAGCGTGACGAAGTCCTCGATCTCGGCGGTCGAGAGCTGCCTGCTGACTTCGTCGAGGCGCGTCTTGTACCGCTCCAGCGTGTCGATGGTCTGGTTTGCCCGCGACAGGATCGCCGCGGAGTCGGGGATGACGTGGCGTTCACCGGCCACGTACACGGTCACGATGCTCATCGAATGGCTGACCGAGATCACCGGATAGCCGGTCTGGATCGCCGTTCTCTCGGCCGAGCGGTGCCGGGTCCCGGATTCCTCGGTGGGTATCGACGGATCGGGCACAAGTTGGACGTTGGCGCGCAGAATGCGGCTGCCGTCCGTGGAGAGCACGACGGCGCCGTCCATCTTGGACAGCTCACGCAGGCGGGTCGGCGCATAGCGGACGTCGAGGGAGAATCCGCCGTCGCAGATGGTCTCGACGCTGTCGTCGTAACCGATCAGGATCAGCGCGCCGGTCCGGCCGCGCAGGATGCGCTCGAGGCCGTCGCGCAGCGGCGTGCCCGGCGCGAGCCGCGCGATCGTCTCGCGCAGGGTGGGACGCGTCAGCGGCACGACCGTGCGCGAGCTTCTGCCCGTCGACGACTTCACAGCCACCCCACAATCCTCACCGTCCCTGGCTCGCGTCATTCTGGCTGATCCGCCGTAACACCTGCAATGCCGAGCCGATGTTGTCGGCGGGCAGCACCTGCAGCCCGCGCGGCGCGCCCGAGACCCCGGACGGTACGACGGCGTAGGTGAAGCCGAGCCGCGCCGCCTCGGAAAGCCTCTTGTCCATGCCGGTGACCCGCCGCAGGTCGCCGGCGAGCCCGACCTCGCCGATGGCGATCGCGGTGGTGGGCAACGCCAGGTCGGTGAATGCTGACGCGATCGCCAGCGCCACGGCGAGATCCGACGACGAATCGGTCAACCGCATGCCGCCGACGGTCGACAGGTAGATGTCGTTCGCGCCGACCGGCAGCCTGGCCCGTTTCTCCAGAACAGCGGTGATCATCGCGGCGCGTGAGGAGTCGATGCCGCTGACCGCGCGGCGCGGGCTGCCGCTGGCGGGCGAACCGATCAGCGCCTGCACCTCGCCGATCATCGGGCGCTTGCCGTCGAGGGTGACGGTCACCGCGGTACCGGACACGGGCTTGGGGCGTTGGTCGAGGAACAAGCCAGACGGGTCGGACACACATTCGATTCCGTTGTCGTGCAACAGGAAACAACCGACCTCGTCGGCGGCGCCGAAACGGTTCTTGATTCCGCGGACCATGCGAAGTGCCGATGCCCGGTCGCCCTCGAAGTGCAGCACGACGTCGACGAGGTGCTCCAGCGAGCGCGGGCCGGCGATGGCGCCGTCCTTGGTGACGTGACCGACGAGCAGCATCGCGACGCCGGTCGTCTTGGCCGTCATCGTCAGTGCGGTGGTGACTGCGCGCACCTGGGTGACACCGCCGGTCACCCCGTCGGCCTCGGTGGTCGACATGGTCTGCACCGAGTCGACGACCACAAGGCTGGGCGCAACCGCGTCGATGTGGCCGAGGGCGGTCTGCAGATCGGATTCGGCGGCCAGATACACCTCGTCGTGGGTGCATCCGGTGCGTTCGGCACGAAGCCTGATCTGGCCGGCGGACTCCTCGCCGGACAGATACAGCGCCCTCCGGCCGGTGGACGCCCACCGGTGCGCCACCTCGAGCAGCAGCGTCGACTTCCCGACGCCGGGGTCACCGGCCAGCAGCGTGACCGATCCCGGGACCAGGCCGCCGCCGAGGACGCGGTCCAACTCGCTGATGCCGGTATGAAAATGGCGGGTTTTACCCGGGTCGATCGAACTGATCGGCACGGCAGGCGAAGCAGGTGCGACGGCCCGCCGCGTCGCCGAACCGCCTACTGCGGTCAGTGCGACTTCGTTGACGGTGCCCCAGGTGCCGCAGTCAGGGCAGCGGCCCACCCATTTCGGAGTGACGTGATGGCACTCGGAGCAACGGTATTGCGAACGTACTTTCGAATTTGTCCGGGCCACGCGCTGACGGTAACCGGACGCACCGACAGAACCACGCTGTCAGCGGCCGTGTCGCCTAGTGGCCGCCGGAGTGGCCGCCGGAGCCCTCGGAATTGCCGGCCGCCTCACGTCGCGGCGCCTCTCCTGCCGAGAGCGGGACCGGGACCGTGGTCTCGCCGGCCTTCTCGAAGGTGAAGGTGAAGTCATAGGTGAGCCCGTTGGTGATCGGCTTGCTCAGCTCGATGGTGGCCTCGGCGGCGTCGGCGGGTTCGACGGCCTCCAGCATCGCGGCCTGGCCGTCGGGCGCGCCCACCATGAGGGAACCGTTGACAGGCAGGTCGCGTCCACCGCTCAGCGTCACCGAGCCGATATCGGAGGTGACCGAGACCAGCCTGTCGGGAACGTCGGCGGACGTGTTCGCTGCCACGAAAATCAGTTCGGCTTCGGAGCCCGGCTCGACGTAGTCGGTCGTCTGCTCGGCGCGGATGTGGACGTTGCGCAACGCGATGGGGCCGGCTTTGCCACTCGTACCGTTGACGGCCGGTTCCTGGGTCGCGGTCTGGGAGACCTGACCCGCGCCACACCCGCTCAGCACCAGAGAGACGGCCAGTCCGCACGTAGCCATGGCCCTACATGCCTGAGCGGCCGAGGAGCGCCGTTTGAAGGGGTTCACTGGGGACCTCCTGCTCGGCCGACGGGGCGGCGTGGCATGCCGGGTCCAGGCGGCCCAGCGGTTCGACTATGCAGAGTAGTAGGTGAGGAAAGCCCGCGGTAGCCGAGGGGCAGCAGTGGCCGCGCGGCGGCGAAATCGGCCGGCCGCGATGCACGGATTCGCTGGCCTGTCAACCCCTAGTGTTCACCGACTGTGCCCCTGACCTGCATTGTTGTTCCGCCCCCAATTGCGGGCCGTGTTAACATTGAGGGGTGAAAGGGGCTCGAAACTGATGATTTTTAAGGTCGGAGACACCGTTGTTTATCCTCACCACGGTGCTGCGTTGATCGAGGCGATCGAAACCCGGACCATCAAAGGCGAGCAGAAGGAATATCTCGTCCTGAAGGTTTCGCAGGGAGATCTCACCGTTCGTGTTCCCGCAGACAATGCCGAATATGTGGGCGTGCGCGATGTCGTCGGACAAGAAGGTCTGGACAAGGTTTTTCAGGTTCTCCGCGCCCCGCATACCGAGGAGCCGACCAACTGGTCGCGTCGGTACAAGGCAAATCTGGAGAAGCTGGCCTCCGGTGACGTGAACAAGGTTGCCGAGGTGGTTCGCGATCTGTGGCGTCGTGATCAGGAGCGCGGGCTGTCGGCAGGCGAGAAGCGCATGCTGGCCAAGGCCCGTCAGATCCTCGTCGGCGAGCTCGCACTCGCCGAGAACACCGATGACGCCAAGGCCTCGACGATCCTGGACGAGGTTCTGGCCGCCGCCTCCTGAAGGCGGTAATGAACATTCGCGTCGGTCTTGGTACCGACGTCCATCCCATTGAGTCCGGTCGCCCGTGCTGGCTGCTGTGCCTGTTGTTCGACGGCGCAGACGGCTGCGCGGGCCACTCGGACGGCGACGTCGCGGCCCATGCCCTCTGCGATGCGCTGCTCTCGGCAGCGGGCATGGGCGATGTCGGTGAGGTCTTCGGCACCGGTCTGCCGCAGTGGCGGGGTGTCAGCGGGGCGGACATGCTCCGCCACGTCCACTCCCTACTGACCGAGCGCGGGCTGCGCGTCGGAAACGGGGCTGTGCAGGTCATCGGCAATCGCCCGAAAGTCGGTCCGCGACGAGCCGAGGCCCAGAAGCTGCTTTCCGAATTGCTGGACGCTCCGGTGTCGGTCGCGGCCACCACCACCGACGGTCTCGGTCTGACAGGTCGGGGTGAGGGACTTGCGGCGATCGCGACGGCCCTCGTCATCGCCGGTTAGCACCGATGACGGTGCAGCACGAAAAGGCCGGTAAGCTGGCCCGTCGTGACCGAACGCCCCGCAGCTGTCATGCGGCTCTATGACACCCTGTCTGGCGGTGTGCGCGATTTCGCGCCACTGCGGCCCGGCCACGTCTCGATCTACCTGTGCGGCGCGACGGTGCAGGGTCTGCCCCATATCGGCCACGTGCGAAGCGGCGTCGCCTTCGACGTGCTGCGCCGCTGGCTGACGGCCAAGGGCTTCGACGTGGCGTTCATCCGCAACGTCACCGACATCGACGACAAGATTCTCAACAAGGCCGCTGACGCGGGCAGGCCGTGGTGGGAGTGGGCCGCCACCTACGAGCGTGCGTTCACAGCTGCCTACGACGCGCTGGGGGTGCTTCCGCCGTCAGCAGAACCGCGCGCCACCGGGCACATCACCCAGATGGTCGAGCTGATCGATCGGCTCATCGACCGCGGGCACGCCTATGCCGGGGATGGCGACGTGTACTTCAACGTGTCGTCGCTTCCCGACTATGGAAAGCTCTCGGGACACCGGATCGACGACGTCCATCAGGGCGAGGGCGTGGCGACGGGTAAGCGCGACCAACGCGACTTCACGCTGTGGAAGGCGGCCAAACCGGGTGAGCCGTCCTGGCCGACGCCCTGGGGCCGCGGCCGTCCCGGCTGGCACACCGAATGCGTGGCGATGTGCCAGGAATACCTTGGTGCGGAATTCGACATCCATGCCGGCGGAATGGATCTGGTGTTCCCGCACCACGAGAACGAGATCGCGCAGGCCGAAGCGGTCGGGGACGGCTTCGCCCGCTTCTGGCTCCACAACGGCTGGGTCACCATGGGTGGCGAGAAGATGAGCAAGTCGCTCGGCAATGTGCTAGCGATTCCTGCTGTGCTGCAACGGGTTCGGGCTGCCGAGCTGCGCTACTACCTGGGTAGTGCGCACTACCGGTCGATGCTGGAGTTCTCCGAGACGGCGCTTCAGGATGCGGCCAAGGCGTACACGGGTATCGAGGATTTCCTGCACCGGGTACGGAACCGGGTCGGGGCGGTGGTTCCCGGCGAGTGGACGCCGAAGTTCGGTGCTGCTCTCGACGACGATCTGGCGGTTCCGACGGCGCTCGCCGAGGTTCACGCCGCACGCGCGGAAGGAAACAGGGCGCTGGACGCAGGCGACCACGACGCCGCGCTCACCCACGCCATGTCGATCCGCGCCATGATGGGCATCCTGGGCGCCGATCCGCTCGACGAGCGATGGGAATCGCGCGACGAGACGTCGGCGGCATTGGCTGCAGTGGACGTGCTGGTGCACGCCGAGGTTCGTCGCCGCGAGGAGGCCAGGGCGCGGCGCGACTGGGCCGAAGCCGACGCCATCCGAGATCGCCTCAAGGAGGCGGGTATCGAGGTGACCGACACATCCGACGGTCCCCAGTGGTCACTCCTGGACGGGGCGGACAAGTAGATGGCGGGCAATTCTCAGCGCCGCGGTGCGGTGCGCAAAGCGGGAACGAAGAAGGGGCCCACAGTGGGTTCCGGCGGTGTGCGTCGCCGCGGTCTGGAAGGCAAGGGCGCGACGCCGGCCGCCAAGGACCGTCCCCATCATCCGGCTGGCAAAAGGGCGGCCAAGGCCGCCCGGTCGGCCCAGGGCAGACACAAGAAGACCGACGAGACCGAGATCGTGCTCGGCCGCAACCCGGTGGTCGAATGCCTGCGTGCGGGTGTGCCTGCCACCGCGCTGTACGTCGCGCTCGGTGCCGACAACGACGAGCGGCTCACCGAGTCGGTGCAGATCGCCGCCGACAAGGGGATCTCGATCCTGGAGGTACCCCGCCACGATCTGGACAGGATCGCCTCCAACGGCATGCACCAGGGCGTCGCCCTGCAGGTGCCGCCGTACGACTATGCGCACCCCGACGATCTGTTGCGCGACGCCAAAAGGGATGGTGCACAGCCACTTCTGGTTGCGCTCGACAACATCTCCGACCCGCGCAACCTCGGTGCGATCGTCCGTTCGGTGGCGGCCTTCGGCGGCCACGGCGTCGTCATTCCGCAGCGACGTTCCGCATCGGTGAGCGCGGTCGCCTGGCGCACCAGCGCGGGAGCAGCGGCGCGGCTTCGGGTGGCGCGGGCCACCAACCTCAACCGCACACTGAAACAGTGGGCCGATGCGGGCCTGCAGATCGTCGGCCTCGACGCCGGAGGGGACACCACGATCGATCAGATCGAGGCGGACGGACCGATCGTCATCGTGGTCGGCTCGGAGGGCAAGGGTCTGTCGCGGTTGGTCCGCGAGAACTGCGACCGCATCGTGTCGATCCCGATGGCGGGGCCCACCGAGTCCCTCAATGCGTCTGTGGCCGCCGGTGTAGTGCTGGCCGAGGTCGCCAGGCAGCGTCGCGGCTAGAGCCCGAACATCTGGATCCACGCCCACAGGGCCAGGACGGCGCCAACCAGCACCGCAGGGGTGGTCACCAGGCCGATCAGGCTGAACTCGCCAAAGCCGGCCTTGATGTCGCGACGGACAACGCTGCGCCACAACAGGTTCGCCAGCGATCCGACATAGGTCAGGTTGGGGCCGACGTTGACACCGATCAGCACCGCGAGCACGGCGGCAGGTCCGGCTGGGGCCACGAGCGGTAGCAGCACGAGCACCGCGGGCAGGTTGTTGACGACGTTGCACAGCACCGCGGCAACCGCGGCGATGCCGAGCAACGCCGGCAGGGTTTGGCCGTCGGGGATGACGCGATGCATGGCGGCCTCGAGTCCGTTGTTCATGACGGCGACGACCACGACGCCCAGGCACAGCACGAAGGCCAGGAAAGGGATGTCGAGCGCGGCCACCATCTTGGTGACTGTGGTTCGCCGCGTGGCGAGCGCGCGGGCGCCGAGGACGAGTGCGCCGGCCAGCGCAGCCCATGCCGGTGAGAAGCCCAGCAGCGAGGTCACGCCGAATCCGACCAGGGTCAGGCCGACGACGACAAGCGCGAACAGCGGGACTTCGAGCGGCTCGGTGGGCGCCGGGCGTGGTTCAACTGCGAGGTCTTTCCGGAAAAGCCAACGAAGCAGCGCGAATTCGACGAGAACGGCGGCCACCCAGGGCAACGACATCGCTGCGGTGAAGTGCAGGAAGGACAGCCCCGCCGCGCTGAACGCGAGCAGGTTGGTCAGGTTTGACACCGGCAGCAGCAGCGACGCGCTGTTGGCAAGATGTGCCGTGGCATAGGCGTGTGGACGGGCTGGAACGGCCAGCGCGCGTGCGGTCGCGAGCACCACCGGGGTCAGCAGGACCACTGTGGCGTCGAGACTGAGGATCGCGGTGACAGCGGCTGAGATCGCGAATACCGATGCAAGCAAACGGTTTTGGCCACCCGACGTCGCCCGTGCCATCATCGCACCCGCCGAATGAAACAGGCCGACGTCGTCGCACAACCGCGCAAGGACGAGTACGGCCGCCAGGAATCCCACCACGGGCGCCAGCTCCGACACCTCGGCAGCGGCGTCCTCCCAGGAGACCGCACCCGCCGCGATGACCAGACCTGCGGCGGGAATCGCAACGATTGCCTCGGGCCAGCGGTGAGGCCGGAACAGAGCGAACGCGAGGACCGCGATGAGCGAGGCGACCGAGAGGGTCAGCTCCATGGATCCGCCGGCTGCCACAGCGTCGGCATGTGCACAGCGACACCGTCATCGGAGGCGAGCCGCGTGAGCACCCGCATCGAGGCGTCGAGATCGTCTCCGGCGAACGGCAGCGCGCGCAGCGGCTTGTCGAGCGGGCGGAAGAAGTCGTCCCAGTGGATGAGCACCACCCGTCGCGCGCCGACGGTGCGCACGGTCTGCGTCCAATAGTCGACCAGGTACGTCTCGGGTTGCAGTCCGAGCTGACCGACGCCGAGATAGACGACATCGGCGCGCTGCCCGGTCAGCGCGCCGGGGACGAATCCCGCGCTGCCGACGATGAGCATCTGGCTGCCGGTCGGGCGATGGTGTACCAGCGTCGACCACGCTTCCCCGCAGCGGTAGGCCGACGCCCGCGCCGGCGGGCTGACGGGTCGGGTGATCTTGCCGGGGAAGCGGTCGGGTGGGCAGTGGCTGCCCTCGATGAGTGTGATGTCGAAGGCGCCCGCGCTGACGGCCTCGCCGGGGGTGACGACGTCGATCCGGTCCAGACCGTGGCCGCGACCGATGTTGGCCGCCGATGTCCCGCCGATCAGCCGGGCGCCGGTGCGTCGCGCCACCTCGGCGGAATCCATGGCATGGTCGAAATGGGTGTGCACCGGTGTGACGGCATCGAGTCGTCGAACGCCGAGGCGGGCCAGTGCCGCGTCGATACGTGGCCGCGACGGCGTCAGCGGCCGGGCCGCGACGGTCAGAAGACCCGGACGCGAGAAGAACCCGTCGGTCATCACCGCCGAGGCGCCGTCGTCGACCAGCAGGGTCGTCACGCCCGCCCACGTCACCGTCACCGGTGAGGACGGTGCCGCGGGCGGCAGGTCGAAGTACTTCGCGTAGGCCCTGAGGTCAGGGCGCCCAGGCTTCAGGCGCATGACGCCACCCTAGGCAGCGGACCTGGGGAGGCCGCAGCGGCCACTTTCTGAAAACCGTTCTCACTAGTAGGCTGCGCATTGATTGAAAATGATTTTCAACAGGAGGGTACGGACGTTGAAGCCAGGGATCCATCCCGACTATCACCCGGCCGTGTTCCAGGACGCGAACACCGGGACCATGTTCCTGACCCGTTCGACGATCAACAGCGACCGCACCGTGGAATGGCAGACGCCGGACGGGCCCCGGACCCTCCCGCTCATCGTTGTCGAGGTCTCGTCGGATTCGCATCCGTTCTGGACCGGCAATAAGCGAATAGTCGACGCCGCAGGGCAGGTCGAGAAATTCAATCGCCGGTACGGTGTGCGCGGCGGTCAGTAGCTGTACGTGTTCTCCGGTGCCTCGATCTGCTCCGCGGCCGTGATCTCGATCCACGGAATGCTGCTTCGAGACGAATCAACCTGCCCAGCAGGAACTTTGCCCTCGACGCGTACCCAGGAACCCTCCGGGATCCGTGACACCGCCGCCACGGCCGGTCCGGTCATCGCGATGCGCGCAAGTTGGGCGTCGGCGGCGCAACACAGGATGACCACCCGCCCGAGATCCGTTCGGCCGCCGTCGTTGATCGTGAAGCCGCGCACGCTGACCAGCCGGTTGTCGAGCGTGCCTGCGGAGTCCTGGGCGACGCGGATGAGCAGATCCGGCAGTGAGATTTCCGGTGCGTGCTCGTCGGGCAGCGGCGGGAACGGCCTGCGGAGCACATCGGTCGACACCTCGGCCACCGCGGGCCGCGCGGTCTGCGGCCCGATTGCGGGTGGAACCACAAAGGCCAGCAGGGCGACCGGCACGATCAGCAGCCACAAGGCTCCGGAGCTGTGAGAGTGCCCGTCGTGGACGTCCGCTTGTGGACCGCGCCGGACGTCGCGCACGATCGCCGCCAGCGCGAGCACGATCAGCAGCGCAGCCGAGGCGAGGAGCCACGGCTGCAGAGCGGGTTTGACGTAACGCGTGTAGGCGCCGCTGAGCGTGACGATTGCGGTGCTGACGCCGACGAGCAGCAGCAAGGCGTTTTCGGTCTCGCGGCTCATCGGTTGCCCACCAACAGAAGTCCGACGCAGGTGGCTGTCAGCGTTGCGACGACGAAGGTGACAGGTGCGAATCGAACTGCGAAGGCCCGCCCGAACATGCCCGCCTGCATCGCGAAGAGCTTGATGTCGACCGCCGGGCCCACCACCAGGAACACCAGCCTCGGCAGCAGAGGCAGCATCGACAGGCTTGCAGCGACGAACGCGTCGGCTTCCGAACACAATGCCAGGATCACCGCAAGCAGCGCCATCACGAGGATGCCGAGTAGCAACTGGCCCGCCAGATGCTCGAAGACCCAGGCCGGGACGAGTACGTGCAACGCCGCGGCGGCCGCGGCGCCGATCACCAGATATGCAGCGGCCTGCAGGAAATCGTGGCGCGCAGCTTCGGAGAACACCGTCCACCGCGGGCCGTCCTGGGTGTGTTCCTGGGGCAACTGCCTGGTGATCCATCGCGGTTGGCCGAAGCGAAACCACAATGCTCCCATCACGATTGCGGTGATCAGTGATGCCGCGCACCGCGCTGCCACCATCGCAGGTTCGCCCGGGAATGCGACGGCGGTGGCGACCAGCACGACGGGGTTGATCGCAGGCGCGGCGAGCATGAACGTCAAGGCCGCCGCGCCGACGGTGCCTTCGCCGAACAGGCGCCGGGCTACCGGCACCGAGCCGCACTCGCATCCGGGTAACGCCGCGCCGCCGACCCCAGCGGCCAGAATGGCGGCGCTGGGTCGCTTCGGCACCCATCGCGCCAGGCGATCCGGTGTCACGAAAGCCGCGACTGTCCCGCTGATGAGGACGCCGAGGGCGAGAAAAGGCAACGCCTGCACGAAGATTCCACAGAAAACTGTGGCCGCGGTGGCGACATCGGGGGTCCCGGCGACGAACGTGCGCACGGTTCCGCCGACGAGTGCGAGTCCGACAACCGCGACGACGAGGATGTGCATCGAGCCGACGCGCCGTCGCGTCGACGCTGTCCCGACTGTCACGGCGGCCATTGTGCCAGTTTGCTCGCGGAAGCCGAATCACGACAGGCACGCTCGATGACGATTAGGGTGAAGTGATGGTTCTGCATGTGTTTCTGGCCAAAGCGGCGTCGACAGTGGTGACGGGGGCCGTGGGAGTGGCCGCATACCAGGGTGTCCGCAAGGCGGTCGCGAAAGCGCCGATCCGGGAGGCATCCGTCACCGCCACGGCCTGGGCGCTGCGGGGCGTCCGCAAAGCGGAAGAGAGCGCGGAATCAGCTCGCCTCAAGGTCGCCGACGTGGTCGCCGAGGCCCGCGAACGCATCGGTGAGGAAAGCCCGCCTCCTGCCGTCGCTGACACCGCGCACGTGCACGACCACTGACGGCCGTGGTGGCCCTCACGGTCGTCTCGGATGCTGCGGGCCGGATGCGCCTGCAGGCGCCGTGGTTTCGCAACGACTCCGCACGCGCGGTCGCCATCGAGGACGCCGTCGAACAGGTGCCGGGCGTACGTGCCGTTCACGCATATCCCCGTACGGCGTCGGTGGTGGTGTGGTACTCACCGAAGCGCTGTGACCGTGCCGAGGTGGCGGCAGCCATCGAATCGGCGGCGCTGGTCGCGCGCCACCTGGTAGCCAAGCGTGTCCCGCACTCAGCTGACATCACCAACGCCGACGTACTGCGGATGGCGGTCGGCGGGGCAGCGCTGGTGGCGCTCGGCGTGCGCCGCTATGTGTTCGCGCGGCCGCCCCTTCTCGGGCCGACGAGCCGTCTCGCCGCCACGGGCGTCACCGTCTTCACGGGTTATCCGTTCCTCCGCGGCGCGCTGCGCACCCTGCGCGGCGGTCGCTCGCCCGGCACCGACGTATTGGTCAGCGCTGCGACCATTGCCAGCCTGGTACTGCGCGAGAACGTCGTGGCACTGACGGTGCTGTGGCTGCTCAACATCGGTGAGTATCTGCAGGATCTGACGCTGCGGCGAACCCGGCGCGCGATCGCCAACCTGCTGCAGGGCAACCAGGACACCGCATGGGTGCGACTCGCGGACGGTACCGAGGTCGAGGTTGCCACCGACGAATTGCGTATCGGTGACGAGATCGTCATCCACGATCAGGTGGCGTTGCCGGTCGACGGGGTGGTCATCGACGGCGATGCGATCGTCGACCAGTCGGCGATCACCGGGGAGAACCTGCCCGTCGCGGTGACCACCGGTGCGCGGGTGTTCGCCGGCTCGGTGGTGGTCCGTGGCCGACTCGTCGTCCGCGCTGCGGCGGTGGGAAAAGAGACCACCATCGGGCGGATCATCTCGCGGGTCGAGGAGGCACAACTGCACCGCGCGCCGATCCAGACAGTGGGAGAGAGCTTCTCGCGTCGTTTCGTGCCCGCATCGTTCCTGCTGTCGGCAGCGACGCTGATCGCCACCCGTGATGTCCGGCGCGCGATGACGATGCTTCTCGTCGCCTGCCCGTGCGCGGTCGGCCTGTCCACTCCCACGGCGATCAGCGCGGCAATCGGCAACGGCGCCCGCCGCGGCATCCTCATCAAGGGCGGGTCGCACCTTGAGCAGGCGGGCCGGGTGGACGCGGTGGTCTTCGACAAGACCGGAACGCTCACAGTCGGCCGCCCCGTAGTCACCAATCTGGTTGCCTTCCACAAGGACTGGGAGCCCGAACAGGTGCTTGCCTACGCGGCGAGCTCGGAGATCCACTCGCGGCATCCGTTGGCCGAAGCCGTGATCCAGTCAACTCGGGAGCGTCACATCGCGATCCCACCGCACGAGGAGTGCGAGGTGCTCGTGGGACTCGGTATGCGGACGCGCGCGGACGGCCGCACGTTGTTGCTGGGCAGCCAGTCGCTGCTGGAACAGGAGAGCGTCCGGGTCACGAAGAAGGCGACCGGCTGGGTGGAAAGGTTGCGCAAGCAGTCGGAGACACCCCTGCTGCTTGCGGTCGACGGCAAGCTGGTCGGCTTGATCAGCCTCCGCGACGAGATACGTCCGGAGGCTGCCGACGTGCTGAATCGCCTGCGCGCCAACGGGGTACGCCGCATTGTCATGTTGACCGGCGATCACCCCGACGCGGCCGCCTCCGTCGCGGCGCAGCTGGGTATCACGGAGTGGCGCGCGCAGGTGCTGCCCGACGACAAACTTGATGCGGTGCGCACCCTGCGCGATGACGGCTTCACCGTGGCGATGGTCGGCGACGGAATCAATGATGCACCCGCGCTCGCCGAGGCTGACATCGGGATCGCAATGGGACTCGGCGGCACCGATGTCGCGGTGGAGACCGCCGACGTGGCTCTGGCCGGCGACGACCTGCGCCGTCTGCTCGACGTCCGCGATCTGGGCGGCCGTGCAGTCGATGTGATTCGGCAGAACTACGCCATGTCGATCGCGGTGAACGCGGTCGGTTTGCTGATCGGCGCAGGTGGAGCGCTGTCGCCGGTACTGGCCGCGGTGCTGCACAACGCCTCGTCGGTTGCGGTGGTGGCCAACAGCTCCCGGCTGATCCGCTACCAGATCGCGAAGGGTTCAGAGCGCAGCGGCGCGGACGGCCCTGGTACTGCGTAGGCCGGCCACCGCCGCGCCGAGGCACGCGACGGCGACGGTGCCTGCGAACCACGGGAAGACCGCTGCCAGATCCCACTGCGTCGCGGCCCAACCTGCGATCAGCGTCGGCACGGCCATGGCCGAATACGCCAGGAGGTAGAACGCGGACATCGTCTCGCCGCGCCTGCCTGCGGGAACCACATCGGACAGGTGGCGCAGGGAACCGCCGAAGCCGAGCCCGAACGTCGCGCCGAGCAGGGCCGCGGCGACGAACACCAGCTGCCACTGATGGGTCAGCAGCACGGGGATGGTCAGCAGCAGCGACGCCGCCATGCCCGCGTCGCCGATGATGGCGGCGTACCTGGCGGGGATGCGGGTGGCGGCCAGCTGTGCCAGGGCGGCCGCGAACGCCGTGGTGCCCACGACGGCGCCGCCGAAAACCAGGTTGTCGATGTGGGTCTGCCGGGCCGCCAGCGACGGATACAGCGACAGCAGCACGCCGAGCACGGACCAGGACGCCATCGCGCCGAGCGCCGAGAACCAGAAGTCGCCGCGGATCTCGGATGGGACGGCGGGTTTGGCGATCCGGATCGGGCCGCGGGTTCGTGCGGTGTGTGGCTCGCGAAGTGCGAGCAGCCCGACACCGACGATCAGGCAGATGACGGCGACGACGGCGTAGGGCGTGCGCAGAGGGTGAGGTGCGTACTGCGCCAGCAGGGCGGAGCCCAGGATAGCGACCGTCATGCCGATGTTGAAGGCCACGCCGCTGAGCTGCCCGGCGCGCACGCCGTGATCGGGCCGCAGGTCCAGCAGTGCGGCCGCGCCGGCAACGACGATGGAGCCGACGGCGGCGCCGTGAATGGTGCGTGCCAGCAGCAGCATGCCGATGCTGTCGGCGACCAGGAAAACCCCAAGGCCGACGAGGAGCGCGATCAACGCACCGACCAGCACAGGCTTGCGGCCGACGACGTCGGAGATCTTGCCGGACACCAGCACGGCGGCCAGCGCCGCCACCGCGTAGACCGCGAACACGACCGTGGTGGCCAGCGGCGACAGGTGCCAGTTCGTTTCATAGATGCCGTACAGCGGAGCCGGAAGGCCCGACACCCCGAGCGCGACGCCGCTGAGGACGAGCAGCAGCGGGTAGGCCCACCGCTGCGTCTCTGCGATCGAGCGCTCGAACACCACCATCTGGGTGTCACCTCCGGAAGTGCGGTTTGACCGATATCGAACCCGTCTGAGCGTACGCTCGGTTCGACGTAGATCAAACCGAGTATTGCGAGGCTTATTCCCATGACCGACCAAGCGCTGGTCACGGACCAGGCGGCCTACCCGACGCACCCGGTCGCTGCCGTTCAGCAGGTGCTGGCCGCGATCCACGACCCCGTCCGGCTCGAGATCGTGCGGCGCCTGTACAACGCGGGCGCCCCGCTGCAGTGCGGTGCGCTTTACGACGGCATCAACAAGTCGACCGCGACGCACCATTTCAAGATCCTCCGAGAGGCCGGCGTCACCGAGCGTCTCGTCGTCGACGGCCTCGCCTACCAGAAGCTGCGTCGCGAGCAGGTCGATGCGGCCATCCCAGGCCTGCTCGACAGTGTGGTGCGTAGCGCCAATTGGGAGGCGGGCGTCAGCTGAAGGGCGACAGCGCCACGCCCTCGGCGATCAGCCTGTCGCGTACCGCGGTCGCGATGTGCACCGCGCCCGGCGAATCCCCGTGTACGCACACCGACTCGACGGTGATCGGAATCGTCGAGCCGTCCACGGCGTCGACCCGCCCCTTGGTGACCATCGAGATGACACGGTCGGCGATCTGGTCGGGGTCGTGCAGGACGGCGTTGCGTTCGCGCCGGGACACCAGTTGGCCGTCGGCGCGGTAGGAGCGGTCGGCGAACGCCTCGGGCACGGTGCGCAGCCCGAGGTCGTCGGCGGCGGCGAAGAACACCGACCCGGCTAGCCCGAGCACGGGCAGCGCGGGGTCCACGGCGTGTATGGCTTCGGCGACGGCGTGTGCCTGCTGACGGTGGGTGACGATCGAGTTATACAGGGCACCATGGGGTTTCACATATGACACCGCCGAGCCGGCGGCCTCGGCCAGTGCGCAGAGCGCGCCGATCTGGTACATGACGTCGGCAGTCAGGTCCTCGGGGCTGGCGTCGATGAACCGCCGCCCGAATCCGGCGAGGTCGCGGTAGCTGACCTGCGCACCGATCTTGACCCCGCGGTGCGCCGCGGCCCGGCATACTCGCGCAAGGGTGGCCGGATCGCCGGCGTGGAATCCGCAGGCGACGTTGGCGGACGTGACGATGTCGAGCATCGCGTCGTCGTCGCCGAGGGTCCACACCCCGAAGCCCTCACCTAGATCGGCGTTCAGGTCGACCGCGGTCATGGTCCCCAGGCTAGTGCGCTATCGCGCCGTGTCGAGGTCGACGCGGTGATCGGCGGCGGAGATCATCGCGGCGTCATGGGTTGCGGCCACGACGGTGGTCCCCGCGCCGGCGAGGTGGCGCAGATGCTCGACCACGACGGCCGCTGATCCCGAATCCAGGCCCGTGGTCGGCTCGTCGAGCAGCACCAGCGGCGCCTGCTGCGCGAAAGCCTGTGCGAGAAGGACGCGTTGCCGTTGGCCGCCGGACAGTTCGCCGAGCGTGCGGTTCCGCAGATCCGCGAGGCCGAGCTCGGTCAGCCAGTGCTCGACGATCGCCCTATCGACAGCCTTAGGTCGGCGCAGCAGTCCGAGGCGCCGCCAGCGCCCCATCATCACCGCGTCGAAGGTGGTGAGGGGGAAGGCGTCGGTGACCGCGCTGCGCTGGACGGCGAACGCGACCTCGCCCGCTTCGGTCTCCACCTTTCCCGCGTCCGGCGAGAGCACGCCCGCCAGGAGTCCCAGCAATGTCGACTTGCCGCAGCCGTTGGAACCCACCACGGCCGTGACGGCATTCGGCGTGATCGTCAGGGTCAGCCCGCGGAACACCGTCGCCCCGGGGTGGCTGAAGTCGACACCGCAAAGGCGTATCGGTGCGGTGACGGAGGTCACCTTATTGAAAATGATTGTCATTACTGCTAGAAGTTTACGGCATGACCCACTGGCTGATCGAGCCCTTCCAGTCCGACATGGTCTGGCATGCGCTCATCGCCGGTGTGCTTGCCGCGTGCCTGTGCTCGCTGGTCGGATGCTGGGTGCTGTTGCGCGGCAATGTTTTCCTCGGAGAAGCTATGACGCACGGCATGCTGCCCGGCGTCGCGGTGGCTGCGCTGCTCGGCATCAGCCTGATGGTCGGCGGCCTGATCGCGGCCCTGCTGATGGCGCTGGGAGTCGCCGCGATCGGTCGCTCGTCGAAGCTGTCGTCAGACACGAGCATCGGACTGCTGCTGGTGGGGATGCTCGCCCTCGGAGTGATCGTGGTGTCGCGATCACGGAGCTTCGCCGTCGACCTGACCGGCTTTCTCTTCGGTGACGTGTTCGCGGTGCGCACAACGGATCTGATGGTGTTGGGTGCGGCACTGATGCTGACCGCGGTTGCGGCCGCGGCGGGGCACCGCGCCTTCGTCGCCGTGACCTTCGACCCCCGAAAGGCGGCAACGCTGGGACTGCGTCCGCGAGTGGCGATCCCGGTGCTGATCGTGCTCATGGCCGTGGCCATGGTGGCCTCGTTCCACGTGGTCGGAACCCTGCTGGTGCTAGGTCTGCTCATCGCGCCCCCTGCTGCAGCGCTCCTGTGGGTCCGTTCCATTCCGAGAATCATGCTGCTCTCGTCGATGGTCGGGGCGTTGGCGGTCTACGCGGGTCTCCTGATCTCCTGGTACGCCGGGACCGCGGGCGGCGCGACGATCGCCGGAGTCGCGGTGCTGTTGTTCTTCGCGTCGTCGCTGCTCTCGGCGATGCGCACGAAGTGGGGGAAGATTTCGGCGGTGGCGGCCTCGGCGTGCGTCGTCGCGGCCTGTGCCGACGGCGCGGGACCATCGCCGCAGCAACAACATTCGGTGACCAGCGACGGCGTAGCCGTCGTCGAAGGGGCGCGCGAACTCGACGGTGCTTCAACGAAGCTCGTGCTCGTCGACCCCGGAACTGGCAAGACCTCGGTGTACGACGCCGTCGACGAGGCCGAGACGCCCATCGGGTCGTACGGGCCCGTGGCGGGTGTGGCCGGCGACGGCCGATTCGCGTACCTACAGACCGGCGGGCGCACCACGGTCGTCGACGCCGGCGCATGGACTTTCGACCACGGCGACCACTACCACTACTTCGCGACCGCACCGTCGGAAGTCGCGACACTCGAGGCCCCGGCCGTAAGCGTCAACGCGAGCAATTCGACGGCCGCCGTCCGGACGGCAATGGGCACAACGCAACTGATCGACAGGGACGCCCTCGGTGAGAAAAAGGTCGAGGCGCCCGCCGGCCTGGCGGTGGGGTCGGACGTCGCAGCGGCAGTGCCCTACGGCGCTCGCGTGGTCGTGGTCACCGACTCGGGCAGGGTGCAGGTCCTCGACGACACCGGCACTAAGGACATCGCCGGCAGATGTCCGAGCCCGACGTGGGCGATGGCGACGCGGCGCGCCGTCGTGTTCGGGTGCGCGGATGGCGCGATGAGGATCACCGGCGGCGACGGTGATCTCGCGGCGACGCAGGCACCATTTCCCGCCGATGCCCCGGCACAACGGCCCACGCGCATGGATCACCGCGACCGCGCTGACGTCTTCGCCGGGCTCTCGGCGGGCACCGTCTGGGTGCTCGATAGTAGGCAGCGCTCGTGGACGTTGATACCGGTTCCTGATGCCGTGACGACGAACACCGCGGGCGACGGCACCGTTCTTGTGTTGCACCGCGACGGGACACTCGGCTCCTTCGACGTACAGTCGCGGGTCGAGAAGGCCCGAGTCCCGTTGTTCGCGAACGCCGTTCCCGCCGAAGATCCGCAGCCGGTCATCGAGATCGACTCCGACCGCGCCTATGTGAACAACGCAGGCACCCGGGAGGTGTACGAGATCGACTACGCCGACGGCCTGCGGGTGGCGCGAACCCTGCGCACTGAGGTCACCCCCGGTTTGATGGTCGAGGCGGGCCGGTGACCAGGCGGACGCTGGCCTGCATCATCGCCATCGCTGGTGCGCTCGTCACCGCGTGCGGCGCAGGAGCAACAGCGCGTGCCGGCGAGATCGTCGTCACGACGAACATCCTCGGCGACGTCGTCCGCAATGTCGTCGGCGATACGGCGGCCGTCCGGGTCCTGATGCAGCCCAACGCCGATCCACACTCCTTCGGCGTCTCCGCGCAGGATGCAGCGGCGATGGGCAGTGCCGGACTGATCGTCTACAACGGCCTCGGGCTGGAGGAGAACGTCTTGCGCAACGTCGAAAGCGCTGCAGCCGAGGGTGTTCCGACGCTGGCTGTGGGCGACCGCATCGATCCCATCCGGTACGTCACGGGCGACGACGCGGGAGGTCCCGACCCGCACTTCTGGACCGATCCCCAACGCATGATCGCAGCGGTAGAGGCCATCGAGGAGGCAGTCCGCGAGGTCGCGGGCATCGACGGGGACGCGGTCTCGCGCAACGCCGAGTCCTACCGGGCCCAGCTGCGCGAACTCGACACCGCAATGCACGACGGTTTCAGCAGCATTCCCGCCGACCGGCGCAAGCTGGTGACCAACCACCACGTGCTGGGTTATCTCGCAGACCGTTTCGGCTTCACGGTGATCGGCGCTGTCGTCCCCAGCGGCACCACGCTCGCGGCACCGAGCGCCGCAGATCTCCGATCGCTGGTCGACGCAATCGAGTCGGCGCGCGTGCCGGCCATCTTCGTCGACTCCTCGCAGCCCGAGAAGCTGGCCCGGGTGCTCGCCGACGAGGCAGGCGTCGACGTCGAGATCGTCTCCCTCTACAGCGAATCCCTCAGCCCGCCAGGTACACCCGGCGCCACCTGCCTCGACATGATGCGCGCCAACACCGACGCCATCGTTGCCGGCCTGCGATAGCCGAAGGCCATTCCCTATCCGCTCGGAAAGGAGCGAACATGTCCCAACAACGGTGGCTTCACCGCATAGGAGCGATGTCGTGCGCGGCGGTGGCCCTGACCGCCTGCTCGTCGGGCAGCGACAACGCCGACGGCGCCGGCAGCACGGCATCCACGTCGGCCGCTGGGGCGCAGACTCCCATTCCCGAGCCGCTGGCAGTCACCTACGACGGCGGGCTCTATGTCCTCGACGGCGAAACCCTTGAGGTCAAGCAGGACATCCCATTGGACGGGTTCCTGCGGGTCAACCCCGCCGGCGATGAAGGCCACGTGCTCGTGACGACAAACGAGGGGTTCCGGATCCTCGACGCCGCGGGAGGGCAACTGACCGAGGACACGTTCCCCGCGGACGAGGCAGGCCACGTCGTGGTCCACGGGGAGCACACGGTACTGTTCGCCGACGGCTCAGGAGAGATCACCGCGTTCGACCCACACGCCCTCGAAGGCGGCGGCATGCCGCAGACGGAGAACTTCACGACTCCGCAGGCGCATCACGGCGTCGCGGTGATCCTGTCCGACGGCACTCTCGTCCACAGCCTCGGCGATTCCGAAACGCGCACCGGCGCAGTAGCTTTGCAGGGCGACCGCGAGATCGCGCGCAGCGAGGACTGCCCAGGGCTGCACGGCGAGACCGTCGTGGCCGACGAGGTGGTGGTCTTGGGTTGCGAGAACGGGGCATTGGAGTACGCGAATGGGAAGTTCACCAAGATCGCGAGCCCCACTCCATACGGTCGGATCGGAACGACAAAGGGGCACGACGATTCACCGGTCGCACTCGGCGACATGAAAATCGACCCGGACGCCGAACTGGAACGGCCCGAGCAGGTCGCGCTGATCGATACGACGACCGACCAGATGCGCATCGTCGCGTTGCCGCCGTCGGTCAGCTACACCTTCCGGTCGCTGGCACGAGGCCCACAGGCCGAGGCACTGGTTCTCGGAACAGACGGCGAGCTCCATGTCTTCGATCCGGTCACCGGAGCGCAGGTGAAAACGATAGAGGTCACCGGTGTCTGGACGGAGCCCGACGACTGGCAGGAGCCGCGCCCCGCGATCTTCACCCGTGAGGACGCGGTGTACGTGTCCGATCCCGCCACCAAGCAGATCCATCTCGTCGACCTGGAGGCGGGAACCATCACCGAGTCGGTGACCCTGGATCAGACGCCCAACGAGCTCAGCGGTGCCGTGGGTCACGAGCACTGATCGTCGGTGGCACCATGGGGCGATGACCCGTTCTGACATTCTCGTCACCGCAACAGAACTGGCGGATCTGATCGCCTCCGGTCAGCCCGTGAGTGTCCTCGACGTCCGTTGGGAACTGGCTGAGCCCGACGGACGCGAGGCGCACTCCCGAGGACACGTGCCCGGTGCGGTATATGTCTCGCTCGACGAGGAGCTGTCCGATCACAGCGTGCCCGGCCGCGGCAGGCATCCGCTGCCCTCGGGCGCAGCCCTGCAGGAATCGGCGCGGCGCTGGGGCCTCAGGGAAGGCGTCCCGGTCGTCGTCTACGACGACTGGAACCGTGCCGGATCCGCACGCGCCTGGTGGGTGCTCACCGCGGCCGGAATCGCAGATGTGCGGATTCTCGACGGCGGCCTGTCCGCCTGGACGGCGTCCGGAGGTGATCTTGAAACCGGTTCAGTCACAAAGGAGCCCGGCGATGCAACCGTTCGATTCCTCGACCTATACCACGGTGCGCTGCCGACCCTGACCGCCGACGAGGTCACGGGATTCGGGGGAGTGCTGCTCGACGCGCGTGCACCCGAACGCTTCCGAGGTGAGACCGAACCCGTCGATCCGGTGGCTGGACACATCCCGGGGGCGCGCAACGCTCCCAGCACCGCAGCCCTGTCGGCCGATGGGACGTTCCTGTCCGAGGCCGACCTGACGCACTTCTTCGGGGAACGCGGAGCCGGAGGCGGCGAGGTCGGTGTCTACTGCGGCTCGGGTGTGACGGCCGCGGTGACCATCGCGGCACTGCGCGAGGCCGGCGTCGAGGCGAAATTGTTCCCCGGCTCGTGGTCGCAGTGGAGCAGCGATCCTTCTCGTGAAATCGCCACCGGACCGTAGCGGGTCAGGTTCGGAATCGTGATGCGGCCCGCTGCACCAGAGCCTTGTTCCCGCCGTCGCGTTTGGCCTGATACATCGCGGCATCGGCCGTCGCGATGAGGCTCTCGATCGCCGCGCCGGCATCGGGCACGGAACTCCACTGCGTGATCGCCGCGCCGACGCTGGCTGTCACCGGATGGGGCAGTGCGGCGATCGCGGCACAGAGCGTCGCGGGGAGAAGGTCGGCCTCGGCCGCGGGCAGTGTGGCGATGACCAGGAACTCCTCGCCGCCGGCCCGACCGATGATGGCCGAACTCGGGCTGGCCTGGCGAAGCGCCCAGCCCACCGCGGCCAGCGCTTCGTCACCGGCGAGGTGCCCGTAGGTGTCGTTGAGGTGCTTGAATCTGTCCAGATCGATCATGACGACAAGTAGCTGAAGGTCGGCCGACGGCGACGTCAGCAGCACGGTCGCCCGTTCGTAGAAGGCGCGACGGTTCAGCAGACCGGTCAGGGCATCGTGGTCGGAGCGCACGACGTCAGCCCCCATGGTGCGCACCACGGTCTGTATCGCCAGCGGCACTACGAGGTTGAGTTCGACGATCAGCCAGAACCCGGCGACGGCGGCGATGGTGCTGTCATGGGCCACCAGCACCCGCCAGGCGCAGAACCCGGCCGCGGCGGTGGCCATGGCGAGATTGAACAGGACGGCTCGCGTGTCATGGAAGAACGCCAGGTAGCCGCCGGTCACCACCAACCCCGTGCAGCCCATCAGCGCGATCACCGGATCCGTCTGCATGACCGAGCCCACGACGATCAAAGCGGACCCGACGACACCCATCGCCAACGATTGACGTTTCGTCGGCCACCGCCGCAGCCACAGCGAGGCGTACCCGATGCCCGCGACGGCCGCCGCGGTGCTGACCGTCAGCGTCAGAACGGGAGCGGTGTCCAGCGTCCCGAGGACTCCGAGGGCCATGAAGATCAATGCGCCGGACACCACGGCCATCAGGCGGCGGGTTGGCTTCGCCAGCCCTCGGGCGTGCAGATAGCCGCTGAGCCAATCGAATTGATCGGCTTGCCGCCACCAGCGCCCTGCGACATCGGTAACCGTGCGCCGGCCCGAATGCGTCGAACTCATGTCGCGGCCCACCCCCTGAGCCGTCACGGTAGTGGCCCGGTGCCGCGGCGTGAGCGGGAATCGCTGCGATGACAGAAGTCCGCGGTGTGCGATTACTAATGAAAACGGTTATCGTTGCGGGGTGATCTGCTCCTCTCGAATGGTGCGTCCGCTGGCCGCGGCCCTGGCCGCATGTCTGCCGCTCGCACTCGCTGCCTGCAGCGGTACCGACAACAGCGCGTCCGGCGGCGCGCAAGGCGACTGCCCGACCGAACCGGTCAACGTCGTGGTCAGCGTCGACCAGTGGGGCAGCATCGTCTCTCAGCTCGGTGGCGCCTGCGCCAACGTCACGACCGTGTTGGCCAGTTCGTCCGTCGATCCGCACGACTACGAGCCCGCGCCGTCGGACGCCGTCGCCTTCGAAGGCGCCCAGCTCGTGGTTCTCAACGGCGGACATTACGACGAGTGGGCCGCGAAGCTGGCCGAGACGTCGGCCCCCGATGCGGCCGTGATCAACGCCGTCGAACTCAGCGGCCACGAAGCGCCCGAGGGACATGACGGACACGAAGAGGCAGGCCACGACCACGAGGGGGAGCACGGCCACGAGCACGGAGAAGCAAATCCGCACGTGTGGTACAACCCGACTGCGGTCAACGGTGTCAGCGATGCGGTGACCGCTGAACTCAGCAAGCTCTCTGCCGACGGCGCAAGCTATTTCGCGCAGCGTCGCTCCGACTTCACAGCATCGATGAAGCCCTACGACGACACGATCGCCGCGATCAAGAACGGCGCAGCGGGAAAGTCGTACGCGGCAAGCGAGAGCGTGTTCGACGACATGGCTGCCGCGCTCGGATTGACCAACCGGACTCCCGAGGGTTACCAGGTCGCCGCCGCCAACGAGAGCGAACCGTCACCGGCCGACCTCGACGCCTTCCTCAATCTCTTGTCCAACCGAGGCGTCGACGTGCTGATCTACAACACCCAGACCGAGGGCTCGGTGCCCGAGCAGATCCGCTCGGCGGCCGAGCAGGCGGGCATTCCGATTGTCGACGTCACCGAAACCTTGCCCCCCGAGGCGAAAACGTTCCAGGATTGGCAGGTGGCGCAACTCGACGCACTTGCCAAGGCCTTCGATGTCATCACCTGAGCCAGCCGCGCTTGAGTTCGACGCCGCGCGTGAGTTCGACGCCGCGCTTGAATTCGACAACGTCAGCGTCGAACGCGCAGGGCGGACAGTGTGGTCGGAGTCGAGCTTCCGCGTCGAATCCGGCCGTTTCGTCGCCATCATCGGCCCCAACGGCTCCGGCAAGACCACCCTGCTGCAGGTGATCCTCGGGCTGCTCCCCGTCTCGTCGGGTTCGGTCAGGGTCCACGGCAGTCGTCCGGGCACCGTCAACGACGAAATCGGCTACGTGCCACAGAATTACGATGCCAACGCCAACGAGGCCATTCGCGCACGCGATGCCGTGCTGCTTGGCCTGACCGGGCGGCGCTGGGGATTCTCCCGGACGACGGCCGCCGATAGGAGCCGGGTCGACGAAGCGCTGGGCTGGGTGGACGCGGCAGACCTCGCCGATCGTCGGCTTTCGGACCTCTCCGGTGGGCAGCGGCAGCGGATCGCTCTGGCAAGCGCTCTGGTGTCGCGCCCCCGCATGCTGATCCTCGACGAACCGCTCGCGTCGCTGGACCTGCGCAGCCAACACGAGATCGTCGCGGTACTTGCCCGCCTCAAGCGGGAGCTGGGGGTGACCATCCTCGTCGTCCTGCACGACCTCAACCCGATGCTCGCCGTGCTCGACAGCGCGATCTATCTCCTGGACGGACACGCCCACCACGCCGCGCTCGACCAGGTGGTCGACTCGAGTCTGCTCACCCATATGTACGGGACCAAGATCCAGGTCGCCCACACGCTGCAGGGTGAGCTCTATATGCGGAGCGGAGGGTGACCGAGACGGTCGTCGCACTCGGCTATCAGGACAACTGGCTGCACATTCTCGGCTCTTCCTTCATGCGCAACGCCTGGATGGGCGGCACGATCGTGGCGCTGGCCGCCGGCCTGATGGGGTACTTCATCGTGGTGCGGCACTCGGCATTCGCGGCCCACGCACTGGCTCACATCGGTCTTCCGGGGGCGACGGGTGCCGTGCTGATCGGACTGCCCGCCGCGGCGGGGCTCGGCGCCTTTTGCATCGGCGGGGCGCTGGTGATCGGTGCGTTGGGGAAGCGGACGTCGGATCGCGAGGTCGCCACGGGCACCGTGCTCGCATTCGCGACCGGCCTCGGGTTGCTCTTCAATTCGCTGGCCACCCGCAATTCGTCGACGCTGACCAACGTGCTGTTCGGCAATCTGCTGGCCATCAGCTCCCAGCAGCTGCTGTCCTTCTTCGCGCTGCTGCTGCTGACGGCCGCCGGTGTCGCTTTTATCTTCCGCCCCTTGCTCTTCACCTCGGTGAACGTCAAGGTGGCCGAGGCCAAGGGTGTTCCGGTGCGGGCGTTGTCGATCGCGTTCATGGTCCTGCTCGGCCTGACGGTGACGATGGCGGTCCAAGCGGTGGGCACGCTGCTGCTGTTCGCACTCGTCGTGACCCCGGCGGCCACGGCGCTGATGTTGACGGCGCGGCCGATCCTGGCCATGGCCGTGTCGGCGGTGATCGGCCTGGTGTCGGTGTGGGCGGGTCTGGTCTTGTCGGCGATGTTCAACATGCCGCCGAGCTTCGTCATCGTCACGATCGCGTGTGCGGTGTGGCTGCTGGTGTGGGCGGGTTGTCGGGCACCGCGGCCGAGCACGCGGTTTGCGGCGCGCGTAGGTGCATAACGCGTCTGGGCAGACGCCATCCACTAACCTCAGAGAGCATGTCCAGGAGTCCGACGCCGAGGCGGCGTGCGACCCTGGCCTCGCTCGCCGCTGAGCTCAAGGTTTCACGCACCACTGTCAGCAATGCGTACAACCGCCCCGACCAGCTGTCGGCGGAGTTGCGCGAACGGGTGCTGTCCACTGCCAAGCAACTCGGGTACCCCGGGCCGGATCCCGTCGCACGGTCGCTGCGCACCCGCAAAGCCGGGGCGGTCGGCCTGGTGATCACCGAGCCGCTGAACTACTCGTTCAGTGACCCCGCCGCCCTCGATTTCGTTGCGGGGCTTGCCGAGTCGTGTGAAATGGTCGGGCAGGGTCTGCTGCTGGTCGCCGTAGGGCCCAACCGCAGCGTCGCCGACGGATCGGCGGCCGTGCTGGCCGCTGGCGTGGACGGTTTCGTCGTGTACTCCGCCTCCGACGACGACCCCTATCTCCCGGCCGTACTGCAACGTCACCTCCCCGTGGTGGTGGTCGATCAGCCCAAGGGTGTTCCCGGTGCATCCCGCGTCGGCATCGACGACCGGGCCGCGATGCGCCGCCTCGCCGAGCACGTCATCGAGCTCGGTCACCGCGAGATCGGGTTGCTCACCATGCGGTTGGGGCGCGACTGGCCGCACGGTGGTCCCGGTCCCGCGCTGGCCGACCCTGATCGCGTCCGGACGCCGCACTTCCACGTTCAGAGCGAACGGATCCGCGGTGTCTACGATGCGATGACCGCCGCGGGTATGGATCCGGAATCGCTCACCGTCGTCGAGAGCTATGAGCACCTGCCGGCGTCGGGCGGTGCAGGCGCCGACGTCGCACTGGAGGCCAATCCGCGGATCACAGCGCTGATGTGCACGGCCGACGTGCTCGCTCTGTCGGCCATGGACCATCTACGCGCGAAAGGCATCTACGTGCCCGGGCAGATCACCGTGACGGGATTCGACGGTGTGCCCGAGGCGCGTCAGCGCGGACTGACCACGGTGATCCAGCCGAGCGTCGAGAAGGGGCGTCGCGC
Source organism: Mycolicibacterium iranicum (assembly GCF_002101705.1). Lineage (GTDB taxonomy): Bacteria > Actinomycetota > Actinomycetes > Mycobacteriales > Mycobacteriaceae > Mycobacterium > Mycobacterium iranicum. The sequence goes on along the minus strand of NZ_LQPC01000030.1, from coordinate 259,571 downwards.
GGGGGAAATCCTGCACAGCCCACCTCGGACCGGTCTGCCCGTCATCGAGATCCTTGACACCGAAGTGGTCCGCGGCCGGACCTCGGGTCCGCCGGCCTAGCGGTTCCTGCGCGCCACGATGACGTCGTCGTGGGTGTGCTGACCGTCGAGGCCGGCGGGCACGTCGCGGGGACGCCGACCTTCGACGGCGACATCCCACTCGTCCCCGAGGGCGCCGACAACGTCGTCGTGACTGAGGTAGTCGGCAGGGTCGAAGCCGTAAGACTTCGCCTTCTCGACGTCGACATCGGCGTGGTACACGACCAGCAGTGTGCCGCCGGGAGCGACGGCCGCGAGCAGTGCGCGCTCAGCGTCATGGTCCGGCGAGTGCAGAAGCGCGGGATAGTGCGCTGTGACAAGATCGAAGCCGTTCGGCGGCACTTCGAAGTCCTCCAGACGGCTGCACACCCACCGGACTCTCGCACCGGATGATGCGGCGCGAGCGGCGGCCCGGTCCAGTGCGACCTGGGAGACGTCCAGCGCGGTAGTGGTCCAGCCGTGCGTCGCGAGCCAAATGGCGTTGGCGCCGATACCGCAGCCGACGTCAAAAGCTGTTCCGGGCGTGAGCTTCTCGGCGACCTCGACCATCACGGCACTGGGTGAGTCGTCGGGGATCTGATCGGCCCAAGAGGCATAGCGCTCATCCCACTCGGCACCCAAAGTTGAATCAGTCATGTTCCCAATGTGATTCGGTCCCGGGGAGATTGCAAATACTATTGCCGATCAGGCAAGTGGGCGTTCGGCTCGCCGGTCTGCGAGATACCGCAGCGCGGCCGCGACATCGTCGGGGGAGTCGATCCGGTAGCTGGCCGCCGTATCGCCCGGCCCCACCTTGACCCCGATGTCGAATTCGCCGAGCCGGGCAAAGGCCTTTTCGTCGGTGACGTCGTCGCCGAAGAACACCACGACCGTCGCGTCCTTCTCGCCGCGCAGAATGTCGATGGCCTCACCCTTGTCGGTGGTGACGACTGCGAACTCGAGCACGGCCTTGCCTGTCGTCACATGCGCGTCCCAGTGGGTCGCGGCGTCCCAGGCGGCGGCCAGCGCTGCATCACCGTCGGCGGGGGATGCGTTGCGCACGTGCAACGCGACGCTGGCCGGCTTCGTCTCGACCGCCACGCCGGGCTTGTCCGCCGCGATTGCCGTCAGCGCGTCGGTGATGGTCTGCAGCAGCACGGTGTCGATCTGGTGGGCGAACCCGGCCTCGAACTCGGCGCCGTGGCTGCCGACCAGATGGACCGCCGTGGGCATCGATGACAGCTCGCGCAGCGTCTGGAGTGCGCGGCCGGAGATCAGGGCGGCCGACGTTGCGGGCAATCCGGCCAACTCGATCAGCGCAGCTGCCGCCACGGGCAGTGGGCGGGCGTCGGCGGGATTGCCGACGATCGGCGCCAGGGTGCCGTCGAAATCGGAGGTGACCAGCAGTCGGGGCGTTGTCGCCGCCGAGTCGAGCGCGTCCAGCAACTCCGGCGGCAGGCTCACGGCCTAGATCTTAGGCTGGTCGCCATCTCCGATGAGCAGCCGCACGGCCAGGTCCAGCCTCTTGGCGACGTCAGTCGCCGAGGCGCGCCGGGTCAGCCAGGCCAGCAGATTCGACAGCCACACATCCGAGATGACGCGCGCGATGTGGTACTGGTCCTCGGTCGGCTCGCCGTCGCTCATCGCCCGGGCGAACATCGAGTCCATCAGCTTGCCCACGTGGTCGACCTCGCCGGCCGCGGACGCGTCGGCGAAAACGAAGGCCCGCGTCATCGCCTCGGTCAACAGCGGATTGCGTTGCATCGCCCGGTTCAGCTTGCCGACCATGATGTTGAGGCGCTGATAGGCCGTCGCGCCTGCGGCCAGTGCCGCGCGGTCGGTCTTGGCGTCAATGCGCTCGAACTCCCGCCCCAGCGCGGACACAAGCAGGTGGACCTTCGACGGGAAGTATCGGTACAGCGTGCCCACGGCGACGTCGGCGCGTTCGGCCACGGCCCGCATCTGGACCGCTTCGTAGCCGCCCTTCGACGCGATCGCCAGCGTGGCATCGAGGATGCGCTTACGGCGCTCACGCTGAGCTTCGGAACCCAGCTCGGACTCGGCCAGCACCGCCACGTTCATGACCTGACGTGGGCGGGAGTCAGACGGTGACTTACCCGCGGATATCTCAGACAACTCGGACGTCCCAGACATGCGGTGAGTGGCTCCTTAGTGATGCGATCTCTGAGAAAACGATACGCATGCCCATCACGAATTTCCCACCTCCGTGCCCACGCGACACCGACGTGTCCTGCTGTAATGGCGTTCGACTTGACGCTCGAACGCTGGCACTATTAGAACACGTTCTAGTGGGAAGCACCGTCTTCTCGCCCAAACGCTAGGAGTCCCGGTGTCCACTGGCCTTTCCCACACCTCGGCGGTCGCCACCGATGAACAGTCCGCCGCCCGCGAACTGGTGCGGACCTGGGCCGCTGCGTCCGCGGCCGTCGAAGCCGCACGCGATGTCGAACACGGTGACGCCGACGCCTGGCGCGCCCCGTACGGCAGGCTGGCCGAACTAGGGATCTTCGGCGTGGCGCTGACCGAGGAGCACGGCGGCGCCGACGGCACGGTGGCCGACCTGGCGGCGATGGTCGACGAGGCGGCTGCCGCGCTGGTTCCCGGACCGGTGGCAACGACGGCGCTGGCCACCCTGGTGTTGCCGGATTCACAGACCGAGCTTCTCGAGGCCCTCGCAACGGGGGAGCGCACCGCAGGGCTGACGCTGGACGCCGACCTCGCCTACGCCGCCGGCAAGGCGTCCGGAGACGCGGCCTTCGTGCTCGGCGCAGACTCCACCGGAGTGCTGCTGCTGCCCGCCGGACAGACGTGGCTGCTGGTGGACGGCGCCGCGCCGGGGGTCACGATCGAACCCCTGCAGGCGACCGACTTCTCCCGGCCCCTCGCGCGTGTAGTCCTCGAGGATGCGCCCGCCCAGGAACTGGACGTGCCCGCTCAGCGCGTCGTCGATCTCGCGGCGACGCTGCTGGCCGCGGAGGCCGCGGGTCTGGCCCGCTGGCTGCTGAACACCGCGACGGAGTACGCGAAGGTCCGCGAGCAGTTCGGCAAGCCGATCGGCAGCTTCCAGGCCATCAAGCACATGTGCGCCGAGATGCTGCTGCGCTCCGAGCAGGCTTCGGTGGCCGCGGCGGACGCGGCGCGCGCTGCCGGCGAAGACGATGCGGCAACCGATGCCGCGCAGTTGTCGATCGCGGCGGCGCTGGCGGCGTCGGTGGGCATCGAGGCCGCCAAGGCCAACGCCAAGGACTGCATCCAGGTGCTCGGCGGAATCGGCATCACCTGGGAACACGACGCGCACCTGTACCTGCGCCGGGCTTACGGCATTGCGCAGTTCCTCGGCGGCCGGTCGCGGTGGCTGCGCCGGGTGGCGGACCTGACGCTGCAGGGGGTACGCAGGGACCTGCACATCGATCTGGACTCGGTCGCCGATCTACGACCCGAAATCGCTTCGAAGGTGGCCGAGATCGCTGCCGCGCCGGAAGACAGGCGGCAGTTCGCCTTCGCCGACACGGGACTGCTCGCGCCGCACTGGCCCAAGCCGTACGGGCGCGCCGCAGGTCCGGCCGAGCAGTTGCTCATCGATCAGGAGTTGGCGACTGCGGGTGTGGTGCGGCCGGATCTGGTGATCGGGTGGTGGGCCGTGCCGACGATTCTCGAACACGGCAGCCCCGAGCAGGTCGAGCAGTTCGTGCCTGCGACGCTGCGCGGCGAGCTGACGTGGTGCCAGCTGTTCAGCGAGCCGGGCGCGGGCTCGGATCTGGCGGCGCTGCGGATGAAAGCCGTTCGTGCGGAGGATGATTCCGGCTGGAAGCTCACCGGGCAGAAGGTGTGGACCTCGGCGGCGCAGAAGGCGCACTGGGGGGTGTGCCTGGCCCGGACGGACCAAAACGCTCCAAAGCATAAGGGCATCACGTACTTCCTCGTCGACATGAAGAGCCCGGGCATCGTGATCCGGCCGCTGCGCGAGATCACCGGCGACGAACTGTTCAACGAGGTGTTCTTCGACGACGTCTTCGTCCCCGACGAGATGGTGGTCGGACAGGTCAACGACGGGTGGCGGCTGGCGCGCACCACGCTGGCCAACGAGCGCGTCGCGATGGCCCAGGGCACGGCGCTGGGAAATCCGATGGAGGAGCTGCTGCGCGTCGTCTCAGAGTTGGATCTCGATGGTGCGCAACAAGATCAGCTCGGCCAGCTGATCGTCACGGCGCAGGTCGGCTCGCTTCTCGACCAGCGCATCGCCCAGCTCGCCGTCGACGGCCAGGACCCCGGACCTCAGGCCAGCGCCCGGAAGCTGATCGGCGTCCGCTACCGGCAGGCCCTGGCGGAGTTCCGGATGGATCTGTCCGAAGGTGCGGGAGTCGTGGTGGACAAGCTGGTGCACGACTTCCTCAACACGCGCTGCCTGACCATCGCGGGCGGGACCGAGCAGATCCTTTTGACGATGGCCGGCGAGCGGCTGCTCGGCCTGCCTCGCTAGCCGAACGTCGTCTGGGCGCAGGCGGTCGGGGTGGTCAGGTTGACTCCGCTGTAGACCACCTGGATCTGTGAGCACGCGATGAAGTCGGCGCCGGTGGCGGGCTGGCCGGTCGCCCAGTCCAGCGGTTTGGAGTCGCCGTCGGTCGTGAAGCGCTGGATCGGTCCGCCGCCGAACGTCGTCACCGAGATCTCGACGTCGCGAAGGCCCTTGTAGAGCTTCGACAGGACGTTGTTGTGGTTGGCGCCCTTGAGTTCTCGAGGTACGCCCGCCGGCGCGCTGTACCAGGCTTCCTGATAGACGTCGCGGTCGGAGCTCCGCAGCGTCACCGTCTGCCGGGCCCATGTGTCGCCGGGAAACCCGGTGGGGCCGCCGGGGCCCAGCAGGTTGGCCGAGGTGTTGAAGTAGCACTTGGCCTCGGCCGCGACGCAATTGGCGGTGATGTGCATCTGGATCTGGGTGGCCGGGTCGACGGGGATCGAGGACACGCCCGTGTTGGACGCAGCGCCTGACGTCGGTGCGCTGCCGAGCGCCGCCGTCGCCGCCAGGGCAAGCGCCGCCATTCCTGCAAGCCGGTTCATCGTGATGAAGGTAATCCCCTCGCTACTCGTCGAAGGTGACTTCGACCGAATCGGTTTTCGGGTGCGCCTGGCAGGCCAGGATGAGTCCCTCGTCGAGGTCCTGCTGCTCCAGAACGTCGTTGACGTCCATCTCGATCTCGCCGGACTTCTTGAGCACGGCGCACGCGCCGCAGTGCCCTTCGCGGCAGGAGAACGGTGCGTCGAGGCCCTTGTCCAGCAGCACGTCGAGCAGCTTCGCCTTGCGTGGCCAGGTCACCTCGTGGGTGGTGCCGTCGAGTGTCACGACGACGGTGGCCGGACCCTCGTCGCTGTCGTCCGGATCGTCGGCGGCGATCGTCACGCGAGCGAACGGATCGGACTCAAGCGACTTGAAGACCTCGATGTGGACTTTCTCGGCCGGTGTCCCGGCGACCTTGAGTGCCTCCTCGGCAGCGGCCATGAACGGCCCGGGGCCGCAGATGAACGCCTCGCGCCCGCTGTAGGGCGCGAACAGTTCCGACAGCGCCTGCACATTGGGCAGACCCTGGACGGTTTCCAGCCAGTGGATCGCGGTGAGCCGATCGGGATATTTGGCGGCCAGATCGCGCAGCGTCTCGGCGAAGATGACGGACTTCTCGTCGCGGTTGGCGTAGATCAGCGTGACCTTGCCGGTGCCCTCCGACAGCGCAGACTTCAGGATCGCGAGCATCGGCGTGATGCCGCTGCCCCCCGCGAGCAGCAGAAAATCGGTGTCGAGCGTTTTGGGGACGAATGTGCCCGACGGAGCCAGGACGTGCATCCGCATGCCTGCATGCGCGTTGTCGCACAGCCAGTTCGATGCGTAACCGTCGGCGGTGCGCTTCACCGTGACGGTCAGCGGATCGCCGGTGAACGGCGAACTGCACAGCGAGTAGCAGCGGGCCACCGACCCGGTGCGGTCGCTGGGCACGCGCAGTGTGAGGAACTGACCCGGCGAATAGCGAAGCTTCTCCGGTGGAACCGGCGCGTCGGCGGGAGACTTGAACACCAGCGAACGCGAATCCGTCGTCTCGTCGATGACGTGGGCGATCTCGAGTTCGAGGACATGGCTGCCCAGCGGCTCGTCGGCGGCAACGTCCGTCACAAGAGGGGCCCTCTCTCCACGCTCAGGTCGGTCATAATTAGAACAGGTTACAGAAATGCATGTGCGCAGGTCCAGCATGCACAGGGCGGCGCTACTCGACACAAATCGTAACGTGTTCTAATCTTTGATACGTCAGCTCGCACGCCCCGGGAGGCACACCAGTGACAACCATTGAACAGCGCGACGCGCAGTCGGTTCTAGCCGGTATCGACGATCTTCTGCCGCGCATCGCCAAGCGCGCCGCGGCAGCTGAGGAACTGCGGCGCCTTCCGGACGAGACGGTGGACGAACTCGACGAGGTCGGGTTCTTCAAGCTCCTGCAGCCCGAGCAATGGGGTGGTCTCCAGTGCGATCCCACCCTGTTCTACGAAGCCGTTCGGCGCATCGCGAGTGCGTGCGGGTCGACGGGCTGGGTGTCCTCGATCATCGGCGTGCACAACTGGCATCTGGCGCTGTTCGACCAGCAGGCCCAGGAAGACGTGTGGGGTGAAGATCCCACGGTGCGAGTGTCGTCCTCCTATGCCCCGATGGGCGCGGGCACGGTGGTCGACGGCGGCTACCTCGTCAGCGGCGCCTGGCAGTGGTCCTCGGGCTGTGACCACGCAACCTGGGCGTTTCTCGGCGGGCCGGTGATCAAGGACGGCCGTCCGGTCGACTTCGGCAGCTTCCTGATCCCGCGCAGCGATTACCGCATCGACGACGTGTGGAACGTCGTCGGCCTCAAGGCCACCGGCAGCAACACCGTCGTGGTGAAGGACGTGTTCGTCCCCCGCCACCGGTTCCTGTCGTACAAGGCTATGAACGACGGCACCGCCGGCGGCTACCAGACCAACACCGCCCCCGTCTACAAGATGCCCTGGGGCACCATGCATCCCACGACGATCAGCGCCCCGATCATGGGGATGGCCTACGGCGCGTACGACGCCCACGTCGAACATCAGGGCAAGCGCGTGCGCGCCGCCTTCGCCGGCGAGAAGTCCAAGGAAGATCCATTCGCGAAGATCCGGATCGCCGAGGCCGCCAGCGACATCGACGCCGGCTGGCGCCAGCTGATCGGCAATGTCGGGGAGGAATACCGGCTGCTGCAGTCCGGTCAGGAGATCCCGTTCTCGCTGCGTGCGGCCGCTCGTCGCGACCAGGTCCGCGCCACCGCGCGCGCGATCGCCTCGATAGACCTCTTGTTCGAGGCCTCGGGTGCCACGGCGCTGCAGCTCGATCAGCCGGTGCAACGGTTCTGGCGCGACGCACACGCCGGTCGGGTGCATGCTGCCAACGAACCCGAGCGCGCGTACCTGATCTTCGGCAACGACGCGTTCGGCCTCCCGCCTCAGGACACGATGGTCTAGTGACGTCCTTCGCCGCCGAAGCGGCTCAGCAGCAGGAGATCACGTTCGAGTCCACCTCGCGATTTGCCGATGTCCGCGGCAAGGGTCCGGCCATGCGCCTGCACTATCACGAGGCCGGCGACCCTGCCGCGCGCACCGTGGTGCTGTTGCACGGTGGTGGGCCGGGGGCGTCGAGCTGGTCGAATTTCGGGCGCAACATCCCGGTGCTGGCCCAGCAGTTTCACGTGCTGGCCGTCGATCAGCCCGGTTACGGACACTCGGACAAGCATACCGAGCACGAGCAGTACAACCGGTACAGCGCGACCGCGCTGCTCAACCTGTTCGACCACCTCGGCATCGAAAGTGCCGACCTGGTGGGCAATTCACTCGGTGGCGGCACCGCGGTCCGGTTCGCGCTCGACAACGGCAAGCGCGCGGGCAAACTGGTCCTGATGGGGCCGGGTGGGTTGAGCGTCAACCTGTTCGCGCCGGACCCGACCGAGGGTGTCAAGCTGCTCGGCAGGTTCGCCGCTGACCCGACGCGGGAGAACATCGAGAAGTTCCTGCGCATCATGGTCTACGACCAGAACATGATCACCCCGGAGTTGGTCGAGGAGCGGTTCCAGATCGCCAGCACCCCCGAGTCGTTGGCCGCGACCAAGGCGATGGGAAAGTCGTTCGCCGGCGCGGACTTCGAGCTCGGCATGATGTGGCGCGACGTGTACAAGCTGCGCCAGCGGGTACTGCTGATCTGGGGTCGCGAGGACCGGGTGAATCCGCTCGACGGTGCGCTGGTGGCGCTCAAGCAGATTCCGCGGGTGCAGTTGCACGTCTTCGGGCAGTGCGGTCACTGGGCGCAGCTGGAGAAGTTCGACGAATTCAACAAGCTCACCATCGATTTCCTCAAGACGTAAGGGGGGACAGATCGTGACGATCAAGTCTTTGGGATATCTGCGTATCGAGGCCACCGATGTCGGTGCCTGGCGCGAGTACGGGCTCAAGGTTCTCGGCATGGTCGAGGGAAGCGGCTCGACAGAGGGCGCGCTGTATCTGCGGATGGACGAGTTCCCCGCGCGGCTGATCATCGTTCCCGGTGAGCATGACCGCCTGCTCGAATCCGGCTGGGAGACCGCGAATGCCGCACAGCTGCAGGACATCCGTTCTCGGCTGGACATGGAGGGAACGCCCTACAAGGAGGCGACCGCCACTCAGCTCGCCGACCGGCGCGTCGACGAGATGATCATCTTCGACGACCCGTCGGGCAATACGCTCGAAGTGTTCCACGGCGTCGCGCTGGAGCACCGTCGCGTCGTGAGCCCGTACGGCCACAAGTTCGTCACCGAAGAGCAGGGCCTCGGTCACGTGGTGCTGACGACCCGCGACGACGCCGAGACGCTGCACTTCTACCGCGACGTTCTCGGATTCTTCCTGCGCGACTCGATGAAGCTGCCTCCGCAACTGGTGGGCCGTCCCGCCGACGGCGCGCCGGCGTGGCTGCGCTTCCTCGGCGTGAATCCCCGCCATCACAGCCTTGCGTTCATGCCCGGCGAAACCCCCAGTGGCATCGTGCATCTCATGGTCGAGGTCGGCGAAGCCGACGACGTGGGTCTGTGCCTGGACCGCGCGCTGCGCCGCAAGGTGAAGATGTCGGCCACACTCGGTAGGCACGTCAACGACAAGATGTTGTCCTTCTACATGAAGACGCCCGGCGGCTTTGACATCGAGTTCGGTTGCGAGGGGCTCGAAGTCGACGACAAGGACTGGGTGGCCCGCGAGAGCACGGCCGTCTCGCTGTGGGGGCACGACTTCAGCGTCGGCTTCAAGTAGACGTGTCGAATCCTCCGATCGACCCGCGCACGTTCCGGAATGTGCTGGGGCAGTTCTGTACCGGCATCACCGTGATCACCACCGTGCACGACGGTGCCCCTGTTGGGTTCGCGTGCCAGTCGTTCGCTGCGCTGTCGCTGGAGCCGCCGCTGGTGCTGTTCTGCCCGACCAAGGTTTCGCGGTCCTGGGCGGCCATCGAGGCGAGTGGCAATTTCTGCGTCAACATCCTGCACGAGAACCAGCAGCACGTGTCGGCCCGCTTCGGATCCCGGGAGCCGGACAAGTTCGCCGGAATCGACTGGAGCCCTTCGAAGCTCGGCTCCCCGATCATCGACGGGTCGTTAGCGCACATCGACTGCTCGGTGCATTCGGTGATCGACGGCGGTGACCACTTCGTGGTGTTCGGTGCCGTGCACTCGCTCTCGGACGTCCCGAAGAAGAAGCCGCGACCGCTGCTGTTCTATCAGGGCCAGTACACCGGCATCGAGCCCGAGAAGAACACACCTGCCGACTGGCGCAACGACCTCGAAGCCTTCCTCACCGCGACCACCGACGACACCTGGCTTTAGCTCGCGCGCTCCCCGGCCTCGGCGAGCAGCGTCGCGACGATCATGAGGTGCGCTGCGAGCGCTCGGTCCCACAGGAATCGCGCCACGGCGCCGTCCACGCGCACGAACGTGGCGAACACGACACCTTCGCCGGTTACCCGTGTGACCAACTCGCCTGTCAGTCCGGTGAACGAATCACTTTGCAGCCGAATGTATTCGGCGTCGTCGTGGGCTACCGACCAGCCGGCGACGGCATCGCGGTCACCGTACTGGAGCTTGATGCCGAGCAGTGTCCATCCGGCGCGCAGACTGAGCGCCCGCGTCGCCGAGACGTTTTCGAGGATCTCCCTGGCCCACTGCTGCGGGCTGCGCCGAGCATCGGTGCGCAGGAGATGGACATCGATGTGATCGATGACCTCGAGCGTCGTGCACGCCAGAAGCGCGTCGTCCGGTTCGATGCGGTCCACGGTCATCGACTCGTCTCCCATGATAGATACAGAACAGTACTGTATCTATCGTAGGATGGATGTCATGCCACCGCCAGTGCGTACGCCCAGAGAGGCGTGGATCGATGCGGGGCTCGCCGTGTTGGCGCAGGACGGTCCCGACGCCGTTCGGGTCGAAGTGCTCGCGAAGCGGCTCGAAGTCACCCGGGGCGGCTTCTACCGGCAGTTCGGGAGCCGGGGTGAACTGGTCGACGCAATGCTCGACACCTGGGAGCGGCGCAGCATCGACGACGTTCGACGACGTGTCGAAACAGAGGGCGGCGACGCGCAGAGCAAGGTCCGCAAAGCCGGCATGCTGACGTTCTCGCCGGAGTTGCTTCCGCTGGATCTCGCCGTGCGGGATTGGGCGCGCCGCGACGACGTCGTTGCCGCGCGGCTGCGCCGGGTCGACAACCGCAGAATGGATTATCTGCGGGAACTGATCGCAACGATGTCCGGCAACGAGACCGATGTCGAGGCGCGGGCTCTGCTCGCGTTCTCCCTCGTCATCGGAGACCACCTGATCGCCGCGGACCATCCGCGCAGCACTCGCCGTCGCGTCGTGGAGGATGCCGCGCGTCTGCTGCTCGGCTCCTAATCACACGGGTGTGATTCATCCCCACTGTGCACAACTGCTGTGGATAACTCGCTGTCAGCCCAGCTGACCTGTGATGAAGTCGGTGACTGTGGCTGCCACAGCACGATGCTCGGTCTCGTTCAGGATGTCGTGTCGCAGACCGTCGAACGCCGCCAACTGCAGCGGGCCGATCTGGTCTGCATAGGCGGCCACCGCGCCGATCGGGGCGATCGGATCGATGACGCCGTGCACCGCCAGCGTCGGCACCGCCAGTGACGGCAGTTCCGCGCCGAACCGGTCCCAGGCGCGGTCGAGTTCACGGGCCAGAGCCGTGCCGTCGGCGTCGACGAACGCCAGCGGATCGTTGATCATCGCGTCGATGTAGAACGGGTCCGCAGACAGCCAGTCGGGGTCCAGGTCGAAGGACGTGTCCGTGTCGAGCAGTTCGGATATCGGTGCCAGCGGCGCGCCCGAGACGACGCCGGCCAGGTATCGCTCGGGATCGTCGAGCAGCCGGAAGAGGGTCACGATCGAGCCAAAGGAATGGCCCTGGGCGATCAGCGGGACGCCGCGCTGAGCAGCCAGCTCGGTGAGTTGATCGGCCAGTGCTGAGCTGTCCTCGATGGTGCCGAAGTCGCCTCGGTCGCCGGGGCTGAGCCCGTGCCCGAATTGGTCGACTGCCCACAGGTCGATGCCGGCCGCGTTCAGCGCGAAGCCGTAGCGGTGATAGACGCCGGTGTGTTCGCCGAAGCCGTGCAGGAAGACGACAGCGGCGGTGGGATCGTCTGCGGCCCAGTGACGGTAGTAGGCGCGTCCTTTGTCTGTGTCCAGAAATGGCATGGCACAACGCTAATGCCGACCCAGCAGCACATCCTGCTGATCGGCGACCCGATCTCGAATCGCGCCGACGACGGCGGCCACTTCGGGCCTGCGGAGGGTCTCGGCGCGGGTGACGAGCCAGTACGTCAGCCGGATCGATACCTCGGCGGGCAGGACACGGGCAAGGTCGTTGTGCCGGTCGGCCATGAAGCAGGGCAGCAGTCCGATGCCCGCCGACGCCCTGGTCGCCTCGACGTGGACGAAGACGTTCGTCGACGTCACGGACTCGCGCATCGCCGGGGCGAAGCTGGCGGCCAGATCCAGGTCGTCGACCTGCAGCATCGAGTCGATGAAGTAGACGAGCGGAAACCGCTGCAGATCGGCGACATCGGTGGGGGAACCGCGCTCGGCGAGGTAGCTCTGCGAGGCGTAGAGGCCGAGGCAATAGTCACCCAGGCGCAGCGCCTCGGCACGATGCACCTTCGGCTCGCCGACGACCACCTCGATGTCGAGGCCCGATCGTTGCTGGGTCGCGCGACGCGTCGCGGCGACGATCTCCACCGCCACCTTGGGATGCTCGCGCTGCACCGCCGCAGCCGCAGGCGCGGCGATATAGGCGGAGAAACCGTCGGTCGCCGAGATCCGGACGACGCCTTCCAGCGTGCGGTGCCCGGCGGCATCGCTGGTCAGTGATCGGACCGCGGACTCGACGGCCTCGGCGGCGGCCAGCGCTTCGCGGCCGAGCTCGGTGAGCTCCCAGCCGCCCGCCACGCGGGCGAGAACGCGTCCGCCCACGGCCGCCTCGAGCGCGGCGATACGGCGGCTGATCGTCGTGTGGTTGAGCCCGAGTTCGTCGGCCGCGGCGGTGTATTTCCCTGTCCGGCCCACCGACAGCAGCACCAGAAGGTCATCGGCGCTGGGCCGTCGCACGGGAGACACCATGTCTGCATTTTTGCAGATACACGGTGCAGTTTTGGCCATTGCTGCGGTGGGTAGCTGCATGAATACTCACTACATCTGTGGCGGTCATCACAAGGAGGGATGCGGCGATGAGCACGCAACAAGAGTCTCGGTCCGACGGACCGGGCTCGATCTCGAAAGGTCTCAAACGCGTCGTCGCCGCCTCCATGGCGGGCACGGTCGTCGAGTGGTACGAGTTCTTCCTCTACGGCACCGCGGCCACGCTGGTGTTCAACAAGGTGTTCTTCTCCGAGACCACCAGCGAGCTCAACGCGATCTTCCTGGCTTTCGCCACCTACGCGGTCGGATTCGTCGCGCGCCCGGTCGGCGGCGTGGTGTTCGGGCACTTCGGTGACAAGTACGGCCGCAAGAAGCTGCTGCAGTTCAGCTTGCTGCTGGTCGGCGTGGCCACCTTCCTGATGGGCTGTCTGCCGACGTTCGGGCAGATCGGCTACTGGGCGCCGGGATTGCTGGTGACGCTGCGCTTCATTCAAGGCTTCGCCGTCGGAGGTGAGTGGGGCGGCGCGGTGTTGCTCGTCGCCGAGCACAGCCCCGACAGGCAGCGCGGGTTCTGGGCCAGCTGGCCGCAGGCCGGCGTGCCGATGGGCAACCTGCTCGCCACCGTCGTGTTGCTGATCCTGACCGGAACCCTCTCCGACGATGCGTTCCTGTCCTGGGGCTGGCGGGTGGCCTTCTGGCTTTCGGCCGTGGTGGTGCTGATCGGCTACTACATTCGCACCAAGGTCACCGACGCCCCGATCTTCGTTGCGGCACAACAGGAAGCGGAGCGGATCAAGGCGTCGTCGTACAGCGTCATCGAGGTGCTGAAGCGTTATCCGCGTGGCGTGTTCACCGCCATGGGTCTGCGCTTCGGCGAGAACATCATGTACTACCTGGTCGTCACCTTCACGATCACGTATTTGAAGGTGCAGGTGGGCACCGACACCAACTCGATCCTGCGGTACCTGCTCGTCGCGCACATCGTGCACTTCGCGGTCGTGCCACTGGTCGGCCACCTGTCGGACCGCTTCGGCCGTCGACCCGTGTACACCGTCGGGGCCGTCCTCGGCGCGACGTGGGGCTTCTTCGCCTTCCCGATGATGAACAGCAACAACTACGTGATCATCACCGCGGCGGTCACTCTCGGCCTGGTCATCCACGCCTTCATGTACGCGCCGCAGCCGGCCATCATGGCCGAGATGTTCCCGACCCGGATGCGGTATTCGGGTGTGTCCCTTGGTTATCAGGTGACATCGATTGTCGCCGGGTCGCTGGCACCGCTCATCGCGGTCAAGCTGCTGGACATCTACGACTCGCCGGTTCCCATCGCGATCTATCTGGCGATCGCGTGTGCCATCACGCTGGTGTCGGTGGTGGTGGCCCGGGAGACCAACGGGCTGGATCTCAAGACGCTCGACGTCGCCGACGCCGAGGACGTCGCGCGATCCGAGAGCAAGGCGCGCGCCGTATGACCGATCTGAACGGGCGCACCGCACTGGTGACCGGCGGTGCCAGCGGAATCGGTGCGGCCTGCGCACGGTCGCTGGCGGCCGCCGGCGCTACGGTCACCGTCGCCGACATCGATGACGTCGGCGCGAAAACCGTGGCTCAGGAAATCGGCGGAACTTCCTGGACGCTGGACCTTCTCGATGTCGAGGCGTTGGAATCGCTGTCGTTGGAAACCGACATCCTGGTCAACAATGCCGGCGTTCAGAGCATCAGTGAGATCGCCCAGTTCCCGCCGGAGAAGTTTCGGTCCATGCTGGCGTTGATGGTCGAGGCGCCGTTCCTGTTGATTCGGGCCGCGCTTCCGCATATGTACCGCAATGAGTTCGGCCGGGTCATCAACATCTCGTCGATCCACGGTCTGCGCGCGTCCCCCTTCAAGGTCGCCTACGTTACCGCCAAGCACGCGATGGAGGGGCTGTCGAAGGTCACCGCGCTCGAGGGAGGACCGCACGGGGTGACCAGCAATTGCATCAATCCCGGCTATGTCCGCACCCCGCTGGTGACCAAGCAGATCGCCGACCAGGCCAGAACACACAACATCGGCGAAGATCAGGTGGTGTCGGACATCCTGCTCAAGGAGAGCGCGGTGAAGCGACTCGTCGAGCCGGATGAGGTGGGCTCGTTGGTCGCCTGGCTCGCGTCGCCCGCTGCCGGCATGGTCACGGGTGCGTCGTACACCATGGACGGCGGATGGAGCGCCCGATGACGGCAGTGGCGGCCACACCGCAGTGGACCCCCACCGAGCAGGACGTCGACAGCGCTATCGTCACCGACTTCGCCCGCTTCGTCGCGCGGCGCACCGGCACGCAGTTCCCGGACTACCACGCCCTCTGGCAGTGGTCCGTGGACGACATCGAAGGGTTCTGGGCGGCGCTCTGGGACTACTTCGAGCTGGGGCAGCGTCCCGGGCGCGTCCTCGAAGACGCCGAAATGCCGGGAGCCCGCTGGTTTCCCGGAGCGACCTTGAACTACGTCGACCAGGTCGCGCGCCATGCGCGCACCGACCGCCCGGCGATCCTCTACGTCAGTGAGGACGCGCCCGACCGTCAGGTCTCATGGGCTGAGCTGCTCGGCCGCTCGGCGGCGTTCGCGGACAAGCTGCGAGCCGCGGGTGTCCAGCCCGGAGACCGCGTCGCGGGCTATCTGCCGAATAACCCCGAGGCGGTCATCGCGTTCCTCGCGACGGCCAGCCTCGGCGCGGTGTGGAGTGCGTGCGGCCAGGACTACTCGGCCAGAGCCGCGCTGGACCGTCTCGGCCAGCTGGAACCGAAAGTACTTGTGGCAGCTGACGGTTACGTGTTCGGCGGGAAGTACCGCGACAAGCGCGACGACGTGGCCACGCTCCGTGACGGACTGCCGACGCTGGCCGCGACATTCACCGCCGACGATCTCGCCGACAGCAGCGACGATACGTTGCGCGGTGCCGCGGTGCCGTTCGACCACCCACTGTGGATCCTGTTCTCGTCGGGGACCACCGGCTTGCCCAAGGGCATTGTGCACGGTCACGGAGGTGTGGTGGTCGAACATCTCAAAGCCGTTGCGTTGCAGTCCGATATCGGCCGCGCCGATACCTTCTTCTGGTTCACCAGCCCCAGCTGGATGATGTGGAATTTCCAGATCGCCGGGCTGCTGGTCGGAGCGACCATCGTGTGCTACGACGGCAGCCCGTCGGCGGGTCGCCCGGATGCGTTGTGGGAAATCGCCGCCCGGGTGCGCGCCACAGTTCTGGGCACAAGTCCCGGGTATGTTCTCGGATGTATGAAGGCCGGTGCGGAACCGGCGGAGAAGCATGACCTTTCGGCGCTGCGCACCGTCGGGATCACCGGGTCGTCGCTGCCGGCGACGACGTCGGAGTGGCTGGCCGACCATGTCGGAGTTCAGGTCGCGTCTATCAGCGGAGGCACCGATGTGGTGTCGGCGTTCATGGGCGGAGTGCGTACGGTGCCGGTATGGCCCGGCGAATTGTCCGCCCCGTTCCTGGGTGTGGCCCTCGACGCATGGGACGAATCGGGCCACCCCGTGCGCGGCGAGGTGGGCGAACTGGTCATCACCCGACCGATGCCGTCTATGCCCGTTGGCTTCTGGCGCGATGACGATGGAAGCCGTTATCGAGAAGCCTATTTCGAGATGTTCCCTGGCGTCTGGCGCCACGGCGACTGGATCACCCTCACCGACCACGGCAGTGTCATCGTGCACGGCCGTTCGGATTCGACTCTCAATCGGCACGGCATCCGGATGGGCAGCGCCGACATCTATCAGGCCGTTGAGAGCCTGCCCGAGGTGGTCGAGGCGCTGGTGATAGGCGCGGAGCAGCCCGACGGCGGCTACTGGATGCCGCTGTTCGTCGTGCTTGCCGAGGGCGTCGAACTCACCGACGCGCTGAGCGAGAAGATCGACGATGCCGTGCGCACCGAAGTGTCGCCCCGTCACGTTCCGGACGAGATCATCGTCGCCCCAGGAATTCCCCATACCCGCACCGGCAAGAAGCTGGAGGTTCCCGTGAAGAAGCTCTTCCAGGGCGGGGACCCAGCCAAGGTGGTCGAACGCAGCGCTGTCGACGATCCGGCGCTGCTGGACTGGTACGTCGCGCAGCGACGCATCTGACTCAGCGCAGCGTCAGATCCGCGGCGGCGTGGTATTGCTCCAGTACCTGGGGGGTCGCGTCGGCCTCGTAGCGGACGGCCGAGTCCGTCGACCACTGCGGGGGCGATGCATCGCCGGAGAGCACCCAGGCGGCCTGTCGCGCCGCGCCGAGGGCGACGTACTCGGCGGGTGGGGGCACATCCACGGCTCGGCCGAAGACCGCGGGGGCGATTCGCTTCACGGCCTCCGAGCGCGCCCCGCCGCCGATGAGAATAATTCGATCGGCCTCGACACCCTGCTCATTGATCTTGTCGATGCAGTAGGCCATCGAGCTCAACAGGCCCTCGACCGCCGCGCGGGCGATGTTGGCGGAGTTGAGGTTCCGCGTGGTCACGCCGTGGAGCGCGCCGGCTGCACGCGGCAGATTGGGCGATCTCTCGCCCTCGAAGTAGGGCACCAGGACAAGGCCGTCCGCGCCCGCCGCGGCGGACAGCGCCAGCTTGTCGAACTCGTCGAAGCCCACCTGCAGCATCGCTGCGACCGCGGCGAGGACGGGCGCCCCGTTGAGCGTGCACACCAACGGCAACTGGCGTCCGGTGGCATCGGCGAAACCGGCGACGATGCCCTCCGGATCGTGCGACGCCGCATCGCCCACGGCGCTGACCACTCCCGACGTTCCCAGCGACACGACACAGTCGCCGCGCCCGGCGGATAATCCGAGGGCCGCGGCTGCGTTGTCGCCCGCTCCGGGCCCCAGCACGGCGCCGTGCGGCGTCTCGCCTGCCGATTCGTTCGGTCCGAGCACGCGCGGCAGTGCGGGACTGCGACCGCGGAATGCGAGTTCGAGCAGATCGTCCTGGTAGCTGCTGCTTTCGGCCGCGAAGTAGCCGGTGCCGCTGGCGTCGCTGCGGTCGGTGCAGAGGTCGGCGATGTCGGCGGAACCCCGCAGGCGCCATGTCAGCCAGTCGTGGGGGAGGCAGACCGCGGCGGTCGCGTCCGCATGCTCCGGTTCGTGGTCAGCGAGCCAGCGCAGTTTGGTGGCGGTCACCGCTGCGACGGGAACGACGCCGGTGCGACGCGCCCACTCGGCGGGACCGCCGAGTTCCCCGACCAGCTGCTCGGCAGCCTCACCTGATCGAGTATCGTTCCACAGCAATGCCTCTCGGACGACGTGGCCTGCGGAGTCGAGGCATACCATGCCGTGCTGCTGCGCGCCCACCGACACGGCGGACACATCGTCGAGTCCGCCGGCCGATTCGACGCTGCGCTGCAGGGCGTCCCACCAATGCCGGGGGTCGACCTCCGTGCCGTCCGGATGCGGGGAGCTTGCCGAGCGCACCACCTTGCCGGTGTCCGCATCGCAGATCTGGACCTTGCACGACTGGGTCGATGAATCGATACCCGCCACGAGTGCCATTTCTAATACCTTCCTGGATCGAGGAGTACGGGCGCGAAGGCCAGTTCGGCCGCGCCGATGACCAAGGTGTCCGCGCCGAGGGTGGCGGGCACGACGCGGACGAGGTCGCGCGGTGCGCCCATGCTGCGCCGGGTGAGCTCTTCGTGCAGGGCCGCCGCGGCGAAGGCCGGGAAGACGCGCAGGAATCCGCCGAGCACGATCAGGCGGGGGTTGAGCATGTTGATCGCATTGCCCAGAGCGATCGCCAAAGACTTTGCCTGCCGGTTCAAGACGTCGCGCTCTGCGTGAGTGTGCGCGGGCGGATCGGCATTCGTGTCGCCGTCCAGGTCGGCAAGCAGACGTGCCAGAGGCGCCTGGGTGACCTCGGTCTCCAAGCACCCGATGCTGCCGCAGTGGCACTGTTCGACGCCGCCGACGTAGGTGTGGCCGAGTTCGCCCGCATAGCCCGCGACGCCGTCGAGCAGCCCGCCCGCGACGACGAAGCCGGCACCGATACCGCTGGGCCCGCCGTTGACGTAGATCATGTGCTCGGCGTTCTGGTGTTTGCCGAACAGGTGCTCGGCGATCGCCCCGGCGTTGGCGTCGTTGGCCGCGTACACAGGTAATCCCGTTGCAGTGCTGAGCATCTCGCCGATCTTGACGTCATGCCAGTCGAGATTCGGGGCGAGCTGCACCATGGACTCGGGTGCATGCACAAGACCGGGGACCGCGACGCCGACGGCCGTCACCAGCTGTTCGTCGCTCAGGGTTCGGCCGATGTCGGCGATAGCGGCGGCGGCGATGGTAACCATCTCCGCGGGTGTGGGAATTCGATCGGTCGGCTGTCGGATGACGTCGAGCACTGCGCCGCCGAGCGAGACGACGCCCACGGTCACCGCGTCTACCTCGGGTGTAACGGCGATGGCGAGCACCCGGTTGCTGGGACGCACGATGGGGCTGGGCCGCCCGACTTGCGACACCGACGGCGCCGGTGATTCCTCGACCAGACCCCGCTCGACGAGCTCTTCGACGAGATCTTTTGTGGTGGAACGTGACAGGCCGGTGTGTCGGGTGAGGTCGGCGCGGCTGAGTGCGCGATGGCGGTGGACCAGCGTCAAGACGCTGGACAGGTTGCGCCGCCGGACGTCGTCGGTGCTGGTGCCGACCCCCGTTGTGCGGCCCGGCGCTCGGCGCGCGTCCGGGCGCTCTTCGGTCGGTTTCACCGGCCTCCCGTCCTTTGATTCGGCCTTGACAGTGTCGCAGGCCACATTTTATGTTCGCACAGAGAACAAAAGCATATTTCTCCGCCCGTGGCGCCCATTTCCGGCAGCCATGATTCCCGAGGGAGTACCCGATGACCGTCCTGGACTCCGCTGCCACCGCAGCGGACGATCTGACACCGCGTCTGTCCGACAAATTCTCGTTCGGACTCTGGACGGTCGGCTGGCCCGGCGTCGATCCGTTCGGGGTGGCCACGCGGCCTGCGGTGGATGCGGTGGATGCGGTCGAGCGGCTCGCTGAACTGGGCGCGTACGGCGTGACGTTCCACGACGACGATCTGTTCGCGTTCGGCAGCTCCGACGCCGAGCGCAGGCAGGCGATCGACCGCTTCAGCTCTGCGCTCAGCGCGGCCGGCCTCGTCGTGCCGATGGTGACGACCAACCTGTTCACCCAGCCTGTCTTCAAAGACGGCGGGTTTACCAGCAATGACCGCTCGGTGCGCCGTTACGCGCTACGTAAGGTGCTGCGCAACCTCGACCTTGCTGCAGAACTGGGCGCGCAGACATTCGTCATGTGGGGCGGTCGCGAAGGGAGCGAATACGACTCCGCCAAGGATGTCCGCGCGGCGCTGGACCGCTATCGCGAAGCGCTGGACCTGTTGTGCCAGTACGTGATCGACCAGGGCAGCGGATTGAGGTTTGCGATCGAACCGAAGCCGAACGAACCGCGGGGTGACATCCTGCTGCCGACCGTCGGACACGCGCTGGCATTCATCGATACCCTGGCCCACCCCGAGATGGTCGGCGTCAATCCCGAGACCGGCCACGAGCAGATGGCCGGACTGAACTTCGTGCACGGCATCGCGCAGGCGCTCTACAGCGGCAAGCTGTTCCACATCGACCTCAACGGGCAGCGAGGCATCAAGTTCGACCAGGATCTCGTGTTCGGCCACGGCGACTTGGCCAACGCGTTCGCTCTGGTCGATCTACTCGAGAACGGCGGACCGGACGGTGGGCCCGCCTACGACGGGCCGCGGCACTTCGACTACAAACCCAGCCGTACCGAGGACGTCAGCGGCGTGTGGGCGTCGGCGGCAGCCAACATGCGGATGTACCTGTTGCTGCGCCGGCGCGCGGCCGCGTTCCGGGCCGACCCCGCCGTGCAGGAGGCGATGGCCGCGGCCAAGGTCGCCGAACTGCGTACCCCCACGCTGAACGACGGGGAGTCCTATGCCGATCTGATCGCTGACCGCACGGCGTACGAGGACTTCGACACCGGCGCGTACTTCGGCGGAAAGGGTTGCGGCTTCGTCACTCTGAATCAGTTGGCCATCGAGCATCTGTTGGGCGCACGGTGAACCGTCCTGCCCCGGCAATCGGTCAAAGCAGACACAGCGTGATCCAGCTCACGCTATATGTGAAACCAGGCAACAAAATGTGTCACGACGTGTTCGGAGGAATTCTGTGAAGCGAACCAGCACCCTGCTCGTCACCGCCGTCGTGGGAATCAGCATGGCGCTGACTGCGTGCGGCTCCAATACCGATTCGCAGTCTGCCGAGGGCGGAGGCGGCGGCAAGGTCGGTGTGATCCTGCCGGACACGAAGTCGTCGGTCCGATGGGAGACCAAGGACCGGCCCGCGTTGGAGGCCGCGTTCAAGCAAGCCGGCGTGGAGTACACGATCCAGAACGCCGAAGGATCAGCCGACACGATGGCCACCATCGCCGACGGCATGATCGCCGACGGTGTCACGGTGCTCGCCATCGTCAACCTCGACTCTGACAGCGGCGCCTCGATCCAGGAGAAGGCCGCCGCCCAAGGCGTGAAGACCATTGACTACGACCGCCTTACCCTCGGTGGGTCCGCGGATGTGTACGTCTCGTTCGACAACAACGTCGTCGGCGAACTCCAGGGGCAGGGACTGGTCGACTGCCTCGGCGGCAGACCCGCAAATGTGGTGTTCCTCAACGGATCTCCGACCGACAACAACGCGACGCTGTTCAGTGCGGGTGCACACTCGGTGGTCGACAAGACACCGTCCATCACCATCGTCGGTGAGCAGGCGGTGCCCGATTGGGACAACGACAAGGCCGTGACGATCTTCGAGCAGCTCTACACGGCTGCCGACGGACGGGTCGACGGGGTGTACGCCGCCAACGACGGCCTCGCGGGTTCGGTGATCTCGATCCTGGAGAAGAACAAGCGCGCAGGCCAGGTACCGGTCACCGGCCAGGACGCCACTGTGGAAGGCCTGCAGAACATCCTTGCGGGCACGCAGTGCATGACCGTCTACAAGTCGGCTACCGAAGAGGCCAATGCGCTTGCCGAGGTGGCGATCGCGTTGGCCAATGGCGAGGAGCCCAAGACGACGAGCACCTCGCGGGATGACACGGGCGGCCGCGATGTGCCGTCGGTGCTGTTGACGCCGAAGTCGGTCACCAAGGACAACATCGGCATCGTCTTCGACGATGGCGGGCAGTCCAAGGAAGAGGTGTGCGCGGGTCAGTTCGCGGCGATGTGCACAGCTGCGGGAGCCTGACCGCCGATGACCGGATCTGTCGCTCCGGAACCTCGAGTTCGTCCCATTCTTGAGTTGCAGGGCGTCAACAAGAGTTTCGGTGTGGTCCACGTCCTGCACGACGTCGACTTCAGCGTCTATCCCGGCCAAGTCACGGCTTTGGTCGGGGACAACGGCGCGGGCAAGTCGACTCTGGTCAAGGCGATCGCGGGGATTCATCCCATCGACACCGGCACCTACCTGTTCGAGGGCAAGCCGGTGACGGTGCGCAGCCCCAACGACGTGTCGGCGCTCGGGGTCGAGGTGGTCTATCAGGATCTGGCGCTGTGCGACAACCTCGACATCGTCGAAAACATGTTCCTGGGGCGTGAACTCACGAGCCGGGGAATGCTCGACGAGGCCCGGATGGAGACGATGGCCCGCGACGCGCTGACGTCGTTGTCGGTGCGGACGGTGAAATCGGTGCGGCAGCCGGTGTCGAGTCTGTCCGGCGGGCAGCGGCAGACCGTGGCGATCGCGAAGTCGGTGCTGTGGAACTCCAAGGTGGTTCTGCTCGACGAGCCGACGGCGGCGCTCGGTGTCGCGCAGACGCGGCAGGTGATCGACCTGGTTCGCAGACTTGCCGCGCAAGGGCTCGGGGTGGTGTTGATCTCGCACAACATGAACGACGTTTTCGAAGTGGCAGACCGGATCTGCGCGCTGTACCTCGGCCGGGTGGCCGCCGACGTCAAGGCGTCGGACGTCACGCACGGCCAGGTGGTGGAACTGATCACCGCAGGGCGCTCCGGAGGTCTGGGTCTTGCGCCCGCGCAGGCCGCGGAGTCGATGTGAGCAGAGGACAGATGACTTCCGAAACACTGGCCGACGCGGACTTCGCCGAGGACACTCGCATCGATCAGACATTCGGCGACGCGGTGCGCGGCTATCTCCAGCGGGTGCGCGGCGGTGACATGGGTTCGCTGCCGGCGGTTCTGGGCCTCATCGTGCTCTTCGTCGTGTTCGGCCTGGCCAACGACCGCTTCCTGTCGGCGCTGAATCTGGCCAACCTGATCACTCAGGCCGGCTCGATCTGCGTGCTGGCGATGGGACTGGTGTTCGTCCTGCTGCTCGGTGACATCGACCTGTCGGCGGGTGTCGCCGGCGGTGTCTCCGCCTGTGTCATGGCGCTGACCGTCGTCAATCTCGACTGGCCATGGTGGGCGGCGATTCTCGCGGGGACCGCGATCGGTGCCGTGATCGGCCTGGTGATCGGCCTGTTGCGGGCGAAGCTCGGAATCCCTTCGTTCGTCGTGACTTTGGCGTTCTTCCTCGGCCTGCAAGGCGTGACGCTGAAGCTCATCGGTGAGGGCGGTTCGGTGCGTGTGGACGATCCCGTCATCCGCGGTCTGACGATCAGCAACCTGCCCGTCACGGTCGGTTGGGCGCTCGCACTCGTCGTCGTCCTGGGCTTCGCCGCTCTGGAGTTCTATAACTACCGGCGCAAGAAGGCACTGAACCTGGCGAACTCGCCGCTGGGTGTCGTCGTCGTGCGAGTGGCCGCCGTCGCGGCGGTGGTGCTGGGCGTGACCTACATCCTCAGCGTCAATCGGAGCGTCAACGCCAGAGCGGAGATCAGCGGCATTCCCTATGTCCTGCCGCTGATCCTGGTGCTGCTGATCGTGCTGACGGTGGTGCTCAAACGAACGTCGTACGGCAGGCACATCTACGCGGTCGGCGGAAATGCCGAAGCCGCGCGACGCGCTGGGATCAACGTGGACCGAATCCGCATCTCGGTCTTCGTCGTCTGTTCTTCTCTCGCAGCGCTCAGCGGAATCATCGCGGCGTCGTATGCCGGCAAGGTGTCGGCGTCTTCCGGCGCGGGTAACGTTCTGCTGTATGCGGTCGGCGCTGCCGTCATCGGTGGCACCAGCCTGTTCGGCGGCAAGGGCCGTGCCCTTGATGCGGTGATCGGCGGTGTGGTCGTCGCCACCATCGCCAATGGCCTTGGCCTGCTGAACCAGTCGTCCTACATCAACTTCCTGGTAACCGGAGGAGTGCTCCTGCTTGCGGCCAGCGTCGACGCGATCTCCCGCCGCCGACGCTCCTCGACCGGCCTCGCATAGCTGCGCTGCAACGACATTCGTCCGTCTCACGCTGCTCTGAACGTGACGAGGTCGATGCTGATTCGGCCTTCGGCGAGGCTGATTTTCTGACGTACCGGAATCCCGGGCAGCGATGGTGCCATGGACCGATAGGTCGCCCCGGTCGGCGTCGTGTACTCGGCTCTGTGTTCTCCATCGCGCTGGCTGGTGACAACCTCCCAGCCCGGGGCCTCCTTGGCGTAGTTGCACGCTTCGCACGCGCCGAGCCCATTCAGCGCGTTGGTCTTTCCGCCTTCGCGGTCGGGAGTGGCATGGTCGTGGTGACGGATCGGGGCGTCGCAGTACGGGGTTCGGCACGTGCGGTCCCGGATCCCGATGAAATGGGCCAGTCCCTTCGGGAAGATCCGCGACCGCGACTCCATGGCCACCAGCTGCCCCGACTTCGGGTGGCGGTACAACCGCCGCAGTGTGGCCTTGGCATTCGCGTCAGTGACGGCGTCACCGGTCAGCTTGCAGGCGAATCCCGCCGGGATGGGTCCGTAGCCATCGAGCCACGCCGGTTCCGTGTCGTCGCCGGCGAGCGTGGTGTCAGCCATCACCAGGTTGAGTGACACCGAAACAGGTTCTGCAGCAGGCCTTCCTGTTACACGCTCATACGCGGTATCGGTCATGATCTGCCCTCGAGAGCGACCGTCGCCGCAGATGTCGGCTTCGCGCTTGAGGGCGGCATACATGCCGATCCCTAGCGTGAGCGGCATCAGGAACGTCAGGTAGACCATGCCGTTGGGGGCTGGCCGGGTGGTCACGCAACGGTCTTTGACGGCCTTATTGTTACGTTCCACCACAGCCGCCGCATCGAGGCGCGCGGTGATTCTCTTCGCTTCGGCCGCCACTCGCCGATTGCCCCAGCCCTCGAATCCGTTGGCTTCTTCCGCGAGTTCGGCATCCAATGTGCGGCGATCCTCGATCGACAGACATGCTGACTCCCGCACAATCAGCAACGCGCGGTACTCCGACAGCTGCCCTCGTTCCAAAGCCGCCATGGTGCAGGGCATTTCGTTGACCAGTGCCTTGGCCATGCCCAAGTGGGTGTTGCCGCAGGCGGGGGCATCGCGACGCGCCAGCGCGATCTCCGAAGCCAACCCCTTGCCGCGTCGCCTTGCCGGTATCCCTGAGGCGGCTTCGGCGGCAGCGCGTCTGGCCGCCCACAACGCCGTCGCGCGCGCCTGAGCGGCAGCAGCTTTCGACTTCAGTTCCTCGCAGCGCTCGACAACATCCCGCAGGTGCGCCTCCGACGCATCGGGATCGATATCGAACAAACTTTCGAACATGATGCCTATGCTACGCCGACGGTCCGACAAATTCGCGCAATCTTCTTCCGTGACCCACTTTCGTCGTGCAGATCCTCGCGACACGATCGGCGGCACCCCGGTCATGCACGTTCGGTACGCCCGCGGGCTCGGTTGACGCCCGCCGTCATCACGCCAGCCAGCACCACGATGACCGCCAATCCGGCGAATCCGAACGGCACACTGGTGACGGCGGCTATCGACGCGACCGCGAGCGGGCCTGCGGCATCGCCGCATTCACGCCCGATCTCGGCCGCGCCCATCGTTTGTCCCAGCCGGTCCTGGGGCGTCGATCTCGCCAGCATCGTGAAGGCCAGTGGTGTGATGAGCCCGCAGCCGGCGCCGATGACGATCGCGGCGGACACCAAACCGACCAGGCCCGGTAACAACGCGAGCGCCAAACCCGCTGCCGTGAGGACGATTCCGACCGTGATTCCTCCCGTCACGGTAATTCTGTCCGCATCGAGCGCGCGGCCGGCCACGGGTTGCGCGATGGCCGTCGTCAGCGCAAGGACCGACACGATGGCACCGGTGACGACGGGGGACAGGCCGGCCTGCGTACCCAGAACCGGAAGGAATCCGACGCCGACAGACAGAGCCGCGGTGGTGGCGGCCAACGCGAGCGTCGGTGTGACGAAGGAGGACTCGGAGAATCGCCGTATCGTGTCGACCAGTGTCTGGCGTTCGCGGGGTTGCGGGCGGACCGACGGAACGGAGACCGCCGCCCACACCGCCACGACGATCGCCAACGCTGCCATGACCGCGAACAGGGACCGAAGCCCGCCTAACGCCACAATCACACCACCCAACAGTGGGCCGAGCGTATATCCGACGGACTTGTACGACCCGTACGTGCCAAACGCCCTCCCCTGCGCCGAAGCCGGGGTCAACAGCGCGACGAGAGCCGATGCGGCAGGCGAGAATGCGGCCGCCCCGACACCCTGCCCGAATCGGCCCGCCCACAGCCAGGCGGGGTCATCGGCGATGGCGTACGACGCAGACGCCACAGCGAAGATCACCAACCCGGCGATCAAGACGGTGCGCGCCCCGATCCGGTCGGCCAGTGTCCCGAAGACGGGTTTGAGAATCACCTCGGCGCCGTCGTAGATCGCCAGCAGCGCGCCGAGGGTCAGCAGCGACGCCGCCGTCCCTGTCGTCGTGGTGCCGAGCGTCCCGGCGACGGCGTGGGCGCCGAACGCCGTCGTAAAGCCCGCCGCCAGCAGCGGCGCCCGCTGAGCCGCCGCGCTCACGCGGTGCCGTTCATCAACGCAGCCAGGCTCCGATTCTGCGCAGCGCCTCGTCGATGTCGGAGGACGGACCCGCGAACGACAAGCGCACGTGGGCGCCACCGCGTACCGTGTCGAAGTCGACCCCGGGCGCAATCGCAACCCCTGTGTCGTTCAACAGCTTCGAGCAGAACGACAGCGAATCTGTGGTCAGGTGAGAGACGTCGGCGTACACGTAGAACGCACCGTCGGTGGGCGCGAGCCGGTCGATGCCGATCGCCCGCAGCCCGTCCAGTACTAGAGACCGGTTGGTGGCATAGCCGTCGAGCAGTGCCTCCGCCTCGGCGATGGACTCCTGGGTGAACGCCGCCACAGCGGCGAGCTGGGGCAGCACGGGCGGGCAGATCGTGAAGTTCCCGGTCAGGCAGTCGACCGCCCGCTTCAGCTCCTGCGGCACCAGCAGCCAGCCCAGCCGCCACCCCGTCATCGCGAAGTACTTCGAAAAACTATTGACCACAAGGGATTCTCGTGACGTCTCCCAGGCGCTGCTGGTTGCCGGCGCGCCGGGATAGACCAGACCGTGATAGACCTCATCGCTGATCAGCCGCACACCCGACGACTCGCACCACGATGCGATGGCTGCCAGTTCCTCGGGCGGGATCACGGTACCCGTCGGATTGGCCGGGCTCGCGACGATCACGCCGGACACCGGAGGGTCGAGCTGGGTCAGCATGTCCAGCGTCGGCTGGAATCGCGTCTCCGGACCGCACGGCAGCTCGACTACCTCGCATCCGAGCGCGGACAGGATGTTGCGGTAGCAGGGGTAGCCAGGGCGGGCGATCGCGACACGGTCCCCGACGTCGAAGCACGCCAGGAAGGCCAGCAGGAAGCCTCCCGACGACCCCGTCGTGACAACCACATCGTCTGCATCGACGGACAGCCCGTGGCGCGCGTGGTAGGACTCGGCGATGGCTGCACGCAACTCGGGGATGCCCAGCGCGACCGTGTAGCCGAGCTGATTGCGATTCAGCGCTGCGACGGCCGCGTCACGCACCGCCGACGGGGCGCCCGCGCTCGGCTGCCCGGCGGACAGGTTGACCAGGTCGCCGTGGGTGCGTTGGCGTTCGGCCGCGGCGAGCCACACGTCCATCACATAGAACGGGGGGATTCCTGCGCGCAGCGAGACGTTCATCCCGCCAGGCTAGAACACCTCGGATTCGAGCCGACGCAGCTGCTCGCGCGGAGCCCCGAGGAGCTGAGCGCTACCGTGTGCTCGCTTGAAGTACAGCTGGATGTCGCTCTCCCAGGTGATCGCGATGCCGCCGTGCATCTGCACGGCCTCGGCGGCGATCTTCGAGAACGCCTCGCTGGCCGCCAACCGTGCCAGCGCCGCCGACGTCGGGGACGGATCGGCGACTGCTTCGTCCACGACGGACTTGGCCGACTGCACGGCGACGTACAGATCGGCCATCCGGTGCTTGAGGGCCTGGAAGCTGCCGATGGGCCGACCGAATTGCACCCGGTCCTTCGTGTACTGCACGGTGAGGTCGAGACACTTCGACGCCGCACCGATCTGCTCGGCTGCCAACAGGATTGCCGCGACGTCCGCGAGGCCCGGATCCGCCCCCAACGGCTCTGTCTCGGTCGCCTCCACCGCGGCCAGCGGCCTGGTGATGTCCATCGCGGCCAGAGGCTTCACGTCGAAAGAGTTCCAGCGACTGAGGGTTTCGCCGTCTGTGCCGATGACCACGTCGGCGATGTTTCCGTTCAGCACATTCCCGGCGTCGAATACCACGGTGCCGATCGACGTACCCTCGGCGAGCCCGCCGAGCAGTTCGGCGTCCGGCTGGTCAACCGACAGCAGCGCGAGCTCCGCCAGCGTCGTGCCGAGCAGGGGTGTGGGCACCAGCGCCTTGCCGAGCTCTTCGAGAACTGCGGCGGCGTCGCCCAGCTCGCCGCCGGCGCCACCGAGATCCTCCGGAACAACCAGCGCCGCGGCACCGACCTGCTCGCACAGCATGGCCCACAACTTTTCGTCGTACCCGCGCTCCGATGCGGCCGCCGCGCGCACCGCCTCGGGAGAGGCGTGCTTCTCGACCAGTGCGGCGACCGTGTCGCGCAACAGGTCCCGTTCTTCGCTCACGACAGTGCCTCCAACACTCGCCTGCGGTGCCATGTCGGGTCTCCCCACGCAGGTCGCAACGCTTGTACCCGGAGCAACAACAGCGACAGATCGTGTTCTTGCGTATAGCCGATCGCACCGTGCGTCTGCAACGACGACCGCGCGGCCAGCAGCGCGGCGTCGGCCGCGGCGACCTTCGCTGCGCTGACATCGCGGGCGGCATCCGGTGATCCGTCAGCCAGCGACAGAGCAGCCCCGTAGACCAGCGGTCGTGCGAGCTCGATCGCGATCAGAACATCGGCCAACTTGTGCTTGATGGCCTGATAGGTCCCGATGACGGTGCCGAACTGGCTGCGCTGCTTGGCGTACTCCACCGATCCGTCCAGCATCGCCTGCGCGGCGCCGATCAGCTGCGCGGCCGTCGCCAGCGCACCGAATTCCAACGCACGTACCACGTCGGCGGTGCGGGACTCACCGGATGCGCTGACCTCGAACAGTTTTCGTGCGGGGTCCACGGACTCGTGTTCCTGGCCCGCCGTCGCGTCGCTGATGGAATCACCTTCGGCGAGCAGAATGAGCCCTGCCGCATCTGCGTCGACAGCGCGAGGGACCAGGGGAGGCGCGGCCACGGTAGCGATCAGCTCACCTGACGCTAACCCGCCCAACCGCTCGTCGTCGCCGAGCAGCACCGGCGCCACCGCGATGGACTCGGTGACGGGCCCGGGCACGTTCCACTTGCCGAGGCGCTCGAGCGCCACGACCAGGTCCACCGGGTGGGCCTCAATCCCGTCGAACTTCTCGGGTACCAGCAGAGCGGTCACCCCGAGGTCCGTCAGCTGTGCCCATACCTTGCGTCCTGGCGCCGTGTCGCCGGCGGCCCACGCGCGAACGGCCGCGGGCAGATCGGCAGCGCCCAGCGCAGCGTCGATGCTCGCAGCGAAGTCCCGCTGCTGTTCGTCGATCTCAAAGTTCACGTTCGTCTACTTTCGAGGCAGGCCCAGCAGCCGCTCGGCGATGATGTTGCGCTGAATCTCGTTGGTGCCGGCATAGATCGGCCCGCCGAGGGCGAAGAGCAGGCCGTCGGCCACGGAATCGACCAACTCTCCGTCCGCGCCGCGAAGGTCGAGCGCTGTCTGGTGCAGCGCGACATCCAGGTCGGACCAGAACACCTTGGTGATCGACGATTCCGCGCCCAGCTCACCGCCGTTCGAGATCCGCGTCACGGTGCCGAAGGTGTGCAAGCGGTAGGCCTGTGCCTTGATCCAGGCGTCGGCCACCCGGTCGGTGAAAGCTGGGTCAGGGTTGTCTTTCCACTGTGCGACAAGGCGTTCCGCCGGGGCAAGGAAGCGGGCCGGGCTGCGCAACGACATGCCGCGCTCGTTGCTCGAGGTGCTCATCGCCGCACGCCATCCGTCGTTCGCGGCGCCGATGACGTCCTCGTCGGGAACGAACACGTCGTCGAGGAAGATCTCGCCGAAGCCGGTGTCGCCGCCGAGTTGGGCGATCGAGCGGACGGTGACGCCGTCGGCTTTGAGGTCGAACATGAAGTAGGTCAGGCCTTTGTGGCGCTGTGCCTCCGGGTCGGAACGGAACAGGCCGAACGCGCGCTCACCGAAGACGGCCCGTGAGCTCCAGATCTTCTGCCCGTTGAGCAACCAGCCGCCGTCGGTCTTGGTTGCGGAGGAACGAAGCGACGCCAGGTCGCTGCCGGATTCCGGTTCCGACCAGGCCTGCGCCCAGATCTCCTCGCCGCTGGCCATTTTCGGCAGGATGCGATCCAGCTGCTCCTGTGTGCCGTGCGCGAACAGGGTCGGCGCCAGCATGGAGGTGCCGTTGGCGCTTGCCCGGCCGGGAGCCCCCGCGCGGAAGTATTCCTCTTCGAAGACCACCCACTGCAG
Source organism: Mycolicibacterium iranicum (assembly GCF_002101705.1). Lineage (GTDB taxonomy): Bacteria > Actinomycetota > Actinomycetes > Mycobacteriales > Mycobacteriaceae > Mycobacterium > Mycobacterium iranicum. Next base: position 228,891 of record NZ_LQPC01000030.1, on the reverse strand, counting down.
AAGGGTCGCATCGCGGCCGCCGTACTTCTCGGGCCAGGTGATCACCGACAGCCCGGCGTCAAAGAGCACCTTGTCCCAGCGGCGGTGTTGCTCGAAACCTTCTGCGGTGTCGTAGGACTCGGTGGGAAAGGAGTCCTTGTTCGAGGCCAGGAAGTCGCGAACCTCGGCACGGAATTCAGTCGTCGCGTCGTCGAAAGTCAGGTCCATTTACATCATCTCTCGCAGTTGTGGTTTGACCACTTTGCCTCCAGGGTTGCGGGGCAGCACGTCGAGGAATACCACCGAGCGCGGGATCTTGAAGTTCGCCAGATGCTCTTTGGTGTGGGCGATCACGGCCTTCTCGTCCAGGGAGGAGCCGGGCTTGACGACCACGAAGGCCTTGCCGACCTCACCGAGCCTTTCGTCGGGCACGCCGATCACCGCCGTCTCCGCGACACCGTCGAGGCGCGCGAGGACTTGCTCGATTTCGGCCGGATACACGTTGAACCCGCCGCAGATGTACATGTCCTTGAGGCGGTCGGTGATTTTCAGGTTTCCTGCAGCGTCGAGCTCGCCGATGTCGCCGGTGTGTAGCCAGCCGTCGGCATCTATTGCCGCGGCGGTGGCGTCGTCATCGTCGAGGTAGCCGAGCATTACGTTCGGTCCGCGCAGCAGCACTTCTCCGGAATCACCTATGCGCAGTTCGAAATCCGCGATCGGGCGGCCCGATGTCGTCGCCACGGTGACGGCGTCGTCGTCGGCACGGCACATCGTGCCGAACCCGGCAGCCTCGGTCAGTCCGTACGCCGTGAGCACGACGTCGATGTCGAGTTCGCTCTGCATCCGTTCGATCAGCACCACCGGGATGGTTGCCGCACCGGTGACGGCGAATCGCAGAGAGCTCAGGTCGAACTCGGCGCGCTTCGGGTGGTCGAGCAGCGTCTGGTAAATCGTCGGCGGGCCGGGCAGGACGGTGATTCCGTGCTCTTGCACGGCACGCATCGTTTTCTCCGGATCGAACGTCAACTCGGGAAACAGCGTCGCGCCGGTCTGCAGGCAGGCCAGGATGCCGGCCTTGTAGCCGAAGTTGTGGAAGAACGGGTTGATGCACAGGTAGCGGTCGGTGCTGGTCACCTCGCCACAGGCCGCCCACGCCGCGGACGCGTCAAGCGACTGGCGGTGTGCGCACCGCACACCCTTGCTGCGTCCGGTGGTGCCAGACGTGAACAGAATGTCGGAGACGTCGTCGGAGTCGACTGCTGACGTGCGGATGTCGACCGCCGCGAGATCCGTCCCGCGCGCCATGAAGTCGTCCCACGTCCCGTCTGCTTTCTCGATCGGGATACGGACGATATGACGCAGTGCGGGTAGGGAATCGCGGTCGACGCCGGCGGCCTTGTCGGCGCCGAGGAACTCGCCGGATGCGATAAGAAGTGGCGCGGACGTGCGCGACAGGATGTCTTCGGCCTCGCTGGCGGTGTAGCGGGTGTTGAGCGGGACGAGCACCGCGCCGGCGTGGTGGGTGGCCAGCGACGCGACGACCCAGTGCCACGTGTTCGGCGACCAGATCGCGACGCGGTCGCCTGGTCCGATGCCGAGGTCGATCATCGCCGCGGCGGCCTGCCGGACCTCCGCCCGCAGTTCGGCGAAAGTGAGCGTGCGTGCCAGAGCGGGATTGGCGGCGCCGCCGGCCGTCGTCACCACAGCGGGGTGCTCGGGGAGCTCGCGCGCGATCCGCTCGAGAACCGCGGGCGTGGTCCTCGGGGCGGTCATCATCGAAGCTCCTGTAACAATCCGGGTACCCAAGCAAGTGCTTGGTAGGCTACCCTACAGGGGTGATAGAGGTCCAGGAGTTCAGGGCTGAGGTCCGCGACTGGCTCGCCGAGAATCTGGTCGGCGACTACGCCGCGCTGAAGGGTTTGGGCGGCCCCGGCCGAGAACATGAAGCCTTCGAAGAACGCCTCGCATGGAACCGGCATCTGGCGGCCGCAGGGCTGACCTGCCTCGGGTGGCCGGAGGAACACGGCGGTCGAGGACTGTCGGTAGCCCACCGCGTCGCCTTCTACGAGGAGTACGCAAAGGCGAACGCCCCCGACAAGGTCAACCACCTCGGTGAGGAACTGCTCGGGCCGACGCTCATCGCGTTCGGAACCGAAGAACAGAAGAAGCGCTTCCTCCCCAAGATTCTCGATGTCACCGAGTTGTGGTCGCAGGGATATTCAGAGCCGGGCGCGGGCAGTGACCTCGCCAACGTGTCGACCACCGCGACGCTGGACGGCGACCACTGGCTCATCAATGGTCAGAAGGTGTGGACCTCGCTCGCACATTGGGCCCAGTGGTGCTTCGTGGTGGCCCGGACCGAGAAGGGCTCCAAACGCCACGCCGGGCTGTCGTATCTGTTGGTGCCGCTCGATCAGCCCGGTGTCGAGGTGCGCCCGATCATCCAGCTGACCGGCGACTCCGAATTCAACGAGGTGTTCTTCGACAACGCCCGCACCGACGCCGATCTCGTGGTCGGTGAGCCCGGCGACGGCTGGCGCGTCGCGATGGGGACGCTGACCTTCGAGCGCGGCGTCTCGACGCTCGGGCAGCAGATCCGTTACGCGCGTGAGCATTCCAATCTCGTCGAGCTGGCGAAGAAGACAGGTGCCGCCGACGACCCGCTGATCCGCGAACGGCTCGTCCGGTCCTGGGCAGGCCTGAAGGCCATGCGTTCCTACGCGCTGGCGACCATGGATGTAGAACAGCCGGGGCAAGACAACGTGTCGAAGCTGTTGTGGGCGAACTGGCATCGCGAGCTCGGGGAGATCGCGATGGATGTCGAAGGCGCAGCGGGCCTGACACTTCCAGACGGCGAGTTCAGCGAGTGGCAGCGGCTCTACCTGTTCTCTCGCTCCGACACGATCTATGGCGGATCCAACGAGATCCAACGCAACATCATCGCCGAGCGTGTACTCGGTCTGCCCAGAGAGGCGAAGGGCTAGTACCGATGAGCGCTTGCGCGAAGAGGAGACAACCATGACGGATCTTTCTATGGCTCCCAAGGAGATTGACGGCCACGGCCTGCTGAAGGGCAAGGTCGTCCTTGTGACGGCCGCGGCGGGCACCGGTATCGGGTCGACGACGGCACGTCGTGCTCTCGTCGAGGGCGCCGACGTCGTGGTGTCCGACTATCACGAGCGAAGGCTCGGGGAGACGCGCGACGAGCTGGCCGCGCTCGGGCTGGGCAAGGTCGACGCGGTGGTCTGCGATGTGACGTCGACAGAAGCCGTCGATGCGCTGATCACCGAAGCGGTACGCAAAGCCGGGCGACTGGACGTGCTGGTCAACAACGCCGGGCTCGGTGGCCAGACGCCCGTGATCGATATGACCGACGACGAGTGGGACCGCGTCCTCAACGTGACACTGACGTCGGTGATGCGCGCAACCCGTGCCGCGTTGCGCTACTTCCGTGACGCCCCGCACGGCGGCGTCATCGTCAACAATGCGAGCGTCCTGGGCTGGCGCGCCCAGCACTCGCAGTCCCACTACGCGGCCGCGAAGGCCGGCGTCATGGCCCTGACGCGCTGCAGCGCAATCGAAGCCGTCGAGTACGGGGTGCGGATCAACGCGGTCTCGCCGAGCATCGCGCGGCACAAATTCCTGGAGAAGACCAGCAGTTCCGAATTGCTGGACCGGCTCCCCGAAGGCGAGGCCTTCGGCCGAGCCGCCGAGCCGTGGGAGGTCGCGGCGACCATCGCGTTCCTTGCCAGCGACTACTCCAGCTACCTCACCGGTGAGGTCATCTCGGTCTCGAGCCAGCGAGCCTGACCGCACAGATCTCCACACTTTCTTCACAATCGCTGCCCGAAAGGCCCATATCCGGCCCCTACAGTCTGATGTGTGAAGCGAATCCTGGTGGTCGAGGACGAGCCGACCATCCTGGCTGCGGTCGTCACCCGGCTGCGCGCCGAGGACTTTCAGGTCGACACTGCGGTGGACGGACCGTCGGCGGTCGAGGCGGCCACGACCGCCCCGCCGGATCTGGTGGTGCTCGACGTGATGCTGCCCGGGTTCGACGGTCTCGAAGTGTGCCGTCGTATTCAGGCGGTGCACCCGATCCCGGTGTTGATGCTGACCGCGCGCAGCGACGAAACCGACATGCTGATCGGCCTCGGCGTCGGCGCCGACGACTACCTCACCAAGCCCTTCAGCATGCGCGAACTCGTCGCCCGCGTCCGGGTGTTGTTGCGCCGCGTGGAACGCGCCGCGACTGCTGGGGCCCTGTGGGTCGGAGACAATCGGGTAGACCTGCAGGCCCGAAGGGTGCATCGCGGCGATGACGAAATACATCTGACGAGAACAGAATTCGACCTGCTGGTGTTCCTGGCGGGACGGCCGCGCACCGCGGTCTCCCGCGACGCCCTTCTCGAACACGTGTGGGGGTGGGGTTCGGGGGTGGAGAGCCGTACCGTCGACACCCACGTGAAGGCGTTGCGCCGCAAGCTGGGCTCCGCACTCATCCGCACTGTGCACGGTGTCGGGTATGCACTGGAGCTGCCCCGCCCGACGGACGGCTCGCCGTCGAAATGACCAGGCTCAGCGACATCTGGGATCGGCTGCCTCGGCCGCTCGACCCGTTCGGCTCGTTCAAGATGAAAATGGGTCTGCTCGTGGGCACCGCCATACTTCTGGCTTCGTTCACGTTCTGGATCGGAGCGAGCTGGCAGTTCCGCTATGCCCTGCTTGCCGCGCTGGCCACGTCGTTGACGTTCACCTACTTCCTCGCGCACGGGATGACGTCGCCGCTGCGCCAGATGACCGCGGCCGCGCGGGCCATGGCGCGCGGCGACTACAGCGTGCGCGTGCGAGCCACCTCCCGCGACGAGGTCGGACAACTCGCGACGGCCTACAACCAGATGGCCACCGACCTCGGTGCCGCCGACGAGTACCGGCGCGGTCTGATCGCCAACGTGTCCCACGAATTACGCACGCCGATAACCGCTTTGCATGCCTTACTGGAGAACGTCGTCGACGGGATCGCGGAACCGGACGAGAAGACCATGCGGATGGCGCTGGCACAGACTGAGCGGCTCAGCGAGCTGGTGACGAACCTACTAGATCTCTCCAGGCTCGAAGGTGGTGCGATCTCGCTGCAGCACAGCGCTTTCTGTGTTGGTGACTTCCTCGATGAGGCCATCTGGCACGTTACCGTCCCTAGTGAGGGAGTGCAGGTGGCAGTCCGGGTCGAGCCGCCGGGCCTGGTGGCCGTCGGCGATCAAGCTCGACTGCGGCAGGTGGTGGTCAATCTCGTCGACAACGCGATCCGGCACAGTCCGGCAGGTGCCCGAGTGACAGTATTCGCCAGGCAGGCAACGTCATCCGGGCTCCGATTGGAGGTGTGCGACGAGGGGCCGGGCATCCCGCCAGCAGAACGTGAGCGGGTGTTCCAGAGATTCACCCGCGGCGCCACGTCAGCGGGCGGCACGGGCCTCGGATTGGCGATCGCCCGCTGGGCGGTCGAATTGCACGGCGGCACAATCGAGGTGATGGAGGCCAGGTCCGGATGCCGCATCGGGGTCACGATCCCCACGCCCGCGACGAAAGAGGAGACACGGTGAATCGGCCGGCGCCCGCAACGTATTCGCATCCGCGCGGCTATCTGCCGCCCCCATCGCCGCCGGCGTTCGGTCCGATGCTGCCGCGCTATGGCGAGGTTGGATGGTCGATATGGCCGCACCGACTCTGGCCGAACCCACCCCAGACGGCCGCGCCGCGTGCGCTCGTCCTGTGTGCGCTCGTCGTCGGCGTGGTCGGCTCGGCGATCTGGCGGGTCGGGACGCTGAGCATCGGCTATGTGGTGGTGGGTCTGATGGTGTTCGGTGTCGCGTACCTGACGGCGCAACGCCGCCCGAGTCGTGGTGAGTGGCCCGGGATCGTCCTGACTCTAATGCTGCTCGCAGTGCCCGGGCTGCTGGCCGCGGAATGGCTGGGTGTGCTGTGCATCATGACGGCGTGGCTGGTCGGCTGGGGCACGCTCGCCGGCGGCCGGACATGGACCGCGGTCCTGAGCGGACCGTTCGTCCCGTGGTTCCTCCCCGCCCGGGTTGCCGGGTGGGCGCGCCGCGCACTCCCAGAAGACGGATTGCGGTGGGCAGGAGGGGCGAGCGCCGCGCGGATCGCGGTCGTCGCAGCCGTCACCGTGGTCCTCACGCTGGTGTTCGGAGCGCTGTTCGTCTCGGCAGATCCCGCTTTCGCCCAGTTGGTGGACCACCTCATTCCCGCCTGGCGAGGGGACGAGTTCTTCGCCCGCACAGTCGTGTTCGTGATCGTGGTGTGCTTCGTGCTGTTCGCCGGTTACCTGATTCGGATGCCGCCGAGGCTCGACGCCATGGCGCCGCCGAGGATGCGGCCAGTGCCGAACTGGGAATGGGCGGTACCGCTGGCGGTACTCGACCTGCTGTTCATCGGCTTTGTGGCCGTGCAGGCGACCGTGCTGTTCGGCGGCCACACGCATGTCCTGGAGACCGAGGGACTCACCTATGCCGAGTACGCCAGGCAGGGTTTCTGGCAGCTGCTGTGGGTATCTGCACTGACCCTGCTCGTCCTGTCCGCCGTCATCCGCGTCTCGGGACGTGACACAGCACAGGATCGCCGGCTGGTCCGGCTCCTCGTCGGCACGCTGTGCGTCACATCAGTCGTGGTCGTGGTCTCGGCGATCCATCGGATGTGGGTGTATCAGCAGGCCTACGGCTTCAGCACCGAGCGGCTCATGGTGATCACGATCGAGTTGTGGCTCGGTGCGGTGTTCGTGTTCATCGCGGTCGCCGGGATCCGGATGGCTGCGGGGTGGCTGCCGCGGACGATTCTGCTGGCGGGCGCGGTGGCAATACTCGGGCTTGCCGCGACGAATCCCGAGCGGCTCATCGCCGACCGCAACATCGATCGGTACGAGCAGACCGGCCTGCTGGACACCGCCTACCTCCTGCGGCTGTCCCCGGACATCGAGCCGGCGCTGGCGCGGCTGCCCGAGCCCGTGCGGGCGTGCGCGGGTTACCGGACGGAGGCGCCTGACCCCTGGTACGAGTTCAATCTGTCCCGCTGGCGCGCGTCACTACAGGCCCCGCACACGGAGACCGACTGTTCTCAATACTGGTCGGACACCCGCTGACGCGGCTTACCTCACGCGCCCGGGGGGAGCCCCCCACCACATTCCCGTCGCCAGTCGGCGAAAGCTTCGGTCAGCGAGTACTCACTGGCAAATCCGATATCGGCCAGCCGGGCTGCGCTGATGTTCGTATCGAGATGCAACTTCTGGATGCGCCTCGGATGCACGCCGAATCGAGTACCTGGCGGGTCGACTACCGCGAAGGGCGTGGCCGCCGCCAAGGCAAACCGATACGGAACGGTCGGAGGCTGCCAATCCCAGCCCCACGCCTGGTTGATTGCATCGACATGATCACGAATCGTCGTCGGCTCCGGGTAGACGGCATGATAGGTGTCGTGCGGTCCACGGTCGTCGATGAGCAGTGTCAACAGGCGCAGGACGTCCTTGAGGTAAATGCAGCTCTTCACCGTGTCCTGCCGGCCGATGTAGCCGAAGCGCTTCCGGCTCAGGCCATGAATGAGGCGCCGCATGTTGCCCTGATCCCCGGGCCCGAAGACGACGCCGGGCCGCACGATGCGGATTCGACGACCGGGCTTTTCCGCGTGCCAGGTACGCAGGATCTCTTCGGCCTGCAGCTTGCTGGCTCCATATGCGGTATCGGCATCGCCGAAGTCAGTTTCGGAACGCCGCCAAGGCCCCGAGGCGAAGGCCATCATCGAACTGGTGAAGACGATGTTGTTCACACCCGCCTCGTCGGCGGCTCGGCAGAGGCGACGGGTGGCCTCGGCGTTATTGGCGAAGTAGTCCCGCCACGGGAAGCCCGGCTCCTTGGACAGAGCGGCGAGGTGGACGATCGTCGGCGGGCAGGGGTTGGGCAGATCATCGGCTGTGACAGATGTCAGGTCGACACGCAGCGAATCGGAGGCCGGCTCCGCGGCACGGTCTAGGCCCACGACGGGACGACCGGCCTCGCGCAGGTGCTTCACCAACGCGCTGCCGATGAAACCCGCACTACCCGTGACGAGAACGGCATCCGCAGCGGTCATCGCTACACCAACCCATTCTGCACGGCCACAGATCGGCTGTCAGTCACTGGCATGAATATCTCGCCTCCACATCGAGTTGGCGTCGAAAGCTACTGGCTGAGTTTGATTTTCACGGACGTGCCGAGCGCGCTCAACAGCCCCCGAAAATCCGACCCCCAATGCGAACGGAGCGTATCACTGCGCGGCATTGCGCGGCCCGGATCGCGTGCCCGCCGGGCTGTCAGGCAGTCTGGGAATCGCGGGCTCCGCGGGCACTTCGAGCACCGGAAAGGTGGTCAGCCAACCGGACCCCAAGCGCGATCCCCATGAGGGTGGGATTGGCCTGACTCGACGTGGGCAGCACCGAGGTGCTTGCGACGTAGAGGCCCCGCACACCGTGGACCTGAAGGTCGCGATCCACGACGCCCCCGTCTGCGTGCGCGGACATCCGCGTCGTCCCGCTCTGATGGAACCCCGCCCACCCGTGCATGAACGTTCGTATCGAGGACCTGGCGTCGTCGGTCAACCATTCCACGTTGCCGGCGCCGTTGTCGCGCAAATGGGTATCGATGAGCTCGACTGCCTTGAAGGCATAGTCATAATCGGCGTCCGAGAAGTGCAAGTGGGTGCGAACCTTGCGCATCCCCAGCGCGTCGCGCTCTTCGGTGAGTTCGATTCGACTTTCCCAGTGGGGAAGTTGCTCGCCGTGGTAGTGGAGCATGTACCGGTTCTCGGGGCTCTTGACGAAAAAGCCGGGCGCTTTACGGCCTTTGCGGATGAGACGGGCGTAGGAAAAGGAGACCGCGAACCAGATCGACGGCAGGAGATCACGCACGACGTTGCGGAGATGCGCCTTGATCCTCGGTGGGCCGTCGATCCTGGTGTGCGTCTCACGGATGGCCTCCGCGAGCAGTAATCGGCCGACCGGCGAAATCAACGTCAGGTATACCGCTGACAGGATTCCACTCCCGTGTGCCGGGTCGCTGATCGGTGGATTGACCAACCAAACCGCGACGTTGGGCATGTTCAGATCGCGCTGTATCTGCGGATCAAGGGTGAACCGACGACGCACGTAGACCCCGTCATCATCGCGTTCGTGCTGGTGAATCACCCTGTCGGTATTGAACTTAACGCGAGCGAACCGCCCCTCCACGTGGGTCATGTACCAACGCCCGAGATGTCCGCCGGCATTGCCCAGACCCGCAGGATGATGCCTGTCCGACGCCAGCAGCAGCCGTGTCGCTTCGATGCCGCCGGTCGCGATGACGTAATCGGTTGCGACCACCTTTCCTTCCCGGCCGTCGAGTGACTTGATGACGAGGTGGTCGACAGCGCCGCCACTGTCGTCGGTCACAATCTCTGTGCACGTCAGACCCGTCCACAACGACAGCGACCGGGCCTCTTTCAAAGCGGTCCGGTATTCGCGTCCGAAACGCGTCGGCAGGGCCCAGCGCTCGAGGTCACTGGTGCGCACGCTGCCATCGGACAGCCCGGCAACCATGTCTTGTTGCGCAATCTCCGGGACATCCCGCGCGTTGAAGAGAGCCCGGCCGCACTGCGCCCAATCGCATGCTCGCTGAAGATAGGGCTCGACATCTTCATAACTGATCGGCCAAGGAGACTGCGCGGTAAGGGGCCGGTCCTCGAAGTCGATCCGGTCATATGCGACACAACGTCCGCCCCACAGGGCCGAGGCACCTCCCAGCGCCCGCCGAAGTGCCAGGTCGCTGCGAGTGTGAAAGTAATCGTCCTGTCGCGAATCGAACGTCGAAAGATCCTGCGCTGCTTGGTCTGTCCGCTCAAGACCACTTTCGATGAGCGCCACCTGGACACCAGATTTCGCGAGCTCCAGCGCGGTGGCGATGCCGATCGGTCCGGCGCCGACGACCACGACGTCAGTCTTGATCGTTGTACCTGTCGTGAACTCCTCAGACCGCCGGATCACGCCGCTCCCTTCGAAATTCCTCAGCGAGCCCGCGGAATTGTGCCAACGTCTGCGCGTCATACGGAGACGAGACGGCTTGCGCAGCTTCACCGATCCGCTCCGGTTTGGTGGTGCTATACAAAATTGCGCGGGATTCCGTTGCACCGGCTGCTGAGCCGAGAATGAGCTTCGCCAGTACACCGGGTGCCAGAGGGTCAAGTTGGAGAGCATCGCGCCAACGGGCTGTCAACCGGGAATCGGCTTTCAATGCGGCAGAGAGCATTCTGTGCGGTCGATCCAGGACACCGAAGGTGATATCGGCCGACCGCGGTGGTGGATGAAGCAGGTCGCTGCGAAGCTGGTCGACGCCAACGGGTGCGAAGAGCTCCGCGAAATTCATGTCGAGGCCCTCGTCCTGGGACACCCCCCAGGCGCGGATTTTGCCCTTCTCGTGGGCGCTTTCGAAGAACTGGCGAAGCTCATCGGCTGCCACGATGTCGGATGGCTGGGGGCCGTGCACAAACAGGATGTCGACGTAATCGACGCCTAGCGCGGTCAAACTTTGGTCGAGGCTGCGAGACGCCGTTGCGGCGTCGTAGACACGGGTAGTATCGACAGTTGGCTTCTGGCGGCCCTTGACGGCGGCCCGTAACGCGGGAACCTTCCGAAGCAGTGCCCGTGCAGGTGCCTGAAAACGAGCAAGCCCTTGGACGATGCCGCCGACATCGATGCCGAACTTCGTCGCGATGGTGACGGAGGAGCGGTCGACGGTGCGCATGCGTAAGAAGGCGCCCAACTCGGCCTCCGCCATTCCCAGCCCATACATCCTTGCGGTGTCGAAATGGGTCATCCCACTGTCGATCGCACTGCCGAGAACGGCCATCCGCTCTTTGCGTGACGGAGACTGCATCAAACCGCCACAACCGAAACCGACGGCGCTCACACTCAGACGCGGCCCGGGCAGCGTGATCTGCGCTAGCACTTCAGCTCCGTCGCGGCGAGGTACGTCGACATCAGTGTGAATCGGTCGTACTGCGGTTACCGGCGAGCTCATCGGTCGACCGATTTCTGCGCCGACGAATGACCAGGTAAGCGATCCAAACCACGACGATAAGAGCTGCGACCACGCCGGCCACCACGTAGCTGGTGTGCCGCGCCGGACCCGACGCTGCTGTGAGTGCCGGCTCGAAGACGCTGTCCGCGGTTCTGATCGCGACGTTGGTGGGGGTGCCCGCTGCGCCCGCGGCGAGTACGTCACCCGTCAACTGCGACCAGTCACCGGTCGACCCATCGATATAGCTGAAGAGGGGAGCGACCAGTGACCAGTCTGAGGTTGTTGTCACGAGCACGACGGAGCGATTGCGCTGCGGATCGGCAAAAGCCTGAATGGATCCCAGCCCGCCGTCGAGATCGACCTTCAGCTCGGAAGGCAGAGCGAAGTTGACGATCGAGCCGTCACCGCTGACAGGTGGACTCAGCGATGTCTGTTTGAGCGAGTCCGCGTTGGCCACGATCAGCGCTCCCGACGTGGCGTCGGCGGCAGTCGCGAGGTCGACGACCTGTGGCGTGATTTCGGCCTTGTTGAGGCGCGCCATCGAGGCCACGGCCCGCGCGGCGTAGTCGAGCTGATTCGGGCCGCTTCCGTCGAACGCTACCAAGAAGTCGGGACTGAATTCCGAAGGGAATGCGCCGAAACCGCCGAGTGGAGGGCCTCCGCGTTGCATGGTCAACGTCGATCGTGGATCGATCTGGAACGTGATCGGCGCAACCAACGGCCCACACGCCTGTTCCGGCGTGTACGTGAGCGCGAATTCAAGGTCAATCCACTGTTGTTGAAGCTCTGTACTGTTCAGCTCGAAGGTAGCGTCCAGATGTCCAGATTCATCCAGTGGGGCGCGATAGACAACAAGGCCTTCAGCGCGAATGACGATGGACGCCGCGTCGCGTTCGGGTATCGGCGTGTAATCGGCGAGCAGATTCACCTTGATGTTGTTGAACCGGGGCCCTAGCGATGTCCGCTGGATACCGACCTGGAGACCGTTGGTCCCGAGTACGTCCGTCTTTTCCGAGCCGACATTCAGCTCCTTGAACGTCATCGTGTCGGGGGTTGCGGCGGCAGGGGATCCTGCCTGGTCGACACGAGCCTTGCCGGCTTGTGCCAGCGGCTGCAGCTGACTGGCGATCAGCGATACCTGCTCTGAAAGCCCTTCGTCGTCGCCCGAGATGCGCAGGTATGCATTTGGCGCTGCGGCGTTTTCCACCGACAGACCGGCATCACCGGTCTCGACGAGAATTGCACGATCGAGCCCGGCGGCTGGCGGCGGTGCCGTGCCGCGCGGCTGGCTGACGACTCCGATCGCCAACGGCTTGGAGGCGTATAGCCTCGCCAGCGCCGATGACAACGTCAACACCGCCTGTTGTTCGGCGGAAGTGGCATCGGTTGCCACGTAGATCGTGATTCTCTCCAGTACCGGAGCGAAGAAGTTCGCAACCGTGGTAACGGGAAGCTGCGCTCCGACGAATACTGTCTCCAGGTTGCTGAGCTCGAGTCGCGGAAGCGGGTCGCAGACCCGATCACCGTCGTCGCGGGCGCGGATGGCGAAAGTCAGTCCCATAGACGAGCCTCTGACAACTGCTGACGTTATGTCGACGTCGAACGGCGCCATAACCAGGCCGGGCGCGACGGGCGGCACCTCGATGGACGCAACGAAGTTGCCTTCGGCATCGTTGATCTCGACATAACCGGTCGTGAAATTCAGGGGTGTGTGAATCATCCCCCGCAACCGCGTCGCCGTCAGCCCTGCAGGCACCTCCACAGAAAAAGTACTTTCGCCGTCACCGTATAAATTCACCGTTGACTGGAGGCCGAGGGTGGCCCACGGTACCGAGAGCCCTGCCGGTTCGCCGCCGTCGTCAGGTTGCGCAGAAGCAGATCCTGCGACTGCGCCGGCAAGCGCGATCGGCGCGATGAGCAACATCACTGAGGCAAGCACCCGGGCCACGACGCTGCGACTCATAACCATTCCCCCGGTGTGAAGTTCTACGCCTGAAAACGCGAACGACCAATTTGTTGCGGGCCCACGACCGGGAGTTGCTGCGCATTGGACGTCGAATCGCACTGATCGAATTCGCTCAGTTCAACATCAACGAGTCTGCGCAGTCCCGACAGAGAGGCCGGGTTAGTACCCTAGCAGGGCAACTGGGGCAAAACAGTTTGCTTGCGCCATGTCCGAACCTCGAAATTCACTCGTTACCGATCATGGGGGTGCAGGCCGTCAAGACATTGACGAAACACGCTTTTTGCGTTCGCCAGCGAAGTCGAGGTGCTACCGTCGTCGCCATGCGCGGTTACCTTCTGGGCGACCTCCCAACGCACTGTTGATCCGCCAGGTATCGCAGGGGTGATCGTCGAGGTTCGCCACTGAAATGTTCTCGACCAGGGGGGCTGGGGTGTTCGATTTCGTGCTGCGCCCATCCGAACCATGATCACGATGCGATCAATATTCGCGGTGAATTCCGCACATGACACTCGCGTAACCCGCACCTCAGGCGCGGATTTGCCAAGCTATTGTCAGGCCAGGGAGCAGGCCACCGCCAACGAGCAGGCTTCGCGTCTGGCGGTGCCGACAAGTCTGGTGGGATATGGACCTTCGTAGCTACGGCCGAATGCTGGCGCTCCGCTGGCCTGTACTGGTGTCCGTGTTCATCGTGGTCGGCGCAGTGCTCGCCGCCGCGGGACTCCTACTCCCGACGGTCTACACCACCACCGTTCGGATCGTGTTCACGTCCAACCTGTCCCCAGACACGGAGATGACGACCCGTCAAATCTCGGACCTGTATCTCACTAGCCGATTGAAAACTTATGCAGAATTGGTGACGACCAATCAGGTCATGCAACCCGTCATCGACTCGCTGGGTCTGGACGTGACGGTGGCCGATTTGGTCGAGCAGACCGAAGTCACGATTCCGGCGGGAACGACCGTGATCGACCTGGAGGTGTCGGCGCCGACGGCAGGAGAGGCCGCCTCCACCGCCAATCGTATTGCCAACGAGATGCCCTGGGCTGTAGCGAGTCTCGAGGGTGCCAGCACGGTCGCCGAGTCGCCCATCAAAGTGACGATTCTGCAGCCCGCCGACGTGCCCGAGTCCCCATCGTCTCCGAACATCAAGCTGAATCTGGTCGTTGCAGCCGGATTGGCGTTCATCTGTGCCATCTTCGCCGCGGTACTCGTGGAGACTTTCGATACCCGGGTCAGGCGGCGCAGGGACGTCACCGCATCGGGTGCCGCGTATCTGGGTGGTATCCCGAAGCTCTCCGACGCCAAGGCCGGCGGTCGTCTGCAGTTCGCGCAGCAGCCACGTGACGTACGCGCAGTACTCCGCCGAATCGCCATCGACGTTCTGCATGCGATCGATGCGACACCCAAATTGGTGCTCTTCACCTCGCCGGGGGCCGGTGTGGGCAAGACGACGGTGGCCGCCAACGTCGCGGGAGCTCTAGTGGAGGCCGGGAACAGGGTGGTCTTCGTTGATGTGGACGCCCGAGGACGTCGTCTGGCCGCTCAGGTCGGCATCGAGCAGGCGCCGGGGGTCACCGACTTGGTCTCTGGCCGTGCGGAACTCGACGAATCTGTGCTTGATCGAAATTGGGCGGGGTTCACCGTTATTCCTTACGGTGGGAACACCATCGATGTGGGGGAGATGCTCGCCGGCGAGAAGTTCGGCGAGATGACAAGAAATTTGGCCGACAGTTTCGATGTCGTCATTGTCGACGGTCCGCCGATCATAAACCCGAGCGAGGCTTTGCGATTCACGCGCAACATCGCCAACGTAGTTGTCGTCGCGGAGGCAGGGCGGACGCGGCGCGCGGACTTGCGCCGCGTCACCGCATCGCTGCGGCAAGCCGGAGCGCACACCCTGGGCGTCGTGCTGTCACGAGTTCGCCAGCCTGAGCAGCCGGCACCGGCCGATGAAAAGGGCCGAGATGACGAGAATTGAAGCAATCGCCGGCCGTCCGCACACGACCGACGCCTGCTAGCGGAGACGGACTGGGGAACGCTTGGGAATGTCTCGACCGATTGTCACCCGATATGCACGCTTCGACGTCTCGACCCTGAGCGAGGCGCAGGTGATCGACGCGATCTTGACGCGCACCGCTCCGCTGACATCGGGCGAAGCCCACCTCGTTGTCACGCCGAACATGAATCATGTTGCGCGATTGCAATCCTCAGCGGAGTTCGCCTCGATCTACGAGCGGGCGTGCCTGATTCTCCCCGACGGCTGGCCGGTAGTTCGTCTGGCGAAAAGCCTGGGAGCCGGGATATCGACCCGCGCCACCGGGAGCGGCATCACCCACACGCTCGCGCATATGTCCGGCGAGGGACATCGCGTCTTCCTCGTCGGTGGCTCGACGCCTGCCTCGCTTGAATCGGCATCGGCGGTGTTCCGCGGCAATGGTTGGCTCGTCGAGTCGGAACAAGCGCCTGTGGGATGGCTCGGTTCAGCCGACAACCTCCGTGCTCTCGCACAGCGAGTTGCCGCGTTCGAAGCGGATGTCGTGTTGATCGGTGTCGGCTCTCCCTTACAAGAACGGGTCGCCATACGCCTGCTGGATGCTGACGGAGTGACCGCCGTGCTGATGGGTGTCGGCGCGTCCATCGACTTCATCGCCGGCCAGGCGGCGCGCCGCGCACCGGTGTGGATGCAGCGCCTCGGAATCGAGTGGTTTCACCGTATCCTGACCGATCCGGCCCGACTGCTGAAGCGGTATGTCGGCGACGTAGTTCCCTTTCTCAGGGTTGTTCGGCAGTCTCACGCCAGTCCGGGACATTAGGAGAGAACTCATATGACTCTGCTCATCGTCACGCCGATGTTCAACGAGATCGACAACGTTTCGGGGCTCGTCGACACAATTCGAGCGCAACGCTTCAAAGACTTCGACTGGGTCATCGTCGACGACGGCAGTACCGACGGCACCGCCGGACGCATCGCAGAAGTCGACACCGACAAGGTGGCTACAGTGATGTCGAGGGTGAACGACGGTGGACTGATCGTCGGATCGGAATTCGCGGCATGGCGGTTCGGCGTCGATGCGCACTTGGAGAAGAAGCCGTACACGCATGTGATGAAGCTGGACGCCGATGCGAGACTGGCTCCCGACTATCTCGAACGGATCGTGGAACTCGCAAGCGGACCGGTAGGTATCGCAGGCGGCGTCATTGCCACAAAAGGCATGGCTGAGCAGAAATTTCATGTGCCAGGTGCGGTCAAGCTTTACACGATCGATGCCTACCGGGCGACGGAGTCGATACCGTCGGCGCACGGCTTCGATGCGATCGACGAGATCGCGGCGCGTCTAGCCGGTCTCCAGACGCGGGTCGACACCGGCGCACACTTTGAGCTGACGCGGGCAATTGGTGCCAGCGCGGGAGAGATCCAGGGGCGCTACCGCAATGGTCGGACGAGTCGGTGGATCGGCTACGACTTTGTGTACTTCCTGATCCATTGCGCCCGCTATGTCGCCCGCCGTCCCTACGTGATCGGCTCACTCGCGCTGCTTTGGGGTTATCTCACCGCCGGTCCCGGCCCATTTGCGCCAGAATTGAAGAAGGAACACGCGCGCATGCAGCGGGAAAAGCTCGCACGAGCATTCCGCAATCCGGTGGGCTTCTGGAGAGAGGCCTACAAGATCTGAACAGGCCCGAGGTGCCTACTGCAAGAACACCTTCCGAATATCGGCGACCGGAGTTCGTGATTTCGCCGACACCATGACCGAATGGTACTCAGGCGATAGCCGAGATTTGAGCTCCTGCAACCCAGCCATATCCAGGGGGGCAGGTGTCCAATGGTTGAGGGTTCGGATCTTGTCGTCGTTCCAATGTCCGGAAGCTTCGCCCAGCACCCGGTTGGCATACATGCCGTAGAGGATGTACTCGGAGAATCCACTCAAGGGCGCCACAGCACGCTCCCACGATTTGTTGGCGACACTTTCCAGAAGCCGGTTCATCTTCAACACATTGTCGCGCCGCCAGCAGATCGCGTTGCCGATGTAGTTGGTGTCGTAGTCCGCCTCCGGCGTCAGCCCGAGCAGACGCGCAGCTACGGAGTGCCAGTGATCATTGTTCTCAATCAAGCCGCGCTGGCCGGTTTCGACGAATAACGGCACCTTGCCGTCACGCTCGTACGCGCGGGGGTCATAGGGCGCAACGTAGAAGACGTCCGAATCGGTGTAGATCAAGACATCGTCGCCGACCACGTCGGGAATGGACAACTTGACGATCTGCTGCAGGATCCAGTTCTTGACCGGCCGCGTGCGAAAACTGAACCAGAATCGACGAACACCAGGAATCCGTACCAGCCAGCGAGGGACGATGTCCTCGACAATCAGAATCTGAGTTCGGTCCGACTCGAAATGTTTGAACATCGGCACATCGCGCCGATCGATGACCAGATAGTGCCGCAAGTAAGGTGCGGCCCAACGTTCGACGCTCTCGACCAGCAGTGCGCAGCGGTCCACATCCAGGCGAAAGCTCGGCGTGACCAACGCATAGGAAAGGAGATTCTCGGACGGGGTGGCCATCGGCAAAGTATAGGTGCTGCGGAAGATTTTGGGCCGAACTGTTTTACGCCGGATCTGGCAACTCCGCCTAGGATCCTTCCAGTCCGAGCAGACGAAGCGCGCCTTCCACCCAAAATCCAATTTTCGGACCGCCCTGACACATTCCGTCGGTCTCTCCCGGGTTTTTCACCCAAAGCAAACCGTCGAGCGCGGCGCCCTGGAACAGCTGCGGCTTCTTTCCCAATCGTGCACCCGGCGCGTTGCAGTAGTTCTGTTGAGGACCCGCACCGTTTCGGCTGATGTCTATCACGTAGTGCGCGTCGGGCACCCCGAGCTTGCTGAGTGCCGACCGAACCCGCTCGGCGTACCGGACCTCGCTCCCCGTTGTGTTGTAGTTCGCAACGTTGAGGCTGAACCCCGCCACCTTGCCGACATCCACTCCCTTGAGCCGGTTCGCCACTTCCGCTGCGCTCAACCAGTTCCCATGACCCGCATCGATATAGACCCGAGCGCCCGTCGTCGACAGCGTGTCGACCGCGTACCGCAGCATGCCCGCACGGTCGCCCTGCTCGCACTCGCCCAGGTGCGGCAGCGCATCGGGTTCGAGGATGACCATCGCGTTGTCGTGCCCCATCAGTGCCGCCGCGGCGCCGTCCACCCAGTCCTTGTACTCCTGCTCGGTGCGCGCACCCGTGTACACCCGCTCTTCGCGCGGCACGGCCGACCCGCAGTCCAGCGCAGGAATCCGGTAGAGGACGATCGTCGGTACAGCCTTCGCTGCGTCCGCGGCGGCGAGGTAATCGCCCACATCATCCAGAACGGTCGCGGACGTGGACCAGTCGCTGAACCACTTCGCTTGCGGCGTCTGCGCTATCGGATCCAAACGGGGGTCTACCCGCGCCGCCTCGACCGCCAATAGATCAGGATCGGAATACAACGGGGTGTCGACGGGTGTGCTCCCGGCGACCGTCCCCGAGCCGAGGACGTCCGGCGGTTCCCCCGAATGTGTGACCGCGCCGATCGTCACCAGCGCGGCGACGATTGCCATCAACACCGCCGTCGCGAGGATGAAGGCCCGTTCCCGCCGCAGTAACCGTTTCCACCGCGACGGCGCCGAAGCAGAGTCCCTCCTGCTCACGGCGCACGTACCTCGTCCTGCGAATCGCTGGGACGCGATAAGAACAACACTGCAAGCGGGACAACCGTGACGGACCAGAACGCCGCGTTGTCAATGAAGCCCAACGGGACCTCGAGCCAACCGCAGACGAGAATCCCCGTCATCAGCATTGCTGCGGTAGACAGGTGGCGGCTTTTCGGCGTCGTTGTCGCAAACGCCTGAACGAGTAACGACGTCACTGCGACGGCCGCGAGGACGACCCCGCCTGTGGCAAGCCACTGGACGAATTGATTGTGACCAGAGAACGCCCCCGGGCTCAACGGCGACGTGTCGGTCTCTGCGACTTGGGCGAACCAGTCCCTGCCGAGGCCGAGAACCGGAGCTTGTGAGGACCATTCGGTCAGTGAGCCATTCCAGATCACACCACGGCCGGTCAGTGCATCGTCATCCCATCCGCCGGACGTCAGCCATCCCGTCAACGGCAGCACACACATCACAGCCATCGCCCCCATCACGATCAGGCGTGCCACCACCGATGCTGCACGGTCGTAGCCATACCTTCTGCAGGCCCACGTCAAGGCACCCACCATCAGCATGCCCGCCGCGGCGGCCATGGCGATGCGACTGGATGACCAGCAGATGGCGAATCCCACGATGATCAGCCCGGGAATCCGCAGCCGCCAACGTGGGAGCATGATCACCGCGGCGATACCAATCGAAAGATAAAGGCCGAGAATATTTTCCGCGGTGAACATGCCCTGTAGCAGCCCCAGCGAGGGAAACACAGCCTTGTCCAGGCGCTCGCGCACAGTCCCGTCGGCCTCACGAACACGACCAGCATCGGGCTGCAGAAAGCCGAACGCAATCGCGGCGATCGCCGTCAGCACCACCAGTGCGCCGAGCGCGCCAAGCACCCGAGGGCTGGGCCGCAGCGCTGCCAGAGCGAGTATCACAACCAGATAGAGGACGCTCTCAGGACTCGGTGAGCCCTCGTACACGGTACGAGTCAGGATCACCAGCCAGGGCGCCAGTAGCACAAGGAGGCGCCACAGGCCGGGTCGAGTGATTTCGTTGATGCGGAATACGACGATGAGCGTGCTGAGGCCTACGGCCAAGAGAAAGGACAGGCTCGAAATCGCGCTGGCCGCAGCCGGCCAGATCGGTTCCTGGCCTACTGGCACGAACACCTTGTCTGCGGTCAGCGACAACGCGATCCGTGCGCCGACCGCCCGGCTCCATAGGAGGGCAATCAGCAGCACGGCTGCGGCGTCACACGAGATGAACAGCCGGCCCCTCTGCATCCGCCCTCCACTCGCGACGCCCGAGCGAGCCGCCCAGATGGCGGCATACGGGTCCGTGTGGATGGTACCGATCGGAGAGCTCCGGAAGCCGCAACGCACACCAATTCACATGCGGCCGATGCGACACTTGTGATGTGGCTGGACGTTATCTGATCGCTATCGCTACATACCTGCGTCCAACCGGACTGCGGCGTTTGCTCGACAGTCTGGAAGCGGCCATCTCATCGGCGAGCCTGGAAGTCGACATCCTTGTCGTCGACAATGACGCCGAGGGATCGGCGCGTTCGGTCGCGGTCGACCACGCCCTCGGCCCCATATACGTCGTTGAACCCGAGCCTGGCATCTCGGCCGCTCGCAACCGCGCGCTCGACCACTTCAGCGATCGCTACAGCGGCATCATCTTCGTCGATGACGATGAATGGGTGTCCGCCACGTGGCTGACCACCCTCACGACATATGCCGCGCAGACGCACGCCGACGTCGTGGTCGGTCCTGTCAGCAGCGTCTTCCTTGTGCCCGCACCGGACTGGGTGCAACGCGGGGGTTTCTTCAAGGGTCGGCCCCAGGCGACCGGTGATCATCTGCGCTACGCACCGACGAACAACACCTTGCTGGTTCGGGATGCTTGGGTTCGGGCTGGTTCGCCCCGGTTCGATCCGGCGTTCTCGATGACGGGGGGCGAGGACACCGATCTGTTCCACCGACTCCGAAAGTCGGGCGCTACCATGCTTTTCTGCGCCGAAGCGGAGGTGTCGGAAGAGGTGCCGGCGGACAGGCAGTCGTTGGGGTGGGTACGTCGCCGGGCGATGCGTGAGGGCGCCAACGAGACCCGAGTGTTGCGTAAGCACCGAGATTCGGACTTGTTCGTTGCTTTGGCGCGGGGGGTTCGCAGCGCTGTATACGGAATCCTGTTACTGGGGTTCGGGTTGATCACTCGCCGTGGAGTCCAGGCACGGCCGTACTTCAGTCTTTTTTACGCGTGCGGACAATTCGCCGGGCTCTTCAATTATCAAGTTGAAGGCTATACGCGAATCGGCAAGTCGCAGAACCGCAGTTAGTCGTCACGAATCTGCCCATCATTCAAGTGTCATACCCGCCACGGCGATATCTTTGTCGGACCCGGGGATGAATTGAAGGGGACGTCGGCGGCAACGTCGACGAATCAAGAACGCCAAGTGGTGACCGCTTCGTTGAAGGAAGAAGGTTGATGGCGCCGAACTTTGCCCGCAATACGCTACTCGGCTTCATTTCCGGCGCAGCCATCACGTTCTCCGGATTCGTCGGTAGTGCGATCGCGGCGCGGCTACTTGGGCCTGACGACTTCGGTGTCGTCGCCTACGTCGTGTGGTGCGTGACGATCTCTGTGGCGGTGGCGAACATGGGCAGCGACGTCGTGCAGCAGCGGTTCATTCCGAACCTGCGCGCCGCTGGCAAGAGCGATCAAGTCGACGGCCTGGTAGGGGCTATCGTGCGGGTGTCGCTGGCAGCCGCGGTGGTTGTCGCAGTGGTGCTGTTCGCTTATCTGAATGGACCCGGGACAGGTGCGCTTTCGGCGGGCTCGCCACATTCTGTGGTCTTCGTGATCGTGGTCGCGTTGGTGTGGTTCATCTGCTGGCGTATGGGCGATTTGTATCTTTTCAATCTCAGAGGCGAGCAGCGATTCGACACACTTGCCCGAATCTCGACGGTCTCCGCTCTGATGCGGGTTGTTACGACCGTTCTCGGCGCCTGGTTGTTCGGCATCCCCGGTGCACTGGCCGGGTACATCGCGGCCACCGTGCTGCCCGCAAGCAGGTTGTTGCCGATGTTGCGACTCAAACCCAAAGTTGATCGGTCATTGCAACGAGAGATTTTCGGTTTCGCAATGATGAGCTGGACGATCGGCGTGATCGGCAATCTCCTGTTCGGCCGAACACAGATTGTCTTTCTCGAGCACTACACCGACATCGGCACGGTCGGTTTGTTCGCCGTGGCGCTCACCGTGGCCGAAATGGCCGCGCAATTGCCGCCGCTTCTGCTGTCGGCTCTGTTGCCCCGATTCAGTGAGCAGAGCGGCCGGGGCGCTCACGACGATATGAAGAGCCTGTATCGAACGATGACGGCGTTCATCGCGATGGTGATGTTGCCGTTCTGCCTCGGGCTGGCGGCGATTACGCCTGTGCTGGTGCCGCTGATCTTCGGTCGCGATTTCGCCGATGCCGCCGCTGTCGCGTCGATCTTGTTGATAGCCATAGCGATCAACAGTCTCGGCGGAGCCAACCTCTCCTTGATCCTGAGCAAGGGAAAGAACAGCATCCTCTGGATTTCCAACGCTGTCGGCCTGGTCGGTGTGATCGGGCTGGGGTTTCTGTTGATACCGCAATACGGGCTGATGGGCGCCGCCTGGTCGCGAGCAATAATCCAGGTACTGGTCATTCTCATCGAGATTATCTGTGCAGCAATTCAACTGGGCTTCTCTATGCCCTCTCGCGCTTTGGGGGCGATAGGGCTTGCCGCTGCGGCGCAAGGCGCGGTCGCGTACGCAATCGTCCTAAACATCGGTGGCGCAGTATCGCTGGTGATCGCCGCACCCGCTGCCGTACTGACGTATCTAACCGTGGTGCGCTTGCTACGGGTGATCCCACTGGTGGACCCGGGGCTGCCGAGCCGGCTCGTTTCCCATACACCCGGTCGGTTCAGGCCTCTGGCTTTGCGCATCATGCGCCTGCTGGCACCCCCCACATCGGGGCGCGCAGAACAGGATTGACGGCAAGATTGACCATTTAGCATGTCCGCAAGTACTAGGCTTGACGCGAGAATGAACCGGTGGGCCGGGCTCGGCGCAGAGAGGCTGTCGAATGATCAGAGTCCTCTTGATCGGCGCAGGAGCGGTGGTCCAGGAGCACTACCGGCCCCCGCTGCGTCGACTGGAGAAGGCCAGAGCCATCAGGGTCCTGGGAGTCGTCGATCCCGACCAGTCGCGCGGGCGCCGGGTCGCGGGCCAGTTCAAAGAGTCGCGTTCGTACACGGACTGCACTGAGGCGTTTCAACGCAACTCCTATGACCTCGCCATCATCGCCTCGCCGCCCGGTTTGCACGCCGACCACGCATGTGCTGCGTTCGAAAACGGTTGCCACGTGCTGTGTGAGAAGCCAATGACGACGACGCGCGCCGACGCGGACCGGATGAACGCCGCTGCGTTGAAGGTCGATCGGCTGCTGGGCGTGGCATATCCCAGACGGTTCTATTCGAACTTTGCCGATGTCGCGCAGCTTGTCGCGAACGGCGACCTCGGAGACGACCTTGAGTTCACGTATCGCGAAGGGCACACCTACGGCTGGCCGGCGGCAACGGACGCGGCCTTCCGCCGCGACACAGCCGGCGGCGGCGCGCTGCTGGATATCGGTGTTCACATGCTCGACCACTTGACCTGGATTTTCGGCGATCCAGTGGTCAGCCGATCATTCGACGACAGCCTTGTCGGCGGTGTCGAGACAAATTCGCTGTTGACGCTTGAGTTTCCGCGTGCCCGCGGCATCATGCAAGTGAGCTGGGAGTATCCACTGAACAACGGGCTGTGGATTCGGGGCGCCTCGGGTGAGTTGATGCTCGATGGCAACGACCTCCGCTCCTACCGCCGCAAAACCCCACACGGCTGGACGTTGGTGCCAACGAAGACATCCTGGCCCACCGACCTCACGCCAACGGGTGGCAAGCGGATACGGCCCGGCAATCTCCGTCCTTGTTTTGATGCCGAGGTGGTCGCCATGCTCAGGAGCATTGTCTACGGCGAACCTTTGCCCGTGACAGGCTCGCAGGCCGCGAGTGTGCAAGCCGCCATCGACGCGGCCTACGACAACGCCGAGCCGCTGGATTGTCCGTGGCTGCCGGAAGACGAACAAAGAGCAGCGCGCGCCAAGCACTGGAAGGCCGACCATTCGTGATGAAGCCCATCGCAGTAATCGGAGCGGGAGGCTTCGTTGGCGCGCGCCTCGTTGAGCGTGCCGCACTTCTCGGGAACGTGCCCGTCGTGCCCATCGTCCGATCGCGGCGAAGCCAGGGGCGATTGGCACGGTTCGGCGCGTGCACCGTGCTCGGTGACGCCGGGGATCCAGCGTCTCTGGTTCCGCTGTTGAAGGGCTGCGGAATGGTCGTGAACCTGACACTGGGGAACGACGAGCGCATCGTCGGCGACGTCGAATCCATTCACACCGCGTGTCAGCAGGCCGAGGTTCCCCTGTTCGTACACATGAGTTCCGCCGAGGTCTTCGGAAGGGCGGACGCTGCGGATGTGAGCGATGACGCCGTGGCGGACAGCCCGCATTGGATGGACTACGCCCACGGGAAGAGGGCCGCCGAAGCGTGGTTGCGATCCCATTGGAACGGGCCACTGAAGGTTGTCATGCTGCGACCCGGTCTGGTCTGGGGTCCGGGGTCGGGCTGGCTGGTCGATCCGGCGAAGGCGTTGGTCGACGGCACCGCCTACCTGTTCAACGGCGGCCGGGGGATTTGCAACCTCATCCATGTGGATAACCTCATCCAGCACCTCGCTGCGTTGGCGGAGTCCCCACCAGCCCGCTCCGGCATCTACAACATCGCCGACCGCGAGACGCTCACCTGGGCCGAGTACTACCACGCCATTGCGCGCGAAGTCGGCGTCGATCCCTCCACTATTCGAATGCTCGACGATTCGGCATTCAGCGAAAGCCGTCTGCAGCGATTCCAGAAGAAGATCACCAACATCGCGCCGGCCCGCGCCGCGAAACGCCGAATGAGCGGAGATACCAAGGGGCGGATCAAGCAGGAGTTGAGGGATCGGTTCTCGCCCCCGATCTCAGAGGTGCAACGCATCGACCCCGAACCGGCCGTCAGCAAGTCTTCTTGGTGGCTTCAGGGGACGGTGAAGAAAGTGCCTTCGACAAAATTCATCGACCACTATCCCGATGTGCAATTGCAGCCGTTCGCCGAGTTGATGGCCGCCAGTGGCCGGTGGCTTCGCTACGCGGGCTTCGAGCCGCCTAGAGAAAACCCCCGGCTTACCTAGCAAGCGCTTGGTTGCTATCCTGACCCAGTGGACAAGGCGCTTCCCAGTCGGCGCGACGAGTTGCTGCAGCTCGCAGCGACAATGTTCGCCGACCGCGGCCTGCGCGCCACCACGGTTCGCGACATCGCGGATTCGGCGGGGATTCTCTCCGGAAGCCTGTATCACCATTTCAAGTCCAAGGAACAGATGGTCGAAGAAGTCCTCAAGGACTTCCTCGACTGGGTGTTCACCCGCTACCGCGAGACCGTCGAGAGCACGACGGACCCGCTCGAGCGCGTCAAAGGATTGTTCATGGTCTCCTTCGAGGCCATCGAACACCGGCACGCACAGGTCGTGATCTACCAGGACGAGGCCAAGAGGCTCAAACCGCTGACGCAGTTCGGATTCCTCGAAGACCGCAATCGCGAGCAGCGCAAGATGTGGATCGAGGTCCTCAAGCAGGGCGTCGCCGAGGGGAAGTTCCGGCCCGACCTCGACGTCGACCTCGTCTATCGATTCATCCGTGACACCACCTGGGTGTCGGTGCGCTGGTACCAACCCGGCGGCCCACTGACGGCCGAAGAGGTCGGACGGCAATACCTCGCCATCGTTCTCGGTGGCATAACAAACGAAGGAGTCCTCTGATGGCCACAACACCAGCGGCGTACGTCATCGATGCTGTCCGCACCGCCATCGGAAAGCGCAACGGCTCGTTGGCCGGTGTGCACCCCGTCGATCTCGGCGCCGCCGGATGGCGGGGGCTGTTCGCGCGCAACGACGTCGACCCCGGCGCCGTCGACGACGTGATCGCCGGCTGCGTCGACGCGATCGGCCCGCAGGCCGGCAACATCGCGCGGCTGTCATGGCTTGCCGCGGGCTACCCCGAAGAGGTCCCCGGCGTCACCGTCGACCGCCAGTGCGGCTCGAGTCAGCAGGCCATCTCGTTCGGCGCGCAAGCCATCATGTCGGGCACCGCCGACCTCATCGTCGCCGGCGGCATGCAGAACATGAGCCAGATCCCGATCAGCTCGGCGATGACCGTGGCCGAGCAATTCGGATTCACCTCGCCGACAAACGAATCCAAGAGCTGGCTGCACCGTTACGGCGACCAGGAGATCTCCCAGTTCCGGGGCGCCGAGCTGATCGCAGAGAAGTGGAACATCTCCCGCGAGGACATGGAGCAGTTCGCGCTGACCAGCCACCAGCGTGCGCAGGCGGCGATCCGCGCAGGACACTTCGAAAACGAGATCATCGAGGTGGACGGCTTCGCGATTGACGAGGGCCCCCGCGACACGTCGTTGGAGAAGATGGCCGGTCTCAAAACGCTCGTCGACGGCGGCCGACTGACCGCGGCGATGGCCAGCCAGATCTCCGACGGGGCGAGTGCGGTGCTGCTTGCGTCCGAAAACGCCGTCAAGACACACAATTTGAAGCCGCGAGCCCGCATCCACCACATCAGTGCGCGCGGCGCCGATCCGGTCTTCATGCTGACCGGCCCGATCCCCGCGACGCGCTACGCCCTCGACAAGACCGGGCTTTCGATCGACGACATCGAAACTGTCGAGATCAACGAGGCTTTCGCGCCGGTGGTTCAGGCATGGCTCAAGGAGACCAAGGCCGACCCCGAGAAGGTCAATCCCAACGGCGGGGCGATCGCGCTCGGGCATCCCCTCGGTGCAACGGGCGCAAAGCTTTTCGCGACCATGTTGAACACGCTGGAGCGCACGGGCGGCCGCTACGGGCTGCAGACGATGTGTGAGGGCGGCGGCACCGCCAACGTCACGATCATCGAAAGGCTCTGATCGCCGACGCCCAACCATAACGATCGGGTAACGAAAGCCGGGGCTGTCTGCCCGGCGTCTTCCCTGTTCACGCGACCGCGCCGCTGGAAGATGGCGGTGCCTCAGCCGTAGGCGTTACTTGCGCGAAATACTTTGCCCAAATACGTTCGACCCACCGACGACGCAACTAATTGGATTCGAGACTCTGTTCGGTGGTGACTGAGAAGTGAACGTCCGCATGGCAAAAACGGACGCTGAAACGCGTGCTGGTTGGACTTTGTCATCCAAAGATTCAATGGTCCAACGTAATTCGTGGGAGCGCTTTCTTCGCCCTCCGGAGGGCGGTGATGCCATAGCCATGCGTCATCTGGTGGCCGACACTGAGGTCCTGGACCTCAATTCCACCTACACCTACCTGCTGATGGCGGCCGACTTTGCTGACACCACCGTGGTCGCGGATCGTGACGGCGATCTGTGTGGGCTCGTCACCGGTTACCTACCCTTGCGTCGGAGAAACGCCGCCGGACAATTACACGTCGTCGCTCGTGCGGCAGGAAGCTGGGGTGCCGAGCCGCGAAACGCTCACCGACGCCGCGGCGCTCTACGGTATCGATCAGGTCACCGGGCCGGCAGGAACAGCGTTGTGGTTCGACTGCAACATCATGCACGGGTCGGGATCGAACATCACCCCGTTCCCTCGATCGAACATCTTCCTGGTGTTCAACTCGGTCGAGAACCGATTGGTCGATCCCTATCGCGCTCAAGCGCCACGCCCGGAGTATCTGGCGGCGCGGACGATTCGCTCGTTCGACGCGGCCGCCTACGCCTAGCGTGAGCCGCCCGCGCCCGAAACTGCATTCCGTGCGGGCTCTACGCGAAAATCAGCGCACGGAATGCAGTTTCGCTGGCCTCAGTGGTCGTGCAGGATGACGCCGCGGATGTTGCGGCCCTCGCGCATATCCTCGTAGCCCTCGTTGACCTCGGCGAGCTTGTACTCGTGGGTGACCGTCTCGTCGAGCAAGAGCTTGCCCTCACGGTACAGCGACAGCAGCCGGGGGATGTCGGCGCGCGGGTTGGCCTCGCCGTAAAGGCTTCCCAGTAGCCGCTTCTGGAACAGCGTGAACATCATCATTCCGAGCGTGGGCGAGCTGTCGGCCATCGTCGAAAGCGCCGTCATCACGACCGCTCCACCTTTGCGGATGATGTTGGCGGCGTCCTCCAGCATCGAGCCCTCCAGCAGGCCGACAGTCAGGATCGCCGAATCCGCCATCACACCTCGGGTCAGCTCGGCCACCAACGCGGTCGCCTCGGGCAATGACGTGACGAAGTGGGTCGCTCCGAGCTGAATCGCCTTCTCCCGCTTCTGTTCTACAGGCTCGACAACGACGATCTTCTCGGCTCCTGCCAGCCTCGCGCCCTGCACTGCGCCGCTGCCGATGCCGCCGAACCCGATCACCACGACGGTGTCACCGGGCTGCACGTCGGCGGTGTTGACCGCCGAACCCCAGCCGGTGGTGACACCGCAGCCCAGCAGGCAGGCGCGCGACAACGGGATGTCGTCGTCGATCTTCACGATCGACGCCTCGGGCACGGTTCCGTACTGCGAGAAGGTGCCGACGAGTGCCATCACACCGATGTCCTGGCCGTTGGCGTGATGACGTCGGTAGGTGCCGTCGAGCTGGGTGCCCGCCATGATCATGGCGCCGAGATCGCACAGGTTCTGGTGGCCCGTCGAGCAGAACCGGCAGCGACCGCATGCCGGCAGGAACGACGCGACGACGTGGTCCCCGGGGGCGAGCCCGACAACGCCGGCGCCGACCTCCCGGACGATCCCCGCCCCCTCGTGCCCGCCGATCAGGGGGAGCGGAGCGGGAAGATCACCGGTGCGGATGTGCTCATCGGAGTGGCACAGGCCGGTGGCCTCCCACGAGACCAGCACCTCGCCGTCACCCGGTGGGTCAAGGTCGATTTCTTCGACGGTCCAGTTGGACCCGTACTCCCACAGAATGGCGGCGTTGGTCTTCACCGGGCCGAGTTTATGAATCTCGAGGACCCGCCGTGGCCGTAACGACCGGATCAGTTCGCCGAGAGGACCAACCCCGCCATGGCGACCAGCCAGCTCGCGAAACTGCCCACCAGGAAGTACTCGGTGACCTCGTCGATGCCGGACGCCGCGGGATCGTCTGCGTCTTTGCGCTGCGCGTTGAGCTCCGGGAAACGAATGATTCCCTTGGCGGCGATCACCGCCGACGCGGCGCCGAGTTGGCCGCCGAGCCCCAGCCCGACGATCAGCAGACGCTCCATGGGACCCAGGAGCCTGCCGCCCTTGAGCCTGTCGGAAGGCTGCGGCTGGCCGGCCGGGCGGACCGCCCCCACTGCACCGAGGATCAGGCGTACCAACTGATTGGCCGTGACGAGCTGGAGCAGAAGCACCCCGAGAATCATCGCGGCGCGATCCGGATCGAGACCGGGGACCAGGTCGACCCACCCCAGCCACGGCCTGACGATGCCGCCGACCGGTGACGTCCAACCGGCAAGGACCAGCGGCACGGCGAGCCCGACACCGAACACGGTCAGCGCTCTGCCGTGGTGGGCGCCGGTACGCTCGGATTTTGCGCCCAGGTGCACCCACGTCACCGACACCGCTGCGGACCAGATCAGCAGCGCGATGTCGCCCAGGTGCCACAGCCCCGCGAGTGCTGCGCACGCGACCACGGTGACAGGTCCGGCGACCAGGGTCGGCCAGCGCCGTCGCGTCATCTTCGAACAGATGTCGGCGATGCCGAGGGCGATCAGAAGCACGGCGAGGACGCTCACGGCACCTCCCGGAGTTCCTGCGCCGCAAGAAGTATGAGGTCCACACCGGTGCGGTTCGCGCGCTGGGACACGGCCGATGCGCTGATGCCCTCCGTCATGGCCAACTCCTTCTTCGACTGCCCCGCCCGCAGCCCCGTCAGGATGCGTAGCGACCTCTCATCCAGCGATCCAAGCAAATGGTCCCGACACATCAGCGCGGCGTTGACGGCATGTGGCTGCGTCCCGGCGCCAGTTCTGTTGCGAAATGCGGTGCGCACCAAGGATGACCCTGAATGTTGCTGGGTCGCTGCCGTCCACTCGATGGCCTCTCGTGCTGCCCACCAGCCCGGACCGTCCTGAATGCCGGACGCGTCGTCGAGTTTGGCAACGTCGCCCCAGCCGATCCCGAAACGGATGTCGATATCGGGTGCCAGGCTCAAGCGAAGGGTCAGCGCGGCGTCGATCGCGCGCCCAACCGTGGGATAGGTGCCCTGAAACTCGTCGCCGACCGTCAGGCGGGGAGCGTCGACAGCGTCGTCTGCGACGGCGGCCAGGGCCGCGGCCACGCGGCGATGAAGCTTGCGGCGGTCGGGGAACTCGCGCGAACCCACAACGTCACCGATCAATGTCGCGACAGGTGATGAAGCGTCGACCTTAATCTGAGCCATATGAAGATAATAGCTTCATTAATCGATAATGAAGCTATTACCTTCATTCTGCGATGTGTCGGGTCGCTTTCCGCAGCTGCTCGACGGCTTCGGCGACGATGGATGGCACCAGTTCGGCGCACGACGGCAGGTCGTCGATGATGCCGGCCACCTGCCCCGACGCCAGCACGCCGGCCTCGGTGTTGCCTTCGACGAGGCCCGCCTTGAGCAGCATCGGGGTGTTGGCCGCCATCACGACCTGAGACCACGTCAGGTCCTTACCGTGGCGCATGGCCAGGCCGTCGGTGACCATCGATTTCCATGTCATGCCGGACATCTTTTTGAACTTCTGTGCGTTGAGCACCGCGGCGGACAGGCCGCGGATCGGCGATCCGCTCTCGAGCTTCTCCACCAATCCCGTGCGCAGCACGCGGTGCGGCATGCCGTCGACCTTCGTCGAGACGACGGTGCCGTCCAGCGCGGCCTGCAGGTATCTCTGCTTGACCGCATCCGGCACCGTCGAGTCCTTCGTGAGCAGGAAGCGCGTACCCATCGCGACACCCGCGGCGCCGTAGGACAGTGCCGCCGCCAACCCCCGGCCGTCGAAGAAACCACCTGCGGCGACCACCGGCATGCCGGTGTCGGCGACGGCGTCGAGCACCGACGGCAGCAGCAGTGTGGTCGCGATCGGACCCGTATGGCCGCCGCCCTCGCCGCCCTGCACGATGACGGCGTCAGCGCCCCAGCCGGCGACCTTCTTGGCGTGCTTGGCCAGGCCCACCGACGGAATGACCACCACGCCGGCGTCTTTGAGCCTGGCGATGAGGTCCGGTTTGGGAGCCAGAGCGAAGGAGGCGACTTTGACTCCTTCGCGGATCAGGAGGTCGACGCGTTCCCCTGCGTCGCCGGCGTCGGCACGGATGTTGATGCCGAATGGCTTGTCGGTGGCGGCTTTCACCTTGGCCACCGCTGTCGTCAGTTCCTCGAGGGTCATCGTCGCCGAGGCCAGGATGCCGAGGCCGCCCGCATTCGACGTCGCGGCGACGAGTCGGGCGCCCGCCACCCAGCCCATGCCGGTCTGCACGACGGGATGCTCGATGCCGACCAGTTCGGTCAGCGGGGTCTTCAGCGAAGTCACGCCCGCACTTCCTTGTCCCGCAACGATTTCGGATCGATCACCTCACGCAGCAGCCGCTGCTCTTCGGCCGAGGGCAGTCGGGTCGTCTGGGCTTCGCCGAGGTCGTGCACCTCGAACGACGTGTTCTCGGCGACCTGCTCGACCTCCACGCCGGGGTGCAGGGACACCGCTCGCATCTGGTGGTCGGGTCCGTTGAAGTCGAAGACGCCGAGATTGGTGACCACCCGGTACACGTTGACGAAGCGATACGCGGGATTGTCCGGATCGACCTTGTCCCAACCGATGCCGGACACGATGTCGACCGACTCGCCGAACACCCGCTTCGAATGATTGCCCACCCAGTAGCTGGTCGCGTGGTTGATGGTGTTTCCCGGAGCACCGCGCACCCCGAACATCTGGCGCGTCGGGTGCTGAAGCGGGCCGAACGCGGACAGGTTCTGGTTGCCGTAGCGGTCGATCTGGTTGGCTCCCATCACCACATGGCGCCTGCCCCATGCCAGCGTTTCGAATACGCGGCCGAACGGCATCCAGCCCTCGATCGCGGCCGGTGCCCCGATGGCTGGTGTGTCGGCGATCAGGCGAGCCTCGCCGTCGGAAAGCACGATGTCGGGGGAGAAGGTCAGTCGTGCCAGCCTCGCGCCGATCGAAACGATTGTCGTCATCGGGCTGACCATGATTTCGCCTGCGTCACGGAACAATTCGGCGCAAGCAACGGCGCACACCTCGGCGCGGGTGGTGGAGATCACTTGGACGCCTCCAGGTCGTTCTTGAACTTACGGACAGCTGCCTGGTAGTCGGCCTCGCTGCCCGACAGGTAGGTCGTGACGAACTCGGCCCACGTCTCGTCCGAACCGGCGGCCTCGGCGTAGTGCCGCTGGAACTTCTCGTCGCGACGGTAGTCGGGCTCGGCGGTGGTGAAGTGAGCGCCGTTGGGTGCCTCGACGACGGTGTCGACCATCATGCGATTGATCAGCAGTGCTTGCGGTGGAACGGATTTCACCAGCTCTTCGGTCGAGACCACCTTCTCGACCGACAGCAGGCGCTTCTCGGCGGACATCAGGAAGAGGTCGTCGAAATACGGGTCGATTCCGGTGTAAGCCGCGTTGCCGCGTTGATCGCCGAGGTTCATGTGCACGAGCGCCACGTCCAGGTTCAGCGCGGGCATGGCGATCAGTTCCTCGTCTCCGTAGGGGGATCGCACGGTCTTGAGCTCATCTCCCCAGAAGGCGCGGACGTCACTGCCGAGCCCGGCACGGATCGGCAAGAACGGCAACCGCTGGGCGGCGGCCTGGAGACCGCAGCGCAACATGCCCTCGTCCATTTCGCGTGACTCGATCGAGCCCGACGTGCGGGCCTTGGCGAACCACGGGTCGTAGAAGGGCGGGGAGTCCAGCGAGACGAATCCGTAGTAGACCCGCTTGACCTTGCCTGCCGAGCAGAGCAGCCCGAGGTCGGGGCCGCCGTAGGTCACGACGGTCAGGTCGGTGACGTCGGTGCGCAGCAGCGCGCGGATGAACGCCATCGGCTTACGGCGCGAACCCCACCCGCCGATCCCGATTGTCATCCCGCTTTCGACGGATGCAATCGCCTCGTCGAGAGTGGTTCTCTTGTCTCCCATCAATCCCCCGCTCGCTTCGCTCGTGCCCGCCGAATCATTTCGATCCCTTGTCAGTCCCGGCGAATGCGTCGCGATGTTCGTCGGAGACGCCCGCCAGGTTCAGTTCGAACGTAAAACCCTGCTCCATGCGGTATCTCGCATTGACCGGCTGGATGTCGATGAAGTTCAGCGCTTCCTTGGCGGCACGGATCACGCGGGTGTCCTTGGAGGCGATGTCGCGGGCCACGCGCAGTGCGGATTCGTCGAGATCGGCGCGCGGCACCACCTCGTGCACCGAACCGAAGTGGTGCAGCGTCTCGGCGCTGACGGTGGCCGCGGTGAAGAACAGTCGGCGCATCATGTGTTGGGGCACCAGGCGGGACAGGTGGGTCGCAGCGCCGAGCGCGCCGCGTTCGACCTCGGGGAGCCCGAACTTGGCGTCGTCGGACGCGACGATCACGTCGGCATTGCCGACGAGACCGATGCCGCCGCCGACACAGAACCCGTTGACGGCGGCGACCACCGGCACGGCGCACTCGTAGACCGCGCGGAAGGCCTCGAAGCATCCGCGGTTGGCGTCGATGAGGGCGGTGAAGCCCTCGGTCTTCTGCATCTCCTTGATGTCGACGCCCGCATTGAACCCGCGGCCTTCGGCGCGAAGGATCACGACGTGGGTGCTCTGGTCGCGTCCTGCCGCGGTGATGGCGTCGGCCAATTCGAACCAGCCGCGCGATGGGATGGCGTTGACCGGCGGATAGTCGACCGTGACCGAGACGATGCCCGGTTCCACGGACTTTGTGGTGATTGGCATGCAAACTCCTGGGTCGCTACCTAAGCAAGCACTTGCTTGGTACGCTAGCACAGTGACTGACGCCGTCGACAGTGCCGCTGCGGGCATCTCCCTGGGCCTGACCGGGCGCCTCGTCCTCGTCACCGGAGGGGTGCGCGGTGTGGGTGCCGGGATCAGCCGAGTCTTTGCGGCTCAGGGCGCCACCGTGGTGACGTGCGCGCGCCGGCCGGTCGAGGGATCGCCCTACGAGTTCCGTCCCTGCGATATCCGTGACGACGCCGCCGTCAAGGCGCTGATCGATGGAATCGTCGCCGACCACGGACGCCTCGACGTCGTCGTGAACAACGCAGGCGGTTCGCCCTACGTGCTCGCCGCCGACGCCTCGGCCAAATTCAGCACCAGAATTGTTGAACTCAATCTTCTTGGCGCGCTGTCGATTTCACAACATGCCAACGCAATGATGCAGACCCAGGAAACGGGCGGGTCCATCATCAACATCACCAGCGTGAGCGGACGGCGTCCCACCCCGGGCACCGTCGCCTATGGGGCGGCGAAGGCAGGCATGGAGAGCATGACCTCGACGCTGGCCGTGGAGTGGGCGCCGAAGGTCCGAGTCAACTCCGTCGTCGTCGGCATGGTCGAGACCGAACAATCCGAACTCTTCTACGGCGACGCCGACTCCATCGCCGCGATATCGAAGAACGTGCCGCTCGGCAGGCTGGCCAAACCCGAGGACATCGGTTGGGCGACAGCATTTCTCGCCTCTCCCGCGGCCTCCTACATCAGCGGAGCCTCACTGGAGGTGCATGGCGGCGGGGAGCCGCCGCACTACCTGTCGACCACGACCGCAGACATCAAATAAGGAGAGAAAGACATGGGATTGCTCGACGGCCGCGTGGTCATCGTGACGGGTGCCGGTGGCGGAATCGGAAGGGCGCACGCCCTGGCGTTCGCCGCGGAGGGGGCACGGGTCGTCGTCAACGACATCGGCGTCGGCCTCGACGGATCGCCCGCCGGCGGTGGTAGCGCAGCCCAGTCTGTCGTCGACGAGATCACCGCCGCCGGAGGCGAAGCCGTGACCAGCGGTGCCAACGTCGCCGACTGGGCCCAGGCCGAAGGCCTCATCCAGACCGCCGTTCAAAGCTTTGGCACGTTGGACGTATTGGTCAACAACGCCGGGATCGTGCGCGACCGGATGTTCGCCAACACCAGCGAAGAAGAATTCGACGCCGTCACCGCGGTGCACCTCAAAGGCCATTTCGCCACGATGAAGCACGCCGCCGCGTACTGGCGGGCGAAGTCCAAGGCCGGCGAGACGGTCGATGCGCGCATCATCAACACGAGTTCCGGCGCGGGCCTGCAGGGCAGCGTCGGGCAGGCCAACTACAGCGCCGCCAAAGCGGGCATCGCCGCGCTGACTCTTGTCGCCGCGGCCGAGATGGGACGGTACGGCGTGAGTGTCAATGCGATCGCGCCGTCGGCCCGCACGCGGATGACCGAAACCGTCTTCGCCGACATGATGGCAACGCAGGACAAGGATTTCGACGCGATGGCGCCTGAGAACATCTCACCCCTGGTGGTGTGGCTGGGCTCTGTCGAGTCCCGCGACGTCACCGGCACGATGTTCGAGGTCGAGGGTGGCAAGATCCGGGTGGCCGAAGGTTGGGCGCACGGGCCGGAAATCGACAAGGGCGCCAAATGGGACCCCGCCGAACTCGGTCCCGTCGTCGCCGACCTGCTCGCCAAGTCGCGGACCCCGGTGCCCGTCTACGGGGCATGATTTCCGGCCTTATCTGTTGAACATGCGGTCGGTCGCCAGTTGCGCCAGATCGCGCAGCGTCATCACGTGTCCCGAAGTCCACTGACGGGGACTGGTGTCCCACACGCAGAGCGTCCCGATGGCATGGTTACCGCTGTTGATCAACGGGATACCGAGATAGGCCACGACCGTGCCGTCGGTGACCGCGGGGTTGTACTTGAGCACCGGATCTTCCCGGGCGTCGGGAATCACCAGCGGCTGCCCTGACGCGACCGCGTACTGACACACCGAACGGTCGATCGACGTCTGCCGTTCTTCCGGCGCCTCCGCAGGCGAGCCGTGCATGCTGACGAAGAACTGGCGGTCGAGGTCTACCAACGAGATGGCCGCACCGGGTGCCGCCAGGGCACTCGCGGCCATGTCTGCGATGTGGTCGTAGATCTTCTCCCGCGGTGCATCGAGCAGGCCTGTGGCATACAGCGCCTGCAGCCGTTCGGGATCTGCAACCACCGACTGCGGTCCCGCGGACTGCTCGGCAACCTTGATGTCGGCGTCGGACAGGTGCGCCAGCAACTCTCGGTGATCTTCCTTGTGGCGCGTGACGTCGGCCATCAGTTGGGTAGCGACCGCCTGGGCGACGTACTCATCCGGAGTCTGTTCAGCCTTCGCCGCCTGCTCTTCCACCATGTTGTTGAGCCAGGCGTTGAAGCCGGGTAGCGAGATCACTCGCTAACGATAGATCCAGCTCGGCCATTGCCGCTCGAATGTTGAGAATGATGCCGTGCGCTCTGGACCTGCTGATCATTCGCTGCCGTCAGCAAACGAGCTCCGGATATGACGCTTGGCACGCCCGACGTGTACTCGCTAGGCCGGGTCGCAGATCAAGATGGGAATCTTGCGGTCGGTGTAGGACCGGTAGTTCGCGAAGTCGGGGTAGATCGCATCAAGCTTGGGCCAGTACTGGTCACGCTCGGCGTCGGTGGCGTCCCGGGCGAGGAGGTTCAGCTTCTCGCTCTTGTACTGGAACGTGACCGCAGGATTGGCCTGAATGTTGAGATACCACATGGGGTTCGTCGCACGTCCGCCCTGCGAGGCGACCAGGACGATGCGGTCACCCTCACGCAGGAACAGCA
This sequence comes from Mycolicibacterium iranicum, assembly GCF_002101705.1. GTDB lineage: Bacteria > Actinomycetota > Actinomycetes > Mycobacteriales > Mycobacteriaceae > Mycobacterium > Mycobacterium iranicum. The sequence goes on along the minus strand of NZ_LQPC01000030.1, from coordinate 192,257 downwards.
GGGGACTGTCACGGGGCTCGCCGGACTTGCGGCCGATTGTGGTCAGGATCCCCACCGGCGGCGGCGCCGAGAAGCGGTTCGACCCGCCGCGCCACTTCGCTCCCAGCCGTCCGCCGGTGGCCTTGTAGACCCACGTGTTGAACCGGGACATCCACTTGATGCCGGTACCGACAGCATTGGAGTTGAGGCCTTCGACTTGCTTGGGGCTCAATGGTTTCGGGGGTTTCGGGCTCTCGGCCATGGGGGATCCTAACGGGCCAGAAACGGACGGATGGACGCGTTGATGTGGTGGATCTGTGCTCGTCCGGAGGGGTCGTCGGCCGGGATCAAGAATGTCTCGTCGATGCGGGCGCCAACACTGCGGCCCGCCAGCTTCGGTTTGGTCGACAGCTCGAACCGTGCTCGCACCGTGTCTCCCTCGACGGTGAACTCCGGCGTCGTCACGGCCTTGATTACGCGATATTGCAGCCCATTGTTCAGGCTGCGGCGCAAGTGATCTCCGGAGAAACCGGTCTTCAGGCCGACCTCGACGCGCGTGCACCCCGGCGCGAATGGCACGTCGTCGGCCTGATGGCTGGCCAGCGCGCTGATGTAGGCCTGCGCCGCCGCAATTCGTTCGGCTTCCGGGACGGCCACTAGATCCGCTCGATGATGGTGCCAGTTGAGAGCGCACCGCCGGCGCACATCGTGATCAGCGCGGTCGTCTTGTCGGTGCGCTCCAGCTCGTGCAGTGCGGTCGTGATCAGCCTGCTGCCGGTGCTGCCGACCGGGTGGCCAAGTGCGATCGCGCCGCCATTGACGTTGACCGTGGCCATGTCGGGCTCGTGCACGCGGGCCCAGGACAGCACGACCGATGCGAACGCCTCGTTGATCTCGGTGATGTCGATGTCACCGATCTTCATGCCGGCCTTCTCCAGCACCTTCGCCGTCGACTGCACCGGACCGTCGAGGTGGTAGTACGGTTCGGCGCCGACAAGCGCCTGGCTGACGATACGGGCGCGCGGCGTGAGCCCCAGAGCCTTTGCCTTGTCTTCATCCATCCACAGCACGGCGGCCGCCCCGTCGGAAATCTGTGACGATGTGCCCGCGGTGTGGATTCCGCCTTCCATGACGGGCTTCAGAGAGGCCAACCCCTCAAGTGTGGTGTCGCGCAGACCCTGGTCCTTGCTCACGATGTGGCGTTCGCTGGTGGGTTGTTTGTTCTCGTCGAGAACCGGGGCCTCGATGCCGCTGATCTCCCGGTCGAAGCGCCCCTCGGCCCACGCCTGCTTCGCCTTGAGCTGGGACTCGAAGCCGAACTGGTCGATGTCTTCACGGCTGATGCCGCGCCTCTTGGCGATTCGTTCCGCCGCGGTGAACTGGTCGGGCAGGTCGATGTCCCACGACGACGGCCGGATGATGCTGCGGTCGGGGCCGGCGTTGGCGCCGAGCCCGACGCGGCTCATCGCCTCGACGCCGCAGGCGATGCCGACGTCGATCGCACCGGTGGCGATCAGGCCGGCGATCAGGCCGTTGGCCTGCTGCCCGCTGCCGCACTGGCAGTCGATCGTCGTCGCGCCTACATGCTCGGGCAGGCCGGCGACCAGCCAGCCGACGCGGGTGATGTTGTTGGACTGCTCGCCGAACTGTGTGACGCAGCCCCCGATGACCTGCTCGATGATGCCGGCATCGATGCCGGCCTTGTCGACGAGCGCCTTCTGGGTCGCTCCGAGGAGCTCGGTGGCGTGTAGACCGGACAGCCAGCCGTTGCGCTTGCCGATGGGGCTGCGGGTGGCTTCGACGATGACAGGGGTACCCATTCCGTCAGGCTAGAACACGTTTCATAAGCCTGACAAGCTGCGATGCCCCCGCACCTTTGATCTGCGGAGAAGCCATGTTTTACTGGCACTAGAACACGTTGCAATTGAGGAGAGCTTTTATATGCCTGGCCCCAACACGTGCCCCGTTGCACCCGACTTCGATTTCCTCGACGCGACCTTGAACCTCGAGCGCTTGCCCGTCGAGGAACTTGCCGAACTGCGCAAGTCCGAGCCTATCCACTGGGTCGACGTGCCGGGCGGCACGGGAGGTTTCGGCGACAAAGGCTATTGGTTGATCACCAAGCACGCCGATGTCAAGGAGGTGTCCAAGCGCAACGACGTCTTCGGCAGCTCACCCGACGGAGCGATCCCGGTGTGGCCACAGGGGATGGAGCGTTCCGCGATCGATCTGCAGAAGGCGGTCCTGCTGAACATGGACGCCCCGCAGCACACCCGCCTGCGCAAGATCATTTCCCGCGGTTTCACGCCGCGCGCCGTCGGACGACTCGAAGACGAACTGCGAGCGCGTGCCCAGAAGATCGCCGAGACCGCCAGGGCCGAGGGCTCCGGCGACTTCGTCGAGCAGGTGTCGTGCGAGCTTCCACTGCAGGCCATCGCGGAATTGCTCGGTGTACCTCAGGACGATCGCGACAAGCTGTTCCGCTGGTCCAATGAGATGACCGCGGGGGAAGACCCCGAATACGCCGACGTCGACCCGGCGATGTCCTCGTTCGAGCTGATCACCTACGCGATGAAAATGGCCGAGGAGCGCGCGAAGAACCCCACCGAGGACATCGTCACCAAGCTGATCGAGGCCGACATCGAGGGTGAGAAGCTCTCCGACGACGAGTTCGGCTTCTTCGTCGTCATGCTCGCCGTCGCGGGCAACGAGACCACGCGCAACTCGATCACCCACGGCATGATCGCGTTCTCGCAGAACCCGGAGCAGTGGGAGCTGTACAAGAAGGAGCGCCCCGAGACTGCTGCCGACGAGATCGTCCGTTGGGCAACTCCTGTGTCGGCGTTCCAGCGCACCGCGCTGGAGGACACCGAGCTCAGCGGCGTGAAGATCAAAAAGGGTGAGCGGGTCGTGATGTCGTACCGCTCAGCGAACTTCGACGAAGAGGTCTTCGACGACCCGCACTCCTTCAACATCATGCGCACCCCCAACCCGCACGTCGGATTCGGCGGCACGGGCGCGCACTACTGCATCGGGGCCAACCTGGCCAAGATGACGATCAACCTCATCTTCAACGCCGTCGCCGACAACATGCCCGATCTCAAGCCGATCGGCGACCCCGAACGGCTGAAGTCGGGATGGCTCAACGGCATCAAACACTGGCAGGTCGACTACACCGGTAGCGGCTGCCCCGTCCAGCACTAGACTGGCGAAGGCTCAAGGAGGAGTCGGTGGATTTCAGTCCAGATGAGGGGCAGCAGGCCGTCGCCGATGTGGTGACCTCGGTGCTCGATCGTGAAAATAGCTGGGAAGCTTTGGTTTCCGGGGGCGTCGCGGCATTGGCTGTGCCGGAACGCCTCGGCGGCGACGGCGTCGGCCTCGCCGAGATCGCCACCGCGCTGACCGAGATCGGCAGACATGGCACCGTCAGTCCCGCGCTCGTCACCCTCGGTGCCACCGCGGTACTGCTCGACCTCGCCACAGCTGAGCAGCAAGATCGGTTCCTCGCCGGTGTGGGCAACGGCTCGATCGTGACGCTCGCGCTCAACGAGCCCGGTGCACAGCTCCCCGAACGACCGTCCGTTTCGTTGACCGGCGGCAAGCTCAGCGGTACGAAGATCGCGGTCGGCTATGCCGCGCAAGCAGATTGGCTCGTGGTGACCACCGATACCGGTGTCGCGGTCGTGTCAGCGAAGGCCGACGGGGTGACCGTCGCCAAGACCCCGGCGGCCAACGGATCCGACGAGTACGTCGTGACGTTCGCCGATGTCGCGGTCGGTGACGAAGACGTCCTCAAGGATGCGACGGTGCACCGGGTCAATCAGCTCGCGCTCGCGACGATCGGTGCATTCGCGTCGGGCCTCGTCGCCGGGGCACTGCGCCTGACCGCGGATTACGTCGCCACTCGAGAGCAGTTCGGCAGGCCGCTGTCGACGTTCCAGACTGTCGCTGCACAGCTCTCCGACGTCTACATCGCATCCCGCACCATCTCGCTGCTGTCGACGTCGGTGGTGTGGCTGTTGTCGGAAGGGCTCGACGCCGAAGACGATCTGGCTGTCCTCGGATACTGGCTGACCTCGCAGGCGGCCCCGGCGATGCGGCTGTGCCACCACCTCCACGGCGGGATGGGCATGGACATCACATACCCGATGGACCGTTACTACTCGTCGATCAAAGACCTGACGAGGGTCCTCGGCGGTCCTACACATCGTCTAGATCTGGTGGGTGTGTAAATGGAGCGGGCGAAGCGACGGGAGATGACATGTACATCGAATTGACCCCCGAGCAGCGGGCTCTGCAAGCTGAACTGCGACAGTACTTTTCGACGCTGATCACGCCCGACGAGGCGGCGGCGATGGAGTCCAACCGGCACAACGAGGCCTATCGCGCGGTGATCAAGCGCATGGGATCGGACGGCAAGCTGGGTGTCGGCTGGCCCAAGGAGTACGGCGGCCTCGGGTTCGGGCCGGTGGAGCAGCAGATCTTCGTCAACGAAGCCAACCGCGCCGACGTGCCGCTGCCACTGGTGACGCTGCAGACCGTGGGGCCGACCCTGCAGGTGTACGGCACCGAGGAGCAGAAGAAGAAGTTTCTGCCGGGAATCCTGTCCGGCGACATCCATTTCGCGATCGGGTACTCCGAGCCGGAGGCGGGCACCGACCTCGCGTCGCTGCGCACGACAGCGGTCCGGCATGGCGACGAATATGTTGTCAACGGTCAGAAGATGTGGACCACCGGCGCCCATGATGCCGATTACATCTGGCTGGCGTGCCGCACAGATCCCGAAGCCGCCAAGCACAAGGGCATTTCGATCCTGATCGTGGACACCAAGGATCCCGGCTACTCGTGGACACCGATCATCCTGTCCGACGGGGCCCATCACACCAATGCGTCGTACTACAACGACGTGCGGGTGCCCGCCGACATGCTCGTCGGTGAGGAGAACGGCGGCTGGAAGCTCATCACCACCCAGCTCAACCACGAGCGCGTCGGGCTCGGCCCCGCCGGTCGTGTCGCGGGCATCTACGACCAGGTCCACGCCTGGGCGTCGAAGCCGGGTTCAGACGGTGTGACGCCGATGGAGCACGACGACGTGAAGCGGCTGCTCGGCCAGATCAAGGCCATCTGGCGGGTGAACGAGCTGCTCAACTGGCAGGTGGCCGCATCGGGGGAGACCATCGCTGTCGCCGACGCCGCTGCGACGAAAGTCTTTTCCACCGAGCGTATTCAAGAGGTGGGCCGGCTGGCCGAGGAGATCGTCGGCAGGTTCGGCAACCCCGCCGACCCCGAGACCGGAGAGATCCTCGACTGGCTGGACAAGATGACCAAACGCAACCTGGTCATCACGTTCGGCGGCGGCGTGAACGAAGTGATGCGCGAGCAGATCGCGGCGTCGGGTCTCAAGGTCCCGAGAGTGAACAGATGAGCGCAGACCTGCAGGCGAGTATCGACAAGATCAAGGCTGAGGGAAAGAGCGAGCCGCGGCACGGCCGAGATCCGGTCAACCAGCCGATGATTCACCACTGGGTGGATGCGATCGGCGACAGGAACCCCATCTACGTCGACGCCGAGGCCGCGAAGGCGGCCGGTCATCCCGGTATCGTCGCCCCGCCGGCGATGATCCAGGTGTGGACGATGGGCGGCCTGGGCGAGGGGCGCTCCGATGACGACCCGTTGTCGAAGATGATGGCGCTGTTCGACGACGCCGGCTATGTCGGCGTGGTGGCGACCAACTGCGAGCAGACGTATCACCGCTACCTGCAGCCGGGCGAGGAGCTCGCCATCCACGCTGAGATCACCGACGTGGTGGGGCCCAAGCAGACCGCGCTCGGCGAGGGCTATTTCATCAACCAGCTCATCACGTGGACCACCGCCGACGACGAGCTGGTCGCCGAGATGAAGTGGCGCATCATGAAGTTCATGCCGCGTGGCGAAGCCAAGACCGCGGTGCCCGAGGATCTCGATCCCGACAAGCTGATGCGGCCTGCATCGTCGCGGGACACGAAGTTCTTCTGGGACGGCGTCAACGCTCACGAATTGCGTATCCAGAGGCGCCCGGACGGGTCCTTGCAGCACCCGCCGGTTCCCGCGGTCTGGGCCGCCAAGGACGAACCGACCGATTACGTCGTCGCCAGCGGCGACGGCACGGTGTTCAGCTACGTCGTTCACCATGCACCCAAGGTGCCCGGCCGCACGCTGCCGTTCGTCATCGCGTTGGTGGAGCTCGACGAGGGCGTGCGGATGCTCGGCGAACTCCGCGGCGTGGAGCCGGACGCGGTTCAGATCGGAATGCCTGTGCGCGCAACCTATATCGACTTCCCTGACAGTGAGATCAGCCCGGCATGGACGCTGTACGCATGGGAGCCGCGAGCATGAGCGCCACGGCAGCACCGTCGTACGAGGTGGGCACGAAACTGCCCGAGCTGAAGCTCTACGGCGATCCGACCTTCATCGTGTCGACGGCGATCGCCACCCGCGATTACCAGGACGTCCACCACGACCGGGACAAGGCACAGGCCAAGGGCTCCAAGGACATCTTCGTCAACATCCTCACCGACACCGGCCTGGTGCAGCGCTACATCACCGACTGGGCAGGCCCGACCGCCGTCATCAAGACGATCGGGTTGCGACTGGGGGTGCCCTGGTACGCCTATGACACCGTGACGTTCTCCGGTGAGGTGACGGCAATCGAGGATGGGCTAGTGACGCTCAAGGTGACGGGTAGCAACAGCCTCGGTGACCACGTCATCGCCACGGCCACAATCACTTTCGGAGGCAACGCATGACATCCGGGCTATCCGGCAAGTCGGCGATCGTCGGGATCGGCGCCACCGACTTCTCGAAGAACTCCGGCCGCAGCGAGCTTCGACTGGCCGCCGAGGCCGTCCTCGACGCGCTCGACGACGCGGGCCTGAAGCCTGCCGATGTAGACGGGCTCGTCACCTTCACGATGGACTCGAACCTCGAGACCGCTGTCGCACGTGCCACCGGAATCGGTGACCTCACGTTCTTCAGCCAGATCGGCTACGGCGGCGGTGCGGCAGCGGCGACGGTGCAACAGGCCGCCCTCGCGGTCGCGACCGGCGTGGCCGAGGTCGTCGTCGCCTACCGCGCCTTCAACGAGCGATCCGAGTTTCGCTTCGGCCAGGTCATGACGGGTCTCACGGTGAACGCCGACTCCCGCGGGGTCGAATACAGCTGGTCCTACCCCCACGGCTTGAGCACGCCTGCCGCCTCGGTGGCGATGATCGCCAAACGCTACATGCACGAATATGGCGCGACCAGTGCCGATTTCGGTGCGGTATCGGTCGCGGACCGCAAGCACGCGGCGAACAATCCGAAAGCGCACTTCTACGGCAAACCGATCACCATCGAGGATCACCAGAATTCACGGTGGATCGCCGAACCGCTTCGCCTTTTGGATTGCTGCCAGGAGACCGACGGCGGTGTGGCGATCGTGGTCACCACACCTGAGCGGGCCAGAGATCTGAAGCACAGGCCTGCGACCATCGAGGCTGCGGCGCAGGGCGCCGGGGCCGACCAGTTCACGATGTACTCCTATTACCGCGAGGAACTCGGCCTGCCCGAGATGGGTTTGGTCGGAAACCAGCTGTGGCAGCAGAGCGGTCTGTCGCCCGCCGACATCCAGACGGCGATCCTCTACGACCACTTCACCCCGTACACGTTGATCCAGCTCGAGGAGCTCGGGTTCTGCGGCAAGGGCGAGGCGAAAGACTTCATCGCGGGCGGGGCGATCGAACTCGGCGGTAAGTTGCCGATCAACACGCACGGCGGACAGCTCGGCGAGGCCTATATCCACGGCATGAACGGCATCGCCGAGGGTGTACGCCAGCTGCGCGGAACGTCGGTCAACCAGGTGTCGAACGTCGAGCATGTGCTGGTCACTGCGGGCACCGGGGTGCCGACGTCCGGCTTGATCCTGGGATGAGCCTTCGGCGGCGCCCACTTGTGTGAGGTGTGCCTCGCACAACCGCGGCAACCGGCCAACTACCCTTGCCCACATGAGCTCCCGCCAACCGCATCCGGATGACGAGGACACCGGGCCCCTGGATGTCGGCGAGGTGCGTCAGCCGCAGACCAGCCGGTGGGAGCCTCGCTACGACGCCCCGATGGCGGTGAATCCCCGCCCGGTGCATAGGGATCGAAGGCCCGTCATGTTGTCGGTCGCCGCTGGTGTGGGTGTGGTCGTCCTCGGAATCCTTGCGTGGGTGTTCTGGCCGTCGTCGGACACCGGGGACGACTCGGAGGCAGCCACCGCAAGCACGACCCAGGCCGAATCGCAGCAGGAGGCGCAGACGCGGCTGTTGGGAATGCTGCCAGCCGGCTATCCCGAAGGTTCCTGCGAGGCCGTGGTGCCGGTGAAAGGTGCCCTCGCGCAGGTCAGTTGCGACAAGAACGCCGATCCGGGAGGCCCGTTGGCGGCGACTTTCACACTCGCGGGTGACGATGAATCCCTCAAGGCACTTTTCGACGCCGTCATCGGCGAGACGTCGGTGGTCAACTGCCCCGGCAACATCCAGTCACCCGGACCCTGGCGCCGCAATGCCGCACCCGAGTTGGAGGCGGGCACCCTGGTGTGCGGTTTCCAGCAGAGCAAGCCGACGGTCGCGTGGACGACCGACGCCAATCTGATGGTCAGCGAGGTCCAGTCGGGCCCGCAGGGGCCGAACATGGTTCAGCTCTACACGTGGTGGAGTTCGCACTCCTGACATGAACCGGGCCGCCTGGCTTGCAGCTAGGCGGCCCGGATTCGTCGGTTTCTCTCAGGCAGGCGGTGCCGGCACCACGACGGTGGTGGTGGGAGCACCTGCAGCCGGCGCAGGCTGCGCCGGGGGCGCGTCCTGAGGCAACGGGGTTCCGGAGCTGCCCTGCGGGACAGGTGCCACAGCTGCGGGGACCGGAGCCGGCGAAGCTTCCGCCGCAGCGGCGCCCTCAGGGAGCGGGGTGCCCGAGCTGCCTTCCGGCAGTGGCGTGCCGGCACTGCCCGCCGGCAACGGTGTACCCGAGCTGCCTTCCGGCAGTGGCGTGCCCGCGCTACCGGCGGGCATTGCGGTCGGGGTGGCGGGCATCGTGGTCGGTGTCGCCGACGCTGGTGCGGGCGTCGGTGTCTCGCTAGTGGTGGTCTCGGACGAACCCGAGGACGACGGCGACGTTCCGGTGTTGTACGACGACCCGCTGCCGCCGGACCCCGTGGCAGCCGGTGCGGGCGGGGCCTGCAGCCAGAGCAGCTGTTCGCCCTCTCCGTTGCTGTAGAAGACGCTGTCGGGCGCCTCGCCCGTGACGTCGAAGTAGATCTTGCCCGAGGTCTTCTGGCCCTGCGCCAGCGTCGACGGGTTGACGCCCTGCGCCGTCGCGACGCCGAAGAGCACGCGGTAGGTGTCGCCGTTCTTCGCGCGAGCATTGAGGTTCGAGATGATCGGGGTCACGTCGCCCGAGATCGCCTCGTCGCTGGCGGTGGCTTCCCACAGAGTGCCGATCGGACGGTAAGGGATGACGTCGGAGCTGGGCTTCAGATGACTGACCGTCCAGTGCTGGACCACGGTGCCGTTGACGAGCTCGCCAGGCTGTCCGAGCCACTGTGTCTCGGTCTCGGCCGAGGCGATGGATGCGCCAGCAAGGGCGACTGCGGCTGCCGCCACGGTGGTGAGAGCTGCCGATACGGGCTTGAATTTCACGCGTTCTCCTCCTGGTTTCGTTCAGCGATCAGCGAGGTTTCCCCCCGAGCAACCTAACAGGTCAGTTAACCGGCGTCGGGGGCGTATCTGACCTGCTGGTGGTGTCGACCTGCGCTTTCCTCGTCATGCCAGGTCAGACGATGCTTCCCTGAGCATGGTTTCCGTGCGCCGTCGGCGGGGCGATCGCCCCGGCGGTCAGATTGTGTTTCCTGCGGTTGGAATCAGACTCTGCAGAGTTGCTGAGCCATTCGCGCCAAGCCAGTCTGGCCAGCTCTTGGCATCGAACGCCATTTTTTAGCGTGGTTCGGACGTTGCCGGCGCGACCCTGATGATGCAGAAACCGCCTGATTCCGTAGCAAACGCAACAAAATGTCGTTCAACGCTGCTGTTTCGACCGGCGGATCCCGTCGAGAACCCGCGAGAGCTCCTCGATCGGAGCGGGATGCGGTTTCGTGCGTTGTGCGTGTCGCCACACCGGTTTCCGCAGTTGACCTGTGGCCATTGTGAAGGACGATGCGAAGAGTCGGGAGCTGAGCAGTTGCCTAGGAACCGATCGCGTCGCATTGGGCGTTCTCGACGGCGAGCAGAACACGGCAAGTAGGTGAACCCTTGAAATAGGGGCCAGCAAAACCCGACAATCTGGGCTCCGCTCTGGTAAGACTGTCTACGCGTTGCCTGGCGTAGATGCTCGGGCGACTTCACCCGATGCAACTACCTTTCCAGGGGGCAAGACAATGGCAAGGCACGCCAAGAAGAGCGATCGCTCGGCGGCAATCCGCACGTATCTGGGCGCCGGTATCACGGCGGGTGTCGCGGGGGCGGCATTCGCAGGTGTCGGTGCGCTGACGCTGATCGACGATGCGCAGGCACCGACCGAAATTCAGGTGCAGCTCGTTTCCAACGAAGAGGAACTGCTGTTCCTGTCGCTCAACGGCGGCAGCGATCGCAAAGAAGCCCGCAGCACGGCGCTCATCTTCGATACGGACAACGCCAATCCGGCATTTCGGCCCATCATCGGCCCCGGTGGCTGGCTGATCGGCAACGGCATCGACGCGGCCGAAGACTGCGAGGGCGATGCCTGCAACGGCGGCGACGGCGGCCTGCTCTGGGGCAACGGCGGCAACGGTGCCAACGGCGGCGACGGTGGCAACGCCGGCTTCTGGTTCGGCAACGGTGGTGCCGGAGCCGACGGCGCCGATGCCGTGTACGACGAGGACGGCGAGCTGGTGTCGGAAGCCGAAGCGGGTGGCAACGGCGGAGAGGGATCGCTGTTCGGCAACGGCGGCAACGGCGGCCGCGGCGGCGATGACTTCAACGACAGCAATTTCACCGACGACCCCGAGACCGAGGACGTGGACGAGGACGACGACAACAACGCGTTCGGTGGCCGCGGTGGCAACGGCGGCGGCAGCCACTTCGGGCAGGCAGGCTCGGGTGGCCGAGGCGGTGACGCAGAGTCGGTCAACGGCAGCGCCGGCGGTGGCCGCGGCGGCAACGGCGGCGACTCGACCTACGGCGACGCCGGCGTCGGTGGCGACGGCGGCGACGGCATCGCCGAAGAAGACGGCGAGGTCGGCACCGGCGGCAACGGCGGCACCGGCGGTGGCAATGACGGCGTCGGCGATGGCGCTGAGGGTGGCTGGGGCGGCTCCGGCCTCGGCTACGGGGATGCCGATGCCAAGGGTGGCGACGGCGGCGCCGGTGGCGAGACGTTCAACGGCAACGGCGGCAAGGGCGGCGAAGGCGGCCTCGCCGAGAGCCTCGACGGCAATGCCACCGGCGGCAAGGGTGGTACCGGCGGCGAGTCCTCCGGCAGCGGCAACGGCGGCTCCGGCGGCAAGGGCGGCGACGGCACCGGCGGCGTTCCCGACGAGGAAGGTGACCCTGCGGGCAGCGGCAACGGCAAGGGCGGTAACGGTGGCGCCGGCGGCGACGCCGGAATCATCGGCAACGGTGGCGACGGCGGCGACGGCGGCGATGGCGCTGTCGAGCCCGGCGGCACCGGAACGGCCACGGGCGGCAGCGGTGGTTCGGGTGGATCCAAGGGCGTCATCGGCCGGGACGGCGACGACGGCAACGACGGATCGCCGTCGGATTCCGACTCTGACGCGGACGCCTCCGACTAGGAGTTAGTGGTACGAAGGCGGGTTCACCGGCAAGGCCGGTGAACCCGCCTTTCGTTATCAATCATCAAAAGCTTTGGCGGGAGAGAGTTTTCGCGAGTGCTTTGCCGGTATGATCGCGCCCGTGCCGGAATCCGCAGCTTCTCCCCGTACCAGCCCGCTCGTCATCGCCGCCCTGGTGGTCGCACTCGCGGCCCTCGGCGTCGCGATCTTCGCTTTGGTCAGCGCCCCGTCGCCCACCAGCGAAACCTCGGCGGCGACAGCTGATCAATCGACCGACCCGAAGACGCGCGTCTGCTCCGCGTTCACCCTCGTGCGAAATGCGGTCTCACTGCAGACCAATGCCAATCTCGGCCCCGACCCGGTGGCGACCCAGGCGGTTGCGGCCAATGCGCGGCTCGCGACTCTGGGTGGCGGACAGTTCCTGCTGTCGCGGTTGGACGGCGAAGTGCCGACCGATCTGTCCGACGCTGTGCGATCTTTCGCCAACAACCTGGAGTACATCGGCATGGGTCAGCTCGCAGGTGCCCCCGGCGACGACCCCAATCAGATCAATCGGATGAACGACGCGCAGGCGACGTCCAACAAGATCACCGAGCTCTGCAAGTAGCCCGCGTCAGGCGGGCACGAACTCCACACCCGCCAGCGCGACCGCGTCGTCGCGCTCCGGAGCGGTCACGGTCGCCGAATACGTCCCGTCCTCTTTCCACACGCTGACCTTCAGCGTTTCGCCGGGGAAGACGACGCCGGCCATCCTCGCCCCGTAGGACTTCAGCCCGCTGACGTCCCCGTCGAGCAGGTTGTCCACCAACGCTTTACAGGTCATGCCGTAGGTGCACAGCCCGTGCAGGATGGGGCGCGGGAAGCCCGCGGCCGCGGCGAAGTCCGGGTCCGAGTGCAAGGGGTTGCGGTCTCCGCACATCCGGTACAGCAATGCCTGCTGCGGTGAGGTGGGTACCGACAGCTCGAGGTCGGGGGCGCGATCCGGTGCTGCCGAGGACCCTGACGGCCCACGGTCGCCGCCGAACCCGCCCTCACCGCGGGCGAAGATCGACCGTTTCTGGGTCCACAGTAAAGTGCCTTCGGGGTCCTTGACCTCGGTCTCCGACCAGATGACCGCCGCCTTGCCCTTGTCCCAGATTTCGGTGAACCGGGTGACCGCGATACCTGTGCCCGCCGCCGGGATCGGACCGGGAACCGTGACGGCCTCGCTCGCGTGCAGCACCTTGCTGAGTTCGATGTCGATGCCGGGGAACCTCACCGCGGGCGGCTCGGTCATGTGAAAGCTCTGCGCCACATTGCCGAAAGTGGGCAATACCTGCGGCGTGCCGTCGGTCAGGTAACGCAGCTCTGCTTTGTCCATCGGGTCGGCACCGGCCCCGAGGCCCAGGTGATAGAGCTGGACATCGCTACTGCTCCAGGAGAATTCGACGGGAGGCAGCTCCGCGCCGATGGCCTCGTCGAGATTGATGGGCACGCCTATTCCTTCCCTGCCAGGTGAAGCGCCGCCAGATACCCGAAGGTCATCGCGGGCCCGATGGTTCCGCCCGGTCCCGGGTAGGTGTGACCCATCACCGGGGCGCTCGCATTACCCGCCGCATACAACCCGTCGATGACCGAGCCGTCATCGCGCAGCGCGCGGCCCTTGATGTCGGTGACAATGCCGCCCTTGGTTCCCAGATCGCCAGGCACCATCTTGGCGGCATAGAACGGACCGGTGGCAATCTCGCCGAGATTTGGGTTCGGCTTGTTGGTGGGGTCGCCGTAGTAGCGGTCGTACGCGCTTTCACCACGCCTGAAATCCTCGTCGACCCCGGAGCGCGCGAAACCGTTGAACCGCTCGACCGTCGCCTTGAACTCGTCGACGGGGAGGCCGGTCTTTTTGGCCAACTCATCCAGAGTGTCTGCCTTGACGATGACGCCGGACTCCATCCACTTCTTCGGAATGCGTTGGCCCGGTTGCAATCCTGCGAAAATATAGCGGTCGCGATACTGCTGGTCGAACACCAGCCACGCCGGGATGTTCTCCCCGGGGCCGGGACCCTGGCCGTACTTGCCGCCGTACATGTGATGGCATGCCTCCACATAGGGCATGGACTCGTTCATGAACCGCTTGCCCGCCATGTTGACGATGATCGAGCCGGGGGAGTTACGCTCAGACAGCGCGAACCATGGGGCGTCTATCAGCGGGACCGTCGGGCCCCACCACGCATCCTCCATGACATCTAATGCGGCACCGAGCTTTTCGGCGGCCAGAATGCCATCGCCGGTGTTGGCCACCGCGCCGACGGTCCATTCGGTGGTGATGGGGGCGCGCTGATACTTCACCCGCATCTGCTCGTTGTGCTCAAAACCTCCGCTGCCCAGGATGACACCCCGGCGAGCCCGGATCAGCTGCGGCTCTGCGCTTTCCGGGCCCGTCATGTCGCGGACATAGATGCCCTTCACCGCGCCGTCCTCGACATAAAGATCAGTCAGCGCGGTGTTCAGCAGGACCGGAACGCCGGCCTTCTGCAGACCGATGCGCAGCGGCGCTATAAGCGCTCGGCCCATGCCCACCAGGTTCTTTCGGGTGGCGTTCGCCCACACTGACCGCACACCGACCTTGACGCTGCGGAGAAGGCCTCGCGGATGGCGCTTGAGTTGGTTGAGACGCACGTAGTCCTGCTGCATCACCACCATGTTCAGCGGCACCTTGCCGTACGGCGGCTCGAGGCCCTTCTCGTCGGGGCCGAGTTTGCGGGCGTTGAACGGCTTCGGCTCCACTGAACGGCCGGAGGGCTTGCCGCCCGGCGTCTCCGGGTAGTAGTCGGAGTAGTTGGGCACCCAGCACAGCTTGAGCGGGGAGTGCTTCAACACGAACGACAGCATCTCCGGGCCGCGTTCCAGATACGTGTCGATCTTCTCGGCGGGCACCACGTCGCCGATGATCGCGTGCAGGTACGTGCGCGCCGCCTCCGGAGTGTCTTTGACCCCGTCGCGCTGGAGCACCTCGTTGTTCGGGATCCACACACCGCCACCGGAACGGGCCGTCGAACCGCCATAGTGCGGCGCCTTCTCAACGACTACTGTCGAGAGGCCCTGGTGGGCCGCGGTGAGGGCGGCGACCATACCGGCAGCCCCGCTGCCCACCACGACGACGTCATACTCCTGCTGCGTCATGTAGAACACGTTATAGAATTGCCCGGCCGACTAACAACTGTGCCGGTCGACGAAACGAGGGGACTTCACAAATGTTGCCCGTTGAGGTGCGTGAGAAGTTGGCCGCGGATTTGGCTGAGGCTGAGCGCAGCCGGGTGCCGATCGCGCCGTTGACTGATGGTCATCCTGATATCGATGTGGTTGATGCCTATGAGATTCAGTTGATCAATATTCGTCGCCGGGTTGCTGAGGGGGCTCGGGTGATCGGGCACAAGGTGGGCCTGTCGTCGGAGGCGATGCAGAAGATGATGAACGTCGACGAACCCGATTACGGGCATCTGTTGGAGGAGATGCAGGTGTTCGAGGATCGGCCGGTGCCGTCGGGTCGTTATCTGTACCCGCGAGTGGAGGTCGAAGTCGGTTTCATCCTGTCTGATGACCTGCCGGGGGCGGGGTGTACCGAGGATGATGTGCTGGCTGCGACGGCGGCGTTCGCGCCGGCGATCGAGCTGATCGACACCCGTATTACCAATTGGCAGATCAAGTTGTGCGACACGATCGCCGATAACGCGTCGTCGGCGGGCTGGGTGCTGGGTGAGGCGCGGGTGTCGCCGAAAGATATTGATATCAAGAACATCGACGCGGTGCTCACCAACAACGGCGAGGTCGTTGCGGAGGGTCGCAGCGATGCGGTGTTGGGTAATCCGGTGACCGCGGTGGCGTGGCTGGCCCGCAAGGTGGAGAGTTTCGGCGTCCGGCTGCGCGCTGGTGACATTGTGTTGCCGGGGTCGTGCACCCGTGCGATAGATGCACCCCCGGGCAGCCATTTCGTTGCCGACTTCGCCGGGTTAGGTTCAGTACGACTGGATTTCGAATAGGAGCCTCTCTATGGCTAATAAAGCATCGGTCGCGATCGTGGGGTCGGGCAATATCAGCACCGATCTGCTGTACAAGTTGTTGCGTTCGGACTGGCTCGAGCCGCGCTGGATGATCGGCATCGACCCCGAGAGCGAAGGTTTGGCGCGGGCCCGCACGCTGGGGTTGGAGACCAGCCATGAGGGTGTGGACTGGTTGTTGGGGCAGTCGGAGAAACCGGATCTGGTGTTCGAGGCCACCAGTGCCTATGTGCATCGCGATGCCGCACCGCGGTATGCCGAAGCCGGTATTCGGGCGATCGATCTGACCCCGGCCGCGGTGGGGCCGGGGGTGATCCCGCCGGCGAATCTGCGGGAGCATCTGGATGCGCCGAATGTGAACATGGTGACCTGTGGTGGGCAGGCGACGATCCCGATCGTCTACGCGGTGAGCCGTGTGGTGGGGGTGCCCTATGCCGAGATCGTGGCGTCGGTGTCCTCGGCGTCGGCGGGGCCGGGCACGCGGGCCAACATCGACGAGTTCACCAAGACCACCAGTGCCGGTGTGCGCGATATCGGCGGCGCGGCGCGGGGTAAGGCGATCATCATCTTGAATCCGGCTGATCCACCGATGATCATGCGCGACACCATCTTCTGCGCGATCCCCGAGGATGCTGACCACGCGGCGATCACGGCGTCGATCAAGGATGTGGTGGCCGAGGTGCAGACCTACGTGCCCGGTTACCGGTTGCTCAACGAGCCGCAGTTCGACGAGCCGTCGGTGGTCAACGGCGGCAACCATCTCGTCACCACGTTCATCGAGGTGGAGGGTGCCGGGGACTACCTGCCGCCGTACGCTGGGAATCTGGACATCATGACCGCCGCGGCCACCAAGGTGGGCGAAGAGATCGCCAAAGACAGGCTCGCTGCCACTGGCGATGAGCGCTTGCGCGAAGAGCAGACTATTTCAGGAGGCCACTCATGAGTACCGACCAGATCTATTTCAATCCGATGTGGGACGTGCGGATGACCGACACGTCGTTGCGCGACGGTAGCCATCACAAGCGGCATCAGTTCACCAAGGACGAGGTCGGGGCGATCGTTGCGGCGTTGGATGCCGCCGGGGTGCCGGTTATCGAGGTCACCCATGGTGACGGGCTGGGCGGGTCGAGTTTCAACTACGGGTTTTCCAAGACCCCGGAGCAGGAGCTGATCAAGCTGGCCGCCGAGACGGCCAAAGAGTCCAAGATCGCGTTCCTGATGCTGCCCGGGGTGGGCACCAAGGAAGACATCAAAGAGGCCCAGAACAACGGCGGGTCGATCTGCCGTATCGCCACGCATTGCACCGAGGCCGATGTGTCGATTCAGCATTTCGGGCTGGCCCGCGAGCTCGGGTTGGAGACGGTGGGCTTTTTGATGATGAGCCACACCATCTCCCCGGAGAAGCTGGCCGCCCAGGCCCGCATCATGGCCGATGCGGGCTGCCAGTGCGTCTATGTCGTCGATTCGGCGGGCGCGTTGGTCCTCGAAGGAGTGGCCGATCGCGTGTCGGCCCTGGTGGCCGAGCTCGGCGACGACGCCCAGGTGGGATTCCATGGTCATGAGAACCTCGGCCTGGGGGTGGCCAATTCGATTGAGGCGGTGCGCGCCGGTGCCAAGCAGATCGACGGGTCGTGTCGCCGCTTCGGTGCCGGGGCGGGTAACGCGCCGGTCGAGGCGCTGATCGGGGTGTTCGACAAGATCGGCGTCAAGACCGGGATCGACTTCTTCGACATCGCCGATGCCGCCGAAGAGGTCGTCGCCCCCGCGATGCCGGCCGAATGTCTGCTGGACCGCAACGCGCTGATCATGGGCTACTCGGGGGTGTACTCCAGCTTCCTCAAGCACGCCATCCGCCAGTCCGAACGCTACGGGGTGCCCGCGCACAAGCTGCTGCACCGCGCCGGACAACGCAAGCTCATCGGCGGCCAGGAAGACCAACTCATCGACATCGCCCTGGAAATCAAACGCGAACAGGAAGCCGCCTCCGCGTCCTAGCGCCGATGCCACGCTCGCGCGCGGTGAACGCGCTAGGGTCTGGAGGCGCCGCCGCGATCTGCGGGGAGCAGCCGTCGCCCCGCACGGCTCGCTGAAAGCATCGGAGACTCCCTGACCGACAGCGATCCGCCTGTAGTGCCCGGCCCAGCGGTCGGCACCGTCGATCTGATCTCCACCCCCCGCGTCCGCGGATGGATCCATCTCGTGGTGGCCGTCATCGCCGTGTTCGCAGGATCGGCGCTGATCCAGAGCGCCTGGCTGGTGGGTTCACCGCATGCGTGGTGGGCGGCCTCGGTCTACGCCCTGGCGGTCGTCGTGATGTTCACCGTCAGCGCGACCTATCACCGCGTCAGCTGGGATTCGGCCGCCGCTGAGAAGTGGATGATGCGCCTCGACCACTCAGCCATTTTCGTCTTCATCGCTGCCTGCTACACACCGCTGGCCGTGCTGGCACTGCCACCCGCAATCGGCGGCGACGTTCTGACCATCGTGTGGTCGGGGGCTGCGGCCGGTGTCGCGCTCAAGATGTTCTGGCCGTCGGCACCCCGGTGGGTGGGGGTGCCGCTGTACCTGCTGCTCGGATACACCGCGATCTGGTTCGCCGGGGCCCTGCTCGACGGGGCGGGCATCACCGTTGTGGCGCTGCTGATCGCCGGAGGTGTGCTGTATAACGTCGGAGCGATTCTCTACGGCGCCCGATGGCCCAACCCATGGCCCACCACGTTCGGCCACCACGAGTTCTTCCATGCGTTCACCGCGGCCGCCGCGGTGTGCCATTTCATCGCAATCTGGCTCGTCGTCCACTAGGGGCATCGGGTCTGCGACGGGCACGATGGTGCCATGGTGGCGACGCGCGCTGACGCACAGGCGATCCTCGAACATTTGGCGGGCCCGGACGCCGTTCTGCGCGATGACCAGTGGACGGCCATCGAGGCGCTAGTTGTGCACCGGCGCCGGGCTCTCGTCGTGCAGCGCACGGGGTGGGGCAAGTCGGCCGTGTACTTCATCTCCGCCAAGCTCCTTCGCGCCGCGGGGCACGGGCCGACGGTCATCGTCTCGCCGTTGCTGGCTCTGATGCGAAACCAGGTCGCGGCAGCAGATCGCGCGGGGGTACACGCGGCGACGATCAACTCGAGCAACGTGGCGGACTGGGCCGAAATCCACAACCGGGTCCGACGCGGTGAGCTCGACGTGCTGCTGGTCAGCCCGGAACGGTTGAACAACCCGGACTTCCGCGACGAGGTACTGCCGGCATTGGCCGACGACGCCGGCCTGGTCGTCGTCGACGAAGCGCACTGCGTATCGGACTGGGGCCACGATTTCCGGCCCGACTACCGCAGGATCCGAACCCTGATCGCCGATCTCGGTGCCGACGTTCCAGTGCTCGCCACCACCGCGACGGCCAACGACCGCGTGGTCGCCGACGTCGCCGCGCAACTCGGTGTCGGTGGTGACACGGACACCCTCGTACTGCGTGGGGGGCTGGACCGCGAGTCGCTGCGGCTGTCCGTCGTGAAGGCGGGCAGCCCGGCCCAACGCGCGTCATGGCTTGTCGCACATCTGGATTCGCTTCCCGGTTCTGGGATCGTCTACACCCTCACGGTGGCGCAGGCCAACGATGTGGCGGCGTTGCTGGCCGAGCAGGGTCACAAGGTCGCGTCCTACACGGGCGCCACCGAGGCGGCAGAACGCGAGCAGTTGGAGGCCGATCTGCTCGCCAACCGGGTCAAGGCACTCATCGCGACGTCCGCTCTCGGCATGGGGTTCGACAAGCCCGATCTGGGCTTCGTCGTCCACTTGGGGGCGCCCTCGTCGCCCATCGCGTACTACCAGCAGGTCGGGCGTGCGGGCCGCTCGACGCCCAGCGCTGAGGTGGTGCTGCTCCCCGGTCATGAGGATCAGGATGTCTGGCGGTACTTCGCGTCGGTGGCGTTCCCGTCAGAAGCCATGGTGCGCAATGTTATTCAAGCCCTGGATGCGCAGCGTCCGCAGTCGACAGCCGCTCTGGAGCCGCTCGTCGACCTCAATCGGTCACGTCTGGAAATGGTGCTGAAGGTGCTCGACGTCGACGGGGCGGTCCGCCGCGTCAAGGGTGGTTGGATCGCCACCGGGCAACCGTGGGGGTACGACGAGGAGCGCTATCGCACGCTCGACGAGGCCCGCAGGCGTGAACAACAAGCGATGCTGGACTATCAGTCCACCACCGCATGCCGGATGGCGTTCCTGCGTAGGCAGCTCGACGACCCGGAACTCGGCGACGACGAACGGTGCGGCAGGTGTGACAACTGCTCCGGCACGAGGTATTCCGCTGACGTCGACGCAGCGGTGGCCGAAGAATCCCGGCACCGGTTGATGAGGCCCGGCGTCACGCTCGCGCCGCGCAAACAGTGGCCGACGGGTCTGGGCAAGCTCGGCCTCGAGCTCAGCGGGAAGATCACCGACGGGCCGCAGCCGGGACGCGTCATCGGCCGGCTCACCGACCTCGGATGGGGTGCTCGGCTACGCGCCGTGCTGGATGCCGACGATGCGGAAGTGTCCGACGACGTCGTCAAGGCCGCGGTGAACGTTCTTGCGTCATGGGATTGGGAGACGCGGCCGACGGCTGTCATGGCGGTGGACTCGGTCAGCCACCCGGTGTTGATCACCTCGCTGGCCCGCAGGCTCGCGGAGCTCGGTCGGCTCACCGACCTGGGGGTGCTGCGATACGCGTCGGATCGGCGGCCGGTGACGGCTGCGAACTCGGCATATCGGGTCGCGGCGCTCGACCGCTCGTTCGCCGCGCCCGATGCCGCCGTGATCGGGGCGGCCGGTGGACCCGTGCTGCTCGTCGACGACCTGGCTGACAGCGGGTGGACGCTGACGATGGCCGCGCGGCTGGTGCGAGCCGCGGGTGCCCAGCAGGTGCTGCCATTCGCGCTGGCCAGTACGTCGTGACGATGGCGAGTTAGAAGACGGGTTTCTCGCCGCCCAGGTGTGCGGTGACTGCGTCGGCCGTCTCGACGACGGCGCGTGCCCGCACAGTGATCTCGTTGTCGGTCAACGCTTTTCCGATATGCATCGAGGCGACCATCACCTGGCGCCGATAGTGGTCGAAGACGGGAGCGGAGATCACGCTGATGTCGATGCGCTTGCGGCCCGGACTCTCGTCACGCAGATACACGCGTTCGCCGATATCCGATACCAGCTCGCCCAGCAGGGCGCGCAGCTCGCCGGGCAGGGTGGTCGGCATGCCTGCCATCAGCGAGTACAACCGCCGGCCACCGGGTGTCAACCGTTCGACGAGGTAGCCATCGGCGCGGCAGAGTGCAGTCACCCGACTGAGCCGTTCCATGTCCATTCGCAACGGCAGAGTGGGTTGCATCTCAAGCCAAGTGCGTTCTGCCTCGTCGTCCCACAGCACGAACATGAGGCCCACAGGTGGCGCGAACGGGTAGCTCTGCCCCACCTCCACCCCCGGCTCGGCGCCGGCGGGCGCGACCAGGTCGAGCAGCGTGATGCGGTCGTCGACCACCGCCGACAGTGCCGCGGTGGCGTCGAACCGCGCTGAGAGTCGACGCAATTGTTCGCGTGCGGCGGGGCTGACACGCAACGACTCCTGCGCCTTGTGCCCCAACGTGATCAGTGACGGTCCGAGTCGATACGTCTTGTCAACCGGGTCGCGGACGAGATACCCCGCCTCGGCGAGTGACGTGACGATGCCGAGACAGGTCGGCTTGCTCAGCCCGATGCGGCGCGCGAGGTCGGACACCCCGAAGCGCTCGGATGGCCGGCTGGCCAGAAAATCCAGGATGCGGACCACGCGATCGGTCGGCGGCGAGGCGCGCGTGGGCTGGATGGGGGAGACCATCTCTGCAATGTAGCCTCAGTCTGTTCCAAATATGAAACATGTCGGTCGATATATTGACTCTGGATAGAACACGTTCTAGTTTCGATGCTGTGTTTGCGAAGCCGCTGGCCGACGCCATCGCCGAGGCCGAGAATCTGGTCGCCACCGCCCCGTTCATCGAAACCGAGGCAGACCTGCTGGAGGGCCTCCAGTACCTGGCCGGTTGTATCGCCGCGTGTACACACGTGGCATTCGACTACGACCGCGACCACCCGTTCCTGCACAGTGGTACCGGGCCGTTCACCAAGATGGGGCTCGACAACCCGGACACCATGTACTTCGGCACTCGCGTACAGGCGGGCTACGAATATGTCGTGACCGGTACTCGCGGCACCACCACCGACGTCAGCTTTCAGCTTCTCGGCGGCGAGTACACCGACGAAGTCGTGCCCGACAGTGAGACCGCATTCGACGACCGCAAACTCGGCATCGCCGACGACGGCACGTTCGAGTGGCGCTTCACGCCGGCCACGCCGTCTCAACTCGTGATACGCGAGGTCTACAACGACTGGTCGGCCAAGCGTGGCTCGTTCGCGATCTGCCGCACCGACACCGCGGGCACCGCGCCGCCACCTCTGACCAAGGAACTCATCGAGAAGCGCTATGCCGTCGCCGGTAAGCAACTCGTCCAGCGAGTGAAGACGTGGCTGCAGTTCCCGCAGTGGTTCTACAACGACAGCCCGCCCAACCAGATGGTGCCGCCCAGGCTTACCCCGGGCGGCCTTGCGACGCAGTACTCGTCGGCCGGTCAATTCGATCTCACCGAGGATCAGGCGTTGGTCATCACGCTGCCAGTCAGCGACGCCCCCTATCTCGGATTCCAGCTCGGTAGCCTGTGGTACATCTCGCTCGATTACATCAACCATCAGACGTCACTGAACGGCACTCAAGCTCAAGCGGACCCGGACGGGAAGATCCGCATCGTCGTCTCCGACCAGAACCCCGGCGTGACCAACTGGGTGGAAACCCTGGGGCACCGCAAGGGTTTCCTGCAGTTCCGTTGGCAGCGGGTGTCTCGCGAGATGACGGCCGCAGACGGACCCACGGTGGAGCTGGTTGACGTCGACAAGGTCAGCGCCGCGTTGCCGTACTACGAAATGAACAAGATCTCCGAAGAAGACTGGCGCGCGCGGATCGCGCTGCGTCAGAAGCAGATCGGCGAAAGAATGGTGGGATAGCGTGGCGGGTTCCGAAGGTCTTCTCGACGGCAAGGTCGTCGTCATCAGCGGGGTCGGACCCGCATTGGGTACCACGCTCGCCCGGCGTTGCGCCGAGGCCGGTGCTGACCTGGTGCTCGCGGCGCGCACCGTCGAACGTCTCGACGACGTCGCCAAACACATCACCGATCTGGGCAGACGTGCCGTGTCGGTGGGCACTGACATCACCGACGAGACGCAGGTGAACAATCTCGTCGATGAATCGCTCAAGGCCTACGGAAAAGTCGACGTCCTCATCAACAATGCCTTTCGCGTTCCGTCGATGAAGCCGTTCGCCAACACCACCTTCGAGCACATGCGCGACGCGATCGAGCTGACGGTCTTCGGCGCCCTGCGCATGGTGCAGGCTTTCACTCCGGCCCTGGCTGAGTCGAAAGGTTCTGTCGTCAACGTGAACTCGATGGTCGTGCGCCATTCCCAGGCCAAGTACGGCGCATACAAGATGGCGAAGTCGGCGCTGCTGGCGATGTCGCAGACACTGGCCACCGAACTCGGTGATCAGGGCATCAGGGTGAATTCGATTCTGCCCGGATACATCTGGGGTGGCACGTTGGAGTCCTACTTCAAACACCAGGCCGGAAAGTACGGCACCACCGTCGAAGAGATCTACAAGGCCACCGCGGCGGCATCGGATCTCAAGAGACTGCCCACCGAGGACGAGGTCGCATCGGCGATCCTGTTCATGGCCAGCGATCTGTCCAGCGGCATCACCGGCCAGGCGCTCGATGTGAACTGCGGGGAGTACAAAGCCTGATGAGCGGACGGACCAACGTAGGTACCGTCGAGGACCTGCACGCGTCGGCTGTCAAAGCGTGCGGCCTTGATGATTTCGGTTCCGACGACGACAACTACCGTGAGGCGCTGGCTGTCCTGCTGGAAGCCTTCCAGCGCGAGGCCGACCTCACCGAACTCGGCAGCAAGATGCATCGATTCTTCATCCGTAATGCTCTTGTCGCCCGGCTTGTTTCGGAGGCGGCGTTCAAGCAGTACCCCGAGCACGCCGACGTGCCCATCGAACGACCGATCTTCGTGACGGGGCTGCCCCGCACCGGTACCACTGCCGTGCACCGGTTGTTGGCGGGGGACCCCCGGCATCAGGGCCTCGAACTCTGGTTGGCCGAGTTTCCGCAGCCTCGACCCCCGCGCGAAACATGGTCGCAGAACCCGGTGTTTCAGCAGATCGACGCACAGTTCACCAAGGCGCACGAAGAGAACCCGGACTACACGGGTCTGCACTTCATGACCGCCGACGAGGTGGAGGAATGCTGGCAGCTGCTGCGGCAGTCACTGCACTCGGTGTCCTACGAGACGCTGGCGCATGTGCCGACCTACGCGCAGTGGCTGGCGCGTCAGGACTGGACGAAGTCGTATCAGCGGCACCGTCGCAACCTGCAGCTCATCGGACTCAACGATCGCGAAAAGCGTTGGGTCCTCAAGAATCCGAGCCATTTGTTCGCGCTCGACGCATTGTTCGCGACGTACCCAGACGCGCTGGTGGTGCAGTGTCACCGTCCGGCCGAGACGATCATGGCGTCGATGTGTTCGCTCGCGCAGCACACCACCGAGGGTTGGTCGAACACGTTCACCGGTGACGTGATCGGCGCCGATTCGATGGAAACATGGTCGCGTGGACTGGAACTCTTCAACACCGAACGGGCCAAGCACGATCCGGCGCAGTTCTACGATCTCGACTATTTCAAGTTGATCAAGGACCCCGTCGGCGCTGTCGAGGACATCTACCGAGCCTTCGGCATCGAGTACACCGACGAAGCCCGCGAGTCGGTGCGCAACACCCACGAGGAGAGCAAGAAAGGGCCCCGGGCGCCGAAGCATACCTACTCGCTGGCCGACTACGGCCTTACCGACGAGCAGGTCAAGGAGCGCTTCAGGAATCTATGACGGCGCGCCGTCGTGGACCACGGTCGGCGTCGCCAGCACTCTCAGCCGTCGCCGGGTGACGGAGCACTTGAGTACTCCTCCAGGCAGCCCTCGGCGACGGCATGCCGGATGCTGTCGGCAAGGCGAGGGCAGGACCGCGAACGTGCGGGATCGCCGCCGGCATCCCGGATTTCGGAGAAGTGCGCGCAGCGTCTGGTGGCGTCGGCAGTCCACTGCACCGAGGTGTGCGCGGGTCCGAGTTTCTTGACCTGCACGGTGACGTGGCAGAAGCGGCAGTCGACGGAAGCCAGACCCGAGGTGAGATAGCGCTGGCGGTCGCGGTCGGTGCTTTCTCGCACCGCCGCAGCCCGGTTCGGATCGGACGCGAAATCAGGTGCTTTGCGCCATGATCCGGACGTCCTGCCCTCCGACGGCCGGCCGTGGTCGTGCTCGTCTTCGTCATGCCCGTGTAGCTGGAGCATCGACTTGGCGAGGCGGTCCACATCCGGGGCGTCTTTCATGCGCGATCCGCTCCGCTTCTCGCTGAAGTCATGCGCGATCCGCTCCGCTTCTCGCTGAAGTCATGCGCGATCCGCTCCGCTTCTCGCTGAAGTCATGTCGCCGGCGATTCCGCTTTCTCGGCTTCGCGCGCCTTGAGGTTCTCCCTCTCGCGCAGATTCTCCTCAACTTCGACGGCCCACTTCTCGTTGGCGATCGTGGTGTCGACCTCCATCTCAAAGCGATCCGTCATGTCCGGTGTCACGTCGGCGATGTCGACATAGAACTGCTGGTACCAGCGGCGCATCTGGTACACCGCGCCGTCTTCCTCCACGAGCAACGGATTGTCGATGCGGGTCTTGTGCTTCCAGATTTCGACATCCTGCAGGAAGCCCTTGCTGACACCGTCGGTGAAGGCACTGGCCAGCTTCTCGGTGGTCTGGTCATCGAGACCTTTGGGCTTCTCGACGATGACGCCCCACTGCAACACGAACGAATCCTGGGTCACCGGGTAGTGGCAGTTGATCAGGATCGACTCGGCCTTGAAGTCGCCGTACTTGTTGTGCAGCCAGTTGATCATGAACGATGGCCCGAAGTAGCTGGCCTCCGAATCAAGCGACGCATCGCCGTAGGCGGTGCCCATGTCGTTGACATCCGGCCGGCCCACGTTGTGCAGGTACTGGCTGGCGATGTGTCCTTCGAAGACATTCTTGAAATACGTCGGCAAGCCGAAGTGGATGTAGAAGAAGTGCGCCATGTCGGTGACGTTGTCGATGATCTCGCGGCAGTTGGAGCCCTCGATGAGCATCGAGTTCCACTTCCAGTCGGTCCACTCCCCGCTGGACCATTCCGGAATCTCCGGGATGCGGACTTCCTCCTGTGGCGGGTTGCCCTCGTGGTCGTGCCAGACGAAGAGCAGACCGCCACGCACGTCGGTGTGCCAGGCGCGGGTGCGGGCCAGCCGCGGGGTGCGCTTGGCGTAGGGGACAAGTTTGCATTTGCCGTCGCCGCCCCAGCGCCAGTCGTGGAACGGGCAGGCGACTTCGTCACCCTTTATCTCACCCTGAGCGAGATTGCCGCCCATGTGGCGGCAATAGCCATCCAGGACCTTCAGCTCACCCTGCGAATCGGCGAAGACGACGAGCATCGTGCCGAAGATCTCGATACCGTGCGGCTTGCCGTCGAGGTAGTCCTTGACCGGCCCCAGGCAGTGCCAACCCCTGGCGAAGCGGTCAGGCAGGGCGCCCGTGTCGATCTCGCGAATGCCAGCGGTTGCCCCAGTGGTTTCCGTGCTCACCTGTGGCCTCCCAAACTCTAGGTCTCTAACTAGAACACGTTACAGTTTTGCGCTCCTCCGGGCAATCCGATCGCTGCTCACCAGCAGAAAATGTGTCTTTTGGCACTCCCTCGATGTACATACCCACTCGCCGGCGCATATATAGTGAACACAGTGTCCACTAATGAAAGGCGGGCGAGGTGACCGCGACGACGACGCGACCGGCGCCCAGCGGGGTCTCCGCGGGCAGTGCCAAGCGCTGGCTGGCCGTCGCCGCAGCGACGTTCGCGGTCGCGTGGGGCGGCAATGAGTTCACACCGCTGTTGGTCATGTATCGCGTGCACGGTGGCTTTTCCGCCGTGACGGTCGACCTCCTGCTGTTCGCCTACGTCCTGGGTATCGTTCCCGCGCTGCTCATCGGTGGTCCGTTGTCGGATCGCTTCGGGCGCCGACCGCTGATGCTGCCCGCCCCGGTATTGGCCGCGATCGGATCCCTGATTCTCGCCACGGGGGCCCAGTCGGCCGCCGTGCTCGCCGCCGGCCGCGTGTTCAGCGGGCTCGCGCTCGGGCTCGCGATGGCCGTCGGGGGGAGCTGGATCAAGGAGTTGTCGAGCCCGCCGTGGGAGCACAGCGGCGCGGGTGCGCGCCGCGCCGCGATGAGCCTGACCGCTGGGTTCGGACTCGGCGCGGGCGTCGCGGGCGTGCTCGCGGAGTGGGGGCCGGCGCCGTCGGTCCTGCCGTATGCACTCAACATCGCGATGGCGCTCGGTGCCGCCGCGCTGCTCGTCGCGGCACCGGAGACGCGAGCACGTCACTCGGCAGGAGAGCCATGGTGGAGGGATCTCTCGATCCCCGGCGCGTCACATCGCCGATTCCTTGCCGTCGTCGTGCCCGTCGCCCCATGGGTTTTCGGTGCGGGCGCGTCCGCGTACGCCGTCCTTCCCGCGCTGATGAGCGACCATGTCTCCTCGGCGCCGATAGCCTTCTCCGCCCTGCTGTGCGCCGTCGCGCTGGGCGTCGGATTCGGCGTCCAGCACTTCGGGCGCACCCTCGTCTCGGGTCGTGCCGGCATCGTCGTCGCACTGGCACTCGTGGTGTCGGGCATGGCCTTCGCGGTGTGGGCTGCGTCCGCAGTGACGGTGCCGACGGCCGTGTTGGCCGCGGCAGTGCTCGGCGCCGGTTACGGAATGGCGCTGCTGGCGGGCCTGCAGGAGATTCAACGCATCGCGGGACCCGACGACCTGGCCGGAATGACGGCAGTGTTCTACAGCCTCTGCTACCTCGGATTCGGTGTGCCCGCGGCCATGGCGTTCCTGTCGCAATGGGTCAGCTACCCGATGATGTTCGGATTCGGCATCGTCGCGGCGATCCTCAGTCTGATCGTCGCGGCGGCCGGTTCACGGCGGGTGCCCGCAATAAGCTGAGCGAGTGGACGACCAGCAGCATGCACCTCGCCGCGGCCGTCCTCGCAGTGAAACAGTGCGCAATGCCGTGCTGACCGCTGCCGCCGAACTGGCCCTGCAGGGCGGGTCCGTGGCCGCGACAGTGGACGCCATCGCCAAACGCGCCGAAGTCAGCCGCACGACGATCTACAAGTGGTGGCCGTCGGCGGCCTCCATCGTCCTCGAGGGGCTCTACGAGAGGGTGCGAAACTCCGTCACGCGGCCACCCGGAAGCAGCTCCGTCGACGCGATCACCCATCACGTCAAGGCGCTGTTCGGCCTGCTCGCCGACCCCGAGGTCGGACCCTTGCTACGCAACGTGATTGCGGCATCGGCCTCCGATCCCGCGATCGAGCACGCCTTGTTCGAGCAGTGGATCACACCGCGCCGAGGCGCCATCGCCGCCATCGTGCGCGATGCCGTTGGCACTGGCGAACTGCCGGCTGGCACCGACGTCGAGGTCGCCGTCGACGCGCTCGTGTCACCGCCCTACTACCGGCTGATGTTCGGCATGCCGGCCCTCGACGACGAGTCGATCGACCGGCTGGTACTGACGGTGTGGGAGGGCTGCCTGCGCCAGGCCTAGGCGCGAAACTGCATTCCGCGCGGCCGATTCTCCGAAGACGTCGCGTGGAATGCAGTTTCGGCGAAGTGGCGGCTACGACGCGGGCTTGTCGGCCCCGACCACCCACATCGAGTAGTACTGTGCGCCACCGCCGTACGCATGGCCGAGAGCCTTGCGGGCGCCGGGGACCTGATGATCGCCGCCCTTGCCCATCACCTGGATCGCCGACTCGGCGAATCGGATCATGCCCGACGCGCCGATCGGGTTCGACGACAGCACCCCGCCGGACGGGTTGAACGGAATACGTCCGGTCATGGCCGTCTCACCGGCCTCGGTGAGCTTCCATCCCTCGCCCTCTGGCGCAAATCCCAGGCTCTCCAGCCACATCGGCTCATACCAGGAGAACGGCACGTAGACCTCGGCCACGTCGATCTCGTCGATCGGGCTCGTGATCCCCGCTGCCTTCCACAGCGCGGCAGCGGCGTCGCGGCTCGCCTGAGGGTTGACCTGGTCGCGTCCCGCGTAGGCCAACGGTTCGGTGCGCAACGCCGTGGCGTGCACCCATGCGACCGGATGTCCTTCTGCGACACGCGCATCGGCGGCTTCTTCGTCGCCGATGACCAGTGCTGCCGCCCCATCGGAGGACGGGCAGGTTTCGTCGTAGCGGATCGGATCCCACAGCATCGGCGAGGACATCACCTTCTCCAGCGTGATGTCGGGCTGATGCAGATGAGCCAGCGGATTCTTCACCGCGTTGAGACGGTCCTTGACCGCCACCATCGCGCCGATGTGAACCGGAGCGCCCGACCGCCGGATATAGGCGCGCACATGGGGCGCGAAGTACCCACCGGCTCCGGCGCCCACCGGCTTGGTGAACGGCACCGGAATGCTCAACGCCCACATGGCGTTGGACTCCGACTGCTTCTCCCAGGCCATCGTGAGCACGCGCCGGTACTTACCGGACTGCACCAGGCTGGCGGCCACGACCGCCGTCGAACCGCCCACCGAGCCCGCGGTGTGCACGCGGATCAGCGGCTTGCCGGACGCACCGGTGGCGTCGGCCATGAACAACTCGGGCATCATGACGCCCTCGAAGAAGTCCGGAGCCTTGCCGACCACGACGGCGTCGATATCGGCAAACGTGACGCCGGCATCGTCGAGTGCGCGGTCGATGGCCTCGCGGACCAGACCGTTCATCGAGACGTCGGTCCGCTTGGCCACGTACTTGGTCTGGCCGGTACCGAGAACGGCTGCGAGCTTCTTGCCCGTTTTAGGAGCCATGGCTACTTACCCTCCAGGACAGCGACCAGATTCTGTTGCAGCGCAGGCCCGCTCGTCGCGTGGGCCAGCACTCGAGATGCGTTGCCCTCGAAGATGTGCTGCGCGGCGAAGCCGATCCGCTCCAGACCCGCCGAGAACATCGGATTGGCGGCCAGCGCACCACCGGACGGGTTGATCGTCGTGCTGTCGGTGAGCCCGATCGCCTCTTTGAGGATCAGCTGCTGATGGCTGAACGGCGCATAGAGCTCCGCGATCTCGATCGACGACACGTCGCCACCGGTCGCCGCCGCCGCCGAAGCTGCAGTGGA
Organism: Mycolicibacterium iranicum; assembly: GCF_002101705.1. GTDB lineage: Bacteria > Actinomycetota > Actinomycetes > Mycobacteriales > Mycobacteriaceae > Mycobacterium > Mycobacterium iranicum. The sequence goes on along the minus strand of NZ_LQPC01000030.1, from coordinate 162,077 downwards.
CGGGGAGGTGGTCAGATCGCGAGCGCCCAAAACCGGCGTCTCGATGCGATGTTCGATCCCCGAGATCCACGCCGGGCGTTCCCGCAGCTCGCGAGCGCGGTCCCCGGCTGCCAGCACGATCGCCGATGCACCGTCGGTGATCGGTGCGATGTCGTGTCGGCGCAACGGCTCTGCGAAGTACGGCTGCTCGAGTAGCTCTGCGACGCTGCTGCCGGATTCCAAACGGTCCACTCGCGGGGACGCGGCCTGCGCGTCCAGCGCCACCTGCGCCATCTGCTCGACGGTCCACTTGCCAGAATCGAGCCCGAAGCGGGCCTGCAAACCCGCCATGCTCACCGAGTCGGGCCACAGCGGGGCCACGGTGTACGGATCGGTCTGCAATGCCAGCACCCGGCGCAGCGTGCCCGCCGACGACTTGCCGAAGCCGTACACCAGAGCCGTCTCGACCTCGCCGGTCAGAATTTTGATGTAGGCCTCGTACAGCGCCCAGGCGGCGTCCATCTCGACGTGTGACTCGTTGATCGGCGGTACGGCGCCGATGGAGTCGATGGCCGAGATGAAGGAGAATGCCCGGCCCGCAAGGTAATCGGAGGACCCCGAGCACCAGAAGCCGATATCGGTCTGCTTCAGGCCGAGTTCGGCATACAGCTGGTGGAAACACGGCATCAGCATCTCGACGCCATTGGTGGTGCCGTTGGTGCGACGGACGTGGGGTGCGTGCGCGAAGCCCACTACTGCAACATCAGACATGCGCGATCGGCTCCGCTTCTCGCTGGTGGGTCATGAGTGTCAAATCCCTTTACAGGTGGTGCTTGTAGGTGTCGTACTCGGCGTCGGGTTCGCCCGTGGGCTTGAAGTAGTCGATGTTGTCGATGCCAAGTCCCCACTCCTCCTTGGGCTTCCACACCGCCTGCACTCGCATGCCCATCCGCACCTCGCTCGGGTCGATCTCGGTGACCAGGTGCAGGAACGGGATGTCGGCACCGTCGAGCAGCACGTAGGCCGCGACGTAGGGCGGCTTGATGCGCTGTCCCGCGAACGGGATGTTGATGATGGCGAACGTCGTCACCGTGCCCTTGTCGGGCAGTTCGACGTAGTTGTCGAGCTCTAGGCCAGTGGCCGGGTTGGCTTCCTTCGGCGGGAAATACACCTTGCCGTCCTCGCCTGTGCGTGCGCCGAGCAGCTTGCCCTGCTGCAGTGCTCGCAAGAAGGTGCTCTCGGGAAGCGAAGCGGTGTGCTGGATTTCGATCGAGGTCGGGACAACCAGCATGGTCACCGGATCGAGGCCTTCCGGTGGCGGTGGGACATCCTCGGCGTCGTCGCCGAGGGCGAAGTACGCGATGTCGGTGATGGCGCCGACGGGTTCGTCCACCCAGTGTGCGTGGACACGGGTTCCGGTGGTGATCGCGTCAGAACCGCCTGCATCGACCGCGTGCAGCAGCGGCGTGTCGGCCCCGTCGAGCAGGATCAGCGCCCACGCGAAGGGCCGGGCCAACGGCTGACCCTCCAGCGGCTCCGGCTGCCACGTCCACGACATCACGGTGCCGACGCTGGCCACCGGTACGATCTCGGTCAATCGCTCCCAGGTGACGGGGTCGAACTCCGGCGGCGGTACGTGGACCCTTCCGTCGGAACCGCGGACTCCGACGATTCGCCGCTCACGGAGCGCTGTGAAGAACTTACCGAGGAGCGGTCCTACTGAACGGGTGTAGTCGAATGCGAGCTTCAGCGGAGCGGAAAGCGGCGGCTCATGCGTATCGATCTGCACCGGGCTGCTTTGGCTGGTGGTCACGGCATCGAGTAGAACAGGTTCTAAGAATGGTTTCAAGAAGCGGCCCTGGTGGCCCGGAAGGACGAGTGGCATGAAGTTGGGTTTGCAGCTCGGATACTGGGGCGCGCAGCCGCCGACCAACCACGCAGAACTGGTCGCCACGGCAGAAGAGGCGGGCTTCGACACCGTGTTCACCGCCGAAGCGTGGGGCTCGGATGCGTACACCCCGCTGGCGTGGTGGGGCCGGGAGACGACGCGGATGCGGTTGGGAACGTCTGTCATCCAACTGTCCGCCCGCACGCCCACGGCGTGCGCGATGGCCGCACTGACCCTCGACCACCTGTCCGGCGGACGGCATATCCTCGGCCTCGGCGTGTCCGGCCCTCAGGTCGTCGAGGGCTGGTACGGCGCGAAGTTCCCGAAGCCGCTCGCTCGCACCCGCGAGTACATCGACATCCTGCGGCAGGTCTGGGCGCGCGAAGCTCCGGTGCACAGCGAAGGGCCCCACTATCCGCTGCCGCTGAGCGGCGAAGGAACCACCGGGCTGGGCAAGAACTTGAAGCCCATCACCCATCCGCTGCGTGCCGACATCCCCGTGATGCTCGGCGCTGAGGGACCCAAGAACGTCGCGCTGGCCGCCGAGATCTGCGACGGCTGGCTGCCGATCTTCTACTCGCCCCGCATCGCGGGCATGTACAACGAGTGGCTCGACGAGGGGTTCGCACGTCCGGGTGCACGCCGCACACGGGAGACGTTCGAGATCTGCGCGACGGCGCAGGTCGTCGTCACCGACGACCGTCCCGCGATCATGGAGTTGATGAAGCCGCACCTTGCGCTCTACATGGGCGGAATGGGTGCTGAGGACACGAACTTCCACGCCGACGTGTACCGCCGCATGGGGTACGCCGAGGTCGTCGACGACGTGACCAAATTGTTCCGCAGCGATCGCAAAGACGAGGCGGCCAAGGCAATACCCGACGAACTGGTCGACGACTCGGCGATCGTCGGCGACCTCGCCTACGTGCAGGAGCAGATCAAGGCGTGGGAGGCCTCGGGTGTCACGATGATGGTCGTCGGGGCGCGATCGTCCGAGCAGATCCGCGATCTGGCCGCGCTGGTCTGACCCCGACTAGACACTTTGTTGCCTACTGTCTAGTGACGTTCTAGATTGGCGGTGTGACCGACAGCACTGTGTCTTCGCCATCCCAGCACACCATCCAGGGCACCGTCCTGACGATGCCGGTGCGGGTGCGCACCGCGCATCAGCACACCGCGATGTTCGTCGTCGACGCCGACGCTGCCCAGCAGATGATCGATTACTCCGGACTGCAGGTGTGCCGGTTCGGCAGGGGCGGCCGGCGGGCGCTCGTGGTGTTGATGTTGATGCGCTACGAGGACACCGATCTCGGTCAGTACTACGAGTACGGCACCAACGTGATGGTCAACCCGCCCGGATCGAACGCAAGTGGCTTCAAAGCGCTGCAGTCGGCAGGCGCGTTCGTGCATCACCTGCCCGTCGACCAGTCGTTCACCCTTGAGGCCGGCCGGACCATCTGGGGATACCCGAAGGTGATGGCCGACTTCACTGTTCGAGCGGGGCGCCGGTTCGGCTTCGACGTGAGCATCGGCGGCCAGCACGTCCTGAGCATGGAGTTTGCTCCTGGGCTACCCGTGCCCCCGCTCAGTGGTCGTAGACAGGTGCATTCGACGTACTCGCATCTCGACGGCGTCACCCGCGAGACGGCGGGGGAGATGGTGCTTTCCGGCGTGCGCTATCGGCCCGGCGGTGTCCAACTTCGATTGGGCGAACATCCCTACGCCGCAGAGCTTTCCGCCCTAGGCTTGCCCAAGCGTGCGCTGGTGTCGAGTTCAGCAGCCAACGTCGACATGACATTCGCCGATTCGAAGATTGTGGGAAACCGATGACCTCGACCCTTTCCGGCCACACCGTCGACCTGGATGTCGACCTGGCCGACGGCAACTTTTACGCCGACGGTCCCGCGGCGCGGAAGGCGTATGCGTGGATGCGGGCGAACCAGCCCGTGTTCCGGGATCGCAACGGCCTGGCCGCCGCGACGACCTACCAGGCGGTGCTCGACGCCGAGCGCAACCCCGAATTGTTCTCCAGCACAGGCGGTATCCGCCCGGATCAGCCGGGTATGCCGTACATGATCGACATGGACGATCCGGCGCACATCCTCCGGCGCAAGCTGGTGAACTCGGGCTTCACCCGCAAGCGCGTGATGGACAAGGTGCCGTCGATCGAAAAGCTTTGCGACACACTGATCGACGCCGTGTGTGAGCGCGGCGAGTGCGACTTCGTCCGCGACATCGCCGCTCCGCTGCCGATGGCCGTGATCGGGGACATGCTCGGCGTGCTGCCCGAAGAACGCGAAATGCTGCTGAAGTGGTCCGACGACCTGGTGTGTGGGTTGTCGTCGACCGTTGACGAGACAGTCATCCAGAAGCTCATGGAGACCTTCGCCGCGTACACCGCGTTCACGATGGAGGTGATCGCCGACCGGCGCGCGAACCCCCGCGACGATCTGTTCTCGATTCTCGTCAACGCCGAGGTCGAAGGTCAGAGGATGAGCGACGACGAGATCGTTTTCGAAACGCTGCTGATCCTGATAGGCGGGGACGAGACCACCCGTCACACCCTGTCGGGTGGCACGGAACAGCTGCTGCGGCACCAGGATCAGTGGAAGCGGTTGGTGGCGAATCCTGATGAACTGCTGCCTGGCGCAATCGAAGAGATGCTGCGCTGGACGTCCCCGGTGAAGAACATGTGCCGGACGCTCACGGCCGACACCGAATTTCACGGCACATCGCTGAAGTCGGGCGAGAAGATCATGCTGATGTTCGAATCCGCCAACTTCGACGAAGCATTGTTCGGCGATCCGGAGAATTTCCGCATCGACCGTAACCCCAACAGCCACGTTGCTTTCGGCTTCGGCACACACTTTTGCCTTGGCAACCAGCTGGCACGCCTGGAGCTGAAGATCATGCTCGGCAAGATCCTGCAGCGTCTGCCCGACCTGCGGTTGGCAGATGAGAACATGCTGCCGCTGCGGCCGGCCAACTTCGTCAGCGGTTTGGAGTCGATGCCCGTGGTGTTCACACCGTCGGCAAAGGTGCTGGGCTGACCGCTCGTCCCACCGTGGGCCCTGTGTACGGGTTTCGGCCGTTTTCCGTGCACAGGAACCACGCTCGACCTGAACGCACGCTCGATATCAACAGGTTCCGTCGTCGGCGACGCAGCTCGGGATCGTGGACTCGGCGCCACCCGCCGTGACCGCTGCTGCTCGTTGAAGCAGGTCGTGCAGGCTGGTCAACTCCTCGTTCCGTAAACCCGCGAACATGCGGTGCTCGAGAGCGGCCAGCGCACATTCTGCTTCGGTGAGGCGGGCGCTGCCTGCCTCGGTGAGCATCACAGTGTGTCGCCGTCGATCAAGCGGTGAGCGTCGACGTTCCACCAAACCGATGGATTCGAGCTCGTTGAGTAACGCGACGACGTTTGTCGGGTCGATGCCGAGCGAGTCGGCCAGACCGGCCTGGCCCTGCTCGCCGAAATCCCGGAGCAGTGTCAGCGCAATGATGTGACGCGTCCGCAGGCCGACTTTGGCGACCTCGATTTCGGCGGCCCCTCGAAGCCTCCGAAGGATCAGGTCCAGCAAGGGTCCGAGCAGCAACTCCTGTCGGGGACGCGTGCTCATTGCGCAAGCCTACGGGAATTTGACGAAGCCCTGCGCTGTATAGATAGTTTGTATAGCACTAACTACTTATGGAAAGGCAGGCAATGACACATTTGCTGCACATCGACTCGTCGGTGCAAGGGGATCGGTCTGTGAGCCGCAATCTCACGGCTCGGGCCGTGGGCCGTTGGCGCGCAGCCCATCCGGATGGGACGGTCACCTATCGCGATCTCGCCGCTGTTCCTCTGCCGCACCTGGATCCGCAGAATTCGGCGACCCTCAGCGCCGAGCTCGTCGATGAGATCAAGGCCGCCGACGTCATCGTCCTCGGATTGCCGCTGTACAACTTCGGCCCGCCGAGCACCGTCAAGGCCTGGGTCGACCACATCGTTGCGCCGGGGCTGTCGATCGACGCCGAGTCTGGCAAGGGGCTTCTCGGCGGCACGGAACTGATCGCCATCGAGACTCGCGGTGGCGGCTACGGGCCGGGCACTCCGCGCGAAGGGTGGGATCACGCGCACACCTGGCTGACCCACGGGCTGTCACTGACCGGGCTGCAGCCGCGCTTCGTCGTTGTCGAACTGACCATGGCGGAGACGAATCCGGCGATGGCCGAACTCAGACCGCTTGCAGCACAGAGCCTGGCGGACGGGCAAGCCGAGATCGATCGGCTCTGGAGTGCAGGGGAGAGCGCGGCGTAGCGAGTCCGGCGAAACTGCATTCCGCGCGGCCCCGCCGGCCGGTCGAGCGCGTGGAATGCAGTTTCGGCGCAGCGGGCTCACTTCATCTGGAAGTTCGGAGGCCGCTTCTCCTTGAAGGCGCGCGGGCCCTCCTTGGCGTCCTCGCTCAGGAACACCGGGATTCCGTTGGCGGTGTCGGGCTTGAAGGCTTCTTCCTCGTGCATGCCCTCGGCCTCACGAATGGTCTTCAGGATGGCCTGCACGGCGAGCGGGCCGTTGTTGTTGATCACCTCGGCGATCTCCAGCGCCTTCTCCAGCGCGGTGCCGTCCGGAACGACGTAGCCGATGAGCCCGTATTCCTTGGCCTCGGCCGCGGTGATGTGGCGTCCGGTCAGCAGCAGGTCGCATGCGATGGTGTACGGGATCTGGCGCGGGAGTCGCACCGCGGAACCCCCCATGGGGTAGAGGCTCCACTTCGCCTCGGAGATGCCGAACTTCGCGCTCTCACCGGCGACGCGGATGTCGGTGCCCTGCAGGATCTCGGTACCGCCCGCGATCGCGGGGCCTTCAACGGCAGCGATCAGCGGTTTCTTCAGCCGGCGGCCTTTCAGCAGGCCCTCGATCTTCGACGGGTCGTAGCTGCCGTCCTTGAACGAGTCGCCCGGCGGCTTCTTCGATGCCGCTTTGAGGTCCATGCCCGCGCAGAAGTAGCCGCCCGCCCCGGTCAAGATGCACGTCCGGATCTCCGGGTCGTCGTCGACCCGGTTCCAGGCGTCGACCATGATCGAGAGCATCTCGCCTGACAGAGCGTTGCGCGCCTCCGGCCGGTTCAGCGTCACGATCAATGTGTGTCCGCGCTGCTCAACCAGTGCGTCGGGACCTTTGTGCGGCTCAGTCACGGGCATGCGCCTTTCCTCGTCGAAGACAGCGACTTGTCACGAAATGTAACACGTTCTAATTTAGAGCCGTGGCCCTGAACATCGCCGATCTTGCCGAGCACGCCATCGACGCCGTGCCTGACCGCGTCGCCCTCATCTCGGGCGACGAACAGCTGACCTACGCCCAGTTGGAGGAGAAGGCCAACCGGTTGGCGCACTACCTCATCGACCAAGGCGTCAAGAAGGACGACAAGGTCGGCCTGTACTGCCGCAACCGCATCGAGATCGTCATCGGGATGCTCGGCATCATCAAGGCCGGCGCGATCCTGGTCAACGTCAACTTCCGGTATGTCGAGGGCGAGCTTAAGTACCTGTTCGACAACTCGGACATGGTTGCGCTGATCCACGAGCGCCGCTACGCCGACCGGGTGGCCAACGTGCTGCCCGAGACCCCGAACGTCACGACGATCCTCGTCGTCGAGGACGGTTCCGACGACGATTATCAGCGCTACGGCGGCGTCGAGTTCTACTCCGCGCTCGAGCAGGGCTCGCCGGAGCGTGACTTCGGCCCGCGCAGCGAAGACGACATCTACCTGCTCTACACCGGCGGGACCACCGGTTTCCCGAAGGGTGTCATGTGGCGCCACGAGGACATCTACCGAGTTCTGTTCGGCGGCACCGACTTCGCGACGGGCGAGCCCATCGCCGACGAATACGATCTGTCGAAGCAGGCTGCAGCCAACCCGCCGATGGTGCGCTACCCGATTCCGCCGATGATCCACGGCGCCACCCAGTCGTGCACCTGGATGTCGATCTTCTCCGGCCACACCACGGTGCTCACACCGGAATTCGACGCCGACGCGGTGTGGCGGACGATCCACGAGCACAAGGTCAACCTGCTGTTCTTCACCGGCGACGCGATGGCGCGGCCGCTGCTGGACGCGCTGCTCGCGCATCAGGATGCCGGCAACACCTATGAATTGGACTCGCTGTTCCTGCTCGCCAGCACCGCGGCGCTGTTCTCGACCAGCCTCAAGGAGAAGTTCCTCGAGCTGCTGCCCAACCGCATCATCACCGACTCGATCGGCTCGTCGGAGACGGGCTTCGGCGGCACCAGCGTCGTGGCGAAAGGCCAGTCGCACACCGGCGGCCCGCGCGTCACCATCGACAAGAACACGAAGGTGCTCGACGAGAACGGCAACGAGGTCGAGCCCGGTTCGGGCAAGCGCGGCATCATCGCCAAGTGCGGGCACATCCCGGTCGGCTACTTCAAGGACGAGAAGAAGACGGCCGAGACGTTCCGCACCTATCACGGTGTGCGGTACGCGATTCCCGGCGACTTCGCCGAGGTCGAAGCCGACGGCACCGTGACGATGCTGGGCCGCGGCTCGGTGTCCATCAACTCCGGTGGCGAGAAGATCTACCCAGAAGAGGTCGAGGCTGCGCTCAAGGGCCATCCCGATGTCTTCGACGCCCTGGTCGTCGGTGTGCCCGATCCCCGGTTCGGCCAGCACGTCGCCGCCGTGGTGCAGGCCCGGGAGGGAACGCGTCCCACGCTGGCCGAGCTCGACGCGTTCGTGCGCCGCGAAATCGCGGGATACAAAGTGCCGCGCAGCCTGTGGCTTGTCGACGAGGTCAAGCGGTCGCCCGCGGGCAAGCCGGATTACCGCTGGGCCAAGGACACCACCGAGGAACGTCCCGCCGACGACGTTCACGAGAAGCATGTGGCGGTCAAATAATCATGAGAACTGAACTCTGCGAACGCTTCGGCATCGAGTACCCGATATTCGTCTTCACCCCGTCGGAGAAGGTCGCCGCAGCGGTCAGCAAGGCCGGTGGACTCGGCGTACTCGGCTGCGTGCGGTTCAACGACGCCGACGACCTCGAGAACGTCCTGCAGTGGATGGACGCGAACACCGACGGCAAGCCCTACGGCGTCGACATCGTCATGCCGGCCAAGGTTCCGACCGAAGGTACGTCGGTCGACATCAACAAGCTCATCCCGAACGAGCACCGCGAGTTCGTCGCCAAGACGCTCGCCGACCTCGGGGTGCCGCCGCTACCCGAGGATGAGGAACGCTCGGAAGGTGTTCTGGGATGGCTGCATTCGGTGGCTCGCAGCCATGTCGAGGTCGCGCTCAAGCACCCGATCAAGCTGATCGCCAACGCACTCGGTTCGCCGCCCAAGGACGTCATCGACCAGGTGCACGAGGCGGGCGTGCCGGTGGCGGCGCTGGCCGGCTCGCCGAAACATGCTCTGCGCCATGTTGAGAACGGCGTGGACATCGTCGTCGCACAGGGCCACGAGGCCGGTGGGCACACCGGCGAGATCGGCTCCATGGTCTTGTGGCCGGAGATCGTGGACGCCATCGACGGTAGAGCCCCGGTGCTCGCCGCAGGTGGTATCGGCACGGGGCGTCAGGTTGCCGCGGCACTTGCCCTTGGCGCGCAAGGAGTTTGGATGGGCTCAGCCTTCCTGACCTCGGCCGAGTACGACCTCGGCGTGCGTCTGGAGTCTGGCCGCTCCGTGATCCAGGAAGCCATGCTGACGGCCACCTCGGCGGATACAGTCCGGAGGCGCATCTACACCGGAAAGCCGGCGCGCCTGCTCAAGAGCCGGTGGACCGACGCGTGGGACGCCGAAGGGGCCCCCGAGCCGCTGCCGATGCCGCTGCAGAACATCCTCGTCAGCGAGGCCCATCAGCGGATGAGCGAGTCAGCGGATCCCACCACCGTCGCGATGCCGGTCGGTCAGATCGTCGGCCGAATGAACGAGATCCGGCCCGTAGCCGACATCATCGCCGAGTTGGTGAGCGGATTCGAGGAAGCTTCGAAGCGTCTGGACGCTATTCGCGACAACTGAGCGGGCGTATAACAGCAGATGTGAACGGCGCCCACTCTCTTCTCACCACCCTCGTCGGCAACGGAGTCGACGTGTGCTTCGCCAACCCCGGCACGTCGGAGATGCATTTCGTCGCGGCGCTGGACACAGTCCCGCAGATGCGAGGTGTGCTGACCCTCTTCGAAGGGGTGGCCACCGGCGCGGCCGATGGTTTCGCGCGCATGGCCGACAAACCCGCCATAGTGCTGCTGCACCTGGGCCCAGGACTGGGTAACGGCCTGGCCAACCTGCACAATGCCCGGCGGGCCCATGTGCCGATGGTCGTGGTCGTCGGCGACCACGCGACGTATCACAAGAAATACGACGCCCCACTGGAATCCGACATCGACGCGCTCGCCCGCACCGTGTCCGGGTGGGTGCGTCGCACGCTGGACACAGCAGAAATCGCGATCGATGCCACCGACGCGGTGACCGCCAGCCGCACCGGCGTCGTGTCGACGCTGATCCTGCCCGCCGACGTCTCATGGAGCGACGCCGAGCTCATCGAACCTGATCCGCAGGACTCTCACCTGCCCGTCGTCGATGATGACGCGGTGCGCGACGCCGTGACCGCGTTGACCTCCGGTTCACCGACGGTCCTGTTGATCGGGGGAGACGCGACGCGGATTCCCGGCTTGTCCGCGGCGGTTCGCATCGCCGAAGCGACCGGTGCAAAGGTGCTCTGCGAAACCTTCCCGACGCGGCTGCAGCGCGGGGCCGGCGTGCCGGCCGTGGAACGGCTTGCCTATTTCGCGGAAGCCGCCGAGGAGCAGCTCGCCGGCGCCGAGCATCTCGTCCTCGCGGGCGCGGCGTCCCCGGTGTCGTTCTTTGCCTACCCGGGACGAGCCAGCGATCTCGTGCCCGAGAACTGCGACGTGCACGTGCTCGCCAAGCACTGCGGTGCGGCGGCCGCACTGCAGCGCGTCGCCGACGAACTCGCGCCCGGAAGCGTCGCCGCGGTGGCCCCGGCTACTCGGCCGCCGTTGCAGTCGGGGGACCTGACGTCCTTTTCGGCTGCCGCGGTGGTCGGTGCGTTGCTACCCGAGAACGCCATCGTGGTCGACGAATCGAACACGGCAGGGATCGGCATCGCCGCGGCGACGGCGGGTGCCCCCGCACACGATGTGCTGACGCTGACCGGCGGCGCGATCGGTTACGGGATGCCCGCCGCGATCGGTGCCGCCATCGCCGCGCCCGGCCGACCCGTGCTGTCCCTGCAGGCGGACGGGTCGGCGATGTACACCGTGTCGGCGCTGTGGACGCAGGCGCGCGAGAACCTCGACGTCACGACCGTGATCTTCAGCAACGGCGTCTACGACATCCTGCGGATCGAGTTGCAGCGCGTCGAAGCGGCGAACGCGGCGAGCCCTGGCCCGAAAGCCCTGCAATTGATGGACCTCGGCCGTCCCGCCCTCGACTTCGTCAAGATCGCCGAGGGGATGGGTGTGCCCGGCCGTCGTGTCACCACGGCCGAGGAGCTGGCGGCGGCGCTGACCGCCGCCTTCACCGAGCCCGGTCCGCATCTGATCGAGGCCGTGGTGCCGCCGCTGGCCGGCTGACCGCGTCGGCCGAGTTACTGCGGCGTGATGACCGTTTCCTCGTCGATGGCCAGCGTGGCCGGGCCCACAAGGTCGATCTGGTTCTCCAGACCATCGGCGTTGAGCTGCAATACATACCAGGAGCCGTCGCTGCCCGGGATCACCACCGTCTTCTGCGCGGCGATCTTGGTGACACCGTCCTGAACCCAGGTGCCACCGAGCTGGAACGCCGGATACTCGCCCAGCGTGGTGACTTTGCCGTCGCTCATCGGTGTCCAGCCGGGCAGGTTGGTCGCCTCCCCGGGCGCCGCGTCCAGCACGGCCTGCGGGTCGACGTCGCCCACCAGCTTGGAGACGATCGCGACGATGCTCGGCGTGTACTCGGCCGCCTCGGGCCCGGTGTAGACGATCGCGCCGAACGCCCACTCGGGAGTGTCCGCTCCGGCGTCCGCCCAGCCCTCAGGGATGGGTAGGTCGATGATCGGAGCACCCGGATCTCCCCGCTTGACCGCCGATTCCTGGATGCCGTTGTCCTTGATGTAGTCGGCGATCGTCGGCGCCGGACCAGCGGGCGCCTCCTGGCGAGGCGCGATCCGCCCGGTCGTCGGTGCCGCGGCGCTCGTCGACGTGGTCTCCGAGGTCTCCGTCGTCGACGTGGTGGTTTCGGATTCAGAGGAACTGGTCTCGCTGGACCCCGAATCCGAACCGCCGCAGCCGGTCGCGATGAGTGCGACCGCCGTGGCGATTGCGGCAGAGCGGGTGACAACCGTGAGCTTCATAGCTGAACTCCTGTCGTATGACGTTTCGTCATGTCCAGCGAAGCGTAAATCATGATCAACGGTTTGCTCAGTGAGTAGATGTACTCACGTCGCACCAATTTCTGCAGTCTTCTCGTTCTGTCGCGCCGCCATGTTCTCTTCGACCTCCTGCTGCCAGAGGTCGTACGCGTGCGTGGTGTCGACTTCCTGCTCGTAGCGGTCCGTCATGTCTGCTCTGACGTCGGCTGCGTCGACGTAGAACTGCTCGTACCAGCGCCGGTGCTGGTAGACGGGGCCGTCTTCCTCGGTGAGGAGCGGGTTCTCGATCGGGGACTTGTTCTTCCAGATCTCGACATCTTCGAGGAACCCCTCGCCGAACGAGCGATTCATTGCGGCGGCCAGCTTGCCTGCCTTGTCCGCAGGCAGTCCCGGCATCTCCTGCACCGCCACACCCCACTGCAGCATGAACGAGTTGTGGGTGACGGGGTAATGGCAATTGATCAGCGCCACTTCGACGGTGAATCCGGGCGCGAGGTCGTTGTGCAGCCAGTTGATCATGTACGCCGGGCCGAAATAGGTTGCCTCCGAGCGTAGATACGTTCCCTCCCAGAGCTTTTCGGGATTCGGGGTGAAGTCGGGTCTCGGCTTGGACTCCATGAACTGGCTGGCTGTGTGCCCTTCGATGACGTTCTTGAAGTACGTCGGGTACGCGTGGTGGATGTAGAAGAAGTGCGCCATGTCGACGTTGTTGTCGACGATCTCACGGCAGTGCGCACCCTCGATGAGGATCGAACTCCACTGCCACGGAGACCACTTGCCGTCGTCGTACCCCTCGATGGTGGGCGGGATCAGCTCGGTCGGAGCGGGAGAACCCTCGGGGTCGTGCCACACGAGCAGTTGCCCGTTCACCTCGGTCGTCTGCCAGGCGCGGGTGCGAGCCAGCCGCGGCGTCCGTTTCGCATACGGGACGAGTGTGCATCGTCCGTCGCCACCCCACCGCCAATCGTGGAACGGGCAGGCCACCTCGTCGCCTTTGACGGTGCCCTGCGCCAGGTTTCCACCCATGTGACGGCAGTAGCCGTCGAGGACCTTGATGTCGCCACGGGAGTCGGCGAACACCACGAGCATCGTGCCGAAAGCGTTGATGCCGTGGGGCTGACCGTCGCGGAACGACTCCGCCAGCCCGAGGCAGTGCCACCCGCGGGCGAACCGCGTCATGGCCTTGCCGGTGTCGATGAGACGGATGTCGGTCATGTCTGTTCGCGCTCCTTCATGCTCAGCACGGCCAAGTGGCTGAAAACCATGCTGGTGCCGATCGGGTTGCCGCCGCCCGGGTAGGCGGTGCCGCTGGGTGCGGCCATCGTGTTGCCTGCTGCGTACAGTCCCGGAATCACATTGTCCGCGGCATCGAGCACCCGCGCTGCGGTATCGGTGCGCAATCCGCCTTTGGTGCCGAGGTCGGAAACCCCGAACGCGGCGGCGTGGAACGGACCTTTCTCGATGGCGTACAACGGCGGGGCGCCTCCGGAGAATGCCCGGTCGTAGGCTTCGTCACCGCGGCCGAAATCCTCGTCCACGCCTCGTCGCACGAATTCGTTGAACCGCGCCACCGTGTCCACCAGATTGTCTGCCGGCACCCCGATCTCGACGGCGAGCTCTTCGAGCGTGTCCGCCGTGCGCCAGAGCCCTGCCGCGACGTACTTCTCGGGCTCGACCATGGAGACGTTCGTCGCCTTGACCGGAGGCACAACTCCGTCGCTGTCGTCGTAGATCATCCAGAACGGCAAACTGACTTTGCCCTCGTCCATCGCCGCCAGAACGGCACGGCCGATGCGATCGTAGGCAGCCGATTCGTTGACGAATCGCCTGCCGTGGTCGTCGACGAAGATGCCGCCGGTGAACCACAGCGCGAAGGCCGACGTGCCGTCGGGGTGGGTCAAACCGGGCGACCACCACGCCTGGTCCATCAGGTCGGTGTCGGCGCCGGCCGCGATTCCGGCCAGATGGGCCAACCCTCTGTTTCCCCACGGGCCCATGGTGTCCCGGGAACTTCCTGGCACGCCGTAGCGTGCACGCATCTCGTCGTTGTGCTCGAAACCGCCAGCGGCCAGCAGAACTCCGCGCCGTGCTCGGATCCGAGTGCGCTGTCCGTCGGATTGGACGACGGCGCCGCTGACTGTGCCGTTTTCAACCACGAGTTCCGTCAGCACGGTGTTCAGGCGTGCCGACGAGTGCGGATGTCGCGCCGCGGCGGTGAGGAACCGCGCGATCAGGGCACGACCGCCGACGAAGTAATCGTCGGGCTGCGGTGTGCCGAGCCGGTCGGCGTCCAATGGGCCACGGACCAATTCGCGGAGTTCCGGAGCGGCGGCCACCTTCAGTGGCTTGGCGGCGATATGGCGCATGCCGTCGGCACGCGCCTTGGGCGCCTTCCCGAAGTAGTCAGGCCACGGCAGCAGGGAAAACTTCAAAAGCTCGTCGGATTCCAGATATTCGATCAGCCGGGCTCCGGTTCGGACGTACGTTTCCTGGAGCGTCCGCGGCGTACGGTCTCCCACGACGGCGGTGTAATACTCGAGCGCGTCGTCGATGGTGTCGTCGGCGCCGGCCCGCTGCAGGACGGGGTTGCACGGGAACCACATTCCGCCACCGCCCGAGTACGCGGTGGTGCCGCCGAACTTGTCGGTGGCCTCCACCAGGATCACATCGAGTCCTTCGCGGGCCGCGGTGTAGGCCCCCGTCACCCCACCTGCTCCGGAGCCCGCAACGAGGACATCAGTGGTCTCATCCCAGAGTGGATGGTCTTCGCGCAAGCGCTCATCCCGGTCAGACATGGTGTTCCCTTCCGTGAGCGCCGAACTCGGCATCCAGCGCCGCGCGGTCATCGTCGGTCATCCGGCGGTAAACGGGCCTGCCCCGGCCCGCCCAGCGGTACACCGCGTCGTCGGTGTGCCAGCGCTGGACCTGAAGTTCCCGTTTGAGAACCTTGTTCGACCCGGTGGCAGGTAGGTTCGCCGAGACACGCAGGAGTCGCGGAAACCCCTTGGAGCCGAGGTCTTCCTGGTCGGTGAGGAAGTCAGCCAGCGCGTTGACGTCGAAAGCGTCGGGATCGGCGACCTCGACGGCCGCCATCACCTGATCCCCCGATCGCGGATCGGGAACGCCGTACACGCCGGCTGTGATGACAGCCGCGTGGCGGCGCAGCACCCGCTCGACCGTCAGCGCTGAGATGTTCTCGCCGTCGACGCGGATCCAGTCGCCTCGGCGCCCGGCGAAGTACAGGAAACCTGCCCCGTCGATATAGCCTAGATCGCCTGACCAGTACCAGCCATTGCGCAGCCGCTCGGCGTCGGCCGAGTCGTTGCGGTAGTAACCCTCGAAATCTCTGGCGCCCCGGCGATCGACGATCTCGCCGATCGCCTCGTCGGCGTTGAGGACTCTGCCCTGAGGGTCGAGAACCGCCGTGGGGCAGGGCTGCATGGTCTCGGGATCGACGACAGACACGCCGTCATGTGCCGGTCTGCCGAGGGCAGTCGGCGGCGCTGCCGGATCAGGTGTCGCGACGGCGCCGCCTTCGCTTGAGCCGTACCCCTCGAAGAGTTCGGCGCCGAAGCGGCGGCGGAACTCGGCCTGGTCCTCCGGCGAAGCTTCGGTGCCGAACCCGCGCGTGAGCGTG
Source organism: Mycolicibacterium iranicum (assembly GCF_002101705.1). GTDB lineage: Bacteria > Actinomycetota > Actinomycetes > Mycobacteriales > Mycobacteriaceae > Mycobacterium > Mycobacterium iranicum. The sequence continues at coordinate 146,200 of NZ_LQPC01000030.1, read as the reverse complement.
TTGTCGGAATCGTCGGGTCGCTCGGGTGTCGCCATCAGGTACGCCAGCGCCTTGCCGACGTAGGTGAAGAACGTGGCGCCGAAATATCGGACATCAGAAAGGAATCGAGACGCCGAGAAGCTCGGTGTCAGACAGATGGTCGCGCCGTTGGCGAGGGCAGGCGCCCACAGCGCCATCAGCGCGTTGCCGTGGAACAGCGGCATACAGCAGTAGTCGACGTCTCCGCGGTGGTGGCCGAACTTGTCGGTGGCCGCGTACGCGATCCGGGCCAGGCGGCCCTGGCTGCACCTGACGGCCTTCGACGTTCCCGTGGTTCCCGACGTGAAGAGAAGCAGGAAAAGCGAACTCGCGTCGGCTGCGGACGCAGCTGCGGGCCTGCCGCGGTGGTCGTCGATCCTGCTCTGATACGCCGGGTCGTCCACGACGAGCATCCGGTCTGGGGACACGCCATGGTCGAGATCGGTCAGCCGTTGCGCACCGGCGGTGTCCGTCACGATCAGCTGACAGTCGGCGTGCCGGATGTCAGCGGTCAGATCCGCCGCGCCGCGGGTGGGGTTGAGCCCGACGATCGTCGCGGCGGCCAGCGCGGCGCCGCCGAGCCAGAACACGAAATCCGGGACGTTGTCGAGAAGAACGCCGATATGGAGCGGCCCCAGTTGCCTGTCGTGCAGTTCTGTTGCCAGCGAGGCCCGCGCGGCCGATTCGCCGACGACTTCATCCCACGTCCATTCGTGCTCGCGGGTGCGCAAGCCCAGGTGCGCATCGCAGACGCGGTCGAGCAGCATCCTGGCGACATCGTCGCGGCGCGCGTCGCTCACGGCCTGGCGATCTTGTGGACCGGGTCGATGCAGTCGGTGGCTTCGGCCGACAGCTGGCGTTTGAGAACCTTGAACGTCTCGGTGCGGGGCAACTCCGTGGAGGTACGAACATACTTCGGCCACTGCTTCGGGCCGAGATCGTCTTGCGCACTCAGGAATTGGGTGAAGGCGTCCGCATCGAAGGCGGTGTCGGGTGGCAGGACGAGCGCGGCCATCACCTGGTCGCCGACGGCGGGATCCGGGATCGGATACACCACGGCCTCCGTCACACCGGGGAAGCGCATCAGGATGCGCTCGATCGGCGCGGTGCCCAGGTTCTCGCCGTCCACGCGCATCCAGTCACCGAGCCTGCCCGCGAAGTACGCGAAACCGAACTCGTCCCGGTAGGCCAGATCGCCGCTGTGGTAGACGCCGCCACGCATCCGATCCTCTTCGGCCTCGGGATCCCGGTAGTAGCCCCGGAACTGCCCGGGCCCTTCGGTGTTGACCAATTCGCCGATCACACCCGGGGGGCATTCGGCGCCGGTGTCGACGTCGAGAATCGTCACCCCGCCCACCAGTGGGCCGAGGGCGCCTTCCGGAGTTTCTGGCGTCCTGGCGATGGACACCCCGCCCTCACTGGAGCCGAATCCGTCGACGACCTGCACCCCGAAGCGTTCCGAGAATCGACGCAGATCTCGTGGCGCGCCCTCATTTCCGTAGGCCACCCGCAACGGGTTGTCGGCGTCATCGGGGCGTTCCGGCGTAGCCAGGATGTAGGACAACGGCTTGCCGACGTAGTTGGCGTACGTCGCGCCGAAGCGGCGGGTGTCCGGAATGAACTGTGAGGCGGAAAATTTGCGGCGCAGCGCGATTGACGCACCGGCGGCAACCCCGGGCGCCCAGCCGGCCATGATCGCATTCGAATGAAACAGTGGCATCGACAGATAGCACGTGTCCGAGGGACCAAGTCCGAACCGCTCCGCGAGCATCACTCCCGGAAACGCCACCTTCTCGTGGGTGCACCGCACCGCCTTCGGGTCACCGCTCGTCCCGGAGGTGAAGATGAGCATGAACAGATCGTCGGGATCGGCGGTCCGGAACTCGACGGAGACGTCTGCCTGTGCCGCGAGTTCGGCACGGAAGTCCGGTGATTCGGCGTCGATCGAGGCGATCGCGTCCTGCGAGTTCTCCCGATCGGCCAGCACGAGCTGGCAATCGGCGTGGGCGATGTCGCGCAACAGCGCGTCGCCGCGCCGGATCGGATTCAACCCGACCGGCACGATTCCCGACAGCGCCGCCGCCACCAGAACCGTGCCGAAGAACGGAGTGTTTCCCAGCAGCACACCGACGTGCGGCGGGCGGTCCGGATCGAGACGGGCTCTCAGGGCGGCGGCCAGCGCAGCCCCTTCGCGAATATGGTTGCGCCAGCTGACGAACGACGTGGCGTCGGTGTCAGGGTCCACCCAGTACACACCTCGGTCGTCGACCTCGGTGAGGGCCGAAAGCAACGACGAGACGGTCGCCACCGTTTTCGTCAGGCTGGGGTGTCGGCCAGCTCGCGGCCGATACGCAGCAGCTGCCCCGTCGCCCCGCCGAGCGCGAACTCGGTCTGCTTGGCGGCCAGGAAGTACCGGTGCACCGGATGGTCGGTGTCGATGCCGACCCCGCCATGGACGTGCACCGTGGTGTGCGCGACACGGTGTCCCGCTTCGGCGGCCCAGAACGCGGCACTGGCAACGTCGACGTCCGCCGGCAGGTCCTCGGAGAGACGCCATGCCGCCTGGGTCAACGTCAGGCGCAGGCCCTTGATGTCGATGTACCCGTCGGCGAGTCGCGACGACACCGCCTGGAAGCTTCCGATCGGGCGGTCGAACTGTTCACGCTCGCGCGCGTAGGCTGCGGTCAGCTCGAGCGCCCGCTCCAGCACGCCGAGCTGATAGGCACTGCGGGCCAGCGCATTTCGCGTTACCAGCCAGTCGTAGACCTCGGTACCGCCGACCCGGCGGTCCGCGCCCACGCTGACTCCCTGCAGTTCGATGGCGCCAACGCTGCCGTGCCCGGTCGTGTCGAGTGCGGTGACCTTCACACCGGCGTCGTTCGCCGCCACCAGGAACACCGCGAGACCGGAGTCGGTTTCGGCCGGAACCAGGAATGCGTCGGCGCTCACCGCGAAGGCCACCTGGGTTCTGGCGCCGGTCAAGGTGAAGCTGTCGCCACTGCCCTGGGCGCGGACGGGCCCCTCGCCCATCTCGCCGTCGAGGGCGATCGCGATGATCTTGTCGCCCTTGATGGCGGGTGCGCCCCATTCCTGCTGCAGCGCTTCGGAGCCGAACTTGGCCAGCGCCCCTGCACCGAGCACCACCGATTCGAGGTAGGGGACCGCGGCGAGCTGGCGGCCGAGGGCCACCAGCACGGCGACCTCCTCCAGCACTCCGAAACCGCCGCCGCCCAACGATTCAGGAGAGGTTGTCGACAGGATGTCGGCGTCGATGAGCTTCTGCCACAGAGTCTTGTCGAAGCGCTCGTCGAGGCCGTCGAGTTCGCGCTGGCGCTCCGGCGTGCACACCGATTCTGTGATCGTGCGCACGAGGCCGCCCAGGTCTTCACTGGCTTCGGTCGTCTTGAAATCCATCGCTTGACTTCCCGTTCCTATCGGTTCACTCGGGGCAGGCCGAGCGCGACCATGCCGATGATGTCGCGCTGAATCTCGTTGGTGCCACCGCCGAACGTCAGGATCAGGCACGACCGGTGCATACGTTCGATGCGGCCGCGCAACAGCGCCCCGGGCGAGTTCGTCCGCAACGTGGCGGCGGTGCCGAGCACCTCCATCAACAGCCGGTACGCCTCGGTGGCCAGTTCGGTGCCGAACACCTTGGCCGCCGATGCGTCGGCCGGCGACGGTGCGACGTCATCGGCAGAGGCGAGCTCCCAGTTGATGAGCTTGAGCACCTCGGCCTTGGCGTGCACCCGGGCCAGGTTCAGCTGCACCCACTCGGAGTCGATCAAACGGTTGCCGTGGGCGTCCTTGGTGTTCTGCGCCCACTCGCGAACAGCATTGAGCGCGAGGAAGATCGGCTGCGCCGACACCAGGGCGACGCGTTCGTGGTTGAGCTGGTTGGTGACCAGCTTCCAGCCGCCGTTCTCCTCGCCGACCAGTGCCGTCTTCGGCACGCGCACGTCCTGGTAGTAGGTGGCGCTGGTGTCGACGCCGGCCATGGTGTGCACCGGCGTCCAGGAGAAGCCCTCGGCCGTTGTCGGCACGATCAGCATCGAGATGCCGCGGTGCTTCTTGGCCTCAGGATTGGTGCGTACCGCGAGCCAGACGTAGTCGGCGTAGGCGATGAGGCTGGTCCACATCTTCTGGCCGTTGATCACGTAGTCGTCGCCGTCGTGTACGGCGGTGGTGCGTAGCGCCGCCAGGTCGGTGCCTGCGCCGGGCTCGGAGTAGCCGATCGAGAAATGCAGTTCGCCCGCCGCGATCTTGGGGAGGAAGAACTGCTTCTGCTCCTCGGTGCCGAAGTGCATGATCGTCGGCGCGACGCTGTTGATGGTCAGGAACGGCACCGGAACGTTGGCGATGGCGGCCTCGTCGTTGAAGATCAGACTCTCCATCGGCGTGCGCTCCTGGCCGCCGTACTCCCTGGGCCAGTTCAGGGTCAGCCACCCGTCCTTACCCATCTGCGCGACGGTCTCGCGGTAGACGTTGCCGCGCCCCATCTCGCCGTCGCTGGCGGCCAGCGCTTCGGCCCTCTCGGGGGTCATGAGCTTGGTGAAGTACGCACGCAGTTCGCGACGCAACTCCTCCTGTTCAGGCGTGTAGCCGATACGCATCGCGTCGTCCTCACTTGTCTGCAAGCCTTGTTCCGGGTGCCTGTGTCCAGCCCTCGGTTCCTCCCCGGTTGTAACACGTTCTAGTCTTGGGGTCCAGGGTGCTGCGACACTGGGCGCCCGGCAAGATCGGACCAACAGCCAAGGACCGACAGGAGAGACTCATGCGAGTGGAAGTGGATCGTGACCGTTGCGAAGGCAACGCCGTGTGTGTCGGAATAGCCCCCGACCTGTTCGACCTCGATGACGACGACTACGCCGTCGTCAAGGCCGATCCCGTGCCCGCAGAAGAGGAAGCGGTGGCCGAACAGGCGATCGCCGAGTGCCCGCGGGCCGCCCTGATCCGACACGACTAGAGGTATTAATAAGTTGACTGATACAGATCTGTCCGGCCACGTCGCCGTCGTCACCGGAGCCGCGGCCGGGCTCGGCCGCGCCGAAGCCATCGGGCTCGCGAAGGCGGGCGCCGCCGTGGTGGTCAACGACATCGCCGCGGCGCTCGACAAGTCCGACGTCCTCGACGAGATTTCCTCGGCGGGCGCCAAGGGCGTTGCCGTGGCCGGCGACATCAGCGAGCGCTCGACGGCCGACGAATTGGTCGAGACCGCCGACGGGCTCGGTGGACTGGGGATCGTCGTCAACAACGCAGGCATCACCCGCGATCGCATCCTGTTCAACATGAGCGATGAGGAGTGGGACGCCGTGATCGCGGTGCATCTGCGCGGCCACTTCCTGCTGACCCGCAACGCCGCGACCTACTGGCGCGCGAAGGCCAAGGCCGGGGACGGGCAGATCTACGGACGGATCATCAACACGTCGTCCGAAGCCGGGCTGTCCGGTCCGGTCGGACAGCCCAACTACGGTGCGGCCAAGGCCGGCATCACGGCGCTGACGCTGTCGGCGGCCCGGGCCCTGGGTCGCTTCGGAGTGCGGGCGAACGCCATCGCGCCACGGGCCCGCACGGCCATGACGGCCGGGGTGTTCGGCGACGCGCCGGAGCTCGCCGACGGCGCGATAGACCCCCTGTCACCCGAGCATGTCGTGAACCTGGTCCGATTCTTAGCTTCCCCTGCTGCCGAAGGGGTCAACGGACAGCTCTTCATCGTTTATGGTCCGACGGTGACCCTGATTGCGGCTCCGACGGCGGAGCGGCAGTTCAGCGCGGACGGCGACGTCTGGGATCCCTCAGCGCTGTCGGGCGAGCTGAAGAACTACTTTGCTGACCGCGACCCCGAAAAGAGTTTCTCGGCGGCCATGGGACTGGGCGACCCAGACTGACAGTCTAGGTTGTCGGGCTCGGCATATGGGTAGAACACGTTCTAGAATGATCCATGTCACAGTGGCTTTGAGCAGCGCGAATATAAGAATTTGATGCGTTTCAGCCGTTCTTTGACACTGCGAACACGTTCTAGTTAGTATGATCCGGCTCACTAAGAGCACTGCTTAACGCGGGGGTGGGACCCTGGTGCGGACCGCTGGGGCGAAGTAATTCGCCACAGGCACGTTCGGACATGTTTTCCCGCCCCGAGAATGGAGCCGAGGTTGATCGAAACGCTTGCGGCGCCTGCGCGGGCCGTAGGCGGGTTCGTCGAAATGTCCCTCGAGACTTTCGTCAAGACCTTCCGTCGCCCCTTCCAGTTCCGGGAGTTCCTGGAGCAAACCTGGATGATCGCCCGCGTCTCGCTGGTGCCGACCCTGCTCGTCGCGATCCCGTTCACGGTTCTGGTGGCCTTCACGTTGAACATCCTGCTGAGGGAGATCGGCGCGGCCGACCTCTCCGGCGCGGGAACCGCGTTCGGAACGATCACCCAGCTGGGCCCGGTCGTCACGGTGCTCGTCGTCGCCGGCGCCGGCGCGACCGCGATCTGCGCCGACCTCGGCGCGCGCACCATCCGCGAGGAGATCGACGCGATGCGGGTGCTCGGCATCGATCCCATCCAACGTCTCGTCGTGCCGCGCGTTCTGGCGTCGACGTTCGTCGCGCTCCTGCTCAACGGACTCGTCTGCCTAATCGGTCTGTCCGGCGGCTACGTCTTCTCGGTGTTCCTGCAGGGCGTCAATCCCGGCGCGTTCATCAACGGACTGACCGTGCTGACCGGGCTCGGCGAGCTGCTGCTCGCCGAGGTGAAGGCGCTGATGTTCGGGGTCGTCGCCGGTTTGGTGGGCTGCTACCGCGGACTGACCGTCAAGGGCGGACCCAAAGGCGTCGGCAACGCCGTGAACGAGACCGTCGTCTACGCGTTCATCTGCCTGTTCGTGATCAACGTGATCATGACGGCCATCGGCGTCCGGGTGTTGGTCAGATGAGCTACGACGCCACAGTCCGCTTCCGGCGCCTCTTCCGCGGCGTGCCGCGGATCGTCGACGGAGTCGGCGAACAGGCGCTGTTCTACGGCGAATCGATCCGCTACATCCCCAACGCGATCACCAGGTACCGCAAGGAGACGATCCGGCTCATCGCCGAGATGACCATGGGCACCGGCGCATTGGTGATGATCGGCGGCACCGTCGGCGTCGCCGCGTTCATGACTCTGGCCTCCGGTGGCGTCATCGCCGTGCAGGGCTATTCGTCGCTGGGCAACATCGGCATCGAGGCGCTCACCGGCTTCCTCTCTGCGTTCCTCAACGTCCGCATCGTGGCCCCGGTCATCGCGGGCATCGCACTCGCGGCGACCATCGGCGCCGGCGCCACGGCGCAGCTGGGCGCGATGCGTGTCGCCGAGGAGATCGACGCCGTCGAATCGATGGCGGTGCACTCGGTGTCGTACCTCGTGTCCACCCGGCTCATGGCCGGGCTGATCGCGATCGTCCCGCTGTACGCGCTGTCGGTGCTGGCGGCGTTCTTCGCCGCACGATTCACGACGGTCTACATCAACGGGCAGTCCGCCGGTCTGTACGACCACTACTTCAACACGTTCCTGATCCCGAGCGACCTGCTGTGGTCGTTTCTGCAGGCCATCGTGATGTCGATCGCGGTGATGCTGGTGCACACCTATTACGGCTACAACGCCTCGGGCGGCCCCGTCGGCGTCGGCATCGCCGTCGGTCAGGCGGTGCGCACATCCCTGATCGTGGTCGTGACGATCGTGCTGTTCATCTCTCTCGCCGTCTACGGCGCGTCCGGCAACTTCAACCTCTCCGGATAAGGCGGGAAACCCATGGCCGACGTTGACGCCAAGCGCAGCCACGTGAGAATCGCTGCGGCGATCCTCGCTGCGCTGGTGCTGATCGCCGCGGTCTTCACCTACCTGTCCTACACCGCGGCGTTCACGTCGACCGACACGGTGACGGTGTTGTCCCCACGGGCCGGTCTGGTCATGGAGGACAAGGCGAAGGTCAAGTACCGCGGGATCCAGGTCGGCGAGGTCCAGTCGATCGAGTACGCAGGCAACCAGGCGAAGCTGACGCTGGCCATCCGCAGCGGCGAGCTGCGCTACATCCCGTCCAACGCACCGGTGCGGATCGCAGGCACCACGATCTTCGGCGCCAAAGCTGTCGAGTTCCTTCCCCCGGAGGATCCGAAGCCGACGCCGCTGGAGCCCGGCACCGAGGTCAAGGCCGAGGACGTCCAGCTCGAGGTCAACACGCTGTTCCAGACGCTGACCGACGTGCTGCAGAAGATCGACCCCATCAACCTCAACGCGACCCTGTCCGCGCTGGGCGAGGGCCTGCGGGGCAACGGCGACGACGTCGGCGAGTTGATGTCGGGCCTCAGCACCTATCTGGCGCAGCTGAACCCGAAGCTCCCGACGTTGCAGGAGGACCTGCGGCAAGCCGCCGAGGTCGCCAACATCTACGGCGACGCCGCGCCCGATCTCGTCCGGATCCTCGAGAACGCACCGCAGATCTCGCAGACCATCGTCGACGAAGAGGACAACCTCAACGCGACGCTGCTGGCCGCAACCGGCCTCGCCAACAACGGCACCGCGACACTGGAGCCCGCCGCCGACAACTACATCGCCGCCATCCAGCGGCTGCGCGCACCGTTGAAGGTCGCCGGCGAGTACTCCCCGGTCATCGGCTGTGTGCTCAAGGGCACGGCCAACGCGATCGACCGCTTCGCCCCCATGATCGGCGGCACCCGTCCGGGCCTGTTCGTCTCGTCGAGCTTCATTCCCGGCGCGCCCGCCTACACGTATCCGGAGAGCCTGCCCATCGTGAACGCCTCCGGCGGACCGAATTGCCGTGGCCTACCCGATGTTCCGAGCAAGCAGTACGGCGGCAGCTGGTATCGGACGCCGTTCCTCGTGACCGACAACGCCTACGTTCCCTATCAGCCGAACACCGAGTTGCAGTTCGACGCACCGTCGACGCTGCAGTTCCTGTTCAACGGCGCCTACGCGGAGAGGGACGACTTCTGATGAGCGCCCGCGCGAAGAAGAGAGTGCGCTGATGAATCACCGCCGTACCCTCGTCAACGTCTCGGTTTTCACCGTCGTCATGCTGTTGGTGGCGGGCATGCTCGTCGTGATCTTCGGTGAATTCCGATTCGGTGCCGACCAGAGGTATCACGCGACCTTCTCCGACGCGTCCCGCCTGAAAGGCGGCCAAGACGTCCGCATCGCGGGTGTGCCCGTCGGCACCGTCGAGGACATCTCCCTCAACCCCGACAACACCGTCGACGTCGCCTTCACCGTGAACGAGAAGTACCAGCTCTACACCTCGACCAAGGCGGTCGTGCGCTACGAGAACCTGGTCGGCGACCGGTACCTCGAGATCACCTCGGGGCCAGGTGATCTGGTCAAGCTTCCGCGGGGCGGCACGATCACCAACACCGAACCGGCGCTCGACCTGGACGCCCTGCTGGGCGGTTTGCGGCCCGTCCTCAAAGGCCTCGACGGGAACAAGGTCAACGAGATCAGCAGTGCGGTCATCGAATTGCTCCAAGGCCAGGGCGGAGCGCTGTCGAGCATGCTCTCCAGCACCAGCGCCTTCACACAGAACCTGGCCGCCCGAGACCAGCTGATCGGCGACGTGATCACCAACCTCAACACCGTGCTCGGCACCGTCGACGAGAAAGGCGCCGAATTCGACGCCAGCGTGGATCGGCTGCAGAAGCTGTTGACCGGGCTGGCCGAAGGGCGCGACCCCATTGCGGGAGCCATCGGACCGCTGGCTCAGGCGGAGGTCGACCTCACCGAGATGCTGCAGGAGTCGCGCAGACCGCTGCAGGGTGTCATCGAGAACGCGCGCCCACTCGCGCAGCGTCTCGACGAGCGCAAGGACGACGTCAACAAGGTCATCGAGCCGCTGGCCGAGAACTACCTGCGCCTCAACGCGCTCGGTGCCTACGGAGCCTTCTTCAACATCTACTACTGCTCCATCCGCATGAAGATCAATGGACCGGCGGGCAGCGACATCCTGATCCCGTTCGGTGGACCGCCCGATCCGTCGAAGGGGAGGTGTTCTGAGGATGGCTAGGCCCGACGAGGGAAATCCGCTCCGCACAGGAATTTTCGGCATCGTGCTGGTCACGTGCCTGGTGCTGGTGTCGTTCGGCTACGCCAACCTGCCGTTCATGCCGCAGGGCGAGAACTTCGAGGCGTTCTTCACCGACGCGGGTGGTATCACGCCCGGCAACGACGTCAACGTGTCCGGTATCAAGGTCGGCAAGGTCACCGGTGTGGCGCTCGCGGGGGACGCCGCCAAGGTGACGTTCACCGTCGACCGGGATGTGCGCGTCGGCGACCAGTCCCTGGTGGCGATCAAAACCGACACCGTGCTGGGCGAGAAGTCGCTGGCCGTCACGCCGAAGGGCGCCGGATCGGAGACGTCGATCCCACTGGGACGCACCACGACCCCGTACACCCTGAACACGGCGCTGCAAGATCTGGGCCAGAACGCGAGCGAGCTCGACAAGCCGCGTTTCGAGCAGGCCCTGCAGACGTTGACGGATTCGCTGCGCGACGCGACGCCGCATCTGCGCAGTGCGCTGCAGGGCGTCACCGACCTCTCCCGCAGCCTCAACAAGCGCGACGAGGCCCTGGAGCAGTTGCTCGGTCATGCCAAGCGGGTGTCGGACCTGCTCGCCCAGCGGGCCGGTCAGGTCAACCAGCTGATCGTCGACGGCAATCTGCTGTTCGCTGCGCTGGACGAACGGCGTCAGGCGCTGAGCAACCTGATTGCGGGCATCGACGAAGTGTCCGAGCAGCTTTCGGGATTCGTCGCGGACAACAAGGTAGAGTTCGGGCCTGCGCTGGAGAAGCTGAACCTGGTGATGGACAACCTGCTCGAACGGCGCGAACACATCGGCGAGGCGCTGAAGCGTCTGCCCCCGTACGCGACGGCGCTCGGTGAGGTCGTCGGTTCCGGTTCGGGCTTCAACATCAACCTGTACGGCCTGCCGCCGGCGTCGCTCGCCGAGGTCCTGCTCGACTCGTACTTCCAACCGGGCAAGCTGCCCGACAGCCTTGCCGACTACCTGCGCGGGTTCATCTCCGAGCGCATGATCATCAGGCCGAAGTCGCCATGAGCCACAACATTTCGCAGAACCGCACACTGCGGGCCGTGGTGGCCGTGGTGCTGGTGGCCGTGCTCGCCATCGGCGCCTACCTCGTGTGGCCGTCGCGCACCGGCAACAAGCTCGTCGCGTACTTCGAGTCTGCCGTGGGCCTGTACTCCGGCGACGAGGTCCGCATCATCGGCGTCCCGGTCGGAAGCATCGATTCGATCGAGCCGCGCGCCGGCGACGTCAAGATCACGATGTCCATCGATGACGGCGTCAAGGTGCCCGAGAACGCGCAGGCGCTCATCATCGCACCGAACCTGGTGGCCGCCAGGTTCATTCAGCTGACTCCCGCCTACACCGGGGGAGCGGTGATGGCCGACGGCGCCGAGATCGGTCCCGACCGGACCGCGGTGCCCGTCGAGTGGGACGAGGTCAAGGATCAACTGACACAGCTGAGCGCTCAGCTCGGGCCGCAGCAGGGCTCGGTGCAGGGGCCGCTCACCCAATTCGTCAACCAGGCGGCCGACACCTTCGACGGGAACGGCGACACGTTCCGCCAGGCCGTGCGTGAGCTGTCGCAAACCGCAGGGCGCCTGGGGGATTCGCATGTCGACCTGTTCGGCACGATCCGCAATCTGCAGGTCCTCGTCGATGCGCTGTCGAACAGCAACGAGCAGATCGTGCAGTTCACCAACCACGTCGCGTCGGTGTCCCAGGTGCTCGCCGACAGCACGAACAATCTGGACGACACGCTGGGCACGCTGAACCAGGCGCTCGGCGACGTCCGCGGACTATTGAACGAGAACAACGAGGCGCTGATCGGCCAGGTGTCGAGACTGGCGGACTTCACGCAGATCCTGACCGACCACAGCGATGACATCGAGCAGGTTCTGCACGTCACGCCGAACGGTCTGTCGAACTTCTACAACATCTACAACCCCGCGCAGGGCACGGTCGGCGGACTGCTGTCACTGCCGAACTTCGGCAACCCCGTGCAGTTCATCTGCGGCGGCACCTTCGATGTCGGTGCCTCACCCGACAACTACAAGCGCGCCGAGATCTGCAGGCAGCGCATGGGTCCGGTGTTCAAGCGCATCGCGATGAACTACCCGCCGCTGCTGTTCCACCCGATCAACAGCATCACCGCGTACAAGGGGCAGGTCATCTACGACACTCCCGCGACCGAGGCGAAGGCCGAGACACCGGTGCCGTACCTGCAATGGCAGAACGCGCCCGGCGTCACGCCGCCCGTCATCCCGCCGGATGCCGACCTGGCATCGCTGCTGGTGCCCCCGGCGCCTGAAGCCACACCGGGTGCGGCGACGCCGCAGGGGGCCACCTCGCACGTCGGCGGACCGGAAACCGTTGCGCCAGGCGTGGTCTCGGGCCCTGCACCGGCACCCGGAGGTGCGGGCGGATGATGCGGAAAGCACCGGTTTTGCGGAAAGCTGTGGCATTCGGCTCGCTGTCGGTACTGCTGGCGGGTTGCCAGTTCGGCGGTCTCAACTCGCTGGACATGCCGGGAACGGCGGGCCACGGCGCGGGTTCGTACACGATCACCGTGCAGCTGCCCAATGTCACCACGCTGCCGCAGAATTCGCCGGTCATGGTCGACGACGTCACCGTGGGCAGCGTGTCGGGCATCGAAGCGGTGCAGCGCGAAGACGGCCCGTTCTTCGCCGCGGTGAAACTGTCCCTTGACAGCAATGTCGACCTGCCGTCCAATTCCATCGCCAGGGTGGCGCAGACGTCACTGCTGGGCTCGCAGCACATCGAGCTCGCCGAGCCGGTCGACAACCCCGTCGGCCGCCTCGTGGAGGGCTCGGAGATCCCCGAGGAGAACACCGCCAGGTATCCGAGTACCGAGGAAGTGCTGTCCTCGCTGGGTGTCGTCGTCAACAAGGGCAATCTCGGTGCGGTGCAGGACATCACCGAGGAGGCCTACAACGCGGTGGTGGGCCGTGAGGGCACGTTCGGCGAGCTGATCCCGCGGCTGGCCGAGCTGACCAGTTCCCTGGACCGCCAGACCAACGACATCATCGCGGCAGCTGAGGGGCTCGACCGGTTCGCCGGGATCTTGGCCCGGAGCAAGGACAGCCTCGGCCGCACGCTGGACACGCTGCCTGCCGCGCTCGACGTGCTGAACCGTAACCGCGCCAACCTCGTCGACGCCTTCGCCGCGCTGCGCAGCTTCGCCACCGTGGGATCGCGGATGCTGCAGGAGACCAAGACCGACTTCGCGGCCGACCTCAAAGATCTGTACCCGATCATCAAGGCGCTCAACGACAACGCCGACTACTTCATCAAGAGCCTGGAGTTCCTGCCGACGTTTCCGTTCCATTACAAGTACCTGCGCAGGGCGGTGCGCGGCGACTACCTGAACGTGTTCGTGACCTTCGACCTCACGCTGCGGCGGCTGGGGGAGACGGTCCTGACGACGTCGCTCGGATTCGATCCCAACATGAAGCGGATGAACGAGATCATCAACACCCCCGACTTCCTCGTCGGTGCCACGTCGAACCTGTCCGGTCAGGCGGCAGATCCGTTCAAGATCCCGCCGGGCACCGCGACGCAGCATGAGGGGGCGCCCTGATGATCGATCGCCTCTCCAGGATCCAGTTGATGATCTTCGCCGTCGTCACCGTGCTGACGGTCGGACCCATCTCGATCTTCTACCTGCGCCTCCCCGAGGCCGTGGGCATCGGCTCGTACAACATCACCGCGGACTTCTCGGCAGGCGGCGGGCTGTACGAGAACGCCAACGTCACCTACCGCGGAGTCACGGTCGGGCGTGTCGAGTCGGTGGGCCTGAGCGACCACGGCGTCGTCGCGCACATGCGGCTCCAGAGCGGCACGCCGGTGCCGGACAACGTGACCGCCACCGTCAAGAGCGTCTCGGCGGTCGGTGAGCAATACATCGACCTCGTCCCGCCGGATGACGCGGCCCAGGCCACCCTGAGCGACGGCTCCAACATCGGCATGGATCGCACCGCGATCGGGCAGGACATTTACGGCCTGCTCCAGCAGGCCGACGCGTTGGTCAGCAGCGTCGGGGACAGCCGACTGCAAGACCTGCTCAGAGAGAGCTTCAAGGCCTTCAACGGATCCGGCCCGGAGCTCGCACGCCTGATCCAGTCGTCGCGGCTGTTGATCGACGAGGCCAACGCGAATTACGGCCAGACGACGCAGCTGATCGACCAGGCGGGCCCGTTCCTGGAAGCGCAGATCCGCAGCGGCGACGACATCCGTTCGCTGGCAGACGGACTCGCACGGTTGACCGGTGAGGTCGTCAATGCCGACCCGCAGCTGCGCGAGACATTGCAGACGGTTCCGGGAGCGACCGAAGCCGCCAACACCACCTTCGCGGGCATCCGGCCGACATTCCCGGTGCTGGCCGCCAATCTCGCGAACTTCGGACGCATCGGCGTCATCTACAACAAATCGCTGGAGCACGCTCTCGTGCTGTTCCCGGCTCTGCTCGCCGCACTCAATACCGTCGCCGGCGGTGTGCCCACGGACGAGGGCGGCAAACTGGACTTCAAGGTCGACCTCGGCGATCCGCCGCCGTGCTCGGTCGGCTTCATCCCGCCCAGCCAGATCCGCTCACCCGCGGACACGACGCTGCGTGAACTACCCACCGACATGTATTGCAAAGTGGCCCAAAACGATCCGAGCGTGGTGCGCGGTGCGCGCAACTATCCGTGCCAGGAGTTCCCCGGCAAGCGCGCGCCGACCATCCAGCTGTGCCGTGATCCGAAAGGGTACGTCCCCATCGGAAGCAATCCGTGGCGCGGCCCGCCCGTCCCGTACGGCACGCCGATCACCGACGGCCGGAACATCCTGCCGCCCAACAAGTTCCCGAACATCCCGCCCCAGGTCGACCCCGACCCGGGACCGCCGTCGGTGCAGCTGCCACCAGGGGTGGCGCCAGGGCCGGGACCGGCGCCGCACGCGCCGTTCCCGCTGCCGTACCCGCCGAACGAGCCCGGCCAGATACCGGCTCCGTGGCCGTACTTCTCGCCGCCGGATCAGGTGGTGCCGCCGTATGGCCGGCCGCCGTTGGCGCCGCCGCCGCCCGCGCCGGGCGCGCCCCCTGCCGCACCGCCGGTCGCCCCACCCGCCGCACCGCCGGCGCCGGCGGGTCCGCTGCTGCCCGCAGAAGCGGTGCCCCAGGCCAGCGCGAGCTACGACCAGAACGGCGTCTTCGTCGACCCGGCGGGCGGAACTGGCGTGTACGCCCCGGGAACTGACAAACTGGCGCCCGCAGAAAATTGGGTCGACCTGATGTTGTCGCCCAAGCAGGCATAGGCAGGCGTAGGACAGCAGTGACAGAAGAGGCACCCCGCGATGCAGGCCGCCCGGTGCGGCGACGGGCGTCGCGGGCAGCGGGACCGGCAGGCATGCCCGAGTCGGCCCCGGCATCATCCGCAGTCGAGGTGACGGTCGCGGTGTCCCGGCCGGCCAAACCGCTATCGATGACGCCGGTGGCCCCGCCGCCGCGCAGGCCGGCCAATAGGGGGCCGGTGGCGCTGGCCGCTGCGCTAGTCCTCGTGCTGCTCGGCGGTCTGCTCGCAGGCGGGATCGTCTGGATGCTGTCCAACCAGTCCGACGCGCGGGCGCAGCTGGCGCGCGATCAGCAGTTCGTGGACACCGCCTCGCAGTTGGTCGTGAACATGTTCTCGTACACCCAGAACGACATCGACCAGAGCGTGGATCGATTCGTCGACAGCACCAGCGGTCCGTTGCGCGACATGCTCAGCCAGGACAACAACGTCGACAACCTGAAGGCGATCTTCCGCGATACCAACGCGAGCTCCGAAGCCGTCATCAACGGCGCCGCCCTGGAGTCGATCGACGACGTCACCAACAACGCCGCCGTGCTGGTGTCGGTGCGGGTGACGGTCACCGACATGGACGGCACCAACAAGCCGTCGCAGCCCTACCGGCTGCGGGTCATCGTGCACGAGGACGACAACGGCCACATGACCGGATACGACCTCAAATACCCTGACGGGGGCAACTGATGAGCAAGCGTGCCGCCCGTCTGGTGGGTGCGGTGATCGTGCTGCTGTCGGTGGCGTTCGTCGGTGGCGGTGCGGTCGGCGGTTGGCTGTACTGGGACGGGGTCCAGCTACGCGGAGAGCAGTCGGCCCGCGCTGAGCTTCCGCCGTTGGCTGTCGAGCAGATCCCCCGGGTGTTCGGCTATGACTACCAGACCGTCGAGGGCAGCCTCACCGACGTCTATCCGCTGCTCACGCCGGCCTACCGCCAGGAGTTCCGGGAGCGCGCGACCAAGGACATCATCCCGCAAGCCCGACAACGCCAGCTGATCAGCCAGGCCAACGTGGTGGGTGCCGGAGTGATGGACGCGCACCGCACCACGGCTTCGGTGATGGTGTACATGAACCGGACGGTCACGGAGAAGGACGGCCAGCCCGTCTATGACGGCAGCCGCCTGCGTGTCGACTATGAGAAGGTCGACGGCAAGTGGCTGATCAGCTACATCACTCCGATCTGAGATCGGGTTCAGGCTGCTGGGGTTTGTTGGCCAACGCGTCGAGAAATGAGCGGGCCCAACGGTCCACGTCATGGGCCAGCACTTGGCGGCGCATCGCGCGCATCCGTCGCCTGCCGTCTTCCGGTGACTGGTTGAGTGCCGCCTCGATGGCATCCTTCACACCTTCGAGGTGGTGGGGATTTGTCAGATATGCCTGTCGCAATTCCGCTGCGGCCCCGGTGAATTCGCTGAGTACCAGGGCGCCGCCCAGGTCGCTGCGGCAGGCCACGTACTCCTTGGCCACCAGGTTCATGCCGTCGCGCAACGGAGTCACGAGCATGACGTCGGCCGCGACGAAGAAGGCGACGAGGTCCTCTCGCGGGATGGGCCGGTGCAGGTAGTGCAAGACTGGATGGCCGACCTCGCCGAATTCGCCGTTGACGTGGCCCACCTGACGCTCGATGTCCTCGCGCATGGCGATATAGCTCTCGACACGTTCCCGGCTCGGGGTGGCCAGCTGAACGAGAACGGTGTCGTTGGGGTCGATGCGGCCTTCCTCGAGGAGTTCGGAGAACGCACGCAGCCGTACGTCGATGCCTTTGGTGTAGTCGAGGCGGTCGACGCCGAGCAGGATCTTGCGCGGGTTGCCAAGCTCGGCCCGGATCTCTTTGGCGCGCTGGCGAATTGCCCGGCTACGGGCCTGCTGGTCGAGTTCGTCGGAGTCGATGGAGATCGGGAACGCGCCAACCTTGACGGTGCGGAAGCCGAACTGCACCTCGCCGAACCGCGACCGGACACCGACGTTGCCGCGGGATGTGGTCGCGCCGACGAGTCTGCGCGACAGGATCAGGAAGTTCTGCGCACCACCGGGCAGGTGGAAACCGACCAGGTCGGCGCCGAGGAGGCCTTCGGTGATCTCGGTGCGCCACGGCATCTGCATGAACAGCTCGACCGGGGGGAACGGGATGTGCAGGAAGAAGCCGATGGTCAGGTCGGGCCGCAGCATCCGCAGCATCTTGGGGACCAGTTGCAGCTGATAGTCCTGCACCCACACGGTGGCGCCCTCGGCGGCTGTCTGCGCGGTGGCCTCGGCGAAGCGACGGTTGACGTCGACGTAGCGATCCCACCACTCTCGGTGGTAGATCGGCTTGACGATGACATCGTGATAGAGCGGCCACAGTGTGGCGTTGGAAAAGCCCTCGTAGTACTCGGCGACGTCCTTGGTCGACAGGCGCACCGGTACGAGCGTCATCCCGTCCTGCTCGATGGGCTCGTCAGAGGCGTCGGGATCGTCGGCTTCCTCGGGAACGCCGGGCCACCCGATCCATGCGCCGTGCCTGCGTCGCAGCAGCGGCTCCAAAGCGGTGACGAGACCGCCGGGGCTGCGCTTCCACTCGGTGGTGCCGTCGGGCAGTTTCACCCGGTCGATGGGTAGCCGGTTGGCGACAACCACGAAGTCGGCCGAAGCCGAAGGCGGAGCAGACTGCCCGGAGCGGACCTCGGGACCGCTCTCGGATGCCATTACGCGTCGGCGAGCTTCGCAGGTCCGATGCCGAGCATCGACAGGAACACGCGGCACTCGTCGGCGTCGTTGGCGTAGGCGGCGACGACGCGGCGGGCCTGTCGCTCGGTGACGTCGGCGATCGGTTCGACGTCACCGATCTCAGCTGGGTCAGGTTTGGCGGGCATAGAGCAACCTTAGCCAACTCTGTAGCCAACTCCCAGGTCGGTGCAGGGCCCCTGTTCGGGGGCGTGACACTTTCGCCGTAGTGTGCAACGTGTGGCTGACCAGGATCAGGTGACGTACGAGACGCTCGACGAAGGCCGCATCGCGCGGATCTGGCTGAATCGGCCGGACGCGCAGAATGCGCAGTCGCGAACGCTGCTGGTGCAGCTCGACGAGGCGTTCGGACGGGCAGAGGCTGACGACGAGGTGCGGGTGGTCATCCTGGCTGCGCGAGGCAAGAATTTCTCGGCGGGCCACGATCTCGGGTCCGAGCAGGCGCTGGCCGAGCGGGCGCCGGGACCGAACCAGCATCCGACCTTCACGTTCAACGGCGCCACCAGGGACGCCGTGGCCGAGCGGACGTACCTGCAGGAGTGGCATTACTTCTTCAACAACACGAGCCGGTGGCGCGACCTGCGCAAGATCACCATCGCCCAAGTCCAGGGCAACGCCATCTCGGCGGCACTGATGCTGATCTGGGCCTGCGACCTGATCGTCGCGTCCGACGACGCCAGATTCAGCGACGTCGTCGCGGTGCGGATGGGCATGCCGGGTGTCGAGTACTACGCCCATCCCTGGGAGTTCGGGGCCCGCAAGGCCAAGGAGCTGCTACTCACCGGCGACGCACTCGACGTCGACGAGGCCTATCGGCTCGGCATGGTGTCGAAGGTCTTCCCGCGCGCCGAGCTGGAGGACAAGACGCTGGAGTTCGCGCGCAGGATCGCCGAGCGCCCGACGATGGCGGCGCTTCTGGTCAAGGATTCGGTGAACGCGGCCAGTGACGCGATGGGGTTCACCGAGGCGCTGCGGCACGCGTTCCACATCCACGAGCTCGGACACGCCCACTGGGCCGCCCACAACGAGAACCGCTACCCCGTGGGCCTGCCGCCGAACGTGCCGGATTGGCGCACATTGGGCGCACCAAAGCTCTCCCGCCGCGACGAACCGTGACGTATAACTGGAACCTGTTCTAGTTAGTCGGGCTATCGAGGAGTACCCATGCTGCTGTCGTTGGCTGATCGCACCTATCTGATCACCGGCGGTGGCAGTGGGATCGGGAAAGGTGTCGCCGCCGCGGTCGTCGCGTCCGGAGGCAATGCGGTGCTGGCGGGCCGCAATGCCGACAAGCTCGCGGCCGCCGCCGAGGAGATCAAAGCCGCTGCCGGTGAGGGTGCGGGCGATGTCATCTACGAGCCCGCCGACGTGACCGACGAGGATCAGGCGATGCGCCTCGTCGAGGCCGCGACGGCTTGGCACGGCAAGCTCGACGGCGTCGTACACAGCGCAGGCGGCTCGGAGACGATCGGCCCACTGACCCAGATCGACTCCGCCGCATGGCGCAACACGGTCGACCTCAACATCAACGGCACCATGTATGTGCTCAAGCACTCCGCGCGCGAGATGGTGCGAGGCGGCGGCGGATCGTTCATCGGCATTTCCTCGATCGCGTCGAGCAACACCCACCGCTGGTTCGGCGCGTACGGGCCGAGCAAGGCTGCGTTGGATCACCTGATGATGGTCGCTGCCGACGAGTTGGGCCCGTCCTGGGTGCGGGTCAACGGCATCCGCCCGGGACTGACCAAGACCGACATGGTGGCGCCGATCATCGACACCCCCGCGCTGAGCGAGGACTACGCCTCGTGCACTCCGCTGCCGCGCGTCGGCGAGGTCGAAGACATCGCCAACCTCGCGGTGTTCCTCCTCAGTGACGCAGCAAGCTTCATCACCGGTCAAGTCATCAACGTCGACGGCGGGCACGGCCTGCGGCGCGGACCCGACCTGTCTCAGATGCTCGAGCCGCTGTTCGGCGCCGACGGACTGCGCGGCGTCGTCGCGAAATAGCTGCCGAAACTGCATTCCGCGCGGCGATTCGTGCGGAAACTCAACGCGGAATGCAGTTTCGGCGGATTAGGTGCCGGGCTTTGGACCGCCGGCCTCCCACGTCGCGACTGCGCCGAGCGCAGCCCAGTCGAGGTCGCGGCCACCCCCGGCAAGCAGCGTCAGGAACCGATCGCGAATCAGGCTGGCGATCGGGAGGGGCACCTCGAGCTGCTCGCCGGCCGCGAGCATGAGCCGGGCGTCCTTCAATCCGAGGTGTGCCGCAAAACCGGCGGGCTCGAACTGTTCGTCGGCAAGTAGGCCGCCGTAGACCTGGTAAGCGGGCGCGTCGAACAGCGTGGACGTCAGCAATTCCAGGAAGGCCTGCTTGTCCATGCCGGCCTTGCCGACCAGCGCCATTGCCTCGCCGAGTGATTCGATCACCGACGCAATCAGGAAGTTGCCTGACAGCTTCACCAGATTGGCGATCTTGGGTTCGTCGGACACCGCGAACGTGCGCTGACCGAGGGCCTCGAACACCGGTTGCAGGGACGTGATCTGATCGGCAGGTCCGGCTGCGACGACGAACAGTTTGGCTGCGGCTGCGGCTTCCGGCCTACCGAATACAGGCGCGGAGACGAATGCCTGGGCGGCGTCGGCATGTGCCGCGGTGAGGCGTTCGGCCAGCGCGACGCTGATCGTGCTGGCCGATACGTGGACGGCGCCGGCTGCCAGGGATTCGATGATTCCCCCCGCACCGAATGTCACCGCTTCGACGGCAGTGTCGTCGGCGAGCATGGTCACGACGACCTCGGCGTCGCAGACCGCGGCGATCGTCGGCGCAGCGATGGCCCCCCGCTCGGTGAGCGCGGCCGCCTTGCCGGGGGACCGGTTGAACACGCCGACGTCGTGGCCGGCGGAAAGCAGATTGGCGGCCATGCCGGAACCCATATTGCCGAGGCCGATGAACCCGATTCGCATGACGTCCACGATGCCTCATGGTGGAGCGGCGAGCGTGCGGTGACGGCGGCCAGGAGGCCAGTTTCGCGCCACTGGCGCACACTCGGCGCCGGCGAGAGTCAGCTTGTCATTTCGGCCGCGCGCTTCACTGCGTTCACGATGCCCTGGTAGCCGGTGCATCGGCAGAAGTTGCCGGACAGGCCCTCGCGGATCTCCTCGTCGGTCGGTGTGGGATTCTCCCGCAGGAGCGCGGTGATGCTGGTGACGAATCCCGGTGTGCAGAAACCACATTGGAGGCCATGGCATTCCCGCATCGCGGCCTGGACGGGGGAGAGTCCACCGTTGTCGTCGGCGATCCCCTCGACGGTGGTGACCTCCTGACCGTCGACCTGGACAGCGAAGACCAGGCACGAACGCACCGCCTGACCGTCGAGCAACACGGTGCAGGCGCCGCATGCGCCGTGCTCACACCCCAGATGAGTGCCGGTAAGGCCGCACTTCTCCCGCAGGTAGTCGGCCAGCGTGAGCCGCGGCTCGACGGTAGCCGAGTGCCGCCGGCCGTTGACCGAGACCTCGACGGGGATCTCATGCATGGATTGCCTCCCTCGTTTCGACAGCCGCGGTGGTTGCCTCGGTCCATGCCCGCGCGACCATCGTGGCGCAGACTTTCGATCGGTAGGCCGCCGACCCCTGCAGGTCGGCGGGGACGTCTTCGAGTTCCGAGACCGCCAGCTTGCCGAGCTCCTCGGCCGAGATGTCACCGACGGGCCTGCCCACGATCGCGGACTCGGCCGGCGTGCCGCGCACGGGCGTGGACCCCATGCCGAGCAATCCGATCCCGCAGCGGAGCACCGTGTCGTCATCGTCGAGTTCCACCCCCAGCGTCGCTCCCGCGATCGCGAAATCACCGTGACGGCTCGCGAACTCGTGCACCGAGAAGCCGCACCGTCCCGACCACACGGGAAAGGCGACGGCCGTGAGGACCTCGTCGGCCGCAAGGGATGTCTCCCACAGCCCTGTGAAGAAGTCCGCGGCGGGGATTCTGCGGGTCCCGCGTGCGGACGTCGCTTCGATCTCCGCGTCGAGAGCGACTGCGACAGCGGCGTATTCGGCTGCTGGGTCGGCGTGTGCGATGGCCCCACCGAGCGTGCCCCTCGTGCGGATCTGGAAGTGGCCGATGTGCGGGGTGGACAGCGTCAGCAGCGGAACCGATTCGGCGACTTCGTCGTCCATTCCGACGAACGCGTGAGGCGTGCCCGCACCGATCCACACGGCACCGTCACGGAGTTCGATGTTGCGCACCTCCTCGATTCGGGAGATGTCGATCAGGTTTTCGAAATGCGTCAATCGCATCGCCAGCATGGGAACCAGGCTCTGGCCGCCGGCGAGGATCTTCGCCTCGTCTCCATACTCGCGGAGCAGCGCTACCGCGTCCGCGACGGACTCGGGGCGGTGGTAGGCGAACGGCGCGGCCTTCATGACAACAGCCGGGCGAGGACGGCCTGGAGATCGTCGGCGAGCATGGCAGCGGGCGTTTTGCGTCGCCTTCTGCCGATCAGGAAGCCGATCACCCCCGCCGCAGCCGCCGCGGCGATCGCCGGGGCGAACCGCTTGGCCAGCGGCAGGGCGACGACCTTCACGAGGTCGACGGAATCCGCGGCCGGTTGGGCTGCGGCGGTGGCTGTTTCGGTGGTCGGCGCCTGGGTGGTTGCCGGTGGCGTGCCGCCGAGCAGCTCTGCTTCCAGGCTCCGGGCGAACTGCGCGATGAGATTGCCCGAGACGTCGGCCAGCACCCCGCGCCCGAACTGGGCAGCCTTGCCGGAGATCGCCAGGTCGGTCGTGATGTCGACGTGGGTTGAGCCCCCTTCGTCGGTGAGCTGTGCGGTCACGGTCGCCGCCGCGGTGCCGTTGCCGCGGGTCTCCTTGCCCTCGGCCCGCAGCACGATCCGCTGTTCAGCAGCGTCCTTCTCCTTGTAGGTGGCAACTCCCTTATAGGACACCGTGATCGGGCCGACCTTGACCTTGACCGCCCCGTTGAAGGTGTCGCCCTCGACAGACAGCAGGGAGGCTCCCGGCAGGCAGGGCGCCACCCGCTCGACGTCGGTGAAGACATCCCAGACTTTCGCGGTGGGCACCGCGACCCGGAATTCGTTGTTCAGTTCCACGGTCAGTGGTCCTTTCCGGCTTCGATGAGCTCGACGATTGTCGCCGGCGTGGCCGGCAATTGGGTCAGTGTGACGCCGAGGGGAGCCAGGGCGTCGTTGATCGCGTTGATCACTGCGGGCGGTGAGCCGATCGCTCCGCCCTCGCCTGCGCCCTTGTATCCGCCGACGCCGGGCCCGGGGATCTCGACGTGGCCGAACTCGATGGGCGGCACCTCGGTGGCGGTCGGCAGCAGGTAGTCGACGAATGTCGATGCCACCGGGTTTCCCGCCTCGTCGTAGGAGAGTTTCTCCAGTATCGCGCCGCCGATGCCCTGGACGGTGCCGCCGGCGACCTGGCCCTCCACGACGTTCGGGTTGATCATCGGGCCGACATCCTCGCTGACGATGTATCGGGTCAGTGTCACGTGGCCGGTCTCGATGTCGACTTCGCACGTGCAGACGTGGGTTGCGTTGGCCCAGTGGATCATCGCCTGTGAGTTGAACCGGGCGGTAGCCTCCAGCGTCGGGTTGACACCGGCGAGCTGCCCGGGGTCGTAGTAGGACCGGTAGGCGACGTCGGCGAAGCTGACGCTGCGGTCCGGGTCGCTGCGGACGGTGGCGCGCGAATCGGCCAGCTCGATGTCGTCGGCCTCGACGCCGAGGAGCTGCGCGGCGATGGTGAGGATCTGCTTGCGCAGGATCGACCCTGCCTCGTTGACGGCACCCGCGGTCATCGGCCCGCTGCGGCTGCCCTGCGTGCCCGCACCGTACGGGGTGACCGCGGTGTCACCCTGAATGGTCGACACGTCGTCGATGTTGGCGCCCAACGCATCCGCGGTGAGCTGCACGACCGTGGTCTCGATGCTGTTCCCGGCCGAGCCGCCGTTGACGTACACATTGATCTTGCCGGTCGACTCCATCCGGACGGTCGCGCCCTCGGTGGCGAGATTGCCTGTCGCCGCGCCGGTGGGCTCGATGTAGGCCGAGAAACCGAGGCCGATGTAGCGGCCCTCGGCCAGCGCCTCGGCCTGCTCCTTGCGGAAGCCCTCGTGGTCGAGGATCTTCACTGCCTGCTCGAAAGTGTCTGCGGGAGCGCAGTTGTCGTACGGCATGCCGTTCGGGTTGAAGAACGGCATCTCGTCGCCCCGCAGGATGTTGATGCGTCGCAGCTCGACGGGATCCATGCCGATCTTGCGGGCGGCGCAGTCGAGAAGCATTTCCCTGGTCAGGGTTTCGTACTGCCACGGACCGCGATAAGCATGCAGACCGGGGGTGTTGGAGAAGACGGTCTTGTAGTTGAAGCTGGCCTTGGGCACGCGGTAGGGGCCGGGGAAGAACATGCCGATGGCCGCGGTGGTGAGCACGGGGTACGGAGTTGGGTAGGAGCCGACGTCCTGGAGGAAGTCGATGTCGGCGGCCAGGATCTTGCCGTCGGAGTCGAACGCCATCCGAACCTTGCCGTCGACGTGGCGGGATTGTCCGGCCGACATCAGGTTCTCGCGGCGATCCTCGATCCACTTGAGCGGGCCGGGAACCTTGCGCGCCGCCAGCAGGATGCATATGTCCTCCCGCATGGGCACCACCTTTTGACCGAACGCCCCACCGGTGTCGCGCATGATGACCCGGACGCCCTGGGCCGGGAT
Source organism: Mycolicibacterium iranicum (assembly GCF_002101705.1). Classification (GTDB taxonomy): domain Bacteria; phylum Actinomycetota; class Actinomycetes; order Mycobacteriales; family Mycobacteriaceae; genus Mycobacterium; species Mycobacterium iranicum. The sequence goes on along the minus strand of NZ_LQPC01000030.1, from coordinate 121,336 downwards.
GCCGAGCAGCCGTGCGGCGAAGGCCCGCAACTCGTGCGGCGTCTGGGTGGACGCCCATACCGTCAGCTCCGATGTCGTCGGCGTCCACTCGACGACCATCCCGCGTGTCTCCATCGGCACCGGGACATACATCTGCTGATAGATGCGTTCCTCGACGACGTACGGGGCGGTGGCGAAAAGTTCCTCGTCGGGCGGCATACCGCCCATTCCGCCCGCGACGTTGTCGGGGTAGGCCTCATGCACGACGGGAGCGCCGACGTCCGCGCCGCCGATGGCTTGGCGGAAGTCGGCGATGGCGGGAAGCGGTTCGTAGTCGACTTCGACGAGGTCGACGGCGTCCTCGGCAACGTAGCGACTGTCGGCGACGACCAGGGCGACGGGGTCGCCCACGAACTTGACCTCGCCTTCGGCCAGCGGCGGGCGCGGAGTGTCGGGGACGTCCTTACCGGCGACCGCATGCCAGGCCTCGCGTACGTCGGGGTTGAGATCGGAGGCAGTGAACACCGCGTGCACGCCCGGGAGGGCGAGTGCTGCCGACGCGTCGATCCCCTTGACGGTGGCGCGAGCGAACGGACTGCGCACGAAGCACGCGTGCAGCATTCCCGGACGGGTGATGTCGTCGACGAACCGGCCGTGACCTGTGAGTAAGCGGCTGTCTTCCACTCGGGGGACGCGTTGGCCGGCGTAGCGGGTCGTGACGGCGTCGGCGGCTTCAACCACGGTGTCGGGCACGTGCGATCACACTCCTCAGGCTTCGAAGAGTGACGTTATCGCATTCGAGAGCGACATTTCCATAGGCTTTGTCTCACCAGCGGGCCTCACGCCTCGTGGTGGATCCGCCCTACGGTCTCGGTGAGAGGCCGCCCGCTTCCGTCCCAGCGGCGCGCGATGATCTCCGCGGCGATGGACACGGCCGTCTCCTCGGGCGTCCTGGCCCCCAGATCCAGGCCGATCGGGCTTGCCAGCCGGGCCATCTCGTCGTCGGTCAGGCCTGCTTCCCGTAGCCGCCTCATCCGGTCGTCGTGGGTGCGTCGCGAACCCATCACCCCGATGTAGCCCACCTCGGATAGGCGCAAGGCGACCTCCAGGACGGGCACATCGAATTTCGGGTCGTGGGTTAGCACGCAGATCGCGGTGCGCGAGTCGATGGCGCCTTCCTCGACCTGATTGGCCAGATAGCGGTTCGGCCACTCGACGACGACCTCTTCGGCGTCGGGAAAGCGCGCGGCGGTGGCAAAGACCGGCCGGGCATCGCAGACGGTCACCCGGTAGCCCAGGAACGCTGCCTGCCGCGCAAGTGCTGATGCGAAGTCGATGGCGCCGAACACCAGCATGCGTGGCCGCGGAGCTTGGCTTGAGACAAAGACCTCCATCCCGGCTTCCTGGCGCTGGCCGTCGGGTCCGTAGGTCAGCACGGCCGACGTGCCCGCGAGCAGAAGTCCGCGTGCGTCGTCGCCCACGGCGTCGTCGGCACGCGGAGAACCCACCGAGCCATGTCGTGATTGCCTGCCGACGATCAACCGCTTGCCGATGCGGCTCGGGTCGGGATGCTCGATGACCGTGGCGATCGCGACCGGGCGGTGCGCGGCGATGTCCTCGGCGACGTTCTGCAACTCCGGAAAGGTATTGCGCGACACCGGTTCGGTGAAGATGTCGATGATGCCGCCACAGGTCAGGCCTACGGCGAACGCGTCGTCATCGGTGACGCCGTAGCGCTGCAGCTCGGGAGTCCCGCTGGCGACGACCTCGTTGGCCGTCTCGTAGACCGCGCCCTCGACGCACCCGCCTGACACCGAACCGGCGACGGTGCCGTCCGGGGACACCACCATCGCCGCGCCGGGAGGACGGGGAGCGGATTTCATCGTGCGCACCACGGTGGACAGCCCGGCGGTGCCGCCGGCCTGCCAGACCCGCAGCAACTCATCCAGGACGTCGCGCACGACCGCAGTGTATGCCCGCAGAAGTCACGGTCCGGGGGCCGAGGACCTCTACAGTTCTCAGGATGAGCGTTTTCGCGCTGCGTTACTTGATCATTGGCGCCCTGGCCGTTGTCGCCGCGGCGGGACCGTCTGCAACCGGGGCGGCGGCGCCGGTGCCGCCGGTGTCCGACGCGGCCCTGGCGGCGGGATTCGTGGATGTGCGCAGCGTCGTCCCCGACGCGGTGATCGACCTGCGGTACGCGACGGCGGATAACTTCGTCGGGGTGCCGCTGTATCCGGCCGGTGCCCGGTGCATGGTGCACGAGTCGCTGGCGCCGGGCCTGGAGACGGCGGCGAATTTGTTGCGCGCGGGCGGAGAACGGCTCGTCTTCTGGGACTGCTACCGGCCGCATGCGGTGCAGGTGCGGATGTTCGAAGCGGTGCCCAACCCGGCGTGGGTTGCGCGCCCCGGGGAGTTCGCCCGTAGCCACGTCGCGGGACGATCGGTGGATGTCACGCTCGCGGGTGCCGATGGTCTGGTGGACATGGGCACCGGCTTCGACGACTTCACCGAACTTAGCCTCGCTTACGCCGCCGACGGAGTGAGCGCGGTCGCGCAGTCGAACCGGGCCCGACTTCGGAATGCCATGACCGCCGGTGGTTTCACCGTCTACGACGGCGAGTGGTGGCACTTCGACGGTCCGGGCGCGGCGGTGGATCGTCCGATTCTCGATGTCCCTGTCGACTAGATGCTTCGATGGTCCTATGCGCAGACTCCTCGCAACGGCCGTTGCTTCGGTCTTTGCAGCGATGCTTGCGCTGTTGGCGGGATGCAGCAGCGACGACGAACCGAGCTCGCTTGTGGACGCAGCAGGATACCATGTCCGAAACGGCACGGTGTACTATCTGAATGCGTTTCCTGGCAACGCTTTTCGCGTAGATGGCGCGGATTCCTCGACGCTCCAGGTGTTCGACCGCACGTATGCCCGCGATCGCGCACGGGTGTACATCAACGGGCATCCGCTCGACGGGGCCGACGCCGGCTCGTTCGAGCTGTTGGATCGTCAAGGATTCTCCAAGGACCGGGGCCATGTGTATCAGCACGATCAGGCGATCAGTGAGGATCCTGCGAACTTCGCGTTCCTCGGCAGCGGCCTGTCCCGGGACAGCGTCAACGTGTACTGGGCCGACGGCTCCGTATTATCCCGTGACGCAGCGAATTTCGTGATCATCATCGACGAGGACCGCTATCTGTTCGCCAGGGACAGCGAAGAGGTGTTCGTCAACGGCCGCGTGATCGCGGGCGCTTCGCCCGCAACATTCCGGGTACTGGAGGGCGCACACTCCCGAGACGACGCGACGGTGTTCTACTTCGACGCACAGATCCCCGGCGCCGAGGCCGCCACCTTCGGTCCCCTCGAAGGTCCGTATGCCGCCGACAAGAGGCGGGCCTACTGGATGGGCAAGCCGATCCCGGATGCCGACCCCGCGACCTTCGAGGTGCTCAACGCGAACTTCGAATGCGCCGCCGACCGCACCCGCGCGTACTACCGGCAGACCGTCATCCGAGGAGCCGACCCCGCGACGTTCCCGCCAGGACGCATGGCGACCGGTTGCTCGGAGACGACGATCTCGTTCGGGGACTAGAGCTTTGAGAGGTCGGTCTCCATCAGCATGATGTTGTACTCCGACCAGAGCGACAGGTTCCAGTACAGCTTCGAACCCACCCCCTCGGTCGACGGTGACCACGGGTGCAACATCGGGGCGTAGATTCCGCCCGTCTGCTGGTTCATCAGCACCGTCGCATCCGACCACAGTCCCTCAGGGGTGTCCGACGTGCGCATGACGATGCGGTTGGCCTGATCGCCGTACAGCACGACGTACTTCTTCAGGTATTCGTTGTACTGGACCGACATTTCGCTGACGGTATAGCCGGGCTTGGTGAATCCGAATAACCCGCCGGACTTACCGATGATGGCCGAGGCCGAGGACGGGCTGCCCTTGACCCAGCGGGCCGGGGTGCTGCTGCCGAACCAGCCCTTCGATGCCTTCTTGTAGTACTCGTACTTCGAGACGTCGAGGATGTTGTCCTCGGTGACGCGGGCCAGGTAGGCCGCGCCCTGACGTCCGTTGGGGGTGCCGTAGACGTAGACGTAGCCATCGTCGCCCTTGACGAAGGCCGACTGCTGGAAGTTGCGATTGCCGCTCAGGAACGAGTTGTAGCGCACGCTTTCAGGCGCGACCTTGAAGTTCTCGCCGTTGTCGTAGGAGTACGCGATCGCCGAGTAGTTGGTGGTCCACCGTCCGGACTGACCCCACCTGCTCACCGACATGAAGCTGACGTACTGGGTGACCCCGAACTTGGCGAGCGGATCGTCGGGTGTCACGACTGAGACGCCCGCGGTCGGAATGAGGGTCACCGATCCCGGCAGCCACGAGGGCCGGTTGATGATGGGGCGGGCCTGGGTGGGGCCGTCCAGCGGTGCGCCGCCGAACATGTTGCCGTTGAACCACTCTCCGTTCCTGATGGTTATCCCATCGGAGAGATCGTGATCGTTGCTGCGGAACAGCGTGTTGTAGATGTGCCTGCCCTGCATGCCCGGGAGGCCGAAACTGTCACCGACGGCGATCAGAATCTGGCGCTCGTCGATGTTCGGGGTCGCTGGATCGTCGACCATGCCGTTGTCCCACATGATGCCGAGGTCGGTGCCGTAGATATTGAATCGGCCCGGGATGTTCGCCCACGGGCCCGTCAACCAATCGATGAACTTCGTCGACGGGCTGACTTGCGAGTTGATCCAGGGCGAGATGGCTGCGGTGGTCACCGCGGCGGTCGCTGAATCGGACAGCGCGAGGCTCGTCGGCGCGACGGCTGCGCTGCGCGGGGCGTTCGTGGTGCGTGCTGCGAAGAGGTTGTCGAGCTCACGGCGAGCGAACGACATCAGAGCCCACAGGAACGGCGGTTGCGGACCGTCACCGGGCTGCGGGTCGGCCTTTTCGTGCGCCCAGTCGAGCATGCTGGTGACGACGTTGACGATCGCCGTGATGAGACTCGGCTTCGTCGCGGTGTCGGTCGCCTCGTCGTCCTGCCCGGACGTCAGGGCCGTGGACGCCGTTGTCGTGCTCGGTGCTGACGGCGCGGATGCTTCGGTTGTCACCGTGATCTTCTCGGTGTCCTGCGGGGGAACGCCCGGGTCGTCGGCCTTGGCGGTCGCCTTCGTGGTCTTGACCTTCACGGGATCGTCGATCTCCGCGACGACCGGCTTGGTTTCCGGCTGCACATCGGGGTCGTGCGCCGCTTCGGTCTCGGCACCGGGCTCCGGCTCGTGCTCAATCGCCGAATCGGAGCCGTTCTCGGACTCGCTCTCGTCCTGCGGGTCGGTTGCGTCGACGTCGGCGGCATCCTCGCCCGTGTCGTCTCCGGTGTCGTCGCCGTCCTCGACCGCGTGGTCGGTGTCGGTGTCGGTGTCGGTCTCATCGGAATCGGAATCGGCCTCGGCGGCCGCAGCTCTGTCCGCCTTGGTGGTGCGCTTCTCGTCGTCGGTGGAATCGCTCTGCGAGGTTGCTGATGATGAGCTCGACGACGCCGACGAATCGGTGTCGTCGGCCCACGCCACGCCGTGGCCTGCAAATACTGCTGATCCGACGCCCAACGCGACGGCTAGTCCGCCGATCCGGCCGACGTACGCTGCGGTACCCATGAAACCCCTTCAATCCAGCTCGTATCGGCCCCCGCCCGTCCCGGTCTATTGAAACGCATCGGGGAGTGGGCAGCGAGCAAAAGGTTAAATCGCGACAGCTTTCGTTTCGTTACCGTGACCATGCAGATTCGGCACTGTGTCCAGCGCGGCAACGGCGTGCAGCAAACAGATTGACGCTCATCGACGCGGGCTCGCCAGTGCATTACCGGCAGTCCCGATCTGCTGGGCAATGCTCGTGTCGGGTTATCCGGCGGCGAACGGCGTCCGGACTACTGGACGTTGCACACGATGGGGACACACCTCGGGTTCGGGCTCCCGGCGAAGGCCTCTCCTGCGACATGGGGCCACCTCGCGATCGGCGGGAGGCCTTGACAGCTTAGTTTGCGACGGCAGGGGCGCGGCCTCAGTGATGACAGACGAACGCGATCAGCAAGGGTGCCGCCACCAGGGTGGCGTGCGCCGTCATCAAGACGAGCCGTTCACCCAGTAGTGCGCGTCGCATGGCAGGTGCTGCGAGCCGCTCTGCGCGCGCCAGAACGGCGGTACCCGCGGCGGCCAGCGCCGTCCCGCCGTCCGGCAGCGGGCCTGCGAGCGTCACCAGTCCGGTAAGCAGAGCATCGCGGCCGTGCCGGCGCGCGGAGACGTCGTCGGCGTTCATCTCCACGAGGCGCCCCACCTCGGTCACCGCCGACGCGAACAGTGGAAGCCGAGGAAGCGAGGTCGCCAACGCGCGCAGCAGCATCATCAGCTGAGGATGACGACCGTTCAGATGGGCTTGCTCGTGAGCCAGGACGGCCGCGAGTTCGGGTTCGGTCAGCCGCTGCACTGCGCTGCTGGTGACGACGATCGCGTCGGGCTTGCCCGCGACGCAGTAGGCGGCCGCGTGGTCGGTGTGCACGAGAATTACGCCGGGCCGCCCGGTCGGGGCGCCGATGAGGCGTGCTTCATGCGCATGGCTCTGGCTGCGGCGCCAAAACCGTTGCAGCGTCGCCGCGATCCTCTTGACGGTCACGAGCGAAGCTGCAACGGCCGCGAAACCTGCTGCGCCGAGCGCGATGTCGCCACCCCATCCGAGATCGTGAAGGGCCAGGATCGCCTCGGTGCAGTAGCGCATCGGGTCGACGGAGTGAGATCCGACCAATTCCCGCAGGATGCCGATGGTTCCCGCGATCCACGCCGAGACTGCCACCGCGATCGCCGTCAGCCACACGGTCACCGCAAGTTTCGGGCTGCGCCCGCCGCAGGTGACGCGCGACAGCAGGGGCGGAGCCAGCCAGGCCAGTGCCGCGGCGTAGGCCAGCAGGCAGATCGCGGCGATCATGAGGCGGGGGAGCGTCGCGACACCCTGCGTAACGCTGCGCGCAGACGATCGGATTCGTCGTCGTCCATCTGCTCGAGGAAGAAGTTGAGGACGAGGTCGGCGTCGCCGCCGGAATGGAACGCGTCGCGCATCAGGTTCGCCGACCGCTCCTCGCGCGTCATCGTCGGCCAGTAGCTGTACGCCTTCCCGACGCGCCTGCGCTCAAGCCAGCCTTTGCGGTACAGGTTGTCCATGGTGGACATCACCGTCGTGTAAGCGATTTCGCGTTCTGCGGTCAGCTCTTCGAAGAGTTCGCGCACGGTGACCTCGTGATCGCTGGACCACAGGCGGTCCATGACCACGGCCTCCAAGTCGCCGAAACCTCGCTGCTGCACCGTCTGACCTTAACTAACTGCGCAGCGCGCTGCCCTGAGTCCATTGATCCCAGGTGAGCGACCAGTCGCCGTTCTGCCACTGCTGCAGCGGTTCTCCGCCGGTGTTGCGGACCTCGACGACATCGCCGGGCTGCGCGAAGTCGAAATACCACTTCGCGTGTTCGGGGCTCAGGTTCAGACACCCGGCCGAAACGTTGGTGTTGCCCTGCGCCCACACCGTGGATGCGAGCTCGTGCAGGTAGATGCCGTCTGGGCTGATGCGCACGGCGTTGGCGACGGTGAGCCGATAGCCGGAGCTCGCGCCGACCGGCAGGCCGTAGGTGGACGAGTCCATGACCACCGACTTCTCTTTCTCCATCACCGTATAGGTGCCCGGCTGGGTCCAGAACGCGATCGTCTTGCCGTTCACCGTTTCTGTGCCGCCCCGGCCCATCGACGTCGGCATCGTGCGGATCAGCTCGCCGTTGAGGTAGACGCGGACCTGCTTGGTGGCATCGTCGGCGATCGCCACGCGGGAGTCGCCGATGCGGAAGCTGACCCGGTTGTCCTCCCGGCCGTAGAGGCCGTCGCCCAGATCAGCGCCGTAGATGCCGGCATCGACGGTGACCTGAGTGCCCGGTGGGTAATACTCGCGCGGGCGCCAGTGCGCCTTGCGGTCGTTGACCCAGTACCAGGACCCCTCTACTTGAGGTGTCGTGGTGACCTTCAGCTGCCGCTCGGCCGCCGCCCGGTCGGGGATGTCCTGGTCGAAGCGTGCGACGACCACCATGCCGACGCCGTAGGTCGCCCCGTCTGCGAGTTCGGCGCCCGAGGTCCCGTACAGCGACACTCGGGTCTGGTTGGTCGGCGTCACGGTGCTGAAGCGAGAAATCTCGCTCGCCACTGTCGAATCCGTGCCGACACCGGTCGCGTGCAACGTGTAGGTGCGGCCGTAGCCGAGAGGTTCGGCGGGCGTCCACTCCCTCCCGTCGGGACCCATTGATCCCCTCACCTGCCTGCCGAGTTCGTTGGTCATACGGACGTCGGTGAGTGTTCCGGAGGCCGCTGTCACCCGGACGGAACCGACAGGACTGACGCCGTGCTCGTCGCCTTCGGTGCGAATCGTCAGCCTCGCAGGTTCTGGCGGCGCGGCAACGGATTCCGCGGACGCGGCGATGGTCGCCGCCTTTTGCTCTTTGGCGGGCGAACCACTCTGTGTGGCTACGAGCAGGCTGACCGACACGACACCGAAGAGGATTGCCAGCCGGCTGCGGCGGGGGGTCGTCACGGCTTCTCCCAGCTGAATCGTCGAGGCGCGATCTACGTATCTACATAGTAGATGACTCGCGAGGCCGCGCGCTCGCGCTGCTTGCTGGTCAGTCCTGCGAGGGCTCGTCCACCGGGGCTTCGACCAGAAGTGACAGTCCGTGGTGAGCGGACAGCTCGACGCTGAAGCTGTGCAGGTCGTCTACAGTGGCCAGCGCCTTACCCGAAAACATGTCGGACACTTCGCTTCCCGGCGGCAGCTTTTCGGACCTGACTGTGCCCGTGACGTCTTCGTTGGCGAAGTTCAGCACTGTCAGCTGGTATTGGTTCACCGCGTCGAGCTGGTGCACGAGGACCAGCATGCCGCGCTGCGACACCTCTGGGATGTCGATCTGGCGGCTGGTGGCGATTCCATAGTGGGAGCGGACCTTCAAGATCGCCTGCAACTGTCGCAAGAAGCTCGTGTCGTCAGCCAGTTGATCGGGGATGGAACCGTAAAGGCTTCTACCCCTGGGCATTCCGGCGGGTGACTGCGTCGCCTCGGGGTTGACGCCCATCAGGTCATGCGCAGCGCGGTGGATCCAGCGAGTGTCCCCCCCACGAAGCAATTCCGGGATCTCAGACGACGGCAGCGTCAGCATCCCGCAGACATCCCAACCCGAGAGCGCGAAGACGCCGGGTTGGAGCGCGTTGAACATCGCCAGCAACAGGTGCGCCCGGCGGATCCGGTCGATCTGTTCGGCGTTGACGATGTCGTCCAGATCGGTGATGCCGAGGACGGCGGCGATGATCGTCGCCGAAGTGCACGCGATGCCATTGGTGGTGAAAACCAAGTTGTACGGGGCATTTTCACCGGACAGCTTCTCGCGTAGCTCGGTGCGGACGATCTCCCCGAGCTGTTCACCGGTGACCTCTTCGCCCTTGTAGGTGTAGATGTCGTCGCGATGGCCGGTGGACCAGTGCACGAGCTCATAGGTCAGCTCGTCGTGATTCTGCAGCGCGTGCACCAGGGAGGCCGGGTCGACGCCGAGCTCCAGCGTGGTCCGCAAGGTCATCCGCAAGAACTCGGTGTCGGCGGTCGCCAGTGCATGCTGGACCGCAGGACGGGTGATGAAGTCGTAGGACAGGTCCGCGCCCGCTTCACCGATCTGACGGATGTCGTCGATCGTGAGGTTGAGCTCCTGGAAGGTGAAGCCGCCAACCTTTCTCACCATGCTGGCGATGAGGTGATTCGCGGCTTCCGACAGCGGGTGGCCCTCCGACCATGCGGTGCTGTCTTCGGCCGCGGTCTTCTCGGCGCCGAGGAACCCGTTGGCGTCCAGGCGCAGGCCACCGGTGCCCAGGTCGGTCAGCGAATGAAGGGCGTCGCCGATGACCAGGCGCATCCCGGCGAAAGACGGGTCCAGCCAGTTGATCGACGGCTGTCCGTCCTTGAAGTAGTGCAGGTACACCCACCGCCGCTCCACACCGTCGATCCCAACAACGGGGCGGGTCACGCTCCAGTTGGTCTCCTTGATGCCTTCGGCGTAGAAGATGACGCGCTGCAGCTTGCCGATGATGTAGCCGGCCTTGTCGAGCCATTCCTCGGTGGCGGCGTCGATGTTCACCGAGTCCGCGCCGGAGGGCACGTCCGGGAGGTGCTCCCAGTCGCGGGGGTCGATCTCGACCATGTGATAGATGCCGGGATAGTCGGCGTACTTCATCTCCGCGAGCCGGAAGTCGGCACCTTTGCCGGTGTGGCCGGGCACGATGTCGTCGATGATCGTGCCGCCGTACCAGTTGGCCGTGCCGCACATCTGCCGGAAATCGTCCTCGGTGCCGAAGGCCGGATCGATCTCGGTGCTGATGCGGTCGAAGTGGCCGTCCACGCTCGGGGTCAGCTCCCAGCCCGAGATGCCGCCGGCGCGCTTGACCGGTCCGGTGTGCACGGCCTCGATGCCGATCTCGGCGAATGCCTTCCACATGTCGGCGTCGGCCATGGCCTTGAGGAATGACTCGTTGGACCGGGTGATCAACGACAGCGGATAGGCCGTAAACCACACCGCGGCGGTCTCGACCGCGCCGCGGGCGCTCGGTGTTGCGTACGGGTTTTGCCACATCGAGCCCTGACCGGAGAACTGTTGGCTGATCTCGTTGGCATCGGCGAGCATCGACTGGCTGATCAGCCAGGACACATACGCTGGATTGTCGCCGGTGGGTGAACCGTCGCGGGCCAGCGAGCGCCTGGTGAACGGGGTACGCACACGCGGCCGAAACCGCAGCGATCGAGGTCGGGCCGGGTGGAGGTGTTCGTCGAAATTGATCTCGGGAGCCTCGTTGCCCTGATCTTCAGGGTCCGACTCCACGGCTTGAGACAAAATTCCGCCCTTCGCGAGGTTGGGGTTCGTATCGACTGCCTTCAAGTATTGCCGCGTCCGGGCGGTGTTGAAACTGGACGACAGGAAACGCAGCTAGAGCGGGGCAGGCGGCGACGGTGGGCGTGAGGCGAGACGCCGCCCGCCCTCGGTGCGATCACCCACCCGGCCACGACCTCAGGCAACACATCGAACGGCGCGGGGGTCGGTCGAGTTGGCGACCGGCAGCGGTTCGGTCAAAAATCCTCCATTGCGGGCTATGGCGACGACGATGGTGCCAGAGGCGAGTGCCGGCGGGATCGACATGGGCTCCGCTTGTCTCACAGGCGCGCGCCTGCGACGGGTACGTCGACCGTGACGGGCGGGGTGTCGAAGCTGGCGGCGGCCCGTCCGACGAGGGTCATCGAACGGACGCAATCTCGCGCCATATGGGACTGAAAACAGTTGCAGCTGTGCGGGTTAGCCTGTGATAGGTCTTCAATCGAAACCATGCCCTGTTGGACAGGGAGAACGGGATGCCCGCTCGACCTGCCGCACGGGCACTCGCGATCTCGCCCTCTGTCTTCATCATCCTCGTGGAGCCCGTGGGCGCGGTCCCGAACGGTCGTGCCGTGTGCGGTTTCCACCGACCCGCGGGCCGGCGACCCGCCAGCCTGTGGTGATGTCACCAAGAATTCGGGGGTGGGTTGGATGTCGAAGAACGACAGTGGGGCCCGCGCGATCGATAACTGCGCTTCAGCGGAGCCGTCGGTGGGATCGAAGGCCGCCCCGGGTTGACGATTTGCGATGACGCGCAGGTCCTCGGTGGTCAGCGCCTTTTCTAGGCGGCGCGTCCCGGCATTTAGGTGGGGCTTGCTAGCAAGGCATCACGGTGCAAGTTCAGCGGCCTTGGGTACACGGCGTTTCTTGATCCCGCCTTCTGTCGCCACAAAGCGTCATTGATCAACCGCAGTGATCGTTATAGATCGCGCCGGACCGCGGAGGTCAGAAGGATTGTCGGTTGGCGTACCGCTGTCGCCGGGAGTGACGCCCCTTCCCGCGGTTGCGGCTCTTGTAGGTAGGCAACTGGCTGTCGCAATTGGGGCAAATCAGCCGCAAATTGTCGCGCCGATTATTCGACGGATTGCCATCGATGTGGTCCACGACGAACGCCAGGGGCGTACCAAGCCACACGTTGGGTCCTGCGCAGATCGCGCAGCAACCGGATTGAGCGCTGGACAGGTACTGCCGAATGTAGTGATTGCGGCGACCGTCGATCCACGCTTCGCCGGATTCCAGCCAGCGCTGTGTGCCCGAAGCGCGTCGCGCCGATGCTTGGCATGCGTTGCTGCAGAACACCTTTTGACTACGCTTCAGAAGTGGCGAACCGCAACTGCGGCACTCTCTCATGTCGACAGGTTATGGGGCGCCACCGACAACCGGCTTGAGCCGATTCGTGGAGCCTCCTATCGGGATTGAACCGATGACATTCCGCTTACAAGGCGAACGCTCTACCACTGAGCTAAGGAGGCGTGTCCGCGAGGACGTGTCAGATTCTATAGCCCCGCGAAACAGGATGTTGTCGGTGCTCGCGGATAACGTCAGAACGTGTCGAGGACCTGTCTTGGTTGTGGCGCCGAACTTCAGAAGCGGCAGCAAAAAGTGTTCTGCAGCAACGCATGTCAGCAGTCATATCAGCGTCGATTGCTGCTGCAAGCCTGGCTTGAGACAGGCGTGTGTAGTGGGGGCAAGTCTCGTCAGGGGCACTTTGTGCGCGACTACCTGTACGAGCAACAAAGTGGTTGCTGCGCCGTTTGCGGCCTCAAGAATTCGTGGAACAGCCTGACCCTGGAGTTGATAATCGACCACATCGACGGCGACCCGACCAATGATCGCCGCGAGAACCTGCGGCTGATCTGCCCCAACTGCGACAGTCAGCTGCCAACCTACAAGGCGAAGAATCGCGGAAAGGGCCGCTACTACCGTCGGCAGCGGTACGCGGACGGGCAGTCCTACTAGTCCTCGGCGTCGACAATCCGCTGCGAGGTCACCGGCCGGGAGGTGGGCCTGCCGCGGAGGCGTCGGCCTGGTAGCGGGATCCGGTCGGCGATGTTGCTCAGCGGGTTGACCACCTGGCTCAATACGATGACGGCTTCGCGCAGTGCCTCGATCGTCGGCTCAAGGGCTTCCAGGCCGGGGGCGAGTCGATTCAGGGTGTCGGCGACCGCGGCGAGTTGCTCGAGTGGCCCGTTGCGCGCGGTCAGGGTATCCACGACACCGCCTTCGGCGAACAGTCGGTCGGCGACGCCGTCCTCGGCCAAGAGCCGGTCGATGAGACCTTCCTCGGACAGCAGTTGGTCGACGAGGCCTCCGGGCTCGATGGCCCGCATCAGCCCGCTCTCCTCCTGCGTCATGCGGTCCAGAGCACCGCCGGGCGCGGTCAGCCGGTCGATCACCCCGCCGGGCTGCAACAGTCGGTCGATCGGGCCGCCGGGCGCCAGCGCTCGGCCCAGTGGCTGGTCCTCGTCCATGAGCTTGGCCAGCCGGTTCGCGCGGTCAACGGCATCCTGCATCCCCAGCATGGAGGCGAACGACGTCGGGGTCTGCCGCCCGACGTCCCGGCCGTCGCCCAGGGTGCGCTGCGCGATGTCGAGACCGCTCTTGGCCACCCCGAGACCGGCGTCGGCCACGGCCAGACCCACCCGTACCGGCGCGAACGCAAGATCGGTCAGGGATTTGCCGAGGTTCATTTGCCCAGTCTATGGACCGCGCAAGCATAAACTCACAGGAAGTGCACAGCTGGCGGGCAGCACATTTCCAACTGGAGAGAGAAACATGAGGTTCTATGGCTATGCCCGTACCAGAGAGCGTTCCCGAGGCCCGCGTGCTGGTAGTTGACGACGAGACGAACATCGTCGAGCTTCTGTCGGTCAGCCTGAAGTTCCAGGGTTTCGAAGTGCACACCGCCTCCAGCGGTCCCGCCGCTTTGGACAAGGCCCGTGAAGTGCGTCCGGACGCCATCATCCTCGACGTCATGATGCCGGGTATGGACGGCTTCGGAGTGCTGCGCCGGCTCCGCGCCGACGGCATCGAGGCGCCCGCCCTGTTCCTCACCGCCCGCGACTCCCTGCAGGACAAGATCGCAGGCCTGACCCTCGGCGGCGACGACTACGTCACCAAGCCGTTCAGTCTCGAAGAGGTGGTCGCGCGGCTGCGCGTGATCCTGCGGCGGTCCGGCGCCGGCGTTCAGGAGCCGCGCACCTCCCGGCTCACGTTCGCCGATATCGAGCTCGACGAGGACACCCACGAGGTATGGAAGGCCGGCGAGCCCGTCTCCCTGTCGCCGACCGAATTCACCCTGCTGCGCTACTTCATCATCAATGCAGGGACCGTGCTGTCGAAGCCGAAGATCCTCGACCACGTGTGGCGCTACGACTTCGGTGGCGACGTGAACGTCGTCGAGTCCTATGTGTCCTACCTGCGCCGCAAGATCGACACGGGCGAGAAGCGGTTGCTGCATACGCTGCGGGGTGTGGGCTACGTCCTGCGGGAACCGCGATGAGCGCTTGCGCGAAGAGCCGAGGATGACGATGAGCGCTTGCGCGAAGAGCCGAGGATGACGATGAGCGCTTGCGCGAAGAGCCATGAATGGCGCTGATCTGGACAATGGCGGTGTGGCCGGAGGAACTAGGCGCCTGAGACGCGGTATCCCGCTTCGTGTGGGGCTGGTTGCGGCCACCCTGCTGCTGGTGGCGTGCGGGTTGCTGGCCTCCGGTATCGCGGTCACCACGATCATGCATCACAGCTTGATGAACCGCGTCGACGACACCTTGCTCGATGCCTCCCGCGGTTGGGCCCAGGTTCCGCGGCGGCTGCCGACGGCGCCTGTGGACGATCCCAACCCGGCACGTCCACCGTCGGACTTCTATGTGCGCGGAATGGACCCGGACGGGCACATCTGGATGGCCGTCAACGACCGCGAGGCCGAACCCGCGCTACCGGCCGACAACAATGTGGGACCCGAACCGGTGACGGTCGGGTCTGTCGACCACTCCGACGTGCAGTGGCGTGCGATGACGGTGCGCGGGTTGCGCGGCGAGCTCACGACCGTCGCCATCGACCTGTCCGACGTGAAGTCGACCATGCGCTCGCTCGTGTACGCCCAGGTCGGCATCGGCGCGGCGGTGCTGCTGGTGCTCGGTATCGCGGGCTACGCGGTGGTGCATCGCAGCCTGCGCCCGTTGTCCGAGGTCGAGCAGACGGCTGCCGCGATCGCCGCGGGCCAGCTGGATCGCCGTGTGCCCGAACGCGATCCGCGTACCGAGGTCGGTCGGTTGTCGTTGGCGCTCAACGGGATGCTCGCCCAGATCCAGCGCGCGATGGCGTCCTCGGAGTCATCTGCAGAGCAGGCGCGCAGTTCCGAGGACCGCATGCGGCGCTTCATCACCGACGCCAGCCACGAACTGCGCACACCGCTGACGACGATCCGCGGGTTCGCCGAGCTGTATCGGCAGGGCGCCGCCCGCGATGTGGAGATGCTGATGGGTCGCATCGAAAGTGAGTCGCGGCGCATGGGTTTACTCGTCGAGGACCTGCTGCTGCTGGCTCGCCTCGATGCCCAGCGCCCCCTCGAGCACCACCGCGTCGACTTGCTGGCGCTGGCCAGCGACACGGTCCACGACGCGCAGTCGATCGCGCCGAAACGACGCATCCGGATCGAGGTCTTCGACGGCCCGGGCACCCCGGAGGTCCTCGGTGATGAGGCCCGCCTGCGGCAGGTGCTGTCCAACCTCGTCGTCAATGCACTGCAGCACACCCCGGAAACCGCGGGCGTGACGGTGCGGGTCGGCACCGAGGACTCTGCCGCAGTCGTCGAGGTGTGCGACGAAGGGCCTGGCATGACCGCAGAGGATGCCCAACGCGTGTTCGAGCGGTTCTATCGGGCCGATTCGTCACGGGCGCGGGCCAGCGGCGGCACCGGGCTCGGCTTGTCGATCGTCGACTCGCTGGTCTATGCCCACGGTGGCCGGGTGAGTGTGACCACCGCACCCGGTTGCGGCTGCCGTTTCCGGGTGAGCCTGCCGCGCATCGCCGACGCCACGGACGAAGGATCCCGCGAGGAGCAGGAGGCTGTGTCGGTCAGCGCAGCTGCGCCAACGCATCCTTGATTTTTGTCTGGGCCTCGTCGAGCGATTCCGGCGACGGGTTGTTGTCGACGTTGGCGAAACCGAAGTCGGAGAGGTTGCGGGCCGGGAAGACGTGCACATGCAGGTGCGGAACCTCCAGCCCGGCGATGATGACGCCTGAGCGCTCGGTGTCGAAGGCCTTGCACACCGCCTTGCCGATCAGCTGCGAGACCTCCATGACCCGTGCGAACACGGCGGGTTCGACGTCCTGCCAGTTGTCGATCTCGGCGCGCGGTACGACCAGCGTGTGGCCCTGCGTCATCGGCGCGATCGTCAGGAACGCCACGATGTCGTCGTCTTCGTAGACGAATCTCCCGGGGATCTCGCGGTTGATGATCTTGGTGAAGATGGTCGCCATGGCGCCCACGCTACTAGTGGACTGCTACGGGGCTATGTGCACCGGGGGGTCGGCGAAGTTGGGATCGGCCGGCCGGATCGCGGGTCCCATGAACTGGCAGTTCTTCACGGGGATCAGATGCGAGCTGAGGCCCGAAGGTACGTAGCGCGCGACGGTGATGCACCGTTCCCAGTTACCGTCCGGTTGGATGGGGCCGTCGCACTTGCCGAGGAACTGCCCTCCGTAGATGCAGCCGGCGCTCGCCTGCGGTGCGGCGATGATGGGCGCTGCGGCCACCAGCAGGGCAGCCACACCTCCTGCGATTCGGTGCTTCCCTGCGGGCATCCACCGAAGCTACGCCTCAGGCGTGGATCCGGCGCGCAAATGCACCGTAAGCGTCGTTTTGCGTACCGGATTCGCTCTAGCCTGGCGGGATGCTGGGATTGATGCAGGACCGCCCGCTGATGATCTCGTCGCTGATCGAACACGCGGCGACGTTCCACGGGGACACCGAGCTGGTATCGCGACTGCCCGAGGGTCCGATCCGGCGCACCACCTGGCGTGAGGTCAACGAACGGTCCAAACAGGTGGCCAATGCGCTGGCGGAGTTCGGCATCGAGCAGGGCGACCGGGTCGCGACGCTTGCCTGGAACAGCGACCGACATCTCGCCCTGTACTTCGGCGTCTCCGGCTCAGGGGCGGTCATGCACACTGTCAACCCGCGCCTGTTCCCCGAGCAGATCGTCTACATTCTCAACCACGCCGAGGACCGGGTGTTGTTCTTCGACATCACCTTTGCGCCGCTGGTGAGTCAACTCGCGCCGTCGCTGGAGACGATCGAGACCTTCGTCGTGATGACGGATCGCGACCACATGCCCGACGTGCCGGGGGTTCCCCCGGATCGCCTGCTCTGCTGGGACGACGTGATCGGCAGACAGTCCACGCACTACGACTGGCCTGAGTTCGACGAGCGCAGCGCCTCGTCGCTGTGCTACACCTCCGGCACCACCGGGAACCCGAAAGGCGTTCTGTACTCGCATCGTTCGACGATGCTGCACACACTCATGAACGCTGCTCGCGACACCAACGACATCCACAGTGGTTCACGCATCCTTCTCGTGGTGCCGATGTTCCACGCCAATGCGTGGGGCACCCCGTACACCGCGGCCGTGGTCGGCGCGACGCTGGTGATGCCCGGCCCGCACCTGGATGGTGAATCCGTGTATACCCTGATGAAATCCGAACGCATCAACCAGTCCCAAGGTGTGCCGACCGTGTGGATGATGCTGTTCGCCTACCTCGACGAGCATCCCGAAATCGACCCGCATGAAGTGGGATTGCAGCTCGCCGGCACCGGAGGTGCGGCCCTGCCACTGTCGATGATCCAGAGGTTTGAAAAGGACTTCGGGGCGAAGGCGATGCAGGGCTGGGGGATGACCGAGACCAGTCCGCTCTGCGTCATCGGCAGGCCGCTGCCCAAACATGAAGGGCTTTCGGACGACGAGCGGGCGCAGCTACTGCTCAAGCAGGGTCGAGGCATCTGCGGCGTGGAGCTCAAGATCGTCGACGACAACGGAAATCGATTGCCCTGGGATGGAAAAGCTTTCGGTGAGGTGTGGGTTCGGGGGCCGTGGATCGCCAGCGGCTATTTCAAAGGCGAGGGCGGCGAAAAGCTGGACGCCGAGGGCTATTTCCCCACCGGCGACGTCGCCACGATCGACCCCGATGGCTACCTCCAGCTGGTCGACCGCGCCAAGGACGTGATCAAGTCGGGTGGCGAGTGGGTGAGCTCGATCGATCTGGAGAACGCCGCGGTCGGCCACCCGGCCATCGCCGAGGCGGCCGTCATCGGGGTGCCGCACCCGAAGTGGCAGGAGCGCCCGCTGTTGATTGCCGTACTGCGCAAGGGTCAGCATTCAACTCGCGAAGAAGTGCTTGAATATCTGGCCGGGCAGGTCGCCAAATGGTGGCTACCCGACGACGTCGTGTTCGTCGACGAGTTGCCGCACACCGCGACGGGCAAGATCCTCAAACTCACGCTGCGGGAACGGTTCCGCGATCACCAGCTGCCTACGGCGTGATTCAAACCACCTGCGCCGCGATCTCCTCGATGGTCCACGGTGGCTCGTCGTGGTGGCCGCGGTAGGCGACGATCGACGGCGTCTGGCGGTCGAATCGTCCTACGAATCCGCCCGCAGCGATGAAGATCTGGCCGGTGACGGCGTCGGCGAGGTCGCTGGCCAGGTAGGCGTAGGTCGGTGCCGCGTACTCCGGCGGTGCGGCGTCGAGTGCGCCCTGAAAGCTGACGTCGTCGAGCAGGCCGCGACGGTTGAGCTCCGTGATGTGCGCCTCGTAGTCCGGCCCGGTCGACAACCGCGTCTTCGCGCCGGGACACACCACGTTGGCCCGCACACCGTGCTCCTTCAGCTCCGCGGCGATCGCCAGCGTCAGGCTGTTGACGGCGCCCTTACCGGCCGGATAACCCGTGCCGCCGTAATCACCCAGGAACGCAAAAGAACTGGTGTTGACGATGGCGCCGGACCCTTGGGCCACCATGTGCGGAGTGGCGGCACGACAGGTCTCGAATGTGGTGAGTAGGTGCGCGTCGAGCAGCTCTCGGAACTGCGTACTGGTGACGTTGCGGATCGACGACCCGATCGGCTCAGCGGTGCCCGCGCAGTTGATCAGAATGTCGATGCTGCCGAATTCGCGGATGCACGTGTCGATCAGTGTGTCGGCCACCGACGGGTCGGCGGGTGAGCCCGCATGGCCGATGCTGTTCGGGATAGCTTGCGCCGCTTCGGCGACTGCGGCGGAGTCGCGACCGTTGACCACGACCCGGGCGCCGAGCGAGGCCAGCAGGCGGGCGACTTCCAGCCCGACTCCGCGGGTGCCGCCGACCACGACCGCCGCGCGGCCCGCGACGCTAATCCTTCTTCTCCACCTCGGAGAACGTCATCGCATCCATGTTCCAGTAGCCGCGCAGATTGGTGATCAGACCGGCGTCGTCGACGCGGTAGGTGAACACGCCGCGCACCGTGGCGACGAACCCGTTGGGGAACGTGGTCTCCAGCACCAGGATGTAGGCGATTTCCGTCGGACTGCTCGACGGGAAGGTCTCTTCGCAGGTGATCCGAAGCTGGTTCGGGCCGATGTTGGTGTCGTAGAAAGCCGCCAGCGCTTCCTTGCCGCGCACGCCCGTGCCGTCCGGGTTGGTGACGGCCTCGCCGATCGGGTCCTCGACGACGACGTCGTCGGACATCAGGGCGAGCCAGCCCTCGCGATCACCGGTCTGGACACAGCGCCACGAGTTGCGTGATGCCGCGACGACGGGGGACAGATGAGGTTCTGCTGCGGTCTCGGTCATGGCAGTTCCTTCTTTCGTCGCCGAAACTGCATTCCGCGAGGCATTCACACGATCTTTCGCGCATGGAATGCAGTTTCGGCGGGAGTCGGTTACCGGTCGGCGTCGGTGTAGCGGATGACGCCGCGGATGTTGCGGCCCTCCAGCATGTCCCTGTAGCCGTCGTTGATCTGCTCCAGCTTGTACTGCCGGGTGACCATGTCGTCCAGGTTGAGCCTGCCCGCCTTGTACATCGACAGCAGCTGGGGAATGTCGTGGTGCGGGTTGCCGCCACCGAAGATGGTGCCCTGCAGGTTCTTCTGCAGCAGCGTCAGCATCGACAGGTTCAGCGTCACATCCGACTTCGCCATGTTGGCGACGGCGGTGACCACGCAGGTGCCGCCCTTGGCGGTGATGTTGAGGTAGTTGTCGATCTCCTCACCGTGCAGCTCGCCGGTGGTGATGATCGTCTTGGCGGCCATCCGTCCCTGGGTGACCTCGGCGACGCCGGCCATCGCGCTGAAGATGTCGGGGTAGGCGTGCGTGGCGCCGAACTTCAGCGCCTGGTCGCGCTTCCACTCCACCGGGTCCACCGCGAAGATGTTGCGTGCACCTGCGTTGAGCGCACCCTGCAGGGCGCCCATGCCCACGCCGCCGATGCCGGCGATGACGACGTCGTCGCCCGGGCGGACGTTCGCGCTGCGGACCGCCGAGCCGTAGCCCGTCGTCACGCCGCAGCCGACGAGGCAGGCCACCTCGAACGGGATGGACGGGTCGATCTTCACGACCGAGCTCTTGTGCACGACCATGTACGGGCTGAAGGTGCCCAGCAGGGTCATCGGGATGACGGGGGTGCCGTCCTTGGCCGCGTGGATGCGGTGGGTGTTGTCGGAGACCGCGGTGCCCTGTAGCAGCATCGCGCCCAGGTCGCACAGGTTGCGCAGACCGGACTGACACGACGGGCACGCACCGCACGAGGGGATGAACGACAGCACCACATGGTCGCCGGGCTCCAGCCCCTCGACGCCGGGGCCGACCTCGGTGACGACACCGGCGCCCTCGTGGCCGCCCAGCACCGGGAAACCTGCCATCGGGATGTCTCCGGTCACCAGGTGGTGGTCGGAATGGCACATGCCCGACGCTTCCATCTGAATCTTGACCTCGTCCTTGACGGGGTCGCCGATCTCGATCTCCTCGATCGACCACGGCTGGTTGAATTCCCAGATCAGAGCGCCTTTGGTCTTCATCTCTCCTGCTTTCGACTAGAGCCTCTAGTTTCAAGACTAGAGGCTCTAGTTAGCCACATCACAGCACCCCCAAGCAACCGCTTGGTGGTGCGATTACCAAATGGGGACGGGTGCTTCGCCGATGGGGTAATAGCCGGGCAGTTTCTCGCCCGCCAGCGATCGTTCGATGCGCTTCTGCATCGTCGGGGTGAGGTCTCCGGACTCGATGAGTTTCATGAACGCCTTCTGCACGTGGCCGAAGTCGAAGAAGTCACGCTGCCACTCGATCAACAGCTGATCGTTGAGGCGGAACCAGCTGCCCCCGATGCCGTAGATCTCGTCGCGGGTGCCATCGCTTTTGTTGGCGATCTGCTTCCAGAAGCCGACGATCTCGTTCTGCTTCTCGTCGATCAGCGTCTTCTGGTACTCGTAGACCCAGTTCTCCAGGCCTTCCATCTCCAGGCCCAGTGCGACGTCGCGGATCTCCTGCTTGTTGACGCACATCACGTCTTCTTTGGGCCCGATGTTCCAGCCGTAGGTCGCGTCGTCGGTGTAGAACTCCGCCAACGGCTTCCAGTCGCCGGCCTTCTCGGCGTCCTCGTTGGCCTTGAGCCAGCGCTGGACCCAGTCCTCGAGTTGCTCACGAGTTGCCATGGCTAGTCCTTTTCTGTGATGGATATTGCGCGGGTGGGACACATGTCGACGGCCATCTCCACGGCGTCGCGGAGCTCGTCGGGGGGTTCGGGATCGAGGATCTCGACGACGCCGCGTTTGGGCACCTTGAAGACGTCCGGGGCCTCCAGCTCGCACATGGCGTGGCCCTGGCACAGATCCTCGTCGAGATGGACTTTGTAGCCTCGGTTTCCGCTCATTGCTGGCGTTACCCCTGAACTCGCTTGCGGTAGCGGACCTTCGCCGGCTGGGCCAGCTGCACGACCATCTTCGAGTGGTCGTTGTGGTAGCTCTCCGGCGGCTGGGCCATCTCGAACTCGTACTCGCGAAGGAGAACTGAGAAGATTGCCTTGATCTGCATTTGGGCGAACGCCGCTCCGACGCAACGGTGCTTGCCTGCGCCAAACGGAATCCACGTCCACCTGTTGGCGATGTCGGCTTGTTCGGGCTTGTTGTAGCGATCCGGCTTGAATGCGTCGGGGTCGGGGAAGTCCTCGGGGATGCGATTGGAGATCGCCGGCGATGCAGCGACGAAGTCGCCCTTGTGAATCGGGAAACCCTTCACCTCGAACTCGTCCTGCGCGACGCGCATCAGGATGATCAGCGGCGGATGCAGTCGCAGCGTCTCTTTGACGACGTTGTCGAGCTTCGGAATCTGGCGCAGCGCATGGAAACTCACCTCCTGGCCATCTGCGTACAGCTCGTCGAGCTCTGCGCACACCTCGGCGTAGGTGTCGGCGTGGCGAATCAGTTCGATGAGTGTCCATGCCGACGTGCCGGAGCTGGTGTGGTGCCCGGCGAACATCAGCGAGATGAACATGCCGGTCACCTCGTTGGCCGTGAACCGGGGCTTGCCCTCGTCGTCCTTGATGGAGACCAGAACGTCGAGCAGGTCGCGGTCCTCTTTGCCCTTGGGCGGATTGGCCGCGCGACCATTCATGATCTCCTGAACCAACGCAACGAGTTTCACGCGTGACTCGTCGCGGATCCGGAAGCTCTCGATGTCGAGGTAGGGGTCGACGTAGCACAGCGGATCGGTGCCGCGTTCCAGCTGGTGGTAGTAGTGGGCGAAGCGACGGTCGAGTTGCTCCCGGAACTTCAGGCCGATCAAGCATGCCGTCGAGGTGTAGATCGTCAGCTCGGAGAAGAAGTCGAGCAGCTCGATCTCGCCTTCGTCGCCCCAGTTGGCGATGATCTTCTTGACCTCGTTCTCGATCGTCGACGCGTGGCCCTTCATCTGCTCCCCGCGCAGAGCGGTGTTGTGCAGCATCTCGGCGCGGCGCTCGGGATCGGCGTCGAACACCACACCCTCACCGAAGATCGGGGTCATGAACGGGTAGGCCTCGGCCTGGTTGAGTTCGCTGTCGGTGGACCGGAAGAAGAACTCGTTGGCCTCGGCGCCGGACAGCATCACCACCTGCTTGTCGGCCAGCTGGAACCAGCCGACGTCTCCGCACTCCTCGCGGACGCGCTTCATCAGCCCGATCGGGTCGGTGCGGAATTCTTCGAGGTGTCCATGCTCTTCCTCGCCCCCGGACACCCGGGGTACAACGGCAGTCGTCATCGGTTGAGAGCCTCCTCGTCGACCTTGAGCT
The DNA here is from genome assembly GCF_002101705.1 of Mycolicibacterium iranicum. Classification (GTDB taxonomy): domain Bacteria; phylum Actinomycetota; class Actinomycetes; order Mycobacteriales; family Mycobacteriaceae; genus Mycobacterium; species Mycobacterium iranicum. The sequence continues at coordinate 98,084 of NZ_LQPC01000030.1, read as the reverse complement.
GTTGACGTTCTTTCGTCGTCGCGAGCGGAGCCTCGGGCTGCAGCTCCATGTTCGCGATGAATCCGCCACGCGGGGTTTCGGCGACGAAGGTGATGGCGCGGGCGAGATCGTCCGCGCGCAGGAAGTAGTCGTGGCGGGCCTGACCCCATTTGGCCCAGTCCTCCAGGGCGGGGCCGATCAGGTCGGCGGGCAGGCTCCAGCCCATCGACGTCTTGGTGGGGCCGGGGTGCACGATCGACGCGCGCACGCCGGTGCCTTCGAGTTCCATCTGATAGTTGGTGACCATCGCGACGAGCGCGGCCTTGGCGGCGCCGTAGGCACCCATGTGTGGCCGCTGGCGCAGCGCCACATCGGATCCCACGAAGATCAGGTCGCCGCGCTGGCGCTCGATCATGCCGGGCAACACCGCGGTCGCGACGCGGTTGGCGCCGATGAGGTGGATCTGTACCTGCGACTCGAACTGCTCGGTGCTGATGCTGTCGAGCTTGCCGAAGTAGGTGTCGCCCGCGCCGGCTACCAGCACCTCGATGTCGCCGAGGTCGGAGGTCGTCTGCTCGACGGCGGCTTTCACCGAGTCGGGATCTGTGACGTCGAGGTGCACGGCGATGGCCTCACCGCCGTCGGCGCGGATCTTGGCGACGATCTCGTCGAGCTTCTCCACTCGTCGAGCGCCGAGGGCGACCGGAAAACCGTTGCGGGCGAGCCGGATCGCGGTGGCCTCGCCGATTCCGGAGGAGGCGCCTGCGACCAGTGCGGGGCGACGGTCGGGCAATGGTTCGAAGCGGGGCATGCCTGGCCTTTCAGCGGACCTGTGAGGAGATTGGCTTCATCGGTGGGACACCGAAATGGGAAGATGAGCGAATCCGCGGACGTTGCTGGAGTGGACGCGGACGGCGTTGGCCTCGTCGACCTCGTATCCGCGGATTCGCTTGAACAACTCGGCCAGCGCGACCCGTGCCTCCATGCGCGCCAGGTGGGCGCCGAGGCAGAAGTGGGCACCGCTGCCGAAACTCATAAGCTTGGAGCCGATTTCGCGGCCGATGACGAAGTCGTCGGGGCTCTCGAAGACGCGTTCGTCGCGGTGGGCCGAACCCGGAAGCAGCAGCAACACGTCGCCGTCGGGGATCACCGTGTCGTAGAGCTCCAACTCGCCCTGCACCGTGCGGGCGAGGATCTGGCTGGAGGTGTCGAAGCGCAACGTCTCCTCGACCCACAGCGGCACACGCTCGAGGTCGTCGTACACGGGGGACAGCTGGTCGGGGTTTCGATGACCCCAGAACGCAGCGTTGGCAAGCAGTTTCGTGGTGGTCTCATTACCGGCGATCACCATCAGGAACATGAAGCCGATGATCTCGTCGTCGGTGAGCCGGTCCCCGTCGATCTCGGCCTCCAGCAGCGCCGAGGTCAGATCGTCGGTGAGTTGCTTGCGTCGTTCCTTGACCATCTCCTGGTAGTAGACGATCAAGTTCAGCGAGGCCTCGATGGCCGAGTCCGGGACATCGGTGACGCCCTCCTCGCGGTGCATCACCGCGTCGGCCCAGGCGCGGACCTGAACCCGGTCGGCCTCGGGTACCCCCATCAATTCGGAGATGACGTCCATCGGCAGCTTGCCCGCGAATTCGTCCACATAGTCGACAGTCGCGTCGGTGCCGGCCATTTCCAGCATCGTGTCGAGGTGCTGAACCGCGATCTCGGTAACGCGCGGCTCGAGTTCGCGAATCCGCCTGGGCGTAAAGCCTTTCGATACCAGAGTGCGGAGACGCAGGTGGTCGGGATCATCCATGGCCAGGAACGACATCGTCTTCGACGCATGCGGTCCGCGCGAGGCAGGGTCGAGCGAGACGCCGAACTTGTTCGACAGCGTGGTGCTGTTGCGGAAGCCCTGCAGCACGTCGCGGTGGCGCGACAGCGCCCAGAAGCCGAGTTCGGTGTTGCGGTACAGCGGCGCTTCGTCGCGGAGCCGTTTGTAGTACGGGTACGGGTCCTCGTGAAAGTCGTAGTTGTAGGGATCCAGCCCTACCTCAGAGATTGTCATCGGTCCTCCCCGACGATGAGACCGACGACATAGCTCAGACGGTCGGCGATCTGGTGGTATGTGAAGGCGCCGCTGCCTGCGTTGACCAGGGCGCCGAAAAACGTCATCTCGAGTGCGGCCAGCGTGCGCGGATCCGGGTCCGGCCCGACGGCCGCGCGGATGCGCTTGTGGATCTCGCTGCCGATCTTCTCCCGCACGGTGCGTACCGTCGTGTCGTTGCCCGACAGCAGCGCCGTGGTGCACGCGGCGGCGACCTCGGGATCGTCCGCCAGGGTGAGTGCCATGGTGCGCAAGGTTTTTTCGACACGGGTGGCGGTGGTGTCGTTGACATCGGTGAAGTAGTCGACCTTCTGCATGAGATCGAGGTAGATCTCGGCGATCAGATGGTTCTTCGACGAGAAATACGTGTACGCGGTGGCCGGCGCCACCTTGGCGCGCGCTGCGACCGCCCGCACCGTCAAATCGGCATACGACGACTCGCGCAACATTTCCAGGCCTGCGACGAGCACCTTGCGGAATGTCTCTTCCTGCCTTCGGTTGCGAGGCGGGTGCCCCGACTCGGGAGTGAGCGCGGCAACAGCATCACTGGACACATGTCCAAGTTATCGGACGGCATGCACCGTAGGCAAGCGGCAACATGAAACTGCATTTCACGGCTTTTTAAAGTCGTAAACGGTGCGGTGTCCTTGCCTGGCGCGCATCTCTGCGGCTATGGTTCGAAAGAACTCTTTCGGACAGTTGTCCAGCAATCAGACACAGGAGGTCGGATGGCAATCCTGGCCGATCGCGACAGCAAGCTGCTCATCGACGGCAAGCTGGTGGCCGGAAGCGGGGGCACGTTTCCCACCATCAATCCCGCGACCGAGGAGACTCTCGGGGTGGCTGCCGATGCGAGCGCCGACGACATGAGCGCCGCCATCGGTGCGGCCCGCCGCAGTTTCGACGAGACGGACTGGTCAACCAACACCGAGCTGCGTGTGCGTTGCATCCGCCAGTTGCAGGACGCGATGCGTAAGAACGTCGAGGACCTGCGGGATCTCACGATTTCTGAAGTCGGCGCGCCACGGATGCTGACCTCGGCGGCCCAGCTCGAGGGTCCCGTCGAGGACTTGAGCTTCTGCGCTGATACCGCCGAGTCCTACCAGTGGAGAACCGATCTCGGGATTGCCTCGCCGATGGGGATCAAGACCCAGCGCACCGTGGCGCGCGAGGCGATCGGCGTGGTTGGTGCGATCACGCCGTGGAACTTTCCGCACCAGATCAACCTCGCCAAGATCGGCCCGGCGCTGGCAGCGGGAAACACGTTGGTACTCAAGCCCGCCCCCGATACGCCGTGGGCGGCTGCGGTGCTCGGCGAGCTGATCACCGAGCACACCGACTTCCCGGCCGGTGTGATCAACATCGTCACGTCCAGTGATCACGGTGTCGGCGCGTTGCTGTCGAAAGACCCTCGCGTGGACATGGTTTCGTTCACCGGTTCGACGAACACCGGCCGCGCGGTGATGGCTGACGGCTCGGCGACCCTGAAGAAGGTCTTTCTCGAACTCGGTGGAAAGTCGGCGTTCCTGGTGCTCGACGACGCCGATCTCGCCGGCGCGTGCTCGATGGCGGCCTTCACCGCATCGATGCACGCCGGGCAGGGCTGCGCGATCACCACCCGCCTGGTCGTGCCGCGAGCCAGCTACGACGCGGCGGTCGAAGCGGCCGCGGCGACCATGGGCGGCCTCAAGCCCGGCGACCCCACCAACCCGGGCACCATCTGCGGGCCCGTGATCTCGGCGCGGCAACGTGACCGCATCCAGAGCTACCTCGACTCGGCGATCGCCGAAGGCGGCAGGTTCGCCTGCGGCGGTGGACGTCCCGCAGATCGCGACACCGGTTTTTTCATCGAGCCGACCGTGATCGCGGGGCTCGACAACAACGCCAAGGTGGCCCGCGAGGAGATCTTCGGGCCGGTGCTGACTGTCATCGCTCACGACGGCGACGACGACGCCGTCCGGATCGCCAACGACTCGCCCTACGGATTGTCGGGGACGGTGTTCTCCCCGGATCTGGAGCGCGCCAACGCGGTAGCGGCGCGGTTGCGGGTGGGCACGGTCAACATCAACGGCGGCGTCTGGTACTCGGCGGACATGCCGTTCGGTGGCTACAAGCAGTCCGGCGTCGGCCGGGAGATGGGGCTCGCCGGCTTCGAGGAGTATTTGGAGATCAAAGCGATTGCCACCGGGGTTTGACAAGCACGGCAGCACATTAGAGCGAACGAAAGAGAGCTTCGAATGGCCCTGTACGGGGATCAGTTCAAGGACAAGGTGGCGATCGTCACCGGCGCGGGTGGCGGCATCGGTCAGGCGTACGCCGAGGCGCTCGCCCGCGAGGGAGCGGCCGTCGTCGTCGCCGACATCAACACCGAGGGCGCGCAGAAGGTCGCCGACGGCATCAAGGGCGAGGGTGGTAACGCCCTCGCCGTGCGCGTCGATGTCTCCGACATCGACTCCGCGAAGGAAATGGCAGCGCAGGCACTTTCGGAGTTCGGGGGCATCGACTACCTGGTCAACAATGCCGCCATCTTCGGCGGCATGAAGCTTGACTTCCTGATCACCGTCGACTGGGACTACTACAAGAAGTTCATGAGCGTGAACCTCGACGGCGCGCTCGTGTGTACTCGCGCGGTGTATCGCAAGATGGCCAAGCGCGGTGGCGGCGCCATCGTCAACCAATCGTCGACGGCGGCATGGCTGTATTCGAACTTCTACGGCCTCGCCAAGGCCGGCGTCAACAGCCTGACCCAGCAGCTGGCCACCGAGCTCGGCGGTCAGAACATCCGCGTCAACGCGATCGCGCCTGGGCCCATCGACACGGAGGCCAACCGGACGACGACCCCCCAGGAGATGGTGGCCGACATCGTCAAGGGAATCCCGTTGTCGCGCATGGGCGAGACCGACGACCTGGTCGGCATGTGCCTGTTCCTGCTGTCAGACCAGGCCAAGTGGGTCACGGGTCAGATCTTCAACGTCGATGGCGGGCAGATCATCAGATGAGCACCGACGAGCGCTCGCGCGAGGAGCCGACAAGCACCGTCAAGCTCGGGTACATCGGTCTGGGCAATCAGGGCGCGCCGATGGCGAAGCGGCTCGTCGATTGGCCGGGCGGCCTCATCGTGTTCGACGTCCGCACCGAGGCGATGACCCCGCTGGCCGAGCTGGGTGCGACGCTGGCGGACAACATCGCCGACGTCGCTGCGGCCGACGTCATCAGCGTCACCGTACTCAACGACGAGCAGGTGCGTGACGTCGTCGGCGAACTCGCCGCGCACGCCATCGAGGGCACGGTCATCGCGATCCACTCCACCATCGAGCCGGGAACCGCTGTGGAGCTCGCAGAACAGTTGGCGCCGAAAGGCATTCACATCGTCGATGCGCCCGTCAGCGGCGGTGCCGGTGCCGCGGAGAAGGGCGAGCTGGCGGTCATGGTCGGCGCCGACCAGCATGCCTACGACCGGGTGAAGCCCGTCTTCAAGCAGTGGGCGTCGATGGTCGTACGTGCGGGCGAGCCCGGCGCAGGAACCAGGATGAAGATCGCCCGCAACATGCTGACGTACATCGGATTCACGGCGGCCTGCGAGGCTCAGCGGCTCGCCGAGGCCTCAGGTATCGACCTGCAGAAACTCGGGCGGGTGGTGCGGCACAGCGATGCGCAAAGCGGTGGTCCCGGCGCGATCATGTACCGCGACGACACCAAAAACCTAGCGCCGGATCACTTCCTGCACGACATGTTCGTCCACACCCGCGGGCTGGCCGAAAAGGATCTGAAGCTGGCGCTGGCGCTCGGCGAAGCGACCGGGGTGGAACTGCCCCTGGCGGAGATCGCACTGCGGGACCTGGCCGCCGGGCTCGGAGTGCCCTACACGACGTCCACGACAAAGGAGTAGTCAGCGATGGATGAGCTGCGCCGCAAGGGCCTGGAGAAGATGAACGAGGTCTACGGATGGGAGATGCCGAACATCGAGGGCGATCCGTTTTTCGACCTCACCGTGGATCACCTCTTCGGCACCATCTGGAACCGCCCGGGACTGTCCATGCGGGACAAGCGCATCATGACGCTCACCGCAGTCGCCGCGCTCGGCAACGATGCGCTGGCGGAGATCCAGGCGAACGCGGCGCTGCACAACGACGAGATGACCGGCGACGAACTCAAGGAAATGGCAGTTTTCCTGACGCAGTATCTAGGTTTCCCGCTGGGTTCCAAGCTGGACGGTGCGGTCAGCAAGGTGATCAAGAAGCGCAAGAAGGCCGCCGAGCGGGGCGAAGGCGAGGACAAGAAAGCGAACGTCAACGCCGCGGTGCAGATGCATTCCGGGGGCTCGGTCCATGACAAGTAGGTATGCGGCGCTCTCCCGCGAGGAGCTTGCGACGCTGGTGCCTGAGCTGTTGCTCATCGGACAGCTCATCGACCGTTCCGGAATGGCCTGGTGCATATCGTCATTCGGCCGCGAGGAGATGCTGCAGATCGCCATCGAGGAATGGGCGGCGTCGAGCCCGCTGTACACGAAGCGGATGCAGAAGGCGCTCAAATACGAAGGCGTGGACATTTTCACCCTGTTCAAGGGCCTGCAGCTCGACATCGGTGCACCGCCGCAGTTCATGGACTTCCGCTACATCGTGCACGACCGCTGGCACGGCGAGTTCTACCTCGATCACTGCGGCGCCCTGCTCGACGTCGAGCCGATGGGCGAGGATTACGTCAAGGGCATGTGCCACGACATCGAGGACCCCACCTTCGATGCCACGGCGTTAGCCACCAATCCCAAGGCGCAGGTGCGGCCCATCCACCGCCCACCGCGCACGCCGTCGGATCGTCATCCGCACTGCGCATGGACCGTCATCATCGACGAGTCCTATCCGGATGCGCCGTTCATCCCCGAGCTGGACATCGTCGGCGCCACCCATGCCTATTCGTGCGAGCTCGATCCGATCGACCCGAACGAAGAAGGCAACGCCGACTATTCGGGTCCGCTGCTCGCCGACGTCGATTTCGCCGCCTTCTCCCATTCGGCGCTCGTCCGGATCGCCGACGAGGTGTGCCTGCAGATGCATCTTCTGGTGAAGTCGTTCACCATCGCGGTCGAGAAGCGCGCCAAAGACGACGCGGCACTTGCCCGGTCCATCCGCACGAAGCAGCTGATCGGCATTGCCGGGGTGGCTGCGGCGCGAATTCACGAGGCGCTCAAGCTCAGCAGTGACGCCAAGGGCGCGCTTCGGGTGCTGGAGCTGCACCCGCTGCTGAACCCTGCGGCCTATGTGTCGGCCGACATGGACCCTGACTTCGTCCATGTGCGCACATCGCCTGCCTACGAGGACGGCTCCTGGATCTCGCTGGTGTCGCCGGTGTCCGACGCTCCGCTGCAAGCCATCGTCTACGCGGTGGATCCGCATCTACGCGCCGAAGTGTCCGGTACAGAGTCTGACTGGACCGTCCGTGTCATCGAGACCGACACCGCCGCCAAAAAGCAGCCCGAGGTCGAGGTCTGCGAGTTCAGCGGCGGCGCTTCGTGGGTGTTCGAGGAGCGGAAGTCCTTGCCGCTGACAGTGGTCTGACGGAAACCGGCGCGAATGCACGGTTCTTGACGAAAAATTGCGAAAATCCGTCAACAACCGTGCATTCGGCGCAGTATCGACCCCAGCTCACCGCGGGAGGGTGAGCTCGACGAAGCCCTTGCCCAGCGGGCGGGCGATGACGTCGGCATTCCAGGTCACCTCGTGGTGGGCTCCGCGGAGATAGTCACCGCTGATACCCACGGCCTTGACGGGCGTCCCGTTGTCCTCGAAGACGAGCAGGCTCGCTTTGGAGCCGTAGAACTTGTCCTTGATGACGGGCGCGCCGACCGTCGTTTCGATGAAATCACGCGGTGTGTGTTCGTTGAACAGATGGACCTCGTCCCATTGCCACGAAGTCAAGTCACGCATTCGAGCGGGTTGCCCTGTGTGAAGCACGCTTTCGAGACCATCGTTCAGCCGTTGGTCGTTGTAGTCGATGTCCATCGATCCCCTGAAGACGGTGCAGCCGGCGGCCGCAAGTATCACCAGCAGCGTCCAGAACGTGCGTCGGAGCATTCTCAGTATCCACCCGCCGACGTGCCGTAGCCCCCCGGTTGCCCCGGGTCGTAGATCCCGCCGGGACCCGCGCCCGTGGGCATCGGTGGTAGCCCGGGAACTGTGGCGGCCGTGGTTGTCCCGGCCTCACCGAGGACGATGGTGTCGCTCCAGGCGAGCCGCTCACCGCCCGGTGCGATGAGGACGGTGTCCCCATTGTTGACTGCCTGCTCGACGATATCGGCCAATTGCTCGGGGCTCGCGTCGGGGTTGGCGACCGCGATCTGGCGTCCGAGTTCGTTGTTGTACAGATCCATCGCCTCCGCGGTGGCGGGGTTGTTGGGCAGCCGTTCGTGGGCCGTGGCGAAGTCGCGGGTCCACTGCTCGCCGAAACGCTGTGTCATCAACGCGTTCCAGTAGGTGTGCCGGAACGCGTCGGTGTGGTTGTCTGCGGTGTCGTTGACGCCGTTCAGTGGTGGGAAGCGAACTTTCGCCTCGACCTCGGCGGCCTCCTTGATCTGATCCATGTCACGCATCTCCAGCGGAGACAGCTCGTCGAGGATGCGCGCCTCGGCCGCGGTGACGTGCTTGGGTTCGGTCATCATGTTCAAGGGCCACGGGGGTTCCCACTCGCGAGTGCCATCGGGGTCTTCGGATACCTGATACTTGCGCAGGATCTCCTCGAGCGGATCCACAGGTGGCGGATCGCCCTGCTTCCACCAGCCAAGTGGGTCGGCCTTGTCCCTGTCCGGTTTGTCGCCGCCGAGGGACCCGTATTCACTGCCGAGCGTGCGAATTCGTGCTGCGATCGTGGCCAGCTCGCCGTTGGAGGTCGTCACGATCTCGGTGATGTCTGAGCACCCTCTCGCGACGATGGGGACCAGCATCTGTTCGCCCGCAGGACCTTTCGGAACGGAGCCGGCCGCCGCCAGCACCCAGTCCTTGACAGAGTCGAGCTGCCGCCGCCCGTGAGCGACCACTGCCGCAGAGCGGTCGACCTCGACGCCGATGCCCTGATCCAGTTCGACCATGCGGGACAGCGTTCGGACCTGCTCTGCGTTCCTGGCGTCGTACGCATCGGCGGCGGCCCCGCTCCAGACGGAGGCCGGTGCGGCGGCCCGGGTGTCGGCCTCCAGGTGCTGCAACGCGGCACTGTTGTCGAACGTGGCGCCCGGCTCGGGGACGCCTTCTCCGAAGGTGGTGCGGGCCTGCGTCCACGTGGAAAGGAAGCCGCCAAGCACACTCACCCGTCCACTGTAAAGCCGTGCGGGGCCACCCCCGCGCAACAATTCAGCGGGTGGAGACGGCGTTACCGACCCAGCGACGTAGGTAGGTCCGCAGCTCGTCACCGGCGCGCGGTGGCCGTCCGGGATCGATGACGAACGACTGGATGACCCGGAGCAGATGCTCGGAGAGCTGGCCCAGTCCGGCTTCGTCGAAACCTGCCGCCGTCCAGTCGACGTCCAGGCGGCCGACCATGTCCCGTGCAAAGTTCAGCGCGATGTCGGAGGTGACGGACTGCACGTGCGCCGACCCGCCGGGCACCATCATCAGCCCGATGTACTTCTCGCGCGGCAACCACTCCAGCGCGGTGGCCACCGCCTCGGTGACAGCCTCGGCGGGGTCGGTGACCCCGGCCATGTGGGCGGTCAGACGGTCGAGGAAGCCGTCGACGGCGTGGACGGCGGCCGCGACCAGCAGCGCCTCGGTGCTGGAGAAGTAGCGGTAGACCGTTTGCCGGGTGACGCCGACGGTGCGCGCCACGTCCGAGATGCTGAAATCGGCGCCGCGTTCCTCGATGGCCTTGCCTGCCGCTTCGAGGATGCGGGCGACAGCCTCCTCGTCGGAGGCCGGTTTGGCCCCGGACCAACCGTGGGTGCGCACGAGGGCACTTTAGGCCACCGTGTCGGCGCACTACCTGTAGGCGACCCGCAGGTCCTTGACGCCGTTGATCCAGCCCGAGCGCAGCCGCTGCGGCTCGGCTAGCTTGGCGATGTCGGGAATCTGGTCGGCGATCTCGTTGAACATCAGCTTGATCTCCATACGCGCGAGGTTGGCACCGATGCAGTAATGGGCGCCGTTTCCTCCGAAGGCCAAGTGTGGGTTGGGGTTTCGCAGGATATCGAACATGAAGGGCTTCTCGAACACGTCTTCGTCGAAGTTCGCCGAGCTGTAGAACAGGCCCACCCGCTGACCCTCGGCGATCGTCACGCCGCCGACCTCGACGTCGGCGAGGGCCGTGCGCTGAAAACAGTGCACGGGGGTGGCCCAGCGGATGATCTCGTCGATCGCCGTCTCGGGCCGTTCGCGTTTGAACAGTTCCCACTGGTCGGGATTGTCGAGAAACGCGTTCATGCCATGGGTCATCGCGTTGCGGGTGGTCTCGTTTCCCGCCACCGCCAGCAGGATGACGAAGAACGCGAACTCGACCTCTCCGAGGGAGTCGCCCTCGATATCTGCCTGGACGAGCTTGGTGACGATGTCGTCGGCCGGGCAGCGGCGACGCTCCTCGGCCATGGTGTACGCGTAGCCCATCAGCTCGGCGTTGGCCGTCGTCGGATCCGAGTCGAAGTCCGGGTCGTCGGTGTTCATGATCGCGTTGGTCCAGTGAAAGAGCCGCTCGCGGTCGGCTTCGGGAACCCCGATCAGATCGGCGATGGCCTGCAGAGGGAGTGTCATTGCGATGTCGTCGACGAAGTTGCCGCTGTCCTTCTCGGCGGCCCGGCGCACGATCTCGCGTGCGGACGCGGCGAGCTTGTGCTCCATCCCCGTGATCGCGCGGGGGGTGAACAGCCGTGACACGATCTTGCGGAGCCGGGTGTGCTCGGGTGCATCGTGGTTGATCAGCAGCGCCTTGGTCAGGTCGAGTTGCTCGGCGGTCACGCCGTCGGGCAGCCGCATCACCGCACCCTTGGCGTTCGTCGACCACAGCGCGTTGTTGCGCGAAATCGTCTTGATGTCCTCGTGGCGGGAGATCACCCAGTAGCCGCCGTCGCCGAAGATCGACTCCTCCTGCGCGTTCCACCAGACGGGTGCCGTCTTGCGCAACTCGGCGAACTCGGTGACGGGAATGCCCTTGAGCAGGACATCGGGGTCGGTGAAGTCATACCCCGGGGGCAGGAAGGGGCAGGTGGCGGTCATCGGGCTCCACTCCTGTGTGATGTACGGCACGTTCACTCGACCATACACTGATAAGTCAAGTTGTATGGCCGACACGATGGGTTCGTTGTGGCAGTAGCCACTAGGGTGGGCATCTGTGCACGTCCTGGTAGTTGGATCCGGAGCCCGTGAACACGCGCTGCTGCTTGCGCTGCGCCGAGACCCGGAGGTCGACGGGCTGTCGATCGCGCCGGGCAACGCAGGCACCGCCGCCATCGCCGATCAGTACGAAGTCGACGCGACGTCCGGCGAGGCCGTCACGGCCCTGGCGAAACGCATCGGCGCCGACCTCGTCGTCATCGGTCCGGAGGTGCCGCTGGTGCTCGGCGTCGCCGACGCCCTCCGGGCCGCGGGCATACCGTGCTTCGGTCCCACCAAGGACGCCGCGCGCATCGAGGGTTCGAAGTCCTTCGCCAAGGACGTCATGACCGCCGCCGGTGTGCGGACGGCGGTCAGCGAGATCGTCGACAATCCGGCCAATCTCGACGCCGCTCTGGACCGCTTCGGCCCACCGGGCGGTCAGGCCGCGTGGGTGGTCAAGGACGACGGTCTGGCCGCGGGCAAAGGCGTCGTGGTGACGACGGAGCGGGAGGCGGCCCGGGCGCACGCGGCGAGCCTGCTCGACGCCGGCCATCCGGTGCTCCTGGAATCCTTCCTCGACGGTCCCGAGGTGTCCCTGTTCTGTGTGGTCGACGGTGAGACTGTCGTGCCGCTGCTGCCCGCGCAGGACTTCAAGCGAGTCGGTGACGGCGACACCGGGCCCAACACCGGCGGGATGGGCGCGTACACGCCGCTGCCGTGGCTCCCCGATGAGGTGACCAGCCGCATCGTCGACGAGATCGTCAAACCCGTTGCGGTGGAATTGGTCCGGCGCGGAAGCTCGTTCTCAGGGCTGCTCTATGCGGGCCTTGCGATCACGTCCAACGGCCCGGCTGTCGTCGAATTCAACTGCCGCTTCGGCGATCCGGAGACCCAGGCGGTGCTGGCACTGCTCGATTCGCCGCTCGGGCAGCTGCTCCGCGCCGCCGCCACCGGCGAGCTGGCATCACAGCCACCGCTTCAGTGGCGTCACGGCGCTGCCGTGACGGTGGTGCTGGCGGCGGAGAACTATCCGGGACGGCCGCGCGTCGGGGACGTCATCCACGGCGCGGACGCCCCCTCGGTCCTGCACGCGGGGACGGCGCGTCGCGACGACGGCAGCGTCGTCTCGTCGGGCGGTCGTGTGCTGTCGGTCGTCGGCGTCGGTGACGACCTGACGTCTGCCCGCGAGTCGGCCTACTCCGCGATCAGCGCGATCCGCTTGCCCGGCAGCCACTTCCGTCACGACATCGGCCAGGCGGCGGCCGAAGGGCGGATTTCGCTTCAGCCTTAAGCGGTGAGCAGCGGCGCGGCCCAGCTCAGCTCGGGCGTCAGCTGGGAGGACCAGAAGGCTGCGTTGTGGCCGCCGGGGGAGAAGCCGCCCGCGGGCGGTGTCGGGAGCTGTGCGATGAACTGCTCGGTCGCCGAAACGAACGGGTCGTCGAACCCACAGTCGATGCGCAGCGGTATCCCGTCGAGCGTCCGCAGCCCCCACACGCTGTTGGCCTCGTAGTCCTCGGCGCCGTCGAAGGCCCCGGGCGCCGCGGCCCCCGGCGAGGTCCACAGTGCCGGACTCACCGCGCAGATCGCTGCGGTGCGTGCCGCGCCGAGCCGCGAACCGAGCAGCATCGCGCCGTAGCCGCCCATCGACCAACCGAGGAACGCCACCCGTGAGGTGTCGAGTGCGTGCCCCGCGAGCAGCGGAATGAACTCGTCGAGCACCATCGCTCCCGAGTCGTCGCCGGAGGCGCGGCGATGCCAATAGCCATTGCCGCCGTCGACGGCCGCGATCGCGAACGGTGGCAAGCCCGCCGCGACCGCGTCGGCGAGGAAGCGCTCCACGCCCATCGACATCACGGTGGCGGCCGAGGAATCCTTGCCGTGCAGCAGGATCACCGGGCGCAGCGGCGAAGTCTGGCCGGGCGGGCGGGCGATGGCCCAGTTGACGGTGGCGCCGCCACGGGCGGCCGAGGCGAATGAACCGGTCTCATATGTCGGGGTCTGGGACGGCGATTCGGGTGATACCGGTGGTGCGGCTGAGGCCACTGCGGCGGCTACGGTGGACATCCCAGCGACTCCGGCGGCCGTCGTCAGACCCGCGCGCAGACCGAGCGACAGCAATTCTCGGCGGTTGATGGTCGGCATGCGCGACATCATCGCACTGGCATCGCAGCGGACTCGCCGGTGCGACCCGCCGTAACGACCGAACAATGGCTGATGATTCGCCGAAAGCCCGATGTCGACACCTCGTGACTGGCACCATGCATGGGGTGACGGCAGCGGTCACTCCCAAGGGAGAACGTCGACGGTATGCGCTGGTCAGTGCTGCTGCCGACCTTCTGTGCGAAGGGGGCTTCGACGCGGTCCGGCACCGCGCGGTCGCGCGCAGAGCAGGACTGCCGTTGGCGTCGACAACGTACTACTTTTCTTCGCTGGACGATCTGATCGCCAAGGCGGTCGAACACGTCGGCACGCGGGAGAGTGAACAACTCCACCACCGGGTCGAGGCGCTGTCACGCCGCCGCCGCGGTGCGGAGTCCACCGCCGACATCCTCGTCGACTTGCTGGTCGGAGATAACCCGGAACGTGTCACCGAGCAGATGATCTCGCGCTACGAGCGGTACATCGCCTGCGCCCGGCAGCCCGGGCTGCGCGACATCCAGCGCCGCATTCTGCGCCAGCGCAGCGAGGCCGTCGTCGAAGTCGTGGAACGTTCGGGACGCTCCGTGCGGGCCGAACTCGTCACCGCACTGGTGTGCGCGGTCGACGGTGCCGTGGTCGCCGCACTCGTCGGCGACGGCGACGGTCCCCGGGCCACGGCGCGGGCCACCCTGATCGATGTGATCGACGTCCTGGCTCCGTTCAATTGACGCGACCGTTCGATAACTGCGTTTGCTTTCGCGCCGGTCTGGTTAATCCGTCGTGGTGAAATTCGCAGGCACTGCGGGTGCGGCGCTCGATGCTGCGCTCGACCGCTCCGTGGTGCTCGGGTACACCAAGGTCGGCTCGCGGATCCGCAAGCTGTGGTGGCCCGCGGACCCGCCGCCGAGGGCAATGGCAGGCAAGCGCGTGGTGGTCACCGGTGCGACGGCGGGGATCGGTGCCGCCATGGCCGAATCCTTCAGCCGCCTGGGCGCCACGGTGCATCTGGTAGGCCGTGACGAGGCCAAGGTCAGACGGCGCGCGGGCGAGATTCGCGGCACCGTCTCCGGCGCACAGGTGGTCGAGGAAGTCTGTGATGTCTCCGATCTCGACGCCGTGCGTGCGTGGACCGGTGATCTGACGAATCGCATCGATGCGCTGCACGGACTGGTGCACAACGCCGGGGTGATGCCCAAGCAGCGAGCGGAAACAAAGCAGGGGAACGAGATTCAGTTCGCCACCCACGTGCTGGGTCCACACTTGATGACCGAGAACCTGCTCACGCTGCTGAATGCCGCCGGGGAGGCCGCGGTGGTGTTCATGTCGTCCGGCGGAATGTACTCAGCGCCGCTGAAGCGCTGGGGGACAAGCGAACTCGAATCCACTGACGGCGACTACAACGGTGTCAGGGTGTACGCACGGACGAAGCGGATGCAGGTGGTGCTGGCCGAGGCGTGGGCACGTCGGCTCGCGACTTCTCCAGTGCGCGTGTACAGCACGCATCCCGGCTGGGTCGAAACACCCGGTGTGGCCGATGCGCTGCCCGGATTTCGGCGGCTCACCCGTCCGCTGCTGCGCGATGCCGCCGACGGTGCTGACACCGCCGTGTGGCTGGTAGCCACCCGACCCGAATCGCACGGGGGAAACTTCTGGCACGACCGGGCGCAACGCCCCACGACATTCGGCTGGCAACGCGACGAGGATGCACAGCTTATTGCGTCATTCGTCAACGAGGTGTCCGACATCACGAATACGGCACGGAATTGGTCGGATTATCTCGTTGACACTGCAGATCTCATCTCACGGGTCGATGATGAGTGATCCGAGCGAATCAGTGGGGAGGGCGTGATGTCAGAAACCGCGGCCGGCACGAACAGCTCCGAAACGCAGCCTGAGCTCAAAAGGGTGATGGGGCCGGGCCTGCTGCTGCTGTTCGTCGTCGGCGACATTCTCGGCACCGGGGTTTACGCCCTAGTTGGCGACGTCGCCGCCGAAGTCGGTGGTGCGGCCTGGCTTCCATTCCTCGTCGCATTCATCGTCGCGACCATCACAGCGTTCAGCTATCTGGAGCTGGTGACCAAGTACCCCCAGGCCGCAGGTGCAGCGCTCTACGCCCACAAGGCCTTTGGTATCCACTTCATCACGTTCCTGGTGGCCTTCGTCGTGATGTGCTCCGGAATTACCTCGGCGTCAACGGCTTCCAGAGCATTCGCGGCAAACTTCTTCACCGGTTTCGGAGTGGAAGACGCGCCGAAAGCAGGCGTGCTGATCCTGGCCCTTGTGTTCATGGCGGCCTTGGCGGCGATCAACTACCGCGGCGTCGGAGAAAGCGTCAAGCTCAACGTCGTTCTCACCATCGTCGAGATCACAGGTCTGCTCGTGGTGATCCTGGTGGGCTTGTGGGCGTTCACCGGCGGCGGCGGTGACGTCGACTTCTCCCGCATTGTGGCGTTCGAGACGGCCGAGGACAAGAACACCTTCCTCGCCGTCACCGCAGCCACCTCGCTGGCCTTCTTCGCGATGGTCGGATTCGAGGACTCGGTGAACATGGCCGAGGAGACCAAGGATCCGATCAACACGTTCCCCAAGATCCTGCTTTCGGGATTGACCATCGCAGGCATCGTGTACGTGCTCGTCTCGATAGTGGCCGTCGCGCTCGTGCCGATCGGAAAGCTGGAGGAGAGCGACACCCCGCTCGTGGAGGTCGTCAAGGCCGGCGCACCGGGGCTGCCGATCGACGACATCCTGCCGTTCATGACGATGTTCGCGGTGTCGAACACCGCACTGATCAACATGCTGATGGCCAGCCGGCTCATCTACGGCATGGCGCGCCAGCATGTGTTGCCCCCGGTTCTGGGCACCGTGCACCCGACCCGCCGGTCCCCCTGGGTGGCGATCATCTTCACCACGCTGATCGCGTTCGGACTCATCACCTACGTGTCGACGTTCGCCAGCAGCAACGCCATCTCGATTCTCGGCGGCACCACCAGCCTGCTGCTGCTCACCGTGTTCGCCGTCGTGAACGTGGCGGTGCTGGTGCTCCGACGCGACGTGCGAGCGTCCGGCGGGCACTTCAAGACCCCGACCGCGCTGCCGGTGATCGGCTTCGTCGCCTCGCTCTATCTCGTGCTGCCGTTCTCGGGCCGGCCCACTCAGCAGTACATCGTGGCCGGTGGGCTGGTCGTCATCGGCATCGTGCTGTTCTTCATCACCCAGCAGATCAACAAGCAGCTGGGTATCAAGGACGGCCACATCACCGACCCGACACACCTGGGCTCGTCGCCGGACTAGGACTCCGCTTCCAGCCGCGCCAATCTGGTCTCCAACAGTTTGGTTCGGTGCGAATTGCCTTGCAGCTCAAGGTATCGGCGGCCGAAGACGGCCAGCAGCGCATCGTCGAGGCGGCGCACGGCGCCGGCGGGATACCGGTAGCCCATGGCGGCGTTGACGGCGTCGGTGTCGATCCCGTCGAGCACGTCGTCGACCTCGTCGATCGAATCGATTCCGAGGTCGAGCAGCAGTCCGGCGATCCACGCGTAGTGGTCGGTGCGCGACCACCCGGCATCGGGGAACCTGTTGCCCAGATAGGTCGCCAGCACTGCGGTCGGTATCCGCGGATCGCTGGTCGTCTCGGGTGCGGTGGTGTCGGGCATCGAGGTCCGGAGCCGTTCCCTGACCGCGGAGAACTCCCGGTCGGCGAGCTCGAGTAAGCCGGCGGCCAACGTGAAGCGCCGGTCCAGGTCGGGCACGTGTGCGGCGGGAATCGAGCCCTTGTAACGGATCTCGTGCTCGAACTCCGCCCACGCATGCTGCAGCACCGTGCGCACCTGGATCGAGGCCGGCTGCTGCACGCCTTCCACGCCGACAAGCAGATGTCTGCTCGCGTAACCCCACCGCCCTTCGCGGGCGGTCTCCTGCCCCATGTCGCGGTCGTCAAGCAGCCGCATCTCCTCGGCGAGCAGATTGGCTACGCTGTCGACGTCCTCACGCAGATACGTGATGACCCGCAGCCCGATCAGATCGGTGATCTCGACAAGGGGCTCGGTGAACAGCGGCGTGCCGTCGAGGGCGCGGCGTTGCGTTTTCGCCGCGAACGACTCGACGCTCTTGGTGCGGGCAGTGACGGACAGGTAGTTGATGCCTGCGTCGTCGAGAAGCGCGGTGACCAGCTGCAGATAGTGGTCCGTCGATTCCACCAAAGCGGGTCGTCGGGCCGCGTACTCGGCCACCGCGGCCGACGGCGCAGCCCGGGCCGTCGTTTTGACGGGGGGTCGCGTCTTCGCGCGGCGAGCCTCCGGCAGCGACGGCGTGACGATGTAGCCGCTCGCCGCATCGCCGTAGATCGTCACGTCCTCGGGCCGGTGGTACCAGAACAAACCCACGTAGGCGCAGATGACAGCGTCGACCGGGTCCTCGTCGCGGTCCAGATGACTCGGTTTGGTGGCGGCCTCGACCCTTTTCCGGAGTTCGACCCACGCGACGCTGCGGTTGACGCGCAGCCTCGGCGTCGCGTCGTCGAGGCCCTCGATCAGCGTCATCAACCGCAGCAGCTCACGGTGTCGGTCCGCGAAGGGACCGCGCTTGTACTTCAACGTCTTCTCAAGCTCGAACAGCACCACCGTCGCCGGATGCGGATACACCTCGATCGCACGGCGCGACGAACTCGACGACGGGTCCATGTCGAGACCGAGACGTTCGGCGATGCGCGCCGCCCTTGGATGCTTGAACTCGGGACGGTCGGTGAACGCCGGTCGGGCGCCCGCCTCGAACCGCTGGAAATCCCGGTTGAACTGCGTCTCCGCCGGCCGGTGCCCGGTCGCGTTCTTCACGATCAGCGGCGCGTCGATGGCGACCAGGCAGTCGTCCTTGGTGAACGGTGCGACGGCCGTGGCGATGCTGTCGTCGTCGTGCGCGGCGCCCACATGGAGCAGCCGCCCGTCGGAATCGACCACCGCGACGCCGGTCTGGTTCTTCTCACCCCATGCGAGATCGAGGCCGACGAAATGCATGGCCTCTACTGTGCCGTAGGTCCGGCACGGCAGGGTGCTTCTAAGCTGTGTGTTCGTGAGCATCCCGAACGTCCTGGCCAATCGCTACGCCAGCGAGGAGATGGTGGCGATCTGGTCGCCCGAGGCGAAGATCGTCGCCGAGCGGCGGTTGTGGCTGGCAGTGCTGCGGGCCCAATCGGAGTTGGGAGTCGAGCTTCCTTCCGGCGTCGTCGCCGACTACGAGCGGGTGCTGGAGAACGTCGACCTGGCATCGATCGCCTCGCGGGAGCGCGTGTTGCGCCACGACGTGAAGGCGCGCATCGAGGAGTTCAACGCGCTTGCCGGCCACGAGCACGTCCACAAGGGCATGACCAGCCGCGACCTCACCGAGAATGTCGAACAGTTGCAGATCCGGCGGTCGCTAGAACTCGTCCACGCCCACGGCGTCGCCGTCGTCGCGCGGCTGGCCGAGCGTGCAGCGCTCTACCGCGACCTGGTGATGGCCGGGCGGTCCCACAACGTGGCGGCGCAGGCCACCACGCTCGGCAAGCGATTCGCATCGGCCGCCGAGGAGATGCTCGTCGCTCTGCAGCGGGTCGAACAGCTCATCAAGCGCTACCCGCTCCGCGGCATCAAGGGCCCGATGGGCACCGCCCAGGACATGCTCGACCTGTTCGACGGCGACACGGTGCGCCTCGCCGAGCTGGAGACCCGCATCGCCCAATTCCTCGGCTTCACCGAGGTGTTCACCAGCGTCGGGCAGGTCTACCCCCGTTCACTGGACCACGACGTCGTCTCGGCCCTCGTGCAGCTGGGCGCGGGGCCGTCGTCGCTGGCGCACACCATCCGGCTGATGGCAGGCCACGAACTGGTCACCGAGGGGTTCGCCCCCGGGCAGGTCGGCTCATCGGCGATGCCCCACAAGATGAACACCCGCTCGTGCGAGCGGGTGAACGGACTTCAGGTGGTGCTGCGTGGATACGGCTCGATGGCCGCCGAACTCGCCGGCGCCCAGTGGAACGAAGGCGACGTTTTCTGCTCGGTGGTCCGCCGGGTGGCGCTGCCCGATGCGTTCTTCGCGCTCGACGGCCAGACCGAGACGTTCCTGACGGTGCTCGACGAATTCGGGGCCTACCCCGCCGTGATCCAGCGGGAGCTCGACCGCTACCTGCCGTTCCTGGCCACCACCCGGATCCTGATCGCGGCGGTCCGGGCCGGGATCGGCCGCGAGACCGCACACGAGGTGATCAAGGAACACGCGGTGGCGGTGGCGCTGGCGATGCGCGAGCGCGGCGCCGAACCCGACCTGCTGGACCGGCTCGCCGCCGATCCCCGGCTGCCGCTGGACCGCGTGGCACTCGATACGGCGCTGGCCGACAAGCAGGTGTTCAGCGGGGCGGCGGGCGATCAGGTCGATCGCGTGGTCGCCGCGGTCGACGACCTGGTGGGACGCTATCCGGAAGCGGCGAAATACACCTCGGGCGCGATTCTCTGAACCGGAAAGCGTTGCGGTGTCCTGCGATCGGAAACCGGTTCGTCGAGCGGCCGGCATCCGCCTAGTCTGGGTTCGGTGGACTCTCGTCAACCCGACATCAGGGCATCGGACGCCGACCGAGCCGCAGTGACCCAGATCCTCGAGCACGCCGTGGGGCAGGGCATGCTGACCCTCGACGAGTACACCGAACGGATCGACGTCGTCATCGCGGCGCGCACTCGCCGTGAGCTCGACACCGTCATCGCCGACCTGCCCCATATCCGCCGTGATGCCGCACCGGTGCCCGCAGCGCCGGAGGTGTTGACCAGCTGGATGTCGGGAATCTCCCGCAAAGGTCAGTGGACGGTCCCGCCGCAGCTTCGTCTGGTCACCCGAATGTGTTCGACCACCTTGGATTTCACCACTGCAGTGTTGTCAGGTCCGGTGGTGCGGATCGACATCGACGACTATTTCAGCTCCACCGAGCTGATCCTGCCCGACGGTGCGACCGCCGACCTGAACGGTGTAGGCAACGTCGCATCGTCCACGACGGTCAAGGTGACGTCGAGTCCGCCGTCGCGCTCCCTGCACGTCGTCGTCACCGGCAAGGTGCGGTTCGGATCGGTGACCGCCAAGCACCCGTTCGGCACGGCGTTGAAGCGTTTGCTGAAATGACCCGGGCGTTTCCGCCGAAACTGCATTCCACGCGGCGTTTTCGGCGGTGGGACCGCGCGGAATGCAGTTTCGCGATCAGTCTTTGCGTTTGAGGTTGGCGGCGCGGATTCCCGACGCCCGCAACTCCAGAGCCGCCAGCCCGCGGATCGCAATGGGGTCCTGATTGCGCCACGCTCCCACCGGATCTGGACTCACGGCCGCCAGTTTGGGCAGGGGCCGATTCGCCAACGCGCGCAGCGCGAGTAATTCCTCACCCGCCGCGGTCGACGACAGTGTGACGGCCGTCCACTTGCGCCGGAAGAACCGCAACCGCAGAAACATCCACGGCATCATCAGTGCCAGGATCGGCGGTGCCGCGACCGCGAGTGCGAGCAGCCACGCCAGCCACCCCGCCGTCACGCCGAGGGACTGGCCCGCACCCGCGATCTCGCGGGCCGCGTCGCCGGCACCCCGCAGCGGCCCTGCGAGTGTGTCGCCGATCAACGGGACGTCGTCGGCGCTGTTTCCGGCGTTGTCCAGGTTGCCTGCGACGCCGTTGGCGCCACCCTCCAGTTGATATCCGAATTCGGCGATGGTCGACACCGCCGAATACACCGCGCTGCCCACCCACACCCAGATGGCCGCCCAGGTGATCATGACGATGTCGCTGACCAGCTGCCTCAACAACCGCGCCGGCGTCGTGGCGTATGGGATCCACCGAGATTTCATGCGATCGATCAGACCACGCCTCCCCGTCGCCTCGCTCGCCCCTCGGTATTTCCCCCGTCGCTTCGCTCGCCCTTGGAAGTAGGTGCCCCCCGGACGACCGATAGGCTGGCCCGATGCGTCCCGCTCTGTCCGACTACCAGCATCTGGCCAGCGGCAAAGTTCGTGAGCTGTATCGCATCGACGACGGGCACCTGTTGTTCGTCGCATCGGACCGCATCTCGGCCTACGACTACGTCCTCGACTCGCTGATCCCGGACAAGGGCCGTGTCCTGACCGCGATGAGCGTGTTCTACTTCGGTCTCCTCGGCGCCCCCAACCATCTCGCCGGACCGCCCGACGACGAACGCATCCCCGAAGATGTGCTGGGCCGCGCCCTCGTCGTGAAGCAGCTCGAGATGCTGCCCGTCGAGGCGGTGGCGCGGGGCTACCTGACCGGCTCCGGGTTGATCGACTACCAGAGGACCGGCGCTGTCTGCGGAATCCCGCTGCCGGCCGGCCTCGTGGAGGCCAGCAAGTTCGACGAACCGCTGTTCACCCCGGCCACCAAGGCCGATTTCGGTGAGCACGACGTCAACATCACATTCGACGACGTCGTCGACCTGATCGGCGCCGACCGTGCCGCGCGGCTGCGGGACCTCACGTTGGCCACCTACATCCAGGGCGCCGACCACGCACTGACCAAAGGCATCATCGTCGCCGACACCAAATTCGAGTTCGGCGTCGACTCCCGGGGTGAATTCACACTGGCCGATGAGGTGTTCACGCCGGACTCGTCGCGCTACTGGCCCGCCGATGATTACGTCGTGGGGCAGGTGCAGAACAGCTTCGACAAGCAGTTCGTGCGCAACTGGTTGACGAGCCCGGAATCCGGGTGGGACCGGCATGGCGACCAGCCGCCACCCCCGCTGCCCACGGAGATCGTCGATGCCACCAGAGCGCGCTACATCGAAGCCTACGAACGCATCTCGGGACTGAAGTTCGACGACTGGATCGGAGGAACCGCGTGAGCGGTGACGTGTTGGCACCCACCGCCAAGCGGGTCGACACCCGTCGGGAGCATCATGGGGACGTCTTCATCGACCCGTACGAGTGGCTGCGGGACAAAGAGAGCCAAGACGTCGTCGACTACCTCGAAGCGGAGAACGCCTTCACCGAGCACGTGACCGAAGGCCTTGCCCCGTTGCGACAGAAGATCTTCGACGAGATCAAGGCCCGCACCAAGGAGACCGATCTGTCGGTTCCCACCCGTCGCGGTGACTGGTGGTACTACGGTCGCAGTTTCCAGGGCAAGCAGTACGGCGTGCAATGCCGTTGCCCAGTCTCCGATCCCGACGACTGGAATCCGCCTCAGCTCGACGAGAACACCGAGATCCCCGGCGAACAGGTGCTCCTCGATGAGAACGTCGAAGCCGAGGGGCACGACTTCTTCTCGCTGGGCGCCGCGAGCGTCAGCGTAGACGGCAACATCCTCGCGTACTCGGTCGACGTCAAGGGTGACGAGCGATACACGCTGCGGTTCAAGGACTTACGTACAGGACAGCGCTACGACGACGAGATCGTCGGCATTGGAGCCGGTGTGACCTGGGCGGCAGACAACAACACCGTCTATTACGTCACCGTCGACGACGCCTGGCGTCCGGACACGGTATGGCGACACCGCCTCGGAGCCGGGTTGCCCGCCGAGCGGGTCTACCACGAGGCCGACGAACGCTACTGGATTGGCGTGGGGCGCACGCGCAGCAACAAGTACGTCATCATCGCCGCAGGCAGCGCGGTGACCTCGGAGCTGCGCTACGCCGACGCTGCGGACCCACAGGCGGAGTTCGACATCGTCTGGCCGCGAAGGGAATCGGTTGAGTATTCGATCGAGCACGCCGTCGTCGGAGGGGAGGACCGGTTCCTCATCCTGCACAACGACGGTGCCGAGAACTTCACCCTCGTCGAGGCGCCTGTCAGTGATCCCACCGACACCCGAACGCTGATCGCACATCGCGAGGACGTGCGGCTCGACGCTATCGACGCCTTCGCTGAACACCTCGTCCTGAGCTACCGCAAGGATGCGCTGCCGCGAATCCAGCTGTGGCCGATCCTCGACGCCGGATATGGTGAGGCGCAAGACATCACGTTCGACTCCGAGCTCATGTCGGTCGGGCTGTCGGCCAACCCGAACTGGAGTGCGCCGAAGATGCGGATCGGCGCGACGTCGTTCGTCACCCCGGTCCGCATCTACGATCTCGACCTGGCCACGGGCGAACGCACCCTGCTGCGCGAGCAGCCCGTGCTGGGTGACTACCGACCCGAAGATTATGTCGAACGGCGCGACTGGGCAGTCGCGTCAGACGGTGCGCGCGTTCCGATCTCGATTATTCACCGGGCGGGCCTTCAATACCCCGCACCCGTCCTGCTGTACGGATATGGCGCCTACGAATCCTGTGAGGATCCCCGGTTCTCGATCGCACGGCTTTCGTTGCTGGACCGCGGGATGATTTTCGCCATCGCCCATGTGCGTGGCGGCGGGGAACTCGGTCGGCCATGGTACGAGCACGGCAAGATGCTGGAGAAGCGCAACACGTTCACCGACTTCATCTCCGTGGGCGGCCATCTCGTCGGAACCGACGTCACCAGACCCGAGAACATGGTTGCCTATGGCGGCAGCGCGGGAGGCCTGTTGATGGGTGCGGTGGCCAACATGGCGCCGGATCTGTTCGCCGGCATCCTCGCCACTGTGCCCTTCGTCGATCCGCTCACCACGATCCTGGATCCCTCGCTACCGCTGACCGTGACTGAATGGGATGAGTGGGGCAATCCACTGGAAGACCCCGAGGTCTACCGCTACATGAAGTCGTACTCGCCGTACGAGAACGTGGAGAGCAAGACCTACCCGGCGATCCTGGCGATGACGTCACTCAACGACACCAGGGTCTATTACGTCGAGCCGGCGAAATGGGTTGCGGCCCTGCGCTACGCGCAGTCCGACCCGGCCGGCGAGTCGGCCAAGGTGCTGCTGAAGACGGAAATGAACGCCGGACACGGAGGAATCAGCGGTCGCTACGAGCGGTGGAAGGAAACCGCGTTCCAGTACGCATGGGTTCTCGATGTCGCGAAAGCCGAACAGTCCGGCTGACTCGCAGGGACACCATCATGACCAGGGGCTCTTACCACCACGGCGACCTGAAAGCCGTGATCCTGGCGCAGGCGGCGGTCCTGGTCGCCGAACGCGGAGCCGACGGCGTCTCACTGCGGGAACTGGCCCGTGCCGCAGGTGTTTCGCACGCTGCACCGGCACACCACTTCACCGACCGGCGCGGCTTGTTCAGTGCGCTCGCCGCACAGGGATGGCGGATGCTGGCAGCTGCACTTGCCGAGTCGCGACCCGAATTCCTCGATGCCGCATTGGCGTACGTGCAGTTCGCCGTTGAACACCCCGGGCACTACGAGGTGATGTTCGACCGCTCGCTCGTCAACCCAGACGATCCCGAGCTCGTCGCCGCCGAGGCCGCCGCCGGCGCCGAGCTGGCCTCTGGTGTCGGCACACTCGACGACGCGCGCGCGAAGGAGGACCCCCAGGCTGCCGGGCTCGCAGCCTGGTCCCTGGTGCACGGATTCGCGATGCTGTGGCTCAATGACGTCATCGACACCGACACCGACGCCGTCGAGACCGCCCGGCGCGTGGCGCGCATGCTTTTCACACCGGGTCCGGTCGAACCCGAGGGCTACGAGTAGCGTTCGCGTCATGACCCTCACCGAGATTCCGCTCACCACACTCGACGGCCGGCCCACCACACTGGCCGAATTGGCCGACGGCGCAGTGCTGATCGTGAACGTCGCGTCGAAGTGCGGGCTGACTCCGCAGTACACCGCCCTGGAACAGCTGGCCAAGGACTACCGCGACCGGGGCCTCACGGTGGTGGGGGTGCCCTGCAACCAGTTCATGGGTCAGGAACCAGGCACCGCCGAGGAGATCCAGACGTTCTGCTCCACCAACTACGGGGTGACGTTTCCCCTACTGGAGAAGATCGACGTCAACGGTGCCAATAGGCACCCGCTGTACGCCGAGTTGACCCAAGTGGCCGATGACTCGGGCGAGTCCGGCGATGTGCAGTGGAATTTCGAGAAGTTTCTGGTGGCTGCCGGCGGAAACGTGGTCAAGCGCTTCCGTCCGCGTACCGTTCCCGACGATCCCGAGGTCATCTCGGCCATCGAGGACGTCTTGCCGCGGTAGGCGTACGGACACCTGCACGCGGAGTGTTGTCCACCATCAGGACACCTGACGTTGCGACACTGCGAACGTGGCAGGACAACTGATCGTCTCGATTTCCGGGATCAGCGACCGCACGCTCGCCGAGGTCGTCGCTTTCCGCACCCAGCTGGAAGACCGCGGGGTTCCCGCGTCGTTCCTGGTCGCGCCCCGGCTCAAGGACGGGTACCGACTGGATCGCGACGCCCAGACGGTCGACTGGCTGGTCGACCAGCGGGTCGACGGCGATGCGATCGTGCTGCACGGATTCGACGAGGCTGCCACGAAGACCCGGCGCGGGGAATTCGCGGCTCTGCCCGCCCACGAAGCCAATCTGCGGCTCATGGCCGCCGACCGCACGCTCGAACACCTCGGTCTGCGCACCAGGCTCTTTGCCGCGCCGGGCTGGAACGTCTCGCAAGGAACACTGACAGCACTGCCGCGCAACGGGTTTCGGCTTTTTGCTGGTCTGAGCGGAATCGCCGACCTGGTTCGGCAGGAGACAGAGCGAGGCCGTGTGCTTGGTATCGGCGAGGGATTCCTGACCGAGCCGTGGTGGTGCCGAACCCTGGTGATGTCCGCCGAGCGCACCGCGCGCCGCGACGGCATCGTCCGCGTAGCGGTGGCCGCCCGGCACCTGCGCAGGCCGGGGCCGCGCCAGGCGATGCTCGACGCCGTCGATCTGTCGCTCATGCACGGCTGCGTTCCGACGGTCTACGAATGGAAACCTCTCCCAGCGCTGACTGACGCCGCATAGCCGCATCCACTGGTCGATCGGCGTCTAGATTGGCGTCATGGACGCTGATGTCATCGTCGTGGGCGCTGGACTGGCCGGACTGGTCGCGGCCTGTGAGCTCGCCGAACGCGGCCGAAAGGTCCTGATCGTCGACCAGGAGAACGAGGCCAACGTTGGCGGCCAGGCGTTCTGGTCGTTCGGTGGCCTGTTCTTCGTCAACAGCCCCGAACAGCGGCGCTGGGGTATCCGTGACAGTCACGAATTGGCCCTGCAAGATTGGCTGGGCTCCGCCGGATTCGATCGCCCCGAGGACCACTGGCCTCGGCAATGGGCGCATGCCTACGTCGATTTCGCCGCGGGCGAGAAGCGCAGCTGGCTGCGCGACCGCGGACTGCAGACTTTTGCCCTGGTGGGCTGGGCCGAGCGTGGCGGCTACGACGCGAACGGGCACGGCAACTCGGTGCCGCGGTTCCACATCACCTGGGGCACCGGCCCTGCGCTGGTCGACATCTTCGCGCGCAGACTAGTCGGCAATCCACTGGTGCGATTCGCCCACCGCCACCGCGTCGACGAGCTGCTCGTCGACGGCGGTGCGGTAACCGGTGTGCGTGGCGCGGTGCTGGAACCGTCGACCGCGGTGCGGGGCGCACCCTCCTCGCGAAATACCGTGGGCGATTTCGAATTTCGTGCGCAAGCGGTGATCGTGGCCAGCGGCGGTATCGGCGGCAACCACGACCTCGTCCGAAAGTATTGGCCCAAGCGCATGGGCCGCGTCCCCGAACAGCTGCTCAGCGGTGTGCCCGCCCACGTGGACGGCCGCATGCTGGAGATCTCGGAGACGGCCGGTGTGAACGTCATCAACAAAGACCGGATGTGGCACTACACCGAGGGAATCACCAACTACGACCCGATCTGGGCGCGTCACGGCATCAGAATCCTGCCGGGCCCGTCGTCACTGTGGCTCGACGCGCACGGCAAACGACTGCCGGTGCCGCTCTATCCCGGGTTCGACACCCTCGGCACCCTCGAGTACATCGCCAAGACCGGCCAGGACTACACGTGGTTCGTGCTCAACGCCCGCATCATCGACAAGGAGTTCGGCTTGTCGGGGCAGGAACAGAACCCCGACCTGACCGGCCGCAGCATCCGGGCCGTGCTGGAGCGCAGTCGGAAAGGACCGGCGCCGGTGCACGCCTTCGTCGACAAGGGTGTGGATTTCGTCAGTGCGACCACGCTGCGCGAACTGGTGATGAAGATGAACACCGTGCCCGACGTCGTGCCGCTCGACTTCGACGTCGTGGAGGCCGAGGTCACCGCCCGTGATCGCGAGGTGGCCAACAAGTTCACCAAGGACGGTCAGATCACGGCGATCCGTGCGGCCCGCGGGTACCTCGGCGACCGGCTCAGCCGCGTCGTCGCCCCGCACCGTCTCACCGACCCCAAGGCCGGCCCGCTGATCGCGGTGAAGCTGCATATCCTGACGCGAAAGTCGTTGGGCGGCATCGAAACAGACCTGGACGGACGGGCGCTGCGCGGCGATGGGACGGTGCTGCCCGGGCTGTATGCCGCCGGTGAGGCGGCGGGCTTCGGCGGCGGGGGAGTGCACGGGTACCGGTCGCTGGAAGGGACCTTCCTCGGCGGCTGCGTCTTCTCGGGTCGGGCGGCGGGCCGCGCCGCCGCCAAAGCGGTGGGTTGACGGAGCGCGAGGTCTCGGCGAGCAGACGCAAACTCGCACGACACGCCCGGGATGCATGCGAGTTTCTGTCTGCTCGCGCTCAGAACTCGGTGGCGCTCTCCTGTTCGAGCACCTGGAAGTCGGTGTCGGTCATCTCGGTCAAGCGACCGTAGAAGATCGGCCTGCCGACGGGGTCGATGATCGCCTGATGAATCGGCACCGCGTGCGTCGGTGCGACCGCCCGCAGGTAGTCGACGGCCTCGGACACCTTCATCCACGGGGCGGCGGCCGGAGTCGCCAGGACATCGACCGGTTCGTCGGGGACGAACAGCGCATCACCGGGATGCATCAGCTTCGCCGGATGCTCGCCGTCGCCGACAAGATACGAAATGTTGTCGATCACAGGGATTTCCGGATGGATCACGGCATGCGTGCCGCCTGCGCCGCGCACCGTCAGATGCCCGATCGACAGCGCGTCGCCGACGTTGACCGCCTGCCACGCACCGCCAAGCTGAGCCGCCGTCTGGGGATCGGCGTACAGGGCGGCCTGCGGATTGGCCTCGACGAGCGCGGGCAGTCGGTCGGTGTCGGCATGGTCGGGGTGTTGATGAGTGATGAGGATGGCGGTCAGGCCGGTGACGCCTTCGAAGCCGTGCGAGAACGTGCCCGGATCGAAGAGCACGGTGGTCGCGTCACCCGAACCGCTGTCGAAGCTCGCCATGAGGCAGGAATGACCGAAATGTGTGAGCTGCATCCCTATATTCTGGCTCCCAGCGGCATGTGGGGGTGCAGGTGTACGTGCGATTGTTGTTCGCGCTGGCCATGGTGGTGTCGGGGCTGGTGGCCACTCCGCGGTTGGCGCAATCCTCGCCAGGTGCCTGCCCTCCGCTGTGCGACACGATCCCTGACTCGGCGTGGATCGAGTCCGGATCGATCCCGCTGTCGGGCATCTACCGCTGGCCCGCTCTCGCGGCCCTCGCCGTCACTGTCACGACGCCACGATTCGAGTTCGAGTCGTGGTGCGCCACCCCCGGCCGCGACACCGACTCCCGTGATTTCGCCGTCGCCGCCCACGCCGATGTGGCGAACCCGCCCGGCCAGTGGAACCTGCACGTTCAGGTCATCCACTGGCGCGGTGACACCGTCACCGGTGGCCGAGACGCACTGGAATCCCTCGAATGGGCCCGGATGGCTCTGGCGTCCTGCCAGATGACCGCCGCGGAGGTGTCACCGTCGGTTACCACCAGCACGCCGATGGATCTCGCGGCGGTCATCAGCGACGGCGGTCGCCGCGTGATGCACACCTACCTGATCGTCGACCCGGCCAGCAGCTCCCTGGTGGAGATGGCGCTGTGGTCGACAGTCCCGCTGACCGTCGAGTGGCGCGGGGTCGCACCCGACACCGAGGTGTTCAACGCGATGGCCGCCCCCCTCTGCGAGGCCTACCTGGGCTCGTGCCGGTGAGGCGCCGGTCTCGTCACCGCAGGTAGAGTGACGCCGTGGCAAAAGTGGTGGTGCACGTCATGCCGAAGACGGAGATCCTGGATCCGCAGGGCCAGGCAATCGTCGGTGCGCTCGGCCGGCTGGGCTTCGAGGGAATCTCAGATGTCCGCCAGGGCAAGCGGTTCGAGCTTGAGGTCGACGGTGACGTCGACGACGAGAAGCTCGCCGAGATCGCCGAATCCCTGCTCGCGAATACCGTGATCGAGGACTGGACGATCAGCCGGGAAGGCTCCTCATGACCCGAGTGGGCGTCATCACATTCCCCGGCACCCTCGACGACATCGACGCGGCCCGCGCGGTGCGGCTGGCCGGCGCCGAGGCCGTCAATCTGTGGCACGCCGACGCCGACCTCAAAGGCGTCGACGCCGTCATCGTCCCCGGCGGGTTCTCTTACGGCGACTACCTGCGTGCAGGAGCCATCGCGCGGTTCGCCCCGGTCATGGGCTCCGTGGTGGAGGCAGCAGGCAAAGGTATGCCGGTGCTGGGGATCTGCAACGGCTTTCAAGTCCTCTGCGAAGCGGGTCTGCTGCCCGGAGCGTTGACGCGCAACGCCGGGTTGCACTTCATCTGCCGCGACACCTGGCTGGAGGTTGCGTCGAATACGTCGGCGTGGACGACCCGGTACGAGCAGGGCGCCGACATCCTGGTTCCGCTGAAGTCCGGCGAGGGCCGCTACGTCGCGAGCCAAGAGGTGCTCGATGAACTCGAGGGTGAAGGCCGCGTGGTGTTCCGGTACCGCGAGAACCTCAACGGATCGATGCGCGACATCGCGGGCATCAGCTCGGCCAACGGGCGCGTCGTCGGCCTGATGCCGCATCCCGAACACGCCACGGAAGCCTTGACGGGTCCGTCCGACGACGGGCTGGGCATCTTCTACTCCGCATTGGACACAGTTTTGGTGTCCTGACCCCTGTTCAGGCGCCGCGAGCGTGCGCGAAATGCCGCCGAATTGCGGCGCGTCGCCGTGCAGACGCGCGCGCTCGCGGAGCATCGGCCCTTAGGCGCTCAGCGCGACTGACGCTTCTGCCGTGTAACACAGGAACGTCAGTGTCTCCTGCAGGTAGAGCTGCACGGTGTCAGCGTCGTGCGACAGATAGCCGATACACACATCGGTGCCCAGCTGAAGGTCGAAATCGCCTCCGCGAGTCGACAATACGAAAGCGCCGTCGATGGCCGGCGCCCAGATGATCTCCCCGTCGACGAGTCGGTTGAGGTGCTCGCGGATCGGATAACCGTGCGCGGTGGTCTCACTGACCTTGGTGTACACCTCGGCTGACAGCAGCACGCTGTACGGTCCGTCGACACCGGCCAGACGCAGCTCCGAGAGCGCCTGGCTGATGACGTCGGGGATCTCGCGAGGGTCCTCGGGTAGGGCGAGGTTCGGGCACGAGCTCGACTTGCGGATACCGCTGATGTGCGCGGCCTCGTAGCCCTCGAAGATCGCCCGGTCCTCGGCGAACGCCAACTTCTTGGCGGCATCCTTGACCGGGTCCCAGTCGGAATCCTGCGAGCCGCGCTCGACGTCGTCGATATCGGTGCGGTTCACCGTGAACGGCACCCGCAACCGCACCAGAGGCCGGGCGTCTCGCAGGTGTGCCACCACACCCTCGCCGGGCGGCAGGACGTCGAGCAGATGACCGGTGCTCACCGCCGCCGTCACCGGCCCGCCCGGCTCGCTGACATCGACCACCCGGCGGCCGGCGATGTGGCGCTTGAAGGTGCGCGTCGCCTCCTGCTCGATCTCGGCCCACGCGGCATCGGTGATCGGTGCCAGCTCGCGATACAGGTTGTTCATCAGGGGTGTCCTTTCAAGCTTCCGATCGCCAACGATCCGTCGTAAACAGTTGTGGCTGAGACTTTTTGAGGGCTACGGGCAGGTAGCGGGGGTGGGTCGTCGAGGAAGTCGATCGTCGGGACGAAGAACATCGTGCCGGTCTGCGCCGTCGAGAAATCCAGGATCCGGTCGGTGTTGCCCGGCGGGTCGCCGAGGAACATGTTGGTCAGCATTCGTTCGGTGACGGCCGGATCGGCGGAATACGCGATGTAATACGTGCCGGATTCGCTCCCCTGTCCTGAACGAGCACCGCCGAGCGTGCCGAACGGCATGTTGGCCCGCACGATCGCGAGCTCGTTACCGTCCTCGTCCTCGATAGTGTTCAGCGCGACGTGCGAGTTGGCCGGTTTCACATCGTCGTCGAGCTCGATGTCCTCCAGCTTGGTGCGGCCGATGACGAGCTCTTGTTCGTTGACGCTCAATGCATTCCACGCGTCCATGTCATGGGTGTAGCGCTGCACGTGCACATAGCTTGCGCCTGCGAAGTCCGGGTCGTCGGCGATCTGCACGGCGGCCACCGCGTCGGGGCCGTCCGGGTTCTCGGTGCCGTCGACGAAGCCGAGCAGGTCACGCTGCTCGAAGAACTTGAACCCGTGAACCTCATCGACAACCGTCACTGCGCCCGCCATCGACGACAGCAGCCGCCCGCCGAGCTCGAAGCACACATCCAGGGATCCGCCCCTGATGTGGAGCAACAGGTCGCCCGCGGTCGACGGCGCATGATGCCGTTCGCCCTTGAGCTCGACGAACTCGTGCAGGTTCGCCGGACGCGGCCCCGAAAAAAGCCGGTCCCATGCCGAGGAGCCAATGCCGGCCACCAAATTCAGGTGAGCGTCGGGCACCCGGAACCCCACGGCCTTGACCAGCCCGCCGAATCCCGTCAGCGCTTCGTGCACGACGGACTCGCCACCCTCTTCGATCGTCGCCACCAGGAAGATCGCCGCTGGTGTGAGAGGCGTCAGGATGGGCTGCGGACGAGGCACACCCAGGACCCTAGCGTCAAGATCAAGCCGGACACCGGTCAAGATGGAAAGATGCCAGCTAGCCCCCAGGGACTCTGCGAGTTCATCGACGCGTCGCCGTCGCCCTTCCATGTGTGCAGCACCGCCGCGGACCGACTCCGGTCGGCTGGATTCACCGAGCTGTCGGAAACCGATGCCTGGCCGGGGGCGGGTGACTACTTCGCGGTGCGCGCCGGATCGCTGATCGCGTGGCGCTGCGCGGGCTCGGTTGCCACACCGTTTCGTATCGTGGGGGCTCACACCGACAGCCCCAATCTGCGCGTGAAGCAACATCCCGACCGTTTCGTGTCGGGCTGGCAGATCGTGGCGCTGCAGCCCTACGGCGGCGCCTGGCTGAACTCCTGGCTGGACCGCGATCTCGGGATCAGTGGCCGGCTTTCGGTGCGCGAGGGCGCCACCATCCGCCACACCCTCGTCCGGATCGACGATCCGGTGCTGCGGGTGCCGCAGCTGGCGATCCACCTGTCCGAGGATCGCAAGGGGGTGGAGCTGAACCCGCAGCGTCACGTCAACGCGGTCTGGGGGGTCGGGACGGGTGCCAGGTCGTTCCTCGGGTACGTGGCCGCGCACGCCGAGGTCGACGTCGACGACGTGCTCGGATTCGACCTGATGACCCACGACATCAACCCGTCGCGGCTGGCCGGTGTGGACGGCGATCTGGTGAGTGCGCCGCGGCTGGACAACCAGGCGACGTGCTACGCCGGGCTGGAGGCGTTCCTCGGGGTGCGCCCCGACGGCGTCACCCCGGTGCTGGTGCTTTTCGACCACGAGGAGGTCGGTTCGCAATCCGACCACGGCGCGCAGTCCGAACTGCTGCTCACCGTGCTGGAACGCATCACGCTGGCCGCAGGCGGCAGCCGGGAGGACTTCCTGCGGCGGCTGCCCGGCTCGATCGTCGCGTCGGGTGACATGGCGCACGCGACCCACCCGAACTACCCGGAACGCCACGAACCCGGCCACCTCATCGAGGTCAACGCCGGACCGGTGCTCAAGGTGCAGCCCAATCTGCGCTACGCCACAGACGGCCGCACCGCCGCGGCGTTCGCGCTTGCCTGCGAACAGGCCGGGGTGCCGCTGCAGCGCTACGAGCACCGCGCGGACCTGCCCTGCGGCTCGACGATCGGACCGATGACGGCGGCCAACACCGGCATCCCGACCGTGGACGTCGGCGCCGCCCAGCTGGCGATGCACTCCGCGCGTGAGGTGATGGGCGCAGCCGATGTCGCGGACTATTCCGCTGCACTCGCGGCCTTTTTGTCACCGGCCTGACCTAGGGTGCCAGGCATGGCGATGAAAGTGGAGATGATCACCTTCGATTGTGTGGATCCCGACGGGCTTGCCGACTGGTGGGCCAAGGCCGCGGGTGGAGACGTGAATGCCGTTGCGCCAGGCGAATTCGTGATGGTCGCCGGTGAAGGGCGCCCGACGCTGGGCTTCCAGCGGGTACCCGATCCGACGCCCGGCAAGAACAAGGTGCATCTGGACTTCCACGCCGAAGACCGGGAGGCCGAAGTCGCCCGGCTGGCCGGATTGGGCGCCAAAGAGACAGGGCGCAACAACTTCGGCCCAGAGTTCGAGTGGGTGGTGATGGCCGACCCGGAGGGCAACGCGTTCTGTGTGGCCTGAGTCGCAGCCCGGCGCTGGCTAGACTGGCGCGGTGACGTCTGGGTTGACCCAAGAGGTAGACACCGTTGAGCGGGCCGCCGCCACTCCCGACCAACCCCAGCCCTTCCGGGAACTAGGGCTCAAGGACGACGAGTACGCGCGCATCCGGGAGATCCTCGGTCGTCGGCCCACCGAAGCCGAGCTGGCCATGTACTCGGTGATGTGGAGCGAGCACTGCTCCTACAAGTCCTCGAAGGTGCATCTGCGCTATTTCGGGGAGACCACCACCGAGAAGATGCGCGAAAGTCTGCTCGCGGGCATCGGTGAGAACGCGGGCGTCGTCGACATCGGTGATGGGTGGGCCGCCACCTTCAAGGTGGAATCCCACAACCACCCGTCCTACATCGAGCCCTACCAGGGCGCAGCGACCGGCGTCGGCGGCATCGTGCGCGACATCATGGCGATGGGTGCCCGGCCCGTGGCGGTGATGGACCAGCTGCGCTTCGGGGCGGCCGACGCCCCCGACACCCGCCGCGTCCTCGACGGCGTGGTCCGCGGCATCGGCGGTTACGGAAACTCGCTGGGGTTGCCCAACATCGGTGGCGAGACGATTTTCGATGCGAGCTACGCGGGCAACCCGCTCGTCAACGCGCTGTGCGTCGGCGTGCTGCGCAAAGAAGACCTCAAGCTGGCGTTCGCGTCGGGCGCCGGAAACAAGATCATCCTGTTCGGTGCCCGCACGGGTCTCGACGGCATCGGCGGGGTGTCGGTGCTGGCGTCGGAGACTTTCGGCGGCGACGAGTCCGGCTCGTCGGGGCGCAAGAAGCTGCCGAGTGTCCAGGTCGGCGACCCGTTCACCGAGAAGGTCCTCATCGAGTGCTGCCTGGATCTTTATGCGAGCGACCTGGTCGTCGGTATTCAGGACCTCGGCGGTGCCGGATTGTCATGCGCCACTTCGGAGCTGGCGTCTGCTGGCGATGGTGGCATGCGCGTCGAGCTGGACACCGTGCCGCTGCGCGCGACCAACATGACGCCGGCGGAGATCCTGTCCAGCGAGTCGCAGGAACGCATGTGCGCCGTCGTCACCCCGGAGAACGTCGACGCGTTCATGGCGGTGTGCCGCAAGTGGGACGTGTTGGCTACCGTCATCGGCGAGGTCACCGACAGCGGCAGGCTCGAGATCACCTGGCACGGGGAGACCGTCGTCGACGTGCCGCCGCGCACCGTCGCCCACGAAGGCCCCGTCTACGAGCGTCCGGTGGAGCGCCCCGCCACCCAGGACGCGCTGATCGCCGATACGTCGGCATCCCTGAAGCGCCCGCAGACCGGCGACGAGTTGCGGGCGACGCTGCTGGCGATGGTCGGCAGTCCGCACCTGTGCAGCCGCGCCTTCATCACCGAGCAGTATGACCGCTACGTCCGCGGCAACACCGTGCTCGCCGAGCACGCTGACGGCGGTGTGCTGCGCGTCGACGAGCAGACCGGCCGCGGCATCGCGATCTCCACCGACGCGTCCGGTCGCTATACCGCGCTCGATCCGTACACCGGGGCTCAGTTGGCGCTCGCCGAGGCATACCGCAACGTCGCCGTCACCGGCGCCACGCCCGTCGCGGTCACCAACTGCCTGAACTTCGGTTCACCCGAAGACCCCGGCGTCATGTGGCAGTTCTCCCAAGCAGTCCGCGGTCTCGCCGATGGCGCTGCGACGCTGGGGATTCCGGTCACCGGAGGCAATGTCAGCTTCTACAACCAGACCGGCACCACCGCCATCCTGCCAACCCCGGTGGTCGGGGTGCTCGGGATTCTCGACGATGTGAAGCGGCGCATCCCGACCGGCTTCGGCACCGAGCCGGGGGAGACGCTGATCCTGCTGGGAGACACCCACGACGAGTTCGACGGTTCTATCTGGGCGCAGGTCAGCGCCGGTCACCTCGGGGGTGTACCGCCGAAGGTCGACTTGGCGCGAGAACAGCTGTTGGCCGAGGTGCTGACCGCCGCATCGCGCGACGGGCTGGTGTCTGCCGCGCACGATCTGTCCGAGGGGGGGCTGATCCAGGCGGCGGTCGAAGCGTCGCTGGCCGGTGAAACCGGTTGCCGCATCGTGCTTCCCGAGGACTGCGATCCGTTCGTGACGCTGTTCTCCGAATCCGCGGGCCGAGTGCTCGTCGCGGTACCCCGCACCGAGGAAAGCCGGTTCACCGCGATGTGCGAAGCGCGCGGCCTGCCCGCCACGCGCATTGGCGTCGTGGACCAGGGTCCTGACGGCGGCGAACCCAGCATCGAGGTGCAGGGCCAGTTCACCGTGACCCTCGAGGAACTGCGGCGCACGTCGGAAGGTGTGCTGCCCGGGCTATTCGGCTGATACTCGGATTGTGGGGGTAAATGGGGGCGGCGCCGACGCACATCCCGCCTACCTGTGGGTGTGGCGGCTCCTTCGCCTCGACTTCACCGGAGTCGCGCTCGGTGCGCTGTTCTTCTGCCTCTCGCTCACCCCTTCGCTGTTGCCCAGGGACTGGCTGTTCCAGGGGCTGATCGGCGGCATCAACGCAGCCATCGGCTACGGCATCGGCGTGTTTCTCGAACGGATGCTCCGGCGCTTCGTGCTCAGGAATCGCGCGTGGTGGCCGCCCCCTCCCAAAGTCCTGTACACCCTCAAGGCTGTCACGGTGGTCGTCGCCGTAGTTGCCAGCGTGTTGATGGTGATCCCCGCCGCGGCGTGGCAACGTCAGGTCTCCTCGCTGATGGGAATGGAAGGGCCCAGTACGACGAGCTACCTGCGGCTCATCCTGGTCGCCGTTGCGGTCGCGGGCCTGTGCATCGCGACGGCACGGGTCCTGCTTGACCTCATCAAGACGATGGCGCGCTTCCTCATCCGGCGCTGGCGCCTGTCCGACGAGATGGCGCTGTTCATCGGCACCGCCGTCGTGGTCGTCCTGGTCATCACGCTCGTCAACGGCGTGCTCATGCGCGGCTTTCTCGCGGGCGCCAACCGAATCTTCCAACCGCAGAACACCACGACTCGAGAGGGCGTCGTTCAGCCGGAGGAACGCGAAAGATCAGGCAGCCCTGAATCTTTCGCCGCTTGGGACACTCTGGGATATCAAGGGCGCAACTTCGTGACGTCCGGACCGAACGCCGACGAGTTGGCACGCATCAACGGCAGGCCCGCCAAGGAACCGATCCGTGCGTATGTCGGCCTGCAGACCGCCGACACCGACGAAGCGCGAATGGCGGTGTTGCTCAGCGAACTCGAACGTACCCGCGCCTTCGACCGCGAGGTGCTCGTCATCGCACCCACCACCGGGACGGGCTGGATCAACCCGATCGCGGCGCGATCACTGGAGATGATGTACAACGGCGACACCGCGATCGTCGGCTCCCAGTACTCGTATCTGCCGAGCTGGATCTCGTTCCTGGGCGATCAGCAGAAGTCGATGGAATCGGGCCGGATGATGATCGACGCCGTCCACGAACGATGGGCGCAATTGCCAGAGGACCGGCGCCCACGCCTGCTGCTCTACGGCGAGAGCCTCGGCTCGATGGCCGGGCAGGGCGCGTTCGACTGGCTGCCGGACATCTCCCGGATGGGCTTTTCTTCGGTGCTGTGGGTGGGCCCGCCCAACGCAAGCCCGCTGTGGCACGGCATCACGGTGCGCCGCGATCCCGGCACTCCCGAGGTGGAACCCCGCTACGACAACGGGCGCACCGTGCGGTTCTCGCAAGGCAACAACGCTTCGCAGATCGCGGCCGACGCTGCGCAGCCCTGGGATGAGCCCAGAGTGCTCTTCCTGCAACATTCATCCGACCCGATCGTCTGGTGGTCACAGGACCTTCTGTTCACCCGACCCGACTGGCTGTCGGAGCCTCCCGGGCGCGACCGCAGCCGATCGATGCGCTGGTATCCGATCATCACGTTCTGGCAGGTGGCCGCCGACATGACCAACGCCACGTCGGTGCCTGGCGGGCACGGGCACAACTACGGCGACTTCATCCTGGACGGGTGGGCAGGTGCCGCACCACCCGACGGCTGGACCCCTGAGGACACCGAACGGATCCGCGTGGCGCTGGAGGAGACCGAATTCGAGGACGGCGACTACTAGTGCGTGACACTGCCCGTGCTGTCGGGCTCGCGGCGGGGTTGCTCGGCTGGAGCGTGATTGCGCCGCGCCTCGCGCACAGGTGGAATCCGTTGCCGCAGGCGGTGTTCGGCTCGGTGATGGCGACTCTGGTGCGCGGGCAGATAGGGCTTCGGCCACCGGCGCTGTGGCAGGGGCTGCGGTGGGGCGGCGCGGCTGCAGTGCCGGTGATGCTCACCGTCGCTGCGAGTACGCGCATCCCGCGGGTGCGCGCGAGCATGGCCGCACGTGAGCTGCCCGCCCCGGCAGCGCGGTGGCTGCTGCTGCGCATCCCGCTCGGGACGGTGTGGTCCGAGGAGGTCGCCTACCGTGCCGTCCTCGGCGCTGCTGCCGCACGAGCGTTCGGAGACACCAAGGGCCGCGTGTTCACCGCCGCCGTGTTCGGCCTGTCGCACATCCCCGACGCCCGCGCAGCGGGGGAGTCGGTACCCGGTGCGGTGTTAGTCACCGGCGTGGGCGGGTGGGTCTTCGAGTGGCTGTACGCGCGATCGGGCAGCCTGGCCGCGCCCATGCTGGCCCACCTCGCCGTCAACGAAGCGGGAGCCGTTGCGGCACTGGCTGTTTCCGGAGGGATTCGCCGAAATCGCTAGCTTGCCGCCGCGACATTGCGGACGTGCACGACGAGGTCGTGAGGTTCGGTCTTCTGGTCGTCGATCCCGAAGCTGATCACCTTGCGCGGGGTGACACGGATGATCGCGGCGCCGTCGGCCTCGGCTTGTGTTGCAGTACCGCGGATTTCGAGGCACCGGACACGCCAGGGATCGCGGGATGTGATGTCGTCCACCACGAAGGCCACCCGGTCGTTGACGGCGAGGTTGCGGAATTTGCGACTCTTCGCCATCTCGTAGCCGCTGATGTCAATGGTGCCGAGCGAATCGTTGTAGGTGAAGCCGACCGGGCTGTTCTGCGGCGTACCGTCGGGCTGGACTGTAGCCAGCCGGCCGAGGTCGGCTTGCTTCATGAACTCGATCTCCAGGGCCGTGAAAGTCATGCGCCAGACCGTAAAACCTCAAGAAATGTTGAGGTCAAGGGTTTTCCGGGCCGGTACGCCCCGGCCGTCCGACGCTCTGAGAACCTGGATCATGGCCGCACGCCGAACTGCAGATCCGGTGAAGACCCGCGCCGCCGTCGCCGCCATCGCCGACTGGCTACGCGACGACACCGCGGCCGCGCCGAGCCGCGCCGAGCTCGCAGACGCGGTCCGCGCCACCGCCAGGACACTGGCCGCGCTCGCCCCGGGGGCAGCCGTCGAGGTGCGGGTGCCGCCGTTCGTGGCCGTCCAGTGCATCGAGGGTCCCAGACACACCAGGGGCAATCCGCCCAACGTCGTCGAGACCGATGCCAGGACCTGGCTGCTGCTGGCCACCGGGCTCACGACGCTCACCGATGCGGCCGCCACCGGGGCCGTGCAGATGTCGGGTTCGCGGGCGGCGGAGATCGCAAGCTCGCTTCCGTTGGTCACACTTGCCGACTGACGGAATGCAGAAGCCGTGAAACTTGGTTGTTTCCAGCGACAAATCCGCCGCACATCGTCGCTTGATTCCTCGTTTCGCCACTGTTCACCGTAGACTGAGCGACGTCACCCACAGCCCCCAGGGAGCAGCCTGATCGTGACCGCCGAGCAGCTCGACAACGAGCCCGAGAACCAGCCCAGAGAAGAGTGCGGAGTATTCGGGGTCTGGGCGCCCGGCGAGGAGGTGGCGAAGCTCACCTACTACGGTCTTTATGCGCTGCAACACAGAGGGCAGGAAGCTGCGGGCATTGCCGTCGCCGACGGATCTCAGGTCCTGGTGTTCAAGGATCTCGGCCTCGTCAGCCAGGTGTTCGATGAGCAGACGCTGGCCGCCATGCCCGGCCACGTCGCCGTCGGCCACTGCCGCTACTCCACCACCGGCTCCACCACGTGGGAGAACGCCCAGCCCGTTTTTCGCAACACTGCCGCAGGCACCGGCGTCGCCCTCGGCCACAACGGCAACCTCGTCAACACCGCCGAACTGGCGGCCAGGGCACGCGACGAAGGCCTGATGGGCAATCGCGGCGCAGCCACCGCAACCACCGACTCCGACATCCTCGGTGCGCTTCTCGCGCACGGCGCCGCCGACTCCTCGCTGGAGCAGGCCGCCCTCGAACTGCTTCCCACCGTTCGCGGCGCCTTCTGTCTGACATTCATGGACGAGAACACGCTGTACGCCGCGCGTGACCCCTACGGTGTGCGCCCGCTGTCGCTGGGCCGCCTCGACCGCGGATGGGTGGTCGCCTCCGAAACCGCCGCGCTCGACATCGTCGGCGCCTCCTTTGTCCGCGACATCGAGCCGGGCGAGCTTCTGGCCATCGACGCCGACGGAGTGCGCTCCACCCGCTTCGCCAACCCGACCCCCAAGGGCTGCGTCTTCGAGTACGTCTACCTGGCGCGCCCGGACAGCACGATCGTCGGCCGCTCGGTGCACGCCACCCGCGTCGACATCGGCCGTCGGCTCGCCCGCGAGAAGCCCGTCGAGGCCGACCTGGTCATCGGCGTCCCCGAATCCGGTACGCCCGCCGCGGTCGGCTACGCCCAGGAGTCCGGGATCCCGTTCGGCCAGGGCCTGATGAAGAACGCCTACGTCGGGCGCACCTTCATCCAGCCATCGCAGACCATCCGGCAGCTGGGTATCCGCCTCAAGCTGAATCCGCTGCGTGAGGTCATCCGCGGTAAACGACTCATCGTCGTCGACGACTCGATCGTGCGCGGCAACACCCAGCGTGCGCTGATCCGGATGTTGCGCGAAGCGGGCGCCGTCGAAGTGCACGTGCGGATCGCGTCCCCGCCCGTGAAGTGGCCGTGCTTCTACGGCATCGACTTCGCCACTCCCGCCGAGCTGATCGCCAACGCCGCAAGCAACTCCGCCGACGAGGAAGAGATGCTTGAGGGTGTACGCCACGCAATCGGCGCCGACACCCTGGGCTATATCTCCAAGCAGGGCATGATCGCCGCCACCGAGCAGCCCGCCTCCCGGTTGTGCTCGGCGTGCTTCGACGGCGTCTACCCGATCGAATTGCCGGGTGAGACAGCACTGGGCAAGAACGTCATCGAGCACATGCTGGCCACCGCGGCGCGCACGGGCATCCCGCTGCAATCCGACAACGACAACGCCTCCGCGCTCAGGCGTCCTTGACGGCTCAGGCCTGGTTCAAGGTTCCCTTCGCGGACGTGAACTGCAGGATTCGGTGCCTGCCCTCGGCGGCGTTGCCTTCCTGCTTGAGCGCCTGCAGCACCGCCTCCCGGTAACCCATCAGCCCCTTCGCCGGAGGCGGGATCACCGCGTCGATGTCCTTTTCGTGGGCGACGGCGTCGCATTCGAGGGACTCCACCAGCGGCCGCGCCAGCCCCGAGGGGATCGGCGTCACCAATCCGACCCAGCGGCTCGCCAGCGTCGGCGTCAACCAGGGCAGCACCACGAAACGGCGCGTCGTCAACCCCGCCAACTCGGCATAGACCTGCATCGCATCGCCGTACTCGAGGATGTCCGGAGCGCCGATGTCCCAGGTCCGCGAAGTGGGCACATTCGCCGTCGCTGACTCGACGAGGTAATACAGCGCATCGTCGATCGAGATCGGCTGGATCTTGTTGTGCACCCACTTGGGGGTCGTCATCACGGGCAGCCGGTCGGTGAGATGCCGGATCATCTCGAACGACGCAGATCCCGTTCCGATGACGATGCCCGCCTGCAGCACGATCGTCTCGATGTCGGAGGCCAGCAGGATCTCGCCGACTTCGACCCGGGACGCAAGGTGCCGGGACAGTTGCGTGTCCTCAGGGTGAAGACCGCTGAGATACACGATGCGCCGGACGCCGGCTTTCTTCGCCGCCTCGACCACGTTGCGCGCCGAGCGCCGCTCCTCCTCGACGAAGTCCTTCGACGTCCCCATCGAGTGCACGAGGTAGTAGACGACGTCGACGCCCTCGAACGCCTCGACCAGGGAATCCGGCTCGGTCAGATCGCCGCGCACCACCTCCACGCGGTCGCGCCAGTCGGCGCCGTCCAGCTTCGACGGGGTGCGCGCCATCGCGCGCACGCGAAGGCCGCGATCCAGCAGCGCAGGCACCAACCGGCGGCCGATATAACCTGTCGCGCCAGTGACCAAACAGCGGACATCCTCAGAAGGCATGGCGCGGGAATGTCCCATTCATGCCTCAGGCAAACCCGCAACCGGGATCGGGCACCTCGACTGCCAGAGCGGTGCCCGCCGGAGCGACGTAGTTCACCCACATCACCAGAGGCTCGGTTCCCAGGTTGCGGCCGACGTGGATGTGCCCGGGGCCCTGACCTTCGGCCACTGCGGATCCCGCAGGGAAGACGCCGTCCACCTGGCAGTTCCCCAGAGTCCGCGTCAGTGTGCCGCTGCGGATGATCCCGTAGACGGTCGGGTCGTGATAGTGCCAGCCGGTGCTGCCGCCGGGCGCGATGGTGATCTCGCGGGTGACGTAGTCGACACCGTTGCTGGTGTTCTGCGAGAGGGTGACCGCCGCCACGCCGACCGGCGGCGTCGCGACGGAAACGGGAAGTGTGGCGGGAGCGACCGCCAGCGAACCCAGAGTGAGGGCCACCAGTGGAAGCCCGGCGGCCTTTGTGCCATTCATGCAGGGCACATTGTCACACCACAACGCATACTGGCGGCGATTCGCGGGGGATACGCG
This sequence comes from Mycolicibacterium iranicum, assembly GCF_002101705.1. Lineage (GTDB taxonomy): Bacteria > Actinomycetota > Actinomycetes > Mycobacteriales > Mycobacteriaceae > Mycobacterium > Mycobacterium iranicum. The sequence continues at coordinate 55,310 of NZ_LQPC01000030.1, read as the reverse complement.
GGTAGCCTTGCTCTCGATGACTAAAGGGGTCGAACAACGCGGCATCGCCGGACGAGACGGCATCTCGTATGCGTCGGCAGGGGTGGACATCGAAGCAGGTGACCGCGCCGTCGAGCTCTTCAAGCCGCTCGCCAAGAAGGCCACCCGGCCCGAAGTGCGAGGCGGCCTCGGTGGCTTCGCGGGCCTGTTCGCCCTGCGCGGCGACTACCGGGAGCCGCTGCTGGCCTCGTCCACGGACGGGGTCGGCACCAAGCTCGCGGTGGCCCAGGCGATGGACAAACATGACACCGTCGGCATCGACCTTGTCGCGATGGTCGTCGACGACCTCGTGGTGTGCGGTGCCGAACCGCTCTTCCTGCAGGACTACATCGCCGTCGGACGCACCGTGCCCGAACGTGTCGCCGAGCTGGTCTCCGGAATCGCCGACGGCTGCGTGCTGGCCGGCTGCGCCCTGTTGGGTGGCGAGACAGCCGAGCATCCGGGCCTGATGGCCCCGGATCACTACGACATCTCCGCCACCGGCATCGGGGTCGTGGAGGCCGACGACGTCCTGGGGCCCGACCGCGTCCGGCCCGGCGACGTGATCATCGCGATGGCGTCGACGGGTCTGCACTCCAACGGCTACTCGCTGGCCCGGCACGTGCTCCTGGAGATCGACCACATGAACCTCGCCGGGCATGTCGAGGAGTTCGGGCGCACGCTCGGGGAGGAGCTCCTGGAGCCGACGCGGATCTACGCCAAGGACTGCCTGGCGCTGGCCGCCGAAACCCAGGTCCGGACGTTCTGCCACGTCACCGGTGGTGGACTCGCCGGCAACCTGGAACGCGTCATCCCCCACGGCCTCGTCGCCGAACTCGACCGGGGTACGTGGACACCCGCACCCGTGTTCGGCATGATCGCCCAGCGCGGCCGCATTGATCGCGCCGAGATGGAGAAGACGTTCAACATGGGGGTCGGGATGGTTGCCGTCGTCGCGCCGGAGGAGACCGATCGCGCGCTGGCCGTCCTGACCGCCCGTCACCTGAACTGCTGGACCCTCGGCACCATTCAAAAAGGCAGCAAGGACAGTTCACGAGCAGTGCTCGTGGGGCAGCACCCCAGGTTCTAAGGACTGGCGGGGTCAGCGCCGCCAGTCGTCCTCGTCGGCCCAGCCGTCGTCCGCAGGCGCATCACTGCCATTGCGGTGGTCGTCGGGAGCGTTGGACAGCTCGCGCTGTAGCCGCTCGAAATCGGTCTGCGGCGTGTTGTATTTCAACTCGCGTGCAACCTTGGTCTGCTTTGCCTTTGCCCGGCCGCGGCCCATGGGGGAACCCCCTCGCGCAATAACGGAGCGGCCCAATCATTAGGCGGCTCCGATCTGAGTGTGTTTATTGTCCTGCGGTCACTTTACCGTGCCTTGGGCGGTAGCGCTGGCAGGCCCTGATGAAGCGCCGTTTTTCACGTCACAGCCTCATCCGGCGCCGCCGCGCAGCCGCTCGATCGCAAGACGGCCCGCGCCCACGGCATCGGCGGGCGGCACCGAATCTGGGTCGATCGCGGCGTTCACCTGCACATCGCCCCCGGTTGTCAACGCCGTATCCGCAGGCAGGCCGCGCTTGATCAAGGCCAACGCGATCGCACCCTCGTCGACATGATCGACGACGGTGCCCAGCCGACCGACGGTGCGGCCGCCTGTGAGCAGCGGATCACCCGGAGACGGCCGATCGGTCGCGCCGTCGAGGTGGAGCAGCACCAGCATGCGCGGCGGCTTGCCGAGGTTGTGGACGCGGGCGACGGTCTCCTGCCCGCGGTAGCAACCCTTGTCGAGATGGACCGCGCCGACCCCGGGGCCGCCGATCCAACCGACCTCGTGCGGGATAGTGCGCTCGTCGGTGTCGACCCCGAGTCGCGGCCGCTGCGCGGCGACGCGATGAGCCTCATAGGTCCACACGCCCGCCTGGCGGACGCCGGCTGCGACCAGCTTGTCGCGCCACGCGGTGACGTCGGATCGCGGGACGACGACGTCGACCTCAAGGCCGGAGCCGGGCATCCGTCGCACGAAACCACCATCGTCCAGCTCGACCGCGGTGCCTTCGTCGGGCAGTGCGGCCAGACCGAGCGCGTCGAGGACCGGCTGGTCGGCGACCGCAGGGCCAAGCAGGGACAGCACGGCGAGGTCGGCGGGTTCCACCACGACGTCGGCCCAGAACACCATCTTGCGGAGGAAAGCCAGCAGCGGCTCACCCCGCCACGGCTCCGTGTCGAGGACTGTGCGGCCGTCGAGTTGCGTCTGCAGCCAGTGGTCTTCCACGCGACCTTGGCCGTCGAGGCTCAGATTCTCGACGACGGCACCGTCGGGCAGCGCGCTGACGTGCTGGCTGGAGATGGTGTGCAGCCACGAGTTGCGCTCGGTCCCGGTCAACACCAGCACCGCGCGGTGTGAACGGTCGACGATGACGGCGCCGTCGGCCGCGGCTCGTTGCTCGCCGAGCGGGTCGCCGTAGTGCCACACGGCACCGGCGTCGGGCCCGTCGTCGGGTGCGGGTACTTCGGACGTCCAAGCCATAGCTCAACTCTACGATTCGCGGTCGAGGCGCCGCGGCTACGCTGATTTCCCATGGCCGACCATCCGGGCGTCCTCGTCACCGTCGACGGGCAGCTGCACGACCCGCAAGTGCCCTTCCTGCACGCCGACGACCTCGCCGCCGTGCGCGGCGACGGCATCTTCGAGACGCTGCTCGTCCGTGACGGGCGTCCATGTCTGCTCGAAGCGCACCTGTCCCGGCTGGCGCACTCGGCGCAGCTGGTCGACCTGCCCGAACCCGAGGCGTCGCAGTGGCGTACCGCCGTCGACGTTGCGGTCGATGCCTGGCTTGCAGGCGGAGAACAGGAAGGCGTCCTTCGGCTGGTGTACTCGCGAGGCCGTGAGCACGGTTCGGCGCCGACGGCATACGCGACGATCGGCGCTGTGCCGGGCCGTGTCGCCGACGTGCGTCGCCGCGGCCTCGCCGCGCTGACGCTGGATCGTGGGCTGGCCTCCGACGGCAACGACTCGATGCCGTGGCTGCTGGCAGGAGCCAAAACGCTTTCCTACGCGATCAACATGGCCGCGCTGCGGCACGCCGAACGGCACGGCGCGGGAGACGTGATCTTTGTCAGCACCGACGGACACATCCTGGAAGGGCCGCGCTCCACGGTCGTCATCGCCACCCCCTCCGAGGAGGGCCGCACCTGCCTGCTGACGCCGCCGCCTTGGTACCCGATCTTGCGCGGCACCACGCAGCAGGCGCTGTTCGAAGTGGCTCGCAACAAGGGCTATGACTGTGACTACCAAGCCCTCACGCCCGCTGATCTCCTTGCTGCACAAGGGGTTTGGCTGGTATCCAGCATCACCCTGGCGGCGCGCGTACACACCCTCGACGGGGTGCGCCTGCCGGACACACCGTTGGCAGACGAGATGGCGGCACTGGTCGACGCCGCCATCGTCTGCGATCGCTGAGCGCTAAATCGGTTGTCGCCCTAACAAAGCGGGAGTACGGTCGCGTGTACACAGGGAAGGAGGTGGTCCGACAAATTGAGTGACTTATGGACATGTGAGGTGGCTGCGAGCTAGCAGCGCCGGGAGAGCGCTCGTCGCACCTGTGCGCGCTGGCGAATTCCCCGCAGTCACCCGGCCCCCGAGCCTTCTGGTCTTGTCCGACCAGGAACGACGGCTCGGGGGCCGCTCCATTTCTGAACCTGCACAAAATTCAGAATCTGCAATGATGCGGCCATGCCTGCGTCGTCCATCACAAGGTGGAGGACACTTGCCGCACTGACGGCGCTGGTCGTCTGCGCCTGCACGCCCGCGGCCACCGTCACCGCCCCCGCACTGGACGGAACGAAGTGCCGCAAGGATGCGCTCGACACGCTCTATCCCGGAATCCTCACCTTCGGTGCCGACCAGCCCGTCTACCCGCCGTGGTACCTCGGCGACGACCCGACAAACGGGGAAGGCTTCGAAGCTGCGCTCGCCTACGCCGTCGCTGCCGAACTGCGGTACGCCGCCGACGACGTTCGCTGGGTGCGGGTTGCCTTCAACGCCGCCCTTGCCCCGGGCCCCAAGACCTTCGACGCCAATCTCTCCCAGTTCTCCATCACCGAGCAGCGCCGCGCCGCGGTCGACTTCTCGGCCCCCTACTTCGACGTCACCCAGGCGGTGGTCACCGTGCGCACCTCGCCCGCCGCGACGGCGCGCACACTCGACGATCTGCGCCGGCTCCACCTTGGCGCGCAAGTCGGATCGACAAGCCACAGCGCGGCCACGGCGCTGGAGGGTCGAACCGCGGTGGAGGTCTACAACACCAACGTCGACGCCAAAATGGCACTGGTCGACGGCCGGATCGATGCGATGGTCGCGGACCTGCCGACGGCGTTCGCGGTGGCCAACGAACTCAACGGTGGCGTCATGATCGGGCAGCTTCCCGACGACGGTGGCGCCGATCAGTCACATGCCGAGCAGTTCGGCATCGTGCTCGACCACGGCAGCTCGCTCACCCGCTGCATGTCCTGGGCGGTCGATTCATTGCGGGACAACGGGACGCTGGCGCGGCTTCAGCAGCGCTGGCTCGCCGACGCGGGCCGCGCGCCCGTGCTCAGCTAGGACCGGGTCCTGGCGCCAGCGACGCGCACTCCGACATCGCCGTCTCCCACGTCTTGCGGTCGACACCGGCAGGCGGTTCGGCGGCCGGTCCAGGAGGTGCGGGGACACCGTGCTGGCTGAGGCAGTAGGCGAAGGCGCCGTGCCCCACGCTCGGCGTCACCGAGCTGGGGGTCGATTTCTCGGCGGGCTCGGACGGCGCAGAGCACGCTGTGACCGCTGCTGTCGCGGCGATCGCCGCGCACACACTCATTCGACGCACTAGCCGACGAACCTCGACAGCCTGGCGGACAGGTGCGGGACCAGACCGCCGTCGGCGTCCACTCGCTCCTCGACGTAGGCCAGGTCACCTCCGTCGATGATCCCGTACAGCCGCTTGGCACCCCCGACGAGCACGCCGGATTTGCTTCGTGCGAGCGCGTCGGTGACCAGCTCCCACGATGACTGGTTCAGCGGCCGCCCGTAGAACAACTCGACATAGCCGGCCGAGTGCGCCAGCAGCAATTCGATGGCCTGCGATTCGGCCGGATCACCTGGATCGTTGACGAACCGCCAGAAGCCCGTCTCCCGCAGGCCGTGGCTGTCGTAGGCGCCGTCGGCGTCCAGGCGCCACGACCGCGCCTCCCAGTTGAGGTAGTCACGCCCATCGTGCGACACCACGATCTGCTGCCCGAACCTGTAGTCGCCGTTGGTATCCCGGCCCTCGCCCTCGCCGCGCCACACACCGACGAGCGGTAACAGTGCCAGCAGGGCATCGTCGAGGTCGGCGCCCTCGCGCAAATTCGCGGTGTCCGAAGGTAATGGCAGGTCGCCGAAAACCGGGATGTTGCGCGCGGCGGTCTGCCTGGCTCGCTCGGCGGCTGCGGCGACCGCTTCGTCGCCTGAACTCACGACTCGTCAGTGACGAGGCGGTACAGCGCATACAGAGCGAACCATGTGATCACCACGACGGCCGCGACGAGCAGGATTTCGAAAAACAGCACCACGGCAGAAAGTCTAACCGCCGGGAGAAATACTCTCCCGGCGGCTGTCGACGCGTGATGAAACTGTGGTTACTGGCTGACTTTCCACTCGAACTCGGGGCAGAAAGCCCCGGTCGCAGCACCGATGAAGTACCCGGCCTGGTAATCCGACCAGTCGGTGACACTGGTCAGGTCGGCCACTTCCTGCTCGAAGGAGGCCCCGTTGGACCAGTCGGTGCAGACGGCGCGCCCGGTCTCGATGACCTGTGGGGTCTTGTCGGCCGGCCAGGTGATTCCACCGTTGGTGATCACGGTGAGGAAGTCTTCCTCCGGCTGCGCGAAGGCCGCGGGAGCACTGAACAGAGCAACTGCGGCAAAGGCCGCAGATGCGGCGCAGGCAATCGTGGTCTTCATTGTCGGGTCCTAGGTGTTCGGTATCGCGGCAGGCCGCGAAGGTGTCGGGGTGGCCCGCGCCCTAAAGTGCGGGTTCACCCATATAGTCGCCGACAACAGCTAATCGTGCAGCGTTTTCACAGCATGATCAGCGCAACGCCCCGTGACCGGAGCGTAAATTTTCGAGATTTACGCGACCTTGACGTCGACCTCGTGAATCCCGGCTCCCGAAGGCGCAACGCTGGCGTCACCGTTACCCACCGGTGACAGGGCGCGCAGCGTCCAGGTACCCGGCGCGGCGAAGAATCGGAAGTCACCAGTGGCCGATGCGACGACCTCGGCGGTGAACTCGTCCGAGCTGTCCAGCAAGCGCACGAACGCGCCCCCCACAGCCTGGCCGGACCCGTCCACAACGCGGCCGGTGATGACCGTTTCCTTCTCCAGGTCGACGCTTGCGGGCAACGTCAGTCCTTGCTTGGGTGCAGAGCACATATCAACTTCCCAACTCGATCGGGGCTCCCACGAGGGAACCGTATTCTGTCCAACTACCGTCGTAGTTCTTGACGTTCTTGTGTCCCAGCAGCTCCTGCAGCACGAACCAGGTGTGCGACGAGCGCTCACCGATGCGGCAGTAGGCGATGGTCTCCTTCTCGCCGTCCAGGCCGGCGTCGGCGTAGAGCTTGGCCAGGTCCTCGTCGGACTTGAAGGTGCCGTCGTCGTTGGCCGCCTTGCTCCACGGAACATTGATCGCGCTCGGGATATGCCCGGGACGCTGGCTCTGCTCCTGCGGCAGGTGCGCCGGCGCCAGGATCTTGCCGGAGAACTCGTCAGGAGAGCGCACGTCGACCAGGTTCTTGGTGCCGATCGCGGCGATGACCTCGTCGCGGAACGCGCGAATGCTGTTGTCGGGCTCCTTGGCGGTGTAGCTGGTGCTCTCGCGCTTCACCACGTCCTTGGAGAGCGGGCGCGCGTCGAGCTCCCACTTCTTGCGGCCGCCGTCGAGCAGCTTGACGTTCTCGTGGCCGTAGAGCTTGAAGTACCAGTACGCGTACGCGGCGAACCAGTTGTTGTTGCCGCCGTAGAGGATGACGGTGTCGTCGTTGCCGATTCCCTTGTCCGACAACAGCTTCGAGAACTGCTGCTGATCGACGAAGTCGCGCTTGACCTGGTCCTGCAGCTCGGTCTTCCAGTCCAGCCGGATCGCGCCGGGGATGTGACCGGTTTCGTAGGCGCTGGTGTCCTCGTCGACCTCGACGAAGACGGTGTTCGGCGCGTCGAGATTGCTCTCGGCCCAGTCGGCTGTGACCAGGACGTCGGAGCGTGCCATGTGGAAATTCCTTTCGATTGCTACTGGGTGGGGGTCAAGCGTGTGAAGAGCGGATAGAGCTGGCAGCCGAGGCAGATCCCGAAGGCTGCGTTGAGAAAAGCCGCCACGAGCGCAAGTGCTGTGGCGACCATGCCCAGCGGCGCGAGGCCGCTGGCGAAACCGACGACGCCGACAGCGGCGAAGACGAAGCCGACGAGCTGTGCGAACTTCAGCGGCGGGACCGGCTCACGTTCGGTGACCGGGCCGAGTCGCGGCGCCACGAGTGTCGCGAAGACAAGGCCGTACGGATGCCGGCGCGGGCCCAGCGTGGCCCCGACCGCGAAGACGACGGCCTGCGCGGCGAGGATCGCCGCGGCCGCAACGAGGCTTTCCGCAGACACCAGCAGCGCCGCGACGAGGACGGCAGTCGATATCCAGGCGCCGAAACGCGGTCCACGGACGTCCACCTGTGCGGGTGTGCGCTGCTCTGTGATGCTCGACATAGTTGTGCTCCTGTTGTCCGGTATGGCTGGGTGCGGCGGACCGAAACGGCCTGTCGCAGAGTGCGGCGCGAAGAACGGCGCGGCTACTCAGCAGCTGCAACAACAACAGCAACAACCCGCAACGCGGCACAGATCGACTGCGCGGCGCTTGGTGAGCACAAGCTCGATGCGGGCTGGCACGGGGGACAGCTTACCCAAAGAGGAGGTGATCAGGCCAACAGTGCCGCGAGCGCCGACCGCAGGTCAGCAGCGGTCGGCACCCCTGAGGTGCGGTAGCGCTGCTTACCGTCGGCGTCGAAGATGAACGTGGTGGGCAACGAGAGCACCGAAAGCTTGCGCGCCGCTCCGGGATTGGCGTCCATATCGATCTCGACGTGGGCGACCCCGGGAAGGTCTGCGCACACCTGGTCCACGACTCGGCGCACAGCCGCGCACGGTCCGCACCACGGAGCCGTGAAATGCAGAACCGTCGGCCCGGTCCTGGACAATCCCAGCTCGGCGACGTCGTCCTCGTCGAGGGCGGGCCACTCTTTGGCGCCCCGGATCAGACCCGACCGCAAGGTCATCAGCCGCCCGACGACGAGAGCGAGCCCGAACGCGGCGATGAGCGCCGCGGCGACAGCAATCCAGGAAGAGCTCATGACATTCGGAACTCTCGAAGATCGACGGTTACTCCCTCGGTGATGCCCTCGATGATGATGTCGGATCCTCGGGCGCCCGCCGTCGTGGGAGCGATGCCGAACGGCAGCTTCTGACCGGGCAGCTCCGCGGAGAACGCGTCGAGCACCGCGGGGATCTGCTGCTCCGGCACGGCCCGATCGGCGGTCCCCGGCTCGGTCAGCACCCCGGTCGCGGTCATGACCAATGTGGTGGCGTCCGGTCCGGCGATCGACAGGTCGACGGCGATGCTGACCCGCTCACCGAAGCCGGCCTTGTCCGGGGTGCCGGTGAAGACCAGCCCGCGGTTGCTCGAAATGCCCGACTCGGTGGTGCCCCCGGTGGAATCCTCCGTTTCGGCCGTCGGCGCCTCGATGAGGAGGTCGGGGATGCCCATGAAGCGGCCGATGTGGGTCGAGTCGATGATGATTCGGCTCTCCAGCTTGCCGATCGTCAGAGTCGCGTCGGGCGGGATCAGCCACGATTCGCCCACCCCGACCGAATGCATCGTCGCCTCCAGCGAGGCCTTGCCCACCACGGGGTGATCAACGCCACTGGCCTTGATCTCCACTTCGTCGTAGTGCCTGCGTTCCGCCTGCGGGATGAAGGGAAATCCTAGTATCGCCACAGACGGGTCCCAGCTGAGGTTGGCAGCGCTTCTTACGCTCCTGGCCAGGCGATATTCGGCGTAGATCGCGGCGCCGAAGTCGGTGCTCACCGCGCCGACAAGCAACGCGGTGAGGGTCGCCAGGGCACCGATGACGAGCTTGCGCACCCCGACATTGTTGCCGACGCGGGTCAGCTGCAGCGTTCAGCACGGCTTACGAGCAGGTAGCACGCTAAGGTGAGGTAACTATCGGCGCGGTAACGGCCGTGTGTCGGACATGAATCTGGGAAGTCACCACGCGACAAAGATGTTCGGCGGTGTCCCGGGGGATGAGCTCCACGGATGCTGGAGGGTCAGTTGGATCTGCTGCTACTGACGGTTGACCCGCAGCCGGAATCCGTCCTGCCGTCACTGTCCCTGCTGGCGCACAATGTTCGCACCGCGCCCACCGAGGTCTCCTCCCTCCTCGAGGCGGGTACTGCCGACGTCGCGATCGTGGACGCGCGCACCGACCTTGCCGCTGCGCGTGGCCTCTGTCGACTGCTCGGCACCACCGGCACATCTGTACCCGTCGTCGCGGTGGTCAATGAGGGCGGCCTCGTCGCCGTCAACGTGGAATGGGGTCTGGACGAGATCCTTCTGCCCAGCACCGGCCCCGCGGAGATCGACGCGCGGCTTCGGCTGCTCGTCGGACGCCGCGGCGGGATGGCCAATCAGGAGAACCTCGGCAAGATCAGCCTCGGTGAACTCGTCATCGACGAGGGCACCTACACCGCACGGCTGCGCGGGCGGCCTCTCGACCTCACCTACAAGGAGTTCGAGCTTCTGAAGTACCTGGCGCAGCACGCCGGACGGGTCTTCACCCGGGCGCAGCTTCTACAAGAGGTGTGGGGCTATGACTTCTTCGGCGGCACCCGCACCGTCGACGTCCACGTGCGACGTCTGCGCGCCAAGCTCGGCCCCGAATACGAGTCCCTCATCGGCACCGTGCGCAACGTCGGTTACAAGGCGGTCAGACCCGCACGCGGCCGGCCACCCGCGCCGGACAGCGAGACCGAAGACCTCGACGACGACCACTACGAGGACGACGCCGACTCGCTGAATCCCGACAGCGTGTCCGATTCCTTCGACGACGCGCTGCGCGGTCAGTGAGCTCGCCGGTTTCGGTCGACTGGCACGAGAAGCTCTCGGACGCCGACCAACAGCGCATTCGCGACCTCATCGTCGAGGCAAAGATGCTCGACGGTGTCGCCCCGGTCGGGGATCAGGTGCTTCGCGAACTCGGCCAGGACCGTACCCGGCACCTTCTCGCCGCCACCGACGGTGACATCCGCGGCTACCTCAACCTGACTCCCGCCGGCGACGATGCGCCGCCGATGGCCGAACTCGTCGTTGACCCCGCGGCGCGCCGCCGCGGCATCGGCTCGGCCCTCATCCGCGCCGCACTTCCCGAGGGCGGACCCGACGCCCGAATCTGGGCGCATGGCAACCTCGAGGCGGCCAGGGCCACGGCCGCGGCACTCGATCTCGTCGCCGTCCGCGAATTGCTCCAGATGCAGCGACCGCTGGCGGATTTGCCGTCGATGACGACAGCCGACGGTGTGCGCGTGACCACATACGCCGGCCCGCAGGACGACGCGGAGGTACTGCGGGTGAACAACGCCGCGTTCTCCTGGCATCCCGAGCAGGGCGGCTGGAGCGACGCCGATATCGCCGAGCGGCGCGACGAGCCGTGGTTCGACCCGAACGGCTTCTTCCTCGCGTTCGACGAGAACAGCGGTGAGCTACTCGGATTCCATTGGACCAAGGTGCATTCCGGTTCGCTTGGCGAGGTGTACGTGGTGGGGGTGGACCCCTCGGCGCAAGGGCGCGGACTGGGTGCCGCGCTGACGCTGACGGGCCTGCACCACCTCGCCGAGAGACTCGGCCCGGGAGCCGACGTGATGCTCTACGTCGAAGCGGACAACACCGCGGCGGTGAAGACGTATCGACGGCTGGGTTTCGACGTGATCAATTCAGATGTTGCCTACGCCGCCCCCGCAGCGGCTCGCCTGTGAATTGCTGAACCAAGCGTCGTGCGGGGTCGTCAGGCCGGACGTGTCGATACTGCCGCTGCTATACGGTCGAGTGCTTCGGTATTGACGCGGTAGTAGGCCCACTTGCCGCGTTGATCACGGCCGACAAGGCCGCTGTCGACGAGAAGCTTCATGTGATGCGACACCGTGGGCTGGCTCAACCCGAGTGGTTCAGTCAGGTCGCAGATGCAGGCTTCGCCGTCCTCGGCTGCGGCGATGAGAGACACCAGCTTGACCCGTGCGGGGTCGCCGAGCGCCTTGAACACCGAGGCGAGTTGTTCGGCGGCAGCGGTGTCCAACACTCCGCCCGTGAGCGGTGAGCAGCAGGCGGACGCATCGTTGATGGTCAGCGGCGCGGTGGCAACGGCCATAGGCACCATGATGGCACACGCATTGACAAATATCGATGCGTCAAGCACGATCGGTCGCATCGAAGAATGTCGATAGGAGGAATCGAGCATGTCGGAGCTGCCCGTCGTAGTGATCGGGGCCGGACCGTTGGGTTTAGCGGCGGCCGCGCACCTGCTGGAGCGTGGACTCACCCCGCTTGTACTGGAGGCGGGCGACGGCCCGGCGTCGGCGGTCGAGCAGTGGGCACACGTACGCACGTTCTCGCCGTGGCCCGAACTGGTGGACCCCGCTGCCGCCCGGCTGCTCGAGTCGACAGGCTGGACTTCAGCTGAATCAGGGTTCCCGACCGGACGGGAGTGGATCGACGGCTATCTGGCGCCATTGGCCACCGCGTTGGGCCGGCGCGTGCGCTACGGCGCACGGGTGGAGGCGGTGTCGCGGCTGGGCCGTGACCGGTTGGTCAGCCCCGGCCGGGCGGAGGCACCGTTCGTCGTGCACGTGGCCAACAGTGACGGCACGGAATGCCGGGTGCAGGCCCGGGCGATCATCGACGCCTCGGGTACCTGGGGTCAGCCCAATCCTGCTGGCGCTGACGGTGTTCCGGCGATCGGGGAGCGTGCGGCCGCAGCTTCCGGTGTGTTGACCTACGTCCCGCCGACGCTGGCACAGGCCTCGGGGCTGGCGGGTAAGCACGTGGTGGTGGTCGGCAGCGGCCATTCGGCAATGACCGCGGTGATCCAGCTCGGCGAGGTGGTGCGCAAGGATCGCTCAACGACGGTGACGTGGGTGCTGCGCCGCGGGGTTTCCGAGGACACCTTCGGCGGCGGCGCCGCCGATGAGCTGCCCGAGCGTGGCGCCCTGGGTGTGCGCTCCAAGGAAGCGGTCGAGGATGGCCGGGTGTCGCTGTCGACCGGGTTCCGCATCGAGCGCATCGATATGGTCGACGGCCGCGCAGTAGTGACCGCCGAGGACGGGCGGTCCTTGCCACCGGCCGATCACGTCGTGGTGCTGACCGGGTTCCGGCCGGACCTGTCTTTCCTGTCGGAGATGCGTATCGAGCTGGACCCCATCCTGCAGGCCCCCGTCAACGTGGCCCCGTCGATCGACCCGAACATGCATTCCTGCGGCAGCGTGTTACCGCACGGTGCCGCCGAATTGGCCCACCCCGAACCGAATTTGTACATCGTGGGCATGAAGTCCTACGGGCGGGCACCGACGTTTCTGGCGATGACCGGCTACGAGCAGGTCCGCAGCATCGCCGCCGAACTGGCCGGCGATCACGAGGGCGCCCGTCGGGTCGAGCTGACCTTGCCCGACACCGGGGTGTGCAACGGGGCCGGGTTGTTCGACAGCCCCGACAGCGAGAACGCCGGCGGCGGTTGCTGCGGACCCGCACCGTCCGCGCCGCAACCGTTGTCGTTGTCGCTGAACCCCGTTGGCGGATGACACGTACAGATCCAACTGCAGCACCCAGCGCAGCCCGGCACGGGCTGCGCTGGGTGCTGTTGACGTTGTGCATCAGCGAGATCACCAGCTGGGGCGTGCTCTACTACGCCTTCACCGTGCTCTCCGAGCAGATCAGCACCGACACCGGCTGGTCGGCGCCTGCGGTGACCGCCGCGTTCTCCGCCGGGCTGCTGACCTCGGCGGTGGCGGGCATCCCGCTCGGACGGTGGCTGGACCGAGTGGGTCCACGCTGGATCATGACGGCAGGCTCGATCCTCGGTGTGCTGTCAGTGGTCGCGGTCGTCGCGGTGCCGAACTACGCGTTGTTCCTCGCGGCGTGGGTGCTGGCTGGGGTGGCGATGAGCGCAGTGTTCTACGCGCCGGCCTTTGCAGCGCTCACTCGTTTTTTCGGCACTGACGCCGTGCGCGCACTGACGGCGCTGACCTTGGTTGCGGGTTTCGCCAGCACCGTGTTCGCACCGTTGACTGCTGCGCTGTCGGCCCAGATGAGTTGGCGCCAAACCTATCTCGTATTAGCCGTGGTGATGGCGGTGATTACTGTTCCGGCACACTTCTTCGGATTGCGGCGCCCTTGGCCGCCGGTGGCCGCCCGGCACCGCCCGACTGAGGCGCCCACTCGCACCATCCGTAGTTGGCCGTTCCTGGCCCTGATGGCGGCATTCGCACTCGCTGGGCTCGCGTCGTATGCGGTGATCGCCAACCTGGTGCCGCTGATGAGCCAGCGCGACATCAGCACCGGTGCTGCCGCGGTCGCGCTCGGCCTGGGCGGCGCCGGCCAGGTCCTGGGCCGTCTGGGCTATCAGACGTTGGTGCGTCGCGTCGGCGTCGTGCCCCGCACGGTGATCATCATGGCCGGTATCGCGGTCACCACGGCGCTGCTCGGAGTGTTCAGCGCGTACGCCGCGCTGGTGGCGGTCGCGATCGGTGCCGGGGTCACGCGCGGCATCATGACGCTGCTGCAGGCGACCGCGGTCACCGAACGCTGGGGTGCGACCCACTACGGTTACCTCAGCGCTTACCTGAACGCCCCGATCATGGTCGCCACCGCGGTCGGCCCCTTCGTCGGCGCGGCGTTGGCCGGCCTGCTCGGCGGATACGCCGCGATGTTCGTCGCCCTCGGCGCGATCGCCGCGGCGGGGGCACTACTCGCCCTGGCCACCAGGCCGCGAGTGGCGGCACCCGCGCCGATCGTCGGTTAGTTCGAGGACCCGCCGCCGCTGCAGGATATGGACCATCTCCCTCGTCTGTGCCGGTGTGGGCAGACGGTGGGTAACTTTGGTGATCGCCACTTCGACGGCCACGACGTCCGGCGTCGACGCTTCCAACTGTGCTGCGACGCAATTCCTTTGCCGCAGAGTCAGCGCACTCGGTCCATTGAGGGCCATTAGTGCCAAATGGCCCGTCGGGGATCGCTCGGGATAGCCGGCCCGCAGCCACGCGACGCCAGAGCCCAGCGTCCGCCAGATCGTTTTCAGCACAGCGAATAGACGCTAGGAGGGGACGGCTACGTCCAGTTCAGCGAGCAGGGCGCGGACCCGGCGCTCGATCTCGTCGCGGATCGGCCGTACTGCCTCGACATCCTGCCCGTGCGGGTCATCGAGCTTCCATTCCTCATACCGGAGGCCGGGGAATACCGGGCAGGCATCGCCGCAGCCCATCGTGATGATGACGTCAGCGGCACGAACGATTTCGTCTGTCCAGGGTTTCGGGTACTCGCGGGAGATGTCGATACCGCGTTCGGCCATGGCGGCGACAGCCGCACGATTCACCTCGTTTCCGGGTTCCGATCCACCCGACCAGGCCACGGCGGCGTCGCCGGCCAAGTGGGTGAAGAATCCCATCGCCATCTGTGACCGCCCTGCGTTGTGTGTGCACAGGAACAGGACGGTCGGCTTTCCGTCGTGGTGTTTGCCCTCCACCTTGGCCAAGGCTCGAAGGCGTTGTCGGGCAAAGCGTTCAGCGAGTAAGGGAAGGAAATTGGGGATACTGGCCCGCCCGGCGAACTGGTCGTAGGACGAGTGCAAGAAACGCTCGATCGTCTCGATGCCGTAGACGCCGTCGAACTCGGTCTCCAGATGGGTCGCGGCGGATTTCAGTGCCAGACGCTGATCGATGGACAGATCGTGGCGCAGGTGCGGATGGGCGTCGGGAGCGATGCTGTCGGTCACGGTGTTCTCCTTGTCAGACGGACTTCAGGGTGGGCACGAGATTCTGGATGCGCTCGGTAAGTTCGTCGACCGCGGCGTCGAACGCATCAGCTCGCGCGGTACGGGCGGGGTCGGCGACCGACCAGTGCAGGCGCGCCAGCTCGCTGGCCAACTCCTCATGAGCGTTGTCGCAGACCGCGATGACCAGATCGCCGGCGGCCAATACGTCTCCCAGATACCGGGGGACATGTGGGCGAAGGTGAAGCTTGTGCCTGCGCGCTGCGGCCAACGTTCCGGGGTGGACACGGGCTGCGGGGTGGGTGCCGGCGGAGGTGGCGGGTAGTTCGCTACGGCGGTTCCAGATGGCTGCGGCGAGCTGGCTGCGTGCAGAGTTCTGGGTGCAGACGAAGACGACGCGCTGCGCGTGGCGATGTGCCACGGGCGCCAGAGAATCGAGCGCCTGCCGATTGAGGCTGAAATAGCTTCGCCGGCCATCGGCTTCCGAGCGCGTCTTTCGAATCAGACCGGTCTTCCTGAGCTGCCCCAGGTGATGGGCCAGCAGGTTCGACTGGATACCGAGGACGCTGCGCAGTTCCGACGACGAGGCGTCGCCCAGCAGTAGGTGATCGATGATCGTCAGCCGAACCGGGTCGGCGAGGGCGGCGAAGCGCGCTGCACGGCCGACAGTGTCCTGACTTATATCAGTGGTCATTGACTCAATTAGTATTGAGTCATCAAACCGATTTCAAGCCCTCCTGCAGAATCGTCGCCTCGCCCCCCTTGCCGGTTCATCTCCCGTTCACCATCCATAGGGCGCCGATTTACCAGCAGCCCCTAGGTTCACAGCCGAGCGACGAGAGTTCTGCTCGACGCGATATGCGTCCTACCCGTATCTGCATTGAAGGAGCTTCGTGAAGGCCAAACGATCTGGTGCCGCGCTGAGCATGCTGGCCGCCGGCGCGCTGCTGCTGTCCGCTTGTGGCAGTGACAACAACACCGCGTCCTCGGAATCGGGTGACGGCGGATCGGCCGCCGCCGGAGATTGCGGCGGCAAGGAAGCGCTGAAAGCCAGTGGTTCGTCCGCGCAGGCCAATGCGATGACGCGGTTCATCAACGCCTACGAGAAAGACTGCCCCGGCTACACCCTGAACTACACGTCCAGTGGTTCTGGCGCCGGCGTCTCGGAGTTCCTCGGCGGGCAGACCGACTTCGGCGGCTCCGACTCGCCGCTGAGTGCAGAGAAGGGTGAATACGACAAGGCCAAGGAACGCTGCGGTGGCAGTGAGGCGTGGAATCTGCCCGCGGTGTTCGGGCCCATTGCCATCACCTACAACGTCGAGGGCGTCGACGGATTGGTGCTTGACGGTCCGACCGCGGCAAAGATCTTCAACGGCACTGTCAAGACGTGGGATGCACCCGAGATCGCTGCTCTGAACGAAGGTGTCACCCTGCCCGCCGCGCCGATCAACGTGATCTTCCGCAGCGACGAATCGGGTACCACGGACAACTTCCAGAAGTACCTGGATGCGGCATCGGACGGGGCCTGGGGCAAGGGTGCTGGTAAGTCGTTCGCGGGCGGCGTCGGCGAGGGCGCCAAGGGCAATGAGGGCACCTCGGCGGCCATCGCGAGCACGCCGGGCTCCATCACGTACAACGAGTGGTCTTTCGCCAAGGCGCAGGGCCTGTCCATCGCCAAGATCATCACCTCGGCGGGCCCCGAGCCGGTCGAACTGAATACGGAGTCGGCCGGTAAGGCCATCGATGCCGTCAAGTTCAAGGGCGAGGGAAATGACCTGGTGCTCGACACCGCGTCGTTCTACATGCCGACCGAGCCCGGTTCGTACCCGATCATGCTCGCCGCCTACGAGATCGTGTGCTCGCAGTACCCGGACCCGGAGGTCGCGACTGCGGTCAAGGCGTTCATGCACTCGGCGCTGGGCAACGGACAGACCGGCCTCGAGGAGAACGGCTACATCCCGGTGCCCGAGGCATTCAAGGCGCGGTTGACCGAGGCTGTCGACGCCATCAACTCGACCAGCTAGGCAGAGACAACCACACCCATGGCTGTGACACCTGACTCGACCGCTGTGGGTCCGTCGACCAAGTCGACGGACCCACAGCGGGGCGGGGATACTTCCGATAAACCATCAGCATCTGGGAAGGGATCGGCATTGAGGCGGGGCGACGGGCGTTGGGGCGACACCGTCTTCAAGTCCATCGCTGTCGCTGCCGGCGCAACCATCATCGGCGCGATCGCATTGATGGCGCTGTTCCTGATCATCAAGGCGGTTCCCTCACTACAGGCCAATCAGGCCAACTTCCTGTTCAGCACCGAATTCCTGACCAGCGACTCGGACAACCTGCGCTTCGGAATCCGCGACCTGTTCATGGTCACGGTCCTCAGTTCGGTGTTCGCGCTTCTTCTCGCCGTACCTATTGCGATCGGCATCGCAGCGTTCCTGACGAACTACGCGCCAAGCCGGATGGCGCGGCCGTTCGGAATGTTGGTGGACCTGCTGGCCGCAGTGCCGTCGATCGTCTTCGGCTTGTGGGGCATTTTCGTGCTGGCGCCGTGGCTGACGCCGGCGGCGACCTTCCTCAATGACAACCTCGGCTGGTTTTTCCTTTTCGCTGACGGCAATGTCTCGTTGGCCGGCGGCGGAACGATCTTCACCGCTGGAATCGTGCTGGCGGTGATGATCCTGCCCATCATCACCTCGGTCACGCGCGAGGTCTTCGCACTCACGCCAAGAGGCCACGTCGAGGCCGCGCAGGCGCTCGGCGCGACGAAATGGGAAGTCATCAGGATGACTGTCTTCCCGTACGGCCGAAGCGGCATGATTGCCGCATCGATGCTGGGGCTTGGCCGCGCTCTCGGCGAGACGATCGCCATCCTGATCATCCTGCGCACCGCGGCCCAGGCGGGCAGCTGGTCGCTGTTTGACGGCGGCTACACGTTTGCATCCAAAATCGCTTCTGCTGCAGCGGAGTTCAGTGCTCCACTGCCGACAGGTGCTTACATCGCCGCAGGCTTCGTACTATTCGCGCTGACCTTCGTGGTCAACGCGTTGGCCCGTGCCGCGGCCGGCGGAAGGGTCAGTGGAGGATGACGGCAACACTCGACGGGCCGGTGAAGGTTCCGACCTTTCATCCGGTGAGTGCGAGTCGCAAACTCAAGAATCGACTTGCGACAACACTTTTCGCCGCGTCGTTCGTGATCGCTATGATCCCGCTGGCGTGGCTGCTCTACACCGTGATCGCCAAGGGCTTCACCGCGATCGTCGGGTCGACATGGTGGACAAACTCACTGGCCGGAGTGCTGCCAGAGGAGATGGCAGGCGGTGTCTACCACGCGATCTACGGCACCCTCGTCCAGGCAGCCATCGCCGCGGTGCTGTCGGTGCCGTTGGGCGTCATGGCGGCGGTCTACCTGGTCGAGTACGGCCGAGGCAGATTCGCCAAGATCACCACGTTCATGGTGGACATTCTCGCCGGCGTGCCGTCGATCGTGGCCGCGCTCTTCATCTTTGCCTTGTGGATTGCGACGCTGGGCTTCGAGCAGAGCGCCTTCGCCGTGTCGCTGGCGTTGGTGTTGTTGATGCTGCCCGTCGTCGTCCGCAACACCGAGGAGATGTTGAAGCTCGTCCCCGACGAATTGCGGGAAGCGTCCTACGCGTTGGGAATTCCGAAATGGAAGACCATCGTCCGCGTGGTCGTCCCGACGGCACTGCCGGGAATGATCAGCGGCATATTGCTCGCACTGGCGCGGGTCATGGGTGAGACGGCTCCGGTTCTCGTGCTGGTCGGTTACAGCCGGTCCATCAACATGGATGCGTTCGAGGGCAACATGGCGTCGCTACCGCTGCTCATCTTCACCGAACTGATCAACCCGGAAGCGGCTGGCGCATTGCGGGTCTGGGGCGCCGCGCTGACGCTGATCCTGATCATCGCGGCGCTGTACCTCGGCGCTGCATTCATCAACCGATACTTGACGCGGAACAGAGTTTAGGGGCCCCAATGGCTAAGCGACTTGATCTCAAAGACCTCAACATCTACTACGGTTCGTTCCACGCGGTAGCCGACGTGAGCTTGTCGGTGATGCCCCGCAGTGTCACGGCATTCATCGGTCCGTCGGGCTGCGGCAAGTCGACCGTGCTGCGCACCCTCAACCGCATGCACGAGGTGCTCCCAGGAGCCCGTGTCGAAGGCTCGGTGCTCCTCGACGGCGAGGACATCTATGCCGCGGGCATCGATCCGGTGAGCGTACGCAAGACGATCGGCATGGTGTTTCAGCGGCCGAACCCGTTCCCCACCATGTCAATTCGTGACAATGTGGTGGCCGGTCTCAAGCTGCAGGGTGTCCGCAACAAGAAGACGCTCGACGAGGTCGCGGAGCGTTCGCTCAAGGGTGCCAACCTCTGGAATGAGGTCAAAGACCGCCTCGACAAACCGGGCGGCGGGCTCTCCGGTGGTCAGCAGCAGCGTCTGTGCATCGCCCGAGCCATCGCGGTGCAGCCCGACGTGCTGCTGATGGACGAGCCCTGTTCGGCGCTTGACCCGATCTCGACGCTGGCGATCGCGGATCTGATCTCGGAGCTCAAGCAGGATTACACGATCGTGATCGTCACGCACAACATGCAGCAGGCGGCGCGCGTCAGCGATCAGACGGCATTCTTCAACTTGGAGGCGACCGGCAAGCCGGGCAAGCTGGTCGAGATCGACGAAACCGAAAAGATCTTCTCCAACCCGACGCAGAAGGCGACCGAGGACTACATCTCGGGCCGTTTCGGTTAGTCACCCCCTCTGCGCGAGCAGGCACAGAATCGCCCCATTTCCTGGGAAATGGGGCGATTTTCTGTCTGTTCGGCGATGCAAGGCCCGCGTCAGCGGGGGGAGGCGATCTCTTCTTCTTCGGACGAACGGCCGGTGACCTGGAAGATGACCCGCCGCGCCACCTCGACGGCATGGTCGGCGAAGCGCTCGTAGAAGCGTCCGAGCAGCGTCACGTCGACGGCGGCGGCAACCCCGTGCTTCCATTCACGGTCCATCAGGACTGTGAACAGGTGACGATGTAGGTCGTCCATCGCGTCGTCCTCTTCGCGGATTCGCGCGGCCTTCTCCGGGTCTCTGGTGATCAGCACCTCCTGGGCGCTGTTGCCCAGTTCCACCGCCACGCGGCCCATTTCCGCAAAGTAGCCGTTGACCTCCTCCGGCAGCGTGTGCTGGGGGTGACGGCGGCGGGCGATCTTCGCGACATGCAGCGCGAGTGCGCCCATTCGGTCGACGTCGGCGACGATCTGGATCGAGCTCACGATGGCACGCAGATCTCCGGCGACGGGTGCCTGCAGCGCGAGGAGAACGAAGGCGTCTTCTTCGGCGCGGGCGCTCAGGGCGGAGATCTGATCGTGGTCGGTGATCACCTGTTCGGCGAGTGCCAGATCGGCTTGCAACAGGGCCTGCGTCGCTTTCTCCATGGCCGCGCCCGCAAGCCCGCACATCTCGCCGAGTCTGCTGGTCAGGGCATCCAACTGCTCGTGATAAGCGGTACGCATGCACCAACCCTACGGGCTGCTGTCGCCAGGGTCACGACTTGGAGGGTGAACGAAAGGTGAATGCCACCTGCCGAAATACTCCGCGACACTATTCGCAGCTGGTGTCGGCGGCGTTGGTGACAGTCAGGTCCTCGGGCAGCTCAGTTGTGGGAGCCTTGGTGCCGCGAATGACGGTCAGCTGGTACGGGGATCCGCTGGGGGAGGGGGCGCCCACCGAATCGAAGTCGCTGCCCAGCACCACCTGGACCACGTCGCCCATCCCGTTGACACGTTCAGTGGTTGCGTTGGCAAAGGAAGATGCCACAGTCGCCGCGGCTTCCTCGTTGCCGGCCGAGAAGAAGACCGTCGTCTGCGGAAGCGGACCCGGATAGTCGTCGGGGGTCGTCACGTTGAACCCGTAGGCCTGTAGGGCACTGGCCGCCGTCGCCCCGAGGCCCGTCTGCGCGGTCGAGTTCGACACCTGCACGGTGACCGTCTCCGGGTCGGTCACGATGGCGTCGACGACCTCCTTGCCGTCCTGTCCGTTCTCGGCAGGTGACGGGCTGGTCAGCGATTCGGGTGTACCGGGTACCGGCGAGTTGTCGGCGTTGCGCTCCTCGGGCAGCGGCTCATCGTTGATGATCGCCCGGAACAGCGCCCGCATGTCATCGGTGCGCGGGATCTCGTTGCCATACTCATCGGCATACCCGACGGTTGGCACGGTGACGAACGTGATGCGGCCGGCGGTGACACCCTGTACGGACTGGCCGAGGTCCACGAGATCCTTGGTGTCGACGTTGTCGACGTAGCTGTCGCCGATGAACATGTTGACCACGTTGTTGAGCTTCGACAGCGAGAAGAATGTCTCTTTGGAAATCAGTGAGCGCAGCAGTGACGACAGGAACAGCTGCTGGCGTTTGATGCGGCCGTAGTCGCCGTTGGTTTCGGTGGTGACCTGACGCGCGCGCACGTAGTTCAGTGCGGTGTGGCCGTTGACGATCTGCCGGCCGGCGGTGGGCAGCACGGTGCCGAGCTCGTAGTCCTCGATCGGGGTGGTGCTGCACACCTCCACACCGCCGAGCGCGTCGACCATCTTCGAGAAACCGACGAAGTCGACGGCCATGAACCGGTTGACGTGCAGACCGGACAGCTTCTGGATGACCTTGACCAGGCATTTGGGTCCGCCGACCGCGAACGCCGAGTTGAGCTTGTACTCGGTGTAGACCTCTTCTTTGCCATACATCGGGGACTCTTCGTCCATGATGGGCCCGTACTGCCGGGTCTCGGGATCCCACGGCTCGCACTTCATGGGTTCGATCTCGAGGTCGCGCGGGAACGACACGGCGACAACACGTTTGCGGTTGGCCGGGATGTTCACCAGCATCACGGTGTCCGAGCGGGCTCCCGCGGCGTCCTCGGTGGTGCCTGCGCCGATGTCGCTGTTCTGGCCGATGCGGCTGTCGGTGCCGACGATGAGGAAGTTCTCGTCGCCGAACTGTGCGTTGGGATCCACGATGTCGCGGGAGTCGGGGTCCAGGGCCGACACCCGGTTGAGCAGGTTGTTCTTGGCCGACTGCCATTGCCAGGCGCCGCCGGTGAGTACCAGCGCAAAGACCGCGACCAGTGCGGCGGCGACCCGGCCGGCCATCGCGACGCGCCTGTGGTCGCGGCGCGGCGGGGGCGCCGTAACGTGCTTCGGTCGCAGCGCGGTCAGATCCGGCAATTCGGAGGCGCGCCCGTCGAGGGCGGGCAGGATCGTGGTGTCGAGGTCGTCACCGTCGGGGTAGGGCTCAGGCTCGGGGTGGACGTCGAACTCGTGTTCCGGTTCGGCGCGGTGACGCTTCGGCTCGGCAGACGGAGCGCCGCCGTTGATTTTGGCGATGAGGTCGGCGACGGTGACCGGACCGGTCGACTCGCGCGGAGGTGTGGAAGGAGATTTCTCCTGAGCTCCGGAAATCTCCCGTTCCCACGGCGCGGCGCCTGGCTTCGGCCGGGGGGATCGGGTATTCCAGTCGGAGACGGGCCTGTCTGTGGCCCCGTCAGAGCTGTCGGAGCGGCCAGGAGTGGCAGCGGCGTCCTCCGTGTCGCCGTCACTCATGTCTTACCGGCCTTCCAGCTTCCACGGCTTGTTGCGGTGTGTGCGCGCCGTTGCGCACTGGCACGCAGATAGCCGTGTGCCCTGATAACTGTCATAAAGCACTGATGCCGACTCCGCCACCGGAGCCAGGCAATTGATCCCTCATCGTACTGAGACATCCTGAGAGACCTCCAGTCGAAGCCTGGTGTCGTTTCCCTTTCGAGTCCCTCTCGAACGTGTCTCGAAACCGCTTCGGGCCGGTGACCGAATCGCTTCGTCCCTTGTCAGCCGCCCGAGTGCATCACGTCGGCACCCGCGGGCACCGTGCAATCGTCGGGGTCGTCGAGCCACCCCTCGGGCAACGTCACAGAGGCCGGAGACCCCTGGCGCCCCCGCGGGCCATTGGCCGCGGCAGGGAACGGGACGTCCGGGTCGAGCTCGCCGAGCAGGTCGTCGAGTTCGGAAATTGTCTTGACCAGTGCCAACGATCTGCGCAGGTCTGCCCCCGCGGGGAACCCGTGCATGTACCACGCAACGTGCTTGCGGATGTCCCGCATGCCTTTGTCCTCTCCGAAATGCGCAGCGAGCAGCTCGCCATGTCTACGAATGATCTGCGCAACCTCGCCGAGCGTCGGCGGGGTCGCGGGCGCAGTCCCGGTGAACGCGGCCGACAGTTCGGCGAACAGCCACGGCCGCCCCAAGCAGCCCCGGCCGATCACCACGCCGTCGCAACCCGTCGCGGCCATCATGGCCAGCGCGTCACGAGCGTCGAAGATATCACCGTTACCCAGGACGGGAACATTCGTGACGTGGGCTTTCAGCGCGGCGATCTGATCCCAATCGGCGCTGCCCGAGTATCGCTGCGAGGCGGTGCGCGCGTGCAGCGCGACGGCGGCCGCTCCCTCCTCTGCGGCGATATGGCCGGCATCGAGGTGTGTGTGGTGTTCGTCGTCGATGCCGATCCGGAATTTCACGGTGACCGGAATGTCGGTGCCTTCGGTGGCCTTGACGGCGGCAGCCACGATCTGGCCGAACAGGCGACGCTTGTACGGCAGCGCCGCGCCGCCGCCGCGCCGGGTCACCTTGGGCACCGGGCAGCCGAAATTCATGTCGATGTGGTCGGCAAGGTCCTCGTCGACGATCATCTTGGCGGCTTTGTACGTGTTGACCGGGTCGACGGTGTAGAGCTGCAGCGACCGCGGCGACTCCTCGGGCGCGAACGTCGTCATATGCATGGTGACGGGGTGGCGCTCGACGAGCGCGCGGGCAGTCACCATTTCGCAGACGTACAGGCCGCTGACGGTGCCGGCGCGCGCCAGTTCGAGTTCGCGGCACAAGGTGCGGAACGCGACGTTGGTGACCCCGGCCATCGGAGCGAGGACGACGGGGCTGCGCAACGCGATCGGCCCGATCCGCAAGGATCGGGCCGCATCGACAGGGGGGCTCTCTACGCTGATGACGACACCAAGAGGTTCTTCGCCGCCTTCTTCTCGGCCATCTGGCGCAGGCGCTCCTCGCGACGGTGCTTGGCGATCTCGAACTTGTCGACGGCTTCCTGCAGTTCTTCGACCAGCAGGCCGAGATCGTCGCGCAGGCGGGCGCTGTCTCCATTGAAATCTTCGCGTTCGAAAATGCGCCACTTCTTCAACACCGGCATCACGATGTCGTCGAGGTGGATACGCGGGTCGTACACGCCGCCGGAGGCGATCGTGACGGCGCGCCTGCGGAAGTCCGGGATCGTGTACCCGGGCATCTTGAAGTTGCGCAGCACCTTGTGCAGCGACCTCATCGCCTGGTCGGGTGCGATCTCGAAACCGGCCTCGGAGACGTCGCGGTAGAAGATCATGTGCAGGTTCTCGTCGGCCGAGACGCGTTGCAGGAGCTGATCGGCGATCGGTTCCTCACACGCCTTGCCGGTGTTGCGGTGCGAGACGCGGGTCGCCAGTTCCTGGAACGTCACGTAGATGACCGAATCGAACAGGCTCTCGGCGAACAGGTCTGCCTCGACCTGCTGGTTCTGGCCGGGGGAGAAGCCGCGGGTCATCTGCTCGATGCGCAGCATCTCCAGCTCGACGGGGTCGACGTTGCGGGTGACGACGAGGTAGTCGCGCAGCGCGATGCCGTGGCGGTTCTCCTCGGCCGTCCACCGGTTCACCCAGAAGCCCCACGGGCCGTCCATGGTGAAGTTCATCGCGATCTCGCGGTGGTAGGACGGCAGGTTGTCCTCGGTAAGCAGGTTCACCAGCATCGCAACGCGGGCGACGTCGGAGAGCTGCGACTGCTCGGGATCCCAGTCCTGGCCGCCGAGCGCGTAGTAGTTCTTGCCATCGGACCAGGGGATGTAGTCGTGCGGGTTCCAGTCCTTCTTCATCCGCATGTGACGGTTGACGAGGGGCTCGACGACGGGCTCGAGTTCCCTCAGCAGTTGCAGGTCGGTCAGGTCTTTCGACACGACACCTCCCAGTTATCTGTACCTGATGGTTGCACTCAATATATCTGTGTATCCCGGTGACATTCAAGCCGCCGCGCCGCGCCGCATCTGCAGGTAGCGGGCCGATTCAGGTCACCGCCCTGCTGAGCAGTAGCTCAGCGCAATGGTCGATGAACTGCACGCGAGTGGCGTCGAGCCTGCCGTCGAGGTATGCCGTGAACAACGCAGTGAGTGCCCCGATCAGGCCGGTGGCAACCATCGCCTGCGTGGTGGGGTCGGTGATCTGGGTGAGGCTGCGCTGCAGCAACTCGATGAAGTTCGGCATCCACCGGGCGCCCGAGCGGGCCAGAACCGGTTCGGCCTCCGGCGCGAGTAGGAGCACCCTGCCGCGGGCGGGGTCGTCGATCATCAGCGCGACGAACCTCTCGACGGCGTCGCGCATGCTCTCGGATTCCATGAGCGTCGACATCGCGGCGGCGCAGACGTCGTCGTAGACCGCTGCCACGTACTCGTCGCGGTCGGCGAAGCTCTCGTAGAAGTACCGCTCGGTGAGGCCGGCGGCCTTGCAGACGGCGCGCACGGTCAGGTTGGGTCCGCCGGGGCTGCCCAGCAGACCGATGCCCGCGGCGATGAGTTCATCCCGCCGGAGCGCTTGGCGATCTTCCAGCGGAACGCCCGACCATCTCCCGCGTCGTTGACCGGACGGCACGGTCCTCCTAAGCTCCATAGTGACAACGTCTGTAGTCAAAGTTTCGTGATGCGTCGGCGAGAAGAGCGGTAGTGACCCAAGATACGTCTGCGGCATGCCCTGTGACCAGCACATCCGGCGCCGAGCCGGATGTCTCGGCGGTGGGCTGCCCGGTGACCGGCGGCGGCTATGACGCCCCGCCGGTACCGCTCGGGCCCGATTCGCTCACCTGGCGGTACTTCGGGCAATGGACCGGAATGCTGCAGGGGCCGTGGGCCGGGTCGATGCAGAACATGCACCCCCAACTGGGCGCCGCCGTCGAGCAGCACTCCATCTTCTTCATGGAACGGATGCCGCGGCTGTTCCGGTCGGTGTATCCGATCGGGGGAGTGGTGTTCGACGGCTACCGCGCCCCGCGGACCGGGTCGGAGGTCCGCGACTATCACATCGGGATCAAAGGAGTCGACGAGCAGGGCCGCCGCTACAGCGCGCTGAATCCCGACGTCTTCTACTGGGCGCACGCCACGTTCTTCAAGTCGACCCTGTTGGCCGCCGAGTGGCTGGGCGGCGGTCTCACCGAGGAGCAGAAGCGGCAGCTCTTCGACGAGCACATCACCTGGTACCGCATGTACGGCATGAGCATGCGTCCGGTCCCGAAGTCCTGGGAGGAGTTCTGCGACTACTGGGATCACATGTGCCACAACGTGCTTGAGAACAACTGGGCCGCCAGGACGGTGCTCGACCTGTCGACGATGCCGAAGCATCCGTCGCTGGAGTGGCTGCCGGACTGGCTGTGGCGGCTCAATCTCAGTGCCATGCAACGGTTTTTCAACTTCACCACCGTGGGCTTGTTCGACCCTGCGGTGCGCGAGTTGATGGGATATAGCTGGTCGCCCCGGCAGGAACGCGCACATCGGCTGTTCGGGAAGGTCGTCTACCACGTCGTCAAGCTGCTGCCGAAACGCATGATGATGCATCCACGTAAGCGTTCGGCGTGGGACCGCGCCACCGGAAGACTGCCGGTCGACGCACCGCTGGTGGAGACCCCGGCGCGCAACCTGCCGCCCGTCGAGTACCGCGGCGACCCGCACTTCTACTGCCCGAAGGTCTGACCGCCGCGCTACGTTCGTAAGGTGCGACACA
This sequence comes from Mycolicibacterium iranicum, assembly GCF_002101705.1. Taxonomy (GTDB): domain Bacteria; phylum Actinomycetota; class Actinomycetes; order Mycobacteriales; family Mycobacteriaceae; genus Mycobacterium; species Mycobacterium iranicum. The sequence goes on along the minus strand of NZ_LQPC01000030.1, from coordinate 28,354 downwards.
AGCTGACAGCCGTGGTCGGTGCGGTCGCGGCGGCGCTGTCCGGCACCGCCTCGACCGCCCACGCGTCGTCTCCCGCTCAGTTGATCGTCGTGAGTGCGCCCGCACCGCAGTCGCCCACGGCGACGTTGTCGGCCTACGAGCGCGTCGGCGCCGAGTGGCTGATGGTGCTGGGCCCCACGCCGGCCGATCTGGGATCCCTCGGTGTCGGCGCTCCCGAAGACGACGTGTTCCGAACGCCTGAAGGGAGGTTCCCGTTGGGGCAGGCCTTCGGACGGCAACCCAATCCGGGCACCAGGATGCCGTATTTTCAAGCGACGGAAGCGGACTGGTGGGACGAGGACGTCGACTCACCGACCTACAACACCCACGTCCACGCCGACGAGATCGCGTCCGAGGACGCCGAGAACCTGTACGACTCGGGTCCGATATACGACTATGCGGTCGTCATCGACCACAACCCCGGGAGGATTCCCGGACGGTCGGCGGGGATCTTCCTGCACGTGTCCGACGGGGATCCCACCTGGGGATGTGTGGCGATCGGTCGCGACCAGATGCGCTCCGTACTGCAGTGGCTCGATCCAGCCGCCCGGCCGGAGATCGTCATCGGCGTGGGGATCACCGGTCCGCCCACGGTCTGACGCTCAGCGGCGCACCACGTGCGGCGTCCACGCGAGGCCGTCGAAGTAGCGCAGCCAGCGAGGGTTCTGCGGATCGGGATACCAATTGGGTCCGACGGGTGCATAGCGGCCGTACAGACCCCGCGGATCTCCGACCAGGTTCAGCCGGTGCTCGTAGTCGGCGCGGGCGCGCAGGCCGGCATCGCGAAGGAGGGCGGTGCGGCGGCGTTTGCGCGCGACGACGATCAGGCCGGCCACGACGACCAATGCGAGCGCCTCATACCAGCCCTGCCACAGCCACCACGCGGCCGTCACCACGGCCAGCACCGTCACCACGGGGTGACGGCGCGCAAATGGTCGATCAACTCCGCTGTCGCGCATTGAACTTGATCATACGAGCCGCCTGACATCGTGGCGCCGGCTGAAAGGAGGGTCTGCATGGCCGGGTCCTGGCCGAACACGTCTGCAGTTCCCACGGAGCCCGCGTGTGAGGTTTGCGTTCGCCGCGGACCGGTTAGGTTGGGAGTATGCAGGCGCCGGAGATCCTTGGCGGCCGCTACGAGTTGGGGCGCGTTCTCGGCCGCGGTGGTATGGCCGAGGTCCGTGACGCCTGGGACAAGCGGCTGGGCCGACCCGTGGCCGTCAAACTCCTCTATCCCGCAGTCTCCGTCCAGCCCGACACCCGCAGGCGCTTCGCCACCGAGGCGCGTGCCGCCGCCGCACTCAACCACCCGCATGTCGTCGCCGTCCACGACACCGGAGTGCACGAGGGCAGGCACTACATCGTGTTGGAGCGGCTGCCGGGGCAGAACCTAGCCGACGTGCTGGCGCGCAACGGCCCGCTGTCGGCCGACCACGTGCGGGCCATCATGAGGGATGTGTTGTCGGCGCTGAGCGCCGCGCACTCGTGCGGGGTGCTGCATCGCGACATCAAGCCGGCCAACATCCTGTTCACCGAGTTCGGCGGAGTGAAGATCGCGGACTTCGGCGTGGCGAAGAGCCCGGACACGCCGCAGACGCTGACGAACCGCGTTTTCGGGACGATGGCCTATCTGCCCGCCGACCGGATCGCGGGCAGGCCGGCGACACCGAGTGACGACCTCTATGCGCTTGGCGTCGTGGCCTACGAGGCGTTGACCGCGCGGCGTGCGTACCCGCAGGAGAATCTGAGCGCTCTGGCCGACGCGATCGCCGCCGGAGCGCTTCCGCCGTTGTCGACCCTGCGGCCCGACGTCGACCCGGCGCTGGTGGCGACGATCGAACGCGCGATGGCCCGCGATCCGCGGTGGCGGTTCGCCACGGCGGAGCAGATGCGGGCGAGTCTCGACGCTCCCGCGCAACCGCCGCGCCGCACCGGCGCGGTGCTTGCGGCCGGGGCAATTCTGCTCGTCCTGGTGCTGGCCGGATTACTGGTCGCCGTGTAGCGAAATCAGCGGTCTGACCTGCGGATATAGCTTCGCTCACCGATTGGTAGCGGTCGGGTAACGATCTGCGTGTCGGGTTCAGTTCCGCAGTTTGATGGTGTATTTTGCGCGATTTTTCGTTATGTTGCTGGGCGTGGGTCGGCACTCCCTACCGAAGAAGCGGCGTCATTCGTCGGTGTACGCGTTGACCGCGCTGGCGCCCGCAGCCGTGCTGCTGATGTCTCAGAGCGATACGACGCCGGCCGCAGAGGTCGCCGAGGCTGCGCCCGTCTCCGCCCCGTCGCCCGCCCTTCCCGACCCCGCCGCGCCCTGGAACGTCGAGATCGTGGCGGCAGGCGCACCTACATCTGGACCGCCCCTCATCGTCGATGGTGGCCCGACGGCGGAGCCGGCCTCGCTGGCTTCCGCGTCGCGCTGGCGTGTGGTGAGCCGCGCGTTGCCTGCGGGAGTCGCGCCCGAACGCGGACTGCAAGTCAGGACGATCCTGACCGCGCGCAGCGTCAGCGAGGTCTTCCCGGAGATCAACAACATCGGCGGCGTGCGTCAAGACGCGCTGAGGTGGCATCCCGAAGGCCTCGCACTCGACGTGATGATTCCGAACCCGAGCTCGGAGGCCGGCATCGCACTGGGCAACCAGATCGTGGCCTACGTGCTGGACAACGCGAAGCGCTTCGGCATTCAGGACGCGATCTGGCGCGGGGTGTACTACACGCCGGGCGGTGCCCGGTCCGGCGGCTACGGCCACTACGACCACGTGCACATCACGACGACGGGCGGCGGCTATCCCGACGGCGACGAGGTCTACTACCGCTGACTTTGCACCGCGAGCGCGCGTGTCTGCCCGGCGACACGCCGCCCCAAGCGGGCATTGAGCGCGCGCTCGGTGGCGACGAGCGCGACGAAAAGGCGGAGCGCCATGGAATTTCTGGTGGACAGCAATCTCGGACTTCCGGTGAACGAGAAGCCCTGGAGCGACATCCTCGCCGGGCTCGGCGTCACGACAAGCCTCACGAACGACCTGCCGGAGCTGGACCGCAGCGTCGCACGGCACGAGCCCGACATCGTGTTCATGCCGATCTCGGATTTTCACCGTCTCCTCGCCGCAAGTGACACCTACTACCGCGGTCTTGCGGCCGTGACGTCCAAGCTCACCGGCAGCTCGAAACTCCCAAGCGTGCTCGTGGTGCGCAAAGACGATCCAGCCGAGAGCATCAGCGACTTGCCCGGCGCGACGTTCGGCTACATCAACACGTCGTGTTCGTCGAGTTACTTCTGCCCGGCAATATTGCTGAACCGCCGGGGAGACGATCTCCACGGCTTCTTCGACCTGCGCGCGACGGCGCCGTGGCAGGGACAGATCGACGCCGTGATCGACGGGACGGTGCGCGCCACGATGGTCGTCGAGGACATCTGGCGGGCGACGCCGTCCAACGCCGACACGACGAAGGTCATCGGACGGTACGACGATGCGACCGGCGCGGTGGTCGTCGTAGGGGACGGCGTCCCGGAGGGCCTGCGCAAGAGGCTTCTCGACGCACTCGTGACCTGGCACCCCGGACCGGACGCCCTTTTCGGGCCGTTCACGCGGTACCGCGACGAGGATGTCGCCGCGTTCTTCGCTGATATGGAGCGGCTGCCCGCCGGCTTCTGACGGCGGTTCTGTGGTGCCCCCAGCAGGGCTCGAACCTGCGACCTGCGGATTAAAAGTCCGTAGCTCTACCAACTGAGCTATAGGGGCAATGTCGTGTGGACTGCAAAAGGATACGGCACGCAGCCCGTTTGAGGATTTGGGTGTCCGTACCCTAAGCTATCGAAGCTCCCAACGGCATGAGAGTTGCGAGTGCCCCGGAGGAATTCGGAATAGGCCCCCATCGTCTAGTGGCCTAGGACGCCGCCCTTTCACGGCGGTAGCACGGGTTCGAATCCCGTTGGGGGTACACGCGACGACCACTACGGTGGGAGGAGCAACACAGTAAGGCCCTGTGGCGCAGTTGGTTAGCGCGCCGCCCTGTCACGGCGGAGGTCGCGGGTTCGAGTCCCGTCAGGGTCGCCATCACGGCGAGGCACTTGCAGGCAAGTGATCGGTGCCGTCCGGCCAGGTAGCTCAGTTGGTACGAGCGTCCGCCTGAAAAGCGGAAGGTCGCCGGTTCGATCCCGGCCCTGGCCACCACGACTTCAGTGCATGATGGTCTGCGATGATTCGTCTCCTCGCCTCCGCCCTCCTTTTTGCCGCGTGTGCGACGCTGGTTGCGCCTGTCGCGTCCGCGCAGCCCAACAGCACGCTCGTCGACCTCGTCGACGCCGCCACCCGCCGCCTGCAGGTCGCCGAACCGATCGCCGCCAACAAGTTCCACACCGGCGGACTGATCGAGGACCCGGCTCGCGAGCAGCAGGTCCTCGACGCGGTGTCCGCGGAGGCGACCACCCTCGACATCAACCCGGCGTACGTGACGACGGCGTTCCGCGACCAGATCGACGCTACGGTCGCGATCGAGTACACCCGGCTGGCCCAATGGAAATTCGATCCGGCCGTCGCACCCGTCGACTCGCCCGATCTGGCTTCGTCGCGCGGCGTCATCGACGCGCTCAACCGCGAGATGGTGACGCTGATGGCCGACGAGTGGGGCAAGCTGCATTCGCCGGCCTGCCGCCCCGAGCTCGACCAGGCCAAGGCGACGGTGGTGCAACAGCGCGGCCTCGATCCCCTCTACCGGCAGGCCATCGACTTCGCGACGCGCAACTACTGCCGCTAGAGCATGGGAACATGTCGGGTGACATGAAGGATTTTCGCCAGCGGCTGCTCGACGCGCTTGAGGAGTCGATCGCCGAGGACGGTTACCCGAAGACCACCGTCGCCGATATCGTGCGGCGCGCCAGGACGTCGCGTCGCACGTTCTACGAGCATTTCGACAGCAGGGAAGCATGTTTCGTTGCTCTGCTGTCGGACGCCAACGCCGATCAGATCCGGCAGATCTCGGAAGCGGTCGACCCCAGCGCCCCGTGGCAGAAGCAGGTGCGGCAGGCGATCGAGGCGTGGATCTCCTCCGGCGAGGCCCGTTCGGCGTTGATGCTCAGCTGGATTCGCGACGTGCCCTCCCTCGGAGCCGTCGCCCGCGAACTTCAGCGCGACGCCATGGACAACTTCATCGACATGGTCGGAACACTGGGCGCCACTGACGAATTCCGCGCGGCCGGCATCGGTCCCGTGTCGCGGGGGCGCATCATCATGCTGCTCGGCGGCCTTCGGGAGCTCACGGCGATCACGGTGGAGGAGGGCGGCAGGATGAGCGACGTGACCGATGAGGCCGTCGACGCGTCCATCGCTTTACTCAGCCCGCCCGGGAGCTAAGAGCTTTCGGCTTTCGCGCGTTCGAAGAGCGTGGGGTCGTGGCTGCACAGGATCCTGAGGTCGGGCTCCTGGCGCCGGTAGAGCTCGGCGAGTCGAGAGTGGTTGTCCCTGACCTTTTTTCGGTCGTTGGCGACGACCAGCTCGAAGCCTGCCAACGCTTTCGGCATCGGCGGCGTCCCTGCTTCGATCTGGCTGATGTGGAAGAACGCGTCACCGGCGTGCAGCAGCCAGCGGTCGCCCGCGTCGACGGCCACGCACGCGTGCCCGTCGGTGTGTCCGGGAAGTGACACCATCGCGAAACCGGGCCCGATCTCGGTCAGCTCTCGTGCGGCGGCGAATCCGCGCCACGGCTCACCGTCGATGTCGTGCTCGACGATCCGCGGCCCGTGTGCCCACTGCGAAGACTGGTAGCGCACCCGGTTGGCGATCGCGCGAGATCGCATGGCGCTGAACGCTTCTATCGCGGTGACGTGCACCTGGGCGTCAGGGAAGTCCGCGAGCCCACCGATGTGGTCGAAGTCGAAGTGGGTGACGATGATGTGGCGGACGTCGGACAGGGCGAATCCCAGCCGAGGGAGTTGGTATGCGGCGGTCTCTGTGCGGTCGAGCACCGGTCCGAGGACTCTGCGCCTCAGACGTCCGAACTCACCGGGATTGGCGCAATCACGGGTGCCGAAGCCCGAATCGACCAGGACCAATCCGGCATCGGACTCGACCACCAGCACGTGGCAGACCACGTCTGGCGTGGCCACGGGTCGTAGCGTTCCGCAGTTCAGATGATGAACTTTCACAAACGTCCCCCCGGCCGTTGGTTACTTCAGGTCAGTCAACGGACTCACCGGTTCGTAAGTCAAATCAGACAATGGTGTTCGCAAACCCGGGCTGCCGGGTGGGGTAATTTACGCACATGGTCCGGCCTGCTCAGACGGTGCGCTCCGAGCGTACGCGGGAAGCGCTGCGGCAGGCCGCCGTGGTGCGCTTCCTCGCTCAGGGTGTCGAGGAAACGACGGCCGAGCAGATCGCCGCCGATGCCGGGGTGTCGCTGCGCACGTTCTACCGGCACTTCGCGTCCAAGCACGACCTGCTGTTCGCCGACTACGACGCGGGCTTGCATTGGTTCCGATCCGCATTGGCGGCGCGTTCGCCCAACGATCCGATCATCGAGTCCGTGCAGGCCGCGATCATGGATTCGCCGTACGACGGCTGGGCGGTCACCAAGATCGCCACGATGCGGTCCCAGGAACTCGACGCAAGCCGCATCGTCCGCCATATCCGGCAGGTCGAAGCGGACTTCGCTGAGGCGGTCGAAGAGCACATGACCAAAACCAACGGCGCACCGCCGGGCACAGACGAACGGATGCGCATCACCGTCACCGCACGCTGCATTGCTGCGGCGGTGTTCGGTGCGATGGAGGTCTGGATGCTCGGTGACGACAGGTCGCTCCCCGAACTGGACCGGCTCTGCAGGCACGCGCTGGAACTGCTGCGCACCGGCATCGAAGGGCCTGACTGACCGCGCCGAAACTGCATTCCATGCGGCGAAACCGGCGTTCGGGCCGCGTGGAATGCAGTTTCGGCGGTGTGATGTTTTGTCATTATTGACAAAACATCACCTGCGTGCCAGCCTCAGCCCATGACGGACTTCGACGCGATCGTCGTCGGTGCGGGCCACAACGGGCTCACCGCAGCGGCACTCATGCAGCAGGCGGGGTTACGCACCCTGTGCCTTGATTTCAAGCTCTACCCCGGCGGGATGGCCTCGACCGTCGAACTCTTCGACGGCTTCCGGTTCGAGATCGCCGGCTCGGTGCAGGTGCCCACCTCGGCGATCGTCAGCGATGCGCTCGGGCTGGGAGACCTGCCGACCGTCGACCTCGACGTGATGTCGGTGCAGTTACGCGGCATCGGGGACGATCCGGTGATCTACTACACCGACCCGATGAAGCTGCTGAACCACCTCAACGAGGTGCACGGCGCCGAGGCGGTCAACGGCATGGCGGGGTTGATGGCGTGGCGTCAGGCGCCGACGAGGGCGCTGGGACGCTTCGATGCGGCGCAGGCCCCGAAGACGTTGGACGAGATGTTTGCCTGTGCCACCAACGAATTCGAGCGCCAGGCGATCAGCGACATGCTGTTCGGATCCGTCACCGACGTGCTCGACCGCTACCTTCCCGACCGCGAGAAACATGGTGCGCTGCGCGGCATGCTCGCCTTCCTCGCCGTGAACACCACGTACCGCGGGCCGTGCACGCCCGGCAGTGCTGCGGCACTGGCGTTCGGGCTCGCCGTACCGGATGAGAACGCGACGCTGATCAAGAAGTTCGTCGGCGGCATGGGTGCGGTCACCGAACACCTGTTGCAGATGTTCACCGCGGCGGGCGGAGAGTTGCGCCTGCGCAACAAGGTCGACGAGATCCTCGTCGACGACGGACACGTGACCGGGGTGCGACTGGAGGACGGGTCGACCCTGACCGCGCCGATAGTGGTGTCCAATCTCGCGCCCGACCTCACGGTCAACAAACTGATCGACGGTGGCGCCGTGCCTGCCGAACTGCGGGAGCGGTTCGCCCACATCGACCATCGGGGCAGTTATCTACAGATGCACTTCGCGCTGGACGGTCCGCCCACCTTCGCGGCACCCTACGAGGTGCTCAACGATCCCGAATACCAGTCGGCCATAGGCATTTTCACTACGCCGGAAGAACTTCAGCAGCAGTGGGAGGATTCGCACCGCGGCGTGGTGCCCGCTGACCCGGCCATCGCGCTGCAGATCCCGTCGGCCAACGATCCGAACCTGGCGCCGCCCGGCAAGCATGCCGTGTCGGCGTTCTCCCTGTGGTTCCCGCTCTCCGAGCAGCGCGCCGGCTACGGCGAACTGAAGGCCGAGATGGGGCAGCGGGTCATCGACAAGATCACCAGGCTCGCACCAGACTTCGAGAGCTTGATCCTGCGCCACACCACGTTCACGCCCAAGCACATGGGCACCATGTTCGGGGCGCCGGGGGGCGACTACTGCCACGGTCTCATCCATCCCGAGCAGATGGGCCGCAACCGTCCCGGGCCGAAAGGCTATGTGGACCAACCGCTTCCGATCGACGGCCTCTACCTGGCGAGTGCCGGCTGTCACGGCGGCCCCGGCATCACGTTCATCCCGGGCTACAACGCGGCCCAGCAGGCGCTGGCCGACCGGGGCTGACGCGAATCGGGCGCGCTCGACGACGCCGAGCGTCGTTTCGCGCGCCGGATTCACTCGGTGGCGGGGCCGCTCGGAGTGGCGCCGCCCTCGTCGGACCAGTCGTTGCCGTCGTCGTCGCCCTTGGACGGATCGGTGACCACGTCATCGTCGGTGTTCGCGGGTGCGGTGTCGGTCTCTGTGGTTTCTGGCTTGTCTTTCGTCACCGCGCTGTACTACCCCGCCACCGGCGGGTTCATTCAGCCGCGGCCGGCCTGCAGTTGAGCCATCCAGTCGGCGGGCACCCGGCCGCGGGGCCCCGGCACGGTTTCGCCGGCGGGCCTGCTCTCGGGCGGGGCCAGCTCGGGGCCGTCGTAATAGGAGTTGGTGTCGTAATTCCAGAACCAATCCTCGCCGGGCTCGAACGACCGGATGATCGGATGCCCGCTGGAACGCCAGTGCGCTGACGCGTGCTTGGCGGGGGAGTCGTCGCAGCAGCCGATGTGCCCGCACGCCGCGCACCGTCGCAGGTGCACCCACCAGCCCCCGTCGGCGTCGCACTCGACGCAGCCCGTACCGCTGGGAGGAACCGTCGGATCAACAGTGCTCACGCATGCGAGCCTACGGGTGAAGTCCCGTGATCTCGATCCGAACGCCGACCGCGGTGGTCTATGGTCTCGCCATGGCAACCAAGGATTCCCGTGAGGTCGTAATCGACGCCACCCCCGAGCAGATCCTCGACGTCATCGCCGACGTCGAATCGACGCCGGACTGGTCGCCGCAGTACCAGAAGGCCGAGGTGCTCGAGCGTTTCGACAACGGCAGGCCCAAGCAGGTGAAGATGACGGTCAAGGCTGCGGGTCTGACCGACGAGCAGGTGATCGAATACACCTGGGGCGACAACGAAGTCACGTGGACGCTGGTCTCGGCCAGCCAGTTGAAGGCGCAGGACGCCGGGTACACGCTGACGCCGGAGGGCACCAAGACGCGCGTGCGGTTCGACATTTCGATCGACCTGTCAGTGCCGCTTCCCGGCTTCATCCTCAAGCGCACGATGAAGGGCGGCGTCGAGACGGCGACCGAGGGCCTGAAAAAGCAGGTGCACAAGGTACTGAAGGAATGAGCGCAGGCCCGCTCGCGGGGATCCGGGTCGTCGAGCTCGGTGGCATCGGGCCCGGACCGCATGCGGCGATGATGCTTGCCGACCTCGGCGCCGATGTGGTGCGAGTGCGGCGCCCCGGCGGGCTCCAGATGCCTGCCGAGAACGTCGATCTGCTGCACCGCGGCAAGCGTGTCGTCGATCTCGATCTCAAGTCCGAACGTGGGAAGCTGCTCGACCTGATCGCGAAGGCCGACGTGCTGATCGACGGCTTCCGGCCCGGCGCTTGCGAGCGGCTCGGCATCGGTCCGCAGGACTGCGAAACCGTGAACTCTCGGCTGGTTTTCGCGCGCATCACCGGATGGGGCCAGCACGGTCCGCTGGCGATGTCGGCAGGTCACGACATCAACTACCTGTCGCAGACGGGCGTGCTGTCGGCCATCGGGTACCGGGACCGGCCGCCTGTCGCGCCGCTGAACCTGGTCGCTGATTTCGGCGGCGGCTCGATGCTCGCGCTGGTCGGCATCGTTGCCGCGCTCTACGAGCGCGAGCGCTCCGGCAAGGGGCAGGTGATCGATGCCGCGATGGTCGACGGGGTCAGCATGCTGTCGCAGATGGCATGGACGATGAAGGCGACCGGTGCGTTGCGTGACGAGCGCGAGTCGTTCCTGCTCGACGGCGGTGCCCCGTTCTACCGCACCTACGAGACGGCCGACGGCAGGTACGTGGCCGTCGGTGCGATCGAGCATCAGTTCTATGCGCAACTGCTCAGAGGGCTCGAACTCGACGGCGACGAGCTGCCTCAGCAACTCGATCGGTCGTCATATCCCGCGATGCATCAGCTGTTCGCCGAACGATTCGCAACCAGGACGCGCGACGAATGGGCGGAGGTCTTTGCAGGCACCGATGCCTGCGTCACACCCGTCCTGACGTGGAGCGAGGCGGCGGCCAGCGAGCATCTCCGTGCGCGCGGGACGATGGTGACTGCGCACGGCGTCGATCAGGCCGCTCCCGCACCGCGGTTCTCGCGGACCTCACCGGGTCCGGTGGGTCGGCCACCGCAGCAGACATCGCCGATCGAGCAGATCGGTTGGTAGTCGAGGTTAGCTGCAGAATCCTCTGCGCACGGCCTATTGCGTGACTACGATTTGCTCTCATGGCGGTGCGAGCTTCCAGCGAAGTGGAGATCGAAGCCCCGCCGGAGGCGATCATGGACGCCCTGGCGGACATCGAGGCGGTGGCCTCGTGGTCATCCCTGCACAAACAGGCCCAGGTGGTGGATCGTCACCCCGACGGCAGGCCGCACCACGTCAGGACGGTCGTCAAGATCATGGGTCTGTCCGACAAGGAGATGCTGGAGTATCACTGGGGTGACGACTGGGTGGTGTGGGACGCCGAGCAGACGTCTCGGCAGCGCTGTCAGCACGGCGAGTACAACCTGACCCCCGTCGGCGAGCAGCGAACACGGGTGCGCTTCGATCTGATCCTCGATCTCGCCGCGCCGTATCCGAGCTTTCTGGTGCGGCGGGCCAAGAAGATGGTGCTCGACGTGGCATTGGAAGATCTGCGCCGACGAGTCCTGGCAGCCGCGCGCTAGGTCGGCAGATCCGGTGCTCCCGTACTCTCGCGCGGTATCGCGATGCGGGTGTCACCGACGTGGTGCTGAGTCCGCTGGACCGCAGCAAGCCCGATGAAGCGCTGTGGGAATTAGCCGGGGCGCTTTAGAGCCTGCAACCTGCGGATCGCCTCGTCCAAGGTTTCGTCGCGCTTGCAGAATGCGAAGCGCACCAGGTGTTTCCACTCGTCAGCGTGCGGGGCGGTCGGGTCGCAGAATGCGGACATCGGAATTGCTGCGACACCGACCTTTTCGGGTAACTGCGCGCAGAACGATGTGCTGTCGTCATAGCCCAGCGGGCGGGGGTCCACGCACAGGAAGTACGTGCCGAAGCTGTCGAACACATCGAAGCCGATGTCGGACAGCGCCGAACCGAGCCTGTCGCGACGGGCCTGGAACGAGGCGCACAGTGCGTCGACCCAGGCGTCCTCGGTGGCCAGCGCATGTGCCACCGCGGGCTGGAACGGGCCGCCGGCGACGTAGGTCAGATACTGCTTGGCGGCACGCACGCCGGCGATGAGATCGCTTGACCCGCAGGCCCAGCCGATCTTCCAGCCTGTCGCGTTGAACATCTTTCCCGCGCTGGAGATCGTGATGGTGCGCTCAGCCATCCCGGGATAGTTGGCCAGCGGCCGGTGTTGCCTGCCGTCGAATACCAGGTGTTCGTAGACCTCGTCGGTGATCACCAGGAGGTCGGCCGACACGGCGAGTTCGGCAAGGCCGCGAAGCTCGTCATCGGAGGCGACCATCCCGGTCGGGTTGTGCGGCGAATTCACTATCAGCGCTTTGGTTTTGGGAGTGACGGCGGCGCGCAGGGCCGCGATGTCGATGGCGAATCCTCGACCGTCCTGCCGCAGGGGAATAGCGCGCCGATGACATCCGGCCATTGCGATGACGGGGGAGTAGGAGTCGTAGAACGGTTCAATGAGCAGTATTTCGGAGCCGGGTTCGACGAGGCCGAGCACCGAGGAGGCGATGGCCTCGGTGGCGCCCACGGTGACGAGCACCTCGGTGTCGGGGTCGTACTCGGTGCCGTACCGCCGCTTGCGCTGATCGGCGATCGCCTGTCGAAGTGCCGCGACGCCCAGACCGGGCGGGTACTGGTTGATGCCTTCGGCGATCGCATTTTCGGCGGCCTTGAGCATCGCAGGCGGGCCGTCCTCGTCGGGGAATCCCTGTCCGAGATTGACCGCACCGATACGCGCGGCCAGCGCTGACATCTCGGCGAAGATCGTCACTGCGTAGGGCTGCAGCCCGCGAACCGTCATGGCAGTCGAGCCTATTGGTCGTGCTCGCAATCAGGTATTCGTGGTGGGTATGCTGCTGTTCAGGTTCCCTACAATCGATTGCAGAACATGGGTCAGATAACGCTCGGAGTGTTCAGTCCCTCTGTCCTGCTCGACGTGGCCCGCAGGACCGGGGCGCTGGCAGCGGCAGGCCTGGACGTCCGTGACGTGCCGGTGCCGTCCTCACCCGCCCAGTTCACCTCGCTGCGGGCCGGTGAATTCGACGCGGTTTTCACCAGCCCGGACAACGTGCTGGCGTATCGCTTCCTACCCGCGAATCCCCTCGGCGAGCTGCTCGATGTCGAGATCGTCGCGGGCCTGGATCGAGGGCTCGGGCTGAGCCTGGCGGCGCGCCCGGGACTCGACGGGACGCCGTCGGGTGGGCGGCTGGCCGTCGATGTTCCAAACTCGGGTTTCGCGTTCGTCTGTTATGCCCTGCTGGAGGAGATCGGATCGTCGCGCGATGACTTCGAGATCGTCGCCCTCGGATCGACGCCGAAGCGCGCTGCCTCGCTCCGAGCGGGCGAATGCGACGTCACGGTGCTCAACGCGGGCAACGAGCTGACGGCCCGCGCCGGGGGGTGCGCTCTGCTCGCCGATGTCACCCTGCTCGGTCCGTACCTCGGCACCGTGCTGGCGCGGGTTCGGGACGCGCCTGGCGCCGGCGAGATCGAGCGGCTCCAGCGCGTGCTGGCCGAGGTGGCCGGACGGATCAGCGTCGGCGAACTCGACGATGTCGCAGCGGATTCCGCAAGCCGGCTGCTGCGCCTGAGCCCGGACAGTGCCGCCGAGCACGTGGCAGTTCTGCGTGACCCGTTCCGTGGACTGATCGGCGTAGCCGTCGATGTGGCGTCGCTGGAAACTCTGGTCGCATTGCGGCGCCGCTTCCTGCCCGCACCGCAACTCGATGACCTGAATGCTCGGTTCGACGAACTCGTGCGCGAAGAGGTCCTGACCGGCTGAGGTTTATTCCCGGACGGCGTACCTGGCCCGAGCGGCGCTCGTCGCCAGCGCATAGGCCACCGAGACGGCGAGCGTGAGTGCGAACAACACATCGAAGCGGTGCGCGCCAGCCGCGACGTTTCCCGCTGCTGCCCCGATAGAGGCGCCGACGAACAACGAGATCGAGAAGAACGACATGCCGATAGCGCGAGTGTCAGCCGCCGCGTCGGTCATCCAAGTCTGCATTGTGGTGTGCCCGAGAGCCCATGCCACCCCCAGCAGGATGGCCGCAGTGAGAACGGTGATCAGCGAGATATCCAGTGCCACCGCTACATAGGCGCCGATGATCGAGACGCCGGCCAGCACCATGAGGACCCACGCAGGCCAGCGTCCGAGGATCAACTTCATCAATTGGCTGGCGATGACGACCGCGGCGCCGAACGCGGCGGTCGCGGCACCCGCGACCAGGACCGTCGCGCCCGTCTCCTGCAAGGCCACCGCGAGATAGTTGAATACACCGATCAGCAATGCTCCCTCGACGACGGTGAAGATCAATATGGCTACTGCCCAACGGTTTACCGCGAGCCGTCGCACCGCGGACCCCAGCCGTTCCGCGGTGTTGCCCGTCGCTTCTCTCAGCCGCGGCAGTCCCAGCATGAGCGTGAACGCGAGCATGGCGACGGCGACGAAGGTCCATCGCCAGCCAAACCACTGCGCGATCGCGCCGGCGCCGATCGTGCCCGCCGCCAGGCCGAGCGAGATCGCAGCCGCCAAGTTCGCCGTCGCCACGGCGCGTTGTTTGAGGGTCAGGGTGTCGCCGTAGTAGATCAGCACCGTCGTGATGGTCGCTGCGAATGCACCGGCAGCGAGCGCCCGTACAACGCTGTAGCTCGCCGGATCCTGCACGAAGGCGGTGGCCAAATTGGCCAGCCCGCCGAGGCCGGTAGAGACGACGAGAACGCGGACCCGGCCATAGCGCGCCGCCAATGCACTCCAGAAGAGTTGGAAGGCTGCGTAGGACACGGCGTACACGGTCAGCGACTGACCGACCGCGTCGACCGGAACTCCCATGTCATCGGCGATGACCGGGACCAAGGGCGGCATCACCGATCGGTCGACCATCGACACGAACGCAGCCAGGATCAGGATCATCCGGCTGACCCACGCACGGAACGCCTGATGGCTTCGATGTCAGCCGGTGGCATGCGGGCTCCATACGACAAGAGGGGGTGCAATCGATTGCGGCTCACTATAGGCAGGTTCCGAGGTGGAGGGGAATGGCCGGCCTGCGGCCGCGGTGCGATGCGAGGGATCGGCCCACCTCTCGCAGTGCGACCGGCAAGCCGAAGGGTGTTGACACCCCTTGGGGGCTGTGAAATAGTTCACTGCAATCGATTGCATATGACCTGGGTAACATCTGGGAAGGTCGAGAAGGGTGCAATCGGTCTGACAGAGAGGTTGGACATGCGCTTTACCACTATGTTCCGCGCGATCGCGGCGACCGCCGCGGTAGCGCTCGCCGCGACGGGCTGCACCGCCGATGGTGGCGGTGAGAGCGACACCATCACGATCGGTGCGTCACTGCCACTGACCGGAGAGTTCAGTCAGGGCGGGCTCGACACCCAACGTGGCTACGAAGTTTGGGTCGAGATGACCAACGAAAAGGGCGGCCTGCTCGGCAAGAACGTCGAGATCATCGTCAAAGACGATGCGACCCAGCAGGAGACTGCGGTCAGCAACTACAACAATCTGATCTCCCAGGACAGAGTCAACCTGCTGCTGGGCAGCCAATCGTCGCTGCTGAACATCCCGGCCTCGGCGATCGCCGAAAAGAACCGCATGCTGTTCGTGTGCCCGTCGTGTGGCTCGCCGGACATGTTCAACCGCGGCTTCTCCTACATCTTCTTCTCGCAGCAGGCGATCGCGACCAACCAGGCGAAGGTGTTCGCGGAATGGATCGCGAACTTGCCGCCGGAGCAGCGGCCGAAGACCGCCGCCTACCCGACGCTCGACGATCCGTTCGCCGGCCCCGTGGTCGAAGGTGCCGAAAAGATCCTCTCGGCTGCGGGCGTCCGGACCGTCTACAAAGACCAGTACCCGGCCACGACAAAGAATTTCGACTCCGTGGTCAACGCCATGCGTGACGCCGGAGCCGAATTGGTGGTCCAGGGCGCACAGTTCGAGGACGGCGTCAACATGATCAGGTCGATGAACCGCGCGAATTACCAGCCGGCCTTCCTCTACCAGAGCAGCTCCCCAACCTACGGTCAGCAGTACCTCGATGCTGTGGGTCCCGACAACGCCGAGGGCGTGCTGTTCTCGTCGAGCTACAGCCCGCTGTCTGACACCCCCGACAACGCCGAGTTCGTGAGGCGCTTCACCGAAAAATTCGGCCAGAGCCCGCCGGAGGACGCCGCCGACGGATTCGCCGCGGGTCAGGTGCTGTCCGCCGCCGTCAACGCGGTCGGCTCCATCGACGACCAGGCCGCACTTGCAGACTGGTTGCGCAGCAACAGCGTTGAGACTCTGCTCGGCACGCTGAGCTGGAACTCCGACGGCAGCCCCAAGGGTGACTTCCTCGTCGGCCAGTGGCAGGACGGCGTGTCCCAGGTCGTGCTCCCCAAAGACGTCGCCACCTCCGACGTCATCGTGCGCTGGCGCGGCGGCGCACTCTAGTCGTTCGGATTGCTGACGGCCGACATCACTAGGAGTTGCCTCCCATGACCTCCGTTGTCCAAACTCTCATCCTCGGATTGCTGGTCGGCGCGCTCTACGCACTGATGGCGTCCGGCCTGACCCTGATCTTCGGGGTCATGCGGGTGATCAACCTCGCCCACGGTGCGTTCGCCGTGCTCGCGGCGTTCCTCACCTTCACGCTGTGGCGCAGCCTCGGGCTCGACCCGCTGTTGTCCATTCCGATCGTCATGGCGGTGATGTTCGGATTCGGTTGGCTGGTTTACCTTCTGGTGATCCGTCACGTCCGGGGAGCGCACGTCACGATGACAGTGCTCGCGACGTTCGGTATCGCGCTGATGCTCGAAGGGGTCATGGGCTTCATCTGGGGCAATACGTCGACCACCGTGGTCACCTCCTACACCGACGCTTCCATTTCCCTCGGGCCGCTGTATGTCCCGCAGGCGATGGCGATCTCGGCGGTGATCGCCATCCTGGTGATGGGCGGGCTGTATCTGCTGCTGAATCGCACCTGGGCGGGTCGGGCCATTCGGGCTGCGTCCTCGAACGAGAGTGGCGCGCTGCTCGTGGGGGTGAGCGTGACGACCATCGCCGCGCTCACCTTCGCGATCGGCGTCGCCACGCTCGGCGCGGGTGGCGCGATGCTGTCCACCATCTATCCGTTCCTGCCCGGTACCCATTACCAGTGGATCGCAAGGCTTCTGGCGATCGTCGTGCTGGGCGGGCTGGGCAGCTTGCCCGGTGCGGTACTCGGCGCGCTGGTGATCGGCGTGGGTGAGATGGCAGCCACCGCCTACCTGGGCGCGGAATGGCCCGTGGCGGTGCCGTTCCTGGTCATCATCATCGTGCTGATCACGCGCCCGCAGGGCATTCTCGGCACACGTCTGCGAGAGGACGCCGTCGCATGAGCGACACTTCATTGAGAACCCGCCTGCTCGACCCGAGCCTGCACACGTGGGCGACCCGCGGCGTGCTCGTAGTTGCCGCGGCGGTGATCCTGCTGTTCCCGCTGTCTCCGAGCATGTCGGCGCAGAACGTCGTGATCCTGTCGCTGGTGCTGGCGATCGGTGCCAGCGGCCTGAACATCATCACCGGCTTCACCGGTTACCTGTCGCTGAGCCAGGGCGCGTTCATCGGCATCGGCGCCTACGTCGGCGCGATCCTGGCGACCAGATTCCCCGATACCCAGCCGCTGCTGTGGGTGCCGGTGGCCGGCGTGGTCGCGGCCGTGATCGCAATGCTCCTCGGCCTGGTGACCTATCGGTCCAGGGGGCCGGCGTTCGTCATCATCACCGTGGCGTTCCTGTTCCTGATCCAGTTCGTCGCGATCGAGTGGGTGTCGGTGACCAACGGCACCTCCGGGTTGACGCTGCCGCTGCCGGATTGGCCGGAGTCATGGGGCAATTGGCCGTTCCATCTGGCGCTCGTGGCGCTCCTGGGACTGTCCCTTCTGATGACGTGGTGGATCCGGCGCACGAAGTTCGGCATGGGTCTGATCGCGATCCGGGAGGACGAGGGCAAGGCCGGAACGATCGGCGTCAACGCGCCGGTCTACAAGCTGCTCGCCTTCGGCGCCAGCGCGCTGTTCGTCGGGATGGCCGGTTCGGTGTACGGCTACTACCTGTCCTTCGTCGACCCGATCGGCATGTTCTCCATCATCACCAGCGCGTTGATCGTGCTCGCGGTGATCCTGGGCGGCCGCGGCACGCTGTTCGGACCGGTGCTGGGCGCGTTCATCATTCAGCCGGTCAACATCTACGCCAACCAGGCCTTCGGTGGCGGCAACGCCCGGCTGGTCCTGTTCGGTGGCTTGCTGGTACTGCTGGTGATCCTGCTGCCCAAGGGCATCCTGCCGACGGCGGCAGCACTGATCGAGAAGGCCAGAACGAAAGGCACGGTCGGACTTTCAGGCGCACGCCTCAACCCTCTGGACCGGCCAATGGTGCGGGCCGAGATCCGCAAACCGCAGCAGACCGGCAAGGCCCTGCTGGAGGTCCGCGGCCTGCACAAGAGTTTCGGCGGAAACCACGCGGTCAACGACTGCAGCTTCACGGTGCCGGAGGGATCCATCACCGCGCTGATCGGGCCCAACGGCTCCGGCAAGACGACGGTGTTCAACCTGATCTCGGGCACGATGACACCGGACAAGGGTGAGATCCTGCTGGGCGGCGAGCATCTGGAGCGTATATCGCCGTGGTCGAGGGCGCACCACGGTTTGGGCCGAACATTCCAGATCACCCGGCTGTTCCGCGAGATGACGGTGCTGGAGAACGTCGTCGCGCCGTTGCGGAGCTTCTCGGTCAGTCAACTCGGGCTCGGCGCGGTCAGCGGTTCGGAGGCTGCGCGCGCCGAGGAACTCCTCGATTTCGTCGGCATGGCCGCCTACCGCGACGCCCGCGCCGGTGCACTGTCCTACGGTCAGCAGAAGCTCGTCGAACTCGCGCAAGTGTTGATGCTCGACCCGAAGCTGATCCTGCTCGACGAGCCCGCGGGGGGTATCAACCCGACGCTGATCGAGCGGATGGGCGACCTCATCAGGGAGCTCAACGCCGGTGGCAAGACGTTCCTACTGGTCGAGCACAACATGCCATTCGTGGTCGGATTGTGCGACCCGATCAGAGTTCTCGCGCGCGGCGCGGTGATCGCGGAAGGCAGCCCCGAGCAGATCCAGAAGAATCCGCTGGTGCTCGACGCCTACCTTGGTGACGACTACCTGCTCGAGGCGCCGTCGAAGGTGACCGCGGAGAGGAACCCGGCATGATCAAACTCGAAGGGGTGGTCGCCGGTTACGGTGGCGGCAACGTCTTACAGGGTGTCGACCTGGAGGTCGGCGCAGGAGAGCTGGGCTGCATTGTCGGTCCCAACGGCGCGGGAAAGTCCACCGTGCTGCGGGCCGTCAGCGGCATCCTCAAACCCAGCGCGGGCCGAATCCTTCTGGACGGCAACGACATCACCGGCATGGCTCCGCACCAGGTGCTCGGCCACGGGGTGACGCAGGTGCCGCAGAGCAACGGGTTGTTCCCGACGCTCACCGTCAAGGAGAACATCCTGATGGGTGCTTACGTCATTCGTAAACAGCGGTCCCTGGTGCGGCAGCGCTACGACGAAGTGCTCGGCATGTTCCCGTTGGTGCGGGACAAGACCGGCATCCGGTGCGGCAACCTGTCCGGCGGTCAGCGGCGGATGGTGGAGTTCGCCCGATCGCTGATGCTCGACCCCAAGCTGGTGCTGCTTGACGAGCCGTCGCTGGGCCTGGATCCCAAGTCGCTCACCGTGATAGACGAGGCAGTCTCCATCATGCGGGCCCGCGGTAAGGCGGTGCTTATGGTCGAACAGAACGTCCGCTTCGGTCTGCGGATGGCGTCGTCGGGCATCGTCATGGAAAGCGGTCGAGTGCTGCTCACCGGCCCGGCCCAGTCCGTCCTGGCGAACCCTGAGATCGCCGACCTGTACTTCGGTGGCGCGGTGCATGCGCCGACAGCATCCGACGACACGGTGTCCGACAACCCCGTGTCCGACAATCCGGCGTCCGACGACCCGGCCGCGCAACCCCAAGCCCGCTAGAACCAAAAAGAATAGGAAATCAAGGGAATGTCTGCCTCAACTTTGAAGATTGGCTGGATCGGCGCAGGCCGAATGGGTGCCCAGCTCGTCACCCGGCTGTTGGACGCCGGTTACGACGTCACGGTCTACAACCGGACCGCGGCCAAGGCTGCGCACCTGGCCGAGAAGGGCGCCAAAGTCGTGGGCCGACCCGTCGACCTCGCCGACCGTGACCTGGTTTTCGCAATGGTGTCGTCGTCAAAGGACCTCGAGCAGGTGATGCTCGGTGACGGCGGTCTGTTGACCGGCGAGAAGTCTCCGCGGATCATTGCCGACTCGTCGACGGTGTCGGCCGAGTCCAGCGCTCGCATCCGTGAGGCGGCGAACGCCCGGGGCTGCGATTTCCTGGCAACGCCGGTGAGCGGTAACCCGAAAGTGATTGCAGCAGGCAAACTCACCGTCGCGGTGTCGGGCCCGCGTGAGGTCTTCGAGTCGATCGAACCGGTTCTCGAAGTATTCGGCCGTAGTGTCACCTACGTCGGCGAGGGAGAGGTGGCGCGGCTAGTGAAGATCGCGCACAATCTGATGCTGGGCGTGGTCACGCAGTGCATGGCAGAGATCACCGTACTGGTGGAGAAGGGCGGGGTCAGCCGCGCCGACTTCCTGGCCTTCCTCAACGATTCGGTGATGGGATCGACGTTCACCCAGTACAAGTCGCCGGCGTTCGTGAACCTGGATTTCACGCCGACCTTCACGATGGAGTTGCTGCAGAAGGATTTCGACCTCGGTCTGGAAGCCGCCAATGCCCTGAAGTCGCCAATGCCGATCGCCTCGGCGACGCGTCAGATCGTCGCGCAGGCGGCCGGTGCCGGCCTGGGTATCGACGAGGACTTTGCCACGCTGCTGCTGCAAGTCGCCAAGGGCGCCGGCATCGAGTTGACGCCGGAGAACGTCCCCGTCGACGACGGCCTGACCCCGGTGCATTCATGACCCGTCCCCTCGGTGCACCCGGCCACATGGGTGTCGACTACGAGGAGCGGGTGGACTTCGCCAGGTTGCGGGACTACCGCATCGGCCGGGCCAAGGCGGCCCTGGAAGCCAGCGGATGCGGGGCGTTTCTGCTGTTCGACTTCTACAACATCCGCTACACCACCCAGACCTGGATCGGTGGTGCGTTGGGCGACAAGATGATCCGCTATTGTCTGCTCACTCGCGATGGCGACCCCATCCTGTGGGATTTCGGGTCCGCGGTGCGTCACCACAAGCTGTACTCCCCGTGGCTGCCAGAGGAGAACTGGCGGCCGGGCTTC
Source organism: Mycolicibacterium iranicum (assembly GCF_002101705.1). Classification (GTDB taxonomy): domain Bacteria; phylum Actinomycetota; class Actinomycetes; order Mycobacteriales; family Mycobacteriaceae; genus Mycobacterium; species Mycobacterium iranicum. The sequence goes on along the minus strand of NZ_LQPC01000030.1, from coordinate 7,303 downwards.
CTCGGCTTCCGTGGGGCCGTAGCACCCGATGCCGGCCTGATGCGCGACGCCGTCACCGAGATCAAGGGCATTCTCACCGACGCGGGGTTGGCGGACGCCCCGGTGGGCATGGACATCGTGGAGCCGCCGTTCCTGTTCGAGATGCAGAGACAGGGCCTCACGGTGGTCGACGCCCAGCAGAGCATGCTCGATGCGCGCGTCATCAAGTCGAACGACGAGATCATGCTCCTCAACCAGGCGGCCGCGATGGTCGACGGTGTCTATCAGGACATCGTCGACGCGCTCAAACCCGGTGTGCGCGAGAACGAGATCGTCGCGCTGGCCAACAAGCGGCTCTACGAGCTCGGCTCCGATCAGGTGGAGGCTGTCAATGCGATCTCGGGGGAGCGGTGCAATCCGCACCCGCACAACTTCACCGATCGGATCATCCGTCCCGGCGATCAAGCGTTCTTCGACATCATCCACTCGTTCAACGGCTATCGCACCTGCTACTACCGCACGTTCGGGGTGGGCAGCGCGACGCAGAGCCAGCGGGATGCCTACAAGACGGCCAGGGAGTGGATGGACCGCGCGATCAACGCCATCCGCCCCGGTGTCGGCTCCGATCAGATCGCCCGATTACTGCCCAAAGCAGAGGATTTCGGTTTCGAGAACGAGATGGCGGCGTTCGGACTGCAGTTCGCCCACGGGCTCGGGCTCGGGCTGCACGAGCGTCCGATCATCTCGCGGCTGAACTCGCTGGAGAACCCGTTGGAGATCAAGGCGGGCATGGTGTTCGCGATGGAAACCTACGCGCCTGCCTCCGACGGCTTCTCCGCGGCTCGTATCGAGGAAGAGGTGGTGGTCACCGACAACGGTCCGGTGATCCTGACGAAGTTCCCGGCCCAGGAACTCTTCGTCGCCAATGAGTACTAGGCGGGACCCCTTTCCCGCCGCGAGTGCGGTTTGATACGCAGCACGCCCCGAAGGCGCGTATCAAACCGCACTTTCGCGTTCGGGTCAGGCCTTCCAGACCGTCTTGAGGTTGCAGAACTCGCGGATGCCCGCGGCGGCGAGCTCCCGCCCGTAGCCGGAATCCTTGATGCCGCCGAATGGCAGCTCGGGGTAAGAGACCGTCATCCCGTTGAGGAACACCGCACCTGCATCGAGGTTAGCGACGAACCAATCCTGTTCGGTGGCATCATTACTCCACACCGCAGAGCTCAGCCCGAACGTCGTCTGGTTGGCCACCCGGGCAGCTTCCTCGCGGTCGGACACCCGGTACAGCGACGCGACGGGACCGAACGCCTCTTCGAGCACGATGCGCATGTCGTCGGTGAGCCCGGCCAGCACGGTCGGGGTGTAGTAGAAGCCCGGTCGATCGGGTGCGCTACCACCGGCGAGCACCTCGGCGCCCTTGACGACGGCGTCGTCCACCAGTTCGGCGAGCTCTTCGCGCCCGGACTCGGTCGCCAGTGGGCCGACGTCGGTGGCCTCATCCATCGGGTCGCCGACCTTCAGCGCGTTCATCTTCGCCACGAACACGCGCGTGAACTCATCGTAGATGTCGGTGTGGACGATGAAACGCTTTCCGGCAATGCATGATTGACCGTTGTTCGAGATGCGGGCCTTCACCGCGACGGTGGCGGCCTGTTCCAGGTCGGCGCTGGGCATCACGATGAACGGATCTGAACCGCCGAGTTCGAGCACGGCCTTCTTGATCGACTGGCCTGCTGTCGATGCCACCGAGCGGCCCGCGGGCTCCGAGCCGGTGAGCGTGACGGCCTTGACGCGGCGGTCCTCGATCACGGCGGCGACCTCGCGGGAACCGATGAGCAGCGTGCGGAACGAGCCGGCGGGAAAGCCGCCCTTCTCGAAGAGCTCGTCGAGGTAGAGGGCGGATTGCGGCACGTTCGAGGCGTGCTTGAGCAGCCCCGTGTTGCCGGCCATCAGGGCGGGGGCGGCGAAGCGGATTACCTGCCAGAGGGGATAGTTCCACGGCATCACCGCGAGCACCACGCCGAGTGGCTGCCACACCGTGCCTGCGGCGGAGGCGGACACCGCGGACGGATCCGCGAGTTCTTCGGCAGCAAGGAAGGATTCGGCGTTGTCGGCGTAGAAGCGCATGTTCTTGGCGCACTTCAGCACCTCGGCGCGCGACTGGGCGATCGGCTTGCCCATCTCGAGGGTGATCATCTCGGCAGCCCGGTCGACGTCGGCTTCCAGGATGTCGGCCGTCGCGTGCATCCACTCGGCGCGCTGAGCGTAGGTGGTGCCGTGAAGGGTTTGCGCGGCCTCGAAGGCCTGCGCCACCCGTCGCTCGACTTCGGCGCTGTCGTGCGCCTCGAAGGTGTCGACAGTCTCGCCGGTCGCGGGGTTGATGGTTGCGATCGCCATGGGAAGTCCTGTTCGTTGTGGGGTGGTTACTCGAAAACTTCTGGGTGACGGGCGAGCTGGCGCCGGGTTCGCCGGATGTGGCCGAGCAGCACGCGCTCGGCCTCGTCGGAATCCCGTTCGCGGATCGCGGCCACCAGCATGTGGTGCTCATCGTGCAGGATGCGGTGGCTGTCGCCGTCGAGCAGTCTCGTGAAGGCGCGACGGTAGTGCTGGGTGGTGTTCCACAGCCGCTCCACCGTCGGGCCGAGGAAGGTGGTGTCCGCGCCGGCATAGCTCAGCAGGTGGAATTCGCGGTCGTCCTCCAGAAACTGTTCGACGTTGTGGGATCGCCGCATCTTCTCGGCCAGTTCGGCCATGCGGTCGATCTGGTGCTCGGCCAGCTGCGGCATGCTGTAGCGCAGCAGCAGCGGTTCGATCCGCTCGCGCACTTGGTACAGCTCGACGCATTCGTCGAGACTCAGCCGCGCGATCCATGCTCCCGCGTTGGCCACCGTGGTGACCAACCCGTCGGATTCGAGTATTCGCAACGCTTCTCGTACCGGGACGCGGCTGGCGCCGTACTGACTGGCCAACTCCTCCTGCCGCAGCCGGGTTCCCGGCGGATACACACCGTGCAGGATCGCAGCGCGCAGTTCATCGGCGACGCGGGCGCCGGTGACTCCGTCACGGATTTGGGGTTGGTTCATGGGGCGCATCAGTCGGCCGGATGGTTCGGATTCCACAGCAGGACATCGGCGTCGGCCTCGTAGGCCTTGCCATCGGGAAAGCTGACCAGCTCGAACTGCATGCCCCACGGGCTCAGAAAGTACACCCAGCGTTGGCCCTCGCTGGCGTTTCGGCTCGCGGTCGGTTCGCCGAGCACGCGCAGCCCCTCGGCGCGCAGGTACTCGACGGCCGCATCCATGTCGTGGACGTAGAACGCCAGATGGTGCCCGCCGATATCGCTGTTGCGCGGCTGGGGGGCCTGCCCGTCAGCCGGGGCGTACTGAAACACCTCGAAGTTGGCGCCGGTGCCGCACCGATAGAACCGCAGTTCCTGCATGACCGTTCGGGGGTGGACGTTGAGATGCTCCTGCATCCAATCGTCGTCGTGGGCGTACGGGCCCAAGGTGTAGACGTGGGTGCAGCCGAGCACCCTGACGAAGAAGTCATGGGCTTGCTCCAAATCGGGCACCGTGAAGCCGATGTGATCGGTGCCGACCAATCCGGGCAGAGGCATTCCACCATCCTTACTGGATCCAATTGCGGTCCACCTTACGCCGAAAATCCACAACTCGAAACAGGATCTGGCCAAAGTGGATCCAATCGAGCTAGGGTGGGGTGTGCGTCACACCGGTCCCACCGGAGTGTCCGTTCGACGGAGATGAGGGCTATGCCTACCGAAACCCGCCTGGAAACCGGCGTGCCATGGATCCAGTTGTCGACCACCGACGAGGACTGGAGGGCGGCTGATCCGACGCTGCTGGGCACGATGCTTGCCGAGTTGCACCTCATCCGGGCATTCGAGGAAACCGTCCTCGACCTTGCGGGGGAGGGCCTCGTTCACGGCCCGGCGCACTCCAGCATCGGCCAAGAGGGTGGCGCGGTGGGCTCGATCGTCGGCCTGCGTACTACCGATGCGGTCAACGGCTCGCATCGAGGCCACCATCAGTTCCTCGCCAAAGCGCTGACCCACGTCAGCGGTGGCACCATTGATCCGGCCGCCGCCGTGACCCCGAAGATTCAGCGGGTGCTGCAACGCACGCTTGCCGAGATTCTCGGCCTGGCGCAGGGCTTCTGCCGCGGCCGCGGCGGCTCCATGCATCTGCAGTGGTTCGAGGCCGGGGCGCTGGGCACCAATGCGATCGTCGGCGGCGGCGTCCCCATGGGGGCCGGCAACGCGTGGGCCCAGAAGCACAGCGGCACCGACGATCTGACTATCAGCTACTTCGGCGACGGGTCCAGCCAGATCGGTTCGGTCCTGGAATCGATGAACTTGGCGGCAGCCTGGAAGCTGCCGTTTTGCTTCTTCATCGAGAACAACCTGTACGCGGTGTCGACGCGCGTCGATGAGATCAGTGCCGATCCGAGGCTCTCGGTGCGCGGCCAGGGATTCGGTATCCCCGGGTGGCGCGTCGACGGAATGGATCCACTGGCCGTACATCTTGCCGTTGACCAGGCGGCCGCGCGGATGCGCCGCGGAGACGGTCCCGCCGTAGTCGAAGCCGAGGTGTACCGGTTCTTTCACCAGAACGGTCCCTACCCCGGCAGCGCATTCGGGTACCGGCACAAGGACGAGGAAGCCCAGTGGCGCAGCCGAGATCCGCTGGACAGGACAGCCAACGAGATGATCAAGTTGGGCCTGATCGACGACGCAGGTGTGGCCGAGTTGCGCAGGCAGGCGCAGGACTCGATGACCACCGCGGTGGCCGAGCTCCTCGAGCCCGATCCGGACTCGCCGGGCAAGCGCCGCATTCGGCCCGAACTGTGGCCCGACCCCGGATTCGTCAACGTCGGTGTCCGGGGCGATGCAAGTGAGCTGCGATCCCTCGACGTCCTTGAGCCGACCACCTACGAGGGTCCCTGGCGGGCAACGAAGTTCGTCGATGCGGTGTCCGGGGTGATGGACCGCAGGATGGGAACCGACGAACGCATCGTGATCTTCGGTGAAGACGTGCATCGCCTCAACGGCGGAACCAACGGTGCCACCAAGGGTTTGGCCAAGTATGGCGAGAACCGTCTCGTCGGCACCCCGATCAGTGAGAACGCATTCACGGGAATCGGGGGCGGGCTTGCCCTCGACGGACGGTTCCGGCCGGTGATCGAGTTCATGTATCCCGATTTCATGTGGGTGGCCGCCGATCAGGTGTTCAACCAGATCGGCAAGGCACGGCACATGTTTGGCGGCGACAATCCCGTGCCGCTGGTCCTACGTACCAAAGTCGCGATGGGATCGGGCTACGGTTCGCAGCACCTGATGGATCCCGCGGGAATCTTTGCGACCAGCCCGGGCTGGCGCATCGCCGCCCCGTCGACTGCCGCAGACTACGTCGGCCTGATGAACGCCGCTCTGGCACTGCAGGATCCGGTGCTGGTCATCGAGCATGTCGATCTTTACGGCACCGCGGACCACGTGCCCGACGGCGACCTCGACTACATCATCCCGCCGGGTCGCGCGGCGATCCGCCGCACCGGCAATGACGTGACCGTCATCAGCTATCTGTCGATGGTGGCCCGCTGTGCGGAGGCGATCGAGCAGACCGGCATGGACGCCGAACTCATCGATTTGCGGTGGCTGGACCGGGCGTCGCTCGACTGGGACACCATCGAAGCCAGTGTGCGCAAGACGAACGCGGTGCTGATCGTCGAGCAGGGTGCGCGGGGCACTTCCTATGGCGGTTGGCTCGCCGACGAGATCCAGCGCCGACTCTTCGACTGGCTGGACCAACCTGTCGAGCGAGTCTCCGGTGAGGAGGCATCGCCGAGCATCTCAAGGGTTCTCGAGCGGGCCGCCATCGCCGGCACCGAGGAAATCGTTGCCAGACTGGAGAAGATGCGCGTCGCGATGGGTGAGCTCTGATGGCCACCGTGGTGCGGATGCCGGAAGTTCTCGCCAACGCCACCGAGGCGACGATCCAGACCTGGTTGGTGTCGGTGGGTCAGCAGATCTCCGTCGGAGATCCGATTGCCGAAATCGAGACGGACAAAGCGGTTGTCGAGTATGCGGCCGAAGTCGAGGGCGTGCTGACGCGGTTGCTTGCCGACCCCGGTACGCCGATCACGGTCGGCGACCCCATCGCGGTGGTCACCGCACCGGGGGAGACCGACGAGGTCGACGCGGACGTACGTGATCCTGAGTCGGGCGCGCCCGTAATTGAGAAGGTGGCCGAGAGGGCCGAGGTGTCGGTGCAGGCCCCGCCCTCCTCGAACGGCCGCCGACTGTTCGCGACCCCGCTGGTACGAAAGATCGCCCGCGAGAAAGGCATCGACCTCGCATCCGTCACCGGCACGGGACCGGGCGGCCGCATCGTACGCCGCGACCTGGACCGGCTCCCGTCCGCTACGGTGCCGGTTGCTGCCCCGCCCGTCGAGGAAAAGGGCTCGATTGAGGGCGATTTCATCGATGTTCCGCTGACGGCGATGCGGAAGGCGATCGCGCGCCGACTCACGGAGAGCAAGACCACCGTGCCGCACTTCTATGTCACGGCGGACTGCCGGGTGGATGCGCTGCTGGACTTGCGCCGGGCGGTCAACGACACCAACACCACCAAGGTTTCGTTGAACGACTTTGTTGTAAAAGCCATTGCCGGATCACTCGTGGAGGTGCCCGATGCCAATGCTGTATGGAACGGCGACTCTATTCGGCGGTTCACCGGTGTCGACATCGCGGTCGCCGTCGCGGTGGACGGCGGACTGCTCACCCCGGTGCTGCGCGGCGTGGACCGATTGCCGATCTCGGCGATCTCGGCCCAGGTTGGTGACCTTGCGTCGCGGGCCCGCGCAGGCAAGATCAAGCAGCCCGAACTGGAGGGCGGCAGCTTTTCGGTCTCGAATCTGGGCATGTACGGGGTCACCGAGTTCTCGGCGATCCTCAACCCGCCGCATTCGGGCATCCTGGCCGTCGGCGCGGCCGTGCAGAAACCTGTTGTGGTGGACGGTGAGTTGGCCGTCGGCACGGTGATGACGGTGACGTTGTCGGCCGATCACCGTGTCATCGACGGCGCGGTGGCCGCCCAGTGGATGGCGGCGTTCGTACGCAGGATCGAGAACCCGCTCACCATCCTGATCTAGGGCGAGAGGTCGGCAAGTATTTCCCCTGAGCCGCCGTCTTTTTGGTGCCGGTTTTGTCGGTGGGGGTCGGTAGAGTCGCTTGTATGTTCGAAGGGCTGCCGGATTCGGTGTCGTGTGCCGGGATGGCTGATGCTGAGCTCGATGCGGCCATCGCGGC
>NZ_LQPC01000029.1 GCF_002101705.1 Mycolicibacterium iranicum | reverse complement strand
ACCGAGACGTGTTCGGCGTTGATCAACCCCTGTGCCTGGGCGCGGGCGGTCGCGGGCAACACCGGCGGTAACGCGGGACCGGTGATCGGCTGGCGCGGCGCCACCCACGATGCCTCGGTCAGCCGACGATGAGCCTCGCTGGTGGAGATCCGCCACCGCACCGAGAGCACCTCTTTCCACGATTTGGCGCCCATCTGCTGCGGTGTGGCCTCGGCCTGCAACCGGGCCAACAACCGGGCATTCACCGCCGGTAACCGACACCCCAGCGTTTCCAGCTCATCGAGAGCCTCCACCAGATCAGAACGGGTCAACAGGTCAATCTCGCACGCCGCCAACTCATCGACTGCAGCAGCCACCGCCGCCACCGCCGCCCGCAACCCCTCCCCAGACACAATTCGAACATACATTCGACCACCGACAAAACGCGCCGCCCTGTCACCGATGTCCTGAGAGAAAACGCGCCGCCCCGCCGCTGTCTTGGACCTCAGTCACAGTTGATGTGAAGCCCGGGAGGGTAAGCACCCCAGCGAGTTGATCGACAAGTCCGGCTGGATCAAGGTCGCGACGTTGTCGTCGGACTGATCGGCTCAGGTTATATGAATCGTTTGGCGGCAAAGACCGGCAAAAGATCCTTTCTCGCCGGACGCGGGGAGCGCCATCCGGTCACCCGCAGACCGCGCGAGTGTTGTTGTCCATCAACGACTGTCAGCAGTGCATTCATCGGTGCGCGACGCTGCTCCGGGGCGTCAACGGGCGCACCAACACCCTCCGGCCCGCCGCCTCGACCGACTACTGGCGCGCGCGACGTGCCAGCCGGGCCGGGTCGTGGATGATCGTCGTCTTGCCGGCTTGCTCGATCCAACCGCGCTGAGAGAACTCCGAGAGCGCCTTGTTGATCGTCTCGCGAGACGAGCCCGCGAGCTGAGCGATCTCCTCCTGTGTGAGCCCGTGCTCCACCCTCAGCGACGCACCCTGCTGGGTGCCGAATCTGCGAGCGAGGTCAAGTAATTGCTTGGCGACGCGGCCGGGCACGTCGGTGAAGATCAGGTCGCACAGCGCATCGTTGGTGCGACGCAGCCTGCGGGCCAGCACCCGGAGAAGTTGCTCGGCGATCTCCGGGCGTTCGGCAATCCAGAACCGCAGCGCATCCCGGTCCATCGTGACGGTCTGCAGCGCGGTCAACGCAGTGACCGTCGACGTCCGCGGCCCTGGATCGAAGATCGCGAGCTCGCCGAACATGTCGGCGGGGCCCATCAGCGTCAACAGGTTCTCGCGCCCGTCAGGTGCGGTGCAGCCTACCTTCACGGTGCCCGACGTGATGATGTATAGACGGTCACCCAGCTCGCCTTCAGTGAACACCTTGTGTCCCCGGCGAAAGGAGACCTCCTGCAATTGACTGCATAGTGCTTCCGCCGCCGCGGGGTCCACGCCCTGGAAAATCGCGGCGCGCGCCAGTACGTCGTTCACTCTGCCCTTTCCGGCTGTCACGCTCGACCCAGAGCCATCCCGGGCCAAGCGCTTACACGATCAAGAGCAACCGTAAAGCATCGGCTACTGATCGGCGGCGCGAGCCCGACGGATATCGCTCGGGCGCACCCTCGCCTGGAACCTCTTGAGCCCCCAGCCGTCCGACACAGCGAAAGCCACCTGTTTGGGCCGGCCGAACAGCGTTGTCGCCACCACCGTGCCGTCCGCGCCCTCCGGCACTCGCGGAACGTCGAAGTCCTCGATCGGACGTCGCGCAGTTACTTTGTCTCCCTTGCGATAACGAGTCACACGCCCCCCTGGTTTTGGTTTGCCAGGCACGGGATCTGAGCGTCGAACGCGTCAGTGGTGACCGGCACCTCCATCGTGAGCTCGGCTCCTATTGACGTGCAACCGAATAAGCGCACTGAGCGACCGTCTGGTCATACGATGGGTTGCCTATCAGCAATTCTCGCTGATTCCGAGTCCGTCGCACAGCGATAGAAACGCCACGGCGAACGGGTTCTCGGAGGTTGCCCGCTGCAAGGCGGGCCAGTCGAGCTGCTCACGCACGGCGCGCACCAGGGGCAGCAGCGTGGCGTAGTCGCAGTGATGTTCATGAAGTGCGCGAAGCTTCTGCGTGAGGATCTCCGTGGGCGACAGCACGGGAATCGCGAGCGCCAGCACATCTTCGATGGATGCATTCTCGATCAACGATGCGTCGACGGGTACCCGGTTGATGCGGTGAAGCACGTCCACCAGGGCGGGCCCGTCGACCGACACCGCGGCCTTGAACAGCCATTCCTCGGGAGGTCGGCGGATGTCGAACCCCGCTTTGGACAACGTGGCCGCCGCCGCCTCGACGTCCTCTTCAGCGACCACGAAATCGACGTCGTGGTGCGGCTCAGGTGCGCCGTGCACCCAGAGTGCATAGCTTCCGGCCAGCGCGAACGGCGGACCGTCGGCCTTGAGGGCCGATGCAGCCCGCTTCAGGGCCTTGCGCAGATCTTCGTGGGACAACTCTCACCGCCGTTGGTTTCCGGGCTGGGGTGGGTAGTGGGGTACCCATGAAGCTGGTGACCTTCAACATCCTGCACGGCCGCACGCCCGGCGACGGGGTGGATCTGGACCGCTTCGTCGACTGTGTGACCAGGCTGGATGCCGATATCCTGGCTCTCCAGGAGGTCGATTCCATTCAGGCGCGATCCGGGCTGGCCGACCTGACCGCGCTGGCGGCCGAAGCCATGGGCGCACGTAGTCACCGATTCGTCGCCGCGATCGCGGGCACCCCGGGGGCTACCTGGATGGCCGCGACAGGGGAGGAGCAACCGGGGACGGCCGCCTACGGCGTGGCGTTGTTGTCTCGCTATCCGGCATTGAACTGGCAGGTGTCGCGTCTGCCCCGGATTCCGTTCCGCTTTCCGTTGTATCTGCGTGAGCCCGGCAAGTTCATCGTTGTGCACGAAGAGCCCAGGGCGGCGGTGATCGGGCAGTTCGACACGCCGCTGGGCGAGATCACCGTGGTCAACACGCACCTGTCCTTCGTACCGGCGTGGAACCGCTTTCAGCTGCACCGGTTGATGCGCGACATCCGCGGGCTCCCAGCGCCGCGCATCCTCACCGGAGACCTCAACATGCCGGGCGGACCTGCACGCCGGTGGTCGCACCTGCGGCAGTTGGCCTCGGCGCCGACATTCCCTGCCGACAAACCCAGCCGCCAGCTCGACCATGTACTCACCGACGATCCCACGTTGACGGCATCGGCGTGCGAGACGCCCGCATTGCCCGTTTCCGATCATCGGCCGCTGGCAGTGCAACTGCAGCGCCGGGGTTCTAGGTGAGAAAGCGAGATACGTAGGGGGCGAAGCGCTCTCGCAGCTCCTCGGTGTCCAGCCCGAACATCTCCGCTGACGTGTGAACTCTCCCGTGCCTGCCTCGACGGTGGGTCTGCAGGTACCCGGTGATTGCCGATTGTGCTGCGTCGCCGAAGGGTTCGCCAGTGATCCGGTAGACGTCTCGGGCGACGGCTACTTCGTCGGCCATGAAGTCATCGAAGCGCACGTCGATCGATCGGGTGGCCGGAATGGTGTCCCGGTCGCGCGTGACGGCGCCCAGGAGTTTCTCGAGGCGATCTACCCACGCTGCCGCCAGGGCGGGCACGTCGACCCTGTCGCGATGCATGCGTTCGGAATAAGTGACCATCGTGATCATCGACAGTGCCACGGGTATCGGGTCCCGGTGAGTGAACACCACGGTGGCAGTGGGCATGACCTTGTTGAGAACCGCGAGCTGACCGAGGTGTTGCGGAGATTTGAGGACCCATCGCCCGCCCCCGCGAAGGAACTGCAGCGCTTTGAGCTGGGTGACCAGATATTGGTACGAGGACGTCTGATCCCGGCTCCAGTAGTAGTCGGTCCACCGCGGAACGTGCGCCAGTGTCTCCATCAACATCGTCGAGAAGTCGTTGGCCAGCAGCTGAATCTCTTCGTGCACATGGTCGGTCGTCATCTCGTGCATCAGGGGGAAATAGGGCATGAGCAGATCCATGGTCTGCACCGCGACGTCCATGCGGCCGATTCTCGGGTCCGGTTCGACGCCGATCTCGGCAGGTAGGGGAAACGGTTCGACGCTCTCCCAGTACGGCAGGCTGCGAAAGGTCGGCGCCGCGGCGAGCATGTTGTGCAGGTGTGTGGTCCCCGATCGCGGGAGGCCGGCGATCACGACCGGTGGGACAAGCTCAATGTCGTCGATCTCGGGATGGCGCGTCAGCAGGTCGGTGAGAAGCAGGCGGTTCTTCAGCCACTGCACGAGCTGGGCGTGGAAGTTCACGATTCCCGGTCCGTGCATCTCGATCTCCCGAAGCTCGGCCACGTAACGATCGAGCCGTTCGCGGTAGTCGTCGGGGCCGAAGTCGCTGAGGCCCGTCGCCTCGCTGGCTCGTGCGTGGAGCACGTCGGCGTCCAGCGGGCAGTCCGCGGCGAGTGAGGCCATCATCGCCCGGAGTTGTTGCGCCTCAGCGCTATAACGAGGTTCGGAAAGGTCGTCGAGGTAGATCGCCTCGTCTGCGGTGTCCGTCACAACGACTTATGTTACTCTCAGTATCGTAATGACGACAGAGATTGGGCGTCCCAGAAATCGGGCGATCGACGATGCGGTGCTGCGTGCGACGGTCGCGCTGCTCGGTGAGTCCTCATACGCCGAACTGTCGTTGGACGTGATCGCCGCACGGGCGGGCACCAGCAAGCCGGCGATCTATCGGCGGTGGCGCGGCAAGGCGCATCTTGTGCACGAAGCCGTCTTTCCGATCGATGCGACGACGACCCTTCCGGATACCGGATCGCTGGATGAGGATGTCCGCGAGATGATCAAACGCACGTTGTCTGTGCTCAGCACGCCGGCGGCGCGCGCTGCTCTCCCGGGGCTCATCGGGGAGATGGCGTCGGATCCGACGTTGCACAACGCGTTACTGGAACGCTTCAGCGACATCGTCGTGCGCGGCCTCAACGACTACCTGCAGGTTGCGATCCGGCGTGGTGACGTGCGCGACGGTGTGACCTCATCCGAACTCGCCGAGGCGCTTGCGGGAATGACGTTGCTGGCGTTGATCACTCGCGGCGCGGACGTGGACGACCTTTGGATCGACCGAACTGCGAAGCTCATCACGAGAGGAATCAGTGCATGACCACCCATCAGGCCACCGACGCGTGGCGAGAACTGCTCGACACACTGCGCGGGCTCGACGAGTCCTTCATGGCGGGTCCCAAGGCGGTCACCGATGACCGCCACATCGCTGACGGGTACCGCATGATCGCGACCACGCTCGGTGTCGCACTCGACATCTACCTGTTCGCCGACCCCAGTCGACCGCGCTGGCTGGAGGTTAATTCGCCCTTCCGTCCAGACCGGCGCTGGGGTGGTGACAACACCGATGCCATCTACTACATGTGCCCGGTCGACCCGGCCCGCCGATATCGCATCACGGGTAATCGAGGTGACAGCGTGTACTTTTCGCTGACTGCGTACAACGAACCGTCGCCCGGTGCCTGGTCGGACAGGATCGTCGCGATCCTGCGCGACGACGACCTCGACATCGACGAGGACGGAAACTTCTCCTTCGACTTCGGTCCGCAACCTGACGCCGCCGTGCTGATGACCCGCGATTATCAGGCCGACCCCCTGGTGGGCCGCCCGGTCACATGGACCATTCAGGCGCTCGATCCCCCGGAACCGTTCCGGCACGGCGAGGCCGAAACCGCGGCGGCGTTGCGCGCCAGCGCCGCGTGGCTGCGGACGATGTTCGCGATCCTGCCGCTCTCCGTCGGAATCAAGAACGCCGAGGCCCACAATCTCGGACACGAAACGGCGATGTCCGCCAACGACTTCGCCGAGCCTTACCAGGTGCCCGACGCCAACTTCGGCTGGTCGGCACGGGACGCATGCTATGCCTACGGCAGCTTCGATCTCGCCGAGGACGAGGCCCTGGTGATCACCCACCGCCCCCCGGCGTGCCGGTTCTGGAATCTCGTCGTCTGGAATCAATTCATGGCGGTCCCTGGGGTTTCCGACGCGCGCAGCTCAGTCAACGGCTCCACAGCTGTGTCCAACAGCGACGGCTCGGTGACGGTCGTGGTGTCGCGGGGGATGACGAGTCATCCGAATTCGCTCACGACTCTGGACTATCCCCGGGGGAATCTTGCATTCCGCTGGTTCCTCGCCGACGAGGTTCCCGCTCGGCCCGAGGTTAGCCTCGTCAAGATTTCAGAGGCGCCGACGACAGTGGCCTGACGCTCACCGTCCTGCCGCGATGTCGGTGAGGACGGCGGCGAGTGCGGCGGACCCTCTCGCCGCGCAAGCTCCGTATCGATGCACGTCGCTTTTCGCAAAGGACTTTGGTCCTTTCATCGGGTGACCGCTTCTCACTAATGCTGCGTCCGGCGCGGCGCTAACGTGAACCTGTCAGGCGGCCGACACCGCAGTCGTCGCCAGGATCGCCGAGGAGGCACCCGAGATGTCCACCCGACCAGCTCCCTTCGGAATCGTCGTCGGTGTCGACGGCTCGGCGGCATCGCGCGTCGCGGTTGACTGGGCCGCTCGCGATGCTGCGATGCGACGTATTCCACTGACCTTGGCGCACGTGCTGCCCAGTGCGCTGATGCAGGCCTGGATTCAGGCCCCACTTCCAGCGGCGTTCTTCGAGTACGAAAAGGAAGAGGCGGCACGGGTTGTCGCCGACGCGAGAAAGGTGGCCGAGGCGGCCGCCGAAGACGTCCCATTGACCATCACCGAGAAGGTGCTTTCCGGCCAGCCGGTGCCCACATTGGCCGATCTGTCCAGCAACGCGGAGCTGATCGTTGTCGGTAGCCGCGGGCTGGGGAAGTGGGAGCGACGTCTCCTCGGCTCGGTCAGTTTCGGCCTTGTGCAGCACGCCCACTGTCCCGTCGCGGTGATTCATGACGAAGATCCCTTGATCCCACACCCCTCGGAGGCGCCCGTCGTCGTCGGCGTGGACGGCTCGCCCGCCTCCGAGCTCGCCACGGCGATTGCCTTCGACCAGGCATCGCGACGCGGTGTGGAACTGATCGCCGTCCATACCTGGAGCGACGCCGGATACGAACTGCCCGACACCGGCTGGACCGAGATTCAACCCGAAGAAGAGATGCTTCTCGCCGAGCGGCTGGCCGGGTGGCAGGAACGCTATCCCGACGTGACGGTGAAGCGCGTCGTCTGTCGCGACCAGCCGGCGCGCCGTCTGCTCGCCGAAGCGGCCAAGGGGCAACTGCTGGTCTTCGGAAGCCACGGCCGGGGTGGATTCGCGGGCATGCTGCTCGGCTCGGTCGGCGCGCAGGTGGTGCAATCGGCGCGAGGGCCGGTGATCGTCGCGAGAAGGCCCTGATACTCGCCCTGGCGTCAGCGCGTAGTCAGCCGCCCGTAACGGCTGATGTGGTGATCCGTCGAACCGAACTCGAACTGCAGCGCGGTCAAGCGCTTGAAATAGTGGCCGATGGCGAGCTCTTCTGTCATGCCCATGCCTCCGTGCAGCTGCACCGCCTGCTGGCCGATGAATTGCGCGGCCCGCCCGACAGTCGCTTTGGCTGCCGACACCGCTCTCGCTCGCGTGGTCTCGTCTTCGTCGAGCTTGAGAATCGCTAGCAGCACGGCAGCGGCTGACTGCTCGACGTCCATGTACATGTCGACCATGCGGTGCTGCAGGACCTGAAAGCTTCCGATCGGCTGGCCGAACTGCCGGCGCTGTTTGCAGTACTCCACCGTGTCGGAGAGCACCTTCCGCATACATCCGACTGCTTCGGCGCTGATCGCCGCCGCGCCTTCGTCGCGTGCGCGGGCGAGAGAGGACCATGCGCCGCCTTCGGCACCGAGCAGCGCCGCGCCGGGCAGTCGGAGGCCCTCGAGCGTGATGTCCGACGCCCGACGGTCGTCGACGGTGCGGTAGTGGTGCATCTCGATATTCGCTGTCGCCGAATCGGTTTCGAGAAGGAAGAGCGAGATGCCCTCGGTGTCGGTGCGTTCTCCGGCGGTGCGTGCGGTGATGAGCACATGTGTGGCCAGCGGTGTGCTGGCCGAGACGATTTTCTCGCCGGTCAGAACCCAGTGGTCGCCGTCCCGGACGGCCTTGGTGGTGACGTCCTGCCAGAAATCTCCGGAGGTTGGTTCGGTGGCGGCAACCGACACGATCGCGGTTCCCGAGACGATCTGCTCCAGTAGGGCGCCGGCGACGTCGCCGCCGGCGCGGCGGAGCAGTCCGGCTGCCACAACGGCGGTGTCGACATAGGGTTCGACCACGAGGGCGTGGCCGAGCGCCTCGGTGATCAGCATCATCTCGACCGCGCCGCCACCGATGCCGCCGAACTCCTCGGGTACGGCGGCACCGAGGATGCCGAGTTCCTCAGCGAAGGCGCGCCAGATCTCGGGTTGCCACCCGGGCCCTGTTTTCGCTGCGGCGCGGCTCTTTTCGAGGCTGTAGCGGGTCGAGAGAAACCGCGTGAGGCCGTCGCGGAGCAGAGTCTGCTCGTCGGTGAGTGTGAAGTCCATTTACAGTCCCAAGGCAGCTTTGGCGAGGATGTTGCGCTGAATTTCGTTGCTGCCGGCGTAGATCGAGCCGGCTCGGTCGTTGAAGTACCGCAGCGGTGCGACGGCTTGCCACGGCTCGCCGCTGACGTAACCATCTGCAGGTGGCTCGAATTCGGCGATGGGCCCGCCGGGGAACGTCGCATGCGGCTGATATACGCGTCCGCGCGGTCCTGCCGTCTCCATCGCGAGTTCGGTGATGGCCTGGCTCAACTCGGTGCCGAGAACCTTGAGCATCGAGGCCTTGGCGCCGGGGTTGCCGCCGTCGGCGACAACTGCGAGCACCTGATACTCCAAAATCTCCAGCACTTCGGTGCGGATGCGCACACAGGCGAGCTTGTGCGCAAAAGTCGGTTCGTCGAGCAGCTTTCCGCCGCCGGGACTGGGTTGGTCGGCGGCGACGGTTGCGATGTTCTCGGCCATCACCTGCAGGGCGGGCGCGACTGCTCCGCCGCCGCGTTCGAATTCCAACAGGTATTTGGCCACCGTCCAGCCGTCGTCGATCTGGCCGATGACGTTGGCCTTGGGCACCCGGACCTCGTCGAAGAAGACCTGATTCTGCACCTCTTCGCCGGAGGTCATGACCAGCGGCCGGATTTCGATGCCCGGTGTGGACATGTCGATGAGAATGAAGGTTATGCCCCGTTGTTTCTTGTCCGAGCGGGTGGTGCGCACCAGCGCGAACATCCAGTTGGCTTCTCGGGCATGGGTGGTCCAGATCTTGCTCCCCGTGCAGACCAGATCCTCACCGTCGTCGCGGGCGGCCATGGTGAGCGCGGCCAGGTCCGAACCGGCCTCCGGTTCGGAGTAGCCCTGGCAAAAGAAGACCTCGCCGGTCAGAATTCGCGGCAAGAAGTAGTTCTTTTGCTCTTCGGTGCCGAACTTGATGATCGCGTGGGCAACCATCCTGATTCCCATCGGAGACAGGGAGGGCGCGCCGGCCAGCGTCGACTCGCGGCTGAAGATGTAGTGCTGGGTCAGGGTCCAGTCGCAACCGCCGTGGGCGACCGGCCACGCGGGCGCCGCCCAGCCCTGCTCGTGCAGGATCCGCTGCCACTGCATGCTCGCGTCGTGGTCGGCGTAGACGCTGGTCATCAGACGTCCGGCGCGGCGCAGCTCGGGTGTCAGTTTGTCGTCGAGGAACGCCCGCACTTCGTCACGGAATGCAAGGTCGGTCGTAGACCACCCCAAATCCATCGACGTCTCCTTTCTGCTGAACGCTCCACACAGAGTAAACCTAGTTAGTTAAGTGGCGGGCGCGCCGGGTGGAATGGTGCCGCGCGGATCGGCCGATGTGAGGCGGGTCACGTCGTCGCCGGCTGGCTGCATGGCACACGAACGGCGTGCTGCCGCCGTTTCGGTGGTAGGTTGCGTCAGTTGCCACAGTCTGCGATGGCAAATCCCCTCGAAACCCATCGCGGCTGTGGCGACGCGGGCGCTGCATCGCGTTTTTGGTGACACATCTGCCATGGCATAGCCTTTATCGGCCGAGCAGCTCCGGTTTCGGCTAATACACAGCGCATAGCGAGGCGATCACCGTGTCCTGCGATCCCGACTGGGACGACGAAGTCGACGTGGTCTGCACTGACAGCGGTGTAGCCGGTCTGGCGACGGCGATCTCCGCGGTTGACGAAGACGGTGAGGTGTTTGTCGCCGAACTCGCGCCGGGTGGGCCGTCGGAGAGCCGGCGGCGCGGCTGGTTCGGGTTGTATGACGACGCCGCCACCGACGAGTACCTCGGGGAGCTCACGGCCGATATCGATCTCGCGGCGCTCGCGCAGTGTGACGCCGATGTGCCCGTCCGCCTCGCGGGTGAACTGGTGCCTTCCCGCCGCCGGCCCATTCCCGCCTTCGAGGGGTGGAGATTGCGGGAGTGGGCGGCACGGTGCATCCCGTCCCCGACGGGTTACCTCTACACCCAGGTGACCGACTGGACCTCGGCCACGGTGGATTTCGGGGATGGGGAGCTGCTCAAGGTCACCGAGATCGGCGAGACAACCATCGACCCGTCGCGGCCGAGCGGCTCGGTGCGTGACTGGCTTGCCGCAGAAGCGCTTGCACGCCAAGTGAACCCGCACCCGGTGTCAAGTTTCGACGGTCTGGTTTTCGAAGAGGGCAAGGTGTGTGGCGCGAAGTTCTCGACGGGGTACGAGACCCGGATGATTCGCGCCCGCCACGGAGTTCTGATCTGCCGGAACGGAACTGATGCCGATCACGGCCTCGGCGGCCTTCTGCCCGGCGACGCGCCGCTGCGAGTCGCCCTCGTCGGGAAGGAAGCGAGTCGTTTCGGCCGAGTGGAACTGCTGACCTCTGATGCGGAGGTCGCCGCTGTGGCGCGACCGTCCCAGAGGCAAGCGGGCAGCGTCAGCCTTTCGAGAAGCTGACGGGGATACGCCCCTCCGCGAACAGAGATTCCATCGCGTCGCCAGGGATCGGGCGCGACAGCAGGAAACCCTGAGCTCGGTGGCAGCCGTGCCTGAGCAGGGTGAGCGCTGCGGCGTCGGTTTCCACCCCCTCGGCGACGAGCTCGAGGCCGAACGCCTCGGCGAGAGCGATGATCGCCCGAACGATCGCGAGATCGCCAGGGTCGGAACCGAGTTCACGAACGAATCCCTTGTCGATCTTGAGGGTGTCGACCGGCAGTGACTTCAGGTGCGAAAGTGCACTGTAGCCCGTGCCGAAGTCATCGATGGCGATCCGGACACCCGCTTGCTTTAGACCGTTGAGAGTTATGCGGGTCGCTTCTATGTCGTCCACCACGACGCTCTCGGTGATCTCCAGGCACACCGATCCGTGGTCGAGGCCGAATTCGTCGATGATGCTGGCGACTGTCTCCACGAAGCCGTCGGTGACCAGTTGCACCGGCGACACATTGATTCGCATGATGGCGTCCTTGCCGATGCCGCGTGATCGCCAACGCGCGAAATCCGCACACGCTGAGCGCATCACCCAGCGACCCAGTTCGCCGGCGAGATTGATGGACTCGGCGACGCTGATGAACGAATCGGGGGTGAGCAGTCCGCGGGTGGGATGCTGCCACCGAACCAGGGCTTCGGCGGCAAGGATGTCACCAGTGCGCATGTCGACTTCGGGAAGATAGTGCAGCAGCAGCGCACCGTTCTCGATCACGCTCTGCAGATGCAGCTCGATGTCGTTCCGGAAGTCGTTCTGCATCGACATGTCGTCGGTGAATACCGAGATCTTGTTCCCGCCGGAGCTTTTCGCCGCGAGCACAGCCTGGTCGGCGCGCTTGAGCAGGTCAGAGGTGGTGTCCTGTCCGGGGATGCCCAGCGCCACACCGATACTCACCGTGCGCGTCAGCATCTCCCCGTCGATGGACACGCGCTCACGTAGCGCCGATTGCAGTCGCTCGGCGAGCGCTGTGGCTGCGTCGCCATCCATGGGCTCGGTGGGCACGACGACGAACTCGTCTCCGCCCAGCCGTGCGATCAGCGTCGGGCATTCCGCGCCCCGCCGAAGTCGTTCGGCCAGCACACGAATGAACCAATCGCCCGCGGTGTGGCCGAGGTAGTCGTTGATGGCCTTGAGCCGGTCAAGGTCGAAGAACAGTGCCGAGACTGGCCCCGGCTGTCCATCGGCGAGTCTCTGGTCGAGGTGCGCCAGCAGGGCCCGGCGGTTGAACAGCCCGGTCAGATCGTCGTGTTCGGCCAGATAGCGCAGCTTGTCCTCGGCCTGCACCCGGGCCTGGGCTTGGGCGAAGAGCGAGGCGATCGCTTTGAGCGCGTTGAGTTCGGCATCGGTCCAGTCTCGATCTCCGAACTTGACGAAGCCGAGTACACCGGTGGTGAGTTCTTCCGACAGCAGCGGCACACATGCCATCGATGTGGTGGGGACGTGCCTGCCTTCGTTGATCGTCTGCTGATACTCGTCGGTCGCCGGTTCTGGCCGGAAGACCACAGGTTCCTTCTGGTTCTCAGCGAGTGCGAAGACGGGGTCGGCGTCGGCGAAATAGACGACTCCCAGCGGATCGGGGTCAGGGATGTCCGGCCTCGATGGCCACTCGGCCACGAGCACCGACGCCCGGATCTCGTGATCGTTGCGCCGCAGAAAGCTCACGTCGACGTCGAAGTGCTTGACGAGGTCCGCCAGAACGCGCTGGCTGACCTCGACCCATGTTTGTGCCCCTACCCCCATCAGGCGCGTCGCCACTGAAGTGACCACGAGATCCAGGCTTTCGGACACTGACCTCCGTCCTGGTTCAGGTCGGTGTGGATCGACCGGGTAGTTGTCGACGCCGGCTCGGCACCGACGGATGGGGTGCGCGGCAGAGCCTGAGGATCAGGATCGGCGACTCATCCGATTCGATGTCAAACAACGTTTCGAGAGAGTATTGCAGGTCCGCGAGCTGCCGTGAGTACGCCGGTGACAGCGCGTCGAGTTCCCGAGGCTCTCGGGCGTACAGGAATGCAGGTGAGATAGGTTGAACGGCTAAATTTTCTTCCTGCGCGGCGATCCACACCGCTTCGAGTGCTGAACCCCCGCGCGCATAATCGGCGAGCGTGGTGCCGCGTACCGAGACCAGGGCGACGCCCGCGGCGTTCGACAGCGCCGACCGTGTCGCTTCGCCCAACGCCGAGCCTGCCTTCCAGTCGGCGAGGTGGCGCATCACCGCACCGCTGCGGAGGATGTCCAGGAATGCCAGGTCGGCCTCGGCCAGCTCGAGGCTCCTGATGTCGATTCCGGTGTCGGGACTGGGGTCCCCGGGCCAGCGGAGTTCGCTGATCATCTGCGTATGAAGGAGCGGAGTCAGGTATCTGATGCGGTCCGCCTCGGCCAGCGCCGAGGCGACGCCGTCGATATCCGCGGCCGCGGTGATCAGCTGGAGCCGTGCACCTTCCGTCTCGGCGATATGCGTCAGGGAAGCGACCGCCTCCGGTGCGATGTCCACCCGGACGCCACGATGGCGGTTTGTCTCGCGCCGCAGCATCGCGTCGAACTGGTTCGCGAGCTCGCTGTGCCCGTCGGGCCGGGTACGTACGACGGCGCTGAGCGGCGAGGAACTGTGCCCCTCGCGGTATTCGACGTCGGCCGTCAAACCGTGGGCGGCAGCAGCCACCCTGGCATTGAAGGCGGCGGCGCCGACTGCGACGGCGCTTCCGCGGAAACCGATGTCCATGGCTGACGTGAGATCGGGGTCGATCCGGATCGTCAGCGTGCCGTCGCCGACGTCGAGTGTCCATGGCTGGGTGTTCCCGCCGGAGGGAGCGCGTGCCGCCGCGGCGGCGATGGCTGTGATTGCATCACCCGTCGGCCCTGTTTCCGGCGGCAGGGCGTCAGGCGGGCCGGCGGTCTGCCCGCCGGACGCCACCTGCTCGTGCATCGGGTCTTTGATCTCGTCGAGGATCGCGGGGACGTCGACCTTCACCCGTCCCGAGTGCAGTGTCTCCCCGAGCCCGAGGCGCCGCACCGCCTCGGCCACTGTCGCGGCACCGATGGCGACTTCCGAGGACAGCTGCGGCCACGTCGACAACGTCTTGCCCACCTCGAGCAGAGAGGCCTGCATGCGCGGTCGTAACACCGCGGCGTCGATGACCCTCAGCACGTGGGGCACCTTGTCCTTGCTGCTGAGGCTCGCAAGTTGATCGGCGTTCACATCACCGAGGAGACCGTGGAAGATCGGACGCTGCGGATCTTCGTCGTATCGTTCGACGTCCAGCAGGCCGCCGCTGCTGGTGGCCATCAACACCGGCAACCGGCGTGCTCGCGCGCCCTCCCGGATCTGAACCTTGACGTCGAGCGAGTCGCATTCCTCGATCACGATGTCGAGGCCATCGAGGAACCCGTCGATCGACTCGGCTGTGATGCCTGAACTCAGCACCTGTACCGGGAGATACGGATTCAGCTCGGCGATTCGCCTGGCGCACGCCACGGCTTTGTTGACACCGAGGTCGAAGACCGAGGCGGGTACCCGGTTGAGATTGGTCAGTTCGAGGTCGTCGAAGTCGGCGAGTCGCAGTTCACCGCACAGCCCCTCGGCGGCCAAGGCATGCGCAACCGCATGTCCCACACTGAGTCCCACGACGCCTACACGCAGGGTCGCCAGGCGCGATAGTTCGTCGGCGGTGATGAGGTAGCGGTTCCGGTCGAGACGCGTGCGTTGGAACATGTCCGGGCCCAACACCCGCACGGCAGCACGACGCCACGGGTAATACGCCCACAGTGCGGTCAGCGCGTCGCGACCGTCTTCGGGTAAGCGGTCGATGAACTCGATCCGGCCGTCCGCACGAAGTCGGGCGATCTCGTGCGCATCTGCGGCGGCATCCAGCAGCACTGCGCTGTGGGTGGATTCGTGCACATCGGCGGCGGTCATCGAGTCGCTGCGTCGCTCACGGCAGGTGTGCTCCTCGGTTCCATAGCTGCAGACATCTGTCGCTGTTCGGCGAAGAACTTCGAAACCTGGGCAGGCGCAGCGTTCTTCGCGAAGCTCATACGATCCCACCATGCCAGCTTCGTGTCATATCGATGATCTGGATACGACGTGGCCGGAATCTTGGACGCCAGCACGCCACCGGAGGTCAGCCAGCGCTTGAGCACGTACGACGCTGCGGTGGCAACGATGAACTGGATGTCGAGCAGGGTCATGGTGTGCAAGGGGGTGCGTGCGATGGCGTTCGTGACTCGGCGGCTCGCCTCCGGATCATCGGTGACCCATGCGGTCTTCATCTCGGCGACGCCGAAGGGGATGCGGTCGGCCACCATCTTGTAGACGGCGTCCTGGCCGACCTGTCCATCCCATTCCTTGACGGCGTGGCACTCGTCGGCAGAGCGGTACGGGCCTCGCGCGCGGATGCCGCCGATCACCTGTCCCGATGCGTCGACGCACGCGGCGAACAGGGCGGTGTCGCGTCCTGAGCGCAGGGCGTCGGCGTCGAGGGCCGCCGCGACGCCGTGCTTTCGGTAGCTCTGGCAGGCCCCCTCGACGTAGTCCTTCCAGAGGTCGCGCTCGGTGGTGGGGGTGGCATAGACGATGGTGCATTCGATTGCAGGGTCCCAGTAGCTCGGAGTCGTCGCCAGGTTTGCGCTTTCGGCTGTGGCAGAGCGAAATTCGGGGATGGTCATTACGCTTCCATTCATCTGCGCCAGCCTTCGAACTCGACTGGACTTCGTGGGGGTACGTGACGTTATCTGCACGCGCGTCAAGTATCGCGCTGCAAGTGCCTGTATTACTAGTTATCGGCCAGTGACGTCAGGCAATTACAGAACCTCGCAGGATTGTCGGGAAGGCGCTTCCCCCGCGAAGACAGTAGATGGGCTATCAAAGGAGTCGATATCCCTGCAGGTCAAAATGCCCGTGTCCGATACATAGCGAACAATGAGTGCGGCTAGCGAGCGGACTTCGTGCAGCGAAGCGGCGAATGGACATTGTTGCTCTGCGCCCGTGTGGCCTGCGCAGGAACCCATTGTCCAGTGGCAACGACGAATATGGGGGGTCGAATGGTTACCGGCTGGTAACCGGTGTTTGGGTCTTTATCCGCGCGAACTCGCAGCGAATTAATTGTTATGCCGATGACGATGCCGTGAATTTGCTGAACTATGTTTGTGCGGACTCTTCGCTATCTCGATCAGTGTCTTATTGACGTCCGCGTGACGCACTGACGGACTGTTAGTTCTCTCTTTGTCACGTCGATTTCATCACGTGTCGACGCGCACCTAATTTCCGGCAACGGGAAAGAAATGGCGGAAGGGGAGCGATCGATTGCCATCGCTGGATGGCGCCACTCGGCCTGTGGCGTATGTGTGGTAGCCGCGCACCGGGGGGCTTCGCCTATGGCACAGTGAGCGCCGGATCGGCACGAGTACGGTCGAGCAGGATCCGACATCGCAGAGAGGCTTCAGAGGAGGCGCGGCGTGAAGAAGTTCAAGGACCTGGCTGAGTTCGTTGCGGCCGAGGGCACCCAGCTCGGACCCACCGAGTGGCTGGAGATCACCCAGGACCGGGTCAATCTGTTCGCGGATGCCACGGAAGACCATCAGTGGATTCACGTCGACCCTGCGCGCGCTGCCGATGGGCCCTTCGGCGGCACCATCGCACACGGATTGCTGACGCTGTCTCTGCTTCCGCATTTCACGCATCGGCTGTACTCCGTCGACAACGTCGCGATGGCGATCAACTACGGCTACAACAAGGTTCGTTTCATCACGCCGGTCCGAGTCGGCGCCAAGCTGCGCGCAAGGGCCGAAATTGCGGGGGTCGCTCAACTCGACAACGCGGTGCAGGCGACGCTGCGCACCACCGTGGAGATCGAAGGGTCGGAAAAGCCGGCGGCGGTCGCCGAGTCCATCGTCCGGTTCATCGGCTGATACCGGAAGACCTGGTCGCGACAAGCGTCAGGATCTATTGACGTTCGTCAAAAACGCTCCTACATTGCCATTTGGCGTGAGGAGCGACGGTGAACCCAACACACCCACGGGTCGCGGTCATCGGGGCCGGCATCAGCGGCCTCACCGCGGGCAAAATGCTCAAGGACTACGGCGTCCGGTACACCACCTTCGAGACGTCCGACCGCATCGGCGGCAACTGGGCGTTCGGCAATCCGAACGGGCACAGCAGCGCCTACCGCTCGCTGCACATCGACACGTCCAAGGATCGGTTGTCGTTCAAGGACTATCCGATGCCCGCGCACTATCCGTCGTTCCCGCATCACTCCGAGGTCAAGGCTTACCTCGACGACTATGCCGACGTCTTCGGGCTACTGGACCACATCGAGTTCGGCAACGGGGTGGTCCATGCGGCCAGGGCAGAGGACGGCGGCTGGCTCATCCGTGACCAGGCGGGTGCCGAACGTCGCTTCGATCTACTCGTCGTCGGCAACGGGCATCATTGGGATCCGCGGCTCCCGGATTTTCCCGGCACCTTCGCCGGCGACTCGATCCACTCGCACGCCTACATCGATCCGACCACGCCGCTGGAACTCACCGGCAAGCGCATCCTCGTCGTCGGCATCGGCAACAGCGCCGCCGACATCACGGTCGAATTGTCGTCGAAGGCATTGCGCAACGACGTGACCCTGTCGACCAGATCGTCAGCGTGGATCGTGCCGAAATACATCGCGGGCAGGCCGGGCGACACGTTGTTCCGAACGTCGCCGTATCTGCCACTGTCGTGGCAGCGTAAGGCTGTTCAGTTCATCGCGCCGATGCTGGGCACAGATCCGACGATGTACGGGCTGCCCCCGGCTGATCACAAATTGTTCGAGGCGCATCCGACGCAGTCCGTCGAACTGCCCCTGCGGCTGGGTTCGGGAGACGTCACCCCCAAGCCGAATGTGGCGCGCCTGGACGGCCCTACCGTGCACTTTGTCGACGGCAGCTGCGGCGACTTCGACGTCATCATCTACGCCACCGGCTACAACATCACGTTCCCGTTCTTCGACCCCGATTTCATCAGCGCGCCCGGGAACACTCTGCGGCTCTACAAGCGGATGTTCCTACCCGGTATCGACAACCTGGTTTTCATGGGGTTCGCGCAAGCGGTGCCGACCCTGTTTCCGTTCGTCGAGTGTCAGGCGCGGTTGCTCGCCGCCTATGCCATCGGGCGGTACGCGCTGCCTCCGAGAGACGAGATGGAGCGGGTGATCGACACCGACCAACAACTGCATGCCGGGCACTGCACCGACCGCCCACGCCACACCCAGCAGGTCGACTACTTCATCTATGAACACGATCTGCGCACACGCGAGATCCCGGCGGGACTCAAGCGGGCGGCCAAGGTTGCCGAGGTGGTGTGATGACGTACACGGAGATCGGCTTTCCCAGCGGTGAGGACGAGTGCAGCGCTTGGCATTTCCGCGCCCTGGGGGAGAATCGCCCGGTGGTGGTGATGGCCCACGGCTTCGGTGGCACGAAGGACTCGGGCCTGGAACCCTCCGCACGAAGGTTCGCCGGCGCCGGGTTCGACGTGGTTGCCTTCGACTACCGCGGATTCGGCACGTCGGGAGGTGTGCCGCGTCAGTCGCTGTCGGTTCGCAGACAGACTGAGGACTATCACGCGGCGATAGCAGCCGCCAAGAAGCTGCCGGGTGTCGATACCAACCGGATCGCTCTGTGGGGTGCGTCGTTCTCCGGCGGCCACGTACTGCGGGTGGCCGCAGAGCGAGACGACATCGGCGCGGTGATCGCATTGACGCCGTTGACAAGTGGGATCGCGGTCAGTCGCTCCGCCGCTGCGTCGCGCAACATCGTCACTTCGTTGCGGTGGACGCTGACCGGTGTGAAGAGCCGGATCGCGGTGGGGCGCGGTCGAGCTCCGACATTGATGCCGTTGGTGTCTCCGGTGGGCGAGTCCGGCGCGCTTGCCCTCGACGGGGCCTACGAGAGCTACACCGCCCTCGCCGGTCCGACGTGGCGCAACGAGATCGACAGCTCCATCGGCCTGCAGGTGCTCGGCGTGCGTACCACGACAGCAGCAAAGAAGCTGAGGTGCCCGCTACTGGTGCAGATCGCCGACTTCGACCAGTACGTGCCTGCCGGGGCAGTAGCCGCGACAGCGGCCCACGGGAGGGCGCAGGTTCATCGCTACCCGTGCGACCACTTCGACGTCTGGCCCGGCAACGAATGGTTCGACAAGACGGTGACCGATCAGCTGACGTTTCTGACCAGGACGCTCATCGATCAGTAGTGTGTTGAACCCTGGTCCACCGAGATCGCGCTCGCCGTGACGAATTTGGACTCATCGCTGGCCAGCCAGCACACGGCGTCGGCGATGTCCTCCGGTTCGACGGCCCACGTCGGCAGGAACGGTGTCATCATGTTCGACAGCTGCGGGTTCGTTTCCATCGCCGTGCGAGCGCGGCCACCATGTCGCCGGTGCCCATGTCGGTGACCACGGGGCCGGGGTGCACGCTGTTGACCCGAATCGAGTGCTTGCCCAGTTCGGCGGCGAAGGCGCGGGCCATGCCGGTCACCGCGTGCTTGCTCGCGGTGTAGTGAATCATGAACGGCTGCATCTTGATTCCGGCAGCTGAGCTGATCAGGATGATCGATCCGCCGCGGCCGCCGTCGATGATCTTGTGAGCGCCCGCCATCACCGAATTCCACGTCCCGGTGACGTTGATGTCCATCACGTCGCGAAAGTCGTCGGCGGTGATGTGATCCCAGGCCTGCGGCGCCGAGACGCCGGCGTTGGCGACGATGACGTCCAGTCGGCCCAGCTCCGCCACGCCCGCGTCCACCGTCGCGCGCAGGTGATCACCGTCGCGAACGTCGACCGCCGACGCGAGGATCCGACGGCCCGTCGCCTCAACGAGTTTGACCGTCTCCGCGAGATCGTCCGGCGTGGCATGGTCGTAGGGCACGCAGGGCGGTAGTGGCCCTGCGATGTCGACAGCGATGATGTCGGCGCCCTCGTTGGCCATTCGCACCGCGTGTGCGCGTCCCTGCCCTCGGGCTGCGCCGGTGATGAACGCCACCCGGCCCTGTAGCCGACCGCTCACTTCTGTCCTCTGCTCTTCGCGCAAGCGCTCATCGCTTCGCCGCCTTGCTCGCCGCCTTCACCAATCCGCCGCCGATGATCAGCTTTTGGATCTCACTCGTGCCTTCGTACAGCCGGAGCAGACGTACGTCGCGGTAGATCCGCTCGACCGGCACCCCGCGCATGTACCCGCTGCCGCCGTGGATCTGCACCGCGAGATCTGCCACTTTTCCCACCATCTCCGTACAGAAGAGCTTGGCGGCTGACGGCGCGATCCGTCGATCCTGCCCGGTGAGCCACTGCCTGGCGGTGTCTCGGACCATCGCGCGGCCTGCGAGCACGCCGGTCTGCTGCTCGGCGAGCATCGCCTGCACGAGCTGAAATCCACCGATGGGCGTGCCGCCTTGAGTCGCCGTCGCCGCATGCGCCACCGACTCGTCGAGCGCCCGCTGCGCGGTGCCGACCGCCAGCGCGGCGATGTGCACCCTGCCGCGCGCCAGCGATGTCATCGCTGCGCGGTAGCCGATGTCTTCGGATCCTCCGACCAGCGCGGCGGCAGGAACCCGTACGTCGGTGAAGTTCACGTCGGCGGTCCACGCACCTTCCTGGCCCATCTTCTTGTCCTTGGTCCCGACCTGCACGCCGGGGGTGTCCGCGGGCACGAGAAAGACCGCGATGCCTGCGCCGTTGTCGTCGGCAGGCCTGCTCCTGGCGAACGTGACGAACAAGTCCGCCGTCGGCGCATTGGTGATGTATTGCTTCTGGCCGTTGATGATCCAGTCGGACCCGTCGAGCGTGGCCTTCGTGCGCAAGCCGGACGGATTGGAGCCCGCACCCGGCTCGGTCAGGGCGAAGGAAGCGACGACGTCGCCCGACGCAATCCCCTCCAGCCACGTCGACTTCTGTTCGTCGGTGCCGTATCCGACCAGAACCTGGCCGGCGATGCCGTTGTTCGTACCGAACATCGATCTCAGCGCCAACGACGTGTAGCCCAGCTCCATCGCCAGCTCGACATCCTGGGCCAGATCCAGTCCGAGGCCGCCCCATTCCTGCGGGATCGCGTAGCCGAAGAGGCCCATGTCTTTCGCCTGCTCGCGCAGGTCGTCGGGCACCCGATCTTCGCGAAGGATCTCCTGCTCGCGCGGAACTACCGCGCTACGGACGAAGTGGCGGGTCTGGGCCAGGATCTCCTGGAAATCGTCGTCGCTGACTTCGGCGGTGGTCATCCGGTCGTGCTCCTTGTGGGAGGGAAGTGGAAGCCAATATCGTATATGAAATACGATAGCGTCCGATCTATCGGGGTCATTCGCAGAGCGCAAGGATGGGTGAAGAGATGGCATTGCTGACGAGCCGGATCGCCGTGGTCACCGGGGCGGCGCAGGGGCTGGGCTTCGCAATCGCACAACGCTTCGTCGACGAGGGCGCCAAGGTGGTGCTCGGCGACGTGAACGTCGAGGCGACGCAGGCGGCCGCGGACAAGCTCGGCGGTGCCGAGGTCGCCCGCGCGGTCCGGTGCGATGTGACCGACTCCGCGGAGGTGGATGCGTTGATTGCAGACGCCGTCGACGGTTTCGGCGGACTGGACATCATGGTGAACAACGCAGGTATCACCCGCGACGCGACGATGCGCAAGATGACCGAAGACGACTTCGACCAGGTGATCGCCGTCCACCTCAAGGGCACCTGGAACGGGCTGCGCGCCGCGGCTGCGGTCATGCGGGAGAACAAGCGTGGCGCGATCGTGAACATGTCCTCGATCTCAGGAAAGGTCGGCATGGTCGGGCAGACCAACTATTCGGCCGCCAAAGCAGGGATCGTGGGGATGACCAAGGCGGCCTCGAAGGAGCTTGCCTACCTTGGCGTCCGGGTCAACGCGATACAGCCGGGACTGATCCGGTCGGCCATGACAGAGGCTATGCCGCAACGCATCTGGGACTCCAAGGTGGCTGAGGTCCCGATGGGACGGGCCGGTGAGCCCGACGAGGTGGCCAATGTCGCGCTGTTCCTGGCCTCCGATCTGTCGTCGTACATGACCGGCACTGTTCTCGAGGTCACCGGCGGACGGCATCTGTGATGCGTGAAGCGGTCATCTGCGAACCGGTGCGTACCCCGATCGGACGCTACAACGGGATGTTCAAGTCCCTGACCGCTGTCGAACTAGGGGTGGTCGCGCTGCAGGGGCTGCTCACCAGAACAGGTGTCGCGCCCGAGGCTGTCGAGGACGTCATCGTCGGTCACTGCTATCCCAGCATGGAGGCACCCGCCATAGGCCGCGTCATCGCGCTGGACGCAGGACTGCCGGTGACTGTTCCGGGAATGCAGATCGACCGCCGCTGCGGGTCGGGGCTGCAGGCGGTCATCCAGGCGGCGCTGCACGTGGCAAGTGGCAACAACGATCTCGTCGTTGCCGGCGGCGCCGAGTCGATGAGCAATGTGGTGTTCCACTCGACGGACATGCGCTGGGGCGGGGCGAGGACCGGCGTCACCGTGCACGACGCACTGGCCCGGGGCCGAACGACCGCGGGCGGTAAGCACTATCCCGTCCCCGGGGGGATGCTGGAGACCGCCGAGAACTTGCGCCGTCAATACGACATCCCGCGCCAGGAGCAGGATGAACTCGCCGTACGGTCCCATCAGAAAGCCGTCGCCGCGCAAGAAGAAGGTCTGCTGGCGGAGACGATCGTGCCGGTGACGGTCAGCGACCGATCCGGTGAGCAGGTGATCGACACCGACGAGCATCCGCGCGCAGACACCTCGGTGGACGCGCTCGCCAAGCTCAAACCCGTTCTCGCCAAGACTGATCCGGAGGCGACGGTGACGGCGGGAAACTCCAGCGGGCAGAATGACGCCGCCTCCATGTGCATGGTGACGACACCGGAGAAAGCCGCCGAGCTGGGGTTGGAACCACTGGTGCGGATCGTCTCGTGGGGTGTGGCCGGCGTCGCGCCCAACATCATGGGTATCGGACCGGTGCCAGCCACCGAGATCGCACTCGCCAGAGCCGGCCTCAGCCTCGCCGACATCGACCTCATCGAGCTCAACGAGGCGTTCGCCGCGCAAGCCCTGGCCTGCATGCGCGAATGGAAGTTCACCGACCACGATCTGGAGCGCACCAATGTGCACGGCTCCGGGATCTCGCTCGGACATCCTGTCGGGGCGACGGGCGGCCGGATGCTTGCGACGCTGGCGCGCGAACTGGACCGGCGCGACGGCAGGTATGGCCTGGAGACAATGTGCATCGGCGGCGGGCAGGGCCTGGCCGCCGTCTTCGAGAGGGTGGGGCGATGACCAGACTTGCGCAGACCCTGGGGCTCACCGAGTTTCAGACCGAAATTGTTTCGACTGTAAGACAATTCGTTGACAAGGAGGTCATCCCGACGGCGCAGGAGCTGGAGCACGCCGACACCTATCCGCAGGCGATCGTCGACGCGATGCGCGAGATGGGACTGTTCGGTCTGATGATTCCCGAGGAGTTCGGCGGGCTGGGGGAGTCGCTGCTCACCTACGCGCTGTGCGTCGAGGAATTGGCCCGCGGCTGGATGAGCGTCTCGGGAGTCATCAACACCCACTTCATCGTTGCCTACATGATCCGTCAGCACGGCACCGAAGCGCAGAAGAGTCACTACCTGCCGCGGATGGCAACCGGTGAGACGCGCGGCGCGTTCTCGATGTCGGAGCCGGAGCTGGGATCCGACGTCGCGGCCATCCGGACCCGCGCAAAATCCAACGGTGACGGCACCTACACCATCGACGGCCAGAAGATGTGGCTCACCAACGGGGGGAGCTCGACCCTGGTGGCGGCTCTGGTGCGCACCGACGAGGGCGCCGACAAGCCCCACCGCAACCTCACCGCATTCCTGGTCGAAAAGCCCGCCGGCTTCGGCGAAGTCGTGCCGGGACTGACGATCCCGGGCAAGCTCGACAAGCTGGGCTACAAGGGCATCGACACCACCGAGCTGATCTTCGACGGCTATCAGGCCAAGGCTTCAGACATCCTTGGAGAGGCGCCGGGGCAGGGCTTCTTCCAAATGATGGACGGCGTCGAGGTGGGTCGGGTCAACGTGTCGGCGCGAGCCTGCGGGGTCGGTGTCCGAGCCTTCGAGTTGGCCGTCCGCTACGCCCAGCAGCGCACCACCTTCGGCAAGCCGATCGCCGAGCACCAGGCGATCGCCTTCCAGTTGGCCGAAATGGCAACCAAAGTCGAGGCTGCACACCTGATGATGGTCAACGCGGCCAGGCTCAAGGACTCCGGTGAACGCAACGACGTCGCCGCGGGGATGGCGAAGTTCTTCGCCAGTGAGGTGTGCGCCGAGGTCACCCAGCAGAGTTTCCGCATCCATGGCGGATACGGCTACTCCAAAGAGTATGAGATCGAGCGGTTGATGCGCGACGCTCCGTTCCTGTTGATCGGCGAAGGCACCAGCGAGATCCAGAAGAACATCATCAGTAAGCGGCTGCTGGCGGACTACCGGGTCTAGGCCGATGAGCATTCCCGAATTCGCGGCCCGGCCGCAGCTCGCCGAGGACGTCGCCCGGTTCGTGCGCCGTCGCATCTTCGACGGAATTTATCCGGCGGGCAAGTACATTCGGCTCGAACAGCTGGCCGACGAACTCGGAATCAGCGTCACCCCGGTGCGCGAGGCACTGTTCGGGCTGCGCGCCGAGGGCCTGCTCAACCTGTTGCCGCGTCGTGGGTTCGTCGTGCTGCCCATCACGAAGCGCGACATCGCCGATGTCTCCGACGTTCAGGCCCACATCGGCGGTGAACTCGCCAGCCGTGCCGCCGAGCGCATCACCGATGACGAACTGCATGAATTGGGGCTCATCCAGGATCAACTGGAGGTGGCGTATGCAGGCAACGATCATGAGGCGGCGGTCCGGCTCAACCACGCGTTCCATCGCGGCGTCAACGTTGCAGCGGGGTCGCCGAAACTCGCTCAGCTGATGGGTCAGATCACCAGGTTCGCGCTGGAATCGGTCTACCCGACGGTCGAGGGTTGGCCCGCGCACTCGATGCGCGACCACCGGGTGGTCCTGGATGCGCTCAAAGACCGCGACGGCGACGCGGCGCGCGCCGCCATGTCGGAACACCTCTGTGCCGCCGCGGGCCCGCTGATCGACCACCTCACCCGACGAGGCGTGATCGGATGATGGGCGTCCGTTGGTGATTCTCGAGGAGGGTGTTACTCAGTGCGAGTGACATGATGTGGATGAATTATGCGGGAAGGGCTTCGGCGAGATTCATATACCGTCGGCATTACTGTGTCGTCTTTGCGGATCGGTCCTAAGCGTTGGCGGGCCGTCGGGTCGGTCAAGACGCCGGACCTCACGCCCATGGAGGTCGGGAACGTGCCCGGCGGGCCTGGCAGATAGGAGACTTCGCAGCGGTGGTGGTCCTCTGACAGTACGATGCACCGGCCCACGGTGACCGCCTGCACGAACTCGCCGGCATCGGTCGCGACCACGCGGACGTGGTCGGCGACGAGCTGGCGTAGCTCGACCTCGGAACAACACGCGGGTACGACGACGCCGATCGTCTTCCACCCTGAATGCAATTCGCGCTGACGCGGTGCCTGGTGCTCGGGCCTTCCAACCCACGTCACCGGACTTGACCCGCGGACATCTCTGACTGCGCGAGTGGTTCCGCCGCGAGGCTCTCCCAAACGCGGTTGGAGCGAACGGTGTTGAGTCGGTAGTCGGTGACGCGAGTGTCGTACAACATCGCTGCCAACTTCTGTGCACGAGACACCGGATCGCTCGGATCGCGAACGATCTCGCCACGGCTGTTCCCATTGCCGACGACGACACCTACGAGGTCTTGATTCAGGTATCGGGTAAGTTCCTGGAACTGCGCGATCACACCCTGAGTAGCGCCGAGATAGCTTTCCTCGCAAGAGATCAGCACGCCGACCTTCTTGTGCATGATGCCCTCGACGACGAGATCTTGCTGTGGCGCGCTGTTGGCTGTGTAGCAGAACAGGCGGTCGAACACAGTCTTGAGTCGGCCGGGCATGCCATAGAAGTAGAGCGGCATCGCATAGATGATGCCGTCGGCTGGCAGCATCCGATCGACGAGCAACTCGCCGTACCGGTCGTCCAGAGAACACATGCGGTCCTCCGCGCGTCGGCACTTGCGGCAGTTATCCAGCATCCGCCGGACATAGTCGTCAAGGAACACGTGATCAACGGTCTGTCCGGCCGCCCGCGCGCCTTCTGCGGCCGCGTGCGCCAGGACGTGTGAGTTGCCATCCTCGCGGGGACTGGCGCTGATGATGAGGGTCTTCATGGAATTCTCCTATGGCAAAAGGTTTTTGCAGGGTGCGGATTCAGCTAGGCACGGGTATGCGGAAATGACTAGCTTTGCAGCGGGCGCAAGGTCGAACGGCGTACACGCAATTCGGTGGGCACGATGATCGTCTGGTCGGACGAGTCGTCACCTTCGAGCAGTGCGATGAGCAGCGACACCGACTGCGCTCCAATGGTGCGCGGGTTACAGAAGACTCCGCTGAGTTCCGGTGTCGTCAGGTTGAAAGTGCTGCTGTCGACACAGCTGCACACGCCCAAGTCATTCGGAACCATGATGTTCAGACGCGCGGCCTCGTGGAGGATGTCGAGGGCGATGTCGTCTGAGCCGCAGTAGATCGCATCAGGTGGCGTGGGTGAGTCCAGCAGCTCACGCAGGGCTGCCTTCGCCGAACGGTGTGAACCGGTCTCGAGCCACACGGGTTCGATCCCACGGCGTGCCGCCCAGTCCCGGTAACCGTCGATGACATCGCGCGTGTAGGAGCGGGCGAGATCGGTTATGACGGCGGCGGGACGGCGGTAGCCCTGATCCCAAAAATGCTCGAACACTCCCGACGCCGCGGCGCGGTGGTCGTTGTCTACGACGTGGCTGCCCGCTTGACGTCCGGCCGTGCGGCCGGCGGTGACGACGGGATGGGTCGCCGTCCACTCCGGATCCAGCAGTCCTTCGTCGCCGTGCGGGTCGACGATGATCGCGCCGTCGACCGCGAACGCGCTGATGGCCCTGGGGCCCACACCGGGAGGCGCGAGAACGAGCGCATAGCCATTCCGTTCTGCCTCGTCGGAGGCCCCGTTGAGTACCTCGAGGAAGTACTCGGAGTTGGGAATGAGCATGCTCGATTTGCTCTCCGTGTCAAAAGGGGCGACCTGGATAGCAAAGGTGCGACTGCGGTTTGTCTTGAGTTGCTGCGCATGGACATTGGCGCGGTAGCCGAGCTCGGCAGCGATATCGAGGACGCGTCGGCGCGTGTCCTCACCGATTCGCCCCTGATTGCTCAGGACGTGGGAGACCGTCGTCGGCGAGACGCCGGCGGCCGCTGCGACATCACGAATTGTCACCACCATGCTCGCCTCCTCGACCGCGGGGACTCCCATGATGTCAGAATCCACTACCGCAATCATCAGCGTGCGGTGACGGCGTCCGGCGCGAAGAGCTCCGGCGGTTCTGGGAAGGCACGGAGGGCCAGCGGGTAGGTGACGGCGGCAACCAGACCGGCAACCAAGAAGCCGAGATCAAGGCCACCGAAAAGGCGTGCGCCTGGTGCGGAGAACCACTCGTTGTTGGTGAACATCAGTCCGGCGGCCGCCGACAGTGACCACACGCCGACGCCGACCATGTTCAAGCCGCCGGTGAACCAGTAGACCCCGCCGCGCTCTCCTCGGTTGAACACCTGGAGGTCGGCGGTGTTGTAGTAGCCGCGGCGATGAAAGTGCCCGATCGTCAGGATGACGATCCACGGGATGGACGAGCAGGCTAGCAGCGCGAGGAACACTGCGACACCGTTTGCCAGCGCGGCGTAAAAGTGGCCGAGGTACACCAGTGACGTGGCCAAAGCGCACGCTACGAGGGTGGCCTGGACGCGGTTGAGACGTGGAATGATTGCTGAGGTGTCGAGGCCAGTCCCGTAGGTGTTGATGACGGCTTGTGCCGTTCCCGACGCCAGCCCCACATAGATCAAGGCAGGGATGAACCAGGCGGGCGCGCCGTTGACAAGTCCGAGCACGAAGGAACTGTCGGCGTCAGGGGTGCCAGACGCGAATAGGGCTGCGGAGGTGAAGACACCCCACATGATGGGCCCGCCCATGCCGAAGAGACCGCCGAAGAACATGGCGCGCAGGATGGAGCCGTCCGGGTGTAGCCGTGGCGAAATGTGCCGCGTCCAGTCTCCGGCGTAGGGGCCGTAGGACGCAACGGTAGAAGCGCACAAGAGGGCCGACAACAGCCAGGCTGCGTGGACTGACCCCAGTGCGTAGTCACCGGTGCCAGCGTAGGAGGGGTCGAAATCCACTCCGTAGACGAAGATTCCGACAATCAGACAGGTTCCTGCTGTCGGGATCATGAACTTCTGACAGAACACCATGCTCGAGTGGCCTAGCACCGACACTGTGGTGACGACGACGGCAAGAACGGCGTAGGCGCCGAGGCGCACGCCCTCGGTGTTCTGCAGATCGAAGAACCGAGTGAGCGCTCCGGCAAGGGCATCGCCGCCCGTCCAGATACTCAGCGCCGCGAAAGCCACCGATGCGCTGCCCTCGAGCACCGAGCCGATCAGTCGGCCAGCCACACCGAAGAATGCGCCGCTGGATACGGGGTTGTTTGTTCCCGTCCGAGGACCCAACAAACCAGTCGGTGCGAGAAGAGCGGCACCCATCGTCGAGCCCACGATGACCGCCGACGCCGCCTGCCACCAGCTCAGCCCGAAAGTGATCGGGAACCAGCCGATGACGATCACGCTGAAGGTCAGCGAGCCTCCGAACAAGATGCTGCTGACATTCCGAGGCGAGGATCGGCGCTCCTCTTCCGGGATGAAGTCGATGCCGTACTGCTCGATGCGCCCCGCTCGGTCCTTAGTGGGGAGGGAACCGGGATGTGACTGAGAGCTGTTGAGAAGACCCATGAGTTGCTCGCTTACTCGCCCTGCACGAGCCACCGAAATGGCTCGTGGTGACGATTGTCGTTGGTGAAGAGTGTTTCTGGATGCCATTGCAGCCCGAGAAGATTCGGACCTTCGACTGCTTCGATCACGCCATCGGTGGCCCACGCGGTCGCGTGCAGCACGTCGCCGGTGTGGCGGATGGCCTGGTGGTGATGTGAGTTGATCTCCGTGCTGCCGTCCAAGCTGGTCTCGGCCCGTGACCCGACCTCCGCTTTGATTCCGTGACGCAGCGTGGCGTAGCCGCGGTCGTGGCGGTGGTCCATGTGACCGAAGAAGCCT
The DNA here is from genome assembly GCF_002101705.1 of Mycolicibacterium iranicum. Classification (GTDB taxonomy): domain Bacteria; phylum Actinomycetota; class Actinomycetes; order Mycobacteriales; family Mycobacteriaceae; genus Mycobacterium; species Mycobacterium iranicum. Next base: position 211,455 of record NZ_LQPC01000029.1, on the reverse strand, counting down.
TCGACCGCAAGGTCCTGGATCAGCGTGCCGCCGGTGGCCACGGCCAGCATCTGGGCGCCCCGGCACACACCGAGGATCCGCTGACCGTTGGACATCGCAGCCCGCACGGCGCACCGCTCCACGTGATCACGGTGTCGGTCGACTGCGTCAAGGGTGACTCGCACGCGCTCCCCGTATTCCTCAGGATGAATATCGCCGCCACCGGAGAGCAGCAGCGCATCCACTCGCGAGATTGCCTCGGCGACAGTGTCATCGCCCTCCACAATGGTGGGCAGCAGTAGTGGCGTCCCCCCTGCGAACATCACCGCCTTGACGTAGGCGCCCACCACGGAGGGTTTTTCGGTGCTTCCGACTGTGATGCCGATGATCGTCATAGATTCAGCAGGTAGTAGTGGCGCTCACGGTCACTGACCTCGGCGTGGTCACGATGCCATTCGCCGCGCTTCATCTCTGTGTAATCGCGGACGAAGGCTTCGGGGAACACACTGTAGGTCAGCGAGTCCGCCTCGAATGCTTCAACGGCGTCGATGAGGGTGCGGGGCATGACGTCGATGCGATCGTCGGTGTAAGACAATGTGTCCTGAGGCTGGCCAGGATCGATGCCGTCACGGATGCCCTCGAGTCCGGCAGCGAGCATGAATGCCGCGGTGAGGTAAGTGTTGGCCGCCGCGTCCACGCTGCGGTTCTCGATCGCCGGACGATTGTCGGGCAGACGCAGCATGCATGACCGGTTGTTGTGACCGTAGCTGATCTTCGTCGGCGCCCAGGAGAAGTTTCCGTCTGCCAACCGTGGCACCAGTCGGCGGTAGGAGTTTGTGGTGGGATTCGACAGGGCCGCAAGTGCTTTCGCGTGTTTCAGGACTCCGCCGGCGAAATGCAGAGCTTCCTTGCGCCAGCCGGAACTGCCCGTGCCGGTCTTGAAGACATTCTCACCGCTGTGTCGATCCTCCAAGCTCATGTTGAAATGCGCTCCTGAGCCCCAGAGTTCGGCGAAGGGCTTCGGCATGAACGTCGCGACCAAGCCCTCCTCTTTGGCGGCCTGTTTGACGAGGGTGCGGAACAAGGTCATCCGGTCGGCTGAGTCGACGACTTCGGCGTGTGCAAAGTCGAACTCATACTGTCCTTCGCCACCTTCGGCGTCGAAGCTGAACAGGCCGAACTCCAATTCCGTCATATACCTCGTGACCCGGTCCAGGAAGGGCATCGCATCCAGCGTCACCTCGACGTCATACGCGGGTGTGGGCTGTAGGCGCCCGCTCGGTGCGATGGGCTCGAGGTGTCCCTGTGTCAGCGATTCCGGACGGAAGACGTAGAACTCCGGCTCGATTCCGAGCTGGCAGACGAAGCCCATGCTTGCTGCCTCGGCGACCTGCCGCTTGAGAGCCGAGCGTGGGCAGAGGGCGAACGGCTCGCGGCCACCCTGGTGCATATCGGCGATCATCCATGCGAATCGCCGGTCCCAGGGAAGAATCCGTAGGGTATTCGGATCCGGGAGGCCGACGACTTCGTCCTCGACAGGGTTCATCCGGCCAATCCCGCCCATGCCCCGGGGCGTGTACCGCTCGGATCCGGCGATCAGATTCGGTAGGTGGTCGATCGGTACGACCTTGGACTTCGGCCTGCCCAAGACATCGATCCAGCTGCCTACGGCATATCTGACGCCCTTACGCGCGAGATCGTCGGCGAGTTGGACGTACTGATCGGACAGCTGCGTGACGGTATCCATTAGTTCTTTACTTTCCTTCGGTTCTCTGGAAATTGGATTGGCGTAGTAATGCCTCGCTGGCAGTAGTGAATGGACCTAAGGGTGCGCGGGCGATGCCCGCCCCGATCTGGCCGCCTGCAGCGCCCGCGATGCCGATGTCCATAACCGGTGTGATGCCGGTATCGGCCACGGCATGGGCGTCAATGCCTGTGGGCGTTCCTCGGAAGCCCAGATACGGGAGCCTGAAGAAGGGGCTCTCGCCATGCGTGATCTGATACATCTGCTCGTTAAGTTCGATCATCCGAGTCACGCCACCCTGGTAGTCCTGCAACGTGAATGCTGCGGTCTGCGCGAAGGCGCCGAGCCCGCACACCTCAGTGGTGATACTTTCGCCACCCATGAACTGCGCGTCGTCGATGGTGACGCCAGGGGATAGGCGATAGTGCTCGAAGTGGGGCAGCGGGCCGGTGAACCACCTGCCCGGAATGCCGGACACCTGGATGCCGAATGTGCTGCAGGACATGGCCATTGCGGTGACTATCGATGACCCGGGCACCCCAGCCATCCGCGCGGCCATGACCTTCGCCGCAGCCATCGCCGGACGGAGGAAGAAATAGTCACCACCGGTGAGGTAGGTGACAAGGCGTTCACCCAGCGCGGAATCAGCAGCCAGCGACGGCAGGATCTCACGGACGAAGAGCAGCGATGCGGCAGTGTTGCGACTATGTAGCTCGTCTCCCTGCCGAAGAGCGCGGGCCATGATCGGCAGTAGCGCGACTCCGCCCCGATCGCGAATGGCCTTTCCCAATGCGGGACCTATCGACTCCGCAAGGAAACGCAGGTTGCGGTGCACCTCCGCGTTCCACACACCGTAGTTCAGCCGGGACGGCGTTTCCCCCTCGAAGAGCGTGCAGTAGGACCGAAGGCCGGTCGGACGATCCTCAACGATAAGCGCCGGCATCGACGCGGAGGTCACGCCAGCTAGCGATCCGATACAGCCATGGTCCTGACAACCCACGACCGTGACCTCACCGGTGTCGAGAAGCACCTCGGCGCCGGCGAGGTCAGCGGCAAGCCCTTCGTGCACAACGCTTCCGAGGATTGCGGTTCGCTGGCCGCCGGAGTACTCGGGCCACGGCATGGTTGGCCCCGATGTCAGGACTAGACGTGCGTGCATCGCGGGTATCGCCTCACGAGCCGGAAGCACGTCGACCAGAACCGGGTCCGCACCGGCAAATCTCGCCAGCGCCGCGTCGTTGGCGGCCCGCGTTTCTTCGAGTATCGCGGCGGGGGGCATGGGCTCTCCTCTCTCAATTAAGATAAATCGTTTTTTCACTGCTCGTACAAGACTGCCGAGAATTGATAAAACGTTTTGTCAGATGATGCACGTCACGCTGAACGGTGTCAAGACCGCTTCGTCACAGCTGTTCGGAGGGATGCAGGATCGCAGGCGTGGCTGTCTGCGAGGACGGCGGCGCACGTTGTGGTCATAGAGTGGCCGTGATGACTGATACCGTAATGCTTACAGTCAGCTTCTCTGTAAAGGCGGGTCATGGGCAGCGGGTCCATTGGCGGCTTAGCCGCCGTCCTGGAAGGCATCCGGGTGCTCGACTATGGCCGGTTCATCGCGGCGCCGTGGTGCGCGGCCCTGCTGGCGGATATGGGCGCCGATGTCATCCGGGTGGAGAAGCGGGAAGGCGGCGAGGACCGGTGGGTTCAGTCGGTCGCCGACAGCGGTGAGGGCGGCACATTCCTTCAGTGCAATCGGAACAAGCGATCACTGACGCTGGACACGACGATCGAGGAGGGGCGGGAGATCACCCGCAAGCTGGTCGCCGGCGCCGATGTCGTGGTCGCCAACATGCCCGCGGCGGGAATGCGGGCGAGCGGCCTGGACTACGACACCCTGCGCGCGATCAAGCCCGACATCATCCTGGCGAGTGCGACCGCTTACGGCGAGGGCGGGCCCTACAGTGACCGGATCGGCTTCGATGGTGCAGGACAGGTGATGTCGGGTGCGGTGTACCGGCAGGGTCTCCCCGACACACCGATCCGGACCGTGGTGCCTTATGCGGATTTCGGCACCGCGCTGACGTTGACGATCGGCGTGATGATGGCCCTGTACCACCGCGATCGCACCGGCGTGGGCCAGCATGTCGAAGGCGCCCTGCTGCCCACAGCGTTGATGCTGTCGAACGCGTTCCTCATCGAGCGCGCGCTTCTCGGGACGGACAAGCCCCGGATGGTCAATCAAGGGACGTCCGTCGCCCCGTGCGACCTGTATCGAACGTCCGACGGTGGTTGGGTGCTGCTCCAGATCGCGGGACCGCCGATGTTCAAGCGTTGGTGCCGGCTCGTCGGCAGACCGGAACTGTTCGACGACCCGCGGTTCGCCGATGACGACCTACGCTGGGAACACGGCGCGGAACTGAACGACATCATGGCGCAATGGTGCGCCGACAAGACGAAGGCCGAGGTGCTCGCGCTTCTCGAGGACGCCAAATTGCCTGCCGCGCCGCTGCATTCGACACAGGATGTGCTCGACGATCCGCATGTCGAGGCGATGGGTTACCTCCAGCGCATGCCATTCCCCGGAACGGCGCGGGACGTGCCGATCATCGAGACCCCGTTTCGGCTCTCCGAGACGCCCGGCGCGATCCGCCGTCGCGCCCCGCTGCTGGGCGAACACACCGAAGAAATCCTGGGCGAGATCGGTTACAGCGCCGATCAGGTCACGAGTCTGCGCTCGCGATCAGTCGTCTGAGAACAGGGCGCGCAGCCGCGTCACATCGACTTTCCCTGTCGGGCCACGCGGCACGTCGTCCTCGCTGTCCAGGAGTCTCCAGACAGTCGGGACCTTGAAGCTACTCAGCAGCGTGCGTGCCGCCGACCGCAACTGCTCAACCGTCACACCGCTGTCGGGCACCACCGCGGCGGCAACCCGATTACCCTCGGGACCAGCCACATTCGTCACAAAAACCATCCGGACACCGTCGAGAGCCCGTAGCGCATCCTCCACCTCAGTGGGATACACCGTGGCGCCGTTGACCTTGAACATGTCATCGGAGCGGCCGTGATAAAAGAGGAACCCGTCCCCGGTGAGATGACCGAGGTCGCCGGTCGGGTAGTAGCCGTCGGGAGTGAATACCTCTTCTCGGCTTCGTCCGCAGATGCCCCGCATTACGTGCGGACCCCCGATGTGAATCACGCCGATCTTTCCGGTGGGCGCCTCCTGACCGGACTCGGGATGGGCGATCCGCACCCGCATGCCCTCGAACGGTTGACCGCAGCTGCCCCAGGCTGATTCGGGCATGTCGGTATCGGCGGGATAGCCGCAGTAGGGCCCGAACGACTCGGTCATCCCGAACAGGCGGGCCCTACGTCCCGGCCGCGAACGCATCTGCGGCGGCAGCACAGCGTCGAGGCTGCCGGGTCGAAGCGTCGTCAGCTCGACGCCCGAGCTCGGAATGTGCCGGGCCAACGCCTCCGCCTGGTCGGGCCAGCCGCGGAACAATGTCACCCGTTCTGCTGCCAGCAGCCGCAACGTCGAATCAGGCCGGGGGACAGGCTCGGTGATCAGCGTCGCCCCGGAGATCAGCGCGGACAGCAGACCACCGCCGAGTCCGCCCACCCAGAAGAACGGCATCGGAAGATACAGGCGCGTATCGGCGTCGACGCAGCGCGGTCCCAGACCGGCACGTACCGCGCCGATCGCGTTGCCGTGCGAATGACAGACACCCTTCGGCTGTCCGCTGCTGCCGGACGTGAAGATGATCGCCATCGAGTCGGCCGGCCGGACACCGCGGGACATCGCCGCGGCGACTTCGGTCGCCGCCGCGTGGCTGGGCAGTGCGCCCATCTGATCCGTGGTCCATACGTTCTGGAGCGCGGGCAACGAACCGTCGAGCCCGTCGAGGTAACGGTGCCCACGGAACTCTTCGACGGCGATGAGGTGCTGTACCGACGCGGTACGCAACTGCGCCGTGAGCTCGCGCGGTGTCAGCAGGGTGCTCAACGGTACGACCACGGCGCCGATTCGCATGAGAGCCAGCGCGATTCGTGCCCACATCACGCCGTTGGGCATGATCAGGCCTACGCGTGCTCCCTTGTTCACCCCGGACGCCACGAAGACGGCCGCGAGGTCGCGGGTCTGCTCGTCCAGCTCGACGTAGGAGATCCGGTCGGCGGGATCGACGATCGCGTCCTTCTGCCTGTAGCGCGCAGCCTGATCACGCAGCAGGACGTCGACGGTGTCAGGCATCGAAGCGCCTTCTCAACGTGGGAAGGTCGACCTTGCCGCTGGACAGCCTCGGGACGTCGTCGTGGCGCAGTGTGATCATTCGCCGTGGGATCTTGTAGGCGGACAACTGCGGCCGCAGAGCCCTCAGCACCTCCTGCTGATCCAAAGCCGTCACAGTGTCGGTGGCGATGGCGGCGGCGACGATCTGCCCGCGTTCGTCGTCGGGCAGGCCGAGGACGTGGACGATGGCGCCGCGATCGATCGGTTGCAGGACCGTGTTGAGAGCCTTCTCGACCTCCGCAGGGGTGACGTTGGCGCCCGCCGTCTTGATCATCGCGCCGGTCCGGCCGACGAAGTAGAACACCCCGTCGTCGTCGCGCCTCACCAGATCGCCGGTGTGGAACCAGCCGTCGGCGTCGAACGTCTCCTCCCGGCTGCGCCCGTAGTAGCCCTGCATCAGGAACCGTCCACGCAGAAGGAGCTCTCCGACAGAGGTTTTCGTGTCACGACCGGTGTCGAGATCGGCGACCCGTGCCTCGAAGCCAGGGGCAAGGAAGCCGAAGGATCCGCGTCGGCTCTCCGGCTGGTCCGATTCGTCGCCACTGAGCAGGACAACGCTGCCGGCTTCGGTCATGCCGAGCATGTTGTGTCGGAGTTCGGGATCAACGGGTCGAACGTCGGCGGCCATGATGGGGTAGAGGTTGCCGCGCCGCATCGACGACAGGTCGCGGCGGGCGAAGCTCGGGTGCCGGGTCAGGTGTGCGATACCGGCCACGAAACCATTTGTGACGGTCGGCCTCTCGGCCTCGATGAGGTCGAGGGTGCGTCCGGCGTCGGTTGCGTTGGAGCAGATCAGCGTGGCCCCTGCCACCAGCGTGGCGAGAAGTCCAAAGGCGAATCCGCCGATCCAGAAGAACGGCGAGTTGCAGAACAGCCGATCGGACTCGGTGAGTGCGCGGATCTCGTTGAGGCTCCGTTGATGGCCGATCAGCGAGGCGTGCGTGTGGACGACGCCCTTCGGGTCGCTTGTCGAGCCCGAGGTATAGATGATCGCCAGCACGTCGCAGCCGGCGACGTGATCTTGCAGGTCCTCGACTACCTCGATCAATCGCGGATCGGTATCCGCGTCGAACTCGCCGTCGAAGACGATGTGGCGCAGCACCGGCACCGTGGCACTGAACAGGGAGCCCGTCGCCGGCGGTGCACCCACCGCCTCGCGCAGGGCGGCCTCGTAGTCGTGGTTGCGGTAGGTGCGGGCGGCGAGCAGGATGCTGACGTCGCTGTCGAGGAGCTGCCTACGGAGCTCGTTCGGAGTGCTGAAGGTGGAGAACGGCACCACGACGGCTCCGAGGCGTGCCGCGGCGAGCATCGCGACGACGAACTCGGATCCGTTGGGATACAACAGGCCGACGTGCGTGCCCTTACCGGCGCCGAGTGTGACGAGGCGTTGCGCCAGTACCGAGGATCGCGCGTCGGCGTCGGCGTAGGTCAGTCGGTCGTCGTCACAGATCAGCAGAGCCTTGTCGGCGAGCCGTTGCCGTTCGCGCAGCAGTCCTGCGACGGTGTCGCGCGGGGTGGTCACGGTGGCGGAAAGAATGATCGGACCGCCGTCAGGTCGGGCTTGCCCGAGGGGGTGCGGGGGATCTCGGCGGCGATCACGACCTGCGCCGGGATCTCGTAGCGCGCCAGACGGTCTGCTGCGTGCGCGATCAGCGTGTCGGGGTCAGCCGTTGCGTTGGGGCGGAGTTCGACGAGGGCCACCGGAATTTCGCCGAGGCGGGCGTCCGGCCGTCCTATCACTGCGGCGCCGGCGACGGCAGGATGGCTTTCCAGCGCGTTCTTGACGTCGTCGGGCATCACCTTGAACCCGCCGCGGATGATGGCCTGGTCGGCGCGTCCCAGGATCCATACGAACCCGTCGGCGTCGATGCGTGCGAGGTCGGTGGTCCTCATCCACCCGGCATCGCCGTCCACCTGCGCTGGGATCACTTCGAGGACCCCCTCAGTTCCCGGTTCCACCGGGGCGCCGTCTCGGTCGACGACCCGAAGCCGCGCTCCGGGGTTCGCCCGGCCCACGCTGCCGCGCTTGTCCTTCCAGAACCTCTCGTAGTCCGGCAGCGTCCAACTCGCCACCCCGCCACCGAATTCGGTGGCCGCGTAGGAGGTCAGTACGGGGATGCCGAACTTCGCCGTGAACGCATCGGCATCGTCGGCCGACAGGGGGGCGGTTCCCGACGTCACCACCTGAACGCCGGCCAGGTCGTCGCGTGTGAGCTCGGAGTGGAGCACGGTTCGCAGGGCTGCGGGCACCAGCGACACCGCTCTCGGCCGGTGTTCGCGCACGGCGTCCGCCCAGCTCGTCAGCTCGAACTTCGGTAGTAGCACAAAAGGCCGGGCCTCGACCAAGCAGAGAAGTACCCGAAACACACCCCCGACGTGTACCAGCGGTGAGTTGACGATCGCCACACCCCTACGGAGTTTCTCCGGGGCTGGAGACTTCTCGGGTTCGCGGCCTAGCACGCTGCGGGCCAGCATGTCGTAGGTGAGGTCGACCCGCTTCGGCGGCCCGGTGGTGCCGCTGGTGAGCATCCACACCGCGACGCCGGGGCGACCGACATCCTCGGACGTCGCCCCAGGTGTGATGGCGGGGCCGCTATCGAGGTCGTCGAGGGTGACGGTGGTGGCCGTCGTTCCCGGCGCCAGCGCCGCGAGATCCTCGGGGAGTCCGATGATGACAGGAAGCTGCAATTGCTCGATCTCGGCCCTGGTGCGCTCGTCGCCGCGCGCTGGGTTGATGACGACCACGGTGCCGCCACCCACCAGGACGCCGAGGAGAGCTGCGACATGAAGAGGGCTGTTGCGCAACATGATTCCCACTCGACCGGTGCCGGCGAGGGCGCTGATCTCGTCCGCGTACGCGGCCAGCTGACCCCAGGTGGACCACTGTCGTTCGAACTGGATCGCTGGCGCAGTCCGGTCGAGGCCCAGAACATCAATGATGCGCTGTGAGAGCGGGTGCATCAGCGAATCCGCGGAGCCGCTTTGGGAATCGGGCGTTCGGCGAGCTCCCGCGTGGCGATCGGATTTCCCAGACGCGTATAGATCAAGCCCTGATCCATCGCGGCCCGGTAGGGCTTGTCGAGGGATTCCCAGATCGCCTTGACCGTGCCCTGGGTGGCGGTCGGCGGTTTGGCGGCGATAGTCTGCGCGATGTCGTGAGCGCGGTCCCAAAGTTCGTTTTCCGGAACGACTTCGGTGACAAGCCCGATCCGCAGCGCGGTCTGCGCGCCGACTCGTTCGTCATTGCCCATCAGCGCCATGCGCAGCGTGTCACCGAGCCCGACGCGCCGCATCAGGCCGACCGGCTCGAGCGCGGAGACCAGGCCCGCGCTGACATGGGAGTCGAAAAAGGTCGCGCCGTCGGCACAGATCACGACATCGGCCTCGTTGACGAAGTAGAGCGCGCCCGCCGTGCAGATACCCTGCACGGCGCAGATCACCGGCTTCCACATCTTCTGCCATTTGGGGCTCAACAGCTCGCCGGGATCCTCGTGATTCCAGACGATGTCAGGCTGCCCATAGCTCGACTTGATGTCCAGGCCGGCGCTGAAGGCGCGCTCGCCGGATGCGCGCAGTACCACCGCGTTGATGTCCTCGTCGGACTTGATCACGTGCCAGACGTCGCGCATCTCCTCGCACATGGTTCGGTTGAACGAATTCAGCGCCTCGGGCCGGTTCAGCGTGATGGTGGCGACGCGGGTGTCGTGGTCAAGATCGAGCAGAATCGTGTCGAAGGTCGGTGTCGGCTTCACGGGCATTCCCTAACGGCACTGCCAGTTGGGCGCGCGCTTCTCGACGAACGCCAGCGGACCCTCTTTGGCGTCCTCGGTGCGGACGACGCGCTCACGAAACGTCTCGGCGAGGATCTCGCCCTCGAGCAAGGGCAGGTCGAGTGTCTTGTGGATGGCCAGGCGGGTTCCCCGGACAGCAAGCGGTGCATTGGAGTTCACGATGTCGGCGATTTCGTGCGCGCGTTCGAGCAACCTGTCGTGTTCGACCACCTCGGTGATCATTCCGAGCTCGTAGGCGCGCTCTGCGCTCATCCGCTCATGCTTGCCCATCAGTGCCATGCGCAGGGCGACCGAGCGAGGCAGCGCGCGTGCCAGCCGTACCATCTCGCGTGCTGCCACCAGGCCGATGCTCACGTGCGGGTCGAAGAACGTCGCCTTGTCCGACGCGATCACGATGTCACCGGTGGTGACCCAGTCCAGCCCTGCGCCGCAACAGATGCCGTTGATGGCCGCCAGCACCGGCTTGGCCATCCGGCGGAACGGGGGAGTGCCCTCCTGGGGTGCCTCCCACTGGTCGTAGGTGGACAGGTAGGGACGCTCGTAGATGACCTTGCCGTCCTCGGGGATCTCGGTGACGTCGGCTCCGGTGCAGAACGCGCGTCCGTTGCCGGTCACGATCATCAGCCAGATGTTGTCGTCACCCTCGGCTTCGTCATAGGCCGTCCGCAACTCGGTGACCATCTGGGGTGAGAGCGCATTGAGCGCCTCGGGGCGATTCAACGTGATGGTGGCCGTATGTCCGTCGACGTCGTAGGTGATGGTGTCGTACTGAGGAGAACTCACGTTCCTTCTTTCGTCTATCTGCCCTGAAAGTCGGGTGCTCGCCTGGCTCGGAACGCGGCCAGGCCCTCCCTGAAGTCTGCTGTTCGGCTGGATAATTCGAGGCCACTCAGCTCGTGGGCCATTGATTCCGGCAGCGATGCTCCATGCCCGAAGTTGATGGCTTGCTTGGCCAGACCGATGGCGACGGTGGGGCCAGAGGCCAGTCGCGAGAGAAGATCCTCTGCCACAGAGGCGAGGTCGTCTTCTGGGAAGGCGTCGTAGATAAGCCCCCAGTCGGCCGCATCGATACCGGTGACCTTCTCGCCGAGAAGCAGCATGCGTTTGGCTCGCGTCACGCCGGCGAGGCGGGGGAGCAGCCAGGTGGCACCGGAGTCGGGGCTGAAGCCGCGGTCGATGAACGGTTCCCAGAGGTTCGCATCATGGGTGGCGACCGTGAAATCGGCGGCGAGTGCGAGATTGCAGCCGAGGCCGACCGCCCAGCCCCGGACGCTGCAGACCACCGGAAGTTGGATCGTCGCAATGAGTTCGACCACTCGATTGGCCGTGTGCGGGATGCGTCGGGTGAGGTTGCCCGGTCGGGGCTTGCCGTCGTTGCTGTTGGTCGCCACCCAGTCGGCGCCCGCGCAGAAATCCTCACCCGCGCCGTCGATGTGGACAGCGCGGAGCGTGTCGTCTGAGGCGGCGTCGGTGAGGATCGCAACGAGCTCGTCGACCATCGTGTGGCTCAACGAGTTACGTCTGCTCGGCCGGTCCAGGATGATCCGCAGGATGGGACCGTCTCTGACCGGGCGCACCGCGCCCGAGTCCGCGTCGTCGCGCACCGAGCCACCGTCCTCTCGGGCCGTCTCGGGGCTATACAGATAGCCATACAGTTGGTACTACGATTACTATCCTGTACAACTTAGCAAGGAAAGGCCGCCAGCGGAACAGTGTCGTCTCAGCCGCGAGGACCACGAATTCGTCAGCCCCGGGTCGCAGAACTCGTGGCATCTCGTCTGCGCGACGACATCCTGACCGGACGACTCAAAGAGGGGGACGTGCTGCCCTCGCAGGAAGCGCTTTTCGCCGAGTTCGGGGTGAGCCCGCCCGCTGTGCGCGAGGCGATCCACATCCTCGAATCCGACGGGCTGATCTCCGTGCGGCGCGGCAATGTGGGCGGTGCCGTCGTCCACCTCCCGTCGGCGGAGCGTACGGCGCAGATGATCAGCATGGTGCTGCAGACGCGATCTGCCACGCCCGCAGATGTCAGCGAGGCGCTGCTGCATCTGGAGCCGATTTGCGCGGGCATGTGCGCCGCCCGCCCGGACCGGATGGTCGAGGTGGTGCCCCATCTGCAGGCTGCCGTCGACGCGCAGACCGCCGAATTCGACACTCCAGCAAGCTATGTGCCGAATGCTCGCAGGTTCCATGAGGCGATCGTCTCCCGGTGCGGCAACGAGCCGATGATCCTGCTGATCGGATCGCTGGAAGTCATCTGGTCGGCACACGAGTCATCGGTGTGGAGCGACGACCACCACGCCGGTGACCCGATGGAGCCCAAAACGATGCGGGCCGCGCTTCGTGCCCACCAGAAACTGCTCGATGCCATCACCGAGGGGAATTCCTCTCGTGCAATGCGTCTCGCGCAGGACCACCTCACCGCCGCGCGCCGCAGCACCCTCGCCGCCGGTTCGGACAAGACCATCGACGCCAAACTGATCACAAGCTGAGAGGCCGGACATGACCGCCGAAGACGATCGTGTGCTGTTCGACGTCGATCGCGACAAGCGCATCGCGACCATCACGCTGAACAACCCGAAACAGCGCAATTCCTATGACGCCGCGATGCGCAACCTGCTGGGGCGATACCTCGACGAGGTTGCCGAGGATGACGACATCACCGTCGTTCTGCTGCGCGGCGCGGATGGGGTTTTCAGCACCGGGGCCGATATGAACAACGCCTACGGCTGGTACGGCACAGGTGGTAGCGATGAGCGCTTGCGCGAAGAGCAGACAGGTAGCGATGAGCAGAAGCCGGGTCGCAAGAGCCGGCCGTCCCAACGTAGACGCTTGACTGTCGACCGAAAGTCGTTCGGGTTCTATCACAATCTGCTGGGCTTCCCGAAGGTCACCGTCGGCGAGATCAGCGGCTACGCGCTGGGCGGCGGCTTCGAGATCGCCTTGATGACTGACATCTCCGTCATCGCCCGCGACACGAGAATCGGAATGCCCGCCACGCGGTTTCTCGGCCCTGCCCTGGGCAGCCTGCATATGTTCTTCCACCGCCTGGGCCCGGTGTTGGCGCGGCGCATGCTGCTCACCGGCGACATCATCCGCGCGGCGGAGGTCGAACATCTCGGCGTCTTCACCGAGACCTGCGCTGCCGAATCGGTCACCGCACGGGCCCGATACTGGGCCGAGAAGGCGGCGAAGATGCCTGCCGACGGCGTGGTCATCGCCAAGGAGGCCTTCCGTCTGGTCGAACAGAGCCAGGCCTACCAGGGCGAGGAGGTCGCCAGTTATCTCTTCCACGCGTACGGCACGAATCTGCAATTCGCCGAGGGCGAGTTCAACTTCGTCAAGACGCGGGCGCAACACGGGACCAAAGAAGCGTTCCGCCTGCGTGACGAGCATTTCCACGTCCCCGAGCCGGACCCGAACCCACAGTGACCGGGCTCACCTTCTGGCCGCGCTACATTATCTGTTACTTTTGTAACGTCCTTCTGTCATGAAACCGAGGTCGAAAGCATGCCCACACCCGTCATCGTCGGTGCTGCCAGGACGGCCATCGGCCGCTCGTTCAAGGGCACGCTGGTCAACACCCCGCCCGAAACCCTGATCACCACGGTGCTGCCGGAGATCGTTCGGCGTTCGGGCGTCGACCCCGCCGACATCGACGACATCATCTTCGCCGAATCGCACTACGGCGGCGGCGACCTCGCCCGGTATGCGGCAGATGCCACCGGCCTCACGCACGTGCCGGGACAGTCGGTCAACCGGCACTGCGCAGGCAGCCTCACCGCGATCGGCAATGCGTCGGCCCAGATCGGCTCGGGTATGGAGCGCGTGCTGATCGCCGGTGGCGTGCAGTCGCTGTCCATGACACCGCTGGTGAACTGGCGCATCCCCGGCCCCGAGCTCAAGTTCGAAGAGCGCTGGATGCCGCCGACCCACGTCGAGACGCCGGACGCGCCCGCGAAGGACATGTCCATCACGGTGGGCTGGAACACCGCACAGTCTTATGGATTGACCCGTGAGGACATGGACGCCTGGGCCGCGCGGTCGCATCAGCGCGCCATCGCCGCGATCGATGCGGGCAAATTCCTCGACGAGATCGTGCCGCTCAAGGTCGAGCAGTTCGACGGTTCGGTCATCGACTTCAGCGTCGACGAGCACCCCCGCCGCGACACCACGGTCGAGAAGCTGGCCGGTCTGAAGGTTCTGCATCCCGAGATCGAGGGCTTCTCGATCACCGCAGGCAACAGCAGCGGTACCAACGATGCCGCCGCCGGTGTCGCACTCGTCGACGCCGATTACGCCGCAGCCAACGGGCTGAACGTGATGGCCAAGGTGCGGGCCTGGGGCGCTGTCGGCGTCGACCCGCGTGACACCGGTCTCGGTGGCGTCAAGGTCATCGGCAAGGTCCTCGAACGCGCCGGGCTCAAACCGTCCGACGTCACGCTGTGGGAGATCAACGAGGCGTTCGCGTCCGTGCCGATCGCTGCCGTGCGGGAGTACGGCATCGACGAGGAACTCGTGAACTTCTCGGGCAGCGGGTGCAGTCTCGGGCACCCCATCGCCGCCTCGGGCGCGCGAATGGTCACCACCCTGGTCTACGAGCTGCAGCGCCGCGGCGGTGGCATCGGTGTCGCCGCGATGTGCGCCGGCGGCGGCCAGGGCGGCGGCGTCGTCATCGAGGTCTAGCCTCACCTTTCGCCGAAACTGCATTCCACGCGGTCAAATCCGCGAAAACTCAACGCGGAATGCAGTTTCGGCGGGACGAATTCAGCGCTTGCGGGCGGTGGCTTTGGTGGCCGTGGCCTTGCGTGCCGGTTTCTGGTTCTGCTCGATGAGCCGCGCGGCGTGCTCAAGGATGCATTCCAGGCCGAACTCGAAATTGCGATCATCGGAGGCACTGAGGTGGTGCCCCTTTTCCGTGACGGCGGCTAGCAGCGGCGCGGTCTCCGGGTCGATGTTCATCGTGTCGTCGATGTCGCCGTGGCCGTCTTCACCGGCCAGGTTCTTGTCGCGTAACCGCTGCAGCACCACCGAGCCGCGGACATGAACCGACATTGCCGAGTACGTGTCGAATGCGTCTTCAGGGGACAGACCCGCCTCGACCAGGCTGCCGATGGCCTTTTCGACCTCCTGTACCCCCACCTTCGCCGCCCGCGGACTCAGCGCGGAGCGGATGAGGATGAGGTCGCACAGGATTGGATTGCCCATGAAGGTCTTTCGCATGGACCTGGCGTGGACGGCGAGCGTCTCCCGCCAGTCCTTGGCCTCGACGTAGGGGGTGGCGAATGCGTACTGGCGCAGTGCGCGATCGGTCATCGCGTTGAGCAGGTCGTCCTTTTTGCGGAAGTACCAGTAGATGCTGGTGACCCCGACGCCGAGGTGCTTGCCGAGCAACGGCATGCTGAGGTTGTCGATGCCGACCTGTTCGGCCAGTTCGAAGGCGCCCTTGATGATGTCGTCGGGATTGATGGACCCGCGTTCGCGGCGCTGCCGCTTCTCCGCGGTCGCTTGTTTGGCCACTCGGGGCTACCTCCATCAATTCGTGATCGCGAACCTATCGACAGCTATTAGTCTGAACTGCGCCTTTGCGTTCGTGTCGCCAGCCTGTCGCGCAGGCGACTCTACCGCCGCCGGCGGGATCGGATCCTGACGCCGATCTTCTCCTCTTTTACTGTAAGGCCTATAGTAAGCTTTTCCAGCACTCCCGGTGGTAACCCACACGAAAGGTGAAGGGCGACAGGTGTCAGACGAGGTTCTCCAGGAACGCCAGGGTCGGGTCCTGATCATCACCATCAACCGGCCGGAGGCACGCAATGCTTTCAACCTGGCGGTAGCCCAGGGGCTGGCTGACGCGATGGACGAGCTCGACGATTCGCCGGAGCTGTCCGTTGCGATCATCACCGGCGCGGGGGGCAACTTCTGCGCGGGCATGGACCTCAAGGCCTTTATGGCCGGTGAGGTACCCGCGATCGAAGGCCGTGGTATCGGCTTCACCGAGCGTCCGCCGCGCAAGCCCCTCATCGCCGCGGTCGAGGGCTACGCATTGGCGGGCGGCACCGAGATCGTGCTGGCTACCGATCTCATCGTGGCCGCCAAGAATGCCAAGTTCGGAATCCCCGAAGTGAAACGTGGTCTGGTGGCCGCGGGCGGAGGGCTTCTGCGGCTGCAGAAGCGGATCCCGTACCAGAAGGCCCTCGAGCTCGCCCTCACCGGTGACAGCTTCACCGCCGAAGAGGCGTCGCAGTGGGGCTTTGTCAACGTGCTGACCGAGCCGGGAGGGGCGCTCGACGGTGCGCTGGCCTTGGCCGAGCGCATCACGGCCAACGGACCGCTTGCCGTGGCGGCGACCAAGGAGATCATCGTCAAGTCCTCCGAATGGAGCGAGGCCGAGATGTGGAAGAAGCAGGGCGAGATCGCCTTCCCGGTATTCGGTTCCAAGGACGCGATGGAGGGTGCCACGGCATTCGCCGAGAAGCGCAAGCCGAACTGGACGGGAACGTAACCACCCGCCAATGGATCTGGGTCTGCGGGACGCCACCGCCGTCGTCGTCGGCGGCGGCCGGGGAATGGGCCTGGCGACCGCGCACTGCTTCGCCGAGGACGGCGCGCGAGTGGCAGTGGTGGGCCGCAACCAGGCGTCGCTCGACGGGGCGGCCGCCCAACTGCGGGAGCGAGGCAGCCCCGACGCGTTCGGCGTCCTCGCCGACACCACCGACGACGCGCAAGTCCGCGAAGCCTTTTCGGCTGTGAGCGACCATTGGGGCGGCAAGCTCAACATCCTCGTCAACGCCGTCGGTCCCAGCGTTCGCGGCACGTTCGACGAACTCGACGACGCCGACTGGCGCCAGGCCGTCGACGAAGGGGCGATGGGAATGGTGCGCTGCGTCCGCGCGGCCCTGCCGTTGCTTCGCGCCGCGGACTGGGCTCGCATCGTCAACTTCTCGGCCCACTCGACGCAGCGCCAGAGCGAAATCCTGCCCGCCTACACGGCGGCCAAGGCGATGGTGACCAGCGTCTCGAAGAATCTTTCGCTGTTCCTGGCGCGCGACGAAATCCTGGTGAACGTGGTTTCGCCGGGCAGTATCGCCTCGGAAGCGCTTGTCGGATGGGCGAATTCGGTGGGCGTCGACGGCGGTGACCCCTACGCGTTGATGGCCGCCATCGACGAGCACTTCGGTCATCCGGCGCATCTTCCGCGCGCGGGTCTGCCCACCGAGATCGGGCCCGTCGTCGCGTTCCTGGCCTCGCGCCGCAACTCCTACATTACCGGCGCGAACGTCAACGTCGACGGCGGCAGCGACTTCACCTAGGGCGAGGAGAATGTGGGGCGGCGGGTGTGAATTCGCGGCCTCGGTGCTGGGTCTGCCGATCGGGGACCACCCGCGTTCACGGCGCCGCAGGCGAGGCTTCCTGAGTTGGCGCAGAACGAGATTCGCGCCGTGTACAAGGCGGTGGGACTGGTCGGCGGATAGCGCGATCGAGCGTTTGCGGAAGCCACTACCGATAGGTGTACAGTATGTGCATCTATCCGCCTGAGGAGGTACGTCGGTGAGCGCTGTCGATCGCGTCGCGGAGCCCGCCAGCGCTGAACCGGTGCTCTACGAGATCCTCGACAGCGGTGTCGCGGTGCTCACCCTCAACCGACCGGATCGGATGAATTCCTGGGGTGGCGGCCTCGCACGCGCGTTCTACCAGTGCATCGATCGCGCCGAGGCCGACCCCGCTGTCCGGGTCATCGTGCTCACGGGCAACGGCCGGGCGTTCTGCGCGGGCGCCGACATGGGCGACCTCGACACGATCGGAGGCGCAAGCACCAACGGAGACGCCGACGTCACTGCGCTCGTCGGCGAACGTCACCCGCACTTTGTCACCGAACTGCGGAAGCCGTTGATCGCAGCCATCAACGGCGCGTGTGCCGGCATCGGTCTCACGCAGGCCCTGATGTGCGACGTGCGTTTCGCCGCGGCAGGCGCGAAGTTCACCACCGCCTTCTCCCGGCGCGGCCTCATCGCCGAATACGGCATTTCTTGGATTCTGCCGAAGGTGGTCGGCTGGGGCGCGGCGCTCGATCTACTGCTGTCGGGCCGCACGTTCTTCGCCGAGGAGGCCAAGGAACTCGGTCTCGTCAAGGACGTCTTCGCGCCCGAGGATCTGCTGCCGCAGGCCCTCGCCTACGCGCAAGACATGGCGCGCAACTGCGCGCCGAGCTCCCTTGCGGTGATCAAGCGTCAGATCTACCGGGATGCTTTGCGAAACGTCCACGAGGCCAGTGCCGATGCGGAGAAACTGATGCACGAGTCGATGCTGCGGCCGGACTTCATCGAAGGCATCACCGCATTCTTCGAAAAGCGACCGCCCGGCTTCCCGCCCCTCGAGGAGGAGACGTCATGACCACCACGCCACAGCCCTTGGACTACCGGGCAATCGACGTCGACAACCACTACTACGAACCGCTCGACGCGTTCACCAGACACCTGCCGAAGGAATTCAGGAGTCGCGGCGTGCAGATGGTTCAGGACGGCAAGCGCACGCTGGCGCTGTTCGGCGGCGTGGTCAACCACTTCATTCCCAATCCGACGTTCGATCCCATCATCGAGCCGGGTTGTCTGGATCTGCTGTTCCGCGGGGAGATCCCCGAGGGAGTGAACCCGGCGTCGTTGTTCAAGGTGGACCGGCTCGGAGATCATCCCGAGTACCAGGACCGCGATGCCCGGGTGAAGATTTTGGACAAACAGAACCTCGAAACGGTATTCATGCTGCCCACATTCGCCTGCGGCGTCGAGGAGGGGCTCAAGCATGACATCGAGGCCACGATGGCCTCGGTGCACGCGTTCAACCTGTGGCTCGACGAGGACTGGGGCTTCGACCGTCCGGACCACCGTTTTCTGTCGGCCCCGATCATCTCGCTGGCCGATCCGGACAAGGCGGTCGAAGAGGTCGAATTCGTGCACAGCCGCGGCGCGAAGATCGTCTGTGTACGTCCCGCGCCGGTGCCGGGCGAGGTGCGGCCGCGGTCTCTGGGCGACCCGGTCCATGACCCGGTGTGGGCACGCCTGGCCGAAGCCGGCACCGTCGTCGTCTTCCACCTCTCGGATTCGGGGTACATGGCCGTGCCGGCGCTGTGGGGCGGCAGTGGAGTGTTCAAAGGCTTCGGGAAGCGCGATCCGCTGGACATGGTGCTGATGGACGACCGCGCCATTCACGACAGCATCGCCTCGATGATCGTCCACCAGGTCTTCACCCGGCATCCGAAGCTCAAAGTGGCCAGCATCGAGAACGGCTCGTACTTCGTGTACCGGCTGATCAAGCGGCTCAAGAAGTCCGCCAACAATGCGCCGTACCACTATCAGGAAGACCCGGTCGAGCAGTTGAAGAACAACGTGTGGATCGCTCCGTACTACGAGGACGATGTCAAGCTGCTCGCCGAGACCATCGGGGTCGACAAGATCCTGTTCGGTTCGGACTGGCCGCACGGCGAAGGCTTGGCGGACCCGACATCGTTCACCGCGGACATCCCGCAATTCCCTGAGTTCAGCTACGAGGACACCCGAAAAGTGATGCGGGACAACGCTCTCACGCTCATCGGCGCGAACGTCACAGCCTGAAATGAGCGAGTGGACGATAGGCGATATCGTCGACGCCATCGCCGACGTCATACCGGACCGGACGATGCTCGTCTGCGGGGACCGCAGAACCACCTACGGCGAGATGGCACAACGCACCCGCCGCTTCGCGAACTTCCTGGCCGGCCGCGGATTTGGCGTACACAGGGAACGGCACGAGCTGGACAACTGGGAGTGCGGACAGGATCGCGTCGCGCTGTTCATGTACAACGACCGGTACCCGGAACTCGTGGTGGGCGCCCTGAAGGCCCGCACGGTACCGGTCAACGTGAACCACCACTACACGCCGCGCGAAGTGGCCGAACTGCTCGACTACGTCAAACCCCGCGCGGTCGTCTACCACAGGGCGCTCGGCGCGAAATTCGCGCACGTTCTGCCGCCGCCGGGGTGCGAACTGCTGATCGAGGTCGACGACGGCAGCGACGCGGCCGGTCTCGGCGGTGCGGTCCCGCTGGACGACGCTGTCGCGCAGGGTGATCCGGATCGACGCATCACCGGTTCCCCGGACGATCTGATCATGTACTGCACCGGAGGCACGACCGGACGGCCCAAGGGCGTGCTGTGGCGCCAGAGCGACACCTATGTGTCCTCGATGGTGGGCGCCGATCACGAGTCGGCGGCCGAAATCCACACGAAGGTGGCCGGCAATACCGGCGCCCCGTGGTTTGCGGTGTCGCCACTGATGCACGCCGCCGGGCTGTGGACGGTCTTCTCCGGCGCGCTCGCGGGCCTGCCTGTCGTCGTCTACGACGATCGGGCGAGGTTTGATCCGCAGCGAGTGTGGCAGACCGCCGAACGCGAGAAAGCAGGCCTGATGACGATGGTCGGCGACGCATATGCCGCGCCGTTGATCGTGGAGCTCCAGCGACGGGATTACGATCTCGCCTCGCTCTATGCCATCGGAACCGGTGGCGCCGCAACGAATCCCAGGCATGTCGCGGCATTGCTCGAGAAGCTTCCGCACGTGACCATCATCAACGGGTACGGCTCCTCGGAGACCGGGAACATGGGCTTCGGGCACAACCAGCGCGGCTCCCACCGCGAGACATTCGACCTCCGCGAGGGCGGCACGGTGGTTTCGGAGGATCTGAGCCGGTTCGTCGAACCGGGGGAGGCCGAGGTGGGGTGGGTCGTCAGGGTGGGCCGAATTCCATTGGGCTACTTCGATGATCCCGTCGCAACACAGAAGACCTTTCCCGTGGTCGACGGTGTACGGGTCGTGGTGTCCGGTGACCGCGCGTCACTGGAGTCCGACGGGACGTTGCGGCTGTTCGGCCGGGACTCGCTGGTGATCAACACCGGCGGGGAGAAGGTTTTCGTCGAGGAGGTCGAGGCGGTGTTGCGCGCACAACCCGGGGTGGTCGACGCGCTGGTGGTCGGCCGCGACAGCGAGCGCTGGGGGCAGGAGATCGTGGCCCTCGTTCAGAAGGCCCCCGAGGCTGTGGTCGATTCCGACACGCTGCGGGCGGCGTGCACCTCGGAATTGGCACGCTTCAAGACGCCGAAAGAATTCGTCTTCGTCGAGCAGGTACGCAGGCTGGGCAACGGCAAGGCCGACTACCGGTGGGCGAAAAGCCATGTGGCGCAGCAGGGCAAACTGGCGGTGCAGCCGTGACGCAGAAAGTCAACCGTGTCATTGACTGCCTGGTCAATGTGCACTTCGGCGAGACGGCCTCGCAGCCGGAGTTCATGCGCAAGGTCCGTGACGACTACTTCAAGGGGCCGAAGTCGCTCTACGACCAGGTCGAACTCCCGGCGCTGCTCGACGAGATGGCCGAACACGGCGTCGAGAAGGCCATCCTGATGGACAATCTCGTGAAGCCGTCGGTGACCGCGCGCCAGTTCGCCGAGGAGAGGCCCGACAAGTTCGCGTTGGCGATCGGCGGGGTGAACCTGCTGCGCCCGATGCCGTCGCTGCGTGAACTGACCTCCGTCGTGGCCGGGCTTCCCGTCGCCTACGCCGCGGTGGGGCCGAGTTTCTGGGGTGACGGCATGTACCCACCGAGTGACGCGGTGTACTACCCGCTCTACACCAAGTGCGCGGAACTCGAACTGCCCCTGTGCATCAACACCGGGCTGCCCGGACCGCCGATCCCCGGCGAAGTGCAGAACCCCATCCATCTCGACCGGGTGTGTGTGCGGTTCCCCGAACTGAAGTTGTGCATGATCCACGGTGCCGACCCGTGGTGGGATCTCGCGATCCGGCTCCTGATCAAGTACGCCAACCTGCGCATCATGACCTCGGCATGGTCACCGAAACGGCTGCCGGCCAGCCTTCTCCACTACATGCGGACGCGCGGCAAGAACAAGGTCATCTTCGCCTCCGACTGGCCCGTCCTGCGGCAGAGTCGCGTGGTGCCCGAGGCCCTCGCACTGGATCTGCCGCCCGAGGTGCTGGACAACTATCTGTACAACAACGCCGACGAATTCTTTTTCGGACCGAAGGGATCCTGATGGACCGTTACGAGCTTCGCAGGCTTGATTACAGCCTGTCCGAGGATCACCAGGCGCTGCAGGCGGCCTACAAGGACTTCTTCTCGACCCGCTGCACCATCGAAACGGTACGCGCGGCAGAGGAATCCGGGTTCGACAAGAACCTGTGGGAGCGTTTGTGCGCCATGGGTGCCTCGACGATGGCGCTGCCGGAGTCCGTCGGCGGTGACGGGGCGACGCTGGTCGACCTCACCCTGGTGGCCGAGGAAATCGGGCGATCACTGGCACCGGTGCCGTGGATCGACCACGTCGTGGCCGCCCGTCTCATGGCTCGGATGGGTTCGTCGGAAGCCGACGTCGTCAACGGCACGAAGCTGGTCGCGCTCGATCCCGCGCAGGACGCTTCCGACGGTGCCCGCTTGATTCCCGCCGGCTCGATTGCCGATCACGTCATTGTTCGCGACGGTGCAGACATCGTGCTCGTGCAGTTCTCGTCTCGACCTGCGCGCGTCGACAACATCGGCAAGCTACCCATGGCGTGGATCGATCCTGCTGCCGCGGACAGCCAGACCGTGCTGGCCAGCGGCCCCGCCGCGCTGGCCGAATATCAACGGGCGCTGGATGAATGGCGCCTACTCACCGGCGCCGCGTTGGTCGGTCTCGTCGAGGAGACAATGACGATCGCCGCGGAGTTCTCCAAGACCCGATTCACCCTCGGCGTCCCGATCTCCACCCTCCAGGCCATCTCGCATCCGCTGGCCAACATCGCGATCACAGTGCAGGCGGGTCGCAACCTGGCCCGCCGCGCCGCATGGTTCCTCGACAACGAGCCCGACGAGCGACGGGAGCTGGCGCCGTCGGTGTTCGTTTTCATGGCCGAGGAGGCCGCCAAAGCCGCGACGATGTCCGTCCACGTCCAGGGTGGGCTCGGCGTCTCCGCCGAGGCGGCGGCCACCGCCTACCTGGTGCGGGCCAGGGGATGGGCAGTCGCGGGCGGAGATCCGGGCGTGACGGCCAAGTACATCGCAGGAATCGTCGCCGATCGCGAAGGGCGGAGCTAAGCCATGGATTTCTCACGGGTCGAGCTGTCCGACGACGAGCAGAAGTTCCAGGACGAGCTCCGGTCGTTCCTGAGCGAAATCGTCACCGAGGACGTCATCCGGCGTGACCGGGAGACCGGCGACAACTTCGACGAGGGAGTACATCTCGCGCTCGGCGCAGCGGGCTACCTGGAGCGCGACTGGAAGGTGGGCTCCGAGCGGGCTTTCACCCGGGTCGAGCGGCGGATCTGGGAGCTCGAGAAGCGACGTGCCCACGTGCCGTGGGTGACCTCGGGCACCACCGCGATGATCGCGAAGTCCGTGGAGAAGTTCGGATCGCCCGAGCTCAAGGCCGAGGTGCTGCCCCGCGTGTACAGCGGGCACGTCCGGATGTGCCTGGGCTACACCGAGCCCGAGGGCGGATCGGACGTCGCGACCTGCAAGACCCGCGCCGTGCGGGACGGCGATCAGTGGATCATTAATGGCTCCAAGATGTTCACCACCGGTGCGCACAATTGCCAGTACGTCTTCCTCATCACCAACACCGACCCGAGCGCCCCGAAACACAAGAGCCTCACCATGTTCCTGGTTCCGCTGGCCACACCCGGCATCGAGATCCAGGGCATCCGCACCGTCGACGGCGACCGCACCAACATCGTGTACTACAGCGACGTGCGGATCGACGACCGGTACCGCCTCGGCGAGGTCAACGGCGGCTGGAGCGTGGTGCGCGAGCCACTCAACGCCGAGCACGGTGACGTGGCCGCCGCCGACGACGGTCTGGCGGATGTGTCGATCATGATGCACCAGGCGATGTTCATGGCGCACGCGGTCGACAAGGCCGCGGAGAAATCGGCCATCCCGGACCCACAGGGGCGCAGGCTCATCGACGACGGTGCCGTCGCCTATCGGCTGGGACGCAGCGTCGCCCGGCTGGAGGCATCGCTGTCGGCGCCGAGCATTTTCGGCCGCGTCGCGCTCGCACAGACCATGCGCGACATCTCGCCGGACCTGATGGATGTTCTCGGTACCGCGTCGGCGCTCCCGGTCGGTACCGACGGCTCCGCCGACGACGGCGCGGCCGAATACATCTATCGATTCGCGCCGCTGGTCGGCATCTACGGCGGCACGCTCGAGGTGTTCCGCAACATGATCGCGCAGTACGTCCTGGGCCTCGGCAAGCCGAGTTATCGCTAGGTGGTGAGGATGGTGGCACCTGCGGTGCCGGGCGCGCCGTACAGCTGGGCGAAACCGACCTTCGGTTCGCCGGGGATCTGGCGGTCGCCGGCCTCGCCGCGCAGCTGGCGCACGATCTCGTGCAGCTGGCGCAACCCGGAGGCCCCGATCGGTTCACCGTTGGCGAGCAGACCGCCATCGGTGTTGACCGGCATCGTCCCACCGATCTCGGTGGCGCCGTCGGCGATCAGCTTCTCCTGCTCGCCGTCTGCGCAGAAGCCGGCCTCGGCCATGTGGATGATCTCGGCGCCGGCGTCGGTGTCTTGCAACTGGATCACGTCGACCTCAGACGGCTCGATGCCTGCCTTCTCGAATGCCGCGCGGGACGCATAGACCGTCGGGGCCACATCCTCGTCGACCGGCGCGAAGGTGGTGTTGACCTCGTAGGCACCGTATTTGCGGGTGCGCACCTCGACGGCGCGGACGAACACCGGCTTGTCCGTGTACTTGTGCGCCAGGTCGGCCCGGCACATCACGACAGCGGCGGCGCCCTCGTCGGGGGAGCAGAACATGTACTGCGTCAGAGGGTAATTGAGCATGGGGGAGTCCAGGATGGCGTCCTCGTCCATGGGCTTGCGCCGAAAGGCGTTGGGGTTCAGTGCCCCGTTGCGCAGGTTCTTGTTGACCACTTTCGCCAGCGTCCGATGGCTGATGCCGTGCTCGTGGAGGTAACGGTTGGCCTTCATCCCGAAGAACTGGGTGGTCAGATACTGGCCGTTCTCGGCGTACCAGCTCGGCATGCCGACCAACCCGGGATCCTCGGTGAACGCACCTCGGGGATGCTTGTCCAGGCCGACGGCGATCCCGATGTCGTAGTCTCCCAGCCGGATTCCGTCCGCACATGCCTTCGTTGCGCTTGCCGCGGTGGCGCACGCGTTGAAGACATTCGTGAACGGGATGCCCGAGAGCCCGACCATGCCGACGATCGCGTCCGGGTTGGCGACGGTCCAACTGCCGCCCACGCCGAACTGGATGTCGTTCCAGGACACGCCTGCGTCGGTGACCGCGGCGGTGATCGCATCGATACCCATCTGCATCGCGGTTTTGCCCTCGAACCTGCCGAAGGGGTGCAGGCCCACCCCGATGATCGCGACGTCGTGCATCGTGTCAATCCTTTCGATCTACGCGCGGGAGCGCACCAGCTGCGCCTGCTGGATGGCGGCGACGGGTCCGCGTTCGTCGAAGAGCGTGCCGCGAGACATGCCGACGCCGTCAGCGCCGTAGTGGTTTTCGGAGCGGACACCGATCCAGATGCCCTGCGGCATGCGGTGGATGTGCACCGCGAGGTCGGTGTTGAGAAAGGTGTACTGGCTCGGGTCCAGGCGGCTTCCCATACCGTTGGCGACGTCGGCGACGGCGAACAACCGCTGCGCCGGCGTCATCGTCTCCCCGGCCACCAGATCGACCAGCGGCATCACCCAGCACTCGGCCCGCACGCTGTGCAGGATGTCGTTGAGCCAGCGCCAGTCCAGGCTCTGGATGTAGGTGCGTTCGCCGCCGTCTTCGGGGAGCCGGCGATACCCTTCGGTCACAGGCCGCATCGGCTCGACGGGTGTCTCGGGCAGTGTGATCGTCTCTGAACGCTGGAACCGCCATGCTGAGGCCGTCGCGACCCGTCGGGGCGTCTCGTCCGGGCCTGGTGCGGTCATGTCGGCGCAAAGGAGCTCGATCTGGCGGCCCGGCCGCTCGACGCGGGCCTGCACCCACAATTCGTCGCCGACAGGAACGGGTCCGAGAAGGTCGATCACGACGCGGCTGAGGCGGGCATCGTCGCGCGGCGCGCAATGCTCGATCGCCCGCACCAGGAGCGCCGACACCGGTGCGGCGTTCTGCATGGACGATCCCCACGTGCTGATGACGTGCTCGGAGGCGGCGAACCGTTCCCCACGGTGATCGTCACCCTCGACGAGCTCGTAGTAGGCGTCGGTCACGTCCCGTCCTGTCCTGTGCCGCGGTGGCCACCAGCAGGATAGGGTGACTTTTATCGAAAGCACAACTGGATGGCTTACAGGAGGCCGGGTGGCCGACGCTCACTGCTCGTCGATCAGCCGGCGGAACCGCTCGGCGGGCCAGACCGACGCGTTCGACGACCGGACGCGCTCAGCCAGCGTCCGGTCCGACGTCGCGACCCGGATCTGTTCCGGATGCGGATCGGCGGCGATGAGCCTGACGATCTCGTCGTCGGCGGAGTTCGGGCCGGGAACCGGCGCATGGGCGACGGTAACTGCCCCGGAAACGATCGGGGGCGACAGCGGGCGTTCGAAAACGACTGTCACAGCGACACCTTCGGCGTCCGCCCAGCGTTCGAGGCGTTCCACCAGCTTCGCCATCGCCCCGTGCCGGTCTCGCCACCAACCGTCGGGCCGTGAGCCGATCACGTTCATTCCGTCGACAATCCAGCGCATCCGCCGCAGACTATCGAAGAACCGCAGCCCAGAAGAGGATCGATATGGCGACCCACGTCGAGCACAAAGTCACGTTCTGCCGTATCTGCGAGCCGCTGTGCGGCATGATCGCGACCGTCGAGGACGGCAAGCTCGTCGCGCTGCGCCCCGACAAGGAGCACCCGCTGTCGGCGGGCTTCGCCTGCCAGAAGGGCATCGCCTTCACCGAGGTTGTCAACGACCCCGATCGCGTCACCACACCTCTGCGGCGCACACCCGACGGTTTCGAGCCGGTGAGTTGGGACGAGGCACTGGGCGACATCGCCGGCCGCCTTTCGGCGGTGCTGCGCGACCATGGGGCCGGCGCCGTCGGCTGGTACATGGGCAACCCCGGAGCGTTCAGCTACGCGCACGTGCTGTCGATCATGGCTTTCATCAAGGGCATCGGTCGCGGAACTCATTTCTACACCGCGTCGTCGCAGGACACGAACAGCCGGCTGATGGCCAGTCAGCTGCTCTACGGAACGCCGACCTCCGTTCCGATCCCGGATCTCACCCGCACGGATCTGCTCGTGCTCATGGGCGCCAATCCCGTGGTCTCACACGGTAGTTTCCTCACCGCGCCACGCATCAAGGACCGGATGCACGACATCGTCAAACGTGGCGGTCGCGTGGTCGTGGTCGACCCACGTAAAACCGAGACCGCGGCGCAGTTCGAGTGGTGCGGCATCGTGCCCGACACCGACGCGTTGATGCTGCTGTCGCTGCTGCAGGTGATGTTCGCCGAGGGACTCGCTCATTCCGGCGACATCAGGCTCGTCGTCGACGATGTGGACTGGCTGCGGGCACAGGTCGCGCCTTTCACCCCGGAGGCCACGGCGCCGCAGACCGGGGTCGATCCCGACATCGTGCGCGGCCTCGCTCGCGACCTCGCGGCCACCCCGCGCGCCGCCGTCTACGGGCGGCTCGGCACCTGCGTGGGCCGCTACGGAACCTTGACCTCCTACCTCATCGACGTCGTCAACCTTGTCGCCGGGAACCTGGACAAACCCGGCGGCTCCGTCATCAGCGGGCTGGGCATGCCCGCGCAGCGACTGGTCAACATCGGCATGGGCGCGCTGCTGCGCCGCACCTACCGGCGCAGGCGTTCACGCATCGGCGGGTTCCGCGCCATCATCGGCTCGGAGCCGGCCGCGCTGATGGCCAAGGAGATGACGACTCCCGGGCAAAGACAGATTCGGGCGATGTTCATCAGCGCGGGCAATCCGGTGCTGTCGGTACCCAATGGGGACGAGCTGGAGACGGCGCTGGACGGACTCGATCTCTCTGTGGCGCTTGACTTTTATCTGACCGAGACGACGTCGCACTGCGATTACGTCCTGCCGGTGACGACGATGTACGAACGCGACGACTTCCCGTTGACGTTCCAGCCGTTCCAGGCGACTCCCTTCCGGCAGGCGACCGAGGCCGTCGTGGCGCCGGTGGGCCAGGCGCGCCAGGAGTGGGAGATCGTCGGCGACCTGATCGGTCGGCTGTCCGGGCAGTCCCGGGTGTTCGGCGCGTTGACGGCAGGCGGTCGGGCACTGAGGAAGCTTGGTTCTCCCTTCACCCCGAGGATGTTCGCCGACGGCATCATCCGGGTCGCCACGGGCGGTGACCGCTTCGGGCTGCGCCGAGGCGGACTCAGCTTCGGTCGGCTGTCGCGCGATCACGCGCACGGCCGGGTGCTCTCACCGAACCTTCGAACGGGCGTGTTGAAGGAAGCGATCTCGTACCTGGACGGCCGAATCCACCTGAAGCACGACGACATCGCC
This sequence comes from Mycolicibacterium iranicum, assembly GCF_002101705.1. Lineage (GTDB taxonomy): Bacteria > Actinomycetota > Actinomycetes > Mycobacteriales > Mycobacteriaceae > Mycobacterium > Mycobacterium iranicum. The sequence goes on along the minus strand of NZ_LQPC01000029.1, from coordinate 183,129 downwards.
GCTGAGGTCGCGGCGTTGCGGGCGCAGGAACAAGCGCAGGACTATCCGCTGCGATTGATCGGGATGCGCGAACCGCGTTCGGAGAACTCGTGGATGCACAACGCGCCGCTGCTGATGCGCGGCGATCGCGGCCAGCACGGGCTGATGAACGCCGATGACGCTGCCGAGCTGGAGATCGGGGACGGCAGCGAGATCCAGGTCAGCTCGGCCTACGGGACCATCACGATCCCGGTAACGCTGACGAAGGACATCATGCCCGGGGTGGTCGCCGTACCTCACGGTTGGGGGCACAAGGGTACGGGCGGCTGGCGGGTGGCCAACAAGGCCGGTGGCACCAACGTCAACCTGCTCACTTCGAGCGAGCCCGACGACGTCGAGTCGCTGTCGGGGATGGCGTGGCTGACGGGTGTGCCCGTCCGCGTCACCAAGGTCTGACCCCGCCGAAACTGCATTCCGCGCGCGATTTTTCGCGATCTGGCCGCGCGGAATGCAGTTTCGGCGGGAAGGGGGCTAGGCGATCGCGCCTTTGTCCTTGAGTTCCTCGATGCGGTCCCAGTCGAGACCGATTTCCATCAGCACGATCTCGGTGTGCTCGGAGGCTTGCGGCGCGCGCGTCGTCTCCAGCGGCTCGTGGTTGAACTGCACCGGGCCGCGGACCACCTTGAACGGCTTGCCGCCGTCGCTGGCTTCCACCTCGACGATCATGTCGTTGGCGATGGCCTGCTCGTCGGTGGCGAGATCGACCAGGCTCTGGAACGGCGCCCACTGACCCCTCATCGTCTTCAGGTGCTGGCGCCAGTACTCGAACGGCTTGGCCGCGATGGCTTCGGCGATGAGTTCCACGCCGGCTTCGGCATTCTGGATCAACGGCATCACATCGCTGAAGCGTGGATCGTCGGCCAGTTCGGGCAGGCCCAGATGTTCGAAGGTGTCGCGGATGTAGCCGGTCGGGCTGACGATGCACAGGTTGATCGTGCCACCGTCGGAGGTCGCGTAGTTGGCCATGAACGGGTTGACCGACGTCGTGGTGCCCGGCATCAGCGAGCGCATCGTCTCACCGGTCTCCATGCCCTGCGTCACGCTGGCGCCCGCCGCCCACCATGCCGTGCTCAGCAATGACACGTCGAGCTCGACGGCCTCCCCGGTACGCTCGCGATGGAACAGCGCCGCCGAGATCCCGCCCGCGATGTTCATGCCGCCGATCGAATCCCCGAACGCCGGAATGCCCTGGGGCAGAGCGCCGCCCAGCTCCTCAGGGGTCAGGGCGTGGCCGACGCCGCTGCGCGTCCAGAACGCCGTTCCGTCGAATCCGCCCACAAGGCGTTCGGGCCCCTTGTCACCGTAGGCGCTTCCCCGCGCGTAGATGATGTTGGGGTTCACCGCTCGGATATGTTCGATGTCGAACTTGTTCTTCTGGCGTGTCTGCGGCATGTAGTTGGTCAGGAAGACGTCGGCAGTCTTGGCGATCTCGTAGAGCACGTCCTGGCCCTCGGGCGTGGACACGTCGATCCCGACGCTGCGCTTGCCTCGATTGGGGTGCTCAATCAAGGGGTGGCGGTTGGGGTCCAACTGGAACCCGCCCATGTTGACGAAGCCGCGTTGGGTGTCGCCGCGCACCGGATGCTCGATCTTGATGACGTCAGCGCCCCAGTCGGCGAGTATCGCCCCGGCCGCGGGGACGAACGTGAACTGCGCTACCTCGAGGACCCGCACGCCCTCCATCACCTTGATCAAACTCGTCCCCTTTGACGACTGTGTCCTCACGACGATCTCGAGTGGCTCTTGGCGGGGAGTCTAGCGGAGATCCGATACTGTAATCTTTACCGTTGATCGTCCGAGACGTGGTGGAGGTGCCAGGTGAGCTCGATCCCCGCCGAACGTACCGAGACCAGCGTCGAGTGGGGCAGGCGGGCCGCCGCCGGGGCCGAGAGTCGGATGCTCATCGCCGGTGAATTGGTGGATGCCGCGTCCGGTGCGCGATTCGCCAACGCCAGTCCGGCCACGGGCGCGATTCTCGGTGACACGGCCGCGGCTGGACCAGAGGACATGGAGCGTGCCATCGCCTCGGCGCGGTCGGCGTTCGACACCAACGACTGGTCGACCAACCGCGCGCTGCGTAAGCGCTGCCTGAACCAGTTGCAGGCTGCCATCGAAGACGAGAAGGACGCGCTGCGAACAGAACTCGTCGCTGAGGTTGGGTGCCCGGTGATGACGACCGAGTCCGCGCAACTGGACTGGCCGCTCGCCGAATCATTGCGCTACCCGGCGCGGCTCATCGACGAATTCGGCTGGGAGCGCGTTCTCGAGGGCGGTGGCCTGTTCGGCGAGCGCAACATCCGCACCGTCGTCAAGGAAGCCGCCGGTGTGGTGGCCGCGGTGACGCCGTCCAACTTCCCGATCGAAGTCATCCTCAACAAGCTGGGTCCTGCGCTGGCCGCGGGCAACACCGTCGTCCTCAAACCCGACCCGCACACCCCGTGGAACGCGACCCGGCTGGGCCGTCTCATTGTCGAGAAGACCGACATCCCGCCTGGTGTCGTCAATGTGGTCACCACGCCGTCCAACGACGTCGCCGGTCTGCTCGGGACCGACCCGCGCGTCGACCTCGTGTCGTTCACCGGGTCGACGGCCGTCGGCAAGCTCCTCATGCGTCAGGGCGCGGACACGATGAAGCGGATGTTTCTGGAGCTCGGCGGAAAGTCGGCAGCGATCGTGCTCGACGACGCCAACCCTGCCGTGATCGTGCCGACCGCGATCGGGGTGTGTGTGCATGCCGGGCAGGCGTGCGCGGCCACCAGCCGCATGCTGATCCACCGGTCGCTCTACGACCAGGCGGTCGCCGACATCACCATGGCGTATCAACATGTGCCCGTGGGCGATCCGGTGGACCCCGGCACGCTCGTGGGACCGGTGATCAGTGCCGCTCAGAAAGAGCGGGTACTTTCGGCAATCGACGGGGCGCGCCGCGACGGTGCCGAGATCACCGTCGGCGGCGGGCCGGTGGAGGGACTGCCCGCATACTTGGCCGACGGACATTTTGTCGCACCGACGGTCATCACGGGCGTCGACAACGGCGCCGCGATCGCCCAGGACGAGATTTTCGGGCCCGTACTGGTGCTGCTGCCGTTCGACGATGACGACGACGCCGTGCGCCTGGCGAACGACAGCGCGTTCGGTCTTGCCGGGGCGGTGATGTCGCGGTCGGCCGAGCGGGGGATGAGCATCGCACGGCGCATCCGGACGGGTTCCTTCGGTGTCAACGGCGGCATGTTCTACGGTGCCGACGCACCCTTCGGCGGCTACAAGAGCAGTGGTGTCGGCCGCCAATGCGGTATCGAAGGTTTTCAGCAGTACCTCGAAACCAAGACCATCGCCCGGCGAGAGCGCAAGCGGGGCTGACTGTCACGTCGCGAGAGAGAAGCCAGGGCTGCGATGTCCGGCCCAACCGCAGCCAGGAATGCTATTCCGCGGGGGACGGGGTAAACGTCACCGGGAGCGCTGTCGGTGATCGGAACGGCTGACCGTGGATGTGGGGGTCGTCGTCGGTGATCAGCTCGATGTCGGACAACCGGGTCAGCAAGGTCTCGACGGCGACCCGCGTTTCCATGCGTGCCAGGTGCAGGCCCATGCAGGTGTGCTCGCCCGCCGCAAAGGAGATGTGCGGCAGCCTCTTCCGAAAGATGTCGAACTCCTCGGCACGCTCCCATCGCGATCCGTCGCGATTGGCTGACCCGATGCAGACGTCGATGACCGATCCCGCAGGAATCGGGACACCGTCGATCTCGGTGTCCTCGGTCGCGAAGCGTTGCACGGTGGTCAACGGCGTCTCGTAGCGCAGTCCCTCCTCGATCGCCGCGCCGATCAGTTCGTGGTCGGCGTTGACGGCGTCGAACTGCTCCTTGTGGGTCAACAGGAGGTAGAGAAGATTGCCCGACGACCGGTAGGTTGTTTCCAGTCCGGCCGGCAACAGCAGCCGCAGGAACGAGTAGATCGCCTCGTCGGTGAGCCGCTCGCCGTCGATCTCGGCGGACACCAGGTCGCCGATGATGTCTTCGGTCGGCGCCGAACGACGCTGCTCGATCTGGGTGAGGAAGTAGTCCTTGAGCGCCGCCGATGCCTCGAATGCGCGCTTGTATTTGACCGTGTAGCTGATCAATTCGACTGCGCGCTGGCGGAACCAGGGCAGGTCATCCTGGGGGAGGCCGAGCAGCCGGGAGATCACCCGGGTGGGGAACTCGAACGTGAAGTCGCCTACCAGGTCCGCCCGGCCCGCCTCGATGAACTCGTCGATGAGTTCGTTGACGACAGGCCGCACGATCTCAGGCTCCCAGCGCGCCAGGGATCGAGATTTGAAGGCCGCGGAGACGAGATTTCGGTGCTCCCAGTGTGGCTTGCCCTCCATCGCCAGGATGGTCGGACCGATGAACAGGCCGATTGTCGCGTCGTAGATTGTGGAGTTGAACACCTTGCCGTCGCGGAAGACGCGGTTGACGGCGTCGAACGACACTGCCGCGTAGAGGTTCTCGGGTTTGAGTGAGTCAGGCGTCTTCGACCAGTCCATCACCGAACCCCGGAACACCCCGCCCTCGCCGCGTCGGCGCGCGAACATCGGATAGGGGTCGCGCAGGTCGATGGGCTCATCGCTGGCGACGTTTTGGACGTGGGCTTCCACGCGGATACTGTAACGCTTACAGTATTGACATGTACAGCGTGTCAGGCGGTAATGGGGTCGCCGACAGTCATCGATTTGGTAGTGACGGCGTCGACGTGGGCGTGAGCTGTGGCGCCTCAAACCGAAAAAGCGACAGTAAGCATGACTGTAACTAATTCGCTAGCCGCGGACAGCGGCCGAACCGGTGTTACCGTGGGCGGCATGCCAGTGCCGCTTGAGGGCGCGAATATCCGCACACAGGAGCCGATGGCGGCCGTTCTCGAACGCCAGCGCAGAGCGTTCCTGGCGGACGGGCCACCCGATCTGGCGCTGCGACGGAACCGGATCGACCGACTGATGGCGCTGGTCCTCGACAACGCCGACGACTTCGTCGACGCGATGGCCGACGACTTCGGCACGCGGCCGCGGACGGGAACGTTGTTCACCGAGATCATGGGCATGATCTCGGTGATCGAGCACACCAGAAGCCATGTAGGGCAATGGATGCGCCCGTGCAAGCTGATGCGGCCCGCCCGGCCGTTCGGGCTGCGGGCTGAGGTGGAGCCGTCCCCGCTCGGGGTGGTCGGCATCGTCGGGCCGTGGAACTTCCCCGTCAACCTCGTCGTCCTTCCGGCGTCGGCGGCCTTTGCGGCGGGCAACCGCGTGATGATCAAGATGTCGGAGGTGACCGCGCGTACCGCCGAACTCATGCAGTCGCTCTCGGTCGCCTATTTCAGCCCGGACGAACTCGCCGTAATCGCCGGAGACGCCGCTGTCGCAGCGGATTTCGCGGCACTGCCCTTCGATCACCTCTTCTTCACCGGCTCACCATCGGTGGGGGCACTCGTAGCAGGCACGGCGGCAACCAATCTCGTGCCTGTCACGCTGGAACTGGGCGGCAAGAACCCGGTCGTCGTAGGGCCTGAAGCCGACATCGCCCGGGCGGCCGCCCGAATCGCCCAGGGACGCATGATCAACGGCGGTCAGGTCTGCGTATGCCCCGACTATGTGTTCGTCCCCGTCGAACGGACCGATGAATTCGTCGACGTCGTGCGCGAAACCTTCGTTCGCATGTTCCCGGCGATCGCGGCCAACGCGGATTATTGTTCGTCGGTCAACCCGGCCAATTTCGATCGCGTCGTCGCCCTCATCGAGGACGCCCGCGGCAAGGGCGCGCGCGTCGACTCGGTGGTGCCGCCGGGGGAGGCGCTGCCCGACCGCCGCAGCCGCAAGATCGCGCCGACGATCCTGCAGGACGTCGACCACAGCATGCGGATCGCCTCGGAGGAGACCTTCGGTCCTGTTCTGACGGTCGAACCCTACGAGCGGCTCTCCGACGTCGTCGACTACATCAACAGCCGCCCCTCACCGTTGGTCGCGTACTGGTTCGGTCCCGACGACGCCGACTTCCGCTCCTTCGTCAGACACACCAGAAGCGGCGGTGTCGCGCGCAATGACTTTGCCGCACAAATGATCCCGTCAGCGGCGCCGTTCGGTGGGGTCGGGCGCAGCGGCATGGGCGCCTACCACGGCAAGGCGGGTTTCGACACGTTCAGCCACCATCGGACGGTGGTCGGCAGCGATCTACCGTTCACCATCACCGGTCGCGCGGCGCCGCCGTTCACCCGGTCGATGCGGATGACAACCGCGCTCGCACTGCGGATGGCACGAAGCCGGACGCACAAGAGGCTCGGCCGGCTCACGACCCGCTGACCGCCTGCTCGCGGGCCCAGCGATAGTCGGCCTTGCCCGCCGGGCTGCGCTCGATGCTGGGTCGAAACACCACGGCCTTGGGCAGTTTGTAGCGGGCGATCACCGATGAGGCGTGCTCGATCAGCTCGTCGGCCGTTGCGGACGCACCATCGACCAGCGCCACCACCGCGACCACCTCCTGCCCCCACCGCTCGCTGGGCCGTCCGGCGACCACCACGTCGGCCACCGACGGATGCGATGCGATCGCCGACTCCACTTCCTCTGCGAAGATCTTCTCGCCGCCGGAGTTGATGGTCACCGAATCGCGGCCGAGGAGCTCGACCGCCCCGCCGGCGAGATGACGTGCGCGGTCGCCTGGCACCGAGTAGCGCACACCCGCGATGACGGGGAATGTGGCCGCGGTCTTGGTGGCGTCGTTCTTGTAGCCGAGCGGGACATAACCGCGCTGGGCGAGCCAGCCCATCCCGTCGTGCCCGGGTTCGAGGATGGTGCTGAGATCATCTGCGGCAACAAAGGTGTCGGGGCCCGCGGTGAACGTTCCCGTGGACACCGCCCCGGGGGCGGACATGTGCGTCATCTGCGCTCCGGTCTCCGACGAGCCGACGCCGTCGACCACCATTAGGTTCTCTTTGACGTCGATGAGGCGCTGTTTGGCCGTCGGCGTGAGCTGGGCCCCGCCGTTGGCCACCACCGCGAGTGACGACAGGTCGGCGCTGGTGCGTTCGATGGCATCGGCCAGCGGGCGGGCCATCGCATCGCCGACAACGGTGACGGCCAGGATCTTCTCGCGCTCGATGGTCGCGACGACATCGTCGACGTCGAGGTGGTCGACCACCGGTGAAAACACCACTGTCTGACCGGTGTTCATCGCGGTGAGCACCGCCCATTGGGCGGCGCCGTGCATCAGCGGAGGCAACACCATCAGCTTGGTGCCGGGGTTCTCGGCGCAGCGCTTGGCGATGTCGTCGTAGGACGTCGCAAGTTCGCCGGTGTAAAGGCTGCGCCCGCCGAACGAGGTCATGAAGATGTCGTGCTGGCGCCACAGCACGCCCTTCGGCATGCCCGTGGTTCCGCCGGTGTACAGCACATAGAGATCGTCGGGTGACGGCTCGACCGGGGGCACATCGGTGGGGCCGTCGGCGACGATCGACTCGTAATCAACTGCGCCGGGCAGCAATTCGTTGCCGGAGTCATCGGCGATCTGGATCAGGACTTTCAGCGCAGGCAGGTCCGCGCGCACCTCGGCGAGGCGCGGTGCGAAGGCCGCGTGATAGAGCAGGGCCGTCGCGCCGGAGTCGGACAGCAGGTACTGCAGCTCGCTCTTGACATAGCGGTAGTTGACGTTGAACGGCGCGACCCTGGCGCGCCATGCGCCCAGCATGCCCTCGACGTACTCGGGCCCGTTGTGGGCATAGATGCCGAGCAGATCCTGACCGACTTCATGGCCTGCCAGCTGCGACCGTTCGGTGTGGCAGCCCAGTCCCTGCGAGTGAAGGAAGGTCGCGAGCCGATTGGAACGCTCTACGACCTGCGCAAAGGTGAACCGCCGTTCGCCCTGGACGATGAACTCGCGGTCGCCGATGACCGCCGTGACAGCGTCGGCGGCGGCCGGGACGGTGAACTGAATCGACTCGGTCATGCGATGGACTCTAGACGGGCTCGCCGCGTGAGCATACAGTCGGGCAATAGTTGTCTACTCATGATTCTCTGGACCACGCTGCGATCAGGGCGGTGTGCCCTGGCGCCGCCAATTCGGTGAGGGGAATCCTCATCGGTGGGCGACCGGGTCACCAGCCGGGGGTACCTCGTAGAACTGCTGTGCCCACTTGCGCAACGCCATGTACGGCCTGGCGTCGATCTTCGCCAGCGCGGGATGTTCGATGTACTTCTGATAGCGCCAGATATCGCAGTCCTCCCACACCGTCTTGAGAAACTGCCGTTCCACCTTGTCGATGAGCTCGGGTGGCGGTGCGTCGGAGGTCTCGCCAGGAAGCTTCGGCCACCAGATCGAATAGAACATGTCGGACACCTCGTCGTCGACGGGGGTACAGGCAAAGATGAGCCGGTGATTCGATGACCCTTCGAATGCGCTCATTGCGAAGCCCAGGCCCGAGAAATGGCTGTGGATGCGCAGCGCCATCTTGTCCGGGTCGTCGCTTCGGGCATCGGGCCAGCCGGTCAAGAATCGCCATTCTTCGTCGACGTTCTCCCAGTGCAAGCAGACCGGTGTCACCGACGCGCCATGCACGTAGCGGAAATGTGAACTGTCCGGACCGTTCTCGGCGACGATCTGCGGATGCACCGGGATGGCGTCGGCGCGACGGGAGAACTCGGGGTATGGCCGGTAGTAGGCGTTCGCGTCGGTCTCGAACTGGGGGAATTTGTGAAAGATGTCGGGCAATTCCCACTGCGGCTCCTTGCCGTGCGGCTGGTACCACATGAAGACGCAGCCGTACTGCTCCTTCACTGGATACGACCGAAGCGTCAGTCCGCGGTTGGGGCGGTCGGGTTGGTACGGGATGTAGGTGTTGGAACCGTCGGGACCCCACCGCCACCCGTGGAACGGGCACTCGACGCAGTCGCCGACGACGGTGCCGCCGTGGCCGATGTGGGCGCCGAGGTGTTTGCAGTGCGCCTCCAGGACGTGCAGTGCGCCCGACTCGTCGCGGTAGGCGGCGAGGTCTTCCCCGAAGTACTTGAGCGCCTTCACATCGCCGATCTCGAACTCCGCCGACCACCCGATCATGAACCATCCCGTGACTTTCCAGGTGAACGGAACTTTCATGACGTCTCCTCGGATCCGACCACACAGTCCTGTGGACATGGATACTGTAACAGCGACAGTATTGCGGGCCCGGAGGAACAGTGACGATCGAACGTGACCCCACACGCTATGACGCGATCGTCGTCGGTGCAGGTTTCTCCGGCCTCTACGCGCTGCATCACCTTCGTGAACTCGGGCTCCGGGTCCGGGTGCTGGAGAAGGCGCGCAACGTTGGAGGGACGTGGCTGTACAACCGCTATCCGGGTGCGCGGTGCGACATCGAGAGCATCGAGTACTCGTACAGCTTCGCTGAGGCCATCCAGCAGGAGTGGGTGTGGACCGAGACCATGCCCGCCCAGCCCGAGATCGAGGCGTACCTCAACTTCGTCGCCGACCGGCTGGACCTGCGTCGCGACATCTCGTTCGGGACGAACGTCGCCGCGATGATCTTCGACGAGGACGCATCGGAGTGGACCGTGACGACAGATGCCGGCGACTCGTTCGTCGCGCCGTTCGTCGTCGCGGCCACCGGAATCCTGTCAGTACCGCTCGAGCCGACGATCCCGGGTATGGACGCGTTCACCGGCACCTCGCTGTTCACGAGTCGATGGCCCGAAGGCGGTATCGACCTGACCGGTCTACGGGTCGGCGTGATCGGAACCGGGTCCACCGGTGTCCAGTTGATTCCGGTCGTCGCCCGGGAGGCCGCGCACCTCACGGTGTTCCAGCGGTCACCGGCCTACACGTTGCCGTGGAAAGTTCGCCGGTTCGAGCCCGGGGAACTCGACGACCTCAAGGCCCGCTATCCGGAGATCCGCGCCGCGCAGCGTGAGCACCCTGTCGGTGCGGCACGGCTGAGCGCGTTCTCTGTCCTGCTCGAGATGCTCGCCAAACCGCCGCTGAAGTCGGCCTCGCGGGAAGAACGGACCCGCGCCGTCGAGGAGGGTGGCGTCATGGGCGCGCTCAACTGGGGTGACCTGTTCTTCGACATCGAAGCCAACCGGATGGCGGCCGAACTCTACGGCGAGGCGATCGCGCGGATCGTCGAAAACCCTGACACAGCAAGGGCGCTGACGCCGAGCCACCCGTTCGCCTGCAAACGACCGATCATCGACCAGGGGTACTTCGAGACCTACAACCGCGACAGCGTGACCCTGGTCGATCTGCGCTCCGACCCGATCGTCTCCGTGCGCGCCGCGGGTATCGAGACTCAGGGGGGCCTGCATGAACTCGACGTGATCGTGTACGCCACGGGATTCGATGCCATGACCGGGGCGTTGAGCCGCATCGATATCCGCGGTCGCGACGGTCTGTCGTTGGGTGACTTCTGGGCGGCGGAGGGACCGTTGAGCTACCTCGGGCTGGCTGTGGCGGGCTTCCCGAACCTGTTCACTATTCAGGGTCCCGGAAGTCCCTCTGCTGCATCAAATTTCGTCGCCGCACTGGAACAGAACGTGGAATGGATCGGCTCCTGCATCGACCATCTCCGCCAACACGGCCACCGGACCATCGAAGCGCTACCGGAGGCGCAGCGCGAATGGATCGAGCAGGCCACCGCACTGGTGGCACCGACCGTCCTGGTCCATCCGTCGTGCAACTCCTGGTACAACGGCGGCAACGTGCCAGGCAAGAAGCGCACGTACATGGGCTATACCGCCGGAATCCCCGAGTATCGGCGGCGATGCGACGAGATCGCCGCGGGCGGCTACACGGGGTTCAAGCTCGCGTGAGAACCACCGAGCGAATCTGGCGCATCGGCACCGATTTCGCGGGTGTGCTACCGCGTGCGCACCGTGCGGTTTCGGCATCGGGGGATTGGAATGCGTTCTCGTGGAGCGACCTTCGCCGGCTGGGTGAGGTCACGCTGGACGAACTGGCTCTGACGGGCATGACGCTGACGGCGCCCCCGCCGAAGCTGGAGCGTTCGCCGGGCTCGTGCGCGCCGGCGGCATCCGAGCTGTCCGCCCTCGGCGTCGCGGGCGCGAATGCCGCCCCCGATCCCGTGCGGGTGAACTCGCTGCAGCGGCGTCGGTTCGGACATCGCAGCTACGAGCAGATGACGTTCGACCACGACCCCCACCTCCCGGAGTCGCTGGTGCGTGCCGGATTCGGGGGGCCGGCGACCGCCGTCGTGCACCTGTGCCGGGCAGGTGACGATCGGCGTCCCTGGCTGGTGTGGGTGCACGGCGCCGGACAGGGGCAGCCCATCGACCTGCTGTTCGCCAGGGCGCGACGCATCCAGGAGGGCCTCGGAGTCAACGTCGCCCTGCCGGTCCAGCCGGGCTGCGGTGTCCGGGGCCAGACGTGGCCGGCGTATCCCACGATGGATCCGCTGGCCAACGTCGCCGGAATGATGCGCGTGGTGTCGGAGGTGCGGGCACTGGTGCAGTGGTTGCGGCCACAGGCCACGACGGTTGCCGTTGCCGGGGTGTCGATGGGAAGCCCTGTCGCGGGGTTGGTTTCGCATCTGGAGCCGGTCGACGCCGTCGCGGTGTTCACGCCGATCTCCGGACTCAATGCCATGATCGCCACGCACCTGGGCCGCTGGGGCCCTTCGGTCGACGAGACCGTCGCACTCCTGCGCTCTGATGTCGTCGAACAAATGATGTCCGCGCTCGACTACCAATCGGTCGAACCGACGGCGCCGACCGAGCGGCGGCTGATCGTCGGCGCGTCACACGACCAGATGGCCGGCCGCGAACCGGCCGAGGTGCTCCATGAACGCTGGGGCGGCGAGCTGCACTGGCACCGCGGCAGCCACGTCGGGCATCTTTTCGCCCCGTCCGTGCAAAGAGCCTCAGAGCGGCTTCTCAGCTCGATGGGTCAGGATCGGACCCGCAGTCGCTGATGAGCGCGGCGGCCATGATCCACTGGTAGGCGATCGACCCGACGGAGGTGTTCTCGTGACGCGTTCCGCCCGCGAGGTGGTGGAGCAGTACAACTTGATCGTGTGGAACGAGCGTGACTTCGCCCTGGCCGACGAACTGCTCGGTGAACGCGTCATCCGCCACGACGTGGGGGAGTCCACGACGCTGACGCACGAGCAGGCCGTCGCACGCGTGGTCGATCACTGGGACATGTTCGAGTCCATTCGCTTCGACCTCAACCTCGTGGTCGCCGGCGACGACGGGGAACACGTCGCGATCGTGTACCAGTCACCGATGAGGCTCAAGGACGGTACCGAGACCACCGTGGCGAGTATGGAGATCTTCCGTGTGGTCGATGGCAGGATCACCGAAGTCTGGAATTGCGGCTACAAGCAAGGGATCTGGTCATGACGCGCACCTTGGACGAACTGGGCTTCTACCTGCTGGCGGGTGCCGGCGGTGAGGGGCCCGCCATCCTGATGGACGAGGCCCGCCGTGGCGAGGAGCTCGGCTTCGGCACCGGTTTCATCTCCGAACGCTGGAACGTCAAGGAAGCTTCGTCGCTGACCGGTGCCGCGCTGGCGGTGACCAGCCGCATGCAGATCGCGACCGCGGCGACCAACCACAACACGCGTCACCCCCTGATCACCGGATCGTGGGCGACAACCATGCACCGGCTCTCCGGGGGCCGGTTCACGCTGGGGTTGGGCCGCGGAATCGCGGCGATGTACCACGCCTTCGGCGTGCCCGCGGTGACCACCGCGCAGATGGAGGATTTCGCGCAGGTGATGCGCAGACTCTGGCACGGCGAGCTGATCTTCAACCACGACGGTCCGATCGGCAAGTATCAGGTGCTGTTCCTCGATCCCGAGTTCCGCGAAGACATCCGGCTGGCGATCGTCGCGTTCGGTCCCCAGACGCTCGCGCTGGGTGGGCGTGAGTTCGACGACGTCATCCTGCACACCTACTTCACACCGGAAACCCTGCAGCGCGCCGTCAAGACGGTCAAGGACGCTGCCGAGCAGGCCGGCCGCGATCCGGCATCGGTTCGGGTGTGGTCGTGCTTTGCCACGGTCGGCGATCACCTGCCCGAAGAGCTGCGGCTGAAGAAGACCGTTGCCCGGCTGGCCACCTACCTGCAGGGCTACGGTGATCTTCTGGTGAACACCAACGGCTGGGATCCTGCGGTCTTGCAACGGTTCCGGGATGACACGGTGGTGCAGTCGATTCCCGGCGGCATCGACCACAAGGCCACCGCCGAGCAGATCGAGCACATCGCGACGCTCATCCCTGACGAGTGGTTGGAGCCCTCGGCGACCGGGTCGGCGCAGCAGTGCGTGGACCGCGTGCGCAAGGAATTCGACTACGGCGCCGACGCGGTCATCATGCACGGCGCCACACCCGACGAACTCGAACCGATCATCACCGCCTACCGCGCCAGCGCGTAGTGATTTCGGCGTGCTGAGTCGCGCGGAGCGCGACCAGACACGTCGAAATCGCGAGGGGCTAGGGGGTGATGGTGGTTCGGGTCACCGGTTGTGCTGCCGCCTGGCGGCTGTAGAGCCCTCGCTCCAGCGCATCGAGGAGTACGTCGCGGGTCTCTTCCGGGTGGATGAGGTCGTCGAAGCCGAGGTGCCCGGCCGAGCGGAACGACGCGTCCACCTCGGCCTGGCGTAGCTTGGCCTCGATGTCCTCCGTGGCGTGTGAGGCCTTGCTCAATGCGGCCGCACTCATCGCGCCCATCGTGGCGCCCGGGTAGGCGAAGGTCGCGCTCTGATTGTCGAATCCGAGCAGCGACATCACCATCGAGCCGAACCCGTATGCCTTGCGCAGCGTCACATGCAGCTTCAGTGTCGTCGCCGCGGTCTGAGCCGCGAACATCCGTGCACCGCTGCGCAACACGCCGGTCTTCTCGGAGCGGCTGCCCGGCAGCATCCCCGGGTTGTCGGCAAGGAACACGATCGGCAGGTGGAACGCGTCGGCGACCATGATGAAATGCGCTGCCTTGTCCGCGGCGTCGGCGTCGATGGACCCTGCGAGCACCTTGGGCTGGTTGGCCACCACCGCTACCGGATGGCCGCCGAGATGCGCGAGCGCGGTGATCATCGCCGGCCCGAACTTCGGTTGCACCTCGAACCAGTCGGTGTCGTCGAACACGACGTCGAGGACCGCGCGCATGTCGTAGACCTGGCGGTTGCCCCGCGGCACGATCTCCAGCAGCTCCGGCGTCGACCGGCGTCCCGTGGCCTCGCTCGCCGGAGCCGACGCCGGATACGACCATGCGCTCAGCGGGAAGTAGGACAGGTAGCGCCGGATATCGTCGAGCACCGCGGCGTCGTCCTGGCCGAGGTTGTGGATCACCCCGCTGGCCAGCGCGACGGCGGGCCCGCCAAGGTCCTCCTTCGAAATCTCCTCGCCGGTGGACTCTTTGACCACGGGCGGTCCTGCCGTGAAGATCGCGCCCTGGGTCGTCATGATCGTCCAGTCGCAGACCGGGGCGACAAGTGCGCCGTGCCCCGCGGAGGGTCCGAACAGTCCGCTGACGGTCGGCACCTTTCCCGAGCACTGGGCCTGCGCCAGCAGATCGGTGGGGGTGCGGCCATAGTGCTCGCCGCTGGGCCGGAAACCGGCGCCCTCCAACAGCATCACCATCGGAACACGATCCCGCAGCGCGAGTTCGGCAAGCCGGTACCGCTTGGCGTTGCCGCCAGGGCCGATACTGCCCGCGAGTGTGGTGAAGTCCTCTGCGCCGACCATCACGGGCCTGCCGTCGATGAGGCCGGAACCGGCGACGATTCCGTCGGCCGCGATGTCCCCGCCGACAAGCGTGCCGAATTCGCGGAAGGAGCCCTTGTCCAGCAGGTGGGCAATCCGGGCGCGCGCGTCGAGCTTTCCCTTGCCGTGATGCTTGGCGAGCCGTTGGTCGCCTCCCATGCTTCGGGAATGGTCGCGACGGCGGTTCAACTCGTCGAGTGTTTCCGCCCAATCCTCGGCCTTGGCCATGCGCAGACTCCTGTCCTCAACGGCGCGCCACGTGCAACGTTGACCATACTGAATCGCTTACTGTAGCTTCATCCACCATGGGTGCGGACGGCGGCCTCAAGGTCGACGCTGCCGTCGTCAGTCGACTGTCACACGTTCCCGCCGCCGCGGAGACGCTCGAACGCCGGGGCTACGACGGTTGCTGGACGGCGGAGATCAATCACGACCCCTTCCTGCCATTGGCACTGGCTGCAGAGCACACCAGTCGCATCCAACTGGGCACCAGCATCGCGGTGGCCTTCGCGCGCAACCCGATGACCGTGGCGCAGATCGGCTGGGATCTCCAGGAATACTCCGAGGGCCGGCTGCTGCTGGGGCTTGGCTCGCAGATCAAACCGCACATCGAGAAGCGGTTCAGCATGTCGTGGAGCAAGCCTGTCGCCCGAATGCGCGAGTTCGTGCTTGCGCTGCACGCTATCTGGGAATGTTGGCGCGACGGTACGCGTCTGGCATTCGACGGCGAGTTCTACACGCACACCCTGATGACGCCGATGTTCGTGCCGCAGCCGCACCCCCATGGCCACCCCAAAGTCTTCGTCGCCGCTGTGGGCGACCGGATGACCGAGATGTGCGGTGAGGTTGCCGACGGCCTTATCGCCCATGCCTTCTCGACACAGCGATACTTCCGCGACGTCACCATTCCGACGCTGACGCGAGGGATCGAACGGGCCGGCAGGCAACGGCGCGACGTCGAGGTGGCCAGCCCGCTGTTCGTGGTGACCGGCCGCGACGAGGCCGAGCTCACGCAGAACGCCGTCGCGACCCGCAAGCAGATCGCCTTCTACGCCTCGACGCCCGCCTATCGTGGCGTGCTCGAACTGCACGGCTGGGGCGACCTGCAAACCGAATTGCACCGGCTCTCGCGCGAGGGGCAATGGGACGCGATGGGCTCGCTGATCGACGACACGATGCTTGCGGAATTCGCTGTCGTCGCCCCGCTCGACAGTGTAGTCCGCGCGATCCGGGGGCGGTGCGACGGGCTGATCGACCGAGTCCTCGTGGGCTTCCCGCCGTCTGTAGACGAAGCGACGGTGATGGATCTCGTTTCAGAGTTGCAACGTGAGGAGAGCAGCCCATGACCGTGCGAGTAGCCGACGAGGCGGGCAAGGTCTTCGCCGACCCGACCGCATACGCCGACGAACAGCGACTGCATGCGGCAATGCGACACCTGCGGGCCAACGCGCCCGTGTCGTGGGTCGACGCCGAGGGGTACAACCCGTTCTGGGCGATCACCAAGCACGCTGACATCATGGCCATCGAGCGTGACAACGCGACCTTCACCAACTCGCCGAGGCCGGTGCTCACCACGGCCGAGGGTGATGCGCAGCACGCGGCCATGGCGATCAGCACGCTGATCCACATGGACGACCCCCAGCATCGCAAGATCCGGGCGATCGGAGCCGACTGGTTCCGGCCGAAGGCCATGCGCGCGTTGAAGGTTCGCGTCGACGAGCTGGCCAAGTCGTTCGTCGACCAGATGGCCGACCGCGGCGGTGAGTGCGACTTCGTGCAGGAGGTGGCGGTCAACTTCCCCCTCTACGTCATCATGTCGCTGCTCGGCATCCCGGAGTCCGACTTCCCCCGCATGCTGACCTACACCCAGGAGCTGTTCGGCAACGACGACGCCGAACTGCAGCGCGGCGTGACGATGGAAGAGCGAGGGCTCGCGCTGTTCGACATGTTCACCTACTTCAACGACATCACCGCCGCGCGGCGCGCGCAGCCCACCGAGGACCTCGCATCGGCGATCGCCAACGCCCGCATCGACGGCGAACCGTTGTCCGACATAGACACGGTGTCCTACTACCTGATCGTGGCAACGGCAGGGCACGACACCACCAGCGCGACAATCTCCGGCGGGCTTCAGGCGCTGTGCGAGAACCCCGACCAGCTGCAGCGGCTCCAACAGAATCTGGAGCTGCTCCCGTTGGCGGTCGAGGAGATGATCCGCTGGGTCACCCCGGTCAAGGAGTTCATGCGAACCGCACAGCAGGACACCGTCATTCGAGACGTGCCCATTGGGGCGGGCGAGTCGGTGCTGCTGTCCTACCCGTCGGGAAATCGCGACGAGGACGTCTTCGCCGACCCGTTCCGGTTCGATGTCGGCAGAGATCCCAACAAACACGTGGCGTTCGGCTACGGCGTGCACTTCTGTTTGGGCGCGGCACTCGCGCGCATGGAGATCAACAGCTTTTACGCAGAGCTGCTGCCCCGGCTGAAGTCGGTGGAGCTCGCAGGCGCGCCCGAGCACACCGCGACGATTTTCGTCGGCGGGCTCAAACACCTCCCGATCCGTTACTCGCTGAGTGGCTGATCCCGCCGAAACTGCATTCCGCGTGACCATTTCGCGCGAAGTGCCGCGCGGAATGCAGTTTCGGCGGTTGATCAGTCGCCGGAGTTGCCGCGGGCCGCGGCATGCAGCGCGTCTCCGCGGGTGCCCTTCTCGTGGTGCGACAAGGCCCTGATCGAAACATCGTGACCCTCGGCGGCTTTGCGCAGCGCCCCGACGGTCGCCTGGTCCTTCGGAATGTGGGCGAAGGGGTCCCAGTGGTACCAGCGCATCGCGTTCTCGTAGGTCATCTTGTTGATCTCGTCATCGGTGACGTTGTGGGCTTTGAGGACCGCATCGAGTTCCTCAGGGGCATTGGGCCACATCGAATCCGAGTGCGGATAGTCGGCTTCCCAGCAGATGTTGTCGATGCCGATGTCGTTGCGCAGTGTGACCCCCACCGGGTCGGAGATGAAGCAGGTCAGGAAGTGCTCCCGGAACACCTCGGAGGGCTTCTGCTTCCCGAAATCCTGCCCCGTCCACGTCGAATGCATCTCGTAGGTGCGGTCGGCGCGTTCCAGGAAGTAGGGGATCCAGCCCGTGCCTCCTTCTGACAGCGCGATTTTGAGATCCGGATACTTCTTCACCGGTGCCGACCACAACAGATCAGCGGCGGCTTGCACGATGTTCATCGGCTGCAGGGTGATCATCACGTCCATCGGCGCGTCGGGGGCGGTGATGGCGAGCTTGCCCGACGAGCCGATGTGGACGTTCATGACCGTGTCGGTGTCGACGAGCGCCTCCCATACCGGCGTCCAGTAGTCGTCATGAAAGCTCGGATATCCCATGGCGGCCGGATTTTCCGAGAATGTCAGCGCGTGGACGCCGCGTTCGGCGTTGCGGCGGATCTCCTTTCCACACGCTTCGGCGTCCCAGATGACCGGGAGCGTCATCGGGATGAAGCGCGCCGGGTAGGCGCCGCACCACTCCTCGACATGCCAGTCGTTGTAGGCCTGAAGCAGGGCCAGCGAGAACGCCGGATCCTCGGTGGCGAACAGGCGTCCCGCGAAGCCGGGGAACGACGGGAAACAGATCGAGCCGAGGATGCCGCCGGCGTTCATGTCCTTGACCCGCTCGTCGACCTTCCAGCAGCCGGGCCGGATCTCGTCGAGCCCCTGAGGTTCGAGACCGTACTCCTCTTTGGGGCGGCCCGCCACCGCGTTCAACGCCACATTCGGGATGACCACGTCGCGGAATTGCCATGTGTCCGAGCCATCTTCGTTGTGCACCAGCCGCGGCGCCTCATCCAGGTACTTTTTCGGGAGGTGGTTTTTGAACATGTCGGGCGGCTCGACGACGTGGTCGTCAACGCTGATCAGGATCATGTCGTCTTTGTTCATGGCCCGTCCCGTTCTGTGGGTGCTTACCGTATGGCCAACAGTTTAGCGCGACGGTCAGCAGCAGCGGGCGCCCGGATTGGCGTCCGCCGCGGCGTGACGGTGCCGCCAGTACTCGCGTTCGGACATCGCCTCTTCTTCGGCGTGGGTCCTGGCGTGGTGCTCGAGGTAGCGCTGGTAGTGGTTGTCACCCATCAGTGACTTCCAGTACCACCCGACCTGACCGAGGGCCTGGCGTGCGCGTCCGTTTGTGAATCCCATTGTCTCTGCACCTCCTTCTCCGCCTTGGTCATCAACATGCCCGACGGGGCGAACATGCGTGACGGTACCGGGGCATCTTCGGCGAGAGGCGTTCCCGTGCCTCGAATGGCTCTGAGCGCCACCATGACTCCGGCCACGAAAACGACGACGACGAGTACGGCGAAGATGATCGACAGTGTGCCCTGGATGAAGGTATTGCGGATGACGGCGTCGAGCTGGCCGGCATCCTTGGCCGCCCCGAAGCTGGTCTGGCCCGCGTCCCTGGCGTTGCGGTATTGGAAGTGCTGAGTCCAGTACCCGACCTTCGGGTCTCCCGAGAAGATCTTCTGCCATGACGCCGTCATCGTGACGACGAGATCCCACAGCAGCGGAATCCCGGGTATCCACGCCCATTTCAGCAGTCCGCGTTTGATGATTACCACGGTCACCACCGTGAGCGCGATCGCGGCCAGCAGCTGGTTGGCGATGCCGAACAGCGGGAAGAGAGTGTTGATGCCACCGAGCGGGTCGGTGACGCCCATCAGCAAAATGGACCCCCACGCGGCAACAACGATGACGCTGCAGATCCACGCGCCGACGCGCCAGCTGGGGTTCTGCAACTTCTTGAGCGGTCCGCCGAGATTACCGAGACCGTCGGAGAGCATGAATCGCGCGACGCGGGTGCCCGCGTCGACAGTGGTCAGGATGAACAGGGCCTCGAACATGATCGCGAAGTGGTACCAGAACGCTTTGAGAGCTTCACCACCGAACACCTTGTGCAGGACTTCCGACATTCCGAAGGCCAGCGTCGGAGCACCGCCGGTTCGGGACACGATGGAACTCTCGCCGACGCCCTTGGCGGCATCGTCGATCTCCTGCGCGGTGATCGGGTCACCCGAGAGGCCGAGTCCGTTGACGTAGTCGGCGGCGCTCTGGGCAGTGGTTCCGGTCGACGCGGCCGGAGCGTTCATCGCGAAGTACAGATGCTGGTTGAGGATTGCCGCGGTGATCAACGCCATGATCGCGACGAACGACTCGGTCAGCATGCCGCCGTACCCGATGAGCCGCATCTGGCTTTCTTTTTCGAGCAGCTTCGGGGTGGTGCCAGACGAGATCAGTGAGTGGAAACCCGACAGCGCGCCGCACGCGATGGTGATGAACAGGAACGGGAACAGCGAACCCGCGAAGACCGGCCCCGTGCCGCTACTGGCGAACGACGAGATAGCGGGGGCTTCCATCACAGGGCGGGCCAACAGGATGCCGACCGCGAGTAACGCGATGGTGCCGACCTTCATGAACGTCGACAGGTAATCGCGCGGGGCGAGCAGCAGCCACACCGGCAGCACCGACGCCGCGAGGCCGTAGATGATGATGCACCACGACAGGGCCACCTTCGACAGCGTGAACCACTCGACACCCCAGGACGTTTCGGCCACCCAGCCGCCCGCCACGACCGCGAGCAGCAGCAGGGCCACGCCGATCAGCGAGACCTCGGAGACGCGGCCGGGCCGCAGGAAGCGCAGATACAGGCCCATGAAGATCGCGATCGGGATCGTCATCGCGATCGAGAAGACGCCCCACGGGCTCTCGGAGAGCGCGTTGACAACGACGAGCGCGAGCACCGCGAGCAGGATCACCATGATCACCAGCACGCCGACGATCGCCGCGACGCCGCCGACGACACCGAGCTCGTCGCGCGCCATCTGGCCCAGGGAACGGCCCCGGCGCCGCACCGAGATCGACAGCACCAGGTAGTCCTGCACGCATCCGGCGACGACGGCGCCGATGATGATCCAGATCGCGCCTGGCAGATAACCCATCTGGGTCGCCAGGACCGGACCGACGAGCGGTCCCGCCCCGGCGATCGCGGCGAAGTGGTGCCCGTAGAGCACCCGCCGGTCGGTGGGCATGTAGTCGGTGCCGTTCTCGAAAACCTCTGCCGGCGTGGCATTGTCGTCGCGCGGCTTGACGACCTTCATCTCGATCAGCCGCGCGTAGAACCGGAATCCGATCACGTAGGTGCAGAACGCGGCGATGACGAACCAGACCGCGTTGACTGTCTCGCCGCGGAACAAGGCGATCATCGCCCACGCGATCGCGCCGAGCACCGCGACGACCGCAAAAATGATCTTGTGTTTGGTGGTGATCGGCGAGCGGTCGATGATCGCCACCGGCGGCAGGTCTTTGTCCGTGCGTATATAGGTGATGTCGCCGTCGACCTCTTCGAATCGCTCCGATGACGCGGCGGTGGGTATGGCCATGATCGCTCAGTCTCTCCCTCGTCGGCTCGACTGTGTTTCCTGCCGTGTCCGATACTGTCATCGGACGTTCACAGGATGTGCAGAAACCCCGTACTAAGGGTCAATTGGCGCGCTCGTAGAGCGTTCGCACGGTGTCGATGGTGTCGGCCTCGGCGGCCGTTTTGTCGCCGCGATAGCGCAGCACCCTGGCGAACCGCAGCGCCATACCGCCGGGATAGCGCGTGGAAGTCTGCAATCCGTCGAACGCGATCTCGACGACCTGCTCCGGGCGGACCTTGACGACGTAACTGTCGGTCGGTCCGTCCGCGATCTCCAGAAACCTGTCGGTCTGCCAGGCCAGCATCTCGTCGGTCATGCCCTTGAACGTCTTGCCGAGCATCACGAAACCCCCGGTTTCGGGGTCGCGGGCGCCGAGATGAATGTTGGACAGCTTGCCCGTGCGTCGCCCAGAACCCCACTCGACCGCGAGTACCACGAGGTCGAGGGTGTGGACGGGCTTGACCTTCAGCCACCCGGCGCCACGCCGGCCGGCCTCATAAGGCGCTGTACGCGACTTCGCCATCACCCCTTCGTGGCCGGCGGCCAGCGTGGTGTCGAGAAAGGCTTGCGCGCGTTCGGAATCCGACGTGACCAGGCGGTCGACGCGCTGGGTGGCCGGCACGATCGCGTCGAGTTTGGCGATGCGGTCTGCCGCCGGGAGATCGAGCAGGTCGACGCCGTCGACGTGGAGGAGGTCGAAGAAGAACACCGACAGCTTCTGGTTATGTCCCTCCGAGATCCCGCCGCGTCGCCCGAATCGGCTCGCGGTGATCTGGAATCGGTGCGGACGCCCGTCGGCTCTCAACGCGATCGCCTCGGCGTCGGCGATGAGATCCGTGACCGGGAGCGCCAGGGACGCCTCGACCACCTCAGGCAGGCGCGCGGTGACGTCGTCGAGGCTGCGCGTGAAGATCGACACCGACTCGCCGCGGCGGTGAATCTGCACGCGGGCGCCGTCGAGCTTCGCCTCGAACATTGCGGTGCCGCCGAGCCGTTCCAGAGCGTCGGCGACGCCGGTCGCGGTCTGGGCCAGCATCGGCCCGACCGGCTTGCCCGCCTGCAGCGTGAACTGCTCGAGCGCGCTCTCTCCGCCCGCCAGCGCGGCGGCGGCCACCGCGGGCAGGTCACCGCCCAACATCGCGGCTCTGCGCACCGCGGCGGCAGGCAACTCGGCCGCTTTGGCGACAGCATCGGCCATCACGCCGATAAGCGCGCCCTGGCGCAGCTCCCCGCCGAGCAAGCGGCGCAGGAAGGTCTGCTCGACATCGGTCGCTGCGGCGAACAGCGCGGCGAGCAGTTCCGTGCGGCGTGCCTGCGAGCCCTTGCCCGTCGTACGGCCGATCTCACCGAACCTGGCGTCGATGTCGGCGACCATCAGCGACGGCTCGGCCGCAGGCTCCGGTACGGAGCGCAGCGATGCCCAGCCGACCCCGATCTGGCGCTGCGTGAGCTCACCCGACAGCCACGACACCACGACTCGTACGTCGTCCCCGTCGTCGGCCAGCCGCAGTACGTCGGCAATCCGGGCGATCTTCGCCAGGCGCGCTGACGTGGCCGCGACCTCGGCGGAGGTGCGGGCGACATCGATCAGCAGCACGTCACCACTTTGGCATGCGCCGCCGACATGTCACCTGACGGCGAAGGTGATGGAATGCCAGCCGGTTGCGCCGTCAGGGACAGGGTCGACCCGTTCCGAGGTCTGCGTGTAGCCGGAGTTGTCGGTGGCGCGGACCGTGATCTTGTGGAACCCGGTCTCGCGGGCCTCCCACGGGAAGCTCCACAACCGCCAGGTGTCCCCGGAGTAACTGTCGCCCAGCGCCGCCTGCTCCCATGGGCCGTCATCGATCTGTACCTCGACGTTGCGCACGCCGCGGTTCTGCGCCCACGCGACACCCCCGAACGTCACAGGTCCGAGTGCGACGTCCTCACCGCTGCGGGGAATGTCGATGCGCGACTCTGTCTTGATCGGACCTCGCGGCGACCAGCCCAGCCGCGTCCAGTACGCCTCCGCGCGGTCGAACCGAGTGAGCTCCAAGTCTGTGACCCACTTGGTCGCCGAGACGTATCCGTATAAGCCCGGCACCACCAGGCGGGCGGGGTACCCGTGTTCGATCGGCAGCGGCTCGCCGTTCATGCCGACCGCGAGCAGCGCGTCCTCGCCGGTGAGCGCCTCTACCGGGGTGCCTGCGGTCCATCCGTCGACAGACATCGACAGCACCATGTCGGCATCGGAGCGCACGCCGGCCTCGGCCAGGATGTCCTTGACCCGGTAACCGGTCCAGACCGCGTTCGAGATCAAGTCACCCCCAACGGGATTGGAGACACACGTCAGGGTCACCACTTTCTCGACGACCTCGAACCGGTCCAGGTCCTCGTAGCGGAGAATGACCTCTCGGTCGACCATGCCGTGGATTCGCAACTGCCAGTCCGTGCGGCTGAGCTGCGGTACCGACAACGCGGTGTCGATACGGTAGAAATCGTCGTTGCTCGTGACGAACGAGGGCAGCGCGACGCCTTGTGGCTGCACCGAATCCGGGATGGGCGGTGCCGGCGTGTCGATTCGGGGAAGTGCGAACGCGTCGCGGTCGCCTGCCACCGAGGACGTCAGCCGGCTGATCACGACACCGACGACACCGCTGGCCACGCCCACGCCGAGCAACCCGAGTGTCATGAGGGACAGTCGTCTGCCCGGGTCCGTGTCGCGTTCGTCTCGCTCCTCATCGAACCGGCCTGAGACCAGGAAGCGCAGGACCGCCACCCCACACGCCGCGCCGACCAGCGTGGGCACGATGTCGAGCAGGGTCGCCCCGGCGCGCGACAGCACCGCGGCGCACCCCACGCCGCCGGCCGCCACGATCGCCGTGCTGCCGATCGGTCTGCGTTTGGACTCGGCCATCCCCGCCAGCGCGGCGATCACGGCAATCGTCAGGAGGACCATGACCGACAGGAAGAGCTTGTCCGCGGTGCCGAACGTGTCGATGGCCCACTCTTTGACGGGGCCTGGGGTTAGTTCGATGACCGATGAGCCGACCGCGGTGCGTACGTCGGCTTCGGGACCGAAGGCGGCGCCTACCAGCTGGGCCACGCCGACGGCCACCGCTGCCGCGGCGACGCCGCCCATCGCCTTGGCACCGAGAGTCGTCATACCGCCCAAGTTACCGGTGTGGATAACCCGAAATCCTTACCGAAAGATGTCATCGGCTAGGTTGCATGTGGGCTTTACAGATCGTCCATGTATTGGAAAGTTGGCGAAAGGGAGTAGATGGAGATCGAGGGCAAGAAGGCCATCGTCGTCGGTGGTGCGTCAGGCTTTGGGCGGGCGACCGCGGAGGCTTTGGCCAAGCGCGGCGCGAGCGTGGCCATCCTGGACCGTCCGCAGTCCAAGGGCAAGGAAGTCGCCGATCAGATCGGTGGCACATTCCACGAGGTCGACATCACCGACTTCGACGGCGCAGAATCCGTGATCAACGCCGCGGTCGAGGGTCTCGGTGGGCTGCACATCGCCGTCACCACCGCCGGTGGCGGCATTGCTGAGCGCACCGTCAAGAAGGACGGGCCGCACAGCCTGGACTCTTTCCGCAAGAGCATCGACTTGAATCTGATCGGCACCTTCAACGTCAGCAGATTGGCTGCGTGGCACATGTCGAAGAACGACCCGGTCGATGACGAGGCCGAGGAGCGAGGTGTCATCATCAACACGGCGTCGATCGCGGCGTTCGAAGGCCAGATCGGTCAGCTGGCCTACACGGCCTCCAAGGCGGCCATCGCCGGCATGTGCCTGACCATGGCTCGCGATTTGGGCAGCCTCGGCATCCGTGCGCTCGCGATCGCCCCGAGCTTGTTCGCCACCGGCCTCACCGAAGGTATCCCGGACGAGTACGCCACCGTGCTCACCAAGGATGCGGCGTTCCCCAAGCGCCTCGGCAAGCCCGAGGAGTACGCCAAGCTGGCGATCGCGATCGTCGAGAATCCGATGCTCAACGGCCAGTGTCTGCGACTGGACGCCGGGCAGCGCTTCGCCCCCAAGTAGCGGTGATCGGGCGCGCCGAGCGACGCAATGCGTCCGGGGGCGCGCCCGATTCCATGTTTGGCGAGGGTGTGCAGCCCTGCGGGACACTGGAGCCGTAATTGCGAACCGGCGGTCGCAGAACCTGACACGATGGCGCCATGCCAGTGGAGGTGACGCTGTCGGATGCCGACCAGGATGCGCTGCAGGATTGGATCCGTCGGGCCGGGATCGGGACGGCCGTGTCTGACGTCGAGCCGCTGACAGGTGGGTCGCAGAACATCGTCGTGCGCCTGGATGTCGATGGGACACCGATGGTCCTGCGCCGACCGCCGCCGCATCCCAGGCCGACGAGCGACAACACCATGCGGCGCGAGATCGCGGTGCTGCAGACACTGAAGGGCACCGACGTGCCGCACCCGCGTCTGATCGCCGGATGTGAGGACCTCGACGTGCTCGGGGTCGTCTTCTACCTCATGGAATCGATCGACGGTTTCAACCCGGGCACCGAGGTCGACGACGCTTACGTGCGCGACGCGGGCATGCGTCACCGCGTCGGCCTGTCATACGCGGGCAGTCTGGCAGCCCTGGGCAGGGTTTCGTGGGAAGGCAGTCCGCTGGCCGCCCTGAAAAGGCCGGGATCCTTTCTCGCGCGCCAGGTTCCGCAGTTCATGCGTCTGCTGGAGAGCTATCGCCACGACAACTACGCACCCGAATCGTTCCCCTCGGTACATGTGCTCGCCGAATGGCTGGATTCGCAACGCCCCGACGACACCGAGCCCGGAATCATGCACGGGGACTGCCACCTCAACAACGTCCTGCTGCGGCGCGACGTGCCCGAGTTGGCGGCCTTCATCGACTGGGAGATGTGCACCGTCGGCGACCCGCTGCTCGATGTCGGGTGGATGCTGGTCTGCTGGCCCGACGGGCCCAACCCGATCGATGCGGGCTCTGCGCTGGCCGCTCTGGGCGGGCTCGCGACACGGTCGGAACTGATCGAGGCCTATCGCGCTGCTGACGGTCGCCGTACTTCTCGGCTGGACTGGTACATCGCGATGGCCTGTTTCAAACTCGCGATCGTCATCGAAGGAACGTGGTCGCGCTACCTGGCCGGGCAGGCCAGCGCCGAAGCGGGCGAGCGCCTGCACACCTCGGCGGAGAATCTCATCGAGCTCGGTACCAGGGTGTCCAAGGGCGACAACCCTTTTCTGTGACCGGTCTTTCGTGATCATCGGTAGGCGTCGAAGCCGAGCTTGACGGCGAGCGAGAGGCCTGCGATCCCGATCGCGATCCGCATCGGTTTGTCGGGTGTATGTCGCACGACAATCGGACCGAGTCGGCCGCCCACCAGGCAGCCGAGGCCGAGCGCGACGACGGCGGGCCACTGAACGGGTGCCACCGCGGCGAAGATCAGCGCGGCAACGCCGTTGGCGGCGCCGAGCACAACGTTCTTGGCGGCGTTGGCATGTGCCAGTGTCTCACCGCCGATGCGCAGGAACAGTGCGAGCAGCAGGACACCCGCCGCGGCCCCGAAGTAGCCGCCGTAAATGCAGACCGCGAAGACCGCGATGCCCTGCAGGGCGAGCGCGCGCCGGGGCTTGGCGATCCGTCCGTCTCGGCTCGGTCGCACCGGCAGCACAATTGCCAGCGATGCGAACCCCAGCAGGACGGGGACGACCTTTTCGAATCCTTCATCCGGTGTGGACAGCAGCAGGACCGCGCCGGCGATGCCGCCGACGGCGGCGAACGGCAGGATTCGTTTGAGGAAAGCGCCCTGCCCTCGGAGCTCAGGCCGCGATCCCCAGATCGACCCGACGCCTGTAAAGACCAGCGACACGGTGTTGGTGACGTTCGCGGTCACCGGCGGCAGACCCGTCGGCAGCAGGGCCGGATACGTCGCCACAGACGCCAGCCCCGCGATGCTGCCGCACAGCCCGCCGAGGATTCCGGCCGCGAACAGCAGCACCGCATGCGACCAAGACACTCGGCACATCTTGTCCGACGGAAACTGTTTGCACGAATCAAGGCCGGGGGTCTAGCATCGCTGTCGTGCCGAGGCGACTCGTAGTAGCAACCCGCAGCGGGGTCTGATCCTGACCGACCCCTCGCTGTGGGTCGTCGCTACTTCGTCGGTCGATTTTCTTCGGATCAGAAGGCCGGCACATGAACTCCCCAGTCGCCACCACCTCACCCTCTTCGTCGATACTCTCTGCGTCGATGCCGTTCGCTGCCTACGTTGACGGCCGGATGCCGCGCCCGCTGCGCGAATCGGCCGAAACCAAGACGTTCGACGAGTTCGTCGACGAGTACGCACCGTCGGCCGGTCCGCTCAGACTGGGACAGTGGGCCTGCACCGACGGCGAGCGTCCATCGGGCCGACTGGGCCCGCAGGCCCGCAACTATCAGGCGACGCTGGCGCTCGGAGACACCATCGGCACCTCGCGCGCAGCAGCGTGCGGACCCGTCGCAGCGCTGACAGAGATGCTCCACGCCCGGGGTGTCGCCGTCGAGATGGTCGCGTTCCATCAACTGCCCGCAGGCGAGCACACGGCGACCTTCATCCGCGGCAGCCGCGACGGCAGCGACCGGTGGGCGATGGGATGGTCCGACGACCCGACCGACTCGGCGTTGCGCGCGGTCATTGCGTGCGCCAACCGGTTACTGGCCGATTAGCGAGGTTGTCTAGCGGCCATCGACCCAGCGTCGGGAAGCGCAGCACTGCGTCGATGGGATCCGTGCACCCGGGAGCAAGCGTCCCCGGGTGAGGAACATCAACGACCTTGTCGCCTCGCTGGTCCGAAAGCGACGCCGTTTGGGCACGGGCTTCAATCGGAGGCCTTAGCGTGAAGTCAGCCCCGAGCGGCAGCCGACACGAACCAGGGAAGGCGAGCGTGTGATGGACACGAAAACGGCCGAGCGGCCCGAGGATTCGTCCCTATTGAAGGTGCTCGGCAATTGGGATGTGTTGGCCCTGGGTTTCGGAGCCATGATCGGTTTCGGCTGGGTGGTGCTCACCGGGGACTGGATCGGCTCCGCCGGCACGTTGGGTGCCGTGCTCGCGATGACCGCCGGCGGCGTGATCATGGCTGTGGTCGGTCTGACATACGCCGAACTCACCGCCGCGATGCCCAAAGCCGGTGGTGAACACAACTTTCTCCTTCGCGGTATGGGCCCCCGGTGGTCGTTCATCGGCTCCTGGGGCATCGTCGGCGGCTACGTGACCATCGTGGCTTTCGAGGCGGTCGCTTTACCCAGAACGGCGTTGTATCTGTTCCCCGACCTGAACCACGTCCGGCTGTGGGAGGTCGCGGGCAGCGAAGTTCATCTCACGTGGGCACTGGTCGGTGCCCTCGCGGCAATCGTCATCACCACAATCAACATCCTCGGGGTCAAAACGGCCAGCGTCGCCCAGACCTTCGTGGTGCTATTGCTTCTGGTCAT
The DNA here is from genome assembly GCF_002101705.1 of Mycolicibacterium iranicum. GTDB lineage: Bacteria > Actinomycetota > Actinomycetes > Mycobacteriales > Mycobacteriaceae > Mycobacterium > Mycobacterium iranicum. The sequence continues at coordinate 154,439 of NZ_LQPC01000029.1, read as the reverse complement.
CGCCCTACTGCTGATCGTCGGAGCGTTCACTGGCGGGTCGACCGCCGATATGAAACCACTGTTCACCGGTGGCGCGGCCGGCTTCTTCGCTGTTCTGGTCGTGGTGCCTTTCCTGTTCGTCGGGTTCGACGTCATCCCCCAGTCCGCGGAGGAAGTGAACGTGCCGGCCCGACAGATCGGGCGCCTGGTCGTCGTCGCCGTGATCCTGGCGACGATCTTCTATCTGATCGTTATCGTGACCACCTCGTCGGCAATGCCCGCGAGTCGGCTCGCCGAGGCCGACATTGTCACCGCCGACGCATTCGGTGAGCTGTTCGGCAGCGATTTCATGGCGAAGATCCTGATCGCAGGAGGTATCGCCGGAATTCTCACCTCCTGGAACTCGCTGCTTCTCGGCGCGTCTCGTCTGATGTACTCGATGGCGCGGTCTGGGATGCTGCCCGCGTGGTTCGGCAAGCTACACCCGAAGTTCCGCACGCCGGTCAACGCACTGCTGTTCATCGGCGGCCTATCCTTCATCGCACCCTTCCTGGGTGAGGCGATGCTTGGGTGGCTCGTTGACTCGGGCTCGCCGAGCATCGTGGTCGCCTACCTTCTGGTGGCTGTCGTCTTCGTGATCCTGCGGCGCCGAGAGCCCGCCATGGACCGGCCACTACGGATCGGCGGAAAAGGCAACGGAGGCTTGCTGATCGGGGGCGCGGCGGTCGTGCTCTGCATCGGTTTGCTGAGTCTGTACCTGCCGGGGATGCCGGCATTCCTCGACGTCCAACCATGGGTGCTGTTCGCGGCCTGGTGGGTACTCGGCCTGTTCTTCCTCTTCCGTATCCCTACCGGCGTCGCACCGGGAGAAGACGCCGAGCATCGACTGCTCGCGGCGCTGAGAAATCGCCGGCAGTAGCGGCCCCGCACGCCGTCGATGTTCTGCCCACGCTGATCAGGTGCGGCGTGCCAGCGCCCATGAGCCGAACGCCACGGCGGCCGCGGGCACCCCGATCATGGCGGCGGCGTTCACCGGTTTGACGTCGTCACGACCGAGCACACCTGCTGCGCCGTCGGCGACGTCGCACAGCAGACCCACACGCGCCCAGGCGCGGCGCCTCGGTCCCGAGGACGTCACGGTGCCCAGCCCGACCAGGACGTCACGGACGCCGAACAGCCGCCACACATAGCGCGCCTGCCCGTCCGGGTGTGAGAACCCGAATAACTTGGCCGTCACGTCCGGTCGCGCCCATGCCAGCGCGCCGATACCTACCCGCATCGCGGCCAGCGCGACGACGCCGGTGTCGGCGACACGATCGCGTTGTTCGGTCACGAGCTCAGTGCAGTGGCCGCAGCATGATCGGCATGCCGTCGATCGGCACCGCCATACCGCCGTGGTCGTAGCGCGGCGTGTAACTCGGGTCGACGAGCTCCAGCCGGTACTTGCGCAGCAGCCTGTGCATGACCGTCTTGATCTCCAGCTGGCCGAACACCATGCCGATGCACTTGTGCGCACCACCGCCGAACGGCGCGAACGCATACCGGTGCTTCTTGTGCTCGTTGCGGGGCTCGGCGAAGCGTGCCGGGTCGAACTTCTCCGGATCGGTCCACAGCTCGGGCAGCCGGTGGTTCAGCGCAGGCCACGTCATGATCGCGGTGCCCGCCGGGATGTAGTAGCCCAGCAGATCGGTATCGCGCACGGCCTGGCGGAAGTTGAACGGCAGCGGGGTCACCATCCGCAGCGCCTCGTTGATCACCAGGTCGTAGGTCTCGAGCTTTTCGAGCGCTTCGATGTCCAGCGGGCCGTCGCCGATTCGCTCGGACTCTTCGCGGCAGCGGTCCTGCCACTCCGGGTTGGCGGCGAGGTGATAAGCCATGGTGGTCAGGGTCGACGTCGAGGTGTCGTGGGCGGCCATCATCAGGAAGATCATGTGGCTGACGACGTCCTGGTCGGTGAAGCTCTGACCGTCCTCGTCCTGCGCATGGCAGAGCACGCTGAACATGTCGGTGCTCTCGGAGCGGCGCTTCTCGGCGATCCCAGCGTTGAAGTAGTCCTCGAGCGTCTTGCGGGCGCGGATGCCTCGCCACCAGCTCAGCGGCGGCACCGGCTTGCGCACGATGGCGTTGCCCGCGCGAGTGGTGGTGGTGAACGCCTCGTTGACCGTGGTCACGAGTTGCTTGTCGGTGCCGGCCTTGTGGCCCATGAATACGACGGAGGCGATATCGAGCGTCAACTCCTTGACCGCCGGATAGAACAGGAAGCGTCGGTCGTTGGCCACCCAGTCGTTGGCGATGACCGCCGAAGCCACCGAGTCGATGTGCTCGACGTATCCGGTGAGCCGGCTGCGGGTGAACGCCTCCTGCATGATCCGGCGGTGATACATGTGGTCCTCGAAGTCACGCAACATCAGCCCGCCTTCGAAGAACGGCCCGATCACCGGATCCCACGCGCGCTGCGAGAAGTCCTTGTTGCGGTTGGAGAACACCGCCTGCGTCGCGTCGGGACCCAATGCCCCCACGGCGGGAAGCACCTGCGAGCCGGAGTAGTAGATAGGTCCGTACTTGCGGTACTGGTGCAGGATGAAGTCCGGCCCGCCTCGGAACATCTCGATCATGTGCGCGACGACCGGCAGACCGTTGTCGCCCTTGACGGCCTTGAGACCGCTGCCGGCGGGTGGCTCGGCGAGGATGATCTCGTCCCATTCCTTGTCGAGCAGGCGCTTTTCGATCGCTCCCATGCCGGGAATGGTCACCGGCGTGGGCTTGAGACGCCGTTTCGCCTGGTCGAGCAGATAATCCACCGTCGAGATCGTCGCCATCCAAGCACTCCTCAAACTAAGGGCTGTGGTCGATGTCACTTTGGCCTTATCCTGGTGGACACACTTGACGCCTGTCAAGTTTCGATGAGTTTGTGTCGGAGGTGCCGCGGTGCCAAGGTTGACAGCCATGACGGCCGAACCCACCGACCTTCGCCGCAGCAGGGGTGACAGGCAGCGGGACGCCATCGTCACCGCGGTCCGCGAACTCCTGCAGGAGAAGTCGTTCGCCGATCTGTCAGTGAGCACCATCAGCGAGCGCGCCGGAGTCGCGCGCTCAGGCTTCTACTTCTACTTCGACTCGAAATACGCCGTCCTCGCCGTGATCGTCGCCGAGGCGATGGCCGAATTGGACCAGCTGACCCACCACTACACCCCGCGTGAGCCGGGGGAGTCGCCGTCTGATTTCGCCAAGCGCATGGTCGGCTATGCCGCAACCGTCTTCGCCCTCAACGACCCGATCATGAGTGCGTGCAATTTGGCGCGCAGCACCGATGCCCAGATTCGCGAGATCATGGACGACTTCCAGGAGTCGGTCGTCGAGAAGATCGTCGGCCTGGTCCAACAGGACACCGGCGCACGCCCCATCTCCACGGATCTCACCGCGCTGGTGCGGACGCTCACCGCCGTCACGTCGATGTCGCTGTCGCACGACAGCGCATTCGTGGGGCGTGACGACCCGTCGCGCGCCATCGAGATCGTCGAGCGCCTCTGGCTGAGCGCGTTGTGGGGCGGCGACAACCTGCGCTAGTCGCTTGCGGGAAGCGGCTTGGCCTCCTTGAGGGACAGGGGAGTCGTCCCGACCGACAGCGTCCCCGCACCGGCCTTGGTCACCAGAACTTCCGCGCCGCCGTCGTCGACGTAGCGCTTACCCATCGCGTTACCTGCCGACAGATCGGGATCCAGCGACAGGGACCCGTCCTTGTCGGCGTCGAGGGCGATCATCGGCGCACCGCCGGCGCGGAGATCATCGAGGCTGTCGGCACTGCGCACGACAATGACCTGCGTATCGCACACCTGGCTCTGCAATCTGGTGCCGTTCTTGATCATCAGCGAATCGTATTGCGCCCAAGCCTGCGGCCGGGGTTCATTGGGCGTCGATGTCGCGCCGGTAATGTCACGTCATATGGCACGGAACGGATCTGACGGTTTTGCCGGCAAGCGGTGCTTCCTTACCGGGGCTGCCAGTGGGATCGGCCGTGCGACCGCGCTGAAACTCGCCGCCCATGGCGCGGAGCTTTATCTGACCGACCGGGACGCCGACGGTCTCGCGCTCACGGTGGCCGACGCGCGCGCACTCGGCGGAGTGGTGGCGCAACACCGCGTGCTCGACATCTCCGATTACGACGCGGTGATGGCCTTCGCCGACGACATCCACGCGGCGCATCCGGCGATGGATGTGGTGATGAACATCGCGGGGATCTCCGCGTGGGGCACCGTGGACACGCTGACCCATCGGGACTGGAAATCGCTCATCGACATCAACCTGATGGGTCCGATCCACGTGATCGAAGCGTTCGTGCCGCCGATGATGAAGGCTCGCCGCGGCGGCCACCTCGTCAACGTGTCCTCGGCCGCGGGCATCGTGGCGCTGCCGTGGCACGCCGCCTACAGCGCCAGCAAGTACGGTCTGCGCGGGCTTTCCGAGGTGCTGCGATTCGACCTCGCCCGCTACCGGATCGGCGTTTCGGTCGTCGTACCCGGAGCGGTGCGGACCCCGCTGGTCGACACCGTCCACATCGCCGGCGTCGACCGCGAACATCCGCGTGTGCAGAAATGGATCGGCCGCTTTTCGGGGCATGCAGTCTCACCCGACTTCGCCGCCGACAAGATCCTGCAGGGCATCGCCAAGAATCGCTACCTCATCTACACGTCGCACGACATCCGGGCGCTGTATCTGTTCAAGCGCACCATGTGGGTGCCTTACAGTATGGCGATGAAGCAGGTGAACCCGATCTTCACACGGGTGCTGCGGCCGAAATCGAAGGGCCGCTGACAGTTATCGCTTGCCCCAGTCCCACGGCGGCGTGGTGAGCAGGCCCTGGTCGGCGACCTTGGTCTCGCCCCAGTCCTTGTAGAGCTCGACCTCCCAGGCGTCGCCGTCGGATCCGATCGGTTCTGCGTCGAGTCGCTCACGCAGCGTCTGGGAGTGCGTGACCACCACGACCTGCGTGCGGGTGGCCGCACCGGCGATCAGCTCGGCCAGTGGTGGCACCAGATCCGGATGCAGTGAGGTCTCGGGTTCGTTGAGAACCATCAGCGACGGAGGTTGCGGGCTCAGCAGGGCGGCCGCCCACAGCAGGAAACGCAATGTGCCGTCCGAGATCTCGGCGCTTCGCAATGGACGTAGCATGCCGCGCTGATGCAGATGAAGGTCGAACAGACCGTCGGTGACCGACACCGAGACCGTCGCACCGTCGAACGCGGCGGCGACAGCCCGAGCCAGATCGTCTGTCCCGGTCTCCAGGATCGTCTGGACCGCGGCGGCCAAGTCGGCGCCGTCGTTGGCCAGCACCGGTGTCCTGGTCCCGACCTGTGCCAGGCGGGCGGGGGCATGGCTGTCGGCGCGAAAACCGTCGTAGAACCGCCAGTCTCGCAGCCGTTCCCGGACCATCACCAGCTCGGGTGCGGCGCCCGCCCAGTCGGCCAGAACGCTGTGGTGCGCCGGCAGATTGCGGGCGAGTTCGTCGAAGCCGCGTCCGGACGCGCTCCCGGATTCTGGGGCCACCTCGACCAGCCCGCGGACCCGGCGCACCAGTGTCGTAGCAGGCCGTGCTACCGGACCGGCGAACACCAGCTCCCGCTTGACTTCGGGGTCACGAGCGAATGCGCTCCCTCGCGCCTGGGGCAGCCCCAGGTCGATCAGATAGCCGAAATCATCTGCGGCATAGCCGAGTTCGATCGAAACCGACCTGGTGCGCGGCCCGCCCTGCGCTGTGCCGGTGCGCCGCGCCCCGGTGAGGTGCTCGGGGCCCGCCCACATCGTCGATTCGACACCGCCTTCGCGTGCGAAGGACGCAATCACCTCGCCGCTGCCACAGTCTGCAAGCAGGCGCAGCGCGCGGTACAGCGACGATTTTCCGGTGCCGTTCGCGCCGGTGATGACGGTCAGCCTGCGCAGCGGGAGAACGATGTCGCGCAGCGAGCGGTATCCGCGGATCGCGACTGTCTGCAACATGCCCCAGACGCTAACCGTCGGCGGCGACAACCGGACGTTCGACGTCGTCCATCGCGAGCTCCAGGCGCACCCCGAGCAGCCGAATGGGACGGTCCAGGTCGAATTGAGCGAGGAGGTCGAGTGCCGTCGCGGCGATCGGCTCGAAGTCGGTGGTCGGCGAGGCGAGTTTGCGGATCTTGGTCCTGGTGTAGAACGTCCTCGTGCGCACCGTGACCGCGACGCGGGTCACGACGCGCTGCTGTTCCACGACCTCGGCAAGGGTGCGCCGCGCGAGATCGGCCACGGCTGAGTCCATTTCGGCACGATCGGTGAGATCTTGCGGGAAGGTGATGACGTGGCTGCGCGACCGCGGAACCCAGGGCGTCGCGCTCACGGTGGTGTCCCCGCCACCCTTGGCGAGCAGCAGAATCCACAATCCCGTCGTCGGTCCGAACGTCGAGGTCAGAACTGCCGGATCCGTCGCGGCGAGGTCGGCAACCGTCGTGATTCCCATCGCGGCCAGCTTTTTCGCTGTCTTCGGCCCCACACCCCACAGAGCGTCGACCGGACGGTCACCCATCGTCGTCATCCAGTTGTCCTCGGTGAGCGCGTACACGCCGGCGGGTTTGCCGAAGCCGGTAGCCACCTTGGCCCGCTGTTTGTTGTCGCTGATGCCCACCGAACACGACAGGCCCGTTTCGGACGCGACGACGTCCTGGATGCGGCGTGCGAGCTCGACCGGATTGTCCACGTGCGCGCCGACATAGGCCTCGTCCCAACCCCACACCTCGACCGGATGACCGAGGTCGCGCAGCAGGCCCATCACCTTCTCTGATGCGGCGTCATAGGCAGCGGCATCAGACGGCAGGAACCTCGCCTCGGGACATCGGCGCGCCGCGGTGCGCAGGGGCATCCCGGCGTGGACCCCGAATTCCCTGGCTTCGTAGGAGGCACAGGTGACCACTTTGCGCGGCTCGGTCGGATCTCCGTTGCCGCCCACAATGACGGGCATACCGACCAACTCGGGATGACGCTGGAGTTCGACGGAAGCGAGGAACTGGTCGAGGTCGACGTGCAGGATCCACTGAGCCCGGGCCGCGGTCCCGGATCCGGTCATGACCCGCAGAGCTTGCGTGCCACCGTCTCCCACGCGTCACCGAGTTCCTGCAGGGTGCGGCCGCGGTCGGTGAGCTGGTGGTGGACGTAGTCGGCGTCGAGCAGCGACAGCAGTGCGGTGGCCTGGGTGTCGAGATCTCCCGTGGTTCCCGCGGTGTGGAGCAAAAGCCGGATATGGCTGTGGTGCAACATCATCGGCGCGTTGTAGCGCATCTGCGGGTCGCGGCCGACGTCGGAGAGCAGTGCGCGGTGCGTGTCGACGAACTTCAGTCGCTCCCGGCCGTAGGCGAGCAGGCGCTCCAGGGGAGGGGCGCCCGGGCCCAGCGGCGGCGGGCCGAACAGGAAAGCCTGCTGTTGGAGTTTCTCGTCCTCGTCGAGGAGCACGATCATCAGCCCGGCCCGGCTGCCGAAGCGGCGGAACAGCGTGCCCTTGCCGACCCCTGCTGCTACCGCGATGTCGTCGGTGGTGACCGAGTCGGCCCCACGCTCGTCGATCAGACGGCGCGCTGCATCGAGCAGCAGAGCGCGATTGCGCGCCGCGTCTCCGCGTTCGGGAGGCCCGGGATCGCCCGCCGGCAACACCGGCAGGTCGCTCCGATTCCCCGCCACGCTCACCTCGCAACTTTAACTCAGCGGGAATGTAACGGACCGTGGTCCGGTTACCTCATGGAAATGTGTCTACAAAACGATGAGGAGGAAGCGATGTCGGACCCCGTGAGCGACAGCACGGTGCTGGTTCTGGTGGGAAGCCTTCGTGCGGCTTCGGTCAACCGTCAGCTGGCAGAACTTGCCATCGAGTCGGCGCCCGACGGCGTCAGCCTCGAGCTGTTCGACCGGCTCGGCGAACTGCCCCACTACAACGAGGACATCGACAACGACGACAACGTCCCGGAATCCGCGGTCGCGCTGCGCGAGGCCGCCGCCCGCGCCGGGGCGGCGCTCGTCGTCACTCCTGAGTACAACGGCACCATTCCCGGGGTGCTGAAAAATGCCATCGACTGGCTGTCTCGTCCGTACGGCGACAGTGCGCTGAAGGACAAGCCACTGGCGGTCGTCGGCGCCGCTCTCGGTCAGTACGGCGGCGTGTGGGCGCACGACGAGACTCGCAAGTCCTTCGGGATCGCCGGTCCGCGGGTGGTCGACGATCTCGACCTGTCGGTATCGTCGGCGGCATTCGACGGCAAGCGTCCGCGGGAGAACGCCGAGGTTGCCGCTCGGGTGCGCGAGATCGTCGGCAAGTTGGCCGCCGAGATCGGCTGAGCTGTACTCGACTGAGAAGAGCCACGCCCGCAGCGGCGTGGCTCTTTCTCGTGCGCGCCGGGGCCGATTTGCTGAGCCGCCGCGGTTTCACGGGCCCGCCTGGCGGGAAATGTCGGAGCCCTCTGATAGACCGGGAGTAGGCGGTCGCCGCACCGCCGCTGTGATCTGTGACACGCCGAAAGCGGCGCGACACACCGCAGTTACCAGGGAAAATTCCAAACGTGTGATTACGACCATCTTGTGTGTGCTCTACTAACGGGGCACAACATCTAGTGGCTAGGGTGGAGAGCGGCGAAAGATGCGATTTGTCCTCGGCGGGGAGTCTGGGAGGAAGTTCCTTCCCGGACACGGCGTTGAGGATGACAGAGCTTCGGTCGTCCGGCCAGCTGTCCGTCACGTGGGGTGCGGAGTGACAACGAACCACAGGTCGTCGAAGAAAAATTTCGCTGAGGGAGCCCGCAAATGACTGTCACCGTGTACACCAAGCCCGCCTGCGTCCAGTGCAATGCCACCTACAAGGCTCTCGACAAGCAAGGCATCGCCTACGACATCGTCGACATCTCCGTCGACAGCGAGGCGCGCGACTACGTGATGGCCCTCGGTTATCTGCAGGCTCCCGTCGTGGTGGCCGGCAACGACCACTGGTCGGGTTTCCGTCCTGACCGGATCAAGGCGCTGGCCGCGGTTGCGGCGACCGCATAACTTCAGAACACATCGACCACGTGACATTGGAGAGGTAATCGTGAGCAATCTCGTCTACTTCTCCAGCGTGTCGGAGAACACCCATCGTTTCGTGCAGAAGCTCGAGCTTCCTGCCATCCGGATCCCGCTGAAGGAACGGATTCAGGTCGATGAGCCTTACGTGCTGGTGTTGCCCACCTACGGCGGTGGACACGCCAACGGTCCCGATCCCGATCGCGGGGGATACGTCCCCAAGCAGGTGATCGCCTTCCTCAACAATGAACACAACCGGTCGTTGATCCGCGGCGTCATCGCCGCGGGCAACACCAACTTCGGCGCCGAATTCGGCTACGCGGGGGTCGTCGTGTCTCGTAAGTGCGGCGTTCCATTTCTCTATCGGTTCGAACTCATGGGAACGACGGACGACGTCTTCGCCGTCCGCGCAGGATTACAAGACTTTTGGAAGGACCAGACGTGCCACCAACCGTCACAGCTGCAGAACCTGTAACTTCCACCGGCGCGCATGCCCTGCCGGGGGAGATGGATTACCACGCGCTGAACGCGATGCTGAATCTGTACGACGCCGACGGCAAGATTCAGTTCGAGAAAGACGTTCAGGCGGCGCGGGAGTACTTCCTGCAGCACGTGAACCAGAACACGGTCTTCTTCCACAACCAGGATGAGAAGCTCGACTACCTGGTCCAGAAGAACTATTACGAGCGCGAGGTGCTCGACCAGTACTCGCGCAACTTCGTCAAGACGCTGCTGGATCGCGCGTACGCCAAGAAGTTTCGTTTCCCGACCTTCGTCGGCGCGTTCAAGTACTACACGTCCTACACGCTGAAGACCTTCGACGGAAAGCGCTACCTGGAGCGCTTCGAGGACCGCGTCGTGATGGTGGCGCTGACGCTGGCCGCCGGTGACACGACGTTGGCCGAGCAGCTGGTCGACGAGATCATGGACGGTCGCTTCCAGCCGGCCACGCCGACGTTCCTGAACTCGGGGAAGAAGCAGCGCGGTGAGCCGGTGTCGTGCTTCCTGCTGCGCATCGAAGACAACATGGAGTCCATCGGGCGGTCCATCAACTCGGCTCTGCAGCTGTCCAAGCGCGGTGGCGGAGTGGCGTTGCTGCTGACCAACATTCGCGAACACGGCGCCCCGATCAAGAACATCGAGAACCAGAGTTCCGGCGTCATCCCGATCATGAAGCTGCTAGAGGATTCGTTCTCCTACGCCAACCAGCTCGGTGCCCGACAGGGTGCGGGGGCGGTGTATCTGCATGCGCACCACCCCGACATCTACCGCTTCCTCGACACCAAGCGTGAGAACGCCGACGAGAAGATCCGTATCAAGACTCTCTCGCTGGGTGTCGTGATTCCCGACATCACCTTCGAGCTGGCGAAGAACAACGAGGACATGTACCTGTTCTCGCCGTACGACGTCGAGCGCGTGTACGGCGTCGCCTTCGCCGACATCTCGGTCACCGAGAAGTACTACGAGATGGTCGACGACGCGCGCATCCGCAAGACGAAGATCAAGGCGCGCGAGTTCTTCCAGACGCTGGCCGAGCTGCAGTTCGAGTCGGGCTACCCGTACATCATGTACGAGGACACCGTGAACCGGGCCAACCCGATCGAGGGCAAGATCACGCACAGCAACCTGTGCTCGGAGATCCTGCAGGTGTCGACGCCGTCGTTGTTCAACGAGGATCTGTCGTACGCCAAAGTGGGCAAAGACATTTCGTGCAACCTCGGCTCGCTCAACATCGCCAAGGCGATGGACTCGCCGGACTTCGCGCAGACCATCGAGGTGGCCATCCGCGCGCTGACCGCGGTGAGCGATCAGACGCACATCTGGTCGGTGCCCTCGATCGAGCAGGGCAACAACAGCTCCCACGCCATCGGCCTGGGGCAGATGAACCTGCACGGCTACCTGGCCCGTGAGCGGATCTTCTACGGCTCCGACGAGGGCGTGGATTTCACCAACATCTACTTCTACTGCGTGCTCTACCACGCGCTGCGCGCCTCGAACCGCATTGCGATCGAACGGGGTACAGCGTTCGGTGGTTTCGAGAAGTCGAAGTACAAGTCGGGTGAATTCTTCGACAAGTACACCGATCAGGTGTGGGAGCCCCAGACCGACAAGGTGCGCGCGCTGTTCGCCGACGCGGGCATCCGCATCCCGAATCAGGACGACTGGAAGCGGCTGAAGGAGTCGGTGCAGCAGCACGGCATCTACAACCAGAACCTTCAGGCGGTGCCGCCGACCGGATCGATCTCCTACATCAACCACTCGACGAGCTCGATCCACCCGATCGCCAGCAAGGTCGAGATCCGCAAGGAAGGCAAGATCGGGCGCGTTTACTATCCGGCGCCCTACATGACCAACGAGAACCTGGAGTACTACCAGGACGCCTACGAGATCGGCTACGAGAAGGTCATCGACACCTATGCCGCGGCCACGCAGCACGTAGACCAGGGCCTGAGCCTGACGCTGTTCTTCAAAGACACCGCGACGACGCGCGATGTGAACAAGGCGCAGATCTACGCGTGGCGCAAGGGAATCAAGACGCTGTACTACATCCGCCTACGTCAGATGGCTCTTGAGGGCACTGAGGTAGAGGGTTGCGTCAGCTGCATGTTGTGAGCTGAACCGTTCAGCGCCGCCGGTGTTTTCGCCGGCGGCGCGGCGCGTTCGGCCCGGCAGCGGCGACCGTGGGGGTTAAGTACGTGTTCGGGCGGTTTGGCGTGCATAAGGCCCACGTTCGGCCGCGATCCCGTTCTCCAACGGCGTCGTTCGAAAGGGGTCAGCCGGGGGCCTGCGTGCACATGGTGCCGCGTGCGGCGCCCACCAATGCGGAGGCCTGGGCCGGGCTCGCGCCATATGGTGCGGTCACGGCAGCCACAGCAGCGTCCTGGCCCTGGCCGGTGTAGAGCACCCGGCAAGCCTGCAGGCCGGCCGTCATGATCGCGTCGTCATTGCCGGGGAAGCCTGCCGCGCGAGATTGATCGATGAACCGCTGCTGCTCGGCGGTGAACGGTATCGGCCACGCCGACGCCGGGGCGACGCCCACTGTCAGTGCCGACCCGGCGGCGAGTGCAGCCGCCGCGGTGGCCAGAAAACCGATCCTCGTCGGAGCCATGCCGGTCTCGCTTTCTCTGGTGATCCACCCGATGCCGGGTACAACCCAGCGTAGGACTGCCCATAGGTACCCCCGCACACCAATTTGTGGGCGCCTCATCCGGGGGAGTCCGGATCAGTCGCGCGCCTGATCCGCCCGCAGCGCCTTCAGGCGGCGCTCCTCGCGCAGCACATTCTGGTAGCTCTCGCGTTCGGCGACCAACCAGTCGGGCTTCTCCTCGAGCAGGGCATCGATCTGTTCGGTGGTCAGCGCATCGGTGATGCCGCCGCGTCCCAGGCCGGCGATCGAGACACCCAGCTTGGCGGCGACGAGGTTCTTCGGATGCGGCCCGTTCTTGCGGAGGTCTTTGAGCCACTGCGGGGGGTCGGACTGCAACGCGGCGAGTTCGTCGCGGGTGATCGCAGTGGCTTGGAACTCCGCGGGCGTCGCGGGCAGGTACACGTCCAGCTTCTTGGCCGCCGTGGCGGGCTTCATGGACTGCGCATTCGGCCTGCTCATGGGATCAGCGTATCGGTAGCCTGATGCCGTGGCTTCGCCCTCGCTGCCCTCCCTCACCCTCGGGTACGTGCCCGGCGGGACGCCGGCGAAGTGGGCCCGGATCTGGGCGGAGCGGCATCCCGACATCCGGCTGGAGCTGCGCGCGGTCCTCGCAGCGCGAGCAGCCGACGAAGTCAGAGCAGGCCACCTCGACCTGGCATTGATTCGGTTGCCCACCGACACGTCGGGCCTGGCTGTCATTCCTCTGTACGAAGAGAGAACCGTGGCAGTGGTGCCGACCGACCACGTGCTCACTGCCGGCGACGAGATCACGGCCGACGACTTGGTCGGCGAACCGACGCTGATACCGCTCGACGACGTCGTCGTGTGGACGGACGCTCCTGGCGCACCGGTCGAGCACCGACCCGAAAACACCGAGAGCGCAATAGAACTCGTCGCAGCTGGGATGGGTGCGCTCATCGTCCCCCAGTCGCTGGCGCGGCTGCACCACCGCAAGGACCTCACCTACCGCCCGATCGTCGATGCACCCGCGTGTCAGGTGGCGCTGGCCCTCCTGGACGGACCGCAGTCGGAGCCCGTCGAGCAGTTCATCGGCATCGTGCGAGGCCGCAAACCCGGCTCGTCGCGTGCGCAGACGCAGCCGGCGCCCAAACGCACCGCCCGAGAGAAAACCCTGGCCAAGCAAGCGGCACGCGCCGCTGCGGGCAAGGTCGCCCGCACGCCGGGCCGGACCGGGCGCGGCCGCTAGTGTGCGGCCAGATCGCGTTTCCGACCGTGTAGGCGATCTGTTCGCACACCAGCGGTCTGAGACGAGCTCACAGTGTCAGCGTGCCGTCGGCGTTGATGGTCCACTCCGGGTTCAGCGCGACTTCCCAGACGTGACCGTCCGGATCCGCGAAGTATCCGGAATAGCCGCCCCAGAACACCTTTTCGGCCGGCTTGAGAATCGTGGCGCCCGCCGCCTGAGCCTGTGCCAGCACCGCGTCGACGTCCGCTTCGGTGCGTTGGTTGATCGCGATCGTGATTCCGCTGAATGTGCCGTCGACCGGGTGGTGAGTGTCCTCGGCGAGATCCGCGCGACCGAACAGTGCCAGCGCAATGCCGGGCAGCTGGTAGAAGACGACGCCCTCCGGCGCGGCGTGGGCAACCCAGCCGAGACCGTCTTCGTAGAAGCGACGTGCACGGGCGAGGTCGTCGACGCCGAGGGTGATCAAACTGATGCGCTGCTCCATGATCACCAGTCTCCGGGCTGGCCGGGGCGATAGGTGCCGATAGACCATTGGCGGCCCTCCGGGTCGAGCAATTCGGTCCGGAAGTTGCCCCACGGGGTTGTCCCCGGCGCGACGAGCACGGTCGACCCGTGCGCCACCGCCCGCTCGTGGATGGCGATGATGTCTGACCTCCCGAGAATCACGTACAACCCGGAGCCGACGCAGTCCCCCTTCGGGGCCGGGACGTCATAGCCCCGGTCATCGCGCTGCACGCACACCACCGCATCACCGCGCTTCAGTTCGGCATGAGTGATGTCGCCCTCGTGGTGGAAGTCGCGCACCAACTCGAAGCCCAGCACGTCGATGATCCAGCGGACAGCTGCATGGGGATCGCGGTAACAGATGAAGGCAGATAAGTGTGCTGTGGGCATGCCACGGGTCTACCGCTCACCACTGACATCGAAGGGTGACACGAGGTCCGACCAGAACTCGACGGTCGGCGCCGCGTCGGCGCCAAACTTCCCCGCGAGATAGTCAGCGAGATTGGCGCTCGCCACGACCACGTCGGTCCGGACCACCGACAACACCGGATGGCCGACCGTGCCGCGGCCGGCCGGCAGGTAGTGGTGTGCACACACCGGAACGAGCTGCGGGACGCGCTCAAGCTGGTATCTGGCCGAACGCAGCGCGTCTTTCATCCGGGCCGGCCGCTTTCCCCACCCGTCATGCCAGAACTGAGCCCACTCCACGGCGAACAGGACGCCCTCGGCCGGCAGCTGCAGACGTTTGGCGAGGCTTCTGCGACCTTCACCACGCCAGTCGGGCCACGACGCGCCAACAGGCACACCAGCGGCCAGGAACGCCCGGTGGTCACCGGCGAACTCGAACCCGAACGTGTCCTCGACGCGCGCGATCTCGTCGTCGGTCAGCCCCGGCTCGACCATCGGCAGATCAGAAGCTGTGCAGCGGGCCCTGAGCCTTCTTGTACAGCGCCTTGAGCATGCGATCGCGGAACGCCGCATTGTCGATCAGCTTCACGCCCGCATTCGCGAGCTTCGGCTGCCCGATCAGCTTGTGCATGTAGCGGCCACGCTTGTACTCCCTGCCCCACGCGGCTTCCATCCTCTGCGCGTAGTTGGTGAAGTCGTCGGGCCCGCCGTTGGTCAGCGCCGCCACCGCGCATTCGCCTGCGGCCAAACCGGATTCGAGTGCCTTAGAGATGCCTGCACCCGAGGCAGGCTTGCCCGCACCCAGCGAGTCGCCGGTGAACAGCACGCCCGGACGCCACGGCGGCCAGGCCGTGAAGCCCATGGGCAGCCGCCAGGCCCGCACGCTCTTGTTCTTTTTCAGCTCCTCGATGGGAGGCAGCTCCCATTCGCGGGGCAGGGTGCGCAGGAACTCGCCCAGGAACTGGGTGGCGTTGATGGACTGCCAGTTCTTGTAGCTGTTCACGTAGCCGAGCCCGATATTGAAGATCCCGTTTCCCATCGGGAACACCCAGCCGTAGCCGGGCAGTTGGTCGCCCTCGAACAGCAACTTCAGATAGATGTCCAGCGAGTCGGAGTCCGCGCGGTTGGCCGGCATCTCCGAGCGGATGGCGATCGCGGAGTAGCCGTTGTACTCCGAGTCGATCTTCAGCGCGCGCTTGATGGGGGAGTAGGCGCCGTCAGCGGCGATCACCGCGTCGCCGTACACCTTCTCGCCGCCTTTGAGGACGACGCCGATGACGCGGCCGTTGGCGTCGAACTCGGGTCCGGAGACCTCGGCGCCCTGACGGATCTCGGCGCCGGCTGACTCGGCGTGCTTGAGCAGCACGGTGTCGAGGTGTTCGCGGCTGACGGTGTGGCCGTGGTCGGGCATGCCCGGGCGCTTGGGGAACGACAGCTCCCAGCGGCTCGGGCTGAACACGGTGACCCGGTTCACGCGGTGGTAGGTGGCGACTTCGTCGGCCAGGCCCATCTTCTGCAGGTAGCTGACCGCGCGGGCGGTCAACCCGTCACCGCAGGGCTTGGCGCGTGGGAACTGTGCCTTGTCGCAGACCACGACTCGGGCGCCGGTTTGCGCGGCCTGCCATGCAGCGGCGGAGCCCGAGGGGCCCCCGCCTGCGATGACCACGTCGTATCGCTGCGTCATAGATCTCTCTCGTCATGCGGATGTCGCAGCGATAGTACCCAAACTCGCTGTGCGCATCGCGTCGAGGGATGACGCCGTCACAGACCTGTGAGATGCGTCTGCCCGAGGCGGTATGAGCAGGTCAGCGGGGCCTGAGCGGGTACAGTGATCGCGTGCGACGAGGGTCGAGGGCACGTGCGGGCCAAGAAGCGGGCGTCAAGGTCGACGCCCGCAGTGAGCGCTGGCGCGAGCACCGCAAGAAGGTGCGGTCCGAAATCGTCGACGCGGCGTTCCGGGCGATCGACCGGCTCGGCCCCGAGGTTTCGTTGCGCGAGATCGCCGAGGAAGCCGGTACCGCCAAGCCCAAGATCTACCGCCACTTCACGGACAAATCGGACCTGTTTCAGGCGATCGGTCAGCGCATGCGCGACATGCTGTGGTCGGCGATCTTCCCGACGATCGACATCGCCACCGATCCGGCGCGCACCGTCATCCTGCGCGCCGTCGAGCAATACGTGCGGCTCGTCGAGGAGCATCCCAACGTCGTGCGGTTCCTGATGCAGGGCCGCTTCGCCGAGCAGAGCGAGTCGGCGATGCGCGCACTCAACGAGGGTCGTCACATCACATTGGCCATGGCCGAAATGTTCAACAACGAGCTCAAAGAGATGGAACTCGACTACGCGGCGTTCGAGCTGGCCGGTTTCGCGACATTCGGCGCGGCCGCGTCGGCCACCGACTGGTGGCTCGGGTCCGACCATGCCAGTCCGCGCCGGCTGCCTTCCGAGAAGTTCGTCGAATATTTGACGACGATCATGATGGGTGCGATCAACGGCACCTGCGAGGTGCTGGGCATCAAGGTCGACCCCGACGTACCGCTCCACGAGGGTGTCAAACGCCGCGAACAGGTCGCCTGACCCCTCCCGGCCCTCGTTCAGCAGCGCGGTGACCGCGGCCACTTCAGCGGCTCGCCGTCGTCGCTTCAATAGCTGAAGGTCGTTGCACCGTCCCCGATCCATTCCCAGAGCTGGACAGTCCCGCCCATGTCCGCGCCTGCGATGAACGTCGACGGGTCGAGCTTCTTCGCGTTCACGCACAGCGGACAGACCAGATAGCGACCACCCGCCTTTTGGTAGCGCTCTACAAGGTCCTGCAGGGACGGGCAGTTCTCGCACGCGGTCGCGACTGCGACGCCTGAAACTGCCAGGCGCACAGCCTCTTTCGCCAGAAACATCATCGTGGGCCGGCCGGCCTCGGCGGCGCCGAGCGCTACCAGGAAGGCCACGGTGACCTTCTCGGCGTCCTCAAGGCCCGTGGTCAGGCTGATCGCGGCTTTGCGTTCGCTGTTCATTGGTGTCCTCCGTGTGAATGGTGGTGTTGACACGAAGGACGCTATTGAGGAAAGACCACCGCGAAATCGGTGCTGGCCGCCGTCTTCGACGCCGCGGAGATGGTCGCGATGGCGGCCGACACGCAGGTCAGCCGCTGAGGAGGCGGGCGACCGCCGCGGCCCGTGCGGACCGGCCCGTCAGGCCCAGCTTGGTGTAGATGCTCGTCAGATGGCGTTCGACCGTGCGCACCGAAAGGGCGAGTTCTGTTGCCACTTCGGCGTTGTCGCGTCCCTGGCCGACCAGCCGCAGCACGTCGCGCTCCCTGTCGGTGAGAGTTCGTAGTGCGGCGGGCGTGCTCGGCGCGGTGACGCGTTCGCCGGCGAGGAACGCGCCGACCTCTTCGACGAACACGCGCCAGGCCGGTTCGTCGGCCAGCGTGATGTGGTTGTCGCTGTCGAGTGTCACCAGCCTGGCGTTCGGTATGCGTGAGGCGAGTTCGCGGCCGTCTGCGAAGCCGTTCATCCGGTCGCCCCGCGCATGCACTACCAGGGTGGGCATGGTGACGTGGGACAGCAGCGCGCCGACATCGGCCTGGGCGCGTGCGGCGCGCGAGCGCATCGCGTTCTCCGTCGACGTCGCGCGTGCTTGGAGCGCATCGAGCCAGCCGGCCTGCTCTTCGGATGCCCCGGGAATCATCAGATCGGTGAAGACGCGCCGGAACGTGCTGTCCGGGCGCTGCCAGCCGACTTTGATCATCTGCTGGAAGAGGCGCTCGAGCTCGGCGGCCTCCTCGCTGTGGTCGGTGGTGCCGTAGGTGCCGTAGAGGATCAGCCGGGACACGCGGTCGGGGTTCTCGATGGCGTAGGTGATCGCCACCGGGCCGCCCTGTGACATGCCCACCATCGCGCAGCGGTCCAGCTGCGCCGCATCGATCACCGCGGCGAGGTCGGCCACCCGCGCGGGCAGGCTGAAATCGGAGACGTCCCAATCGGACATGCCGAAGCCGCGTTCGTCGTAACGGATGACTGTGGCGATCCGGCCGAGGTCGCGCAGGAAGTGTTGCCACACCGGGCTTTCCCAGTCGAACTCGAGGTGGCTGAGCCAGCAGGTCGTGAGCAGCAGCGGCGGGCCGGATCCGTGGACGGCGAACGCGATCCGGGTGCCGTCGGCGCTGCGGCAAAAACGAACCTCCTGCGGAGGTGCGTCGGACGCCATGCCTGGCAGACTAGCCCTCGCGCCTAGATTTGCCCGCTGAGTTGGGTGCGCGATCTGTAACTCGGCGCGACACGCCAGACACAACATCTCGTGTTCCCGCCTGACGTCAGGCACCAGGGGTAGTGTCGGTGCTGCCGGTACGGGCCGGCCCGGTGTGACAACTTTTCGCAGGTGAAATGGGGTTCTTGTGAGCGATGGCATGAAGCTGATCGACCGTGTCTCGGCCATCAACTGGAATCGCCTTCAGGACGACAAAGACGCCGAGGTGTGGGAACGCCTCACAGGTAACTTCTGGCTGCCCGAGAAGGTGCCGGTGTCTAACGACATTCCGTCCTGGAACACGCTGACCGCACATGAGAAGCAGCTGACGATGCGGGTCTTCACCGGCCTGACGCTGCTCGACACCATCCAGGGCACCGTGGGCGCGGTCAGCCTCATCCCCGACGCGCTGACCCCGCACGAGGAAGCGGTCTACACCAACATCGCCTTCATGGAGTCGGTGCATGCGCGCAGCTACTCCAACATCTTCTCGACGTTGTGCTCGACGTCGGAGATCGACGACGCGTTCCGCTGGTCGGAGGAGAACCCCAATCTCCAGCGCAAGGCCGAGATCGTCATGCAGTACTACAAGGGCGACGAGCCGCTCAAGCGCAAGGTGGCCTCCACTCTGCTGGAGAGCTTCCTGTTCTACTCGGGCTTCTACCTGCCGATGTACTGGAGTAGCCGAGCCAAGCTGACCAACACTGCGGACATGATCCGGCTGATCATCCGCGATGAGGCTGTGCACGGTTACTACATCGGCTACAAGTTCCAGAAGGGTCTCGCGCTGACCGATGACGCGACCCGCCAGGAGCTCAAGGACTACACCTACGAGCTGCTCTTCGAGCTCTACGACAACGAGGTCGAGTACACGCAGGATCTGTACGACGAGGTCGGGTTGACCGAGGACGTCAAGAAGTTCCTGCGCTACAACGCCAACAAGGCGCTGATGAACCTCGGCTACGAGGCGCTGTTCCCGCGCGACGAGACGGACGTCAACCCGGCGATCCTCTCGGCGCTGTCGCCGAATGCCGATGAGAACCACGACTTCTTCTCGGGCTCAGGGTCGAGCTACGTGATCGGCAAGGCCGTCAACACCGAAGACGAGGACTGGGACTTCTAAAGCCCAGTTCAGGCAACCCGGTGGAAGTCACTGGGGCCCAGGCGATGTGGAGAACAGCCTGCCATCGGCTCACTGCCGGAGGCTGAGGTAACTCTGCGGTGGACGCATTCCTAGGAGAACTGCACCCTGCCTACCCGTCACCGACATACCTACCTTCGGTGCCATGACTAGGAAGAAATCGCGCTGGGGCGCGAGGATGGCATCGTCAGTGGTCGGCGCCATGGCCGCCATGACCGTCGGTTGCGCCGCGACGGCTGCCCAGGACGACTCGGAGTCCACCGCCCGCGAGCAGCGCAACGCCGAGCTGGTGCGCGACGCCTTCGAACTCGGCGTCGGAGGCGAGAACAGCTTCTATTCCATCCTCGCCGACGACGTGCACTGGACCGTGGCGCGCGCCGCCGAACCGTCGACGTACACCAGCCGCGCGGAATTCCTGCGGGACGGGGCCGGGCCGATCGTGTCTCGGCTCGACGGCGAGATCCAGGCCGACGTGCATGCCCTCCACACCGACGGTGACACAGTGGTGGCCCTGTGGCGGGGCACTGCCACTGCGCGCGACGGCAGACCGTACGTCAACGAGTACGCCTGGGTCATGACGATGCGCGAGGAGCGGATAGCTCGCGTCACGGCCTACCTCGACCTCGTCGCTCTTGACGAGCTGCTGACCAGAGTGCCGGCCCAACCCGCCGCCGAGCACCCGTATGTGGGGATGTGGGTTACCGCAGACGGACGGATCCGCCAGGAGCTGTTGCCCGACGGCCGCTACGACGAAGCGCGAGGCGACCGGCACAGTGCCTACACCGGACGGTACGAGGTGCGCGGGAATCGCATCGAGTACTGGGATGACACCGGCTTCACGGCGTCTGGGACGTTCGTCACGTCCGACGAACTGCACCACGGCGGCATGATCTTCTACCGTCAACAGTCATGATCGGCAAGGCCGGCCGGAAGGTCTGTCCGCTATTCAGTTGCGCCCAAGGCGCTTTCGCTGGTTCAGGAACGGGTGCTCTGCTCCGATTGACCAGGCACAGGAATGCGGGCGCTGATGCGCGTGCCGTCGCCAGGCACACTGGTCATCACCAGCTCGCCCGACAAAGCCTCCACCCGGTCGCGCAGACCCACCAGGCCTGATCCCGCGCCTGTCGACGCGCCGCCCTTGCCGTCGTCGGTGACCGACAACTCCAGCACGCTGCCCCCGTCGTCGAGTGCGACCCGCACCGTCACCGAATCGGCGTTCGCATGCTTGGCGACATTCGTCAGCGCTTCAGCGACAACGTAATACGCCGCAACTTCCACCGGCTCCGGCAGCCGGTGCTCGACATCGACGTTCAGTTCGACCGGCACCGGCGATCGCCGCGCCAAGTTCCGCATCGCCGGCCGCAGGCCGCCCCGAGACAGCACCGCAGGGTGCAGACCTCGCGACAACTCCTGCAGGTCGGAGTGCAGCCCGGCCAACCCCTCGACCACGGTCGACAGCTGCGCACGCAACTCTTCGTCGGCCTCCGCGGCCGCTTCGGCGTCGCGCAACTGCAGGCTCAACGACACGATGCGTTGCTGGGCTCCATCGTGGAGATCGCGTTCGAAACCGCGGCGGGCCTCGTCGGCCGCCGCCACGATGCGCGCCCGCGACGCGGTGAGCTCGGCCCGGGTCTCGGCGTTACTTATGGCCGTCGAGATGAGGTCGGCGAAATCGAGAATGTGGGCCTCGGCGGTCTCCGGAATGCCGTATGGCTCAGCGGATCCTACGAGCAGCACGCCCCGGACCCTGCCATCGACGACGAGGGGTGCGCCGGCGCCTGCGCGGACGCCGAACTCGCGTATCCGGGTGGCGATCGGAGGGGATGCCGCGTTGTAATCGTCGATACGGGCCGAATTGCCGGTCGCGCGCACCGCAGCGCTGATGCTCCCGCTTTCGATCGGAAAGCGTTCTCCGACAATCCATCCTGGCCGACCGTCGTGGTTGAGGCCGGCCAGGACGACGCCGACGTCGTCCGGCTCGAAGGCGGCCAATGTCACGTGCTCTACGCCCAGGCTGTCCGCCAGCTCGGCGACGGCGACCTCGTAGACATCTGCCAGCGGGGCGCCGCGCGCAACGAGTGTGGCGACCCGTCGCAGCGCCGCCTGCTGCGCGCGCGCCGCCCGCAGCCGGTCCTGCTCCTGCCTGCGTTCGGTCACATCGCGGGCACCGCCGAGAAGCACTCCGTGGTCGAACACGACGTTCCATTCCAGCCACCGCACCTCGCCGTCGCGGCGCCGGCATCGGTTCTCGAACTTGATCGCGCCGTCGGTCTGCGGCACCGTCGCCAGCGCGGTACGCGTGCTGTCCCGATCGTCGGGATGGATGAAATCGACGAGCGGACGCGAGACGAGTTCGGCCGCAGAGTAACCCAAGGCCCGCTCGAACGCCGGGTTGATGCGCGTGAGCCGCGCGGAGCCACCCTCGCGCACGCCCATGAACAGCAGATCGGTCGCGACGGCGAAGAATCGTTCCAGCTCCCGGCGGCTGGCCTCCAGCTCTGCGGTGATGCCTTCCCGATCGCACGCTGCGGCCAGCAGCGCCTGCAGCGACGGCACCATTCGATGCACACGCCGCACCGAGGCGACCGAAACGTCTTTCGGTACCAGCAGCGTTCCGGTGTCCTCGGTTCCGTCGCGCAAACCGATCGCCATCTGATCGCCGCTCGGGTCGGCGCTACCGACCGACAGGGTCGCGTAGGGCAGCCCGAGGACGTGGGCCAGGCGCTGCCCCGCGTCGTCGAGAGCAGGACCCAGTGCGGGTGCCCGCAACATCACGCGCGCCAGATCCGCGGACAGATCGGCCTCCAGGCGCCTCTGCTCGGCTTCGGCAGCACGCAACCGGGCCTGTCCCACAAGGCCATTGGTCAGGAACGCCAGAGTCAGGAATACCGCGAGGGCGGGTGCGAGGCTGTCTCGACCCTCGAGATGGAGATAGGCGTACACGGCGGCGCTGGCCAGTGACGTGGCGATGGACAGGCCGAAGCCCCAACCCGCGGAGACCACCAGCACGCCCAGCAATAGGATCGCCCCAAAGGCGTTCTCGGGTGCGATCTTCTTGAGAGCGAAGATCACCAATACCTCGACAGCGAGGAAGCCGGCCGCCACGGCGATCCCGAGGCCAAGGGGTCGTGCGGGGGAGCGCACGACCTGTTCGAGGAAGCGGGCGGGTGCCGATTGCCAGGTCACCGGCCGATGGTAATCGGCGAAGATTCCCGTTAACAGGAATGCCATCTGTGTTCGTCCCTGACAAGCTTGAGGCATGAGTGGTCCGCGTTGCCTGATCGTCGACGACAGCGCCGACTTCCGCGATGCGGCCCGCGCCATGCTCGAGCGGGGAGGAATCGAGGTGGTCGGCACCGCATGTGACGGCGACGAGGCGATGCGTCAGGCTGCTGCTTTGCGCCCCGATGTCGCACTCGTCGATGTGGACCTGGGCGCCGAGAGTGGCTTCGACATCGCCGAGCGCTTGCGCGACGTTCCGGTGATCCTGACCTCGACGCATGACGAACAGGATTTCGCAGATCTCATCGCGGCCAGCCCCGCGCTGGGGTTCCTCCCCAAGTTCGCGTTGTCGCCCGCTGCAGTTAAGCAGCTTCTTGGCGTTCGGTCCTAGCGCGTTTCCAGGTACATGATCACCGCGCGCACTCGGCGGTGGTTGTCACCGGTCTCGGGCAAGTTCAGCTTCGTCAGGATGCTGCGCACGTGCTTTTCCACCGTGCCCTCGGTTACCCAGAGGCGTCGGCCGATGCCGGCGTTCGACAGGCCCTCCGCCATCAGCGTCAGCACCTCGCGTTCGCGCGTACTCAGCGCGCCGAGGGGGTCGTCTCGCTTGCGTGCCGACACCAACTCGGCAACCAGGGCCGGATCGACGACCGACGCGCCATTGGCGATGCGCTGCAACGTGTCGACGAAATCCGCGACGTCGGTCACCCGCGTCTTCAACAGGTAGCCGATCGCGTGGCCACCAGCGAGGAGCTCCATGGCGTGGTCGACGTCGACATGGGCGGACAGCACCACGATGCCGACCTTCGGTGACTCGTCGCGGATCACCTTCGCCGCGTCGAGACCCTCGCTGGTGTGTGACGGCGGCATGCGGATGTCGACGAGTGCGAGGTCGGGTTGATGTTCGCGGACCAGAGCCAGGAGTGCCTCGCCATCGCCGGCCTGTCCGACGATCTCAAATCCCGAGCGCTCCAGCAGGCTGGCCAGCCCCTCGCGCAACAGCACGTCGTCGTCGGCTACGACGACCCTCAGCGCACACATAACGTCATATTCTCCCATCACAGTCAGGCGATCGCCCTCTTGCAGCTAGCCGGTACCAGCGATGGTGGCCAGCGTTGTCGACGCCATGTGCGAAGCACGCGAAGCTGTTCACCATGCCAACCTCTGTCGGGCGTCCCGTCAATCGAGTCGAGGGCGTCGAGAAGGTGACGGGGCGGGCGCGCTACACCGCCGACACTCCTGTCGGCGACGTAAGCTACGCGGCCCTCGTACAGGCGGAGATCACCCACGGACGGGTGACACCCGAGTCAATTGCAGCCGCCGCCGCGCGTGCGGCCGCGTGCGCCGGAGTGGACTACGTGCTGACACCACTGAACTGTCCACCGCTGCAGGTGCTTCCGAAGGATCTGACCTGGGACCTCCCGTTGGAACGGCGACCGCCGTTGTCAGACCTGAACGTGCAGTACGCCGGCCAGCATATGGCCCTGGTGGTTGCGGACTCGCCCGAGAACGCTGCGCAGGCCGCCTCCATGATGACCTTCGAATACGTCGAGTTGGCTCCGCAGTTGCGCGCCGCAGACGTGCTGAGCAGCCCGGCGATTGACGACGAGCCGGACGACCTCATCAGGCACGGCGTCTACCGTCCGGATCACTTCGTGAAGCTGGCCGACGAGTTGCTCCAGGATCGTCGCGGTGCCGCCGATGCACCGTCGGGCACCACCGTCGACGCGTCGTTCCGGACCCCTGTCAACAGCCACTACCCGATCGAGCTGTCGGCGACGATCGCGCAGTGGGATAGCGACCACCTGACGGTGTATGACACCACGCGGTGGATCACCGGGGAACGCCGCGTGCTCGCTGCGTACCTAGGGATACCTGAAGACCATGTGCGGATCGTATCGCCCTTGGTGGGAGGTGCTTTCGGTTCAAAGAGCTTCCTGTGGATGCACGTGGTGCTGTGCGCCGTGGCGGCGCGCGCGGTCGGCCGCGCGGTCAAACTCGTCTTGACCCGCGACCAGATGTTCACCTCGACAGGCCACCGGCCACGCACCGAGCAACGCGTCTCACTCGTCGCGGACTCGACCGGATTGATCGCGAGCACCGAACACCACACCCTGACCGAGACCTCCACGGTGGCGCACTTCTGCGAACCGGCCGGTTTGTCGGCGCGATTCCTGTACCACTCGCCGCGGTTGGATGTGACGCACACGGTGGCCCGGATCAACTCGCCCACACCATGTTTCATGAGGGGCCCGGGGGAGGCGCCCGGATTGTTCGCGCTCGAGGTCGCCATGGACGAACTGGCGTGTGCCACCGGGCTGGATCCGGTGGCGCTGCGACTGAGGAACGTCATGGACCACGACCAGACGAACGGACGAACCTGGTCGGCCGCGCACCTGCGGCAGTGTTATACGACGGGCGCGCAGCGCTTCGGTTGGGAGCATCGGCCCGCCGGACCGCGGTCTCTACGACGCGACGGCGTTCTCGTCGGCTTCGGTATGGCGACGGCGACATATCCGGGTCGCCGGATGGCCGCCGGCTGCCGTGTCGAGACCGGGGCCGACGGCCGGGTCCGGTTCAGCGCCGCGACCCACGAGGTCGGAACCGGCGTGCGCACGGTGATGGCACAGTTGGCCGCCGACACCACAGGGCTCCCGCTGTCGCAGGTGAGTTTCGACTCCGGTGACTCCGCATTCCCGGATGCGCCCTACAGCGGAGCGTCGCAGACGACCGCGTCCGTCGGGTC
The DNA here is from genome assembly GCF_002101705.1 of Mycolicibacterium iranicum. GTDB lineage: Bacteria > Actinomycetota > Actinomycetes > Mycobacteriales > Mycobacteriaceae > Mycobacterium > Mycobacterium iranicum. Next base: position 128,776 of record NZ_LQPC01000029.1, on the reverse strand, counting down.
TGCGGTCTACGCCGCCGCCCTGGAGTGGAAGCGAAGGCGCGATGCACACGAGTCGCTGAACTTCACGGTGACCAGTGGCGGCGCGCCGGAGGGCGGGCCCGCCTCGCAGTCGTTCGGCGCGCATTTCTGCGAGGTCGAGGTTGACGAGCAGATCGGGCGCGCCACCGTCACGCGGTGGGTCGCGGTGATGGACTGCGGCCGGGTGATCAATCCGAAGCTGGCGACCAACCAGGTCATGGGCGGCATCACCTTCGGTGTCGGCATGGCCCTCCTTGAGCAGGTGCCTCATGATCCCCGCACCGGCAAGCTCATCGGCGAGTACTACGTGCCGACTCACGCGGATGTGCCCGACTTCGACATCACCTTTGTCGACCGACCCGACCCGTCCCTGGACCCGATGGGCGTGCGCGGTATCGGCGAGATCGGTGCCTGTGGGGTACCCGCGGCAATCGCCAACGCCATTCACCACGCCACCGGAAAGCGGTTGCGCGAACTTCCGATAACTCTGGAATCCCTACTGGAGGAGCACAAGTGACCAAACCGGGCCACCCCATATGTCTCGTCGTTAACGGTGTCGGGCACGAGCTGGACGTGGACGTCCGCTCGACGCTGCTCGACGTGCTGCGGGAGCGGCTCGCGCTGACGGGCACCAAGAAGGGATGTGACCACGGTCTGTGCGGTGCATGCACGGTCGACGTGGACGGCGAGCGGGTGTTGAGTTGCCTGACGCTGGCGGTCTGCGCCGACGGCGCCGACGTGGGTAGCGTCGAGGGGCTCGCACGCGGCGACGACCTTCATCCGTTACAGCAGGCTTTCGTCGACCACGACGGCTTCCAGTGTGGCTACTGCACGTCCGGTCAGCTGTGTTCGGCGCGCGCGATGCTGCGCGAATATGCCAGGGGAGACCTGTCCGCCGCGTCGTTCGACGGCGGCGCCGATCTCAGCTGTCCGCCGGAAGAACTGTCACACACAGAGATTCGCGAGCGCATGGCCGGAAACATTTGCCGGTGCGGCGCCTACCCGAACATCGTCAGCGCGATCTCGTCGGTGCACGAGGCGACATGCTGACGTTCGACTACCAGCGCGCGGGCAGCGTCGCCGATGCGATCGGCCGGGTGACGGCAGAAGGCGCGCGCTTCTATGCGGGCGGGACAAATCTGCTCGATCTGATGAAGTCCGGTGTGGAGAGCCCGGCTGTCCTCGTCGACGTAAGAGGATTGGGGCTCACCGAGATCGAGGAATCTGCGGCCGGCGGCATCGTGATCGGCGCCGGAGCCACGAACTCGGCTGTCGCAAACCACGCGTTGGTGCGCACTCGATATCCCGTGCTGTCCCAGGCGATTCTGTCGGGGGCGACCACACAGATCCGCAACATGGCGACCGTCGGTGGCAACCTGATGCAGCGGACGCGCTGCCCGTACTTCATGAATCCGGCGACGGGTCCGTGCAACAAGCGCGTGCCCGGGTCGGGCTGCGCTGCACGGGACGGCTCCCACCGCGAGCACGCTGTGTTCGGGACCGGCTTGCCCTGTATCGCCGTCCACCCGTCGGACATGGCCGTGGCCCTGGCGGCGCTGGACGCGGTGGTTCACGTGACCGGCCCCGATGGCGCGCGGACGATAGCGATCCGCGACTTCTATGTGCTGCCCGCTGCGCACCCGGACCGCGACACCTGTGTGCGCCCCGACGAACTCATCGTGGCCGTGGAGTTGCCGCCGTCGCCGTTCGGCCCCCGCAGCTGGTACCTGAAGGTCCGCGACCGGCACAGCTACGCGTTCGCCCTGGTGTCGGTGGCCGCGGCAGTGCAACTGAACGACGGCGTGATCCGGTCGGCCGCCGTGGCACTGGGCGGTGTGGCCGCAACGCCGTGGAGGGCGCCGGCCGCCGAGGCGGCGTTGACCGGTCAGGCTCCTGACCGGCAGGCCTTCCTGGCGGCGGCCGACGCTGTCGTCGCAGGGGCATCTCCACTGCAGCACAACAGCTTCAAGGTCGACCTCGCGAAGAACAGCGTCGTTCGGGCACTGAGCGAAGCCGCCGCCAGGAGGGCTTAACGCTCGTGGCTGTCCTCGATGACCGTGCGTCCGACCGCGGCGTACACCTCTGGCCTGGCGACCCGCAACCACAACGCGTACGCCAGACCGATGAGGAACACCGCGAGGATCATGAACGGGCCGACCTTGAACACCTGGGAGTTGGCGGCCAGTCCCGCGGCGAAAGCCCGGTTGTCCCACAGCAGCCACACCACGTACAGCATCGCGACGCCTCCGATCGCCGGGCAGATCAGCGTGGTGACGACATTGCCGGGGTGAGTTTTGCGCGCCCAGAAGTACGAGATGACCGCAGCCGAACAGATCGCCTGTACCAGCAGAATCGCCGCGGTGCCGATCAACGCCAGCAGTCCGTAGATGTTCACGTAGGGGACCAGAGCCGGCGTGTCCACCGGGACTCCGTTCTCATCGGGCACCTGCACTGCGGTGAAGCCGGCGAACAGCAGCACGATCACCAACGTGACGGCACTCTGCAGCGTGGATGCGATGTACGGCGAGCCGTGCTTGGGGTGGGCGCCGCCGAGGGTCTTCTGCACTGCGGCTGAGGGGATTTCGCGACCGAGGGCGAACAGGTAGCGCGATGCGGCGTTGTGGAAGGCGAGTGCGCACGCAAACGACCCGATGACGAGCAGGATCTTGTAGACGTCAAGTAGGAAGCCGCCCAGGTTCGTCTCTACCAGGCCGAAGAACAGGTCCAGCGGAGAGGCGCTGATCGAGGCCTCGACCGATGCCTTGGCGCCGTTGCCCGCCAGCACCATCGCAGAGATGAAGGTGTAGAACAGGCCCAGACCGATGACGGCGACGAGGGTAGCCCGCGGGATGATTTTCTTCGGGTTGCGTGACTCCTCGCCGTACACCGCGGTGGTCTCGAAACCGACCCAGGACCAGAACGCGAAGAACAGGCCGATCGCCATCGAACCGGCCGCAGCTGCCGTTCCGAACGCACCCTCGGGCAGTCCTTCGAACGCATTGTTGAGCAGCACGGTCTGGTCGAGCATGAACCCGTCGGGGCCGCCGCCTTTGACGATCACCGAGAACGCCAGGCCGAGCAGTATCAGCACCTCGGCCACCAGTGTCACGCCGAGAATTGCCGCGGTGAAGCTGATGTGGAAGTAGCACAGCACGGCGATGAGCAGGGTCGCGCCGACTGCAAAGACCAGCCACGGAATGTCTACTCCCACAATGGTGTTGACCGCGTCGTTGGCGAAGTAGGCGCAGCCGCCGATCAACGAACCCTCGAAGACGACGTAGGCGAAGGTGGCCAGGAAGCCACTGGCCATGCCCCAGACCTGACCGAGACCGTGGGAGATGAATCCGTAGAAGGCGCCTGTGGTGGTGATGTGTTTGGCCATCGCCACGTATCCGAGTGCGAACAGCGTCAGGATGATCGTCGCGAACAGGAAGCCGGCGGGGGCGCCGAGTCCGTTGCCGTAACCGACTGCGATCGGGGTGTTGCCGGTCATCGCGGTGATGGGCGCGGCATTGGCGACGGCCATGAAGATGACCGCGACCATCCCGATCGCGCCCTTCTTCAACCCTGCCGGCGCGGCGGGTTCCACGGCTGTGGATGCCGGAACGGAATCGCTCGCCATACGGCGTTTCTCCTTCGGATTGCAATCATTTGATCGCCTGCGACACCGCAGACCGAAGAGAGCGTCGCACTGTATAGACCACCCAACAACCGGGGTCATCCATATTTAACATGGCTCCCAGTCAATCCCCAGCTTCGCCGTTTCCCAGGATGCCGGTGAAGGCGAGGCGACGCGGAGGAGAACAGTGAATCGCCGAAGTAGCGGCGGAGATCACCGGGGACGACACTGCAGAGGTGACCGCGACGTCGTTGCTGCACTCGATCCTGGATTGGCTACGCGCCGGCTATCCCGACGGCGTTCCGGGGCCGGACCGAGTCCCGCTGTTGTCGCTGCTGCGCGCCACACCGCTCACTGAAGAGCAGATCAGAGAAGTCATCGCCCACCTGACAGAAGACGGCTCATCGGCGGTTGCCGACGGCACCATCGATGTCGACGAGATCGAGGCGTTCATCAAGGACGTCACTCACCATGACGCGGGTCCCGAGAACGTCCAGCGGGTGGCGGCCAGGCTCGCGGCGGCAGGGTGGCCGCTGGCCGGTGTCGACCATGACGCGGCCACCGGCCAATCATCATGAAGCGCATCACTGTTGGCTAACATTTCGGCCCGCATACACAACGTGGATGCGGGCCGAATCGGTGTCAGCGCAGCGCCTCGGTGTCGATCACGAAGCGGTAGCGCACGTCACTGGCCAGCACACGCTCGTAGGCCTCGTTGATGTAATCGGGCGCCACCACCTCGATTTCGGGTGTCACGCCGTGCTCGGCGCAGAAGTCCAGCATCTCCTGGGTTTCTGCGATACCGCCGATCAGCGATCCGGAGATCCGGCGGCGACCGAAGATCAGCGCCGACGCCGGCACCTCCATCGGATGCTCCGGCATGCCGAGCTCGACGAGTGTGCCGTCAAGAGTCAGCAGCCCGAGGTAGTCCTCCAGGTTGAGGTTGGCCGACACGGTGTTGAGGATCAGGTCGAAAGAGCCCCTGAGCTTCTTGAAGGTGTCGCGGTCGCTGGTCGCGTAGTACTCGGAGGCGCCCAGCCGCAGGCCGTCCTCCATCTTCTTCAGCGACTGGCTCAGCACGGTGACGTCCGCGCCCAACGCGACGGCGAGTTTGACGGCCAGGTGACCGAGGCCGCCGAGGCCGATGACCGCGACGCGGGTGCCCGGTCCGGTATTCCAGTGGCGCAACGGCGAGTACGTGGTGATTCCGGCACACAGCAGCGGTGCTGCCTTGTCGAGCGGAATGGAGTCGGGGATGTTCAGCACATAGTTCTCGTCGACGACGATGGCGGCGCTGTATCCGCCCTGCGTCGGCTGCCCGTCGCGACCGGTGCCGTTGTAGGTCCCGACCATGCCGGGGTTGTTGCAGTACTGCTCTTCGCCGGCGAGGCAGTACTCGCACTCGCGACAGGAGTCGACGAAGCAGCCGACACCGACGCGGTCTCCGACCTTGAACTTGGTGACGTCGGATCCGACCTCCGTCACCAAACCGGCGATCTCGTGACCAGGCACCATGGGGTACTTCACCTGCCCCCACTCACCGCGCACGGTGTGGATGTCCGAGTGACAGATCCCGGCGAAGTGGATCTCGATCGACACATCGTTCGCTCCGACATCGCGGCGGGTGATGGTGGTCTTGCTCAGCGGCTCGGTCGCGGAGGTGGCTGCATAGGCGGCTACGGTGCTCATCTGGAACCTTTCGGTCATCGTCAGTGGTGTTCGCCTACCCCGTCAGAGGGCGCGACAAAACGGGTCCGCAACGTTGCGGACAAAGATCACAACATGTGGTCTGCGCGGGTTTAGTCCCGTTCAGGACCCTCAGAAGAGTTGCGATTGTCACTGCGGGGGACGAGCTCGCTGGTGCATTCCCGCAGTGCCGGGGTGTCTGCGTCCGGGATGCCGAGCACCCGGAGACAGGCGTCGGCGACGTGGATCGGAAGCTCTGCACGCTGGGTGCCGCGAGCGGTCGACCACATGTTCACCAACGATTCGACCAGCCGGAACGGGAGATCGGCGGCCGCCTGGTCGACTCCGGTGTCGCCGACGATGACGAGGCTCAAGTGCAGATAGTGCAGCCGCAGCTGCTCACGATCGGAGAAGAACGGCTCGAGCCCTGCGTCTCGCAACTCGGGCAGCAGATACAGCGCGCCGAGGTTCCAGCGCCCGCTGAGCAGTTGCTGTCCGTCGAACGAGGCCAGCGCGTGCAGCTGCTGGGCGGAAGTCAGCGCGGGCTGCGTGTCCAGCAAGACCGGAAGGAACGCCAGGGTGGGGGTGACGGTCTGGCTCAGCAGGGCGCAGAGGATGTCGTCCTTGGTCTTGAAGTAGTGATACAGCGACGCCTGGCGGATTCCGACGGACTCGGCGATGGTCCGGGTGGACGTCGCGGCGTACCCGAGAGTGGTGAAGAGTTCGCCTGCGGCATCGAGGATTTCGTCCCGCGCTGTGCTGCCCGGACGACGCTGCGCCTGAATGCGGGGACGCCCGGCGCGAGTGAGCGGCATGCCACCATCGTCGCGCACAGAATTGGGATACGGCAGCGTCTCAGATATCTGTCACACGATAGAAACCTCGGACACGAACCGGTTACCCGCAGCGTCGATTGGTTACGCCAGCGACACCCACCGGTGTTGCCCCTGGGCAAAACTGTCACTTGACAGGCAAGCGGCGCAACGGCGGGTCGTGAGGGTGACTTCTACCCCTGGAGTGCTCCGATGGGAATCACGGTATCCGCGGTCGACGCGCGTGCGGTGGCTCCTGCGTCTTGCGCGGACGACCGCGATCCGGTTGCCACGGTCGGCGACCTTCACGTGACGTTCTCCAGAAGCGGACGCGACATCCACGCCCTGCGCGGCGTCTCGCTGTCCATTGCCCAGTCCGAGATCATTGGTCTCGTCGGTGAATCCGGTTCAGGCAAAAGCGTTTTGGGATTCAGTTTGCTCGGTTTGCTGTCGCGGCAAGCCCGCGTACGCGGCGCAGTGCGCGTCGCCGGACACGACATGCTCACCGGGATGGCCGGTTTCGACGAGAAGACCTTGCGCAAGGTGCGTCGCCTCGATCTCGGAGCGGTGTTTCAGGACCCGATGACCTCGCTCAACCCGACGATGCGCATAGGCAAACAGGTTGCCGAGGCCGCAGGTGGCGAAGACGAGGCGCTGCGGCTGCTCACCGCGGTCGGCATTCCCGAACCCAAACGGCGCATGCGGTCGTATCCGCACGAGTTGTCCGGCGGGCTGCGGCAGCGCGTCATGATCGCCATCGCGATCGCCGGCGATCCCGAACTGATTGTCGCCGACGAACCGACGACCGCACTCGATGTCACCGTGCAGGCCCAAGTACTTCGTCTTTTGCAGCGCCTACGCGACGAAATTGGCTGCAGTATCGTGCTCATCACCCACGACCTCGGCGTCGCGGCGCAGATTGCCGACCGGATCGCGGTGTTGTATGCGGGCCGGATCGCCGAAATCGGGCCCACGGCAGAGCTTCTCGTTAATCCGGCGCACCCCTACACGCACGGTCTGCTGCGGTCGCGCCTGACGCTGCAGACTGCGCGGGACCGCCAGCTGGCTGCCCTGCCGGGATCGGTACCCAGCGCAGCGGCCCCGCTTCCTGGATGTGCGTTCGAACCGCGGTGCGTGCTGGCCACCGACGAGTGCGTCAAGGCGCCACCGGACCCCATCTCAGTCGGGGTGGACCGGGTCAGCGCTTGCGTTCTGCCCTTGGCCGCTGTCGCCTCACGATTGGGCGATGCGTCGACCACCACCGACGAACCCGTTCCGCCCCCGCCCGTCGAGGACGTTGAGGTGCATCCGTCGGCGGTGGTGCTACGCGACGTGACGAAGACGTTCTCGGTGGCACGGCGCTGGCTGGACCGCTCCGCCGACAGCCACGGCAAGCTGCACGCGCTGCGCGGGGTATCGCTACGCGTGGAACACGGCGAGTCGGTGGCCCTTGTCGGTGAGAGCGGATCCGGCAAGTCGACACTGCTGCGGGTCATCGCGGGGCTGGAGAAGGCGACGACCGGCGAGGTCGCACTGGCGGGGCCCGCCCGGCCGCAGATGGTGTTCCAGGACGCCGGCGCGTCGTTGACACCGTGGCTGTCGGTCGGAGAGCTCATCGGGGAGCGCCTACGAGGCGGTGGGATGTCGCGTACCAAGCGTGCCCACGCGGTCGCGGCGGTACTGGAACGAGTCGGACTGTCCGCCGATGTCGCGAAGTCCCGGGCAGGCCAGCTGTCGGGAGGTCAGCGCCAACGCGTCGCGCTGGCCCGCGCCACCGTGGTGCCGCCGTCGGTGCTGCTGTGTGACGAACCGACAAGTGCGCTCGACGTCTCACTGGCCGCCTCGGTGCTCAACCTCATCAGCGATCTACGCAGAACCCTGGACATGTCAGTAGTTTTCGTGACCCACGATCTGTCCGTCGCGCGCGTGATCGCCGACCGCATCGCGGTCATGTACCTCGGGCGCATCGTCGAAATCGGCCCCGCCGAACAGGTGATCGGCGACCCCACGCACCCATACACCCGGGCGCTAGTGGACTCCATCCCCGACCTCGGCCGCGAAACCCAGATCCTTGCAGGCGAACCCGCGAGCCCGCTGTCTCCACCGGACGGGTGCGCCTTCCATCCCAGATGCCCGATCTCTGTCGACGCATGCGGTGATGCCGGACTCGACGTGCGGCTGGAGGGCTTCCCGGGTCACCCGCACCAGGTCGCCTGCATCGAGCGGAAGGCGATCTGATGGCGGTGGCCCTTCCCGCCGCCCCCGCGGTACCCAGCCGCGAACGGCGACTGCCGGCGCTACCGCAGTCGCGAAGCACGGTGATCAACTGGATCGGTTTCTCCCTGGTGATCGTCGTGACGCTGGTGTGCGTCGCCGTCCCGGTTCTCGCGCCCCACGATCCGCTGACCCCTGCGGCGATGCCGCTGCAACCACCGGGCACCGACGGGTTCCTGCTGGGTACCGACAGCATCGGACGCGACATCCTGTCCCGCGTTCTCTACGGCGCACGGTCGAGTTGGTTCGCCGCCCTGGCCGTCGTCGCGATCGGCGTCGCGATTGGGGGGCTGGTCGGGCTGATCGCCGGCACCGCGGGTGGCTGGGTCGACACGGTACTGATGCGCATCACCGATGCGTTCCTGTCGATTCCCGCTCCCGTGCTGGCGATCGCCGTCGTGGCCGCGCTGGGCCCGGGTTTCCTGCACACGCTGTTCGCCGTGTCGATCGTGTGGTGGCCGTTCTATGCCCGGCTCGTGCGTGGCGAAGTGGCCAGGCTCGCGGCACGGCCGCATGTCGAGGCGGCGAAGCTCGCGGGCGTGAGTCCGCTCCGGTTGGCAGGCAGACACCTGCTCCCGGGCGCAGTGCCGAACACGCTGGTCGCTGCCAGCCTCGACATCGGGACACTGATCCTGACGCTGGCCGCACTGTCATTCCTGGGCCTCGGACAGGCCGCCCCCGCCGCGGAACTGGGCGCCGACGCTGCCCGCAATCTGAGTTACTTCCTGCAGCAGTGGTGGATTCCGGTGATGCCGGGCCTGGGTGTGCTCGTCCTGGCACTGACCGCCAACATCGCCGGGGACTGCCTGCGCAACCTGATGAAGACGAGCTGACAGTCATGAAGACGTTCGTGGCGACCCGCCTTGGTGCGATGGTTTTGATCCTGATCGCGCTGACCGGCGTGATGTTCGTCCTGCAGAACATCTCCCCGCTGGATCCGGTCAAAGCGCAATTGGGAGCACAAGCCTCACAGGAAGCCGTCGCGGCGAGGCGCGAGGCTCTGGGCCTCAACGACCCTGTGCTGGTGCAATTCTGGAATTACCTGACCGGAGCCGTCACCGGCGATCTCGGCACGTCGTACCGCACCCGGCATCCTGTGCTTTCCGACCTGGGTGACTTCTTCCCGGCCACGCTCGAACTCGCGCTGTACGGAATCGCCGTGGCCATCGTGCTGGCCATCCTGCTGGCCTTCAGCACAACCCTGAAGTGGCGAGGCTCGGCGATGCTGCGTGCAGTGTTGTTCACCGGTTCGTCGGCGCCGATGTTTCTGCTCGGGATCCTGGGGCTGTTGGTGTTCTACAAGACGCTCGGTTGGGTTCCGGCCAACGGCCGCATCGGCATCGCCAACCCGCCGGACGGGCCGACCGGGCTGCTGACGGTCGACGGGCTGATCCGCGGCAGGTTCGACGTCGTCGGGGACGCCCTGCACCACCTGATCCTGCCCGCGTTCGTCATCGCGCTCGGTCCGGCGGTCGCGATCGGGCGCGTCCTGCGTAGCAGCCTGCTCGGCGACGTCGACAGCGACTATGCGAGAACTGCTCGGGCGAAGGGTCTTTCCGAATCGCAGATCATGGCGCGTCACGTCCTGCGCAACAGCGTCGGCTCCGCGTTGTCGATGACCGGGCTGCAGATCGGATTGATGTTCTCCGGCGTTCTGGTCATCGAGCAGGTGTTCGGCTGGCCAGGCATTGGCCAGTACATCGCTCAGAGCATCCCCGTCGCGGACTTCCCTGCGATCGCCGGCGTGACGCTCATGCTCGGCGCGCTCTATGTCGTCATCAACACGGTGTCGGACCTACTCCAGGCTGTCGCCGACCCCCGTATTGCACTCACAGGAGGCTAGGTGCCGAAACAACCACTGATCGTGGGCAATCCCGTCCTCGTCGTCGTCGACATCCAGGAGGGCGGCGGGATGTCCGCCGACGACGCGGGCATCCCGGTGATGCCCGGCCACGCCGAGCGCGTCGAGCGAGCCGAGCGGCTGGTCGCCGCTGCCCGAGCGGCGAACGTCCCCATCGTGTTCTTCCAGGAGGTGCACCGCCCCAGCGGCATCGACTTCGGCAGGGAACTCGACGGCACCGAGGGGGTGCACTGCGTCGAGGGCGGCCCCGGAACCGCACTGGAAGCCACGCTGCGCCCCAACCTCGACGGTCCCAACCACGAGTTCCACATCGTCAAGCGTCGCTACTCCGGTTTCATCGGAACAGATTTCGAGATCGTGCTCTCCGGGTTGAAGGCGTCGACGCTGATCCTGATCGGTGGCCTCACCGATGTGTGCGTGCACTACACCTTCGCCGATGCCCACCAGCGTGACTTCTACGTCCGCGTGGTTGCCGATTGCGTCGGAGGTTCGTCGCAATACCGCCACGACGCTGCGCTCGACGCGATGGAGTACCTGCAGACCGGTGCCATGCGCACGACCGACGAGATCCTCGACGCGTTCTCCGCGATCGGTTCCACCACCACCGCCCTCGAAGGAGCCTCCCTATGACCAGATTCCGTCTCCTGGCGGCGGTCGGGGCCGTCGCAGCGCTGACGCTGAGCGCCTGTAGCGGTTCGGATTCCGCGACCACCACACCGAACGCGGCGCCGACCGACAAGGTGTTGCACCTGTCGTTCCTGCAGGACCCGGGACAACCACCGGACCCCGACATCTTCTACGCGGGACAAGGTCTGCTACTGACCACCAACATCTACGAGGGACTGCTGCAGTACAAAGCGGGCACTGAAAAACCGGAACTCGAGCCGCTCCTGGCAACCGAGTGGACGGCGTCCCCGGACAACAGGGTGTTCACCTTCACGTTGCGCGAAGGGGTGACATTCCACGACGGCACCCCGTTCACGTCGGCAGCGGTCAAGGCATCGTTCGACCGGCGGCTGGCCGTCAACCAAGGCCCCGCGTACATGGTCAGCGACGTGGAATCGGTGACCACGCAGGGGGATTACGGCGTCACCATCACCCTGAAGGCACCCAACTCGGCATTCCTGGACTATCTGGCATGCCCCTACGGTCCGAGGATGCTCAGCCCGGAGGGGTTGGCCAAGAATGCCGGTACCGACAACGCCCAGACCTACCTGACCAATCACGACCTTGGCACCGGACCGTACACATTGACCGCGGCCGAGGTGGGATCGAAGTACTCGCTCCAGGCCTACCCCGGGTACTGGGGCGACAAGCCGTATTTCGAGAAGGTCGAAATCCCGGTCATCACCGATGTTTCCGCCCAGCAGCTGCAGTTCAACAACGGTCAGCTCGCGGCGATCCTGCACGATCTGCCGTCGTCAGCCGTCCAGTCGTACCTGGACAACGACGCATTCGCCAAGTATTCGCTGCCGACGATGATGTCGAACTATCTCTACCTCAACCCGCACAAGGGCATGCTCACCGACGCGACGAACCGCAAGGCGGTGCTGCAGGCGATCAACGTCGACGAGCTGGTCAAGCAGACCTACTTCGGTCGCGGTGAAGTGGCCGACCAGCTCTACCCGGCCAACATGATCGCCAGCGATCTCGCGGTCCAGAACGTCACCCACGACCCCTCGGTGTTGTCGGGCATCGTGGGTGGGCTGCCCGCCGACCAGAAAGCCGTGACGGTCGGCTACGACTCAAGCAACCCGGACAACCAACTGGTCAGCAACCTGATCCAGACACAGCTGGCAGCGGCGGGCTTGACCGCCACCGTGCAGAGTTACCCGACGTCGCAGATCTATGAGTGGATCGGCGGAGACGGAATGGATGCGCCTGACGTGCTCACACTGCTGGCATGGCCGGACGCTCCGTCCCCTTACACGTGGGGGCATATCTCCTGGGATCCCGACGGCGGACTGAACTACCTCGGATGCTCGGCGCCTCCCATCACCGCAGCATTGGCCCGGGGCCTGGAAACCGGTGATGCACAGGCCTTCTCGGAGGCGGCGGCCGCCGCTGCGGACACCGGATGCTGGCTCAACGTCGCCAACGTCGACGACTTCGTGGTGGCCCAGCCGTGGCTCAAGGGCGTGGAGGAAGGTCACGTGGTGACGAACCCGAACTCACTGCGGCTGGCGGGACTTTCGGTCGGCTGATGGCGACGCTGGTCCGCAAGAGTGGAGTGCGCCGGATCGTCCTGCTGACGCTGGGTTGGGAGGACTTGCCGAAATCTGTGTCCGTGCACGGAGCCTCTGCCGAACGGCGGATGCGGGAACCGGTACCCGGTGTGCTGCTGCAGACCGACGGCGGCTGGGTGCTGCTCGACACGGGCTTCAACACCGCCCTCATCCGGGACCCGTATCTGCGCCGCCGGTACTTCCCGAGTGTGGAGTACCAGCCCGTCCTGCCGGGGCCGGGGGAGCCGATCGAGGAGTCGCTGGCCGAGATCGGAGTCGACGTCGACGACATCCATCTCGTGGCGGTGTCCCATCTGCACGTCGACCATGCAGGCGGGCTGAAGCTGTTCGCCGGCAGAGTCCCGGTGCACGCCCAGCGCAGAGAGCTCGAATACGGTCTGTCGAACCATCCAGAGCCGGAGCGGCATGCGATCTTCCGTGTCGACTTCGACGATCCGAGGATCGACTGGCGGCTCGCCGACGGCGAAGCAGAAGTGGCACCGGGCATCATCGCCGTTCCCACCTATGGTCACACGCCGGGTCACCAGAGCTTCGTCGTCGAACTCGACGAATCCGTCGCAGGTGACGGAGCCGCCGGGTACGTGTTCGCCTTCGACGCCGCCGACCTCACCGAGAACATCGAGCAGGAACTCGCGATCGGGGGGTTCATCGACGTCGAGCCCGAGGAGACGATCGAGCCGATCCGGCGCCTGAAGAAATTGGCGCACGACAAAGGTTTTCCGCTGATCCCCGGTCACGATCCGCACGTCTGGCCGGAGATGACGCAGCACTTCCGCGATCGGTTCACCGAGTGACGGACCTCGTGCTGCGTGGTGATCGTGTGTTGGTCGACGGGCAAGTACGCCCGGCGTCCGTCGCCGTCGTCGATGGTGTCATCGCCGCGCTCGGTGAGCGCGACGCCGACCACGGTGACACCGAGGAGATCGACCTACCGCCGCAGGCAGTTCTGCTGCCGGGGTTCATCGACAGCCATGTCCACATCAACGAACCGGGCACCGACTGGGAAGGGTTCGCGACAGCCACTGCCGCCGCTGCCGCGGCCGGAATCACGACGCTGGTCGACATGCCTCTCGACTGTGACCCCGTGACGACCAGCGTCTCGGCGCTGGAGACGAAGACAATGGCAGCACAGAACCAGTGCGTGGTCGACGTCGCCTATTGGGCCGGCGTGGTACCCGGCAACATCGGTAATCTCGCAGAGCTTGCCGAAGCCGGCGTCGCGGGATTCAAGTGTTTTCTCACCGATTCGGGCAACCCCGACTTCGGTCACCTGTCATCTGACGAGCTAAGCACCGCGATGGCCGAGATCGCGGAGCTGCGATCGGTACTGCTGGTTCACGCCGAGAGCCACGACGTCATCGAAAGCAGCCGGCCGCCGGGCGGTTCCGGCTACGCCTCGTTCCTGGCTTCGCGCCCGGATACGGCCGAAGTAAAAGCGGTGCGCCTGGTCGTGGACTCGGCGCGCGAGTGCGGGGTGCGCGTCCACATCGTGCACGTCTCGAGCGCCCGCGTACTGCCGATCATCGCGGATGCCAGAGCATCCGGCGTGACCGTCACCGCCGAGACCTGTCCTCACTACCTCACGTTCACCGCAGAGGACGTCCCCGACGGCGGCACCGAGTTCGCGTCGTGCCCGCCGATCCGCCCCGCGAACAACCGCGACCTGCTGTGGGACGGACTTTCCGAGGGGACGCTCGACATGGTGGTGTCAGACCACTCGCCGTGCGCACCCGAACTCAAAGGCGGCGGCGACTTCGGCGCCGCGTTCGGCGGCATCAGCTCGCTGCAGCTCGGCCCTCGTGTGCTGTGGACTCAGGCGCAGGCCCGCGGGTTCGGCCTGCCCGATCTCAGCCGCTGGATGTCTGCGCGGCCTGCTGCGCTGGCCGGTTTCACCGACCGGGGCGCCATCCGCGCCGGGATGCGCGCCGACCTGTGCACGTTCGAGCCCGACACGCACGAGATGGTGCGCGGGAGCGACCTGCTCCACCGGCATGACGTCACGACTTATGAAGGAATGCCGTTGCGCGGCAGGGTCCTCCAGACCTGGGTGCGGGTCGGAGCGTATACGAACACCGCAGCCACTGGCCGATCTTGCCCGCGCTGGGGCCGATCTCATGACGCCGACAGCCGGCGTCGATCTCGCGTCCCGCATGCTCGGCGGCAGCGTCGTCGCGGCAAGCGATGAATCGTTCGGGTTCAAGGAGCGACTCGTCGACCCGGCCGAACCGGCGTTCGTTCCCGGCACCTACGACCTTCGCGGTGAGGTCGTCGACGGGTGGGAGACCCGCAGACATGCCGGACCCGACGGTGACTGGGTGATCGTGCGCCTGGGCGCGCCCGGACGGATCACCGCCGTAGACGTCGACACCCGGTTCTTCTCGGGGAACCAGCCGACGGCATGCCGCGTGGAGGCATGCGTCCTCGACCGCACTACGACACCCTGCGGGCCGGGTGTCGAATGGACCGAACTCGTTGGTAACGCGGCGCTGAAAGACAACGCGCACAATGTTTTCGAGGTGGACGACAGGCGCCGCTGGACCCATGTCCGGTTGCGGCTGGCCTCCGACGGCGGCGTGGCGCGCCTGCGTGTCTACGGCACGGTGGTCCCTGACCCGGCGGACTGGGAGGACGTCACCGTCGAGGTGTCCGGGCTCGAACAGGGCGGCCGGGTCGAATGGTGCAGCGACAGCTTCTTTTCGCACGCGTGCTCGGTGATCTCGCCCGACCGGCCGCGCAACATGGGCGATGGCTGGGAGACACGCAGACGCCGTGACATCGGCCCCGACACCCACGATGCGGTCATCATCTCCTTCGGCGTACCCGCCGACCTGCTGCGGATCGAGGTCGACACGTCCTACTTCGTGTTCAATTCCTCGCTCGCGGTGTCTGTGCTCGGGAGCCGATGCCATCCCGACGGCCGGCACGGCTGGGCGATGGTGCCGTTCGATGTTCCGATACTGGAGAAGACGACACTGGTGGCCGATGCCCGCCAACTGTTCCGGGTGAACGCCACCGGCATCACGGCGCTCAGGGTCGCGGCGTATCCGGACGGGGGCATCGCGCGGATACGGGCGTTGGGCAGGCCGACGGCCGAGGGCGTCGCGCTGATGCAGCGCCGGTGGAGGCGGTCCACATGACGGTACGAGCGTCGGACTGCGTCGGTTTGTGGCGCCGCACCCTCCTGGTAGAGGCGGACGGCTCCCGGGACACCGGAACCGACGTGACGTGGTTGCAGGGCGTCACGGCGTTCGTCGACTCACGCGGCTTCGCCGGCACATTGCGCGACGACGGCGGCGTCTTCGAGTGGCGACGCACCATCGACCTCACACCGGCCACCGAGCCGGACATCGGTGAGATGCGCTGGGAACAAGGCACTCTGGTGGAGACAGGGGTGCACGCCGATTACGTCGAGCACTGGGTCCGCGACGGTGCGGAGCGCAGGCCCTGCTGGGCCGTTTTCCTGACCGCGCCTGATGGTGGGCCCGGCCTGTTGTTGCGTGTGGGTGCGCGATTCGGGTTCGCCGGTGCAGGCGCGGTGGTAGTGGGCGAAGTCGGCGGGCGCGAATGGGATGGCATCGACGCCGCAGCCGATACTGTGCGCGCCAACGGTGTGCTCTGGACAGTCGACAGACGCGAGGGAGTCGCGGAACCATGAGTGGCGCAACATCTTTCACTTCTATTCCGGTGATCGACATCAGCGGTCTCCGCTCGGCGGTGGCCACCGACCGTGATCGGGTCGCCGAGGAGATCGGACGTGCGGCGCGGGACGTCGGCTTCTTCTACGTCAGCGGCACCGGGATCGACGACGGTCTGTTCGAACAGCTGCTGGACGCGACGAAGCGGTTCTTCGCGCTGCCGCTGGAAGAGAAGATGCGGACATACATCGGGCTGTCGCGATGCCACCGCGGGTACGTTCCCGTCGGTGAGGAGGGTGTCGAGACCGGAACCCCGGACGTCAAAGAAGCCTTCGACACGGCGCTGGACCTGCCCGCCGACGACCCCGACCATCTCGCGGGCAATCCGATGCTCGGCCCGAACACCTGGCCGGACCTGCCCGGTTTCGCCGACGCGGTCACGGCCTACTACCACGCCGTGCTCGACGTCGGTCATCAGCTGCTGCGCGCGTTCGCGGTGGCGCTCGGCGAGGACCCCGACGTGTTCTCCCGGCACGCCACCAAGACACCGAGCCAATTGCGGCTCGTCCACTATCCGTACAACCCCGACGCCGAAGATGTCCTGGGCATCGGCGCCCACACCGATTACGAGTGCTTCACGTTGCTCAAACCGACCGCCCCCGGATTGGAGGTCCTCAACGGGTCGGGGGAGTGGATCGACGTGCCGCCCGTCGAGGGCACCTACGTCGTCAACATCGGTGACCTGCTCGAGCTGTGGACCAACGGGACGTTCGTTGCGACGAGCCACCGCGTCCGCAAGGTCGTCGAGGAGCGTTACTCGTTCCCGCTGTTCTTCAACGTCGACTACGACACCGAGGTCAGACCGCTGCCGCAGTTCGTCCCCGCCGGTGCACCGCGACGTCCCGCCTTGCGCGCCGGGGAGCATCTGTTCGCTCAGACCGCGCAGACGTTCCGCTATCTACGCGACCGCGTCGAGTCCGGCGAACTCGTCCTGCCCGACGGCTCGCTGCAGACCGGCCAGTTCGGTCAGCAAGCAATCCATGGTGTCGTGGGTGGCGACCGCGTCAGTTGATCGGGGAGTTCAACCAGCGCAGGTCGGCGAGAATGCCCCTGGCGGCGACGATTCCCTCACCGGTCTGCCACACCTCGTTGTTCATCGCGAACACGCGATCGTCGCGGGTGGCCGACAACTTCTTCCATGCGTCGCTGTCCATCACCTTGGGCGCGCGCTCGCGCGCGGCCGCGGTCGCGAACGACACGTACACGATGTCGCCCTCGGCCGCCGAGAAGTCGGGGGAGTCGCCCAGGTCTTCGTCGGAGATGCCGATCTCGATATAGGGCTTGTCGGTGAATCGTTGTGCGAAAGGACGATCGACGCCCACATCGGCGAGGACACTCCCGGCGAAGTTGTCGGTACCGAATACCCGCATCGTGGTGTCGGTGAGTTGCACGACCGACGCCTGGAAGTGAGTTGCGTCGTTGTCCACCCCGGTCCTGTCGGCAGCACGGTCGAATTCCTCGATCAGCGCATCGGCGGCCTCCCGCCGACCGGTGGCCTCGCCGACCGTGCGCAGGTTGTCTTTCCACCCAGCCCCCGGCGCACCGCCGAACACGGTCGGGGCGATCTCCGACAGGGCCGGATACTGCTCGGGCGTCAGCGTCACCGAACCGAGGATGAGGTCGGGGTCGGCTTCGCGGATCGCCTGGAGGTCGGGATCGGTCCGGCTGCCGGCTGAGGGCAGCTCGTGCACGACGCCGCCCAGATAGGACGGCTGCGCGTCGGAGCCGTCGGGGACGGCGGCGGCGACGATGCGCGACTGAAGACCGAGCGCGCACAGGGCGTCCACCTGGTCGCCGGAGAGCGCCACGATCCGCTGCGGATCGGCACGAACCGTCGCCGTCTCCGGGATGGGCGGTGAGACCCCGTGACCGGTCGCATTGCGCACGGTGCGGTCGGGTGGTCCGTCATCGAGCCGCGCGGGCTCGGGCGCACACGATTCGTCGGGCCTGCGGTCGTTGCCGAGCACGCCGGCGCCTGCAATGCGCGTCGTACTGGTGATGACCGAACCGCCGCCGGAGCCCGAACCGGGGGCGTCCGCAGAGGAGCCGCAACCGTTGAGGGCGATGACGAGGACAGCGGTGCCAAGCGCTGCCGATCCTGCAGACCGGGAGATCCGATGGCCCGCCCGCGCTCCCCTGAACAGCACGCGCCGACCGTAACATCCTGTCGCTTCGCAGCAGCTCAACGCGTGTCGTGACATCACGCCGGCATCAATTACGACAGTTTGTAGGACCACCGCGACCTGAGGTAGATCAGGGGGCTAGGATTCAAAGGAACTCGTCGGCTCGTCGACGGCTCAATCCGGGTAACCGGTCAGTGTTACGGAAGGTTGGAGGACCAGTTGGTAGCCGAAGCGCCCCCAATCGGTGAGCTCGAAGCCCGTCGCCCCTTCCCGGCGCGGATCGGCCCCAAGGGCAACCTGATCTACAAGCTGATCACCACGACCGATCACAAGCTGATCGGCATCATGTACTGCGTCGCCTGCTTCGCCTTCTTCCTGATCGGCGGGCTGATGGCGCTGTTCATCAGGACCGAGCTGGCCGCGCCGGGCCTGCAGTTCCTGTCCAACGAGCAGTACAACCAGCTGTTCACCATGCACGGCACGGTGATGCTGCTGTTCTATGCCACCCCCATCGTCTTCGGATTCGCGAACCTGGTGCTGCCGCTGCAGATCGGCGCCCCCGACGTCGCGTTCCCGCGCCTCAACGCATTCTCGTTCTGGCTCTTCCTCTTCGGCGCGCTCATCGCCACCGCCGGCTTCATCACTCCGGGCGGCGCCGCCGACTTCGGCTGGACGGCCTACTCACCGCTGACCGACGCGATCCACTCGCCCGGCCCCGGCGGCGACCTGTGGATCATGGGTCTGGCCGTCGGTGGTCTCGGCACCATCCTTGGCGGCGTCAACATGATCACCACCGTGGTCTGCATGCGCGCACCCGGTATGACGATGTTCCGGATGCCGATCTTCACCTGGAACATCCTGGTGACCTCGATCCTGGTGCTGCTGGCCTTCCCGCTGCTGACCGCCGCCCTGTTCGGCCTGGCTGCCGACCGCCACCTCGGTGCGCACGTCTATGACCCCGCGAACGGCGGTGTGCTGCTGTGGCAGCACTTGTTCTGGTTCTTCGGGCACCCCGAGGTGTACATCATCGCGCTGCCGTTCTTCGGCATCGTCTCGGAGATCTTCCCGGTGTTCAGCCGCAAGCCGATCTTCGGCTACACCACGCTGATCTACGCCACCCTCGGCATCGCGGCGCTGTCGGTCGCGGTGTGGGCGCACCACATGTACGCCACCGGTGCGGTTCTGCTGCCCTTCTTCAGTTTCATGACGTTCCTGATCGCCGTCCCGACCGGCATCAAGTTCTTCAACTGGATCGGCACGATGTGGAAAGGCCAGTTGACGTTCGAGACACCGATGTTGTTCTCGGTCGGCTTCATCGCGACGTTCCTGCTCGGTGGCCTGTCGGGCGTGCTGCTGGCCAGCCCGCCGCTGGATTTCCACGTCACCGACAGCTACTTCGTCATCGCGCACTTCCACTACGTGCTGTTCGGCACCATCGTGTTCGCCACCTACGCGGGCATCTACTTCTGGTTCCCGAAGATGACGGGCCGCCTGCTCGACGAGCGCCTCGGCAAGGTGCACTTCTGGCTGACCTTCATCGGCTTCCACACCACCTTCCTGGTGCAGCACTGGCTCGGTGACGAAGGCATGCCGCGCCGCTATGCGGACTACCTGCCCAGCGACGGGTTCACGACACTCAACGTGATCTCGACGGTCGGTGCGTTCATCCTCGGCGTCTCGACACTGCCGTTCCTGTGGAACGTGTTCAAGAGCTGGCGCTACGGCGAGGTCGTCACGGTCGACGACCCGTGGGGCTACGGCAACTCGCTGGAGTGGGCCACCAGTTGCCCGCCGCCGCGGCACAACTTCACCGAGCTGCCTCGCATCCGTTCGGAGCGGCCCGCGTTCGAACTGCACTATCCCCACATGGTCGAGCGGATGCGCCGCGAGGCCCACGTGGGTCGTGCCCACGGTCCCGAAGACGGCGACGTGACACGGCTCGACGACGAGAACGTCCGCACCTGACGCCGGGCGGTTCACGGGGGTGACAACGTCGAGGGTGTCGGTTCTGATCACCGTCACCGGTCGCGATAAGCCAGGTGTCACGTCTGCCCTCTTCGAGGTGCTCGCGGGCCACGACGTGGAACTTCTCAACGTCGAACAGGTCGTCGTTCGTGGCCGGCTGACGCTCGGAGTCCTCGTCGCAGGCCCCGCCGGGGTCGCAGGCGGCACCGCACTGCGCGACGAAGTGCAGAAGGCGATCTGGAACGTCGGCCTCGACGTGACCATCGAGGGCAGCGATCACCTACCGGTGCTCCGAGATCCGTCCACGCACACCATCGTCGTGTTGGGCAGGCCGATCACCGCCGGCGCGTTCGGAGTGGTCGCGCGGGAAGCCGCAAAGCTGGGCGTCAACATCGACACCATCCGCGGGGTCTCCGACTATCCGGTGACCGGCCTGGAGCTCCGGGTGTCCGTTCCCCCGGGTGTTTACCGCGAGCTGCAGGCAATACTCGCGCGGGTCGCCGTCGAGGAAAGCGTCGACATCGCGGTCGAGGACTACAGCCTGTCACGGCGAGCCAAGCGGCTCATTGTCTTCGATGTCGACTCCACGCTGATCCAGGGCGAGGTGATCGAGATGCTGGCCGCGCACGCCGGCGCCGAGGCCGCCGTCGCCGAGGTGACCGAGGCCGCGATGCGCGGCGAACTCGACTTCGCCGAGTCGCTGCACCGCCGCGTGGCGACCCTCGAAGGCCTGCCCGCCGAGGTCGTCGACGAGGTGGCCGACCAGGTGGAGCTGACCCCGGGTGCGCGTACGACCATCCGGACCCTGCGGCGTCTGGGCTATCACTGCGGCGTGGTCTCCGGCGGTTTCCGGCAGGTGATCCAGCCGCTGGCCGAAGACCTCATGCTCGACTACGTCGCCGCGAACCACCTCGAGATCGTCGACGGCAAGCTGACGGGACGGGTGGTCGGACCGATCATCGACCGGCCCGGAAAAGCCAAGGCCCTCCGCGATTTCGCGGCTCAGGTGGGGGTGCCGATGGAGCAGACGGTGGCCGTCGGCGACGGCGCCAACGACATCGACATGCTCGCCGCGGCGGGACTGGGGGTGGCGTTCAACGCCAAGCCCGCGCTGCGCGAAGTGGCGGATGCCTCGCTGAGCCACCCGTACCTGGACACCGTGCTGTTCATCCTCGGGGTGACGCGTGGCGAGATCGAGGCGGCCGACGCGCTCGACGGTGTCGTGCGTCGAGTCGACATCCCGGACTGATCTCCCGCCGAAACTGCATTCCGCGCGGTGTTTTCGCGGGGTGGGCCGCGTGGAATGCAGTTTCGGCGGAGGTTGTCACACGACGACGGTGGTTGGTTCCGGGGCGGTGAGGCCCGTGACGCTGCGCCACGCGCGCGCGAGCAGTTCGATGGCTTCGACGAGCCGATCGTCGGGCAGCGTGAACGGCACCCGGATGAAGCGCTCGAGTGTTCCGTCGAGTCCGAACCGCGGGCCGGGCGGGATCTCCAAGCCCATCCGGGACGCGGCAGCCGACAACGCAGAGCTCATCGGCGCAGGCAGCCGCACCCACAGCGACAGCCCGCCCTTGCCGGGCACGGGCTCCCAGTCCGGCAGATGCTGATCCAACAGTCGCAGCAGCAGAGCACGTCGCGATCGCAGAATGTCGCGCCGTTCGGGCAACACCTCGTCTTCCGCGGCGAGAAGGCTTGCGGCAGCGATCTGTTCGACGATGGGGGTGCCCATGTCTATCGCCGGTCGCAGCGCACCGATCGTCGCCAGCGTGCTGCGGTCCGCACGGATCCAGCCGATCCGCAACCCGCCCCAGAAGGACTTCGACATCGAGCCCACCGTCATCACGAGGTCCCGCCGTGCCGTCACGACCGATGCGAACGGTGGCGGCACCTCCTCGTCGAGCCACATGTCGGTGATGGTCTCGTCGACGATGGTGCGGGTGCGGTTCTCACTGATGATCTGCGCCAACCGTTTCCGGTCCGCAACCGGCATCGTCATCCCGGTCGGGTTGTGATTGTCGGGAATCAGATAGGCCAGATTGGGCGTGAGCTGACGGATGGCGGCTTCCACCGCGTCGATCTCCCAACCGTCGGGGGCCAGCGCCACAGGCACGGGTCGAACGCCGCGGTTGGCCATCGCGGCGAGCGCGCCGTGATAGGTGGGCTGTTCGACGAGCACCCTGTCGTCGGGCTGGGTGTAAGTCGCCAGGATCAGCCCGATCGCGTGCAGCGCGCCCGTCGTCACCATGATCTCGTCAGGGTCCGTGGGAAGGCCACGCGCACAATATCTTTCCGCGATGGCCGAGCGCAGTGCGGGAACGCCGGTCAGCTCGATGCCGATATCGTGAAGATACGGCGTGACCTGTTCGGCGGCGTCGGCGAACGAGCGCGCGAGCGCAGCCGCGGGTCCGGCCAGGGTGGCGGCGGCGAGATTGGCCGCGGTGGACGTGAGGCGGACGGGCGCCACCGGCGCGACGGGCAGCGCGGTTGTGCTGCGCGCGCCGCGGCGGGCGTTGAGATATCCGTCGTCGCGTAATTGCGTGTAGGCGGCGGTGACGGTGGTGCGGGACACCCGCAGCGCGTCGGCGAGCGCGCGCTCGCTCGGCAGCCGCGCGCCCACGGGCAGCCGCCCGTCGATGATCAACAGGCGGATCGCATCGGAGAGGCCGATGTAGGCGGGCCCGCTGCGACTGGACGTCCGCCAGTTGCCGAGCTCGCGGACCATAAGGTCCACATCGAGCGATCTGGTAGCCAGTGCTTCGGTCATTGCGGCCAGTATCGCCCAACTGGATATTGAAGGGCAAGCCACTTCGAGAAGATCATTGGCTTTATGAGTCACTGGATATCTCGATTGGCACACCGACTGGCCGATCTCTACTACATGCCGCCAATGGGCGGCATGCTCGACGACCGCGACGCCGACGCCCGCCGCGTGCGCAGCGAGCTCGACGCCATCCGCATGCACTTCCCGGATCACGCGTAATTGTCCGGGCTGACGCGCACACTGGCGCTGCTTACCGGACTCTCGGGATATGGCCTGTCGATGGCGATGATGGTCCGAAGTGGCCTGGGACTGGACCCATGGGACGTCTTCCATCAAGGCCTGGCGCTGAGGACCGGGATGACGATCGGACTGGCCTCCGCGGTGGTCGGCGTAGCAGTCCTGCTGGCCTGGATCCCGTTGCGGAACCGGCCCGGCATCGGCACCGTTGCCAACGTCGTCGTCATCGCGGTCACCGTCGATCTTGCGCTGTGGCTTCTGCCCACGCCGGCATCCATGACGGTGCGAATCGCGCTGATGCTGGGCGCGGTGGTGCTGAATGCGTTCAGCACGGTCCTCTACATCGGCGCCGGCCTCGGCCCGGGGCCACGCGACGGGCTGATGACCGGGCTGGTCGTGCGCACCGGAAGGTCGGTTCGGTTGGTGCGCACCACGATCGAGGTCTCGGTACTCACCGTGGGCTGGCTCCTCGGCGGGACGGTCGGCATCGGCACGGTCGTGTATGCGTTCGGCATCGGGCCGCTGGTGCAGTTGTTCGTCCGGCTGACGCCCGACCGACTACTCGCGGTGAGTGGATGGGCCCGCGTGGATTCAGCCCAGCGAGGCGTCGATGCGGCGTGCGTCGAAGATGTGATCGGTCAGCATGCTCGTGAGCCCCACCGTGCCGGATCGGTCACCCAGTCGTGCGGGGACGATCTGCAGGCGACGGGTGGCCAGGGGCAGTGACCTCGCATAAACACTCTCGCGAATGCCCGCCATCAAGGTGGGAGTGCGCGCGGCCAGTTCGCCGCCCACGACCACGACAGACGGATTGAGCAGGCTCACCGCGTCGGACAGGGCGACGCCGATGAATCGGCCGGCCCGCCGAACGAGGCTGACCGCCAACGGATCTCCCGATTCGATGAGCCGCGCGACATCAGCGACGGCAGAGACCTCGCGGCCGCCGGCGCGGAGGTCGCGCATGAGTGCCCAGCCGCCGCCGTAAGCCTCGATGCATCCGGTGTTGCCGCAACGGCAGACCGGCTGCGGCTCGACGGTCTCCTCCGGCGGACTGATCTGGATGTGCCCGATATCGCCGGCCGCTCCGTCCGCGCCCCGGTAGATGAGTCCCTGCGCGATGATGCCCGCGCCGATGCCGGTGGCGACCTTGACCATGACCAGGGAGTCGCTGTCGGCGAAGTGGGCCGTGTGCTCGCCCAGCGTCATCGCGTTGGCGTCATTGTCCACGAGAACCGGACAGCCGAACTTCCCGGCGAACCAGGACCGGATGGGGTAGCCGTCCCAGCCGGTCATGATGGGCGGGCTCACCACTGTTGCGCTGGCGAAATCGACCGGGCCCGGCAGCGCGATCCCGATGCCGCGCACGAAATCCGCGGTGATGTCCGCCGCGTCCAGAAGTTCGGTGAACAAATTCTCGACGGCGCGCAACCATGGCTCCGGCCCGATGGTGATGTCGAGCACTTCACGAGCTTCCCGGGAGACCTGACCGCGCAGATCGGTGACCGCGACGCGCACCCCGGTCGCGCCCGCGTCGGCCAACAGCAGCGCGCCCTGGTCTGCGCGAAAGTAGAAGTGGCTCGGCGGGCGGCCGCGGGCCGATGTCGTCTGGCCGCTGGAGATCCATCCGGCCGCCTGCAGGGTGTCGAGCCTGGCGGCCACAGTGCTGCGGGATAGACGTGTCTTGTCGATGATGTCGGCCCTGCTCAAGCCTCCGGCGCGCCGGATGAGGTTCAGGACGTCGCCCACCGATCCGGTGCCCGGTGCGGAATCGTGCGACCCGGCTTCTGCCTCGACGGAACCCGTCTTGAGCACGCCATCCATGCCTCGTCCCTCCTCGTGGGACTCCTTTTTACCAGAAACCTTCCTCTTTTTGCTTGACAATAGACATATATATGAACTTCACTAGTCCGAAATAGAGACCACGTCGGTCTGCTCGCAGAGGAGAGGCACATGTCACATTCCATTTCCAAGGGTCGCGGAGCCGTCCTGGTGGCAACGGCCGGCGTGATGGCGCTGACTCTCGGCGCGTGTTCGGGCTCCACATCGAGCAGCGGTGGGTCGGGTCAGTTCGCCGCCGTGGTCAAGGGTCTGGACAATCCGTTCTTCCAGAGCATGGAATCCGGGATCAACGATCAGGCCTCCGACAGTGGAGTCGAGGTCACGGTTCAGGCCGCCACCTCCATCACCGACACCACCGGTCAGGCGGACAAGCTCAACGGGCTTGCGGGACAGAACTTCTCGTGCTTCATTGTCAACCCCATCACCGGCACCAACCTGGTGCAGGGCATTGCTTCGCTGTCGGCCAAGAACATCCCGATCGTCAACATCGACAGCCCGATCGACGCCGACGCCGCCACGGCAGCCAACGCCAAGATCGCGACCTACATCGGCACCGACAACAACGACGCGGGGGCGCAAGCCGCGGCCGAAATGGGCAAGCTGCTTCCGGGCGGAGGCACCGTCGCGCTGATCGGCGGCACGTCGGGGGACGTCACCTCCGCCGCGCGTCTCGACGGATTCACCGCAGCGGTGCCCCCAAACATCACCATCGTCGCAACGGTGGCCGCCGACTGGGAGCGCCAGATGGCCCTGACCCGGGCCACCGACCTGATGACCGCCAATCCGACGCTCAGCGCGTTCTTCGTCGCCAACGACGACATGGGGCTCGGCGTGGCGCAGGCGATCGCCAACAAGGGCATGACCGGCAAAATCAAGGTGATCAGCGTCGACGGCAACAAGGAAGCCTTCGAGGCTGTCAAGACCGGCGGCATCGACGCGGTCGTGGCGCAATTCCCCTACGTCATCGGCGCCATGGGCGTGGAGGCCTGCAAGGCTGCAGCCGCCGGAAAGGAATTGCCGGCCAACGTCAAAGCCCCGGTTCAGGTCGTCACCAAGGCCAACGTGGACGACGCACTGGCTTCGGCGCCCAAGCCGGCCGCACCGTACGACGATCCGTTCGCGGAGCTGGCCAAGTGACCGCCGCGGTCGTCGCCGATCCGCAGACCTCCGGCCGCAGCGGCAGGGAGCGTGCCGGCTGGCGAGCCGTCCTTGACCCGTCCAACCTCGCCACCTGGGCAGCACCCATCGCGCTGCTCGTCCTGGCCGTCGTGTTCCAGATCCTCAACCCGACATTCCTGAGCCTGGGCAACCTGCAGTCGATGCTGACCTCGGCGGCCATTCTCATCGTGCTCGCGATAGGGCAGACCTTCGTCGTCGCCACCGCAGGCATCGACCTGTCGATCGCATCGGCGATGACGCTGTCGGCGGTGGTGTTCGGGGTGGTGTTCGACACCGGACTTCTGGCCGCCGTGGTGGCTGCCGTCCTGACGGGCGTCGCGGTCGGTGCCATCAACGGTCTGCTCGTATCCCGCGGCAGGATAACCGATTTCATCGTCACCCTCGGCATGCTGTCGGCAGCCTCGGGCGCGGCGCTGATTCTCGCCGACGGCAAACCCAAGACGATCATCAGCGGACCGCTGCTGCAGCTGTCGACCGGCACCGTCTGGATCTTCGGCTACAGCTTCCTCATCGCCATCGCGTTGGCAGCTCTGGCGCACGTGGTGCTGTTCCACACGCGATTCGGCACCCACGTGCTGGCCACCGGCGGCAACACCGAAGCGGCCGCCGCGACCGGCGTGGCGACGGCGCGGATCAAGACGGCGGTCTACATCGTCGCCGGCAGCTCGGCAGGGATCGCCGCTGTGCTTCTGGTAGCCAGGGTCGGTGCCGCCGAACCGGCATCCAACACATCATTTCTGCTGAATTCGGTGGCCGCAGTGGTGCTCGGTGGGGTGAGCCTGTTCGGGGGGCGGGCCACCATAGCCGGTCCGGTGGTGGGCGCGCTCCTGCTGACCGCTCTGGTCAACGGCCTGACGCTGATGGGTGTCGCCCAGTTCTATCAACCGCTGTCGGTCGGCATCGTCGTGGTCGCCGCAGCCTTCCTGACGAGGTTCCAGAAATGACACAGGCCGCCGCGCGGCGTCCGCTCGCCGAGGACGTCCCCGACGACGCCCTGCTGAAAATCGTTGATGTGACATTGTCTTTCGGTCAGGTGCGCGCTCTTCGTGGGGTGACCGTGCATGCTCGCCGAGGCGAGGTGACAGCCATTGTCGGCGACAACGGCGCCGGAAAGTCGACGTTGATCCGTTGCGTGAGCGGTGTGCACACCCCCGACTCGGGCACCATCACCTTCGACGGCCAAACGGTGAACTTCCGCTCTCCACACGACGCCCGCGAGGCGGGCATCGAGACCGTGCATCAGAACCTGGCCCTCGTGGAAGACCTCACGGTGTGGCAGAACCTGTTCCTCAACCGCGAAATCATAAGGAAGCTAGGGCCTTTCGGCATTCTCAACCGACGCGCGATGCGCGCCGAGGCCGACCGCATGGTGTCCGGCCTCGCGGTCAACGTCCCTGCTGTCGAATCCCGGGTGCGACGACTCTCCGGCGGACAGCGGCAGGCCGTATCGATTTGCCGGGCAGCGGGATTCACCTCGAAGTTGATCATCATGGACGAGCCGACCGCCGCGCTGGGTGTGCAGGAGACCGCGAAGGTGGAGGAGCTGATCACCCGGCTGCGCGGCGAAGGCCACGCCATCGTGCTGATCAGCCACAACTTCGACCAGGTGCTGCGGCTGTCCGACGCGGTATGGATCATGCGTGCCGGCCACTGTGTGGCGGGACGGCGCACCGCCGACACCAACGGCGACGAGATCGTCGGGCTGATCACCGGCGCACGACCTGGCGATCATTCCCCGGCTTTGCAAGGAGAGAATCGATGACCCCGACCACCGACGTTCCCAACCCGATCGGCGTCCATGCGCTGGTATGGGTGGGCGACACCGGACCTGCCAGCGTGCAGACCGCGATCGAGCAGACCGTCAAAGCGGGCTACGACCTGTTGGAGTTCTCGCTGCACGACGCCGTCAGCATCGACCGGTCCAAGACCCGGGAACTGTTGACGGCCAACGGAATATCGGCCGCCTGCTCGCGTGGACTCGCGAAGGACGCCGACATTTCCAGCGAAGACCCCCAGGTGGTTGCGCGCGGAGCGGCGCTGCTGCGCGAGTCTCTCGCGGTCACCCGCGACATCGGCGCCACAGTGTTGACCGGGGCGCTCTACAGCGCCTTCGGCAAGGCGACGCAGCCGCTGACCGCTCGGGGCCGCGCCAACATCGTTGCTGTGCTTCGCGATCTGGCCGCCGAAGCCGAGCCGACGGGCGTCACGTTGGGACTGGAGATCTGCAACCGCTACGAGACCAACGTCGTCAACACCGCCCGCGACTGCCTGCGGCTCGCCGATGACATCGGCGCCGACAACGTCGTCGTCCACCTCGACACCTATCACATGAACATCGAGGAGGACGATTTCGCGACCCCGGTGCGCGAGTGCGGCGACCGCCTCGGCTATGTCCACATCGGGGAAAGCCACCGTGGCTACCTCGGTTCCGGAAACATCGACTTCGACGAGTTTTTCGGGGCGCTTGCCGACATCGGCTACCGCGGACCGGTGACCTTCGAGTCGTTCTCCTCGGCTGTGGTGGCCCCCGGGTTGTCCAACGACCTCGCGATCTGGCGCAATCTCTGGGACGACGGCGAAGACCTGGCCGCCCACGCCCGGCGGTTCGTGCACGACGGCCTCAGAAATGCGCAGGCCCTCACCGGCGCGCGGGGATGAGCGCAGAGGACACGCTCGATCGCCTCGTTGACGACGCCATCGCGCTGGCCGACCGTGCCCCACGCGCAGTTCTCGGAATCGCGGGGAGCCCGGGAACGGGCAAGTCCACGCTCGTCGAATGCCTGTTGGCGCGCATCGCGCAGCGCAGGGGTTCGGGATGGGCGGCCCACGTGCCGATGGACGGATTTCACCTGGCCGACGCCCAGCTGCGCCGTCTGGGCACGCTCGACCGTAAGGGCGCGCCGGAGACGTTCGACCCGGCGGGATATGCACACCTGCTGGAACGGGTGCGGGACGAGACCCAGACCGAGGTCTACGTCCCCGGCTTCGATCGCGACCTGGAGCAGCCGCTGGCCGCCGCACTGGTGGTGCTCCCCGGCGTCCGCCTGGTGATCACCGAGGGCAATTACCTGCTGCTCGACACCGAACCGTGGGCGCGGGCGCGGCGCGCGATGGATCGCGTGTGGTTCGTGGAGTCCGCCGAGTCGTTGCGCCTGGACCGCCTCGTCGCTCGTCACGTCGAATTCGGCAAACCTCCCGGCGCCGCACGAGCGTGGGTGGCCGACGTCGACCAGGTCAACGCGGCTCTGGTGTCGCCGACGGCGCGGGCCGCCGACCGAGTGATCCTCAACGGCGCGGCAGGCTGGGCGATTTCAGGGTGAACGAGCGCGGGGGTGCCCGCCGAACCCGGCTGACTACGATGGGCGGGTGCCTGTCGAGGAAGAAGAAGCAGCCGACCCCGACCTGCTGATCGACTTCGCGAAGGTCAGTCTGCGCCGCAACGGCCGGGTCCTTGTCGGACCCGTGACATGGTCGGTCGAACTCGACGAGCGCTGGGTGGTGATCGGTCCCAACGGGGCGGGCAAGACCTCGCTGCTGCGCATGGCCGCGGCCATGGAACATCCGTCGTCGGGCACTGCCTACGTGCTCGGTGAACGGCTCGGCCGGGTCGACATGTCCGAGTTGCGGTCCCGTGTCGGCCTGAGTAGCGCCGCCCTATCGCAGCGCGTTCCCGACGACGAGGTGGTGCGCGACCTCGTCGTGTCCGCCGGCTACGCCGTGATGGGCCGCTGGCGGGAGCGCTACGACGACGTCGACTACGAGCAGGCGATCGACATGCTGGAAAGCGTCGGAGCCGAACACCTCGCCGAGCGCACCTACGGCACCCTGTCCGAGGGTGAACGCAAGCGGGTGCTGATCGCGCGATCCCTGATGACCGATCCCGAGTTGCTGCTGCTCGACGAACCCGCGGCCGGCCTCGACCTGGGTGGCCGCGAAGAGCTCGTCGCCCGCATGAGCGACCTCGCCGCCGACCCGGACGCGCCGGCCCTGGTGCTGGTCACTCACCACGTCGAAGAGATTCCGCCGGGGTTCTCCCACTGCCTGATCCTGTCGGAGGGCAGGGTGGTCGACGCCGGTCTCCTGACCGATGTGCTCACCGCCGAGAATCTCTCCACGGCTTTCGGTCAGTCCATCGCCCTCGATGTGCTCGACGGACGCTACTTCGCGCGGCGGGTCCGAAGCCGCGCGGCGCACAGGAGGCGTGCATGACCACCGACGAGCGCTTGCGCGAGGAGCAGATATGACCGACGAGCGCTTGCGCGAGGAGCCGACATGACCGACGAGCGCTTGCGCGAGGAGCAGATATGACCGACGAGCGCTTGCGCGAGGAGCAGACATGACCGACGAGCGCTTGCGCGAGGAGCAGACATGACCGCAGATCCCCTGGTTCCGCGGCCCGCTGCGACTGTGATGCTGGTGCGCGATACGCCAGAAGGCATCAAGGTCTTCCTGATGCGCAGGCACGCGGCGATGGACTTCGTCGCCGGCGTCATGGTCTTCCCCGGTGGAGGCGTCGACGACCGTGACCGCAACGCCGACGTCGCCTGGCACGGACCCGACCGGACGTGGTGGGCGCAACGCTTCGGTGTCGACGAAGAACTCGCCGAGGCGCTGGTGTGCGCCGCAGCCAGGGAGACCTTCGAGGAGTCAGGCGTGCTGTTCGCAGGCCCGGCCGACGACCCGGACCTGCTGGTCGACGACGCATCGGTGTACCGCGAGCAGCGCGCCGCGCTGGAGAACAAATCGCTGTCCTTCGGGGAGTTCCTGCGCTCGGAGAAGCTCGTGTTGCGGACGGACCTGCTGCGGCCCTGGGCGAATTGGGTGACCCCGAAAGAGGAGCGCACCCGGCGCTACGACACGTATTTCTTCGTGGGTGCGCTGCCGCAGGGGCAGCGGGCCGACGGGGACAACACCGAGACCGACAAGGCCGACTGGGTGACCCCGCAAGCCGCGCTCGATGACTTCGCCGAGGGCCGCAGCTTCCTGTTGCCTCCGACGTGGACCCAGCTCGACGCACTCAACGGACGCACCGTCGCCGAGGTACTGGCGGTGGAACGCAAGATTGTGGCGATCGAACCGTCCCTGGAGGCCAAGAACGGCGGCAACTGGGAGATCGAGTTCTTCAACAGCGACCGCTACAACGAGGCGCGCGACAGGCGCGCGCCACAGGGATACACCGACGGGGCTCCGCTCACGTGAGGGAGTTCGTCGCCGTCATTGTCAATGAGGAAGGCGTCCACCCCGAGGTCAGTGCCGGGCGCGGTGTCGCAACACTGCTCCTGTCGCGGCCGCCCACCAACACCCTGACCCGTCAGGTTTACCGCGAGCTCACCGAGGCGGCGGCCGAGATCGGCGCCCGCGACGACATCGCCGCCGTCATCGTGTTCGGTGGTCACGAGATCTTCTCTGCAGGCGAGGACATGCCTGAGCTGCAGACCCTCACGCCCGACGAGGCCGCGGTGGCGGCGCGCGCCTGTCAGGAAGCGATCCAGGCGTTGACGGATATCCCGAAGCCCACCGTCGCCGCGATCACCGGCTACGCGCTCGGCGCAGGCCTGACGCTGGCCCTGTCCGCCGACTGGCGGGTCAGCGGCGACAACGTCAAGTTCGGCGCGACAGAGATCCTTGCGGGTTTGGCGCCGGTGGGTGACGGGGCGGGCCGGCTGGCCGATGTCGTCGGTGAGAGCAAAGCCAAGGACCTGGTGTTCAGCGGACGGTTCGTCGACGCGCGGGAGGCCCTGGAGCTCGGACTGATCGACGAGATGGTGGCTCCCGACGGTGTATACGACGCCGCGCTCGCCTGGGCGAAGCGCTTCGTGGACTATCCGCCGCAGGTGCTGGCTGCGGCGAAAGCATCGTTTGCAAGACGTTAGGCTGCCCTGATGACGGAAACGAAGGAACCAGGCGTCCACCCTGATGTCGCCGTCCCGGCTCCGAACCCTGATGTCGCCGTCCCGGCTCCGACGCCGCACGCGACCAAGGAACAGGTTGAAGCCGCGATGCACGACACGAAGCTGGCCCAGGTCCTCTATCACGACTGGGAGGCCGAGACCTACGACGAGAAGTGGTCGATCTCCTACGACCAGCGCTGCGTCGACTACGCCCGTGGACGATTCGACGCCGCGGTGCCCGACGAGGTCCAGCGTGAGCTGCCCTACGACCGGGCGCTGGAGCTCGGGTGCGGCACTGGCTTCTTTCTGCTCAACCTCATCCAGGCCGGCGTCGCCCGGCGGGGTTCGGTGACCGACCTGTCGCCGGGCATGGTCAAGGTGGCTACCCGCAACGGTCAATCGCTGGGGCTGGACATCGACGGTCGCGTCGCCGACGCCGAGGGCATCCCCTACGAGGACAACGCGTTCGACCTCGTGGTCGGCCATGCGGTCCTGCACCACATCCCCGATGTCGAACTGTCGTTGCGTGAGGTCGTGCGGGTGCTCAAGCCGGGCGGTCGCTTCGTGTTCGCCGGTGAACCGACGACGGTCGGAAACCGCTACGCCCGTGAGCTTTCCACCCTGACGTGGCATGCGGCGACCAACATCACGAAACTGCCACTGCTGGCCGACTGGCGCCGCCCGCAAGCCGAGCTCGACGAATCGTCGCGCGCCGCTGCTCTGGAGGCGGTCGTCGATCTGCACACGTTCGATCCCGCCGACCTCGAGAGAATGGCGAGCAACGCGGGCGCCATCGAGGTGCGCACCGCCAGCGAGGAATTCACCGCGGCGATGCTGGGCTGGCCGATCCGCACGTTCGAGGCGGCTGTTCCGCCGGGACGATTGGGTTGGGGCTGGGCGAAATTCGCGTTCGGCAGCTGGATGACGCTGTCGTGGGTGGACGCCAACGTCTTGCGCCGGGTGGTCCCGAAGGGCTGGTTTTACAACGTGATGGTGACGGGGGTCAAGCCGGAGGCTGAGAAGTCGTAGCCTTCGGCCTCGACGATGTCGGGTACCTGCGCAGCGATGCGGGCCGTCTGGCGTTGGCCGAGGTCGCGCGTTACGGCCTGACCGACTCCTCGCTGATCTCGGACATCGCTTCGGCGAGAACGTATTTCGGTAATCGCACCGCGATTCTCGTGGAGACCGTCAAGCTGCGTCGCAAGGCGGCGGCGAAATTCGCCCACGCTGCGGACTGGCTGTTCACCGATGACGCATTGCAGCAGGCGACAGCAGAACCGGTGGCCAGGCATCGCGCCAGACGTCTCGCCGGCGCCGTCGTCCATGACGCCACGTGCTCCATTGGCACCGAGCTTGCGGCGCTTCGTCATTCGGCCAGTTTCACCCTGGGCAGCGATACCGACCCGGTGCGGCTGGCGATGGCCGGCCACAACCTCGGACTCGACGGCCCTGCCGTTGCGCTCTGCCGGGCGGACGCGCTGCGGCCCGTGACCGGCAACGCGGTCGTCCTCGTCGATCCCGCCCGCCGCAGCGGAACACGTCGCCGCTTCGACCCGCGCGCCTACCTACCACCGCTCGACGAGCTTCTCGACGTGCTGCGTCACCGCGAGTTCGCCGTGAAGTGCGCTCCGGGAATCGATTTCACGATCGTCGGGCAGATGGGTTTCGACGGTGAGATCGAGGTGACGTCGCTAGGTGGCAGCGTCCGGGAGGCGTGCCTGTGGTCGCGCGGACTCGGAGGCGGGGGAGTGCGCCGGCGGGCCACGATGCTCGACACCGGGGAACAGATCGACAACACCGCGCCCGACGACTGCGGCGTCGCCGCCGCCGGACGCTGGATCGTCGATCCCGACGGGGCTGTCGTGCGCGCCGGTCTGGTCCGCCACTATGCCGTCCGGCACGGTCTGTGGCAGCTCGATCCCGACATCGCCTATCTGTCCGGCGATCACCTGCCCGACGGCGTTCGTGGCTTCGAGGTGCTGGAGATTCTGGCCTTCAGCGAACGTCACCTCCGCCAGGCGCTTTCCGCCCGCGACGTCGGGTCGGTCGAAATTCTGGTCCGCGGTGTCGACGTCGACCCCGACGCCCTGCGCGCACGGATGCGCCTGCGCGGCTCCATGCAGGCGACGGTCGTCATCACCCGGCTGGGCGCCGGTGCGGCAAGCCGGGCAACGGCATTCCTATGTCGTCCATCACGTTGAAAGCTCACGTACCCTGGCCGTAACGGCGCTGACACCAGCACCGAAATCTTGTGTATAGCCCCCCAATCCTGAGGACGTCGACGATGCGCATTCTCGCTGCTGCTCTGACAGTGGCCGGTCTCTCGGTCGGTTTGTCGACCGCGCCCACGGCGCTCGCCCAGCCGGTCGTTGCCGCCGACCCGTCGGCGTGCGTCGAACTGGGTGGCCTGGTCGACGCCGACCAGATCTGTCGCGTGCATACCGAAAACCCCACCTACCGGCTGGATTACACGTTCCCCGCCGACTATCCCGACCAGCAGGCGCTCACCGCATACCTCAAGCAGACGCGGGACGGTTTCGTCAACGTCTCCGAGATGCCCGGGTCGTGGAACCTGCCGTACGTTCTCGACGGTCGAGGAACCGGGTACCGCACCGGCCCCGAGGACGGCGGCACCCGCAGTGTGGTGTTCGAGATGTACGAGAACGTGGGCGGTGCGCATCCGCAGACGTGGTTCAAATCGTTCAACTGGGACGTCGCCAAAAAGGCGCCCATCACCTTCGACACGCTGTTCACACCGGGCGCTGAGCCGTTGAACGTCATCTTCCCGATAGTGCAGGCCGACATCTCGCGCCAGCTCGGCGTCGATGCTCCTATCTCACCGTCAGCAGGCCTCGACCCGGCCAAGTACACCGAGTTCGCCATCACCGACGACTCGGTGATCTTCTACTTCGGCCAGGGCGAGATCATGGCCGGCGCGGGCGGTGCACTGCAGGCCACCGTCCCGCGCTCGGCCATCGCGTCGATGCTGACGCTGCCCCCGGCTACGTCTTAGCCCGCTCCCGGTCTTTGCCGGTGGCAGGATCGTAGTTCTCCCAGAACGTCGCGTTCTGGATCCCGAGCGCCAGCGGGTCGAACACCGGATCCAGGCCGTCCCTCTTCTGCCTCTCGTAATCCCACAGGGCTTTGTAGGCGGGCTGCTGCAGGATCAAGATCCCGATGATGTTGAGCCACGCCATCAGCCCCACGCCGATGTCGCCGAGGGTCCACGCATCCGAGGCGGTCGACACCGCTCCCAGGGTGACCGAAACCAGGATCAGCGCCTGCAGCAGCATCGTCATGGTGGTGCCCAACGAGCCGGGCAAGAAGCGGGCATTCACCGTCGCGAAGCGACCCAGCATGAAGCGCAGGTTGGTTTCTGCCATGTAGTAGTAGGCCACGATCGTCGTGAAGCAGAAGAAAGCCAGCGAGATCGCGATGAAGCTGGATCCGGCGCCGCTCCACAACGTGTCGAAGCCGGTCTGAGCGAACGCGGGCCCGACCTCGGCGTCAGCGGGCAGGATGGTGCCGCCCTCGCGGATCACCGCGCCGTCGGCGGTTCCGCCTTCGAAAACCCGGTAAGCACCGGTGGACAGAATGAGAAAGCCGGTCGCCGAACAGACGAACAAGGTGTCCACGTACACCGCGAACGCCTGCACCAGCCCCTGCTTGGCGGGATGCGACACCTCTGCAGCGGCCGCCGCGTGCGGGCCGGTGCCCTGACCGGCCTCATTGGAGTAGATGCCACGCTTGACGCCCCACATCACCGCGAGCCCGATGATGGCCCCGAAGGCCGAGTCGATGCCGAAGGCGCTGGAGAAGATCAACGAGAGGATGGCCGGGATCTCCGAGGCGTTGAACAGAACGACCACCAGCGCCAGCACGATGTACAC
This sequence comes from Mycolicibacterium iranicum, assembly GCF_002101705.1. Classification (GTDB taxonomy): domain Bacteria; phylum Actinomycetota; class Actinomycetes; order Mycobacteriales; family Mycobacteriaceae; genus Mycobacterium; species Mycobacterium iranicum. The sequence continues at coordinate 92,677 of NZ_LQPC01000029.1, read as the reverse complement.
GACGGCCATGAAGGGCACGACGATCGAGGCGAACGTCGCGATGCGCTTGACGCCGCCGATGATCACGAACGCCAGCACGATCACCGTGCCGACCGCCACCCACCACTTGGAGAAACCCCATGCCGAACTCATTGCCGATGCCATCGAGTTCGACTGCACGCCCGGCAGCAGCAAACCCATTGCCAGCAGGGTGACCGCGGCGAATACGTATCCGTAGATCTTCATGGCTCCGGCTGCCGCTGTGTGGGAGAGCGCAGTGCTGAAGTAGTACGCCGGCCCGCCGCGGTACTCGCCGGTCAGTTTGTCGCGGTCTTTGTAGATCTGACCGAGGGTGCATTCCACAAACGAGGTCGACGCTCCCAGGAAGGCCACCGTCCACATCCAGAACAGCGCACCCGGTCCACCGAATGCGATGGCCGTCGCCACACCGGCGATGTTGCCGGTGCCGACCCGGCCGGCCAGCGACATGGTCAGGGCCTGAAAGCTGGAGACTCCGGAGGGCGACTTCTCGCCCTTGAGCATGAGCCGCACCATTTCAGGGATCTGGCGCACCTGGACAAAACGAGATCGAATGGAGAAGTACACGCCCGCGGCCAAGCAGAGGTACACCAGTGTCTCGTGCCAAACCAGGCCGTTGACGGTACTGAGGAAGTCAGACAATTCGCATCCTTCGTCATCGCATCGAGTGGAACTACCGCACGCATGCTCGCAGAGTCGGGCACGGCCGGTGTTGCATTACTGTGAAATCGCTGTTATCGGACCGGTCATTTTCCGGTCATTCCGGCGCGAAGCCGTAAATCTGGCCGTCGCTGGTCGCCGCGACCACGCGCCGGTCGTGCCCGATCGACACCCCGACCGGCCACCCACTGGCGTTCGGAAGCCGATAGGTGTTGAGGGTGCTGCCGTCGCCGAGGCTGAACACGAGGAGCGCCAAGCCCTCCGGGTCACTCTCGTCGCGCACGACGGCGTATCCGACCTCGGCGAGACTCGACGTCGTCAGCGGAGATGTGTCCTGTTGAGTCCAGACCTCTTCACCTTCCTCGGCGGTGTCGCGAATCGCGGTCAACCGCGAACCGGGTCCGCCGCCGGCGATGACCAAGCCGTCCGGGGTCACCGACGGGGGGGTCTGCGCGAGATAGTTCAGCGGCACCGCCCACTTCTCGGTGCCGTCGGCGCTGTTGATGGCCCACAGGTGCTCGTCACGGCCGTTGACGTAGACCGTCGTACCGTCCGCCGATAAGACCGGGCTGGCCAGCGGGCCGCCACCGACGACGTCGCTGGTCCATTCGCGCGTCAGCTCAGGGGTCTGGCCCTGCTGATAGCGCAGGCCGACCAGCACCGGCTTTTCGGCATCGGGCTCCCACAGCGTCAGCACGATCATGCCGGTGGCTTCCGAATAGGCCGGGGCCGCGGCCACCGGGCAACCTGGCCGGGCCAGCCGGCAGTCTGCAAGTCCGCGTTCGGAGTCGGTGGGGTCCAGCCCGTTGACCAGATCCAGCGACGTGCCCGCCACAGTGCCGCGGTGCGCGTCGAACACCAGCACCTGACCGAGATGGGTGACCACGAGCAGTCGGCCTGGAGCGACCATCCGGGTCGTCAGCGGCAGCCCGATCACCTGGGTGCGCCACCGCACCCACTGGGTCGAGGGGAAGGACTGCAGCAGACCCGGCTGACCGATGTAGAGATTATCGAAACCGTCGAACAGCGGGCTGGCGATGCCGCCGCCCTGTACGAGCCGAGTGCACCACCGCTGTCGGGCCCGGTTGTTGACCTCCCAGACCATCAGCGAGCAGCCCGCCTCGGTCTGCCCGTTGACGGCCAGGTAGTTGCCCGACCCGAGTGCGGCCTGAGCGGCGAGACTGCCTTTGACCGACCGACCCCACTCCAGCCGCAGATTCTCTGCCCCCGCGACCGGGGCGGAACTCGTGTTCGCGGCGTCGGCGTACTGCGCCGACCACCCAGTGGCCGCGCGAGCGTCGACCCAGGAATCGGTGTCGCCGCAGCCGGTGAGCACACCGGTCGTCAGCGCCGTGACAGCCACCGCGGTGATTCGCCGGAGCACGAGATCCCTTCTGATCGCGTTGTAGTTCGAGCCCACGTGAGGGTAACCGCTGCACCGTGCCATGGGCGCGTAGGCTGTCCGGCCATGACGACGATGTGGGGCGCACCGCTGCACAAGCGCTGGCGAGGCTCGCGATTGAAGGATCCTCGTCAAGCCAAGTTTCTGACGATCGCGTCGTTGAGATGGGTCATCGCCAACCGCGCCTACACGCCGTGGTATCTCGTCCGATACTTCCGTCTGCTCAAGTTCAAGCTCGCGAATCCGCACATCATCACCCGCGGCATGGTTTTTCTCGGCAAGGGCGTCGAGATCCAGGCGACACCGGAGCTGTCGCAGATGGAGATCGGGCGGTGGGTGCACATCGGCGACAAGAACACCATCCGCTGCCACGAGGGCTCCCTGCGTATCGGCGACAAAGTGGTGCTCGGTCGCGACAACGTCATCAACACCTACCTCGACATCGAGCTCGGCGATTCGGTGCTGATGGCCGACTGGTGCTACATCTGCGATTTCGACCACAAGATGGACAGCATCGAGTTGCCGATAAAAGACCAGGGAATCGTCAAGGGCCCGGTGCGGATCGGGCCAGACACCTGGGTCGGGGTGAAGGTCAGCGTTCTGCGCAATACGACGATCGGCCGCGGCTGTGTGCTCGGATCTCACGCGGTGGTCCGCGGGGACATCCCGGACTACTCGATCGCCGTCGGCGCCCCGGCCAAGGTCGTGAAAAACCGCAAGCTGTCCTGGGAGACGTCGGCTACCGAGCGCGCCGAGCTGGCTGCCGCGCTGGCCGACATCGAACGCAAGAAGGCGGCGCGCTGACGACTCGGCCGAGGGACGAGGCCGACAAGGAAGAAACAGGCGCTGACGACTCGGCCGAGGGACGAGGCCGACAAGGAAGAAACAGACGCTGACGACTCGGCCGAGGGACGAGGCCGACAAGGAAGAAACAGACGCTGACGACGCGAGGCGATTCCGGGCGGGTCGTTCGCGCCAAGGAATGCATCGGCGCGGCACAGGTGACAGCATTTCCCCGGTGACCATAAGGACGCCCCAGACGATCTCCTATCCCGCTCCAGGCGCTCGGCCCTACCGCAGGGACGAGGAGCCGTTGGCGCCTCACGTCATCGTGCTGTTCGGTGCGACGGGTGATCTCGCGAAGCGCAAGCTGATCCCGGGTATGGCCTACCTGGACCAATCTGAACTGGCCCCGCACGTTCAGGTCGTCGGGACGTCGTTGGAGGACCTCACCGACGACGAGTTTCGGGCCCTGGCCAAGGAGTCCATCGACAAGTACGGCACCCACAAGCTCACCGATGAGCAATGGGAGAACTTCGCGAAGATCCTGACCTACGTGCCGCAGTCCGCGGGACCTGAGGCGCTCGCCAGTGCGGTGGCGGAGGCCGAGCAGCGGCTCGCCGTCGACGACACCACGGAAGTGCATCGGCTGCACTATCTGTCGGTGCCTCCGAAAGCGGCGCGGGCCGTGATCACGATGCTGCGCGAGGCTGATCTGGTGACGCGCTCGCGGGTGGTGATGGAGAAGCCGTTCGGCACCGACCTGGCCACTGCCGTCGCGCTCAACGACTTCGTGCACCAGACGTTCCGGGAGCGGCAGATCTTCCGGATCGACCATTTCCTCGGCAAGGAGGCGGCGCAGAACATCCTGGCGTTCCGCTTCGCCAATGGCCTTTTCGAGCCGATCTGGAACCGCAACTTCATCGACCACATCCAGATCGACATTCCCGAGACGCTAGGCCTCGACGAGCGGGCCAACTTCTACGAGAGCACCGGCGCGTACAAGGATATGGTCGTCACCCACCTTTTCCAGGTGATGGCGTTCGTTGTGATGGAACCGCCCACCGCGCTGGAGCCCAGGGCGATCAGCGAGGAGAAGAACAAGGTGTTCCGCTCCATGCTGCCGATCGAAAGTCGCGATGTGGTCCGCGGACAGTTCGTTGGCTACCGCGAACTTGACGGTGTGGCAAGGGATTCCGATACGGAGACGTTCATCGCGCTTAAGGTCGGTATCGACAACTGGCGCTGGGCCGGGGTGCCGATCTACCTGCGTACAGGCAAACAGATGGCCGAGGGCATGCGCATCATCTCGATCGCGTTCAAGGAGGCCCCGCGCACCATGTTCCCTTCCGGGTCGGGGGTCGGCTCGCAGGGCCCTGACCACCTGACTTTCGATCTCGCCGACGCCTCGAAGGTCTCGCTGTCGTTCTATGGCAAGCGGCCCGGACCGGGAATGAAGTTGGAGAAGATGTCGATGCAGTTCTCCACCCAGGAGACCGAGCAACTCGGCGACGTGCTCGAAGCGTACGAACGCCTGATCCTCGACGCCATGCGCGGCGACCACACGCTGTTCACCACCGCCGAGGGCATCGAATCCCTGTGGGAGCGTTCGATGGACCTACTGAACGACCCACCAGCGGTGAAGAGCTATCAGCCGGGAACCTGGGGGCCCAACTCCATTCATCAGTTGATCGCGCCCAATGCTTGGCGGCTGCCGTTCGAACGAGCCTGGCGGGAGAAGAAGTAGGCCTGACCGGGGCCTCCTCGTCGCGCGAGCGCTCACCGGTCCGGCAGGGGGCGCTCCTCGATCGGCCGCCTCGGCTGCGGCCGACGCACGGCGCGTTTTGCCGCCAGATACACCTGGGCCGTCTCGGCAGCGACCGTCTCCCAGGCGAAGTCTGAGGTCAGCCGGTCGCGCGCGGCGATCGCTCGCTGCTGGGCGGCAGCGGGGGAGTCGAGCACCGTGCGGACCGCATCGGCCAGAGCACCGATGTTGCTCGGCGGGTAGGAGATGCCGGTGACGCCGTTGATGACCGCCTCGCCGAGCCCGCCCGCCGTCGACGTGACCAGGGGCGTGCCGGTGGCTGCGGCTTCCAGCGCGACGATCCCGAAAGGCTCGTAGTGCGACGGCAGCACCGCCACATCGGCGCGGTGCAGGTGCTCGAGAAGCTGCGAGTGGTCAACGCGGCCAACGAAATTGGTCGCTTTGAGCACCTTGTGTTTACGTGCCTGCTCGCGAAGGAAGTCCAGTTGTGTTCCGTCGCCTGCGATCGTCAGGGTGGTGCCGGGGTGGGTGCGCCGGATCCTGGGCAGGGCGGCGATCGCGTCGTGTACCCCCTTCTCGTACTCCAGGCGGCCGAAATACAGCAGCTCGGCGGGCCCCGAATGCCGTCGCCTGTGGGCGAACGGCCACCCTTCGGTGTCGATCCCGTTCGGAATCACCGCGGTCTCGGCGATCTCCGGCCCGAACAGTGTGCTGATCTCATCACGCATGGACGCCGAACATGTGATCAGGGAATCGGAATCACGCACCAGCCATGACTCCAGCGCATGCACCTGACGGCTCACCGCACCGGAGACCCAGCCCGAATGACGACCTGCCTCGGTCGCGTGGATGGTGGAAACCAGTGGAACGTCGAAGAATTGGGCCAACGCAACGGCGGGCTGGGCGACGAGCCAGTCGTGCGCGTGCACGATGTCGGGCCGCCAGTCGGCGAGTACCAGTCCGGCGCGAATCATCGCGTGCCCCATCGCGAGCGTCCACGCCATCATGTCGGTGCCGAACGTGAACTCGTGCGGATCCTCTGCCGCCGCGATCACCCGCACGCCCTCGTGCACCTCGTCGGTGGTCGGATGCGTCTGCGGATCGGTGGCGGTGGGGCGCCGGCTGAGCACGACGACCTCGTGGCCCGCCATCGCGAGTTCGGTCGCCAGGTGATGGACGTGACGGCCGAGCCCGCCGATCACCACCGGTGGGTACTCCCAAGACACCAGAAGGATTTTCAGCTTCACGGGGCGGGTAGCCTTCGCGCGTCGAGCGCGCCGAACAGCCCGTCGGCGCGGTTCCACCCCTGGGCCAGCCGCTGCGCCTGTTCGTGGCGGCCGGAAGCTACCGCCGCGGCGATCTCTCGGGTCGCGTGCGCGTGCAGATGCGCCCGGTAGCGCGCATAGTCGGCCGCCGAGTCCTTGCTGACCATGAAAGGCCAGTCGCTGGAGACGGTCAGCAGCGTTTCGCGCAGAATTTGGTCGGCCACGAAATCCCTTGATACGGGCGAACCCAACGATGCGCCGTGCGCGAGGGCCTTGTCGACGGTGCTCAACGCCGACTCGACGACCTCGCTGTTGAGCTGCACCAGGTCGGCGACCTTCTCGCCCGACCACACCTGCCAGTCCTTACCCGAACCCCAGGAGCTGGGCGGCAATTCGACAGGTGAGCCGACGTAGCCGTCGCTGATTGCGTCGGAGAGCGTACCGACGCGGATTCCCGCGGCGGGCAGCGCGCGCAGCACCCGCTCCAGCCACAGCGGTCCCTCGTACCACCAATGGCCGAACAGTTCGGTGTCGAATGCGGCGACCACATGTGCGGGCCTGCCGATGCGCGCACTCTCGGCGGACAACCTCTGGCGAACCGTTTCGACAAAATCGGCCACGTGGACGTCCACCGCGGCGTCGGCGCGCGCGGGGTCGTAGGGTGCTTTGTCGTCGGAGGGCACGTTGCGGCCGGTCACTCTCGCGGGTTTGAGGCCGGTGGCGTGGTCGTAGGTGTGGAAGTCGCGGTAGGCGGCATGGCCGGGGTAGCCGGATCTCGGAGACCACACGCGGTAGCTGACCTGCAGGTCGCGGCCGAACGCCACGACGTCGGAATCGGCGACCGGCCGTCCCAGCGCGGTGTCACCGCGCAGTGAGGGGCCGTCCACCATGAAGTGACCCACCCCGGCGGCGGCGTAGCCGGCCTCCATCCCAGGTGCGTATGCGCACTCGGGCGCCCAGATTCCAGTGGGTGTGTGGGCGAACCGCGCTTGTGCGTCAGCGAGACCCTCCCGCAGCGCGAACTCGCGCAGCCGCGGATTAAGCAGCGGCTGGAAGGGGTGGGCAAGCGGCCCGCCCAGCAACTCGATGACCTCGCCGTCGAGCAGCTCGCGCACCAACGGACTCGCTCCGTGCCGCCACAGCGTGTCGAATTCGCCGAGTTCGCGGTCTGCCTCGGCGTACTCGCGGGTCCCGAACTGCCGCAACGCTTTCGGTTCTGATGCCGGTGATGTGCCGGAGGCGACGCGGGTCGACGCGGCCTCGAGGGCCCGGAGCTGCCAGTTCCCCAGCCAGTGATGCATGCCCTGCAAGCAGTACGGATCATCCAGTTGCGCAGCCACTACGGGTGTGATGCCGAGGGTGATCAGATGCCTGCGGTTCTCGGCGGCCAGCGTGCGCAGTACCCGGATCAGCGGGAGGTAGGAGGCAGACCAGGACTGGTAGAGCCACTCTTCGCCCACCGGCCATCGCCCGTGATGCGCAAGCCACGGCAGATGCGTGTGCAGGACGAGGGTGAACAGCCCGGGTACGGGCGGCGGATCGCTCACGCGCGTACCGCGATCGCGACCAGGTCCAGGCTGTCGTCGATGTTGCGCGCCGACGCGGCCATGAGATCGAAATCGTCGATCGTGACGGCTTCCACGTCGGCGAGTAGCTGCGCGGGCCACGGCGCGTCGGCCAGTGCGCGCGCTATCTGCGCGTCGATGATCGAGCCCCCGTGTCTGGTGTCCATCTCGGCAAGGCGAGCGCCATGAAAGATGCCGTAAAGCCCTTCGATGTCGAATCCGGCGGATTCGAGGAGCTCGGTCATCTCGGCGGCGTTGAGCTCCCGGGTGTGGAACGGATTGACGGGAGTGTCGCGGCCCGGTGAGAAGGTGATGCGGTTCGGTGTCGACATCAGAAGGACTCCGCCGGGGCGCAGCACCCGGGCGCATTCGGAGACGAACTGGCCCTGATCCCACAGGTGCTCGATCACCTGGAAGTTGACGACGACATCGACAGAGCCGTCCGGCAGCGGCAAATTCGCCAGGTTCCCGTGCCGCATGTCGACGCGGGGATACCTGGCGCGGACGTGTGCCACCGCGGATTCGTCGTAGTCCAGGCCGATGACGCTGGAGGCAACGTCGGCAATCAGGTCGGCGCCGTAGCCCTCGCCGCAGCCGGCTTCCAGCACGTCGCGGCCGCGGCAGCGCTCCAGCAGCCGCCGGTACACCACCTCGTGACGGCGAAACCAGTAGTTCTCCTCGGCCAGGCCAGGCACGGTCCGCTCACCGGTCAACGCCATGGGGACGTCGTCCCCACGCGTGCCGTTGCTCACAGTTGCGCTCATTGCAAGGCAGGCTAACCCCTAACGGACAGATGGCGAACTCTTCGCTTGCCACGGGCGCAACGGAACGCAAACTTCGACCAGCTATGGTGTTTCTGCGAACCCCCTCAAGTTACCCACGGGTAATATGGGGGTGATTGCTTCGAACGTGGTAATGCAGGCCGGTTGGCGGCCTCATCGAGGAGGACGAACCAGAGTCATGACGAACATCGTGGTCCTGATCAAACAGGTTCCTGACACGTGGTCCGAGCGCAAGTTGTCGGAGGGTGATTGGACCCTCGACCGGGAGGCAGCGGACGCCGTGCTGGACGAGATCAACGAGCGCGCCGTCGAGGAGGCGCTGCTGATCAAGGAGAAGGGGGGGGGCGACAGTACCGTCACGGTCCTGACAGCCGGTCCCGAGCGCGCCACCGAGGCGATCCGCAAGGCGCTGTCCATGGGGGCCGACAAGGCCGTTCACCTGGTCGACGAGGGCCTGCACGGCTCCGACATGGTGCAGACCGGCTGGGCTCTGGCCCGCGCGCTGGGCACCATTGAGGGCACCGAGCTGGTCATCGCGGGCAACGAGGCCACTGACGGCACCGGCGGCGCCGTGCCGGCCATCATCGCCGAGTACCTCGGCCTGCCGCAGCTGACGCACGTGCGCAAACTGACCGTGGAGAACGGCAAGGTCACCGCCGAGCGTGAGACCGACGACGGCGTATTCACTCTCGAAGCGAGCCTGCCGGCCGTGGTGAGCGTGAACGAGAAGATCAACGAGCCTCGCTTCCCGTCCTTCAAGGGCATCATGGCCGCCAAGAAGAAGGAAGTGACGAAGCTGACGCTCGCCGAGATCGGCGTCGAGGCCGACGAGGTCGGCGTCGCCAATGCCGGCTCCAAGGTGCTGTCCTCGACGCCGAAGCCGCCGAAGACCGCGGGCGAGAAGGTCACCGACGAGGGTGAGGGCGGCAAGAAGATCGCCGAGTACCTGGTCGGTCAGAAGATCATCTAGCAGACCATTCCTTTCGGACCTGAGAAACGAGACAAACCCCATGGCTGAAGTACTTGTGCTCGTCGAGCACGCCGAAGGCGCGTTGAAGAAAGTCACCGCCGAACTGATCACCGCCGCCCGCGTCCTGGGCGAGCCCGCCGCCGTCGTCGTCGGCAAGCCCGGCACCGCCGAGGGCCTTGTCGACGGGCTGAAGTCCGCCGGCGCCGCCAAGATCTACGTCGCCGAGTCTGACGACGCAGAGAACTACCTGATCACCCCGTTCGTGGATGTGCTGGCCTCGTTGGCCGAATCAGCCACCCCGGCAGGCGTTCTGCTCGCCGCCTCCGCGGACGGCAAGGAGATCGCCGGACGTCTGGCCGCCCGTATCGGATCCGGCATCCTGAGCGACGTTGTCGAGGTGAAGGAAGGCGGTAAGGGCATTCACTCGATCTTCGGTGGCGCCTACACCGTCGAGGCCGAGGCCGTCGGTGACACCCCGGTCATCACCGTGCGTCCCGGCTCGATCGAGGCCGAGCCCGCCGACGGCACGGGTGAGGTCGTCAACGTCGAGGTACCCGCTGCCGCCGAGAACGCGACGAAGATCACGTCGCGTGAGCCCGCCGTCGCGGGCGACCGCCCCGAGCTGACCGAGGCGACCGTCGTCGTCTCCGGTGGCCGCGGGGTCGGTAGCGAGGAGAACTTCAAGATCGTCGAAGATCTCGCGGATTCCCTCGGTGGTGCCGTCGGCGCTTCGCGCGCGGCCGTCGACTCCGGCTACTACCCGGGTCAGTTCCAGGTCGGCCAGACCGGCAAGACGGTGTCCCCGCAGCTCTACATCGCGCTGGGCATCTCCGGAGCTATCCAGCACCGGGCCGGCATGCAGACGTCCAAGACGATCGTCGCGGTCAACAAGGACGAAGAGGCGCCGATCTTCGAGATCGCCGATCTCGGCATCGTCGGCGACCTCTTCAAGGTCACACCGCAGCTGACCGACGCCGTCAAGGCGCGGAAGGGTTAATTCCCGCAGCTCAACCGTTCGAGAGTGGCCCCCATCCCCAGCCGGGATGGGGGCCACTGTCGTCGGGGACCTTTCGGACGGATGTCAACGGTGTCGATCTTGACGAACCCCAACCGTCACCCAGCGCTCACGAACACGTCACGTATCGATTGCCATCGCGCCGAACACCTGCGCGACCGTGCAGGCATGAGCACTGCCTCTGTACTCATCCCAAGCGACACATCTGCTCCAGCGGACGATTCGACGCGCCACCCGCGTTACGCGTTGCTGCTGTGCACCGACACCGATTCCATCGAAGCCGCCCAGCGTCTCCGTCATGACGTGTTCACCTCCGAGCCCGGCTTCGCGCTGCAGGACAGCAGCCAATCCGGCAGCAGCACGGCAGGCCTGGACGCCGACCGGTTCGACGAGTACTGCGACCACCTCCTCGTGCGCGATGACGACACCGGCGAACTCGTCGGCTGCTACCGCATGCTTCCCCCGCCGGGAGCCATCGCCGCCGGCGGGCTCTACACCGCCACCGAATTCAATGTGACCGCCCTCGATGCGCTCCGTCCGTCGCTCGTCGAGATGGGCCGCGCGGTCGTGCGTCACGACCACCGCAACGGAGCCGTCGTGCTGCTGATGTGGGCCGGGATCCTCGCCTACCTGGATCGCAGCGGATACGACTACGTCACCGGCTGCGTCTCAGTCCCCGTCGAGGACCCGCAGGGCCGCAACGCGCCGGGCAGCCAACTGCGCGGCGTCCGCGACTTCGTCATGCGCCGCAATGCCGCGCCCGCCGAGTACACCGTGTACCCGTATCGCCCCGTGGTCGTCGACGGTCACGGTCTCGACCACATCGACCCGCCCGACCGGGTAACCGTGCCGCCGCTGATGCGCGGTTATCTGCGTCTGGGCGCGCAGATCTGTGGCGAACCCGCCCACGACCCGGACTTCGGGGTCGGCGACTTCCCAGCGCTTCTCGACAAGCGCCGTGCCGACGTCCGCTACCTGAAACGGCTGCGGTCGGTGGGTGCCGCGGCGGATGCGGTCGGATCGCCGTCATGACGATCACCGACGAACACGCTTGGCTGCAGCGTGCGACCTGTGGCGCAGGTTGTGTGCACGCCGGCGCCGACGGCCCGGGCCGCCAGTGGGTGATCGCGCTACGCACCTCACTGCGCGTCTGTGCCGCGGTGGCGCTCTTCGCCGGGGTGTGGCTGCTGGCCATCCCGCTGCCGGGCCGGTCGCACCTGCAGCGCGGCTACTGCCGCCTGATGTTGCGTGCCCTCGGCGTGCGGATGGCGGTCTCCGGCGGACCGATCCGCAACTTGCGGGGAGTGCTCGTCGTCAGCGGGCACGTGTCCTGGTTGGACGTGTTCGCTATCGGCACCGTGCTGCCGGGCTCGTTCGTCGCCCGCGCCGACCTCACTGACTGGCCGGCCCTGGGTCCGATCGTGCGGATCATGAAGGTCATCCCGATCGACCGCGCGCGTCTGCGCAGGCTGCCCGTCGTGGTGGCCGCCGTCGCCGACCGGCTGCGGTCCGGTCACACCGTGGTGGCGTTCCCGGAAGGCACCACGTGGTGCGGTCTGGGGTACGGACGGTTCCGACCGGCCATGTTCCAGGCCGCCGTCGACGCCGGACGGCCGGTCCAGCCGCTTCGCCTGACGTATCGGCACAAGGATGGGCGACCGTCCACCGTGCCGGCATTTGTCGGCGACGACACACTGCTGACATCGATCAAGCGGGTCATCACCGCCCGGCGCACCGTCTGCCACATCCATGTCGAATCGCTGCAGCTGCCCGGGCAGGACCGTCGTGAGCTGGCGGCACGGTGCGAGGCCGCCGTGCGCGGCGAGCAGCGATCGGCGCAGGTGAGGAATTCGGCTTCCGGCGAGGGTCACGCGCTGGTCGCCTGAGTGCGATAGGGGAAAGCCGCAGCCCGACGGCTATCCTGGAACGGCTATGTCTGCGTCCGTGCCCGCTGCCAGGCCGGTCTACCTCGACCACGCCGCCACCACCCCGATGCGCCCCGCTGCCATCGAGGCGATGGCCGCCGCCATGGCAACGGTGGGAAATGCGTCCTCGCTGCACGGCTCCGGCCGGCTGGCTCGCCGTCGGCTCGAGGAATCGCGGGAGACGCTGGCCCATCTGCTGGGTGCGCGCCCCTCGGAGGTGATCTTCACCGCGGGCGGCACCGAGAGTGACAATCTGGCCGTCAAAGGAATCTACTGGGCCCGTCGCAGTGAGTCGCCGGAACGTCGTCGAATCGTGACCACGCCCGTCGAGCATCACGCGGTCCTCGACGCCGTCCAGTGGCTCGTCGATCATGAAGGCGCTGAGGTGACGTGGCTGCCGGTCGATCAATACGGCGCCGTCAGCGCCGCCGACCTGCGGGCCGCCCTGACTGGGGCCGCGGACGTCGCATTGGTGTCGGTCATGTGGGCCAACAACGAGGTCGGGACGATCATGCCGATCGCCGAACTTGCCTCCGTAGCAGCCGAATTCGGAGTTCCCATGCACAGCGACGCAATCCAGGCGATCGGAGCGCTTCCCGTCGACTTCGCCGCGAGCGGCCTGTCGGCGATGAGCGTCGCCGCGCACAAGTTCGGCGGCCCCACCGGTGTGGGTGCGCTGTTGCTGCGCCGCGACGTCGCGTGCGTGCCCCAGCTGCACGGCGGCGGGCAGGAACGCGACGTACGTTCGGGCACACAGGATGTCGCAGGAGTCGTCGGTATGGCGGCCGCGGCGCGTGCCGCGGTGGAAGCCATGGACGCCGGCGCCGCCCGCATGCGCGAATTGCGAGACAGACTCATCGACGGAGTGCTCGGCGCGATCGACGATGTCGCGGTCAACGGCGCGGCGGGCGCGGGCAGACTGCCCGGCAACGCGCACTTCACCTTCCGCGGATGTGAAGGTGACTCGCTGCTGATGCTGTTGGACGCCAAGGGAATCGAATGCTCCACAGGGTCAGCGTGTACCGCGGGCGTTGCGCAACCCTCCCATGTGTTGACGGCGATGGGTGCCGACCCGGCAAGCGCGCGCGGCTCCCTGAGGATGTCGTTGGGGCACACCAGCACCGACGCTGACATCGAGGCGGTCCTCGAGGTGCTGCCCGCTGCCGTGGAGCGCGCCCGGCAAGCAGCCCTGGCCAGTTCGGGACGGCACTAGCGATGCGGGTACTGGTCGCCATGAGCGGCGGCGTGGACTCCTCGGTGGCCGCCGCCAGAATGGTCGACGCCGGACACGACGTCGTCGGTGTACATCTGGCGCTGTCGTCAGCGCCGGGTACCTTGCGCACTGGATCGCGGGGATGTTGCTCGAAAGAGGACGCCGGTGATGCGCGCCGGGTGGCCGATGTTCTCAACATCCCTTTTTACGTCTGGGATTTCGCAGACCGTTTCAAAGAGGACGTCATCGACGACTTCGTGGAGTCGTACGCGCGCGGCGAGACCCCCAATCCGTGTGTGCGCTGCAACGAGCGAATCAAGTTCTCCGCGTTGTCCGCTCGCGCGCTCGCGCTCGGTTTCGATGCGCTGGCCACCGGCCATTACGCCCGGCTGTCCGACGGCCGGCTGCGCCGTGCCGTGGACGCGGACAAAGACCAGTCTTATGTGCTGGCGGTCCTGACTGCCGAGCAGCTGCGCCACGCGGTGTTCCCGATCGGGGACACGCCGAAGCCGCAGATTCGCGAGGAGGCCGCACAGCGCGGTCTTGCCGTGGCCGACAAGGCCGACAGCCACGACATCTGCTTCATCCCGTCCGGCGACACCAAGGCTTTTCTCGGCGCCCGGATCGGCGTGCGCCGAGGCAACGTCGTCGACGCGACGGGCACGGTGCTCGCCGAGCACGACGGAGTGCACGGCTTCACGATCGGCCAGCGCAAGGGTCTGGGCATTCCCGGCCCGGGTCCCGACGGCCGCCCGAGGTACGTGACCGGCATCGATGCGCAGACCGGCACCGTCCACGTCGGTGACCGCGCCGATCTCGAAGTCGGCCGCCTGCTCGGTGACGCTCCGGTGTTCACGTCCGGCGTCGCGCCCGCAGGTCCGGTCGAATGTGTGGTGCAGGTCCGCGCCCACGGCGGAATCACCGATGCCGTCGCCGAACTGCATGCCGACACGCTCGAGGTCACGTTGCGCAGCCCGCTACGGGGTGTCGCTGCCGGCCAGACGCTGGTGCTCTACCGACCGGATCCAGACGGCGACGAAGTACTGGGCAGCGCCACCATCCGCGCTGCGAACTAACCCGGCACGTTCGCCAAGATGTTCGTCATCACGATGTCGGGCACCGAGTCGGGGAACGCGCAGAAAGTGACCTCCACAAGGACCGCGGATTTCACCCGGTAGTCGCGACCGCAGGTGCCGGGCCGGGTATGAACGGAGTTCTCCGACGCCGTCACCTCGCCCACCATTGCCGTTCCCGAGTCGGTGGCCTCACACTGCTCGATCTGCGCGACCATCGCGTCGAATGCCCGCTCGGCCGTCGCGGCGTCGCGGTATCCCGCGGCCGCCTGCGAGATGAGGCCGCCGTCGGGCGGGTTCTGGTAGGTGGTTTTGTGGAACTCCTCGACCTCCGAACCGAACACCTGCGTCTCGGCGTAAATCCAATCGCATTCGGGTGCAATGTCATTGGCCAGATAGCCGGGGATGTCGATGTCCACCGGGTACTTGCTCTCCGTTCCCGGGATCGCGGTCAGATCCGCGCCCGCGCCGGTCACGGCCTGCATCTGCGCACGGTCGAGCAGCACGCTGTCGACGTCGATCGGTGAGCGCGAGTTCTCGTCGATGGCCGGCGGCGGCCGGACGGCCGAGCCGCTCACCGTCTGACTGCAGCCCGCCCCGAGGATCGCCGCGGCGCACATCAGCGCCGTGAATACGCGGCCCGTCATACCAGGACTCTAGTGCGTCGAATATCGTCGGGCGAGTGAGTGTTTTCGCCACCGCGACGGGCGTCGGATCCTGGCCGGGCATCTCCGCAAGGGAGGCGGCCGAGGTGGTGGTCGGCGAGCTCCACCGCCTGCCGCATCTCGTGGAGCTGCCGGCCCGCGGGCTCGGTGCCGACATGATCGGGCGTGCCGGGGCTCTGCTCGTCGACATCGCGATCGACACTGTGCCGCGTGGTTACCGCATCGCGGGCGGGCGCAGCTCGGTGACGCGCCGCGCCGCGAGCCTGCTCGACGAAGACCTCGACGCGCTGGAGGAAGCGTGGGAGAAGGCCGGTCTGCGCGGCGGTGAGCGTGTCGTCAAGGTGCAGGCGCCAGGCCCGGTCACCCTCGCGGCTGCGCTGGAGCTGCCCGGCGGGCACCGTGCCATCACCGACTCCGGTGCCGTTCGAGACCTGACGGCTTCACTCGCAGAAGGCGTTGCTGCGCATCGGCAACAGCTCGAACGCAGGCTGGAAAGCACGGTCGTGGTGCAGTTCGACGAGCCGTCGCTTCCCGCGGCGCTGGCCGGAAGGCTGACCGGGGTGACCAGCCTGAACCCCGTACACCCGGTCGACGAATCGGTCGTCACCGCGCTGCTCGACGAGTGCGCCGGCGCCGTGGGTGGCGAGGTCGCACTACACAGCTGCGCGTCGGGTCTGCCGTGGAAGTTGTTGCAGCGCAGCATGATCAGCGCAGTGTCGGTAGATGTCGAGACGCTGACCGCTGCCGACCTGGACGGGATCGGAGAGTTCGTGGACTCCGGCAGGACTGTGCTACTCGGTGCTGTCCCCGCTAGACCGGCGGGCCCGAAGCCGTCTCCGCAGCAGATCGCCGCATCCGTTGCGGGCATCACCGATCGGCTGGGCTTCGCCCGTGCCGTCCTGCGGGACCGCATCGGTATCAGCCCCGCGTGTGGGCTGGCTGCGGCAACGGCGGCGTGGGCGCGCGCAGCGATCGAGTTGGCGCAGAAGGCTGTCGACGGCATGGCCGAGGATCCCGACGGAATCTGACACGTGATCCGCCAGGGCCGAAACCAGTTGGCTGTGCTCTAGTTCCGCAGATCCTTCCGCAGAATTTTGCCCGAGGCCGATTTCGGGATGGCGTCGATGAACTGCACCTGGCGGACCTTTTTGTACGGGGCGACATTGCTCGCGACGAACTCGATGACCTGTGCGTCGGTCAGCTCGGCGCCCTCTTGCTTGACGACGAACGCCTTCGGCACCTCCTCGCCCTCTTCGTCGCGGACACCGATCACCGCGGCGTCGGCGATGTCGGGGTGGGAGAGCAGCACTGCTTCGAGTTCGGCGGGCGGAACCTGGTAGCCCTTGTATTTGATCAACTCCTTGAGCCGATCGACGATGTACACCAACCCTTTGTGGTCGACCTGAGCGAGATCGCCGGTGTGCAGCCAGCCGTCGTCGTCGATGGTCTCCTTGGTCGCGGTCTCGTTGTTGAGGTAGCCGGCCATCACGTTGGGGCCCTTGAACCACAACTCACCGGTCTGGCTCAAACCCTCTTCCGGAATCTCGATCTCTTTGCCGGTTTCCGGGTCGACCAGTTTCGACGCGGCGTTGGACACCGTCCAGCCGACGGAGCTCAGCGGTGCCTCCTCATGCATGTTCACCCGCCCGCCGTCGAACGGTGTGATGTGGCTGACGGGGCTGAGCTCACTCATGCCATATCCCTGAACCACCTTGCAGCTCAGGCGTTTTGCAACCGCATGGCCGAGGTCGGCGTCGAGCGGCGCCGCCCCGGACATGACGACGTTGAGGGAGGACAGGTCGTGCTCATCGACAAGGGGATGCTTGGCCAGGGCTACCGCGACGGGTGGTGCGATGAAAGCGATCGTGCATTTGTGTTCGGCGATGTTGCCGAGGAACTCGCCGAGGTCGAAGCTCGGCATGATGACCAGCCGGGCCCGCGCATGCAGAGCCGCGTTGAGCAGCACGGTCATGCCGTAGATGTGGAAGAACGGCAGCACCGCCAGCACCACGTCGTCGGGTTGCATTCCGTGCAGCGGGCGGATCTGGGCAACGTTGGCGACCAGGTTGCGGTGGGTGAGCATGACGCCCTTGGGGTTGCCGGTCGTCCCCGAGCTGTACGGCAGCGCCGCCAGATGGGACGACGGCGCGAAATTGACCTGGGGCGCAGCCGTTCCCGACGCCAGCAGATCCGCAGCGTTGGGGTGGCCCGCCCCATCGCCTGTGCCGTCACGACCCGCACCGTCGAGCACGAAGAGGTTGTCGGGGGACAGGCCCGCCAGCGTCGCTCCCTCCTTGGCCTGGGCCAGCAGCGGCGTCACCGTGATCAGCATCTTGGCTTTCGAATCGGTCAGCTGCTTGGCGATGTCCTTGGCCGTGAACAGCGCATTGATCGTTGTCGCGGTCGCGCCGGCGCGCAGGATTCCGTGGAACGAGACGGCGAATGCCGAGCTGTTGGGCGCGAGCAGGCCGACCACATCACCGACGCCGACACCGCGGGCAGCCAGGGCCCCGGCGAACGAATCGATGCGCGCGACCATCTCGCGGTAGGTGGTCTGGCGGCCCGACTTCGCGTCGATCAGCGCGACGGTGTCGAGCTCGGCGTCGGAGATCCGCTCGAATAGATAGTCGTAGACGCTGGAGGTGGGGATGTCGACTTCGGGGAAGGGGCTGGCGAAGCTCATGGAGTCTCCGATCGAGTCTGGCGTGTGCTGCGGCGGGTCAACGTTGGTCGAGCTGCTGGATCAATTTCCTGGCGGCCACCATGCGAAACGATGCATCGGCCAATTCGGCAACCTCCTTCCAGTCCACCTTCGCGGCAGTGAAGTCCAGGCCGAGCCAGCCGTAGGGGCCCATGTAGGCCGGGAAGAAGAAGCGGCGGTCCTGGTCAAGCGCGGCCCTGTCGCTGTCGTCGACCTTCACCAGGATCGAGTGCGGGTACTGAATGTGTTCGCCCTTGCTGTCCGCCTTCGCGCTGCCGCCATAGATGACGAACATCTTCGGCGCGCAGAAAACGGGGCGACCGTGGGACACCTTCTCGAACGCCCCCGGGAAACCCAGCGCGATCTCGCGCACCTCGGCCAGGCCCATGTCGTCGTCGCGGAACATGACCGGATGCGGCATGGCTGCAGCCTACGCAGGCGGCCGGAGTCGGTCCGGCAATCTGTGTCACTGGGCTTCGATAGCCTGCGAGGGTGAGTGCGAAGGCGACGCCCCGGGCGAGCGGAGCGACGGGAAATGGACCCGGGCGAGCGGAGCGACGGGAAATGGATCCCGGGCGAGCGGAGCGACGGGAAATGGATCCCGGGCGAGCGGAGCGACGGGAAATGGATACCGATGCTCAGTCGGTGCTGGCCGAGCAGGCGGGCGAGGCTCCCGATGCCGATCTACGCCGCAGTTGGCAGGAACTCGCCGACGAAGTGCGCGAGCACCAGTTCCGCTACTACGTCCGGGATTCACCGATCATCACCGACGCCGAGTTCGACGCGCTTCTGCGCAAGTTGGAGGCGTTGGAGGACGCGCATCCGGAGTTGCGCACCCCCGATTCGCCGACCCAGCTCGTCGGCGGCGCGGGCTTTGCCACCGATTTCACCTCCGCCGACCATCTCGAACGCATGCTCAGCCTCGACAACGTGTTCGACCCCGACGAACTGGCTGCGTGGGCGGCCCGGATCAAGAACGAGATCGGCGCGAACGCCCAATATCTGTGCGAGCTGAAAATCGACGGGGTCGCGCTGGCGCTGGTGTATCGCGACGGCCGGCTGGTGCGCGCGGCCACCCGCGGCGACGGTCGCACCGGCGAGGATGTCACCCTCAATGCCCGAACCATCGACGATATTCCTGAAAAGCTCACTGCTGCAGAGGAATTCCCTCTTCCAAGAGTGCTCGAGGTGCGTGGTGAGGTGTTCTTCCGGGTTGCCGACTTCGAGGATCTCAACGCCGGATTGGTGGCCGAAGGCAAGCCGCCGTTCGCCAACCCCCGCAACAGTGCGGCGGGCTCGCTGCGTCAGAAGAATCCGGCGGTCACGGCCAGGCGCCGGTTGCGGATGATCTGTCACGGCCTCGGCCACATCGAGAGTCCGGGAGGGTTTCCGTTCGTCTCGCTCCACGACGCCTACCGCGCGCTCAAGGCGTGGGGCCTGCCGGTCTCCGACCACACCGCCCAGGTGAAGGGCCTCGACGCGGTCACCGAGCGCATCGCGTACTGGGGTGAGCACCGCCACGATGTCGAACACGAAATCGACGGCGTGGTGGTCAAAGTCGACGACGTCGCGTTGCAGCGGCGTCTCGGCGCGACATCGCGCGCACCTCGCTGGGCGGTCGCCTACAAGTACCCACCGGAGGAGGCGCAGACCAAGCTGCTCGACATCCGCGTCAACGTGGGCCGCACCGGCCGTGTGACACCGTTCGCCTACATGGAGCCGGTCAAGGTTGCCGGTTCCACCGTCGGACTGGCCACGCTGCACAACGCGTCCGAGGTCAAGCGCAAGGGTGTTCTGATCGGCGACACCGTGGTGATCCGCAAGGCCGGCGACGTAATCCCCGAGGTGCTCGGACCGGTCGTCGACCTGCGCGACGGCACCGAGCGCGAATTCGAGTTCCCCACCCACTGTCCGGAATGCGGTACCGAACTCAAGCCCGCCAAGGAAGGTGACGCCGACATCCGCTGCCCGAATTCGCGCAGCTGCCCAGCGCAGTTGCGCGAACGCGTCTTTCACGTCGCGGGCCGCGGCGCGTTCGACATCGAAGGTCTCGGTTACGAGGCCGCCATCGCCCTTCTGCAGGCCGGGGTGATCACCGATGAAGGCGACCTGTTCGGTCTGACCACCGACGACCTCTTGCGCACCGAGCTGTTCACGACGAAGGCCGGCGAGGTGTCGGCCAACGGCAAGCGCCTGCTGGCCAATCTCGGAAAGGCCAAAGCGCAACCGCTGTGGCGCGTGCTGGTTGCGCTGTCGATCCGCCACGTCGGACCAACCGCAGCCAGGGCGCTGGCGACCGAGTTCGGCAGTCTGGACGCGATCATGGCTGCCTCAGAGGAGCAGTTGGCGGATACGGAGGGTGTCGGTCCGACGATCGCGGCGGCCGTCATCGACTGGTTCACCGTCGATTGGCACCGCGCGATAGTCGACAAATGGCGCGAGGCCGGCGTACGGATGGCCGACGAACGCGACGCCAGCATCGAGCGCACGCTGGAGGGGCTGTCGATCGTGGTGACCGGTTCGCTCACGGGGTTCAGCAGGGACGAGGCGAAGGAAGCGATCATCGCGCGCGGCGGGAAAGCGGCCAGTTCGGTGTCAAAGAGGACCGCCTATGTGGTGGCCGGTGACTCGCCGGGTTCGAAGTACGACAAAGCAATCGAACTGGGGGTGCCGGTTCTCGACGAGAACGGTTTCCGAGCTCTGCTGGAAAACGGGCCGGCCGCCGAGGATTCGCCGCAGTAGTCCTCAGCCGATGATCGTGGCGATGATCCCGGCCAGGTAGCCGAGCCGAGCGACTTCGCTCGGCCGGAACGCGGGGCCGCCGGGGCGCCCCAGCATCACGGCGGTTCGTGGTGAGCCAAGGGGTGCCGCGGCGAGCGTGGTGTCCATGTCGCGCCACACCTGCGGAACCCAGCGGGCCGTCGCGTTCAGCGCATCGGCCCGCTCGAGAGGCAGCCACGGCAACTCCGAGGCCTGCGTCTCAGGCGCTCCCGAGCTGCCTACGACGCGTGCGGCACCCGCCTCCGTGAGCTCGACGACCATGCTCCATCCGACGCGCAGCACTCGGGGCGCCTCGTCGACGAGCACTTGAAGCCGGGTGAGCTTGCCGGCGGCGGCGGCGACGTGATCGATGAGTTCGAGCTCCCGATGCGCCTCGAGCAGGCCGGTGTGCGGACGGATGCTGTCGACGTAGACGCCGTGCAGGTTCTCCGCTGCCGTGATGAGCATGTCGGGCATCGCACCGGGCGGCAGCTCGACGACGAGGTCGTCGATCGCATACCCGGCAGCCCGTTCCACCACGTCGAGGGACAAGATGTCGGCGCCCACCGAGCCCAGCGCCACGGCAAGAGAGCCGAGGCTGCCGGGCCGGTCCTCAAGCTGGACCCGCAGCAGATAGGAAGGCACGGCTGACACTGTGTCACGGAGGGCCCGACGCGGGCGACTCGAAGGAAAGCCGGCGGTACTGGTTAGGGCGGCTCGCCGCGGTGCTGGTTGGGGCGGCTCGCCGCGGTGCTGGTTGGGGCGGCTCGCCGCGGTGCTGGTTGGGGCGGCTCGCCGCCGAAAAGCCTCGACTAGGCTTCGTGGTCGTGTCACAGATCTCCCGAGACGAGGTTGCGCACCTCGCGCGCCTCGCGCGACTCGCCCTGACCGACAGTGAGCTGGACGGCTTCGCCGGGCAACTGGACGCCATTCTCGGCCACGTCAGCCAGATCCAGGCGGTCGACGTCACCGGCGTCGAGGCCACCGGCAACCCCCTGAAGGATGTCAACGTTTTCCGTCCGGACGCACCGCAGCCGTGCCTCACCCAGGAGCAGGCGTTGTCGGGGGCCCCGGATGCCGCCGAGGGTCGCTTCGCTGTGCCGCGGATTCTGGGAGAGGCTGAATGAGCGAGCTGATCACGCTGGACGCCGCCACCTTGGCCGCCAAGATCGCCGCCAAAGAGGTGTCCTCGACCGAGGCGACGCAGGCGCACCTCGACCAGATCGCCGCGACGGACAGCAGATACAACGCGTTCCTGCACGTCGCCGCGGACAGGGCGCTGGAGGCCGCTGCCGCGGTGGACAGCGCCGTCGCGGCAGGCGAGGATCCTGCCTCTGCGCTGGCAGGCGTCCCGTTGGCGCTCAAAGACGTCTTCACGACGACGGACATGCCAACGACCTGCGGCTCGAAGATCCTCGAGGGCTGGATGTCGCCGTACGACGCGACGGTCACCGCGCGGCTGCGCGCCGCAGGCATCCCGATCCTGGGCAAGACCAACATGGACGAGTTCGCGATGGGCAGCTCGACCGAGAACTCGGCCTACGGTCCGACGCGCAACCCGTGGAACGTCGATCGGGTGCCCGGCGGGTCCGGCGGCGGTAGCGCCGCAGCGCTCGCTGCGCTGCAGGCCCCGCTGGCCATCGGTTCCGATACCGGCGGCTCGATCCGCCAGCCCGCGGCGCTGACCGCGACCGTCGGCGTCAAGCCCACCTACGGCACGGTGTCGCGCTACGGGCTTATCGCCTGCGCGTCGTCGCTGGACCAGGGCGGGCCGTGTGCGCGGACTGTGCTCGACACCGCGCTGCTGCACGCGATCATCGCCGGTCACGACCCGCGGGATTCGACGTCGGTGGATGCGCCGGTGCCCGACGTCGTCGCCGCGGCCAGGGCGGGCGCCGAGGGCGACCTCAGGGGCGTTCGAGTCGGCGTGGTCAAGCAGCTGCGCAGCGGTGAGGGCTATCAGCCGGGTGTGCTGACCTCGTTCACCGCGGCCGTCGACCAGCTCACCGCGCTCGGTGCCGAAGTGACCGAAGTCGACTGTCCGCACTTCGACTACTCGCTGCCTGCCTACTACCTGATCCTGCCGTCAGAGGTGTCGTCGAACCTCGCGAAATTCGACGGCATGCGCTACGGCCTGCGCGTCGGCGACGATGGCACCCACAGTGCCGAGGAGGTCATGGCGCTGACGCGTGCCGCGGGCTTCGGCCCGGAAGTCAAGCGCCGCATCATGATCGGCGCGTACGCGCTGTCGGCCGGCTATTACGACGCCTACTACAACCAGGCGCAGAAGGTTCGCACACTGATCGCGCGAGATCTCGACGAGGCTTACAAGAGTGTCGACGTACTGGTGTCGCCCGCAACTCCGAGCACCGCGTTCCCGCTCGGCGAGAAGGTCGACGATCCGCTGGCGATGTACCTGTTCGACCTGTGCACGCTGCCGCTGAACCTGGCCGGGCACTGCGGCATGTCGGTGCCGTCGGGTCTCTCGGCCGACGACAATCTGCCGGTCGGCCTGCAGATTATGGCGCCTGCCCTCGCCGACGATCGGCTCTACCGGGTGGGGGCGGCCTACGAAAGGGCGCGCGGTCCACTGCCAACTGCGCTGTAACAGGGGAGGATGCAGAGCATGCGCATCGGAGTACTGACCGGCGGCGGCGACTGTCCTGGCCTTAACGCGGTGATCAGGGCGGTCGTGCGCACCTGCGACGCCCGGTACGGATCGTCGGTGGTCGGCTTCCTCGACGGCTGGCGCGGCCTGCTGGAGGATCGCCGCATTCAGCTGGCCAATGACGATCGCAACGATCGCCTGCTGGCCAAGGGCGGCACGATGCTGGGCACCGCCCGCACCAATCCCGACAAACTGCGTGCCGGACTGGACCAGATCAAGCAGACGCTCGAAGACAACGGCATCGACGTGCTGATCCCGATCGGGGGAGAGGGCACCCTCACCGCGGCGCACTGGCTCTCCGAAGAGGGGGTGCCCGTTGTCGGTGTGCCGAAGACGATCGACAACGACATCGACTGCACGGACGTGACTTTCGGCCATGACACGGCGCTGACGATCGCGACCGAGGCCATCGACAGGCTGCACAGCACCGCGGAATCCCACCAGCGGGTGATGCTCGTCGAGGTGATGGGCCGCCACGCCGGCTGGATCGCGCTGAACGCCGGAATGGCGTCCGGTGCGCACATGACGCTGATCCCGGAGCAGCCCTTCGACGTAGAGGAGGTGTGCCGGCTGGTCAAGCGACGGTTCCAGCGCGGCGACGCGCACTTCATCTGCGTGGTCGCCGAGGGAGCCAAGCCCGCCGAGGGGTCGATGCAGCTGCGCCAAGGCGGCATGGACGAATTCGGGCACGAGAAGTTCACCGGTGTCGCCCAGCAGCTTGCGATCGAGGTGGAAAAGCGCATCAAGAAGGAGGTGCGCGTCACGGTTCTCGGACATGTGCAGCGCGGCGGCACCCCCACCGCCTACGACCGCGTCCTGGCGACCCGCTTCGGGGTCAACGCCGCCGACGCCGCGCACGCTGGTGAGTACGGGATGATGGTGTCCGCCCGCGGCACGGAGATCGGGCGGGTTCCGCTCGCCGATGCCGTCAAACAGCTCAAGCTCGTCCCGCAGAGCCGCTACGACGACGCCGCCGAGTTCTTCGGCTGAGGTTCCTCCCGCGAGCTGGGGGCACCTCCGGCTTGCGGGGGATGCAAACTCGCTCGAATCGCCGCCGAACGTGCGAGTTTGCGTCTGCTCGGCGGCCGAGGGCGACCCATTAGGATCGAGAACATGACTTCAGTGACCTCGGCTGCCGTACCACTGCTCGATTACGACGAAGTCATCGCCAAGTACGAGCCGGTGCTGGGCCTTGAAGTTCACGTCGAGCTGTCGACGGCCACCAAGATGTTCTGCGGTTGTGCCAACAGGTTCGGTGCCGAGCCCAACACGCAGGTCTGCCCGGTCTGCCTCGGTCTGCCGGGCTCGCTGCCCGTCCTCAACGAGACCGCGGTCGAGTCCGCGATCCGCATCGGGTTGGCGCTGAACTGCGACATCGCCCCGTGGGGCCGGTTCGCCCGAAAGAACTACTTCTATCCCGATCAGCCGAAGAATTATCAGATCTCCCAGTACGACGAGCCGATCGCGATCAACGGTCACCTTGAGGTGCCTCTCGATGACGGCACCACATGGCGCATCGAGATCGAGCGTGCCCACATGGAGGAGGACACCGGGAAGCTGACCCACCTCGGCAGCGATACCGGACGCATCGCGGGGGCGACGACGTCGCTCGCCGACTACAACCGTTCCGGCGTGCCGCTGATCGAGATCGTCACCAAGCCGATCGAGGGTACGGGCGCACGTGCGCCGGAGATCGCCCGCGCCTACGTGACCGCGCTGCGGGATCTGTTGCGCGCCTTGGGCGTCAGTGATGTCCGGATGGACCAGGGCTCCATGCGCTGCGATTCGAACGTATCCATCAAGCCGATCGGCCAGGCCGAGTTCGGCACCCGCACCGAGACCAAGAACGTCAACTCGCTCAAAAGCGTGGAGGTCGCTGTTCGGTACGAGATGCGAAGGCAGGCAGCGGTTCTGGAAGCTGGTGGCTCCATCGTGCAGGAGACGCGGCACTTCCACGAGGACGGACACACCTCACCGGGCCGCAGCAAGGAAACCGCACAGGACTACCGGTACTTTCCCGAGCCCGACCTCGAGCCGGTGGCGCCGAGTGCCGAGCTGGTCGAACGTTTGCGAACCACCATCCCTGAGCTTCCTTGGTTGTCGCGTAAGCGAATTCAACAGGAATGGGGGATCGCTGACGAGGTGATGCGTGACCTCGTCAACATCGGCGCGCTCGACCTGATCGCCGCCACCGTCGAGCACGGCGCGTCCAGCGACGCGGCACGGGCCTGGTGGGGGAACTTCCTGGTGCAGAAGGCCAACGAATCCGGGGTCGACCTGGAGGCGCTGCCTATCACGCCCGCGCAGGTCGCTGCCGTCGTCAAGCTCGTCGACGACGGGAAGCTGTCCAACAAGCTGGCACGCCAGGTCGTAGAAGGCGTGCTGGCCGGCGAAGGAGAGCCGGAGCAGGTGATGAACGACCGCGGGCTGGTCGTGGTCCGCGACGATTCGCTCATCCAGGCTGCCGTCGATGAGGCGTTGGCCGCCAATCCCGATGTCGCCGAGAAGATCCGCGGCGGCAAGGTACAGGCCGCAGGAGCGATCGTCGGCGCGGTGATGAAGGCGACGAAAGGACAGGCCGACGCCGCGCGGGTGCGCGAACTTGTCATGGCCGCCTGCAGTTAGCCCTTAAAGTCGAACGCGATGACCCGCATTCAGGACCTGGTCTTCCGCGTCCTTGCACACCCACTGCGGTGGCTGTCGCTGCGCTCGATCGTCATCCTGTCCCAGTTGGGCGTGACGATCCTGGTGCTGACCCTGGGTGTCTGGGTGTGGGTGGGCGTCACCAACGACCAGTACGACCAGCTCGACCGTCGGCTGGATTCGCTGTCGAGCCTCGGCGATGTGAACACCCTGCTGCGCAGCGCGCAGGAAGGCGTCGGGCCAGAGCCCACCGAGGGCGGCCTGGTCCGTACGGCCCGCTTCGGCGGCACGACGGTCTCGATTCCCGCCGACATCGTGTTGCCCGAGCTGGACAGCGGTTACGCCGACGCCACGATCGGGGGCGTGGAGTATCGGGTCCGCACCATCAAGACCGGTAACGCGTCGATCGCGCTGGGCGCACCGCTGGCCGAAACCCAGGCCCGCATCGATTCCCTGCACTGGCGCGTCTTCTGGATCTGTTCCGGGGTCATCCTGATCACCATGCTCGTGGGCTGGTTGATCTCCCTGATCATGGTCAACCCGTTCCGCCTGCTCGCGCAGCAGGCTCGGGCCATCAACGCGCAGTCCAATCCGGACGAAGTGCAGGTGCGCGGGGTGTGGGAGGCCGTCGAGATCTCCGAGGCCGTCGAGGGCATGCTCGCCAGGATCGGCGACGAGCAGCAGCGCACCAGGGCGGCACTGGAATCCGCGCGCGACTTCGCCGCCGTCGCCTCCCATGAGCTACGCACCCCGCTCACCGCGATGCGGACCAACCTCGAGGTGCTCGCCACCCTCGATCTGGGGGCCGAACAGCGCGAGGAGGTCATCGGCGACGTCATCCGTACCCAGTCCCGCATCGAGGCGACGCTGACCGCACTGGAGCGTCTCGCGCAGGGCGAGCTCACGACCGTGGACGACTTCGTGCCGGTGGACGTCGCCGAGCTGCTCGATCGTGCCGCCCACGACGCGATGCACCACTATCCGGGTCTGGACGTGTCGCTCGCGTCCTCGACGACCGTGCTGATGTTGGGGATGCCGGCCGGCCTGCGGCTCGTTATCGACAATGCCATCGCCAATGCGGTCAAACACGGCGGGGCGACCCAGATCCGCTTAAGCGTGGTCTCCTCGCACGAGGGCGTGGAGATCGCCGTCGACGACAACGGTTCGGGAGTGCCGGAAGAGGAGCGCTCCGAGGTGTTCGCGCGATTCCACCGCGGCACCACGGCGTCGCGTTCAGGCTCGGGGCTCGGCTTGGCGTTGGTCGCGCAGCAAGCCGAAATACACGGCGGCACAGCGTCATTGGAGGACAGCCCGCAAGGCGGAACACGGTTGATGCTGCGGCTACCCGGATCCGGGCCGAGCTAACCGCGCCGACGCGCTGACCCTCCCGAGCGTGCATCCAGGGCGAGAATTTCGGTCAGGTGCCACCACCGGCGCACGCTCGGCGGTTACTGCAGGTGCGGACTTGGCGCCGATCAGGTGTTGTCGGCGTTGGTGCGCGGGAACCCGCCACCCTGCGGGAAGAGCGGGAATACGACGTCGTCGAGATTCATCGCATCCCCGGTGGTCTTGTTGACGGTGGCGCCCCACACGTTGCCGTCCGGCGAAACCTGAAGCGCCCACGCGTGACCGTGCTGATCCTGACGGACCACCTCCGGGTCCCCGGTCACCGCCCCGGTTTCGGGTGCCATGCGCACCGCCACCGTCTGCTTGGTGTTGACGAGATTGACCAGCACCGTGCCGTCCAGCGCGGCGCACCCCGCCACCCCTGGGCGGTCCGGCCACGTCCACACGGTCGACACCTGCGAGTCTTTGGTGATCCGCTGCAGCCGGTCGGCGGTCGGTGTGCGGTCGGTGACGTAGAGCGACTGGTCAGCCGGATCGATGCACATGCCCCCACCCGGGCCCAAGCCCGACAGCGCGGTCGTGGTCGGTGCCTGGTTGACCGTCGTCGGCTGCTCGATGCGCAACAACTTGCCCGCCAACGAACCCGGATCGGCGGCCTGGGCGGGATTCCCGGCGTCGCCGGTCTGCACCACCAGCGTGGTCGGACTCGTGAAGATCAGCGAGCCGGTGTTCCCGGTGGCGCCCCTGGGGATGCCGGTCAGGATCGGCTTGGGCGGATCACCCTCGGCGATGCGCACCACCCGATTGTCCGACGGAGTGCTGATGTAGGCGTACATCAGTCGGTCCTGCGCATAGGTGGGGGACAGCACTATGTCCATCAGCCCACCGTCGCCGCTCGCGTCGACGGGAATCTGCATCTTCTGGATCGGCTCGGCTTTCACCGACACCTGCTTGACGTTGCCGGTGAGACGTTCGGCGACCAGGGCCGACTGGCTGTCGGGCAACATGATCAAACCGCTGGTGCTGCCCAGGCAGCCCTGCATGACGCCCGGTGCCGGGCATTCCTTCGGGAACGGCTTGGCAGGCAGCGGGGGAGGTGGCGGCGGTGTCGACGTCGGCCCGGGAGCCAGTTCGGGTTCGGTGGTGAAAGGCTGCGACTGCGCCGAGTCGAACCGCGCGCAGCCGGCACCGGCCAGCAGTGACGCGCACAGCAGCGCGACAAGAGCCCCCGACGACCGACTTACGTTCATGCACGCCAGGTTACGGATCGTTGGGAACTGCTCGCCACGTGGTCGGTCGCGGCCACCCGCCCGGACCTGCGGTCCTACGGAAAAACACGTGCTCAACGCGCCGCGCCAATTCCCGGCGAGGGCTGCAGTTGCACTTACCCTGGCTGTCGTGACCAGTCCCCATGACCCACGCCCCTGGCAACGGCCCGACGACTCGGCTGGCCGGCCCGCGTCGGCGAGCCTGGTGGACCCCGAGGACGATCTCCCCTCCTCGAACTACGGCGGCGACTTCGAGACCACCGCGATTCCCCGGTACGACTCCGCCAAGCCTGCCGAGCCGCAGCCCTTCGCGCTGCTCAACGACCCGGAACCACTGCCGTACGTGCAGCCCACCACGGGCCTGGCCGCGGGTGCATACGGGGCGACGCCGGCCGCGCCCACCGAGGTCGGAGTGGATCCGGACCGCGTCGGTGACGACCGCAGGGGCACCCAGGATCTCGGACTGCTGCTGCTGCGCGTCGCCGTCGGAGCGCTGCTGATCGGACATGGCCTGCAGAAGGTGTTCGGTTGGTGGGGTGGTCCCGGCCTCGGAGGCTTCCGCGACCAGCTGGCCGATGTCGGCTTCCGCAACGCCGACATCCTGTCCTATGTGGCCGCGGGCGGCCAGATCGCCGCGGGTGTGCTGTTGGTGATCGGCCTCTTCACGCCGATCGCGGCAGCAGGCGCGCTGGGTTACCTCGTCACCGCGACGCTGGCGGAAGCCACTATCGCGCACAACGACGCCAGGCTTGCGGAATTTCTCACCGACGGCCACGAATACCAGCTCGTCCTGCTCTTCGCGGTGGCGGCGATCATCCTGGTCGGGCCAGGCAAGTACGGCCTCGACGCCGGTCGTGGATGGGCCCGGCGACCTTTCGTCGGTTCGTTCGCGGCACTCATTCTCGGTGTCGGTGCGGGCGTGGCGATCTGGGTCCTGCTCAACGGCGCGAACCCTCTCGGCTAGGTCCTACTGCTCATACGGGTTCGGCACCCGTCCGCCGCTGGCCTCGGTCAACACCGGCAGCGTCGAGAACGTCACCGCGGGCAGCGTGAACTCGCTTCCGTCACGGCGCCGCGCCACCGCCCACGCCTTTCGTCCGAAACG
The DNA here is from genome assembly GCF_002101705.1 of Mycolicibacterium iranicum. Lineage (GTDB taxonomy): Bacteria > Actinomycetota > Actinomycetes > Mycobacteriales > Mycobacteriaceae > Mycobacterium > Mycobacterium iranicum. The sequence goes on along the minus strand of NZ_LQPC01000029.1, from coordinate 63,087 downwards.
AAGTCCGTCGATGTCGTCCCACGGCACCGTCCGACGACCGAACAACGTGCGCGCGGTGACGGCCTCCCGATCAGCGAGGGTCCGGTAGCGCGCGATCACGATCGAGAGCATCACCGGAATCACCAGCAGCACCACAAACCAGGGCGGCCTGGCGAACACGAGGGCCGAGAGCCCCAGCGTGAGGAATCCGACGGCAATATGCGCCATCGGCGAGATCCTGATGACCACGGGGGACGACTCCGGTGCCGAGGGTTTACCCATGTCGCCATCATGGCATCGTGGTCGGAGATTTGACCTTCACCCAGTTCGGAGGCTACCGTCGTCTGCTATGCAGACCATGCTCGTAGTAATTGGGTTGCGCGTTGATGCCGCGCTAGCCCTCGTTCGGGCATAGCACAACAGCATCGACGCGCAACCCTCGTACAGCCGCTGAGCTGACGGGGGTTTTTTGTTGCCCCAGCACCGATTTGAGAAGATCGCACCAACCGAGAAGGACCAGAGGACACCGTGAGCGCACCCACCACGCGACCGCCCGAGCAGTCGGCGACCCCGACTAACGGGACAGCGACCGCCGCGAAGCACAACTCCGCGACGGCCCAGGCGCAAGCCGATCGCCAACCGAATACTGTTGCCCCGCATCAACTCACCGGTGCGCAAGCGGTCATCCGCTCGCTCGAGGAGCTCGGTGTCGACATCATCTTCGGTATCCCCGGCGGCGCCGTGCTGCCGGTGTACGACCCACTGTTCGACTCGCAGAAGCTTCGCCACGTGCTGGTGCGCCACGAGCAGGGCGGCGGCCACGCGGCCAGCGGCTACGCCCATGCGACTGGTCGGGTCGGGGTCTGCATGGCGACCTCGGGTCCCGGAGCGACCAACCTGGTGACACCCCTGGCCGACGCCTACATGGACTCCATCCCGGTGGTGGCGATCACCGGCCAGGTCGGCCGGTCCCTCATCGGCACCGACGCGTTCCAGGAAGCCGACATCTCCGGAATCACGATGCCGGTGACCAAGCACAACTTCCTGGTCCGCGACGGCGACGACATCGCGCGCGTCATCGCCGAGGCATTCCACATCGCCCAGAGCGGCCGGCCCGGGCCGGTGCTCGTCGACATCCCCAAGGACGTGCTGCAGGGCGAGTGCACCTTCGCCTGGCCGCCGCAGTTCGAGCTGCCCGGCTACAAGCCCAACACCAAGCCCCACAACCGGCAGATCCGCGAAGCCGCCAAGCTCATCGCGGAGGCGCGCAAGCCGGTGCTCTACGTCGGTGGCGGTGTCATCCGCGGCGAGGCTTCCGAGCAGCTGCTCGAGCTGGCCGAGCTGACCGGCATTCCGGTAGTCACCACGTTGATGGCGCGGGGTGCGTTCCCCGACAGCCATCCGCAGAACCTCGGTATGCCCGGCATGCACGGCACCGTGGCCGCGGTGGCGGCGCTGCAGCGCAGTGACCTGCTGATCGCGCTGGGTACCCGGTTCGACGACCGGGTGACGGGCAAGCTGGATTCGTTCGCGCCGGAAGCCAAGGTCATCCACGCCGACATCGATCCGGCTGAGATCGGCAAGAACCGGCACGCCGACGTGCCGATCGTGGGCGACGTCAAGAACGTGATCACCGACCTGGTCGAGGCGTTGCGCCGCGATGGTACGACCGTCGATGTCGACGGCTGGCGGGAGTACCTGCGCGGCATCCAGTCGACGTATCCACTGAGCTACGGACCGCAGAGCGACGGCAGCCTGAGCCCGGAGTACGTGATCGAGACGCTGGGCAAGATCGCCGGCCCGGACGCGGTGTACGTCGCCGGTGTCGGGCAGCACCAGATGTGGGCGGCGCAGTTCATCTCCTACGAGAAGCCGAAGACGTGGCTGAACTCCGGTGGCCTCGGCACGATGGGCTTCGCGGTGCCCGCCGCGCTAGGCGCCAAGATGGGTCGTCCTGAGGCCGAGGTGTGGGCCATCGACGGCGACGGCTGCTTCCAGATGACCAACCAGGAGCTGGCGACCTGCGCCATCGAGGGTGTGCCGATCAAGGTCGCACTGATAAACAACGGCAACCTGGGCATGGTCCGGCAGTGGCAGACGCTGTTCTACGAAGAGCGATACAGCCAAACGGATCTGGCCACGCACACCCGTCGCATCCCCGACTTCGTGAAGCTGTCGGAGGCGCTGGGATGCGTCGGATTGCGTTGCGAGCGTGCTGAAGACGTCGCCGACGTCATCGCGCAGGCGCGCGCCATCAACGACCGTCCCGTGGTGATCGAGTTCGTGGTCGGCGCCGATGCCCAGGTGTGGCCGATGGTGGCCGCAGGCACCAGCAATGATGAAATTCAAGCGGCACGCGGTATCCGTCCGCTGTTCGACAACGAAGAGGGACACGCCTAATGGCCACCACGCACACCCTGTCGGTGCTCGTCGAGGACAAACCCGGCGTCCTCGCCCGCGTGGCGTCACTGTTCTCCCGGCGCGGATACAACATCCAGTCGCTGGCCGTCGGAGCCACCGAACACAAGGACCTCTCGCGGATGACCATCGTGGTCGATGTCGAGGAGTCCCCGCTGGAGCAGATCACCAAGCAGCTGAACAAGCTGATCAACGTGATCAAGATCGTCGAGCAGGACGAGGAGAATTCCGTCTCCCGTGAACTCGCGCTGATCAAGGTCCGCACCGATGCCACCACCCGTGGCCAGGTCATCGAGGCGGTCAACCTCTTCCGCGCCAAGGTCGTCGACGTCTCCACCGAGTCACTGACCGTCGAGGCGACTGGCACACCTGAAAAGATCGAGGCGCTGCTGCGTGTTCTCGAGCCTTACGGTATCCGCGAGATCGTCCAGTCCGGTGTGGTGTCGCTGTCTCGCGGACCGCGCGGGATCAGCACCAAGTAGTAAGCCGAAGAGCTCGGTCATCGAAAAGCTCGGTAATCGAAAAGCAAACAGAAGAAGGAAGTTTCACGAAGATGGCAGTTGAGATGTTTTATGACGACGACGCGGACCTGTCGGTAATCCAGGGTCGCAAAGTCGGCGTCATCGGCTACGGCAGCCAGGGCCACGCGCACTCGCTTAGCCTGCGCGACTCGGGCGTACAGGTGAAGGTAGGCCTCAAGGAGGGTTCGAAGTCACGCGAGAAGGTCGAGGAGCAGGGCCTCGAGGTCGACACTCCCGCCGCGGTGGCCAAGTGGGCCGACGTGATCATGGTGCTCGCGCCCGACACCGCCCAGGCCGAAATCTTCACCAACGACATCGAGCCCAATCTCAACGACGGCGACGCGCTGCTCTTCGGGCACGGCCTCAACATCCACTTCGGTCTCATCAAGCCGCCCGCCAACGTCACCGTCGGCATGGTCGCCCCCAAGGGGCCCGGCCACCTGGTGCGCCGCCAGTTCGTCGACGGCAAGGGCGTGCCCTGCCTGGTCGCCGTTGAGCAGGACCCCAAGGGTGAGGGTCTGGCCCTGGTGCTGTCGTACGCGAAGGGCATCGGCGGCGCCCGCGCCGGCGTCATCAAGACGACCTTCAAGGACGAGACCGAGACCGACCTGTTCGGTGAGCAGGCCGTGCTGTGCGGTGGCACCGAGGAGCTGGTCAAGGCCGGGTTCGACACCATGGTCGAGGCGGGCTACGCGCCCGAGCTCGCCTACTTCGAGGTGCTGCACGAGCTCAAGCTGATCGTCGACCTGATGTACGAGGGCGGCATCGCGCGGATGAACTACTCGGTGTCCGACACCGCGGAGTTCGGCGGCTACCTGTCGGGTCCGCGTGTCATCGACGCCGACACCAAGAAGCGGATGAAGCAGATCCTGACCGAGATTCAGGACGGCACCTTCGTGAAGCGCTTGGTCGCCAACGTCGAGGGCGGCAACAAGGAGCTCGAGGGCCTGCGCAAGCAGAACGCCGAGCACCCCATCGAGGTCACCGGCAAGAAGCTGCGCGACCTGATGAGTTGGGTCGACCGGCCGATCACCGAGACCGCCTAGCACTTTCGCCGGAATAGCATTCCCGGTCGTGATCGCGCCGCGATTCACGACCGGGAATTCTATTCCGCGGGGCCGGTACGCTCGGATTTCATGACGGGCACTAATACGCCGGGCGACGCTCTGCTGGCGCGTGCGGGCGGCATTCGCGGGCTGGTGTATTCGGCCCTTCCGGTGATTGTCTTCGCGGCGCTCAATGCGATCGCTGGTTTGACGCCGGCGCTCATCGCGGCCGTGGGCGTCGGGGCGCTCGTGCTCACATGGCAGCTGGTGCGGCATGAGTCGACCCGGCCGGCACTCTTCGGTTTCGCGGGCATCGCGGTCGGCGCGGGCTTCGCCCTGGTCACCGGGCAGGCCAAAGACTTCTATCTGCCAGGCATCTGGATGTATCTCGCGATGTCTGTCGTTTTCACGGCGTCAGTGGTGGTGGGGCGCCCGCTGATCGGTGTGGTCTGGGCCTGGATGACGGACCGCGACGACACCTGGCGGCGAACCAGGCGAGTTCGGATGGCGTTCGACCTCGTCACGCTGATGATGGCCGCGGTGTCGGCGACGCGGTTCGCGGTGCAGTTCTACCTGTACGACACCGACCAGGAAGGCATGCTGGCGGTGGCGCGGATCGCCATGGGGTGGCCCATTTTTCTGGTGACGTCGACGTTCATCTATCTGGCGATCCGCACCGCGATGCGCACCCTGCCGCGCGGTGGCGATCCCGCCTAATCGAGGCGGTCGGCCACGCTGACGACGCGCCGGGCCAAGTGGTCGAGGGCCGCCAGCGTCGCGTCGTCGAGTTCGTTGCGATTCTCGGATCCGGTGACATGGCCGACGCCGTAGGGGTTTCCGTCGGCGAACTTCACACCGTCGGTGTAGCCGGGCGCCACGATGATGCCGCCGAAATGCATGAGGGAGATATAGAGGGTGAGCAGCGTGGTCTCCTGGCCGCCGTGCGCGGTCTGTGAGGACGTGAAGCCCGCGTAAACCTTGTCCGCCAGCTGGCCTTTGGCCCACAGCCCGCCCAGGGAGTCGATGAAGTTGCGGAACTGCGAGGCGGTGTTGCCGAATCGGGTGGGGGAGCCGAAAATCACCGCGTCCGCCCACACGATGTCGTCTCCCGTGGCAGCCGGAAGATCCTTGGTCGCTTCGTAATTGGCCGTCCACGCCGAATTGCTCGCGAACGACTCGGGGTCACGCGTCTCCGCGATGTGGCGCACCCGCACCTCAGCCCCCGCGTCCTCTGCTGCCGAGGCGACGCGTGTCGCCATCGCTGTGCCGTGTCCTGTTGCCGAGTAGTAGATGACCGCCAGTTTCGTCATACGGGCAGCCTACGTGGCGGTTCAGGGCCGAATCAGGGAAAGAGCGGTGGCAGATCCTTGATTCCGAATTCCCGCTTGAGCACTGTGCGGGCAGCGTAGAAGCCGGCCATCCCGTGGACTCCGCCGCCGGGCGGCGTCGCCGAGGAGCACAGGTAGGCCTTCGGGATCGGGGTGGCCCACGGATTCCACCGCAGCGCCGGCCCCGTCAGCGCGCTGAACATGTTGTTGCCGCCGACGCCGATGTCACCGCCGACGAGGTTGGCGTTGTGGTCCGACAACCGGGCGGCGGGCACGCTGCGCACGCCCACCACGATGTCCCGGAAGCCAGGGGCGAAGCGTTCGAAGAGTCCGATGACGGTCTCGGACATGTCCACCGTCGACCCCGCGGGAACATGGGCGTAGGTCCACAGCGGGCGCCGTCCTTGCGCGTCCACGCGGGTCGGATCGGCGAGGTGGGGGAGTGCGGCGAGCACCATCGGCCAGTCAGGGTGGCGGCCTTGTGCGATCTCGTCCTCGGCGAAGGCCATCGTCTTTCGATCCCCACCGAGATGCAGGGTCGGTGCCTGCGCCAAACGTGCGTCACGCCAGGGGATTTCGTCGGACAGCACGAAGTCGACCTTCGCCACGCCGGGGCCGTAGCGATAGCGGCGCAGGGTTTTCGCGTAGCGGGCCGGCAATCGGTCGCCGTAGATGCGCAACAACGCCGTCGGAGCGATGTCATAGAGAACCACGCCCGAGGGCGGCGTTGTCACTTCCTCGCCGCACACCAATTCGCCACCGTGGGCGCGCAGGTCGGCCGCCAGCGCGTCCGGGATCGCCTGCGAGCCCCCGACGGGGATGGGCCAGCCGACCGCGTGCGCCAGCGTGGCCAGCATGGTGCCCGCGCCTGCGGACACCAGCGACGGCATACGCGAAATCGTATGCGCCGCAACTCCAGTGAAGAGGGCGCGGGCATCCTCGCCTTTGAGGGTGCCCCATGCCGGGCTGCCCTGCGCCAGCAACCGCGGAGCCACCCGCAGCGCCGCGGGGATGCTGGGCGGGATCGAGCGTTTGTCGCCCAAGAGCAGCCCGACGACGCCGTCGCAGTCAGCCGCGAGCGGCCCCAACAGCCTGCGCCAGGACTCGCCGTCGGTGAGCTCGTCGCACGTGCGCTCGAGGTCGCGGTAGCCGATCGCCGACCGGCCGCCCGGGAGCGGGTTCGCGTACGAGATCTCCGGGACCGTCAGCTCCACACCTCGCGCCCGCAGGTCGAAGGCGGCAAAGAACGGCGAAGCCAGCGCCAGGGGGTGAACCGCCGAGCAAATGTCGTGGGAAACCCCGGCGAACTCCGGGTCCGGCAGGGTTCGCGCCCCGCCACCGAAGGTGGGCTGCGCCTCGATGACACGCACCGAAACACCTGCTCGGGCGCAGATCACTGCGGCCGACAACCCGTTGGGTCCACTTCCTACGACGGTCAATTCCACGTGGCCATTAGAGCCCATTAGGCTGAGGCCTCGTGAGTCTTCCTGTTGTACTGATCGCCGACAAGCTGGCCCAATCGACGGTGGAAGCCCTGGGCGACCAGGTGGAGGTGCGCTGGGTCGACGGCCCGGACCGAGAAAAGCTGCTCGCCGCGGTGGTCGACGCCGATGCGCTGCTCGTGCGCTCAGCCACGACAGTCGACGCCGAGGTGCTCGCCGCGGCTCCGAAGCTCAAGATCGTGGCGCGCGCAGGCGTCGGGCTGGACAACGTCGATGTCGACGCCGCCACTGCGCGCGGCGTTCTGGTGGTCAACGCACCCACGTCGAACATCCACAGCGCGGCCGAGCATGCGCTGGCGCTGCTGTTGTCCACGGCCCGTCAGATCCCTGCGGCCGACGCCACGCTGCGTGAGCACACCTGGAAGAGGTCCTCGTTCTCGGGTACCGAGATCTTCGGCAAGACGGTCGGCGTGGTAGGCCTGGGCCGCATCGGCCAGCTGGTCGCTCAGCGGCTGGCCGCCTTCGGTGCCCACATCACCGCGTATGACCCCTACGTCTCCCACGCACGCGCCGCCCAGCTGGGTATCGAGCTGCTGACGCTCGATGAGCTCCTCGGCCGCGCGGACTTCATCTCGGTGCACCTGCCCAAAACCAAGGAGACCGCCGGCCTCATCGGCAAGGAGGCGCTGGCCAAGACCAAGCCGGGCGTCATCATCGTCAACGCCGCCCGTGGTGGCCTGATCGACGAGGCCGCGCTTGCGGACGCAATCACCAGCGGCCATGTGCGCGGCGCAGGTCTGGACGTCTTCTCCACCGAGCCGTGCACCGACAGCCCGCTCTTCGAGCTGCCCCAGGTCGTCGTCACACCGCATCTGGGCGCCTCGACCGCCGAGGCTCAGGACCGTGCCGGAACCGATGTTGCCGCGAGCGTGAAACTCGCGCTGGCAGGGGAGTTCGTGCCCGACGCGGTCAACGTGGGTGGCGGCGTCGTGGGCGAGGAAGTGGCGCCCTGGCTCGACCTGGTGCGCAAGCTCGGGCTGCTCGTCGGAGCACTGTCTGCGGAGCTGCCCACCAATCTCTGTGTGCAGGTCCGCGGTGAGCTGGCCTCCGAAGAGGTGGAGGTGCTGCGCCTTTCGGCACTTCGCGGCCTCTTCTCCGCCGTCATCGAAGATCAGGTGACGTTCGTCAACGCGCCGGCGCTGGCGGCCGAGCGCGGCGTCGAGGCCTCGATCGACAGCGAGTCCGAGAGCCCCAATCACCGCAGCGTCGTCGACGTCCGAGCGGTGGCGGCCGACGGTTCCACGGTCAACGTCTCCGGCACGCTGTCGGGTCCGCAACTGGTGGAGAAGATCGTCCAGATCAACGGCCGCAACCTGGATCTGCGTGCCGAGGGCGTCAACCTCATCATCAATTACGACGATCAGCCGGGCGCACTGGGCAAGATCGGCACTCTCCTCGGCGGCGCGGCTGTCAACATCCTCGCCGCGCAGCTGAGCCAGGACGCCGACGGCGAGGGCGCGACAATCATGCTGCGGCTGGACCGCGAGGTACCCCAGGACGTGCTCGCCGCGATCGGTCGCGATGTCAATGCCCTGACCCTGGAATTGGTTGACCTCTCATGAAACTCGCAGTCATCGCCGGTGACGGCATAGGACCCGAAGTCATCGGCGAAGCGCTGAAGGTGCTCGACGCCGTCCTGCCGGGTGTCGAGAAGAACGAATACGACCTCGGCGCCCGCCAATATCACAAGACCGGTGAGGTGCTCCCGGACTCGGTGCTCGAGGAGTTGAAGGGTTACGACGCGATCCTGCTCGGTGCCATTGGTGATCCGTCGGTGCCCAGCGGGCTGCTGGAGCGGGGCTTGTTGCTGCGCATCCGGTTCGAACTCGACCACCACATCAATCTGCGTCCCGGTCGGCTGTATCGGGGGGTCCAGAGCCCGCTCGCCGGCAATCCGGAGATCGATTTCGTTGTCGTCCGTGAGGGTACCGAGGGGCCTTACACCGGCAATGGCGGCGCGATCCGCGTCGGCACGCCGCACGAAATCGCCACCGAGGTCAGCGTTAACACGGCCTACGGCGTGCGCCGCGTGGTGCAGGACGCATTCGGCAGGGCGTTGCAGCGGCGCAAGCATCTGACTCTGGTGCACAAGAACAATGTGCTGACCAATGCCGGTTCGCTGTGGTGGCGCACGGTTCAGGCGGTCGGTGCCGAATACCCGGACGTCGAGATCGCCTACCAGCACGTCGATGCAGCGACCATCCACATGGTCACCGACCCGGGCCGGTTCGACGTCATCGTGACCGACAACCTGTTCGGGGACATCATCACCGATCTCGCCGCCGCCGTGTGCGGCGGCATCGGACTGGCGGCCAGCGGCAACATCGATGCCACGCTGACGAATCCGTCGATGTTCGAGCCGGTGCACGGCAGCGCCCCCGACATTGCGGGCCAAGGCATCGCCGATCCGACCGCCGCGATCATGTCGGTGTCGCTGCTGTTGGCGCACATGGCTGAGTTCGACGCGGCGGCACGGGTGGACAGGGCGGTCGCCGAGCACCTCGCCACCCGGGGCGACACAAAGCTGTCGACTGTGCAGGTCGGCGAGCGGATTCTCGGGAAGCTGTAGTCATCGCGGCGCTCGCGTCCCTGACGCGGCAGTGCTGGTTGTTCGCGGTCGGCTCGACTCTCTTCGCGCTCGCCACCGCACCTGGCTTCCCCGCCTGGGCCGGTGCCGGCACAGCGACTCTGCTGTGTTTCGCGGGTTCATGGTTCTTCACGACGGCGGCGTGGATGCAGCTCGTCCTGTCCGAGCGGACGAAGCGCTTCGAATGGTATTCGGCTGCAGTGCAATTCGCGGGGACGCTGTTGTTCAACGTCAGCACGGGCGCTGCCGTGTGGGCGCACGCCGTGAACGAGGAGCGGCGCTACGTCTGGGTTCCCGACGTGACCGGGTCGGTGTTCTTCCTCGTCAGCGGTGCGCTCGCGATGATGGCGGTCACCGCCGTCACCGGGCTTCTCGAGCTCCGGTCCCGCGACTGGCTTGCCGGAGCCGTCAACCTGATCGGCTGTGTGGCGTTCGGGGTTTCCGCTGTCGCGGCCTTCATCCGCACCAATGGTGTGACTGAAGATGAGGTGCTCGCCAACCTCGGCACGTTCGTCGGCGCCCTGTGCTTTCTGACCGCGTCGCTGCTCGAGCTGCCGCGCACCGAATCGGCCGGCAGAGGCTAGGGATCCGGGTCGACCGTCAGCGGCACGGCCGGAATGGCCAACAGTGGGAAGAGTGCGCAGACCGCAAACGCCACCGGATAACCCGCCATTGCAATCAAACCGCCGAACAGCGGCGGAGCGACGCCCTGCGCGAAAAGCTGGCTCGTATTCTGCGTGCCCATTGCGCGTCCGCTCCAGAACGGCCCGGAGTACTCGGCGATCAGCGTGAACGCCAACCCGTTGTCGGACACCGTGATCACCGACGCGGCGATCATCACGGCGATGCTGAGCGGGGAGTCGAACCAGTCCGTGACGGCGAGCAACGCCATCGCTACCGCAGCCGCCACTGCGATGATGCGGATCGGGCGCAGCCGGGACGCGACGACGTCACCGGAACGGGTGAGGTAGAAATCCGACCACCGTCCCGCGGCGATACGACCGGCGGCACCGAGGATCTGGGCCGACATCACGAGGACGCCGGCCGATTGGGGAGACCACCGGTGCTCGGAGATCAACCACACCAACGTGAACGTCCAGACGAATACCTGTGGGATGACCAGCAGGACAGACGTGAGGTGGATCCGCCATAGCATCGCCGATCGGCGGTACGGATTGGCCAGGTCGGTGTCGGTGGCCTCCGCACGCGCAGGCCGGGGCGGGTCGATCACCGCGACGGCGCAGAGAAGTGCCGAGGCCGCGCACACGGCGGCCGGAAAGAGCAGAGCGCCTGTCACACCGCCGAACTCGGCGATGCGCGGGATTACCAGTGCGCCGACCCCGACGCCGAGCGGTTGGGCGGTCTGGCGGATTCCCATCACCAGTCCGCGTCGCTCGGCGTCGAACCAGCCGACCACGAGCCGGCCGCTGGCGGTGTTGCTGCTCGCGGCTGCCATGCCGCCGACGAACAGGAACACGCCGGTGAGGAGTAGTGAATCCGCCGCGGCGGCAGCGAACGCCGCCGCCGCGGTCAACGCTGATCCGAGCACGAGCACGAGACGTTCCCCGACCCGGTCGACGACGTAGCCCCAGGCGATCAGCGTCACCACCATCCCCAGGCTGGGCAGCGAGGACATCAAGGCTGACGCGGCGAGGTCGAGGTCGCGCTCGGCGTGCAACGTCGGGATGAGGAACGCCACACCGTTGATGAACACGTTGGCGCACAGCGTTGCCAACAGCCCGATCGCCAGCATCGACCAGCGCCTCAACGGACTGATCTGGGTGGCGGCCACCCCGCCATGCTTCCATAGCTGTCCCAATATGCCGAACATAATTCCCAAATAATGAGACATGCTTGCTGGCGCAGCCGCGGTCACCGCGGCGGGCAGTGCGGGCACTAGGCTGAACCCCATGCGTCTCGGTCGAATCGCCAGTCCAGATGGAGTCGCCTTCGTCGCTATCGAAGGCCCGCCCGACGATCCGGCCGAGGCGATCGCCCGCGAGATCGCCGAGCACCCATTCGGAACCCCGACGTTCACCGGTAGGCAGTGGCCGCTGGCAGATGTCCGCCTTCTCGCACCGATCCTGGCGAGCAAAGTGGTGTGCATGGGCAAGAACTACGCCGCGCACATCGAAGAGATGGGTGGCGGCACCTTCGAAGATCCGATCATCTTCCTCAAGCCCAACACGGCGATCATCGGGCCCGGCATTCCGATCCAATTGCCGGCCGACGCCAACCCGGTGCACTTCGAAGGCGAGCTGGCGGCCGTGATCGGACGTCCGTGCAAGGACGTTCCGGCGTCGCGTGCGGCGGAGAACATCCTCGGCTACACGATCGCCAACGACGTATCTGCGCGCGATCAGCAGAAGAAAGACGGCCAGTGGATGAGGGCGAAGGGGCACGACACGTTCTGTCCCGTCGGCCCGTGGATCGTCACCGATGTGGATCCGGCGGACCTGGAGATCCGCACGGAGGTCAACGGAGAGATCAAGCAGCGCAGCCGCACCTCGCTGATGATTCATGACATCGGCGCGATCGTCGAATGGATCTCAGCTGTGATGACGCTGCTCCCCGGCGACCTCATCTTGACGGGCACCCCCGAAGGCGTGGGCCCGCTCGAACACGGTGACACCGTGGCGATCACCGTCGAGGGAATCGGCACGTTGACCAATCCCGTTGTGCGCAAGGGCAAGTCATGAGCGCGTCGGCTGTGCGCGTCAGGTTCTGCCCGTCGCCGACCGGCACCCCGCACGTCGGGCTGATCCGTACCGCGCTGTTCAACTGGGCGTATGCGCGACACACCGGCGGCGCATTCGTGTTTCGGATCGAGGACACCGACGCCCAGCGCGACAGCGAGGAGAGCTACCTTGCACTCCTCGACGCGTTGCGGTGGCTCGGCATGGACTGGGACGAGGGGCCGGAAGTCGGAGGTCCCTACGGCCCGTACCGCCAATCGCTGCGCCGCGAAATCTACGCCGATGTGATCGAGCGTCTGCTGGCGGCGGGGGAGGCCTACGAGGCCTTCTCGACGGCGCAGGAGGTGGAAGCGCGTCATGTCGCGGCGGGCCGCAACCCGAAGCTGGGGTACGACAATTTCGACCGCGACCTGACCGACGAGCAGCGCGCCGCCTTCCGGGCCGAGGGTCGCCAGCCCGTGGTGCGTCTCCGTATGCCCGACACGGACCTGACCTGGGTGGATCTCGTCCGCGGCGAGACGACGTTCCCGGCTGGATCGGTGCCCGATTTCGCGCTGACCCGCGGCAGCGGAGATCCTTTGTACACGTTGGTCAATCCGGTCGACGACGCACTGATGAAGATCACCCACGTGCTGCGCGGTGAGGATTTGTTGCCGTCGACGCCGCGGCAGCTCGCCCTGTACGCGGCCCTGATTCGCATCGGTGTGGCCGAGATGACACCGCAGTTCGCGCACCTGCCCCCTGTCCTCGGTGACGGCAACAAGAAGCTGTCGAAGCGTGATCCGCAGTCCAATCTGTTCCTGCACCGCGACCGGGGGTTCATCCCCGAGGGGCTGCTGAACTACCTTGCACTGCTGGGATGGTCGATCGCCGATGACAGGGACATCTTCAGCCTCGACGAGATGGTCGCGTCCTTTGACGTCGCCAACGTCAACTCCAATCCGGCCCGTTTCGACCAGAAGAAGGCCGACGCGCTCAACGCCGAGCACATCCGGATGCTCGACGAGGCCGAGTTCACCCGGCGGCTGGCAGAGTACTTCGCGACGCACGGCCATCGAACCGGCCTCGACGACGCGCAGTTCGCCGCGGCCGCGGCGCTGGTGCAGACGCGCATCGTCGTGCTCGGTGATGCGTGGGACCTGCTCAAGTTCTTCAACGACTCCTCTTTCGCCCTCGACGAGAAATCGGCGGGCAAGGAATTGCGCCCCGAGGCGGTTCCGGTGCTCACGGCCGCGGTGGCGGCGCTGGAGGACATCGCAGAGTGGAGCACCTCGCAGATCGAGGACGCGCTCAAGACGGCGCTCATCGACGGCCTGGAACTGAAGCCGCGGAAGGCGTTCGGCCCGGTGCGCGTCGCTGCCACGGGATCGACGGTGAGCCCCCCGTTGTTCGAGTCGCTCGAACTGCTCGGCCGCGACCGCAGCCTGGACCGGCTGCGGGCTGGGCGCGATCACGCGGCAGCGGCCGCGACTTCGGAGGCGTGAGAGGGCAGCCGTGGAAAAAGCAGCCCGAAATCTTTGGTAGTCTGCTCGTCGGCTCGCGAGTAAGTTCGCACCGGCTCGAGACGATCGAGCTGAGGCGAGCAGGGCCGAAAAACGGCTTGTGACCAGCGGTTACAGGCAGCCAATGGGGTATGGTGTAATTGGCAACACAGCTGATTCTGGTTCAGCCATTCTAGGTTCGAGTCCTGGTACCCCAGCCAACGGCAGCGATTAGGTCAGCATTCGTGCCTGAGCTATGCTGACCAACCGGAAAGTAGTTCTAGCCCCCGTCGTCTAGCGGCCTAGGACGCCGCCCTCTCACGGCGGTAGCGTGGGTTCGAATCCCATCGGGGGTACAACCAGACTCCGGGCCTCACCGAGGGCCCGGAGTTTTTTTGTCGTCACGGGCCGAGCGGCGACGGTGCCCTGGCCGGGTCTCAGAGCCGGCGCGTCAGCGCGTCGGCGGCCGCGACGAGGTCGGCGGCCCAGCGCGCTCCGGGCCGCCGGCCCATTCGGTCGATCGGCCCGGACACCGACACCGCGGCGATCACCGAACCCCTGCCGTCGCGCACCGGAGCGGAGACGCTGGCCACGCCCGGCTCGCGTTCGGCGGCGCTCTGGGCCCAGCCGCGCTTGCGAACCTCGGCGAGCGTGCGGTCGGTGAACGAGGCGCCGGGGAGCACTGCCTGTTGGGTGGCCGCGTCGGCATAGGCGAGCAGAACCTTGGCCCCTGATCCTGCCGTCATCGGCAGGCGAGTGCCGACGGGAACCGTATCGCGAAGTCCGGCAGGGGGTTCCAGTGCCGCGATGCAGATGCGCGTGGTGCCTTCCCTGCGGTAGAGCTGCACGCTCTCGCCCGTCAGTTCGCGCAGGCGGGGCAGCACCACAGTGCCGGCCGACAGCAGCGGATCGTTGACTTGTCCGGCCAGTTCGGTGAGCGCCGGGCCGAGGCGCCACTGCCCGTCGGCCTCCCTGGCCAGAAACCGATGCACCTCGAGCCCTACCGCCAGGCGGTGCGCCGTGGCCCGCGGCAGGCCCGTCCGTTCGCAGAGATCAGCCAGCCCGCATGGGGACTCGGCTACCGCATGCAACACGGTGACCGCTTTGTCCAGAACGCCGATGCCGCTATCCTGTCTCACAAGGAGATACTAGCTTCCCAGATTGTGAGATAGTCAAGATGGCCATCGCGAACAAGCCCCGCACTCTTGCCGAGAAAGTCTGGGACGACCACGTCGTCGTCCCCGGAACCGGTGAGGGCGCCGCGCGCCAGCCCGACCTGATCTACATCGACCTCCATCTCGTCCACGAGGTCACCAGCCCGCAGGCTTTCGACGGATTGCGATTGGCCGGACGGACGGTGCGCAGGCCCGACCTGACGATCGCCACCGAGGACCACAACGTGCCGACGATCGACATCGACCAGCCGATCGCAGACCCCGTCTCGCGCACGCAGGTGGAGACACTGCGCCGCAACTGTGAGGAATTCGGCATCAGACTGCACCCGATGGGCGACACCGAGCAGGGCATCGTCCACATCATCGGGCCGCAGCTGGGGTTGACCCAGCCGGGGATGACCATAGTCTGTGGCGACAGCCATACCTCGACGCACGGCGCCTTCGGGTCGATCGCCATGGGCATCGGCACATCTGAGGTCGAACACGTGATGGCCACCCAGACGCTGCCGCTCAAACCCTTCAAGACGATGGCCGTCAACGTGGACGGTGAACTTCCGCCCGGCGTCAGCGCCAAGGACATCATCCTCGCCGTCATCGCGAAGATCGGAACCGGTGGCGGGCAGGGACACGTCATCGAATACCGCGGCAGCGCCATCGAATCGCTGTCGATGGAAGGTCGGATGACGGTCTGCAACATGAGCATCGAGGCCGGGGCGCGAGCCGGCATGGTCGCTCCCGACGAGACGACGTTCGAGTTCCTCAAAGGGCGTCCGCACGCACCGCAGGGCGCAGATTGGGACGCCGCTGTCGAGGCCTGGCGTCAACTCCGCACCGACGAGGGAGCCACCTTCGACACCGAGGTCTACATCGACGCCTCGACGCTGAGCCCCTTCGTCACCTGGGGAACCAACCCCGGCCAGGGCGTGCCGCTGTCGGGCTCCGTGCCCGACCCGGAGCTGATCTTCGACGAGGCTGAGCGGCTTGCCGCCGAAAAGGCATTGACCTACATGGACCTTCGCGCCGGCACCCCGATGCGTGATGTTTCGGTCGACACGGTGTTCGTCGGCTCATGCACCAACGGCCGGATCGAGGATCTGCGTGTCGTCGCCGATGTGCTGCGCGGCCGCAAGGTCGCCGAAGGCGTGCGGATGCTTGTTGTCCCCGGATCGATGCGGGTGCGCGCGCAGGCCGAATCTGAGGGCCTCGGTGAGATCTTCACTGCCGCAGGAGCGGAATGGCGTCAGGCCGGCTGCTCGATGTGTCTCGGAATGAACCCCGACCAGCTCTCTCCTGGGCAGCGTTGCGCATCGACGTCCAACCGCAATTTCGAGGGCAGGCAAGGCAAGGGTGGTCGTACGCATTTGGTGTCACCGGCAGTCGCCGCCGCCACCGCCGTCCGCGGCAGGCTCGCATCGCCGGCCGACCTCGCCGAGACAAGCCACTGAACCCGACAGGAGATTGCAGATATGGAAGCCTTCCGCACCCACACCGGGATCGGCGTGCCCCTGCGCCGATCGAACGTCGACACTGATCAGATCATCCCGGCGGTGTACCTGAAGCGGGTCACACGAACGGGATTCGAGGACGGGCTGTTCGCCGCGTGGCGCACCGATCCGTCTTTCGTCCTCAATCTGGCGCCCTTCGACAAGGGCTCGGTCTTGGTCGCCGGGGCTGATTTCGGCACCGGGTCGTCACGCGAGCATGCGGTCTGGGCACTGATGGACTTCGGATTCCGGGTAGTGATCTCGCCCCGATTCGCCGATATCTTCCGGGGCAACGCCGGCAAGGCCGGTCTGCTGGCGGCCGAAGTTTCACAAGATGATGTGGAATTGTTGTGGAAGCTGATCGAGCAGCACCCCGGGACGGAAATCACTGTAAATCTTCAAGATCGGTCGATCACCGCCGGAACCATGATGGTGCCGTTCACGATTGACGACTACACCGCGTGGCGCCTCCTCGAAGGGCTCGACGATATAGGCCTTACGCTGCGGAAACTCCCTGAGATTGAAGAATTCGAGGGTCGTCGGCCGCGGTGGAAACCGCGCACTCTGCCCGCGTGATTCGCGGTCGAAATCTCTGAAATCCCGCGCCTGTAACCCCCTTTTCGCGGGCTCTCCCAGGAGGGTAAGGGGGCCAACCGGATTGAAAAATATTCGCTGTGCGGGCCTGAAATTGCGCGTGGCTCTTGGAAATCAGCAGGCAAAAGGTTTACCGTGTGCACTAGTCGGCCCAAGGAGGGCCACTGGTTTCGGAGGTTTTGCATGAATAAAGCAGAGCTCATCGACGTACTCACGGAGAAATTGGGCTCGGATCGTCGGCAAGCGACCGCCGCGGTGGAGAACGTCGTTGACACCATCGTCCGCGCGGTGCACAAGGGTGAGAGCGTCACCATCACCGGCTTCGGTGTTTTCGAGCAGCGTCGCCGCGCGGCCCGTGTGGCCCGCAATCCGCGCACTGGCGAAACGGTGAAGGTTAAGCCCACCTCCGTTCCGGCATTCCGCCCCGGCGCTCAGTTCAAGGCCGTTGTGGCTGGCGCGCAGAAGCTTCCGGCCGACGGCCCCGCAGTCAAGCGCGGCGTCGCCGCGGCGAGCACCGCCCGCAAGGCAGCTGCCAAGAAGGCTCCGGCCAAGAAGGCCGCAGTGAAGAAGGCCGCTCCCGCCAAGAAGGCACCTGCTGCCAAGAAGGCTGCGACCAAGGCTCCGGCCAAGAAGGCCGCAGTGAAGAAGGCCGCTCCCGCCAAGAAGGCACCCGCTGCCAAGAAGGCTCCGGCCAAGAAGGCGCCTGCTGCCAAGAAGGCTGCGCCCGCCAAGAAGGCTCCGGCCAAGAAGGCCGCGACCAAGGCTCCCGCCAAGAAGGCTGCGCCCGCCAAGAAGGCGTCCGCCAAGAAGGCTCCGGCCAAGCGCGGACGCAAGTAGTCACGCTCCAACGATTACGCCGCGGATCCCCAGAGATCCGCGGCGTTTTCGTGTGGGCGTGGCCCTAACTTGAATTCAATTGCGGCGTCACTTCTTCGGCGGTAGCGGGCTGTCGATGTGGTCGGCGGCGAGCAACTTGCCACCGGCCAGTGACATCACCCAGGTGCTGCCTTTGCGGTTGCGGGACTTGTCCGGCCGCACCCCGTCTCGTTCGCACCACCAGTCGATCAGGTCCGGAATCACCTTTCCCTGAGTACAGATCACCGGCATCTGCGCGGTGTCGGCAATCTCGAGAATCCGCTGGCGCGCGGCCTTGCGGTCCTCGGCGTAAGCCTCCTCCGTCAGCGTCGGCTCGTTGTGGATCGTGGCGCCCAGTTCCTCGGCGAGCGGCTCCAAGGTCTGATGGCAGCGCGTTCGATCGGCCGCGAACAAGTCCCTGGCGCCGAAGGCGAGCAGCTGACCGACCAGTGACTCGGCCTGGGCGCGGCCGCGCTTGTCCAGCGGCCGTTTTCGGTCGTCACCGCGATACCTCTTTTTGTCACCCGCGGTGCCGTGCCGAACGATGAGAACTGTTCGGCTCTCGGCGGGAAGCTTGAGGAATCGGCGGAGGACCTTGCGGTCGTGAGGGTAGATCAGCTCGGACATCGCCTGCTTCGGCGGGAGCCATTTGAGTTCGTCGACTTCGTCGTTGGCGGAGAATTCTCCGCCGACAACGCGAGCCGCCCAGTACCGCACCCTCTTGACGCCGTTGTCGACCGGATACGCGACCGAGGGCAGCCGCCGACCGAGGTGTGACCGAAATCCGGTCTCCTCCTCGATTTCCCGGACGGCCGCGACGGCCTCGGTCTCGCCGTCGTCGAGCTTGCCCTTGGGCAGAGACCAGTCGTCATAGCGTGGACGATGAATGATCGCGACCTCTGGTTCGCCCGTGCCGTCCTGCGGACGCCACAGGACCGCGCCGGCGGCCAGGATCGGAGACTTCTTCACCACAGCTGCATCCGGTCTTTCTCCTTCGGCACCTCAACTCCTGCGTGTCTACGGGGGTCCAGAAGATCCGCGGGCTCTCAATCCTGGCCCCGTGGCGCATCGCCGCGGTCAGTGATGCCGGTGGCGTTCCATCAGCGACATCTGGTGATCACGCACGGTGTGTCCCTCCTGGGGGCGCGCCGTCCAGTGGCCGTCGGGGCTAAGTTCCCAGCAACGGGTGCTGGGATCGACCGCCGAATCGAAGATGTCATTCAGTTCTGCGGTCAATCGTGGATCCTTAACCTGCGCCATCACTTCCACGCGCCGGTCGAGATTACGATGCATCATGTCGGCGCTGCCGATCCAGTATTCGTCGATGGCACGGAAATGAATGATCCGTGAATGCTCAAGAAATCGGCCGAGGATCGACCGGACCACGATGTTCTCGGAGAAGGCCGGATCTCCCGGGAGTAGCGCGCAGATGCCGCGGACCACGACCTCGACGCGCACGCCGGCCTGGGACGCGCGGTAGAGCGCATCGATGACCTGCTCGTCGACCAAAGCGTTGGCCTTCAAACGAATCCGGCCGTCCGCGCCGTCCCGGGTCGCGGCGATCTCGCGTTCGATCCGTTCGATGATGCCGCGACGGACGCCGTACGGCGCGACCAGCAGGTTGCGGTAGGACTCCTTGCGGGAGTACCCGGTCAGCGAATTGAAGAGATCGGTGAGGTCCGCGCCGATGTCGGGGGCGGCAGTGAGCAGGCCGACATCTTCATAGAGCCGCGCGGTTTTCGGGTTGTAGTTGCCGGTGCCGATGTGGCAGTACCGCCGGATCGTCGAACCTTCGCGCCGCACCACAAGACATGTCTTGCAATGTGTCTTCAATCCGATCAGGCCGTAAACCACGTGCACGCCCGCCTGTTCCAGCGCACGCGCCCACTTGATGTTGGCCTGTTCATCGAATCGCGCCTTGATCTCGACGAGCGCCACCACCTGCTTGCCCGCCTCGGCAGCATCGATGAGGGCGTTGACGATCGGCGAATCGCCCGAGGTGCGGTAGAGCGTCTGCTTGATCGCCAGCACATTGGGATCGGCCGCGGCCTGCTCGATGAAGCGCTGCACTGTCGTGGAGAAGGAGTCGTAGGGGTGGTGAACCAGGACGTCGCCGTCGCGCAGCGCCGCAAAGATGCTTTTGGGGGTCTCTCGCTCGCCGAACGCCGAAGGGGTCGCGGGCACGAAGGGCGGATCCTTGAGCGCCGGTCGATCCACGCCGTAGATCTGCCACAGCGACGAGAGGTCCAGTAGTCCCGGCACTTCGATGACGTCGCCGGGCGCGACATCGAGTTCGCGCAGCAGCAGCTCGAGCATGCTCTCGGTCATGTCGTTGGAGACTTCGAGCCGCACCGGCGAACCGAAACGCCTGCGGGCCAGCTCGCGCTCGAGCGCCTGCAGCAGATCCTCGTCGCGGTCCTCCTCGACCTCGAAGTCGGCGTTACGGGTGATCCGGAAGGCGTGGTGCTCCACGATTTCCAGGCCGGGGAACAGCACCGGCAGGAACGCGGCGATCAACTCCTCCATCGGGAGGAACCGGACCACACCCGGGGAGGCGTCGCGTGCGCTGAGTTCGACGAACCGGTCGACGTTGTCGGGCACCTTGATTCGCGCGAAATGCTGACCGCCGTCATCGGGATGTTTGACGGTGATGGCGAGATTGAGGCTCAGGCCGCTCACGAACGGGAAGGGGTGTGCTGGGTCGACGGCCAGCGGCGTCAGAACCGGGAAGACCTGCTCGTGGAAATAGGTCGACAGCCGCCCGCGTTCTGCGTCGTCGAGTTCGGCCCACGTGACGATGATGATGCCTTCGTCGGCCAGTGCGGGGCGCACCGAATCGAGGAACACTGTGGCGTGCCTGCTGGCGATCTGCTGTGTGCGCTCGCTGATCCGGCGGAGCTGTTCGCGCGGAGACAAGCCGTCCGCCGAACGAACGGAAAGCCCCATCTCGTCACGCCGCTTGAGGCCGGCGACGCGGACCATGTAGAACTCGTCGAGGTTGGACGCAAAGATTGCCAGGAACTTCGCGCGCTCCAGCAGCGGCAGCGAGGGGTCGGCGGCGAGCGCGAGGACGCGGGCGTTGAAGTCCAGCCAACTCAGCTCGCGGTTGAGATAGCGCTTTTCGGGAAGCGGGTTCTCGACGGCGGGGGACGTCGCGGCCGGGGGCGCTTCCGGCGCCGAATCCGCAGATCCCGTCGTCGGCGCGCTCGCGGCTTCTGACGACTCCGTCTGATCAGGTCGGGTCTGGGCTTCGGTCATGCGTCCGATGATTCCTTATCCGCTGGTGCTCATGCCACCGAGTCAGGCAAGCGGTAAGCGAATTCATCCGGCACGGGCGACGGCCTGCGCGGTCGCCGGGCCGATGCCCAGTGCGCGCGCCGCGGCGAGGTCTTCGGGGGTGTCGATGTCAGACCGCAGGCCCGGCCAGGCACCTGTCAATTCGACGGCGCCGGACTGCCGATGGCGTTGGGCGGAGCCTGCGCCGAAGCGCGGATCGAGCGCCACGCCGAACGAGAACAGGGCGGCCGTGCCGGTGCGCTGCTGGTCGGCGACGAAGCTACGGGGATGAGCCCGCGCCGCCTCGATCGCCTCGGCGAGCTCCGCCGGTTTGAGTGCCGGTAGATCCCCTTGCAACACAACGATATTGGGGCTCTCTCGGCGGGCGGCTGCCTCGGCGGCGGTCAGGGCGTTGTTGAGGGGGTCGGGGTGGCCTGCCGGTGTCGGATCAGCCAGCGCCTGCGCGCCCAGCCGGCGCGCCGCAGTCGCGGCCACGTCGTCGGGGGTGACCACCAACACCGAGCGCAATACCGGAACCGCCAGCGCCGCTGTGATCGTGTCCACGAGCATGGCCAGGACGACGTCCCCGCGCGCCGGCGCCGAAAGAACCGGAGCCAGCCGCGTCTTGGCGGCGGTGAGCCGTTTGACGGCGATCACCAGTGCAATGTCGGCGTCCGGATGGGAGTTCCTCATGCCGGTCACGAGCGTCATCCTGCCAGCCCATTATTCCCGGCTACGCTGAAGTCGTGGTTGAGGCGGCGGTGATGGGTGCCGGAGCGTGGGGCACAGCGTTGGCCAAAGTGTTGGCGGACGCCGGTAACAACGTCACGCTGTGGGTTCGGCGACCCGAACTCGCCGACGAGATCAACGCATCTCATCGCAATGCGAACTACCTGGGCGTTGCGCTGCCGGAATCGATCCGCGCCACCAGCGACTACGCCGAAGCGCTGTCGGACGCATGCACGGTGCTGCTCGCGGTCCCGTCTCAGACGCTTCGGGCGAACCTGGAGCAGTGGAAGGGCCACATCGGCCCCGACACCACGCTGGTGAGCCTTGCCAAAGGCATCGAACTGGACTCCCTGATGCGGATGAGCCAGGTCATCGCGCAGGTCACCGGTGCCGACCCGGCCCGGATAGCAGTGGTCACCGGCCCCAATCTGGCCAGTGAGATCGGTCAAGAACAGCCCGCAGCCACCGTCGTCGCCTGCAGCGACTCCGGTCGCGCGGTGGCGCTGCAGCGCGCGCTGGCCACCGGTTACTTCCGGCCCTACACCAACGCAGACGTCATCGGCGCCGAAGTCGGCGGCGCCTGCAAGAACGTGATCGCGCTCGCAAGCGGCATGGCCGCCGGCGTCGGGCTGGGGGAGAACACCGCCGCCGCGATCATCACCAGGGGGCTGGCGGAAATCATGAGGCTGGGAATTGCTTTGGGAGCCAAGCCCGCCACGTTGGCCGGACTCGCCGGAATCGGGGACTTGGTCGCAACCTGCACCTCACCGCATTCCCGGAACCGGTCCTTCGGCGAACGGTTGGGCAAGGGCGGAACGATGCAGGCGGCCCTCGATGCGACCGGCGGGCATGTGGCCGAAGGGGTCACCTCGTGTCGATCGGTGTTGGCGCTGGCGTCGAGCTACGACGTAGAGATGCCACTGACCGAAGCAGTGCATCGCGTGTGTCACAGGGGTTTGTCGGTCGACGAGGCAGTGGCCCTGCTCCTGGGCCGCTCGACCAAGCCGGAGTGATATATGGCGGGCACCTACGGTGATTCCACGCGCAGCGTCAAAGCCGTTTCGTCCGAACCCATTCCGGGCGGGCCTGTCTCGCCTCCGCCCGTACCGGCCTCCGCCTACCATCTTCCCCCCGATGAGGATGACGGCCTCGACAGCTACGGCCGCAGGTCCAACCCCACATGGCGGCAATTGGAGGCCGCGCTGGCTCAGCTCGAAGGTGCTTCTGCCGCGCTGACTTTCGGATCCGGAATGGCCGCGCTGACTGCCGTTCTGCGGGTGGTCGCCCTGCCCGGGCACACTCTCGTCGTTCCCGCCGACGGCTACTACCAGGTGCGCGCCTACGCCGGTGAATTCCTGGCCGGTCGCGGTGTCACCGTCGCGGAGGCGCGGTGCGACGAGATGTGCGATGCGGCCCGCGGCGCGGATGTGGTGCTGGCCGAGACCCCGTCCAATCCGTCGCTGGACGTGGTGGACCTCCATCGGCTCGCAATGATCTGCCGATCACAGCGCACGCTTCTGGTCGTCGACAACACCACCGCGTCCCCGCTGGGGCAGCAACCCTTGTCGCTGGGCGCCGACCTGGTCGTGGCCAGTGCCACCAAGGCGCTGTCCGGACACAGCGATCTGCTGGCCGGTTACGTCGCGGGCAGCCATGCGGAACTGATGGACCGCGTGGAACGGGAGCGACTACTCGCCGGGCCCATCCTCGGTGCATTCGAGGCGTGGCTGGTGTTGCGCAGCCTCGGTACTGCCGGGCTCCGGCTTGAGCGGCAATGTCAGAACGCCGCCGCCGCGGCCCTCATGCTGCGCTCTCATCCCGCCGTGCGGGCGGTCCGGTACCCGGGTCTGCCCGAGGATCCGTCTCATGCCGTGGCCGCAGCCCAGATGCGCCGCTTCGGTGGCATCGTCTCTGTCGAGCTCGCCGATGCGGCCGCGGTCCACGACCTCGTTCGCCGCAGCGAGCTGCTGGTCGCCTCGACCAGCTTCGGCGGCATTCACACCTCCGTGGACCGGCGAGCCCGGTGGGGCGACCCCGTCGCGCCCGGATTCGCCCGGATCTCGATGGGCATCGAGGACACCGACGACCTGCTCAACGACCTCGGGCAGGCACTCGGACCGGGGTGAAGCGCCTCAGACGGTAGCGTCTCCAGGTTGTGAGTGGCCGCATCCGCGTCGCCGTCGTGTACGGCGGACGTAGCTCCGAACACGCGATCTCCTGCGTTTCCGCAGGCAGCATACTGCGCAACCTCGATCCGGAACGGTTCGAGGTGACCGCCGTCGGCATTACGCCGACCGGCTCGTGGATGCTGACCGACGGACGGCCGGAGACGCTCGCGATCACCGACGGAAAGCTCCCCGGAGTCACCGGGGAATCCGGCACCGAACTGGCATTGGCCGCCGATCCGGCTCGCCGCGGTCAACTGCTGTCCCTGGGTAAGACCGCCGGCGATGTGCTCGCCGCCGTCGACGTCGTCTTCCCGGTCCTGCACGGCCCGTACGGCGAGGACGGCACGATCCAGGGCCTGCTCGAGCTCGCCGGCGTGCCCTACGTCGGCGCCGGCGTACTGGCCAGCGCCGCCGGCATGGACAAGGAGTTCACCAAGAAGCTGCTCGCCGCCGCGGGGCTGCCGATCGGCGATCAGGTGGTGCTGCGCCCCCGTGACGACTCCCTGTCGCTGGAAGACCGCGAACGCCTCGGCTTGCCGGTTTTCGTCAAACCCGCCCGCGGCGGCTCGTCGATCGGCGTCAGCCGTGTCGCCCGCTGGGACCAGCTGCCTTCGGCCATCGAACTGGCCCGCCGTCACGATCCGAAGGTGATCGTCGAAGCCGCGGTACCTGGACGTGAGCTTGAGTGCGGCGTCCTGGAATTCCCCGACGGCCACCTCGAGGCGAGCACGGTCGGCGAGATCCGTGTCGCCGGGGTGCGCGGACGAGAGGACGGGTTCTACGATTTCGAGACGAAATATCTCGACGACGGTGCCGAACTCGACGTCCCCGCCAAGGTGGACGACGCCGTCGCCGAAGAGATCCGCGCATTGTCGATCCGAGCGTTCCAGGCCATCGACTGCCAGGGCCTGGCGCGGGTCGACTTCTTCCTAACCGAGGACGGTCCTGTGATCAACGAGCTCAACACGATGCCGGGGTTCACCACCATTTCGATGTACCCGCGGATGTGGGCGGCCAGCGGCGTCGACTATCCGACACTGCTCGCCACGATGGTCGAGACCGCCGTCGCCCGTGGCACCGGACTGCGCTAACGGCCACCGAGCGTGCGCTGAGGGCGGCTCCGGGACCGATTCGTCACCCTGAACGCACGCTCGTCAACTCAGCGGCGCCGGTTCGGGCCGCCGCACCTGAAGCGTTTCGGCGATGGTCTTCGACAGCGTCTGGATCGCCGTGGGTCCGGACCCGGGAGGCAGCGTCAGCGCCACATACACCGGCCGGTCCACCGCGAACCAGGTGCTGCGCCCGCCATCAGCGGGGTCCTCCACCCGGTCATTTCCCGCCCCTGCTTCGCCCACCCGAAACCACGAGACCGCGTCGACCACCTGCAGCGGCGCCCCCACCACGAACTCGGCCGGCCGATCGAGGCCACACCGCAGGATCAGTGCGTCGCCGCCCGGCTCATCCGGCTGCCATGCCGCGGCGCCCTGGGGTGCAGGATCGATCAGCGCAGCCCGTCGGTAGCCACCCAGCTCTTGGGGTAGGGCATCGAGCAGCGAGCGGCATTCCGGGCTGTCAGCCTGTGGGGCGGGCACGCTGGTGACCGCGACCGGCTCCTGGGCAGGAGAACGCTGCATCACCGCGGCCACCACCAGAACGCCGACGATGCCCGCGACGGCAACCGCCAACGCGGCGATCAGAACGGCGCGCGGCGGGCCGTCCCCGGTCTGGCTGTTCACACACCAAACACTAGGGCTGCACTCCGCCGTCGATCGGGCAGGTCAGCGTGCGGGTGATACCGACGACCTGTTGCACGCTGGGCACCACCGTCGCCTTCAGCTCGTCCAGAGACGGGGCGCTGACACGTGCCACGACGTCATAGGGACCGGTGACGTACTCCGACGACAGCACACCGGTGAGTGCGGCCAGTTGTTTGGCGATCACCTCGGCGCGGCCGACCTCGGTCTGGATGAGAACAAAAGCCTCGACCACGCCGAAATCCCTCCATCTGGCTGCATAGACTCCACGCCGCAGGGACCAAACGTACCGTAGGTGAAAGGAACTGACATGACGGCCGAGGACGCCGACGCAACGCTGTCGGGGTTGGGTGAGTTCGCCGTCATCGACCGGCTGGTCGCCGGACGTCGTCAACCGCCGTTCGTGACGCTCGGCCCCGGCGACGACGCGGCCGTCGTCGCCGCAGCGGATGGCAGGACGGTGGTGTGCACCGACATGCTCATCGAGAATCGGCACTTTCGGCTCGACTGGTCCACACCGCATGACGTCGGCCGAAAAGCCATCGCGCAGAACGCCGCTGACATCGAAGCGATGGGCGGCAGGTCCACAGCCTTCGTCGTCAGCTTCGGAGCGCCCGGCGACACCGCGACAGCACGCGCCGTCGAACTCGCCGACGGCATGTGGCACGAGGCTGATCTGCTAGGTGCAGGAATCGTCGGCGGTGACACCGTCCAGGCGCCGCAGTGGGTGATTTCCGTCGCAGCGCTGGGCGACCTCGGCGGCCGGGATCCAGTCCGCCGAGGCGGTGCACGACCGGGTGATCTCGTCGCGGTCGCTGGTGAACTCGGCCGCTCGGAGGCGGGATACAGATTGTGGGACCGCGGAATTCGCGACTTCGACGAGCTGCGAAAACGTCACCTCGTCCCGCAGCCGCCGTACGGGCAGGGTGCGGTCGCCGCTAGCGCGGGCGCGACCGCGATGACCGACGTCTCCGACGGACTGCTGGCTGACCTCGGACACATCGCGACGGCCTCCGGGGTCCACATCGACATCACCCGCGACGCCCTGGCTCCCGACGTCGACACGCTGACCGCCGCGGCCGCCGAGATTCGTGCCGATCCACTGCAATGGGTGCTCGGGGGTGGCGAAGACCACGCGCTCGTGGCGACGTTCCCCGCGACGGCGCCGCCGGGTTGGCGCGTCCTCGGAAGCGTGGCCGCCGGCCCGGCTCGGGTGACGGTCGACGGCGACACGTGGCAGGGCAACACGGGCTGGCAGTCGTTCTGATCGACGACGCCCGCTATGTTGGCCTCTCGTGACTATACGTCCCCTCAACGAGTTGGTCGACGAAGGTTGGGCCTGTGCCCTCGCACCCGTCGAATCCCAGGTGAGGCAGATGGGTGAATTCCTGCGCGCCGAACTGTCCGCCGGACACCGCTACCTACCCGCAGGGCCGAACGTGTTGCGCGCGTTCACGTTTCCGCTCGACAAGGTCAAGGTGCTGATTGTCGGCCAAGATCCCTATCCGACACCGGGACACGCGGTGGGGCTGAGCTTCTCGGTGGCCCCCGACGTGCGCCCACTGCCGCGCAGCCTCGACAACATCTTCAAGGAGTATCGCGACGACCTCGGCTACCCGGCACCGTCCACCGGCGATCTGACACCGTGGTGCGAACAGGGAGTGATGCTGCTCAACAGAGTCCTCACCGTGCGGCCGGGAACACCGGCGTCGCACCGCGGAAAGGGCTGGGAAGCGGTGACCGAGTGCGCCATCCGAGCGCTCGCTGCGCGCCGCCAACCCTTGGTGGCGGTGCTGTGGGGTAGGGATGCGTCGACACTGAAGCCAATGCTCGAAGACACGGCGGTCATCGAATCGCCGCATCCGTCGCCGCTGTCGGCGTCGCGGGGATTCTTCGGGTCCAAGCCGTTCAGCCGTGCCAACGAGCTACTGACACAGCGAGGCGCCGAGCCGATCGACTGGCGCCTGCCGTAAAGAACGTCGCGGTCAGCCGCGCGCGACCTTGCCGGCCTTCAGGCACGACGTGCACACGTTGACGCGGTGCTTGTTGCCGCCCGGGGTCGACACGGCGCGCACGGACTGGATGTTCGGGTTCCACCGACGGCTGGTCCGGCGATGGGAGTGCGACACCGACTTACCGAAGCCGGGGCCCTTCCCGCAGATCTCGCACACGGCAGCCATAGTGAGAACTCCTTGTTAAGTCAGTACTGGGGGCCAACGACCGGTACGCGACCGGGTGACCCGACAACCTGATCAGGATACCGGGCCCCGCAGGGATCGCAAAAACGCGGTGATTCCGGCTGTCCACAGATGCTGACACACGGTCTTCGGCGTTGTCCGTGGCACTGACTAGGCTGACGCCGGCGGGGGCGGAAGTGTGGAGGTGGGATGGCGGCTCGACGGCTGGACGGTTCCGGCCTTCGGCACTGGGCGCATACGGCCGTCGCCGACCTGATCAGCCACACCGAAGAGATCAACCAACTCAACGTGTTCCCCGTCGCCGACGCCGATACCGGCACAAACATGCTGTTCACGATGCGTGCCGCGTGGGCTCAGGCCGATGCCGCAGATACCGGCGACGACGTCACCGCGGTGGCTGCGGCGCTCGCCGACGGGGCATTGCGCGGCGCCCGAGGGAACTCCGGTGTGATCCTGTCCCAGATCTTGAGGGCCATCGCCGAGGTCACCGCCGCGGCTGCCGACGATCGCGCCGGTGTCCTCAGCGACATCAGCGGGCCACTGTTCAGCACCGCGCTGCGACACGCCGTGACCCTCGTCGTCGCCTCGATGGGGCAAGCAGTGCCCGGCACCATCGTGTCGGTGCTTCATGACGCCGCCGCTGCGGCCGAGGATGCCGCCGCCGAACAGGCCGACCTCGCCGAGGTGGTCGCGACGAGCACCCGGGCCGCAGCATCCGCTCTCGACCGCACCCCCACCCAACTCGACGTCCTCGCCGAAGCCGGCGTCGTCGACGCAGGCGGGCGAGGTCTGCTGGTCCTGCTCGACGCCCTCTCGGCGACGCTGACCGGTCACACCACCCGGCGTGCCGTCTATCAGCCGGCGCCCAAGACCGCGCCGTTCGAGACGACGCCGTCGGCGAGCAGAACCTCTCCCAGCTTCGAAGTCATGTACCTGCTCAGTGACTGCGAGGCTCACAACGTCGAGCGTCTGCGTGCCCGTCTCGACGAACTGGGTGACTCCGTCGCGATCGCCGCGTCGGGATTCGGTGAGTCCGGCGAAGCGAGCGCCGGCTGTTACTCGGTTCACGTCCACGCCGACGACGCCGGCGCCGCGGTCGAGGCGGGGCTGGCGGTGGGCACGCTGAGCCGCATCCAGATCACCGCGCTCAGCGGTGGCGCCGACCGGCTCCCCGTCGGCAGCTGGAGCAGGCAGCGCGCGGTGCTGGCCGTCGTGGACGGCGACGGCGCCGAGAGCTTGTTCACCGGGGAGGGCGCCGATGTTCTGCGCCCGGTCTCCGATGCGGCGGTCAGCGCGCAACAGCTGTTGCACGCGCTGCTCAACACGGGCGCCGCGCAAGTGATGGTGTTGCCCAACGGATATGTCGCCGCCGAGGAGATCGTCGCCGGTTCTGCGGTCGCCGCAGACTGGGGGATCGACATGGTCCCGGTGCCCACGGGGTCGATGGTGCAAGGGCTTGCGGCGTTGGCCGTTCACGACCCCGACCGCCGCCTCGTCGACGACGGCTACACGATGGCCAGGGCTGCGGCCGGCGCGCGATTCGGGTCGGTGCGGGTGGCGGCCGAAGAAGCCCTCACCTGGGCTGGCACCTGCAAACCCGGCGACGGGCTCGGTGTCGCCGGTGACGAAGTTGTCATAGTAGGCGACGACATCGCCTCCGCCGCAGCCGGATTGATCGACCTTCTACTCGCCGCCGGCGGAGAATTAGTGACTGTGCTGACCGGTGACGGTGTAGGGCCCGACGTCGCTGCGGCACTTGCCGATCACGTGCACCGCAAGCATCCCGGCACGGAGATGGTGACGTTCCACGCCGGCCACCGCGCCGACGCACTGCTCATCGGGGTGGAGTGACGTGGCGACACTGGATGACCGCCTGGACTTCGTGATCGGCAAGAAGGCCGCCGATCCTCTGGAAGAGCACCTCGGTCTGCGCACCGTCGGTGAGCTGCTGCGTTATTTTCCCCGCAAGTACAGCGACGCAATGACGGTTCGTGGCGAAGGGGAAGATCTCGATGTCGAAGAGGGCGAACACGTCACGTTCGTCGACGTGATCGCCAAGGCCGAACTGAAACAGGTCCGGAATCAGCCGTCGCGCCAGTATCTCGTCGTAACCCTGAGGGATCGTCGACCGAAGGTGACGGCGACCTTCTTCAATCCTCGCTGGATCAAGAAAACACTCGTCGAAGGCGCCGAGGTGATGCTCTCGGGAGAGGTCGGATTCTTTCGCGGCACGATGCAGCTCACCCATCCCGCGTTCATGGTGCTGAATGCGAAGTCAGGCAAGGCCGTCGGCACGAAATCGCTCACCTCGATCGCGTCGACCACCGGCGCGACCGGCGACGAACTTCTCGCCGAGTTCGAGAAGGACTATTTCCCGATCTACGCCGCCACGTCGAAGGTGCAGACGTGGGAGATCTACGCGTGTATTCAACAGACCCTCGCCGTCCTGGACCCCGTCCCCGAAACGTTGCCGGATTGGTTTGTGCGCGAACACAACCTGATGTCCGAAGACGAGGCCATCCGCGCAGTCCACATCAGTGACCATGCAGAGGACCGCGCCCGGGCCATCGAGCGGTTGACTTTCGACGAGGCTGTCGGGCTCCAGTGGGGTCTGGTCGGCCGCAGGCACAGTGAGCTCGGCGCCTCCGGACCTCCGGCACCCCGCCGTCACGACGGCCTGGTCACCGCGATGTTGGCGCAGATGCCGTTCGAATTGACTACGGGGCAGCGAGAAGTCCTCGAGGTGGTCTCAGAGGAGCTCGGCGCACCACGTCCGATGAACCGGATGTTGCAGGGCGAGGTCGGCTCGGGCAAGACTGTCGTGGCGTTGCTGGCGATGCTGCAGATGATCGACGCCGGGTACCAGTGCGCGTTGCTGGCGCCGACGGAAGTCCTTGCCGCACAACATGCTTTGTCGATCCGTGCGATGCTTGGACCGTTGGGGAGCGCCGGTGAGCTCGGGGGTGCCGAGCAAGGGACCAGGGTGGCGCTGCTGACCGGGTCGATGACAGCGCAGCAAAAGCGCGACGCCCGCCGCGAGATCTCCTCGGGTGAGGCGGGAATCGTGATCGGCACCCACGCCCTGCTGCAGGATGCCGTCGAGTTCGACCGCCTGGGCATGGTCGTCGTCGACGAGCAGCACCGATTCGGTGTCGAGCAGCGGGACCGGTTGCGCGCCAAGGCTCCTGACGGGATTACCCCGCATCTGCTGGTGATGACGGCGACACCCATCCCGAGGACGGTGGCGCTGACCTACTACGGGGATCTGGAAACCTCCACACTTCGCGAATTGCCCCGCGGTCGTCAGCCCATCACGACGAAGACGATCTTCGAGACAGAACACCCGAGGTGGCTTGCCCGAGCGTGGGAGCGCATCGCCGAGGAGGTGGCCGCCGGCCGCCAGGCCTACGTCGTCGCCTCGCGCATCGACGAGGACGATGCCCCGGCAGAGGACAAGAAGGGTGCCGCCAAAGCCGCGAAGCGGAAAGAGGACACCTCCGAGAAGGGCCCGCCGCCGGTAACCGTCGTCGAGCTACTTGCCCGGCTGCAGCGGGGACCGTTGGCGGGTCTGCGTCTCGGGCTCATGCACGGGCGGCTGCCCAGCGACGAGAAGGATGCGGTGATGTCCGCCTTCCGGGCGGGCGACATCGACGTGCTGGTGTGCACCACGGTGATCGAGGTCGGGGTCGATGTGCCCAACGCCACGGTCATGGTGGTGATGGACGGTGACCGCTTCGGGATCAGTCAGCTACACCAGCTGCGCGGCCGCATCGGCCGCGGCGAACACCCGAGCCTGTGCCTCCTGGTCACCAAGCTGCCCGAATCCTCCAAAGCGGGGCAGCGACTGACGGCCGTGGCCGGCACACAGGACGGATTCAAGCTCGCGGATCTCGACCTTTGGGAGCGCAGCGAGGGTGACGTGCTGGGGTTCCACCAGTCTGGACGCCCGATCACCCTGCAGTTCCTGTCGCTGGCCCATCACCTCGACATCATCCTGGCGGCCAAGGAAGTCTGCGAGACGGTCTACGAGTCCGACCCGCTCGACCGTGGCATGGCGGTGCTCTCGGCGCCGTTCATCGACGCCGACAAGGTGCAGTTCCTGGACATGTCGTGAGCCGCAAGCAGACGTTGTGGCTCGCCGTGGCCGTCGCGCTGGCGGTGGTCGTCGCTTATCAGGTGAGTGCGACCTCGGGTGGCCCGTCACGCTACATCGCCGAAGCCGACATTCCGACACTGGCTCCCGGTGCCGACGCGCTGGCCGGAATCGCCGAAGTTCCCGCCAGGATGCGCGGAAACGATTATCGCAGAGACGCTTTCGGCGAGGCGTGGACCGACGATACGACCGCTCCCGGGGGCTACAACGGCTGCGACACCCGAAACGACATCCTCGACAGAGATCTGATCGACAAAACCTACGTGGCGATTTCGCGCTGCCCGACCGCCGTCGCGACCGGCAAGCTGCTCGACCCGTACACCAACGCCGAGGTGGCGTTCACCCGTGGCAACCAGACGGGTGCGTCAGTACAGATCGACCACATTGTGCCGCTCGCGCTGGCGTGGGATCTCGGTGCCCGCGACTGGACTGACGACATGCGGGTGCGCTTCGCCAACGATCCAGCCAATCTGCTGGCAGTTTCCGGCGGAGCGAACCAAGACAAAGGCGACAAGCAGCCGTCGCTGTGGATGCCGCCGAACGCGGCCTTCCACTGTCAGTACGCCATGCAGTACCTCGAAGTGCTGCGCGGCTACAGGCTGCCCGTCGATGCACCGTCGGTGCCGGTGTTGCGTGAGGCGACTCGGACCTGTCCCGTCGGTTGAGGGCCGATGTGTGCGCTGTCGGCACGAGGATATTGACGCCCTTAGCTAATTCCTGATCATAAATCTGTAATTTCTTTCCTGCCCATTACGTGCAACTATGAGAATGTATTACTGAGTGCAGCAAATCTCCGGGGCAGGTTCGGGGTGCCCCTGAGGGGTGGTGGATGAACACGAAGGCGTCGGCGGCAGCCGGCTCGGTGACGAGAACACTGGTTGCTGTGGCGCTGACCGGAATCGTGGCGGCGGCCCTGGCTGCGCCCGCAGCCGCGTCGCCCGATTCCGGCGCTCCAACTGGCCCGGGTGATCCGCGCTGCATCACGATGCCGACCGACCCGGTGTGCCACGGCGGCCCCTATGCGCCGCCGGCGGTGCCGTCGCCCGGTGTGCCTCCGCTGCCCACCGGCCCCTTGGACCCTGGGTGCATGACCAACCCAGCAGATGCTGCATGTGTCGGTAGTCCGTACCTGCCGCCACCGCCACCAGCAGTTCCTCAGGCGTCACCACCACCGGTGGCGCCGCCGGCTGTCGCTCCGCCGGCCCATCCTCCGGTGGCTCCACCGCCGGTCGCTCCGCCGGCTCACCCGCCGATCGCTCCGCCTCCGATGGCACCCATCTCTCCGCCGCCGGTATCGCCTTTCGGCGGACTGGGCGGTATGCATATCGGGGTGCCGGGCGGGATGGGTGCGGGATTGCACATGGGTACCGGTATGCACGGCATCGGCGGACACATGGGCATGGGAGGGATGGGCGGACACATGGGCATGGGGGGCATGGGCGGACACATGGGCGGCCCGCCCGGCCACGCGTAATTCTAACGGGGGCAACCGAACGGATCTCGTTCTCGTTCCTCAGATGTGCAGAAGAGGAGTCCTTGATGGGTAGCACGGCGATGACAAGTGTGGTGACCCGGACGGTCCTGGCATTCGCGCTCGGCGCCATGGTCGCGGCGATCGGCGGATCGCCGGCATCGGCTGCGCCGGATCCGGGTGGCCCCACGGGCCCGTCCGATCCGCGCTGCATTTCTATGCCGACCGACCCGGTGTGCCAAGGCGGTCCCTACGCGGTCCCTGCGGGGCCGAGCGCTCCTACCGGCCCGCTCGACCCGAGTTGCATGTCCAACCCCGCCGATGCCGCGTGTGCGGGAAGCCCCTATCTGCCCGCCGCAGCGCCACCGCCGCCTCCGCCGCCACCTGTGGCGCCGCCGCCGGTGATCGCGCCGCCTCCCATCGCGCCGCCGCCGGTGATCGCGCCGCCTCCCATCACGCCGCCACCGGTGATCGCACCCCCTCCCATCGCGCCGCCGCCCGTCATCACGGCGCCCACCATTGCGACGCCGTCGATCTCACCCACGATGTCCGGTGGCGCGGGCATGCCGTCGACCATGTGACGGTCACTCCACAAGGGTCTGGCCGAGATAGCCATCTTCGGTTGCGCCGGGAAGTATCGCGAACACCCCAGACCCAATCGTGGTGATCCACGGGTTCAGTGCGTCGGATTCTGCCAGTCGCCGCTGTACCGGAACGAACTGCCGCAACGGATCTCGTTGAAAGGACGCGAAGATCAGCCCGGCTTCGGTGACGGTGCCGGTCGGCGCGTCGTCATAGTTGTACGCTCGCCGCAAAAACCGCTCGTCCTCGGAGCGGTGCCGGGCCAGTGCGACATGCGAGTTCGGCGGGATGATCGGAATGCCGTTCTTCGCGGCCGCCAGATCGGGTTCGTCGAACTCGTCGGTGCCCGTCAACGGCGCCCCCGTGTCGAGGCGGCGTCCTACAGTCAATTCTTTGCTGGTGCGGTCGAGTTCGTCCCAGGTGTCGAGTTCGGCGCGAATCCGTCGCAGTATCAGCACCGTACCGCCGGCGAACCATGGCTGCCGAGACCCGTCGTCCCACACATGGCGTTCGAGCTCTGCAGGCTCGCGCAGATTGGCGGTGCCGTCGAGCTGACCCATCAGATTGCGCATCGTCGCGCCCGAACCGTCGGCTCCACGCGCGGTCCGAAAGCCACGCTGCCGCCACCGCTCCGCCGTCAACGTCCGTACGTTCTTGAGCAGAACGCGGGCCGTGTGAGCGACGACGACCGCGTCGTCGGCACAGATCTGCAGCAAAAGATCACCCCCTGACCACCGCGGGTCGAGTCGGTCAGTGCCGAAGGCGGGTAGGTCCGCCACGGACTCCGGGCGGCGGTGTGGAAGGCCGATCCGATCGAAGACGTGTGGCCCGATGCCCACCGTGATCGTCAACCGGGCGGGCCGGTGCGCGAGTTCGGGTTCAGTGTCGGCAAGCGCCGGCCGACCCTGAGTCAGTCTCGCCGCATCGGCACTCCACAGCTTCAGCACGGCCGTCAACGCCTCACGCGGTTCCCGCGGACCGGGTGTCAGGTCGACGGCGACGAACAATGCATGCGCCTGAGGTGACGTGCCGATGCCCGATTGGTGGGGGCCGTGGAACGGTTCCATCTCCGATCCGAAACCGGTGACATTGCCAGCTGATTCGGCGGTGGCACAGCGGGTCAGAGTCGCTGCGGCCGCTACGGCGGCGCCCCCGGTGAAGAGGCGCCGCCGGCTCACGGCCCAGTGGTGGTCAGCCATGTTGGTGCCCGCCGGGGGAGTATTCCTCGTTTCCTCCGGCGAAGTCGCGAACCTGGGCGTTGACGGGAAGCGTCGAGCCGTCTTCGAACGTCAGGGTCACCGCGACGTCAGTTCCCGGCTGCAACGCTTGCCTGAGATCCATCAACATGAGGTGATCACCGCCAGGCGCCAGTTCGTGTGTGCCGCCTGCGGCGATCATGATTCCTCCCTCTTTGGGCCGCATCACACTGGCACCGTTGTCGGTGGCGATCTCGTGAATCTCGACGTGACCTGCTGCGGGGGAGTCGCCGCCGACAAGGCGCACATCGCGGTCACCTGTGTTGGCGAGCGTTCCGAACACCGCCGTCATTCCCATTTCCGCGGCACGGGCCCACGGATCCTCGAAGGCCACCGCCGACGCCATCGGAGACGCTTCAGGGGTTTCCGGCGACGCACACCCCGACGCCAATACGGCCGCGATTGCCAGCAGCGCCGTGATCCTCCGGTCAGACATCGGATCCCGCCTTTCGGCGCTTCAGCGCTCCGACAACGACGTCGACGACGAGGAAACCCAGCAGCGAGAGGCCCAGTAGTGGCAGGAACCATCCGACGGCCACCGCGGCCACGGCGACAACACCGATCGCGAGGGGGGAGAGTCGTCGCATGCCGCCACGTACGGGCGGCCTGCCGACCGCCCAGCGCGAGCCGCGAGTCGGCCTGCGTTGCCACCACATTCGATATCCGCGGACGATGACCGTCAACAGCCCGGCGGCGATCCCGAGGAGAACAATTTGGTTCAGCAGGCCGAAAAGGAAACCCATATGGGCCCGGATGCCCCAGTCGGCGAGCTTGGCTATCAGCGAGTAATCACGCCAATAGTCGATTGTGCCCGTCACCGTCATTGCGGTCGGATCAACCGACGCAGAATTGGTTGTCCACCGGTAAGGCTTGTCGATCTCGGTCACGGTGATTCCTTGCCCCTGCTCGGAGGGCAACGTCAGTTCGACGGGGCGTCGCACCCCCGCGACATCAGCGGCGTCGAGGACCGCGGCGTAGTCCACGGTGGCCGGGTCAGCCCCTTCGTGCCCCGCCGCATGACCGCCATGGCCGGCGTGCGCATCGGCGAGGAGATTCGTATTTAATTGCGGCCGTTGCCAATTGAAAGCTGTACGAATGTCGCTCACGTGTGCGCCGGCATAAGTGGACCAGGTGATCCCGGTGGCGGACAGGAATAGCAACCCTGCGAGCAGCCAGACTCCGGTAGCCCCGTGCCAGTTCAGGGTGCGTGACCTTCCCGAGACCGAGCGATCCACCGACAGGATGCGGCCGCTGCGGCCCCGGCGGCGGTCACCGGCAGTCTTGACGAGCCACAGGTACAGGCCGCCCAGGGCGACCACCCACAGCCAGGATGCCGCGATCTCGCTGTAGATCCGGCCGGGCTCCCCGAGGTTGAGGTGGCGGTGCAAACCGTCCAACCACGTGCTCAGCGGCAGATACCCCAGCCAGGTGTTCTCATCACCGAGAACCCTTCCGGTGTAGGGGTCAACGAACACCGCGCGCAGAAGGTCCTCGCCGAGTTCGGGATCGGCGAAGTAGACGCGGGTGGACTCGTCCGGTGCTGACGGTGGGCGCAAACCGGTCATCGCCAACCCGGGGTGAGCCGACTGCGCTGCGGCTACCTGGTCCGCCAAGGGCAGCGGTCGGTCCGCCGCCTCGACTGTCAAAACATCGCGATAGACGAACTTCTCGAGGGTCGGCGCCAGGGCATACGCGCCACCGGTGAGAGCGGCGACGACGAGGAACGGGCCCACGAGAACCCCGGCATAGAAATGAAGTCGGACGACGAGCGCTCGCCAGCGGTGCGGCGGAATCGCTTGGGGTGGTTGGGTAGTGGAAGTGGGTTCGAGGGTGTCATCAGGAATGGTCATGTAGGGGCCTTGTCGGTCGTTGCGACGCAGGGTCGCCGTCGGCGCACAGAGGCGCTACGGCAGCATTCGCCAACCGCGGATCGCGGCGGCGCAAAAGGAATGCGAAAAAGACTGGAAAGGAGGAAGGAGACCGTCAGACGGCGAGGGCGGACGGGGGAGCGCGCATCCCCAGCCCGGTGACCAGAACCGGCCGTACGGCAACGACTTTGGTGGCGCGACGCCGAACGCGGGGCACGGGCCGTGGCGTGTGACCTGCGAACAGGCGCAGCCAGCACAGCACCGACGAGCAGACGATGTAGAGGTATTCGGCCGCCGAGATTGCCAACCCGAGAATCACCGCCGCGACCGCGTGGGCCGCGATCATCGACGGTGCGGGTACCGCCTCAAAGCCGCCCGGGTGATGACCGGCGACCGAAAGCGTCATATGCCCGAGAAATTGTGCGGCGCCGAGAGCCGCGGTGGTCGCTACCCAGCGGGCCGCCCGCCCCTCGACGCGGATGCTGCCGGCCAGGGCTCCGATGGTGGCGCACAGCAGCAGGGTCAGAACAAGCGCGCTTCCGTGGGGCAAACCGGCCCCTGCTCCGGCGTGCGCGCCGACAGTCATGACAGCCGAAGATGCCCCGACCAGGGCGCCGCGAGCCCAACCGGCCCGCGCCTTCGGCGTACGCATGGGCGAACCTTACCGCCGAAGTACTACATCACCTAGTAGAGCCTTCGTCAGGGGCCCGTATAGGTTTCGGGATCCGGGCGGAACCGGGTGCCGTCGCTGAGCCCGTTGAGGGTCGACATCTGATCGTCGGTGAGTTCGAACCCGAACACGTCGAGGTTCGACGCGATGCGTTCCGGCGACGAGGAGCGCGGGATGACGATGTTGCCCAACTGAACGCTCCAGCGGATCAGCACCTGCGCCGGGGTCTTGCCGTGCGCCTCTGCGACTGAGGTGACCGCGGCATTGTCGAGAAGGGCGCCGACGCCCAGCGGGCCGTACGCCTCGGTCGCGATGCCGTGCTCGGCGTTGACCGCCCGCAGTTCTACCTGGTTGAGCAGCGGGTGCAACTCGATCTGGTTGACCGCAGGCGTGAAGAACGACAGGGAGATCAGGTCGTCGAGATGATGTTCGTTGAAATTGCAGACACCGATGGAGCGAGCGAGCCCGACCTCCTTGGACTTCATGAGTCCACCCCAGCTGTCGATGTGCTTGCCCTCGGACTCGGCGGGCCAGTGAATCAGGTATAGGTCCACATAGTCGAGGCCGAGGCGTTCCAGGCTGGCTTTGATGGCGTCCTGCGACGACTGGAAACCCTGCTCGGCGGTCGCGAGCTTGGTCGTGATGAACAAGTCCTCGCGCGGCACGCCCGATGCGGCGACGGCACGACCCACAGCGGCCTCATTGCCGTATACCGCGGCAGTGTCGATGAGCCGATAGCCCGCCTCCAACGCAGCCAGCACCGACCGCTCGGTTTCGGCGTCCGACAACTCGCCCACACCGAGGCCGATGACGGGCATGGTGTTGTCGTCGTTGAGTGTGACGGTGGGGATCGAAGCCGCCGACGTCATGTCACCTTCTTTTCTGAAGTGGATTGCTGGCGACGACTATATTGCCGTCGACTGTGTCTCCCTATACCGGCCTGGCATGCCCAATCGGGTACACCACGCCGTAGGCTGACGCCGAATTCGCGGTGACGACCACCATCAGGAGTTGCCATGACCGATATCGCCACCCCGCGCCTGCCTGCGGCCGCACCTGCCCGCCGCTCGGTGAGCAGGGCCGAAAAGGCTGCCACCAAGGCCGCCGGTGTGACCCTGCGCGGGCTGCCCCGCATCCCGGATGCCGTGAAGCGGCTGATGCTCGGCGGACGGTCGATCACGGTGGACGGCAATACTCTGGACCCCACCCTCCATCTCATGCTGGCCGGCCAGCGTGCGCTCGGCCTCGACGGACTCGTCGGCGACGACGACATCGTCACCGCGCGAGCCCAGTTGGAGCTCTTGTCGGCCAGTTTCAAACAGCACATCCCGGTGGCGTCGGTGACGGATCTCACCATTCCCGGTCCGGCAGGGCCGATCGCCGCCCGTCACTATCGCACGGAGTACCCGGACGCCCCGCTCCTAGTCTTCTTCCACGGCGGCGGTCACGCGATGGGCAGCATTGAAACCCACGACGACCTGTGCCGCGAGATCTGTCGGAGCGCCCGCCTGCACGTCCTGTCCGTCGACTACCGCCTCGCGCCCGAACACAAGGCGCCCGCGGGATGCGACGACGCGTACACCGCCTACCTCTGGGCCCTCCAAAACGCGGCCGCGCTCGGCGCCGACCCGGCACGCGTCGCGGTCGGCGGTGACAGCGCGGGCGGCAACCTGTCGGCGCTGGTCACACAGCGGGCGCGCGACGACAGAGCGCCGCTGCCGGCGCTGCAGGTCCTGATCTACCCGGGAACGAACGCCGCCGCGCAGACCCGCTCCATGACGCTGTTCGCCAACGGGTTCTTCCTGACCAGACGCGACATCGAGTGGTTCAAGGCCACCCACCTCGACGGCACCGGAATCGGCGCCGATGATGCGCGGGTGTCGCCGATGCACGCCGATGACCTGTCCGGCTTGTCACCGGCGCTGATCATCACCGCGGGCTTCGACCCATTGCGCGACGAGGGCCGGCAGTACGCAGACGCCTTGCGCGCGGCGGGCACGCCCGTCGACTACCGCGAATACGGCACCGTCGTTCACGGCTTCGCCAATTTCTTCGCCCTCGGCGGGGACAGCGCGACCGCCACCGCCGACTTCATCTCCGCAATCCGCGCACATCTGACGCGCGTCGGCTAACCCCGCTGTGTGACGCCGGTACTCTGTGACCCGTGGCCACCAAACCCAAGAAGAACGCGCGCTACGACCTGAAGGCAGCAGACCGTAAGCGCAACATGCTCGTCCAGATCGGTCTGACCGCCGTCGTCGTCATCTTCGCGGTCACCTTGGTGCTCTACATCGTGCTGTCAGCCGACGACAAGCCCACCGCGGGCGAGTCGCGCGCGATCCGGGTGGAGTCGGCCAGCCTGATCAAGAAGGAAGGCACCGACGAGCCCAAGGCCGTCGTGAGCATGTACGAGGACTTCCTGTGCCCGCACTGCGGCGCCTTCGAGCAGCAGTTCGGCCCCACCATCAACAAGCTCGTCGACGCAGGCGCGATCGCGGCCGACTACTACATGGTGGCCATTCTGGACCGGCCGCAGAACCAGAACTACCCGGCACGCGCCGGTGCTGCGGCCTACTGCGTCGCCGACGAATCCACGGACGCCTTCCGCCGTTTCCATGCCGCGCTCTATGCTCAGCAGCCCGGCGAGACCGGCTCCACCTACCCCGACAACGCTCGCCTTGTCGAGGTGGCCCGCCAGTCCGGTGCGGCAGGCGCGGTGCCCGACTGCATCAACAACGGCACCTACGTCGACATGGTCAGCGGTCTGGCCGCGGCGACGGGAATCCAGTCGACGCCCACGATCCGGATCAACGGCGAGGACTACCAATACAGCACGCCCGATGCGTTGGTCGCCAAGATCAAGGAGATCGTCGGCGACGTGCCCGGCCTCGAAGCTGCTCCGCCCGCACCCGCCCCGCAGCCCGCGCCCGCCTCATGACCGTGACCGCGACCAGCTCGGCCGAGCACACCGACCCGGCGGCGGATGAGCCGGCGCAGGTCGCGGTTTCCCGCAGCAGCGCGCTCTGGGTGCTGATCGCCGGCGTCGTCGGACTTGCCTCCGCGATGACGTTGACGATCGAGAAGATCGAGCTTCTCATCAACCCGGATTACATCCCGTCGTGCAGTATCAACCCCGTTCTGTCGTGTGGCTCGGTGATGATCACGCCGCAGGCATCCCTGTTCGGTTTTCCCAATCCCCTGATCGGCATCGTGTCGTTCGCCGTCGTCGTGGTCACCGGTGTGCTCGCACTGGCGAAGGTGAACCTGCCTCGCTGGTATTGGGCCGGCCTGGCCGCAGGCACGCTGCTGGGCGCGGTGTTCGTGCACTGGCTGATCTTTCAAAGCCTCTACCGCATCGGCGCGCTGTGCCCCTACTGCATGGTCGTGTGGGCCGTGACGATTCCGCTGCTGGTGGTCGTCACGTCGATTGCCGCACAGCCGCAGCGCAGTGGCAATGCGGTACTGCGGACTCTGTACACGTGGCGCTGGTCTCTGGTCACCCTGTGGTTCACCGGAGTGCTGCTGCTGATCCTCGAGCGCTTCTGGAACTACTGGTCCACGCTTATCTGATCGACATATCGCCGATCACAGCGCTCAGTCCGCCTCTGTGAGATCAACCAGCAAGGTTAAGGTGAACCGTGGCTGGTCGGATAACAAAGGTTCTTGTCGCCAACCGTGGTGAAATCGCGATCCGTGCGTTTCGCGCCGCCTACGAGATGGGCATCGCGACGGTGGCGGTGTACCCGCACGAGGACCGCAACTCGCTGCACCGCTTGAAAGCCGACGAGTCCTATCAAATCGGTGACGTCGGCCATCCCGTCCGGGCGTATCTGTCGGTCGACGAGATCATGCGTGTGGCCCTGGAGGCGGGTTGTGATGCCGTGTATCCCGGATACGGCTTCCTGTCCGAGAATCCGGAGCTGGCGGCCGCATGCGCGGCGGCGGGCATCACCTTCGTCGGGCCGAGCTCACATGTGCTGGAACTGACCGGCAACAAGGCGCGCGCGATCGCGGCGGCCCGCTCAGCGGGCCTGCCGGTGCTGACGTCTTCGGAGCCCTCGGCGTCGGTGGACGAACTGGTCGCCGTCGCCGAGTCGATGGAATTTCCGCTGTTCGTCAAGGCGGTTTCCGGCGGCGGCGGACGCGGCATGCGCCGCGTGGCCGAGCGCGCCGCCCTGGCCGAGGCGATCGAAGCCGCCAGCCGCGAAGCGGAGTCGGCATTCGGCGATGCGACGGTCTATCTGGAGCAGGCGGTGCTCAACCCGCGCCACATCGAGGTCCAGATCCTGGCCGACGGCGACGGCAACGTCATGCACCTGTTCGAGCGCGACTGCAGCGTGCAGCGCAGGCACCAGAAGGTCATCGAGCTGGCCCCGGCGCCGAACCTGTCGGAGGAGCTGCGGCAGAAGATCTGCGCAGACGCCGTGGCTTTCGCGCGCGAGATCGACT
Source organism: Mycolicibacterium iranicum (assembly GCF_002101705.1). Classification (GTDB taxonomy): domain Bacteria; phylum Actinomycetota; class Actinomycetes; order Mycobacteriales; family Mycobacteriaceae; genus Mycobacterium; species Mycobacterium iranicum. The sequence continues at coordinate 20,847 of NZ_LQPC01000029.1, read as the reverse complement.
ACACCTGCGCAGGCACGGTCGAATTCCTGCTCGACGAACGCGGGCATCACGTGTTCATCGAATGCAATCCGCGCATCCAGGTGGAGCACACCGTCACCGAGGAGATCACCGACGTCGACCTGGTCGCCAGCCAGCTGCGTATCGCGTCTGGGGAGACGCTCGCCGACCTCGGCCTGAATCAGGACGACCTGATCATCCGCGGTGCCGCGATGCAGTGCCGGATCACCACCGAGGACCCGGCTAACGGTTTCCGGCCCGACACAGGACGGATCACGGCTTACCGCTCACCCGGCGGTGCCGGTATCCGGCTGGACGGCGGCGCGGTGCTCGGAGCCGAGATCGGTGCCCACTTCGACTCGATGTTGGTCAAACTCACTTGTCGCGGAAGGGATTTCGCGACAGCGGTGGCGCGCGCCCACCGCGCGCTCGCCGAATTCCGAGTACGCGGCGTCTCGACGAACATCCCGTTCCTGCAGGCGGTCATCGACGATCCGGACTTCCGGGCCGGCCGAATCAGCACGTCGTTCATCGACGAACGGCCACAGCTGCTGACCTCCTACACGCCGGCCGACCGCGGCACCAAGATCCTGAACTACCTGGCCGACGTCACGGTGAACCAGCCGCACGGTCCCCGCATGTCGACGGTCTACCCGCAGGACAAGCTGCCCGACATCGACCTCAACTCGATGCCGCCGCGGGGCAGCAAGCACTTGCTGTCGGAGGTGGGGCCCGAAGCCTTCGCGCGGTGGATGCGCGAGTCGAAGTCGGTAGGGGTCACCGACACCACATTCCGCGATGCCCACCAGTCGTTGCTGGCCACGCGGATCCGTACCTCAGGGCTGCTGATGGTCGCGCCGTACATCGCGCGGATGACACCCCAGCTGCTCTCAATCGAATGTTGGGGCGGCGCAACGTATGACGTCGCGCTGCGCTTCCTCAAGGAGGATCCGTGGGATCGGCTGGCCGCGCTGCGCGAGGCCGTGCCCAACATCTGTCTGCAGATGCTGCTACGCGGCCGTAACACGGTCGGATACACGCCGTACCCGGAGTCGGTGACCCACGCCTTCGTCCAAGAAGCCACAGCCACGGGCATCGACATCTACCGCATCTTCGACGCCCTCAACAACGTCGATTCGATGCGCCCGGCGATCGACGCCGTGCGCGAAACCGGAACTGCCGTCGCCGAAGTCGCGATGTCCTACACCGGTGACCTGTCAGATCCGGGAGAGAACCTCTACACGCTCGATTACTACCTCAAGCTCGCCGAGCAGATCGTCGACGCAGGCGCACACGTGCTGGGCATCAAGGACATGGCGGGCCTGTTGCGACCCCAGGCGGCCGACATGCTCGTGCGCGCGCTGCGCAGCCGCTTCGATCTTCCCGTCCACGTGCACACCCACGACACGCCGGGTGGGCAGCTGGCGACGTACTTGGCAGCGTGGCAGGCCGGTGCGAGTGCGGTTGACGGCGCCTCATCGCCACTGGCGGGGACGACGAGCCAGCCTGCGCTGAGTTCGATCGTCGCGGCCACCGCGCACACCGAGTACGACACGGGGTTGTCGTTGTCGGCTGTGTGCGACCTCGAGCCCTACTGGGAAGCGCTACGAAAGGTGTACGCGCCCTTCGATGTAGCGTTGGCTGGACCGACGACGCCGACCGGCCGGGTGTATCACCACGAGATCCCCGGCGGGCAGCTGTCGAACCTTCGGCAGCAGGCCATCGCGCTCGGTCTCGGAGACCGCTTCGAGGAGATCGAAGCCAGCTACGCGGCAGCTGACCGCATCCTCGGACGTCTGGTCAAGGTCACTCCGTCGTCAAAGGTCGTCGGCGATCTGGCGCTGGCTCTGGTCGGTGCAGGTGTGTCAGCCGACGAATTCGCCGCTGACCCTGAACGTTTCGACATCCCGGATTCGGTGATCGGGTTCTTGCGCGGCGAGTTGGGAGACCCGCCGGGCGGTTGGCCGGAGCCCCTGCGGACCAAGGCGCTGGCCGGACGTGCGCCCGCCAAACCGCAGGAGGATCTGTCCGCCGAGGACTCCGCGGCGCTCGCCGAGGCGGGCCCGAAGCGGCAGGCGACGCTGAACAGGTTGTTGTTCCCCGGCCCGACCAAGGAATTCGAGGCACATCGCGAGCTCTACGGCGACACCTCGACCCTGTCGGCCAACCAGTTCTTCTACGGGCTGCGTCACGGCGACGAACATCGCGTCCAGCTGGAACGAGGCGTGGAGTTACTCATCGGTCTGGAAGCCATCTCCGACCCTGACGAGCGGGGCATGCGCACCGTGATGTGCATCCTGAACGGGCAGCTGCGGCCGGTTGTCGTCCGCGACCGCAGCGTCGCCAGCGACGTGCCCGCCGCCGAGAAGGCGGATCGCACCAACTCCGACCACGTCGCGGCGCCGTTCGCGGGTGTCGTCACGGTGAGCGTGGCTGAAGGTGACCGCGTCGAAGCCGGCCAGACGATTGCGACCATCGAGGCGATGAAGATGGAGGCTGCGATCACCGCGCCCAAGGGCGGCACCGTGGGTCGGGTGGCCGTCGCGGCCACCGCACAGGTCGAGGGAGGAGATCTGCTGGTGGTGATCGGCTCTCCCGGCGGCGGCGAGTCGTCCGGAGAATCGTCCTGACCCGTATCGTCGCGGGGGCCTTCGGGGGCCGCCGGATTGCGGTACCGCAGCAGAAGCAGGGTCGAGGCACCCGCCCCACAACCGATCGGGTGCGTGAAGCCCTGTTCAACCTGCTGTCCGCGCGCATTGATTTCACCGGCATCAGCGTGCTCGACCTCTACGCGGGCTCGGGTGCGCTCGGTCTCGAGGCGCTGTCGCGCGGAGCAGACTCAGCGTTGTTGGTGGAATCCGATTCGCGCGCGGCGGCGGTGATCGAGCAGAACATCGCATCGCTTGGGGCAACCGGTGCGGTGGTACGCAGGGGCAACGTAGCGACAGTGCTGGCTGCCGGTGCGCCGAGACCCGCCGACCTGATCCTGGCCGATCCGCCCTACGAGCTCGGCGACGCACAGGTCGCCGAGGTCGTGTCGGCGCTCGTGACCGGCGGGTGGGCCGCCCCGGGCACGGTCGCCGTCGTCGAACGGCCCGTCTCGGGTAAGGAGATCGACTGGCCGGACAACTGGTCGGCATGGAAGTCCCGCAAATATGGCGACACCCGGATCGAGATGGCCTCGATCAGCGACTGATCTCATCCGTTCGGTTGAGGACGCACACGACGAGACGATGTTGGCTGTCGCCTATGGCGAGTACGACAACTGTTCAGGAGTCGGCAGTGGACTCACTGCCGCCGGTGCCTCTCAATCCGCTGCCGCGGCAGCGTCAGGCGGCGGCGCTGCGCAACTTCCACACGGGCCCAGAGGTCCTCCGCGATGCCGGAGGCCCGGTGACCCAGCTCAAACTCGCTCCGCGGTGGCTGATGCCACCCGTGGTGGTGGCCACCTCGCCGCGCGGCATACGTGACATCCTCGGTCGCCCCGGCGCGCTGGTCGACAAGACGCTCGTGCATGCGGAAATGCGACACCTGTTGGGCAACAACCTGTTCGATCTGCAACACGACGAATGGCTGCCACGGCGACGAGCTTTGCAGTCGGTTTTCACGAAGAAGCGAGTGGAAGAGTTCGGAAGCCACATGGCTGCGGCGGCGGAGACGATCTCTGACGGTTGGGCCGACGGTGCCCAGATCGATCTCGACGGTCAATGCCGCCGACTCACACTGCGCGCGCTCGGACGGTCGGTGCTGGGCGTCGATCTCGATGAGAAGGCCGATTCGATCGCGGCGCCGATCGAGGTCGCACTGTCCTATGTGGCCAACCGAACCGCTTCCCCGGTCAAAGCTCCGCGCTGGCTGGTGACGCCGGCGCGGCGCCGCGCACGTGCCGCCGGTGCGGTTCTGCGCACGCTGGCGATCGAGATCGTTCAGGCGTGCCGAACGGATCCGTCGCACGACGCACCGTTGGTGCGCGCCATGATCGACACCGTCGACCCCGACACCGGGCAACCTCTGTCCGACCACGAGATCGCCGACGATCTGATGGCCTTCATGATCGCCGGCCACGACACGACTGCAACGACACTCGCCTACGCCCTGTGGCAGTTGGGTAGGCATCCGGAGTTGCAGGATAAGGTGCTGGCCGAGGCTGTCGCGGTGGGGGATCGCGGCAGCCTCGGCCCAGCCGACGTGGGACAGCTCGGCTACACGGTGGCGGTACTGCGCGAGGCTTTGCGGCTCTGTCCGCCGGCACCGTCCACAAGCCGGGTGGCAGTGCAGGACATCGCGATTGACGGCCACCGTGTCGAAGCGGGCACCATGCTCGTCGTCGGCATCTACGCGGTGCAGCGTGATCCGACACTGTGGGACGCGCCGCTGACGTTTGATCCCGGCCGCTTTGCCGATGGTGCGACGAAGGGGCGGGATCGCTGGCAGTACCTACCCTTCGGCGCGGGACAACGGTCGTGCATCGGAGATCACTTCGCCATGCTCGAAGCGACCTTGGCCTTGGCCACCATTGTCCGTGACACCGAGATCACCTCCATCACAGACGATTTCCCGGTCAAGGTGCCGTTCACCATGGTCGCGGGGGCGCCGATCCGCGCGGTGATGCGGCGACGTCGGACAACCTAGCGCACCACAATGCCTGCTACGGTCAGACGTCATGAGCGGTGCGGTGTGCCCTGGATCCTTCGATCCCGTGACCCTCGGCCACGTCGACATCTTCGAACGGGCGGCCGCACAGTTCGACGAGCTCGTCGTCGCCGTCATGGTGAACCCGAACAAGACGGGGATGTTCACTCTCGACGAGCGGATCGGGTTGATCGAGGAGTCCACCACCCACCTGTCGAACGTGCGGGTCGAATCGGGGCAGGGCCTGATCGTCGACTTTGTGCGGGAGCGTGGGCTCACCGCCATTGTCAAAGGACTGCGCACCGGCACGGACTTCGAGTACGAACTGCAGATGGCGCAGATGAACAAACACATCGCGGGCGTCGACACGTTCTTCGTCGCGACCACGCCGCAGTACTCGTTTGTGTCGTCATCGTTGGCCAAGGAGGTCGCCACGCTCGGCGGCGACGTGTCGGCGCTGCTGCCGGCGCCGGTCAACGATCGCCTCATGGTCAAGCTGGCCAAGCGCGGCTGAGGCGTTCCCGAGGGCTCGGCCACCCGACAATCGACCCTTCTGCGCGATCCGAAGGCGACACACCGACCGGAAAATCGAGTCACACGCGTAACACCAGGCACACTAGTCACTGTCAACTATGCCTGGAGGGTGTCGCCGTGTACCGAGTTTTTGAAGCTCTCGATGAATTGGGTGCGATCGTCGAAGAAGCCCGCGGCGTGCCGATGACGGCAGGCTGCGTGGTGCCCCGCGGTGATGTCCTCGAATTGATCGACGACATCAAGGACGCCATTCCTGGCGAACTCGACGACGCACAGGACGTCCTCGATGCGCGCGACTCGGTGCTGCGTGAAGCCAAGGACCATGCGGATTCGATGGTGTCCACGGCCAACGCCGAGGCCGATTCGATGGTCAACCATGCCAGGGCCGAGGCCGACCGCCTGCTCGCCGACGCCAAGTCTCAGGCCGACCGGATGGTCGCCGAGGCGCGCCAGCACAGCGAGCGCATGGTGAGCGAGGCGCGCGAGGAAGCGGCCCGGCTCACCGCGACGGCCAAGCGTGAGTACGAGGCCAGCACGGGACGCGCGAAGTCCGAGGCCGACCGGCTCATCGAGAGCGGGAACCTGGCCTACGAGAAGGCCGTCCAGGAGGGCATCAAGGAGCAGCAGCGGCTGGTGTCACAGACCGAGGTGGTCGCGACGGCCACCGCGGAGGCCACCCGGATGATCGATTCGGCGCACGCCGAAGCCGACCGGCTGCGCGGCGAATGCGACATCTATGTCGACAGCAAACTGGCGGAGTTCGAGGACTTCCTCAACGGCACGATCCGTTCGGTCGGGCGCGGGCGCCACCAGCTGCGCACATCGGCGGGAATGCACGATTACGCAGCAAGGTAGCCCTCTGCGATCTCAAGACAGGCACGCCCAGGAATTCGCCACTGAGCCCACCGTACGATACGGGCATGGCGACGCACGTTAACGCGGCGGCGCACCGAAAATCACGGTCGCCCCTGGTGATCGACATCTCCCGGCTGGGCCGACGTCCGGGTTCGATGATCACCGTCGAGTCCACCGTCCCCAGTCCTGCGCGCATCGGGCTCGAGTTGATCGCCATCGACGAAGGCGCCCCGATGAATCTGAACCTGCGCATGGAGTCTGTCTCGGAAGGTGTGCTGGTCACCGGAACCGTCTCGGCGCCCACGTCCGGCGAATGTGCACGCTGCCTCAGGCCTGTCACCGGTGAGGTGGAAATCGACCTCACCGAGCTTTTCGCGTATCCGGACAGCACTACCGACGAGACGACCGAGACCGACGAGGTTCCCCGTGTCGGCCGTGACGGCGGTGCCGAGACCGTCGACCTTGAGCAATCGATCATCGACGCCGTCGGGCTCGCCCTGCCGTTCTCGCCGTTGTGCGATCCAGACTGTGCGGGGCTGTGCGCCGACTGCGGTGTGGCGCTGGCCGACGCGGAACCCGGTCACCACCACGAGAAGATCGATCCGCGATGGGCGAAGCTGGCCGAACTGCGCGAGCCGACCACCGAGCTTCGCGAGCAGAGCGCCGACGAGGGCGAGTCGTGACGGTGGACCGCGCGCTTCTGCTCGAAGCGCTCGGCGTCGAACTGCCCGAGGAGCTGCTGACCACCGCGCTGACCCATCGCAGCTACTCCTATGAGAACGGCGGCGTGCCCACCAACGAACGCCTGGAGTTTCTCGGGGATTCGGTGCTGGGGCTGACGATCACCGAGGAGCTCTACCACCGGCACCCCGACCGCTCCGAAGGTGACTTGGCCAAGCTGCGCGCCAGCATCGTCAACACCCAGGCGCTCGCGGACGTCGGTCGCAATTTGTCGCCCCACGGCCTGGGTGCCTATCTGCTTCTCGGCCGGGGAGAGGAGAACTCGGGCGGCGCGGGCAAGTCCAGCATCCTGGCCGATGGCGTCGAATCACTCTTGGGCGCAATCTATTTGGAACACGGGGTGGAGGTTGCGAGGCAGGTCATCCTGCGACTGTTCGCCGACCTGCTCGACACCGCACCCACCCTCGGCGCCGGACTGGACTGGAAGAGCAGCCTGCAGGAGCTGACCGCGTCGCGGGGGCTCGGTGCACCTGCCTACCTGGTGACGTCGACGGGACCCGACCACGACAAGGAATTCACCGCCATCGTCCTGATCGGCGAGAAGGAGTGCGGCCGGGGCGTCGGCAGGACGAAGAAAGAAGCAGAGCTCAAAGCCGCGGCGGCCGCGTGGAACGCGCTGATGTCGGAACCGGATGCCTGAACTTCCCGAAGTCGAGGTCGTGCGTCGGGGGCTGGCCGCGCACGTCACCGACAAGACGATCACCGCTGTGCGCGTTCATCATCCGCGTGCGGTGCGGCGCCACGAGGCCGGGCCCGCCGACCTGACCGCGCGTCTGCTCAACACCACGATCACCGGGACAGGCAGGCGTGGAAAGTACTTGTGGCTGACGCTCTCGGATCACAGCGCTCTGGTGGTCCACCTCGGGATGAGTGGCCAGATGCTGCTCGGGCCACGCACGCAAGGAGCAGAAGGCGCTTCGGTGCCCAACGAGAATCATCTGCGCATCGCCGCGCTACTGGACGACGGCACCACTCTGAGCTTCGTCGACCAGCGCACCTTCGGCGGCTGGATGCTGGCCGACCTCGTCGACGTCGACGGCACCGAGGTTCCCACCCCCGTCGCCCATATCGCCCGCGATCCGCTGGATCCGCTGTTCGACCGCAACAGCGTGGTGGATGTGTTGCGGCGCAAGCACTCCGAGATCAAGCGCCAGCTCCTCGACCAGACGGTGGTCTCCGGCATCGGCAACATCTACGCCGACGAGTCGTTGTGGCGGGCGAAGATCAACGGCGCACGGCTGGCCTCGGGAATCTCGAAGGCCAAGCTCGCCGCGTTGCTCGACGCGGCCGCCGACGTGATGACCGACGCGCTGGGTCAGGGCGGCACGTCGTTCGATTCGCTCTATGTGAACGTCAACGGGGAGTCCGGCTACTTCGATCGTTCGCTGGACGCCTATGGCCGCGAGGGCGAACCGTGCCGGCGCTGCGGCGCAATCATGCGTCGCGACAAATTCATGAACCGCTCGTCGTTCTACTGCCCGCGCTGCCAGCCCCGACCCCGCGTCTGACCGCGGAATAGCATTCCTGGCTGTGGTCGGGCCCGCGGGCACAGCCAGGAATGCTATTCCGCGGGACGTTGTAGAAATAGGGCGTGACCGAACTATGGGTGGAGCGCACCGGCGTGCGCCGCTATACGGGACGTAGCACGCGCGGCGCCGAGGTGCTGGTGGGTTCTGAGGATGTCGAGGGCGTGTTCACCCCCGGCGAGCTGATGAAGATCGCGCTGGCGGCCTGTAGCGGGATGTCGAGCGATCAACCGTTGCGCCGGCGCCTGGGCGACGACTACGAGGCGACGATCCGGGTATCCGGGGCCGCTGATCGCGAGCAAGAGCGCTACCCGCTGCTCGAAGAGATGCTCGAAGTCGACCTGTCGGGACTCGGCGACGAGGAGAAGGCGCGGTTGCTGACTGTCGTCGAGCGGGCCATCGACACCGTGTGCACCGTGGGGCGGACGTTAAAGGCCGGGACTGAAGTGACATTTGGGGTTACTGAGGTGAAAAATGTTGGGGGAAAGTGACGTTCGGCTCACCGCTTGGGTGCACGGTCATGTGCAGGGGGTGGGTTTCCGCTGGTGGACGCGGTCGCGCGCGCTCGAACTGGGGTTGACCGGCTACGCGGCGAACAAGGCCGACGGACGCGTGCAGGTCGTCGCTCAGGGCCCTCGGGACGCCTGTGAAAGGCTGCTTGACCTGCTCGAAGGTGGCAACACCCCCGGTCAGGTCGACAAGGTGATCTCCGACTGGTCGGAACCGGCCGACGCGATTGCGGGCTTCACCGAGAGGTGACGTTGTCGACGGTAGGGTAACGCGTCATGCATCTGAAGAGTCTGACGCTGAAGGGCTTCAAATCCTTCGCTTCGCCGACGACTCTGCGGTTCGAGCCGGGCATCACGTGCGTCGTCGGTCCCAACGGGTCCGGTAAGTCCAACGTCGTCGACGCCCTCACCTGGGTGATGGGCGAGCAGGGTGCCAAGACGCTGCGCGGCGGGAAGATGGAGGACGTCATCTTTGCGGGGACGTCCTCGAGGGCGCCGTTGGGCCGCGCCGAGGTGACGTTGACGATCGACAACTCCGACAATGCGTTGCCGATCGAATACTCCGAGGTGTCAATCACCCGCCGGATGTTCCGTGACGGTGCCGGTGAGTACGAGATCAACGGCAGCCGTTGTCGTTTGGCGGATGTGCAGGAGTTGCTCAGCGACTCCGGCATCGGCCGCGAAATGCACGTCATCGTCGGTCAGGGAAAGCTCTCGGAGATTTTGGAGTCCCGGCCGGAAGATCGCCGCGCCTTCATCGAGGAAGCGGCGGGCGTGCTCAAGCACCGCAAGCGCAAGGAAAAGGCGGTCCGCAAGCTCGACTCGATGTCGGCCAACCTTGCCCGACTCACCGACCTGACCACCGAGCTGCGCCGTCAGCTCAAACCCCTCGGGCGACAGGCCGAGATGGCGCGCCGCGCCCAGACGATCCAGGCCGACCTTCGCGACTCCCGGTTGCGGCTGGCCGCCGACGACCTGGTCACCCGGAAGGCCGAGTTCGACGACACCAACCAGGCCGAGACGACATTGCGCCGCGAGCATGACGAGCTCAGCGAGCAGTTGGAGGCCAGGGCCCTCGAACTCGAGGCCCACGAGAGCGCGGTCGAGGACCTGAGCGAGCGCGCGGACTCCGCCCAACAACGATGGTTTCGGCTCTCGGCTTTGGCCGAGCGGGTGAGCGCGACGGTACGCATCGCCAGCGAGCGGGCCCAGCACCTCGACGCCGAACCCGATTTCTCCGCCGGGCCCGACCCGGACGAGCTGGAATCCCAGGCCGAGGCCGTCGCCGAGCAGGAGCGCGAGCTTCTCGCAGAGCTGGCCGAATCCCAGGCCAGGCTTGAATCGACGCGTGTCGAGCTGTCCGAACGCGAGCAGGCGGCTGCCGAGGCCGAACGGGCCCACATGGCTGCCGCCCGTGCAGAGGCCGATCGCCGCGAGGGCCTGGCGCGGCTTTCCGGGCAGGTTGACACCATGCGCACCCGCGTCGAGTCGGTCGACGAGACAGTGGCGCGGTTGACCGCGAACATCGACGAGGCAGCGGCCCGCGCCCAGCAGACGCAGGCGGAGTTCGAGACCGTGCAGAGCCGCGTCGGCGAACTCGACGCGGGCGAGGTCGGCCTCGACGAACACCACGATCGCACCGTCAGTGCGCTGCGTCTGGCCGACGAACGCGTGGCCGAGCTGCAGTCGGCCGAAAGGGCTGCCGAACGGCAGGTCGCTTCCCTTCAGGCGCGCATCGACGCACTGTCGGTCGGTCTCGACCGCAAGGACGGTGCCGCCTGGCTTCAGGAAAATCACGGTGGCGCAGGGCTTTTCGGATTCATTGCCGACCTGGTCAAGGTGCGCTCCGGGCACGAGGTGGCGATCGCCGCGGTGCTCGGTGCTGCCGCCGACGCTCTTGCGGCAGAGAACGCCGGTGCAGCGCGGGCCGCGGTGGCGGCACTGAAGGAATCCGACGGCGGCCGCGCCGCGATCGTCTTGGGAGACTGGCCATCTCAGGCCCCGGTGTCGGGTCAGCTGCCCGCAGGTGCGTTGTGGGCGGTGGATCTGGTTGAGCCCGCGCCCCGCGTGCAGGGTGCTGTCACAGCCATGCTGGCCGGTGTGGCCGTGGTGCCCGACCTCGCCTCGGCTTTGGAACTTGTTGCCGCACAACCACAGTTGCGTGCCGTCACCGCCGACGGTGACCTGGTGGGGGCGGGCTGGGTCAGTGGTGGTTCGGATCGCAAGCCCAGCACACTGGAGATCGCCTCCGAAGTCGACAAGGCGCGCAACGAGCTCGCCGACGCCGAACGGCAGGTCAGGGAGCTGTCAGCGGCGCTGTCCGGTGCCGTGGCCGAGCAGTCGTCGCGCCAGGACGCCGCTGAGCAGGCGCTGGCCGCCCTGAATGAGTCCGACGCCGCAATCTCGTCCATCTACGAGCAGCTCGGAAGGCTCGGGCAGGATGCGCGCGCCGCCGACGACGAATGGCAGCGGCTGATCAAACAGCGCGACGAGCTGGAGGCGAGCCGTAACCGCACGGTGCAGGAACTCGCCGAGCTCGAAACGCGGCTGCACAACGCTCAGCAGGAGCCGACCTTCGACGTGGAGGTCGTCGACCGCACGGAGTCGACAGCCGCCGCGGAGGCGGCACGGTCGGCGGAGGTCGAGGCGCGTCTGGCGGTTCGCACCGCCGAAGAGCGTGCCAATGCCGTTCGCGGACGGGCTGATTCGTTGCGTCGGGCCGCGGTGGCGGAGCGCGAGGCGCGGGCGCGGGCGCAGCGGGCGCGAGAGGCACGCGTGCGTGCGGCCGAGATGGCCGCCGCCGTGGCCGAATCAGGCAGGATCGTCGCGCAACGCCTGGGCCAAGCGGTGGCCGTGGCGTCGCGCATCCGCGACGAGGTTGCCGCCGAGCGTCAAGTCCGCGCCGGCGCACTGACCAAAGCCCGCGAAGAGGTCACCGAGCTCACCTCGCGGATCACAGCGCTCACTGACTCGCTGCACCGCGATGAAGTAGCCAAAGCGCAGGCGGCACTGCGCATCGAGCAACTCGAACAACAGGTACTCGAACAGTTCGGCATGGCGGTGGCCGACCTGATCTCCGAGTACGGACCCGACGTCCCGTTGCCGCCGTCCGAGCTCGAGATGGCCGAGTACGAGCAGGCCAAGGAACGCGGTGAACAGGTCACCGCACCCGCGCCGATGCCCTATGACCGGCCGACGCAGGAGCGGCGGGCCAAGCGCGCCGAGAAGGAGCTGCGAGAGCTCGGCCGCGTGAACCCCCTTGCCCTGGAGGAGTTTGCGGCGCTGGAAGAGCGCTATAACTTCCTTTCGACTCAGCTCGAGGACGTCAAGGCGGCCCGCAAGGACCTTCTTGACGTCATCGCCGACGTCGACACGCGCATCCTTCAGGTCTTCACCGAGGCCTACATGGATGTGGAACGCGAATTCACCCAGGTGTTCTCGACGTTGTTCCCCGGCGGCGAAGGCAGGCTGCTGCTGACCAATCCGAGCGACATGCTGACCACCGGCATCGAGGTCGAGGCCCGCCCGCCGGGGAAGAAGATCAAACGGCTTTCGCTGTTGTCCGGCGGCGAGAAGTCACTGACCGCGGTGGCGATGCTCGTCGCGATCTTCCGGGCGCGCCCCTCGCCGTTCTATGTGATGGACGAGGTCGAGGCCGCGCTCGACGACGTGAACCTGCGCCGCCTGATCAGTCTGTTCGAGCAGCTGCGCGAGCGCTCGCAGCTCATCGTCATCACCCACCAGAAGCCGACGATGGAGGTCGCCGACGCGCTGTACGGGGTGACGATGCGCGGCGACGGCATCACAACGGTCATCTCGCAGCGCATGCGTGGCCAGGAGCTCGTCGCCAGCCCGTCCTGACCGACGGAAGCCTTCGCCGAGTGTGCGTCCAGGGCGAACATTCGGCTCATTTTCGGCCCTCAACGCACATTCGTCGTCTGGCCGCTCAGGCCGGAGTCACCCCGTGTTCGCGCAGCGCCTTGAGGTTGCCGGCCCCGCACCCGTGCAGGCACACGAGCAATTCCTCGATGAAACCTTGCAGCCAATCTGCTACGGCAGCAGCCGATTCGACTGCGGGCGCAAGCAGCGGCCGGGCAATCGCCACCACCTCGGCGCCCATCGCAAGCGCTTTCGCGGCGTCCATGCCGGTGCGAATACCGCCGGAGGCGACGAGCGGGACGTCGGGGAGCAGCGCCTTGACCTCGGTGAGTGCCTGCGCGGTGGGGATGCCCCACTCGGCGAGTTCCGGATAGCGGACCTCGCCGTATCGGACGAACTGCTCGATGCGCGCCCATGACGTCCCGCCCGCACCGGCGACGTCGATCGCGGCGACAGGGCAGTCGGCGAGTTGGGCGGCGGCAGCAGCTCCGATTCCGTGGCCGACCTCTTTGAGCATCACGGGATAGCCGATCGAGCCCGCCACCTCGCGCAGGCGCGCCATTGACCCCGAGAAGTCGGTGTCACCGTTGTGCTGCATCGCCTCCTGGAGCGGGTTGGCATGCACCGCAAGAGCATTGGCGCCGACACGGTCCAGCACCTTCGCAAGCACCGATGCCGGCGACGTCTGCAGCTGTGCCATGCCGATGTTGCCGACCAGCAGCACGTCGGGTGCCACGCCGCGGACGTCGAAGCTCGCGGCGGCGACGGCGTCGTCGATCATGACGCGCTGCGAGCCGAGCATCATGCCGACGCCAAGTTGCTGAGCCGCTGCCGCGAGATTGCGGTTGATGATGCCGGACAGCTCCGCGCCGCCGGTCATGGCTCCGATGAGGACCGGCGCGCTCAAGCGCGACCCGAGAAACTCGGTGCTGAGGTCCACGGCGTCGAGATCGGTCTGGGTCAACGCGTTGTACGGCAGCCGATAGCGCTCGAATCCGGTGGTCAGCGTTTGGTAATCGACCGGTTCGGTGAGGCAGACGTCGATGTGGCGGCGCTTGCGGTGCCGCATCACGGACCCGGGGTCAGGCGTCACGGGTTATGCCCCCTGAGACAATGGCACGGTGAGTGAGGGTCTCTGGATCGCGATTGCGGTCATCGCCGTTCTGCTTGTCGCCGCGCTCGTCGTGGGCCTGGTGCGATACCGCCGCCGCAGGATCAGCCTGTCGGAACCGGACACTGCTACTCCCATCGATCGCTCTGGCGGCTACACCGCCACGTCCAGCATCACTTTTACACAGTCGGCGCCCCCCAAAGCCCCGGTGACCCCGCCCGAAGCGCCCGAGCGCCCTCAGCGACTGGATACCAGCGGCCTACCTGCCGTCGGCGATGATGCCACCATCCCGCGCGACGCGCCCAAACGGCCCATCGCCGACGTCAGGCTGCCCGAACCGCCCGTTGTGGAGCGCGAACCCGTCGCCGCGCCCGAGCCTCCGGTCGAGGAAGTCGACGTTGCGCCGGTCGAGACGCCCGAACCGGTCACTGAGGTCACTGACGTCACTGAGGTCACCGAACCCGTCGCCGAACCTGTCACCGAAGTGGCGGCGCCCGCCGCCCCGCAGATCGACACCATCGCACCTACGGAAGGCCGCCTGGATCGCCTACGCAGTCGGCTCTCCAAGTCCCAGAACACGCTGGGGCGCAGCATGCTGGGACTGCTCGGCGGCGGCGACCTCGACGAGGACTCCTGGGAAGAGGTCGAGGACACCCTGCTGATCGCCGACCTCGGGCCGGTGGTCACCGAGTCCGTGATCACCTCGCTGCGGGCCAAGATGGCGAGCAGTCGGGTGCGCACCGAGGCCGATGCGCGCGCGGTGCTGCGGGAGGTGCTCATCGCCGAACTCCAGCCCGCCCTGGAGCGTTCGATCCGGGCCCTGCCGCACGCCGACAAGCCCTCTGTCCTGCTCGTCGTCGGAGTCAACGGCACCGGAAAGACGACGACCGTGGGCAAGCTCGCCCGCGTCCTGGTGGCAGACGGACGTCGCGTCGTGCTCGGTGCGGCCGACACCTTCCGTGCCGCGGCCGCCGATCAGCTTCAGTCCTGGGCGTCGCGCGTGGGCGCACAGGTGGTGCGAGGACCCGAAGGCGCCGATCCCGCGTCGGTGGCCTTCGACGCCGTCGACACGGGGATAGCCACGGGCGCCGATGTCGTCGTTGTCGACACCGCGGGCCGGTTGCACACCAAGACCGGCCTGATGGATGAGCTTGGCAAGGTCAAACGGGTGGTCAGCAAGCGCGCCGAGGTCGACGAGGTGCTCCTGGTGCTCGACGCGACGATCGGCCAGAACAGCCTGCCGCAGGCGCGCGTGTTCGCCGAAGTCGTCGACATCACCGGTGTGGTTCTGACCAAGCTGGACGGGACTGCCAAGGGCGGCATCGTGTTCCGCGTGCAACAGGAACTCGGGGTGCCGGTCAAGCTCGTCGGCCTGGGGGAGGGACCGGACGATCTGGCGCCGTTCGAGCCGGCCGCATTCGTCGATGCTCTGCTCGGTTAAACACCGAATTTCGGTGTGCGGGCGTGAATTTTTGCTGTTCACGCCTGATGAAACATGAGCGTAACGGCGTAGGCGTGTCCGTTCACCTGCGTGAAACACAACAGAATCACAGGTGAAACGCTTGCAAAAGAGTCTCTTCGGGAGGCCGATCACGGTCGGCCGCCATCCCAAGGAGGTTCACACAAAGTGGCATTCGGCTTACACGACGCGGTCCTAGCCATACCGGACGAGAATTTTCTGCCCTTCGCGGAGGGCGGCCTCAGTGCCGGTGACACGGCCTGGGTGCTGACGTCAGCCGCACTGGTGTTGTTCATGACACCGGGGCTCGCGTTCTTCTACGGCGGTCTGTCCCGCCAGAAGTCCGTCCTCAACATGATGATGATGTCGTTCGGATCGATCGGTGTCGTCAGCGTCATCTATGTGCTGTGGGGCTACTCGATGTCCTTCGCCTCCGCGCACACCGGCGAGAGCGACTTCTTCGGCGTCTTCGACAATCCGTTCTCCTTGTTCGGCCTCAGTCAGTTGACAGAGGTTCGTGAAATCGACGGCGTCGACACCTTCGTCTCCGGTGGCTTCGGGACGGTGCCCGCCATCGTCTGGGTGGCGTTCCAACTCACCTTCGCGGTGATCACCGTCGCACTCATCAGCGGCGCAGTCGCAGAGCGCATGAAGTTCGGCACCTGGCTGTTGTTCGGCGGAATCTGGGTCACCCTGGTGTACTTCCCGCTGTCGCACATGGTTTGGGGTGGCGGTCTGCTGTCGGGAGCCGAAGACGGTATCGCTGCCAAGCTGTTCGGCGTCGACGAAGAAGGCGCGGCCAACGTGTCGCCGATCGACTTCGCCGGCGGCACCGTGGTGCACATCAACGCCGGTATGGCGGCGCTGGTGTTGGCGATCCTGCTGGGCAAGCGCGCCGGGTTCGGCAAGACCGCCTACCGTCCGCACAACATCCCGTTCGTGATGCTGGGTGCCGCCATCCTGTGGTTCGGATGGTTCGGCTTCAACGTGGGGTCTGAGGGCGCTGCCGACATGCTCGCCGGCGCGGTGTGGGTCAACACGACCGCTGCCACGGCGGCCGCGATGCTGGGCTGGCTTCTGGTGGAACGTATCCGCGACGGTCACGCCACCAGCGTCGGCGCCGCATCGGGCATCGTGGCGGGATTGGTTGCGATCACCCCGGCCTGCGGTTCGCTCAGTGCGATCGGCTCGTTGATCCTCGGTGCTATCGCCGGTGTGCTGTCAGCGCTTGCCATCGCTCTGAAGTACAAGTTCGGCTACGACGATTCGCTCGACGTCGTCGGTGTTCACCTCGTCGCCGGCTTGTGGGGCACCATCGGTATCGGCTTCCTGGCCACCGAAACCGGCCTGTTCTATGGGGGCGGGGTCCAGCAACTGGTCGTGCAGGTGGTGATCGCGCTGGTAGCCGTCATCTTCACCGCCGTGATGACCGCCATCATCGCGTTCGTCGTCAAGCCGCTGGGTTGGCGGGTGTCCAGGGAGGACGAGGACACTGGTATTGATGAGACCGAACACGCCGAAACGGCTTACGAGCTCGCCTGACCGGCGACAATTTCATCGGAAGGGATCATCTACACATGAAGCTGATAACAGCGATCGTCAAGCCGTTCACGCTGGAAGATGTCAAGACCGGTCTTGAGCAGACAGGCATTCTCGGAATGACCGTCAGCGAGGTTCAGGGCTACGGGCGGCAGAAGGGGCACACCGAGGTCTACCGCGGCGCGGAGTATTCGGTCGACTTCGTGCCCAAGGTCCGGGTGGAGGTCGTCGTGGACGACGCCGCTGTGGACAAAGTGGTGGACGTCATCGTCCAGGCCGCGCGTACGGGAAAGATCGGCGACGGCAAGGTCTGGGTGAGCCCGGTCGAAACCGTTGTCCGGGTGCGTACCGGCGAGCGCGGGGCTGATGCCCTTTGATCCGTATCGTGGAATGAGAGGTCGTCTCCCGGCAGTTGCGCCGTGTGAGTACTGGATCGTCAAGTGCCGGGAGGACAACTCGTGAAGAATTCGAAATCGCAGCCCGCCGCCGGCGCTTCCCGTTGGGAGCGTCCGGCGGCGGTCTCGTCACGTCCGGCAACCGATCTCGTCGCCGCCGCGGAACAGTTGTTGGCGGGCAGCGCACGCCAACTCGACTCGGCGGCGTTGCGCGATGCGCTCCTGGACCTGCACGACTTCTGGCTCAACACCAAGGCAACCGAAATCGGGATCACCGCCACGAGTGGTTTTGCGATCGTCGCCACGGGCAGTCTGGGCCGCGGTGAACTGCTGCCATACTCCGATCTGGACCTCATGCTGTTGCACGACAACATGCCTGACGAGATCGTCGGCGAGGTCGCCGAACTGCTCTGGTACCCGTTGTGGGACGCCAACATTCGCATCGACCACAGTGTGCGAACTGTGCCGGAGGCGCTTCGCGTCGCCGGGGAGGACATCTCAGCCGGACTGGCCATGCTCGAAGCCAGGCACATCGCCGGAGACGGCGACCTGTCCGCGTTGCTCATCGGCGGCGCGCGTCGCCAGTGGCGGACCGGAATCGCGTCGCGATTCGACGAACTGGTGGAACACACCAGGGCGCGGTGGCAGCGCAGCGGGCAGATCGCACACCGCGCCGAGCCCGACCTCAAGTGCGGCAGAGGCGGTCTGCGTGACGTTCAGCTTCTCAACGCGTTGGCGATCGCGCAGCTCGCCGACGTCTACCCGAGCCGCTCCCTGGCCTCGCCGACCGAAACCCTTGGCGAAGCGCACCTTTCGCTGCTGAATGTGCGAACCGAATTGCACCGCGTCGCCGGCCGCGATCGGGAATTGCTGCTGGCGCAGCATGCCGACGAGATCGGCGCCGCGCTTCGCATCGGGGACCGCTTCGACCTCGCGCGTGCGCTGTCCGATGCGGCACGCACCGTCAGCTTCTACGTTGACGCCGGAATCCGAACGGCGGCCAACGCATTGCCGCGTCGGGGGCTGTCCGCACTTCGCAGGCCGGTGCGCCGTCCGCTGGACGAGGGTGTCGTCGAGTTCGCCGGAGAGGTCATCCTCGCGCGGGACGCCCGGCCGGAACGCGATCCCGGTCTGATCCTGCGCGTGGCGGCCGCATCTGCCACCACCGGGCTGCCGATTGCGGCGTCGACGCTGAGCCGTCTGGTCGAGGCCGCCCCCGAACTGCGCACCCCGTGGCCGAGGCAGGCGCTCAAGGACCTCTTGGTCATGCTCGCCGCGGGACCGTCCGCGGTCAGCACGATCGAAGCGCTCGACCGCACCGGACTATGGGGCAGACTTTTCCCTGAGTGGGGCGCGGTCCGCGACCTCCCGCCTCGCGATGTGGTGCACATCTGGACGGTGGACCGGCATCTGGTCGAAACAGTCTCGCGGGCAAGCGCGTTCACCACCAGGGTGTCCCGGCCCGACCTGTTGCTGCTGGGCGCGCTGGTACACGACATCGGGAAGGGCCGCGGCGGCGATCACAGCATCATCGGCGCCGAGCTGGCCCAGCAGATCGGCAGCCGCCTCGGTCTGTGGCCCTCCGACATCAAAGTCCTGTCTCAGGTGGTACGGCACCATCTGCTGTTGCCGCACACCGCCACTCGGCGCGACCTCCAGGATCCCGCCACCATCGCCGCGGTGGTTGACGCGCTCGACGGAGATCTCGTCGTCCTCGAATTGCTGCACGTACTGGCCGAGGCGGATTCGCTGGCGACCGGTCCCGGCGTGTGGGGCGACTGGAAGGCATCGCTGATCGGTGACCTGGTCCGCCGCTGCCGGCTGGTGATGGCCGGCGAGCCGCTGCCTCAACCCGATCCCGTGGAGCCGCGGTTCCTATCGCTCGCGGGTGACGGCGTGCACGTCGAGCTGACACCCGCCGACACCGCGCACATCTTCAATGTGACCATGATCGCGCCCGACAGCCGCGGGCTGTTGTCGAAAGCCGCCGGGGTGTTGGCGCTCAACTCACTACGCGTGCACTCGGCATCGGTCAACGGGTATCAGGGCTCCGCCATCAACACCTTCGTGGTGTCACCGCATTTCGGGTCGCCGCCCGCGGCCGAATTATTGCGCCAGCAACTGATTCTCGCGATCGAGGGCGACCTTGATGTCATGGGAGCGCTGGAGAAGAAGGAGAAGGAGAGCGCGAATACGGGCCGCGCCGGCGAGATTCGGGCCGCTGTCCCCATCAACGCTCCCGCCGCGCCGCCCCGGGTGCTGTGGCACGAGGGGGCCGTCGAGGGGCGAGCGGTCGCCGAGATCCGTGCCACCGATCGCGCCGGGTTGCTCGCGGTGCTCACAGGTGTCTTCGAACGTGCGGGAGCCGATATCGAATGGGCGAAGGTGACGACGCTGGGATCGTCGGTGGTTGACGCTTTCGGAATTGTCCTGCCCGAGGCGGACACCGAGGTGAGGCGAAAGATTGAGCGGGAGTTGTTCGAGGTGCTGCCCGCGCCACCGGCACAGCCGAAGCCGGTCGAGGAAGCCAGCTAAGTCTGGGTCGGCGGACCCGTCAGAATGGTGGTGGTTTGTTGCGTTCGGCGACGTAGGCGTCGTTGAGTGCGCGTTCGGCTTTGATGCGGTAGCGGATTGTTTTGGCGCGGTTGCGTTGTCGCCGCGTGGGCATGGTGCGGATCTTGTGCGCGCTGGTGGGTGGTTGGGCGGGGAGGTTGACGGGGGCGCTGGTGGTGTTGACGGTGGGGAACAGCAGCGCGCTGCCGGGTCGGGTGGTGTAGGTGCGTCCTGCCGGGGTGGTCCAGATGATGGTGCCGTCGGGATGCTGGACCTCTGACCAGCCCGCCCAGAAGGTTTTGGCGAGGTGGTGTTGGCGGCACAGCAGTTTGCCCGCTGAGGCGTGGGTGGGGCCGACCGGCCAGGGGGTGGTGTGGTCGAAATCGGCGTAGGCGGCGGGGCGATCACATTGCGGGAAGCGGCAGGTCAGATCCCGCGCCCGAACCCATTCGTCGAGGGCGGTGCTCGGTCGGTATCGGTTCTGGGGGTTGATTCCCGGCGGGGTCAGATGTCTGAGGGTGGCCCCGGTGGCGATGCGGGCGGCGATTTCTTCGGCGGGCACATGACCGAAGCCGACGATGACTCCCGGCGGGGGCCGTAGGAACGCGGCACGCCGATCGGGTTCATCGGTCACCTCGCTGCCCTCGGCGCTGGGCTGCGCAGAACTGCCTTCAGGAGCGTCACCGTGCTCGGCCTCATCCCCGTGTTCAGGGGTGTCGCTGCCCTCGGCGGCATCCTTCATCGCGGCGTTGTTGAGGGCGCGGCATTGGGGGTCTTCGCCGTTGGTGAGCGGGTCGGGCTGGGCGGTGAGGGCGGCGTGTTCGGTGTAGATGTGGACCACCACCGCCGAGCCGCGGCCGTCATCCACCGCTGCGGGGCAGTCAGGGGTGCCGCATTCACAGGCCAGATGAAAGAACCCGGCCCCGATCGCGCCGTGGGCGTCAGCGCGGCGCTGATCCAGCGTGCGCGGATCCTGCGGGCATACGCCGTGGGCCATCACGGTGAGGCGGCGCCAGTACAGGGCGGCATCAGGGCCTTTGAGGCGGGCGATGATCTCGGTGACGCCCTCTGTGCTTTCGGTGATGCTCACCCCGCGGTCGCGGACCCGGGCCCGGGT